>NZ_CYSD01000018.1 GCF_001458415.1 Tritonibacter multivorans | reverse complement strand
CCCAAACACCCGCCGCATGGTCGGGCTTTGGCCGCAGGATCCAGCAGCGTGTTCATCAATGGTCAACCCGCTGGCCGCGTCGGCGATGCCATCGACTGTGGCGGTTCCATCTCCAATGGGTCTGGAGACGTGTTTATCGGCGGGTAATCCTATTTCCTGTGGTTTACAGATTGGGAGTTGTTTCAACTGACAACACATTGGAAGCCGCCATTGGTACATATGCAGCGAAATGGTGCTTTGTTAAGCTCCCCTTCCGCTCGATGATGGTTGGCGGCTGCATGCGCGGCGAAGGTCGGCTCCTTCCCTTGCCTTGCGGCATGCGACCGACGATTGACTGCCAGATCCGCCGACTTTGCAAATGTCGCTATCTGCGCAAAGCGGACGCACCACGTTACCTAAGCTGCTACCGCAGCGAATGGCGGCAAGGTCCGCAGAACGGCTTCCAAAAGGAGCGGCGATATGCGGCGGCTTCCGATCCTGTCAACGGCATCCCCACTGCGGCCTGTCTGGCAAACTCTTAATCAGCTGAAACTGGGTGTGGGCTGCCCTGCGCCCCCAAACCACCAGCGCCCTTTGTTGGGCGACAAACGGGCGCGCTCTGCCTTCAGGATTGGTATGTTAAAGAACGGCTAAAACTTGCGGCAATGTCCACAATGCTGCCACATCCGTCCAAGATTTAGGACATCTGCGCCACCTAGCTGTGTTTCCACGGAACAACGAAGGAGAGCGCAATTATGTCCCGACCCACATCTGTAGCCATCCCCAAAGCTCTGCGGTTTACGTTGGATCGTCTGGTCGGGTTTGTCCTGCGCAACCTCAATCTCATGGCCTTCAGCATTGGCCTGATGATGATCCTGCTTCTGGATCGCGAGGCATTGGCACCGGCCTATCTGGCGCTTGGCTTTGCGTGGTTGATGACCTGGCTGGTGGCCGGTCAGCACCAGGGCACCCGCCCTGCCCGTCGCCGCGTCCTGCTGACAGAGACACGCACATTGGGGGGCACATTGGGAGGCACACTAGAGGGCAGCGTCACCATGCTGGACTGAGCCGCCCCCGCCTGATCCTGCCCGCCGCGCGCTGATCCTGCCCGTACCCCGTCCGCCCTCTGGCGAATCACCCTGACCGGGGGCTGCGCAACCGCCGCGTGCCCCGAAGTCTGCCAACGCACGGCCCGGAGCAGCAAATCAGCGTCAACTGGCAATATTCATAGGATGTGAATATTCCCATGCGCAATCCAGCCCCCTAAAATCACGACAGTTTTAAATGTTTGTGATTTTAGAGGCACCGATGGCATCTGCAAAAAATGCTTTGATTGATGCGCTCGAACGGTTGGTAAACACCCCAAACCCCGAGGCCCGCTGGAAGGCCGCAACCGATTTGTCTTCGGAACTGGGTCTGGGCAGCATTCTTGTGGCCGAGCTGGCGTTTCAGACGCAGGACATCCACTGGGTGAACACCAATATGTCCGACGCCTGGATGGAAGAATACCTCGCCGAAGACTACCTGTCGGTGGACCCGCTGATCCCTGATCTGGCCGCCGGGCATCACATCAACCGTGTTGCCTTCGGCACCCTGCACAGGATGGATGCAGCCAGCCAGAAAGCCTGGTCGCTGAACCACGGGCTGCAAAGCGAAGGCTTCGGGCATATGATCTGTTCCCGCTATGGCGGCACTGATCTGGGCAAGACGGTCACCCTGGGCTTTACCCCCGACCTGCATGAGCAGGATCTGCCCTTCGACCACCATCTGTTTTCGGCCCTGCTGGCCAGCACCATTGGCGCCCCCGTGACCAGCGCGGCCAATACCCGACTGGGGGCTGCGCCGACCTCTCCGCTTACCCAGCGCCAACGCGAAGTGCTGTCGCTGCTGGCCGAGGGCAACCAGACCGCGCGGATCGCCGAACGGCTGGGGCTGTCAGAACCGGCGGTGTCGCAGCACTTCGCCAATGCCCGCAAGGCGCTCGGGGCGCAGACCCGTGAACATGCGCTGGCCATTGCCCTGCGCGATGGGCTGATCGACTTCTAAGCCTGCCCTCCGCGCAGCCCGGCCACCGGGCACAACAGCGCGGCTTGCAGCCCAAGGCTGTAGCGTCACTGCCTCGCCGCTTTACCACAACCACCACTTACGTAAGCGTAAGTGCAAAAGCATGCGCATCCCCTTTAAACGAATAAATAATTTTCACCTCAGGCGGTGAACCGTATAAATTTGCCATTGCTGGATATGCTAAAACCGGAATGATTGACCTATGGACATCCAGAAGGTTGACCCAAGATGAAACAGCCCAGCCTGCCCTGCAGGCCCCTGTTTTTCCGCACACCGCTGCGCTGCGAATGGGCCTCAGAGAATTTGTCCACTTTCAGGCAGACAGCATCAACCTCCGCGTCAAGGGCGTCGAGATTGACACGCTGTAGATTTCGCCCTGTGAAATGAAAGGCGGCAGGCGGACCGACCACAGCCTTGCCGGCGCTGTGGCTGTGGTGCGCACAGGTCTGCCCCCATCCGCTGCACGGCGCGCCGACAGTCGGTTCCTGTGCCGGGATTACTGGGCCTGGATTACTCGGCCGGGGGGTTACTGGGCCGGGGGGTTACTGGGCCGGCCGCAGCCCTTGCCCCCGGTCGATCTCCGCCTGGGTTGCCAGCACCAGCGCCAGACGCTTTTCATCCGGCGGATGGGTGCTCCAGAAGTTCAGGCCGCCGGACGGGCTTTGTGGTTTGCCGGGGCGGGCAAAGAACCGCGCGCCTTTGGGCGCGTCATAGCCTGCGGCATGGGCAATCCGGGTTCCCAGACTGTCGCTTTCCAGCTCGTAGGTCTGGGAATAAGCAATGCCCCCAACAGCCGCCCCGACGCCCAGACCGCGCGCCAGCGCGTCCTCGTCAAAATCGCCGCTGACGGCCGTGGCAAGCCCCGCCAGCGTGCCCGCGATCAGCGCGCCGGCTGCGACCTGCTGCTGTTTCTTTTCAATATGGCCGCCAATGAGATGGCCGTATTCATGCGCCATGACAAAAGCCGCCTCATCATCATTGCGGGTGACCTGCAACAGCGGCAGCGACATGCGGATCACCGGGCGGCCCTTCTCGTAGGTGAAATAGGCGTTGGCCTCTTTCATCTGGCGGTCAATTTCGATCTGGACCTGACAATCCACCTGTGGGCCGCGCAGCTGTTCGCAGGCGGACCGCCCGGCCGGGCGCACGCGGCGGGCGACGCGATCAAACCGCGCCTGTGCGGCGGCGGCTGAAATCGGTTTGGGCGGCGGCGTGCTGCGGGCTTCGGCAAAGATGCGACTGGCCTGCGCCTCGTAGGTGCCGGTGGTGCTGGGCAGATCATAAGCCGTGCCACAGGCGGTAAGCGCGGTCAAACCAGCAACCGCCAGCCCCAGAGCACGCGGTCGCAACCGGTTGCGGACCAAATCAGACCTGATCGGTGGAAACCAAGAGCGTGTCATAGGCGCCCCTTCCTAAAAACTTCGGATCACATGTGCAGCCTTACAGGGTGTCGGCGGCGACGCCGCTGAGTGTGACAAGACCAGAGAGCGCTGACAAGTCCCGGATTTTACGGCGTTGTTTATGGCGACTTTGCGCAAGGCTTGGAAAAAATTTACGGCTCGGACCTAGCCTGAAGGGGATGATGAGTGCCCTGTTACCCAACGCCCGACCGGCGCCCGCGCGCCTGCCCGTGTAGCTGCGGGCGTCGGTCAGCCACAGCGCCTTTGTTGTCGTACGCCGTTGTTTTTATGTGCCCTCAAAGCGGATGTGTTTTTGTGTTCAGCTCCCTGCCCCCGCTGCTTGTGCTGCCTGTCCTTCTGGCCGGTCTGGTGGCTATGGTGATCATGATCCGGCGCGGGGCGCTGTCGGTGCTGAAACAGATGCGCGACCTGCGCGCGTTCAAGATCGTCGCCGAACATGCCAATGACGGCATGTTGCTGCAAAGGATGGATGGCACCATCCTGTGGTGCAACCCCGCCTATGCGCGCCTGCTGGGGCGCCCCCGGGAATTCTGGATCGGGAAGAAGCCGCAGAAATGGGTCTTTCCACCAGAAATCTGCCCGTCAGACGCGGAAATCGCCGCCTTTCGCTATGATCCCGAGGGGGCTTATTTTCGCGAATTCACCATCTATGAAAACCTGCGCGGCGACGGCAGCCGGTTCCACAGCCAGTTTTCGTTGGCCGCCGTGGATGTCGCAGGCGAGCAGATGGTGGTGCTGTCCTGCCGCGATGTCTCCGAAGAGGTGGCGCAGACAAAAGCGCTCGAACGGGCCTTGTCGCAACTGGAACAGGCGGTCAACTTTGACGCGCTGACCGGATTGGCCAATCGCCGCAAGCTGCTCGACGTGCTGGAAACCGCCCTTGCCCAGACCGAAGCCAGCGGTGCCAAACTGGGGTTGATCCATGTGGATCTGGATAAGTTCAAGGCCATCAATGACACCCATGGCCATGCCGCAGGCGACGCGGTTCTGGTTCAGGCCGCCGCCGCCCTGCGGGCCTGTCTGCGCCCCTCAGATCTGGCGGCGCGGATCGGCGGAGACGAATTTATTGTTGTGCTCCCGCATCTTGGGGCCGTGCCGGACCAGTTGGAAATGATCGCGCGGCGGATCCTCGATCACATGACCACCCCGTTCCAATGGTGCGGGATAGAGCTGTCTTATGGCGCAAGCCTTGGCCTGGCCACCGCAGCCCCCGGCGATGATCCTGAAGAGCTGATCCAGAAAGCTGACTTTGCGCTTTACGAGGTCAAAGCCAGCGGTCGCGGCGATTTCCTGTATTTTGACGCGGCACTGGACGACAAGAAAACCGAACAGAAAGAACTGAGCGATGCGCTGACGCTGGCGATCCGCGACGGGCAGCTGCTGTTTCATTACCAGCCCGTTGTGTCCCTGAAAGACGCCCGCATCGTTGGGGTGGAAACGCTCGTCCGCTGGCACCACCCAGAGCGCGGCCTGGTGACACCGGCCAAATTCCTGCCCCTCGCAGCCGACATTGGTCTGTTGACGCAGCTGGATGAAACCGCGCTGGCCGCCGCGATCACCGCGCGCCAGACGCTGTCGCGGGCCGGGTTTGACCAGATGCACGTCAGCTTCAATGCCTCGCTGCAATCGCTGGCCGACCCGCAGTTGGTGGACCGGATGACCTGGGCTGCGGATGCCGCCGATCTGGATCAGCACCAGCTGATGGTCGAGATTCTGGAAACCGCCTTCCTGCCCACGAAGGGCAGTGAACGCCTGCTGGAAGGCGCGGATGTGCGCCAGCAGATCAGCCGCCTTTGCGCGGCCGGATTTGATGTGCTGCTGGATGATTTTGGCACCGGCTATGCGGGCCTGTCGCATCTGGCGCGACTGGATGTAACAGGCGTCAAGGTGGACCGCAGCCTGGTGGCAGAAATGGGCCACAGCACCAGTGCGGCCCAGGTCCTGTCAGCGGTTGTGGATCTGGCCTGCAAGCTCGAGATGATGGTGATCGCCGAAGGGGTCGAAGACGCAGGTCAGGCCCGCGTGTTGCATCAGGCAGGCTGCCATCTGGCGCAGGGCTATGCGTTCTCGCCGCCTCTGCCGTTGCCGGATCTGCTGGACTGGCTGCCGCAGTACGACCCGCAGGCGTTTTACGACCATCATATCGCCTTGCGAGCGGACAGCAGCCGCCGCGCCTGACGGGGCTGGCGCAAGCCGACGCCCCCACCGGACAGGCCACAGGGCCTAGCCAAACCCCATAGGCTCTGCCATAGCTGCGCGGGAAACCTTGCGGAACTCATGAGGCGCCTATGGCACAGATTATCTCCTCCCTCTCGGAAATCTCGCGCAACTACAAAGCGCTGTTCGTCGACCTTTGGGGCTGCGTGCACAATGGCATCACCGCCTATCCCGCCGCTGTCAAAGCCCTGCAGGACTACCGCGCGCAAGGGGGCATTGTGGTGCTGGTGACCAACTCCCCGAAACCGCGCGCAGGCGTCGCGGCGCAGCTCGGTCAATTTGGCGTGCCGGATGACGCTTATGACACCATCGCCACCTCGGGCGACAGCGCGCGCGCTGCAATGTTCACCGGCGCGGTCGGCAATAAGGTCTATTTCATGGGCGAATGGGAGCGCGACGAGGGCTTTTTTGAACCTTTGAAAGTCATCGACAACCCGACCGAGATCACCCGCGTCCCTCTGGCCGAGGCCGAGGGCATTGTCTGCTGCGGCCCCTTCGACACCATGGCCGATCTGGACGTGAACCGCCCCGACCTGCTGCTCGCGAAAACCAATGGTCTGAAGCTGTTGTGTGCCAACCCCGACATCGTCGTGGACCGCGGCGAAGTGCGCGAATGGTGCGCCGGTGCGATTGCCAAGATGTACACCGATATGGGCGGCGAGAGCCTTTATTTCGGCAAACCGCACCCGCCGATCTATGATCTGGCCCGCCGTCGCCTGGCCGAAATTGGCCATACGTTTGACGACAGCGAGATCCTGGCCATCGGCGACGGCCCGCACACCGACATCGAAGGCGCCATGGGCGAAGGCATCGACAGCCTGTTCATCACCGGCGGCCTAGCCGCAAGCGAGACCAAAACGACCGATCAGCCCGAAGCCGAAGCGCTCGCTGCCTATCTCGACAAAGAACAGCGCGCGCCCACCTATGCGATTGGTTTCCTGCGCTAATCTGCACGAATACATAGGAACGCGAAAAGAGCCGCCTCGGCATGGGGCGGCTTTTTATGTTTGCGCCACCCACAGCTGCAAAGACCAGCACACATCGTGCCGTTGAAGAAAGCGTTGCCGATGCCCTGTCGCGCGCATGATCCAGATGGGAGCTCCGGTTTTTCTGGTCGAAGACAGCGTGCTGTCGCCCCTGTGCCCAGCAGTTCACCCCATCAAGGGCGCGGAAGCTGCCAAAGCGGCAGGATTTGTAACCCATTGATTTTGCGTTCTTCAAACGACGTGGACCTCTGAAAACACACTACGATCAACGGCTTCTGATCTGATGGCATCCCTCTAAGGGACATGCACGAGAGAGTTTAGCCAGACAATTTAAAAGCCTGCGTGTTTGTAGGTTTTTCCAGCATCCCGAAGGCGATATTTTTCCCCTTAAAATCAAAAGCATAGCGGGCACTTGAAAATTACTTCAAACTTAAATCATGCAATAAAACCACAAAGCGTGCTCGTTCAAATTGTTGACGACCCGCCTTTTATTCAATCAATGGCATTTCGCACCGCTTGGCCACAAAAATAGCCCGCGCAAAGCGCGGGCTTTCTTATTGGAGCTATTGTTGATCAGCGACGTATAGTGACTTCAAATGGCCTGTCCTTCCGAATCATTGTCGCATAATCCGAATGCGTAAAAGGTGTTGCGATTGAGTTCATCCCCGTTTTCGTGACCCACACATCCACAAAATGTTCGCGCTTCAATTGATTGGATTTTTGCTTAACGGCTGAGCCCACAGCTTTCATGACCAATTCAAAAACCAGTCCCCAACGAAAGGCGCCGGCAGTCGTCAATCGGTGCAGAAAATCTCCCGAAGTCAAATCATCATCGACAGAAAGGTTCGCTTCTATTGCATAGCTGCCCACGATGCTGTTGACCTCCTCAATATCCACCTCGAGATCAATATCATCCAGGCGCACATGCGCGACTTTGCGAAAGAGCTGTTCAAGCTTGGGGATGCTGTCCGCAAGCTCTGGCACACCAGACAAGATGAGCATCATGGGCCAGTCAGGGCCTTTCACCAGCGTTTTGAAACAGTCGAGAACCTCTAGCAATGCAGCGTCATTCTTGTTCGCAAGGATGTGTTGCGCTTCATCATACCAAACCCCTGAGCTGCCCCCGATGGTCCCTCATTCATAACGAGAGTCTGCGGGTCTGGTTTTCATAATCTTGGGTTTCGGTTTGGGCAAGCGCGCCGGGCGCGGAGCCCTCAAATTGCTCAAGCGCTCGGCGCGCTTGCCGCGGTGTCTGGTTGGCCAAAGACGAGTGCGGGCGGACTGTATTGTAGTCGTAGCGCCAGACGGCCAGCTTCTTGCGCGCGTCATCCAGGCTGTCGAAGATTTCCTCGTTCAGCAGTTCATCCCTGAGGCTGCCGTTGAAGCTTTCGACGAAGGCGTTCTGCTGCGGCTTCCCCGGGTCGATGTAGTGCCACGGCACCTCGGTCTCATCGGCCCATTTCAGGATCGCTCGACTGGTGAACTCTGTGCCGTCGCCATTGTCGCTCGGACCAATGGCGGACAAGGTCTCGCTCCAACATCGTGTCGGCCAGCAGCCGCTTCAGCTTGGCGTTCTCATCCTCCAGCGCTTTCAGCCTGGCAGCCTCGGACACCTCCATCCCGCCATACTTGGCCTTCAGCTTGTAGAACGTGGCCGTACTCAAGCCATGTCTGCGGCAAACCTCGACCGTCGGCAGTCCGGCCTCTTGCTCTTTGATCATCCCCCCTCTCGGCAGATTGCTCCGCAATCGCCTGCCGGGCAGCGGATAATCTGCGCCTCGGTGAAACGGCTCTTTCGCATGTGTCTGCTCCTTCACAGTTGGCGCAGACTCTACATCACGGTGAGGGATTTCGCGGGGGGCAAGTCAGCGGTCGGTGCCGCCTTCGATCAGCCAGCCGCGCAGAGTTGTTCCGTCCTCGGCCTGAAAGGTGACGTTTTCATAGTCCCGCCCGTGGTTCTCTGGTGTGTCAAACAACGGCGACTGACCGGGTTTGACCATCATGTCCGAGATCAGTTTTCCAAACATTGCAACGATCCTCACAAATGCGCGTCATACCAGGCGATCATTTCGCCCGGGTTTTGGCTAAAGAAACGGTAGCCGTCGTAGCGAACGGATGTTCCATTGATCCACAAGAGCTTTTTGTCCGGGTTGGGCAGCTTGCCGTGGATGCCCTGTGCGTCCGATGGTTTTGTAGTCATGTCGTCTTTGACCTGGACCACCATCGTCGGGCATTTGACTTTGTCGGCACGGGCGATCGCATTGCTGTCGCCGTGACGGAAACTGGAGTAATAGCTGTAGCGCGCATCGAAACGTTCTACCGCATTTTCCACCCCGTTGTCCGTCAGCGCGCGTTCAATGAACGGGGCAGCTGACAAGGGCTGAAGCGCAATCATGCACGCAATGTCTTCAAATTCTTCGGGATGTTTTTCCATGGCGAGGAAGGTGGAATTGCAGCCCATGCACTGACTGTGTAGCGCAATTTTGGCACCCGGAAGTTTCGTGCGGGCATAGCGGACAGAGCCGATGACATCGCGCCATTCGATTGCGCCAACGCCGGTAATATTGCCCGCGCCTTCGGCGGAATGACCATGCCCCCGCAGGTCATAGGCGAGCACGTTGTAGCCGGCATCGTGCAGCGCTTTATAGGCCTCAATAAAGTTGACCTCAAACCCACCCTGGCCGGTCCAGGGCTCCAGATGACCGGGGTAGCCATAGCGGTTGGCGCCAATGAAATGGTTCACAATGATCAGTTTGTCGCTGTTGGCGGCAGGGATGAACCACCCTTCTAACATGACACCGTCAAGGGCCGGGAAAAACACGTCTTCATAGGCCAAGCCATAGTCAGAAGGGCGCCGCAGGATCGGGGTGCGGAACGCGTAGCTTACGCTTTTGGCGATTTGATCGATCAGGGCGTCTTCTTGCGATTTGTCCATTGTGTTTCCTTTCTGTGTGTCCGCGCGGGCAACCGTGGCCCAGGGCAGAACGCTGCTGGTGAGAGCTGCGGCTGTGCGGATCAATGCCTGCCGGCGTGAGATGGGCATTGGATGACCTTACAATCATTGTGCGGATGTACAGTTGTATTTTACATTCCTTCCCGACTTGTCAAGTCGTCGAAACAAACTTATTCGAAGGTGATGACCCAGCCTGACGCCAAACCTTTGACTGACACCGAGGAAAAGATCCTCGACGCCGCCATTCCAACCTTTGTCCGCTATGGTGCCCGTAAGACATCGATGAACGACATCGCCGCAGTGGCCGGTGTGTCGCGGCAGACGATCTACGATTCCTTTGGGGGCAAAGACGGTGTGATCCGGGCCTCGATCCGCAAAGTGACGGATGCGAACCTTGCCTGCGTTGAGGCGCGCCTGAAGCAAACATCCGGGCTCTCGGATCAATTGGATGCCTATTTTGCGGAAACCATAGTGAAGAGCTTTGAGCTCATTCAAACTGCGGGGGACGTAGAAGATCTGATTACGGGGCACAATGAAGCGGGCAAAGACGAGATCGCACGATCGCATGCCCGTCACGTGGCGTTGGTGGAACGCCTTCTCAACCCTTTTGCGACGCAGCTTGCAAAGCATGGGCTGTCGCCAAACCAGCAGGCCAGTTACATTGTCACTGTGGCGATGGGATTTAAATCGGGCATCAGCCAACGCGCGGAACTCGACATGATGCTGCATATATTGCGTGTCAACAGCTTGCGGGTCACAGGCCAGTAGGCCGTAAAAAGGAACGCAGCCCGGCGCAGGCCGGGCCACACAGTGCCTATGTGTCAGATAGTGCAACGCTTCGGCGCGCGGCCGCTTTTACGGTCGCCGTGAGCAGATACGTCAGCGCGTCTTTGCGTTGTAGCACGTCTAGCCCGGCAGCCGTGGTTCCTTTGGGAGAGGTGACCTGCTCTCTCAGCGTGGAAGGGCTGTCAGGGGTTTCTTCCAGCATCCGTCCCGCACCAGAAACTGTGGCGCAGGCCAGTTGTGATGCGATGGTTTCTGACAGCCCGGCGGCCACACCCGCTGCGGTCATCGCCTCGGCCAGGGCAAAGACATAGGCCGGGCCCGAACCGGATAGCGCCGTTACAGCATGCATCTGGTCTTCGGTCTCTAGCGTGATGGTCTTGCCAACGCTGGCCATCAGGCCCTCGGCCAGCTGCATCTGGTCGTCGGTGACATTATTGTTTGCAACCAAAGCTGTAATCCCTGCGCCGATCGCCGCTGGCGTATTGGGCATGGCGCGCACCACCGCGACGTTGGCCCCAAACCGGTCTTCGAACAAACGGATGGGCGAACCGGCCGCAATCGACAGCACCAGAGTGGACTGGCTGCCAAAGGGCTCGATAGAGGCAATTGCATCGCTCATGATTTGCGGTTTGGTTGCAAGAACCAGCACATCTGGCAGGGATTTTGGCAGGCAGTTCAACCTCAAGCCCTGTTGCGTCTGCTGCTGAAGCCACGCAGAGGGATAGGGTTCAAGAACGTGCACGTTGCCCGGTTCCAGCCCTTTGTCCAACCATCCTTTGAGGAGCGCGGAGCCCATTTTGCCGCAGCCCACCAGAAGCACGCTCAGGTCGGTCAGTTTCATGGGCGCGTGGCCTTTTGCTTGGCCACATCAGCGGCGACCAGTTCTTTGTAAAGCGCGCGGATACGCATCATCACCGGACGATCTCCGGTGCCAATGGATTTTCCGTCGATCTCCGCAACAGGGGTCTGCGCACCAAAGGTGCCGGACAGGAAGGCCTCATCCGCGCCGTATGCCTCGTAGAGCGAGTAGTTTTTCTCATGTACCGGAATGCCATTGGCGCGGCACAGGTCGATCACCTTCTGGCGCGTGACACCGTTCATGCAATAGTCGCCGGTGGAGGTCCAAACCTCGCCGCGGCGTACGATAAAGAAGTTGCAGGCGTTGGTGGTATTCACAAAGCCATGCGGGTCAAGCATCAGGGCCTCATCCGCACCGGCCTGTTCGGCCTGAAGGCAGGCGATCACACAGTTCAGCTTGGAGTGGCTGTTGTATTTCGCATCCTGGCTCATCGGCAGGCCACGTACCTGCGGGACGGTGGCAAGGCGGATGCCCTGACCTTGCAGGCTTTCTGCTGGTTTGGAATGCTCCATAATCGCCACAACAGTGGGGCCCCATTTGGACAGGCCCGGATGTTGAAACGGTTTGGATTTCTTGCCGCGTGTGATCATCAGACGCACATGGGCGTCGCTTGTCATCCCATTGGCTGCGGCGGTTTTATCCAGAATGTCGCGCACATCCGCAGGCGTCATGCCAAGATCGATGGATACGGTTTTCAACGAATTGAACATCCGGTCCATATGTTCGTCAAAGAAGGCCCATTCGCCGTCATAAAGACGCATGCCTTCCCACATGCCATCCCCCAGCATAAAGCCGGAATCGTAGACCGAGATCTTGGCTTCATCTTTGTGGACGAGGTCGCCGTTGACCCAGATTTTGATATTGTCATTGCGCGCATCGGCCTGCGCGTCATGGGTGGAGTGGCTGTGATTTTCAGACATGTCAGTGGCCCAGAATTTGGCTGAGGAAAGTTTTGGTGCGGTCGGCTTGGGGCGCGTTGAAGAAGGCCTCAGGCGCGGCTTCTTCGACAACTTCGCCATCCGCCATAAAGATCACCCGGTCGGCGACCTGGCGGGCAAACCCCATTTCATGGGTGACGCAGATCATTGTCATGCCTTCGTCGGCAAGGCTGACCATGACATCCAGCACCTCGGAGATCATTTCGGGATCCAACGCGGATGTGGGTTCGTCAAACAGCATGATCTTGGGTTTCATACACAGGGCGCGGGCAATGGCGACGCGCTGCTGCTGGCCTCCGGACAATTGGCCCGGGTATTTGTCGGCCTGTTCGGGAATGCGCACTTTGGTGAGATACTCCATCGCAACCGCTTCGGCCTCGGCCAGCGACTGTTTGCGCACCAGCATGGGTGCCAGCGTGCAGTTTTCCAGGATTGTCATATGCGGGAACAGGTTAAAGTGCTGGAACACCATCCCCGTCTCGCGGCGGATCTCATCAATATTGTCCAGGTTATCATCAAGTTCCGTGCCCAGCACATTGATGGAGCCGGCCTGATAATCTTCCAGCTTGTTCATGCAGCGGATCAGGGTGGATTTGCCAGAGCCCGAAGGGCCACAGATCACCACTTTCTCCCCTGCAGCAACATCGAGGTTGATACCTTTGAGGGCGTGGAAGGTGCCGTAGTATTTGTCCATGTTTTGGATACGGACCGCAAAGTCTTGGGTCATGAGAGGCTCCTTAACGCGCCGCGATGGCCGTGCGGCGTTCGAGGTAGGCGCCGTACCGGGACAGCGCGAAGACAAAGACGAAGTAGATCAGCGCGACAAAGGCATAGACTTCGACATGGGCGAAATTCCATTCCGAGGTCCCAAAGGCCGCGTGACCCGATGCGAGGATTTCGAAGAAACCAATGATCACCACCAGAGAGGTTTCTTTAAACGTGATCACGAACTGGTTGATGGTCGGCGGCAGGGCGTTGCGGAAGGCCTGCGGCAACACGATGTAGGCAATGCGGTGCACATAGGACATGCCAAGCGCCTTGGCGGCCTCTTCCTGACCGGCCGGCAGCGCCTGCATCCCACCGCGGATGATTTCTGCCTGATAGCAGGCAAAAAACAGCGCGTAGCCCACAATCACACGGTAGAGTTTGTCGCCGATCATCCAGCCCGGCAGCACGAAGGGCAGCACAATGGCAAAGGTGAACATGATCGACAGCAGCGGTAGCGACCGGATGGTGTCAATGATGACGCCCATGGTGCGGGCAATCCACGGCAGCTCAGACCGACGCAGCAAGGCAAAGACAATGGCCAGCGGCATGCCAAGCAGGGACACTGCCGCAAAGATAAACAGAGTCAGCGACAACCCGCCCCAGTTCTGTTCGAACACCGGTGTCAGACCAAAGACGCCGCCGCGCATCAGGACGTAGAAAGTCGCAAAGCCTGCCACCCAAAGGATTGAGATCCGGCGCGCGTTCCAGAACCACGGCACACAGGACAGGATCCCAACCAGCACCAGCGCACAGCAGGCAATCGCCGAACGCCATTGTTCCTCAAACGGGTAAAGCCCGAACATGATCAGCCGCCAGCGGGCGTCGATCACAGCCCAACAGGCGCCTTCGCCGCCGTGGCCGCAAAGATCGCGGTTTTCCGCGCTCCAGACCGCGTGGATCAGTCCCCAGTTGGCAAGGTTCCACAGCACCCAGATCACAAAAGCACCAAAGGTCAGCGTCAACGCGGTGTTCAGACGGCTGGAGAAGTAGTCTGCGCGGATCCGGTCCCACAGCGTGGGGGCGCGATAAGTCTTGGTCATGATGCCCTCTCAGCTGCGCAGTTGCGTGCCCTTGAGCTTGATCGCGTCATTCACGCGGTTCAGCACATAGGCGATGGAGTAGTTGATGATCAGGAAGCCGCCCATCAGGATGGCGATCAGCTCAAGCGTCTGACCGGACTGGTTGATCGAGGTCGAGATGATCATAAAGAAGTCGACAAACCCGATGGCGATGCCCACCGTGGTCGATTTGAACAGCCAGACATATTGATTGATCAACGTCGGCATGACGGCTCGGATCGCGAGTGGCAGTCGAATGCGGGTGAAGGTCTGCCACGGGGTCAGACCCAGCGCATGGCCTGCCTCGCCCTGGCCACTGGACACGGAGTTAAAGCCTGCGCGCACAATCTCACCGATATAAGCGGCGCCATAGATTGAGATGCCGATGATACAGGCCAGCAATTCAGGCGATACACGAATGCCTTCGCGGAAATTGAGCCCCTTGAGATAGGGCAGGTTCAACAGCGTGGTCTCGGGAAGCCGTCCCAGCCAGAACAGGGCAACAGTGACCAAAAGCCAGCCCAGCCAGATCAGGCGGTTGAAGGTCCGCTTTTGTGTGGGTTCCGTGTGGCGGAAGCGGCGCGACATGGCGATGAACAGCACTAGGGCAGTTGCCACAAGGAGGGCAAGGACCGACAGAAATACCGACATCCCGCTGACATTCAGCCCCGGCAGGTAAATCCCGCGACCAGAGACAAAGGCGACGCCAAGAATGTCATAGGCCTGTTTCGGTTTGGGCAGCGCTGTCAGCATGGCGTACCAGAAGAACACCTGCAGCAAGAGCGGCACATTGCGGAAAACTTCGACAAAAGTCGTGCCGATCAGCCCGGCCATTTTATTGCCGCTGACCCGCAGGATGCCCACCACAGTGCCAAACACCGTGGCCAGCACCAGCGAGATCGCGCCAAGGAAAAGAGAGTTCAGAATTCCGACCCAGATCACCTTCAGATAACTGTCCGAGGTGGAAAATTCGATCAGGGAAAAGTTGACACCCCAGCCGGTTGCCCGATCGAGAAAACCGAAACCGGATGTCATGCCCTGCGCTTGCAGATTGCTGCGCGCAGTGATTGCAAAGACCACAATCATCAACAGGATGCTGCCGACAAAGCCCACTTGGGCCAGTGTATCGCGCGAGGATTTGTTTTTCAGGAGTGCCTGCATGACTGGACGTCCCTTATTGGAAAAAGGCGGCCCAGATCAAAACTGGGCCGCAGGGGGACATGAGGTGGATCAATCCACCACAAGCGGGTAGAACACACCGCCATCTGTGTAGAGGTTGTTCATTGCACGCGGCAGGCCGTAGGGCTCTGCGATGTTGCGCGCAAAGATCTCGCCGTAGTTGCCGACCTCTTTGATCAGGTTATAGGCCCAGTCATCTGACAGACCCAGACGTTCGCCATAGCCCGGCGTCGCGCCGAGGAATTTGCCAATCTGTGCCGAAGGCGGGTTGGCTTTGAATTCATCCACATTGGCCTGGGTGATGCCGTTGAGTTCCGCAAACCACAGCGACGACAGCATCCAATTTTGAACGTCCAGCCATTTGCTGTCACCTTCAGGCACAATGATGGCCTCGGGCTCCAGCGCCAGAACGTCCGGCAGGATCACATGGGCATCCGGGTTTGCAGAGGTGGCTTTGGTTGCGGCCAGCGGCGGGGCAAACAGGATTAGACCATCGCAGCGGCCGTTGAAATAGGCAGTTTTGACCTCGTCGCCCTTTTCAAACACGATGACTTCCGCGTCGATACCGTTGTTTTCAAGATAAGATGCCAGAATGCGTTCGGTCGAGGTGCCGGCAGACACGCAGATGGACCCACCATCCAGATCCGCAACACTTTCTGCGCCTAGCTCGGCATGGGCCATGACGTGAAAAGCGCCAACGAAATAGGGCAGCGAATAGGCAAGGTTGAGTTCGGTGTCGCGGCTGTGAGTCCAGCCGGACAGTTTGATGACAACATCAATGTCGCCGGACTGAAGCGCTGGCCATCGCTGTGCCCAGGAAATCGGTACAATCTCCAGATTGCCGTCGGACGTGCCGAACATGGATGCGGCAAGGCCTTTGCACAGATCAATGTCCATGCCCTTCCATTCGCCTTTGTCGTCGACTTCGGCAAAGCCCAGGAACGAGCCATTGTGCCCAGAACACAGCAGCTTGCCCCGTTCCAGTGCTGCATCCAAGCGGCTGTCCGCTGCGGCGGCACCGCTTGCGGCAGCTATGGTTAGTCCCAATGCCGTGGTGGCAGTTTTTAGATGTTTCATGACAGACCTCTTCCGTTGGTGCCCCTTTGGTTTTTCTGCGGGGTTATCTTGTCGACGAATTGTCGACTTATGTTTCATTGATTCTTAGTCGACAATCTGTCGACCGGTCAATATTATTTGTTGCAAACGGGCATGAGCCGTTCTTAAGTGCCCGAAAAGATAGGTGAATAAGTGACTAAGCAACGTGCAGAGATCGAAACAAATGCCGCAAAAAAGCGCGGAAGCGGGTCTAAATTTGTCTATGAGACGTTGCGAGACGAGATTCTCGAGCTGACTCTCAAGCCCGGTTCATCTGTTGAAGAAAGCAATCTCGCAGAGCGTTTTGGGATGTCTCGATCCCCCATTCGCGAGGCCTTGGTCAAACTCGCGGCTGATGGGCTGGTTCGTACGCTCGCAAACCGGACGACCATTGTAACCCCCATCGACCTGCAGGAATTTCCGCGCTTTGTCGAAGCGCTGGATCAGGTTCAACGCACGGTGACACGCCTTGCTGCGCGACACCGGACAGATGAGGACCTGCACGCCATGGAACAGGCCGCCGCGCTGTATGATGCGGAATGCTCCGCCGGGCGCCCGTTGGACTTGTCCGAGGCGAATAAGTCCTTCCACATGGCGATCGCGAACGCGGGAAAAAACCCCTATTTTGCTGAGTTCTACTCAAAGATGCTGGATGAGGGGCGGCGGATCTTGCACATGCATTATGCCCATCGCCGTCAAAGCAAGGACCCTTTTCCGCTGAGCCCACAGCATCATGAAATGGTAGAGGCAATCCGCCAGCAAGATGAGCACAGGGCGGACCGGCTGGCTCATGACCATTCCCGCCTGTTCCACGACCGGCTTTTGGAGTTTATGAGTGTCGAATACATAGAAGACTTTGATATCGAAACTGCCGATTAATCCGCCAAGAACCACATCGCTCCTATCGGCATGGGACACGCCCAGTTGAATCCGTGATTGGTGTCCCGAGCACACAGACCTTAGGCCGATTGGAGCACAATGGGACAAGGCGCTCTGATGCCAAACAATTCTCTGATTGTTGCCCGTCGGCCCCCCGGTTTGGATCAGAGCAATTCCGGCGGAACTGTTTGAGTGCGTGACCCTCTGGGCAGATTAATTGATCATTCTCAGCATCCCATTCGAAGTCTGTGCGTGTCCAGGTGCCGTCGGGACGTCCAGCCTTGTCCCCTCCCGGCAGATTTGCTTTGCAAATCGCCTGCCGGGCTATGGATGACCGGGATGTAAGGATTGATCTTGCGATCCACGAGCCAGCCGAGCATCGGGCCGGAGCCGTAGGCGGTGTCGGCGATCATCCAGTCGGGGACCGGATCGAACTTGTCCTTCACCCGTGTCAGCATAGTCTGTGTCGATCCAACCTCAGCTTGCCTAGGTCGACGCATCCCATTCTTCCTTTGGTGTGGAGTTTTGTTTGTTGGCATCCCCGTGACCGACATCCGCAGGATCCAGCAGCACTGTGTCGAGCTGGACGATGAGATGCGCTAGCTGGTGGCCTTGGTCCTTGACCAGATTTCCCTCGAAGAAAAAGAGGGCAGACCAAGCTGACCTTGGTTCGGACGAACGATTTCAGACTGAAATAGAACAAAATCAAGAGCTGCGCGGGGACCGCAAAAGAGCTGCCCCCTCTTTGTTTCTTGGGTGGTCTTCAGCCTAAAGCCAGGTCACCAGTCATGCCTCTGTGCCAACGGCGCCTGCGGAAATCAGCCCCATGATAGAAGACAAATGTATCACCTGATCACCATCTTGCAGATATCGTCCAGATACGTGCTCTTATCTGACAAATGAGGCCACGACGGCCTCATAGGGGTATGTTGCCCCAAAGAGGTGGCCTTCCGTAAAATAGCGCAAGGCGCCGCGTATAATCTGCCGGAGATTAGGGGGAATGAAGATGACCCCTTCTGCGGTTCAGGACATCAGCACCTGCCCGCGCGCAATTTTGTGGTCTTCGATTAGATACTGCATACCGCCTTTGTACAGGAACCGCTTCTCGTCGGCATCAGAGAGCGTATTGAAGACCAGGTCCCGGAAGGTCAGGATCATGTCCCCTGCACGTGTATCTTGGCGGAATTCTCCATTCACGCGGGTCATAAGCCGTTCGTTCGCTACAAAGGCCTGCCAGTCATTCGGGATCACGAAAAGCCCGCCCGAAGGGAAATGGCCGGGGCCACTTTTTGCGTCGCGCGCATCTCGATTTTTAGCCTAATTTTGTTCTCGCTTGAAAAGCTCCCTGCGGAGCGCCCTCTTTTATCGCGCCATCTTTCCAGAAACAGCTTCAATCGGCACTCGACCTCAAGCTGTGTTAGATTCGGGGGCTCTGGAAATCGAATACGGGCAAAGGCGACTTTGGACATGTCATCTTTCCTCCAGCTCGGCACGATGTCATCGCGCTCAGGCGTCGGCTTCGCAACTGGTCGCCACAACAGGGGCTATCACAGACCCGCCGTGTCCTCTTTGCTCATGCGTTGATGTGTTCCGACTTCGGCAGACAAGACTGCACAAGGCACGAGAAGATTGTGTTGCAAACTACCTGCAAAATTGATGAACTTGATACCTGCCCCACCAACTCACTGAGGGGTGTTTCGTACAATGAGCATAGCATGAACAGCGCCAGAAACAAAGCGCCCGGCGGCACATGGTAAAACATAAGTATCTGACATAAATGCGAAAAACGGCTTTCGCAGCACTTCACCCGCAGCAAGAAACCCGAACAGCCCTTTAAATGCAGGCCAAAGGCCTTGAAACGACTGGCACAGTGCAGATCGCTTTGGAGTACGTTTGTGTTTTTCGCAAGCCCTTCGCCCGCCGAAGGGTCGCAAACAGCAGCAAGAACTAGGATTACTCGGCCCAGTTTCCGACGTTGCCCTCGGAGCTCATAAGCACCACAGACACCGCGGCCAAAGCCGAAAAATGGCCCGCTGAATTGCGCCTGAACGACAAAGGCGTACGAAGTGGGGCCCGCCGCAACACCGCCCGGACAAACGCCTGTATTCTCCAGTACGCCCCGAAGGAGTACCACGGCGCACCCGTTGCCTCAGCAACCAAGCCTACACTCGAAAGGACCGGACACAGGCCCGCTGCATCAGGCTCACTTCGCGAATAGGTGCTGAACAGGCATGCGGAATTGGCGCAGTTTGAAAAACCGCTTTCTATGACAGTGCAAAGATCAACACAGCATAAATGAAGATTTGCATTTCGAGTTTGGCGGTATAGGTGCGGAGAAACTGGCAAAGGCCGCAGATGCTCCAACAAACGCTTCCCATAACAGTCCCGCTCTCCCCGCGAGAGACCGCGCCCTCCTTCATGTCGCGCATCGCGCAGGCAAATGGTGTGGACGCCCATACTCTCGGCTTGGAACTTGATCTTCCTTTTAAAAAGGTCATCGACGGACAGCACGCAGAAATTCGGAAACTTGCCCGGTTGGGCGGCGTCGATCCCGCGGAACTGGTTGGCTGGACACCGGCTAAAACCGAAAACGGCACCTACGCGTTCCGTGGGGCCTTCTTTCATGGCCGAACATTGCGAAACCCAACCGTAAAAGGTTGCCCTTGCTGCCTGAAAGAGGATCTCGCAAAGGAGGAGACCATGTTCTTGCGCGGCGAATGGGCGCTCCCACACGTGCAGTCCTGCCCCATCCACGGACATCCGCTGGTGCCCCTCTGGAGAGACAGCAATATTCATCACCGTTTGGAGTCCGCCCCCCGGCTCGACGCGATTGAGGACGCTGTTGTGGCCGGAGAGCTGGAGCGCGACACAAGGGATGTCACGCCTTTTGAACACTGGCTCGACCAGAAACTGGCAGGCCACCCGGGGGGAAACTGGCTAGATGCGCACTCATTTCATGCCGCCGCCACATTTAGTTTCCTGCTGGGATATGCGCTGAGCCGCCACTTCACCTCCGCGCCGTCGCGTATCAAAAAGTCAGATCATTGGCACCTGTACCAAATGGGCTTTGTTGTTGCCTCCTGTGGCGAACCCGCCGTGCGCAGCGCACTGACGAGCCTCGAAGATCTGTCTTCCAGTCCATCAGACGGACCGTTGAAAGTCTTCCCGCGCCTTTATGCGGCGCTGGCCGACGACCACGCAGATGATCCGGATTTTGCTCCCTTCAGGTCCCTTCTCAGAGAGCACATTCTTAAAACATGGCCACTTGGGCCTGGTGATGAGCTGATGGGGGAACCCGTTCTGACGCGCGAGCTGCACTCCCTGCAAACCGCGTCGCGCACGACAGGTGTTGAGGCCCCCCGGCTTCGACGCGTGCTGGAGGCGGCTGGTGTCATTGGGGAAGCGTCCCAAAGCCGCGCGGATGAGTGGACTGTGTTCAGCGCAGCACAGGCTTCGCCTCTGCTGAGAGGACGAACAGAGCTGTTGGCACCTGAACGCTTTTGCAAATCTATGTCCATGGAGCCGGAGCTTTTTCAGGCGCTTGCAAAGTCAGGTATTTTGAAGCCCGCCCATGAGGACAAGACCACAGGAGCCATTTGGGATCCGCAGTCAGGCGCAATATTGCTGGATCGACTGCTATATGGGGCGACACCCCTGCGGCAGGCACAACACAGTTGGTTGCGGCTCACCGCCTCCGCCAAGGCACTTGGCATTTCGTCCTGTGACATCGTCCGTGCCATTCTTGACGGGCGTTTGCGGCGTATTGGCAACCACGCTGATTTCGACGGCTTCACAGCAGTCTATGTTGATCATGATGAGGTCACATATTTGTTCTCTGAAACGGCAGGGCAGACTGGGCCAAAGGTTGTCTCTTTGGATCGTTTTGCCAAATCTCTGGGGCTCAGCAATGCCACCGGACTCCAGCGTTTGGCACGGGCGGGCTTGGTGGCGACCATCGTCAAAACCAACCCCAAAACCCGGAAACCGCAGGTGTATATTCACGAGGCGGATGCCCGCGCTTTCCATGCCACATATTTCACCTTGCGAACCTTAAGTCTGCACTGCGGGATAGGCATGCGCAGTCTTTCCTCCCTTCTAGAGGCACGAGGTATTCAGCCCTTATCGCCAGGCGAACTGGATGTGGGACCCATCTATCTGCGCGCAGACATCCCCAAAGATCTGAGGTGATAGACGCCTAGGGCGCTCAAACCATACATGGTAGCTATTGGGCGTAAGCGCATGCAGTGCAGTCCCAAAAATGTCGCCTGCGAAGACCAGTCGAGGAGCGCTAGGCGCTCCTTTTTTCGTCTTATCAGACACATAAACAGAGAACAGCTCCTTGAACTGCCGCCTTTGCGCAGGCTTTTAGTTTTTATTTGCGCACGCTTTAAGTTTATCTGGCTCTAATTTTACACCTCGGGCACACCATTTCCTCTTGATTTTCTGCACTCGCAAAGTAATAAAGTTGCGTAACTTAATTTCGGCAACTTACAAAGTTGCGCCTGCGATTCCAGCCGGAGGGGACCATGTTGGACAATTTCGAACGCGGCACCATTTGCATCGAAGACATCGAGATGGGCATGGTCCGCTACCTGCGCAAACAGGTGACCGATGAGGACATTGAAATGTTCGCCAAGGTCTCGACCGACCGTAATCCGGTGCATCTGGACGAAGACTATGCCCGCGACACCCTGTTTCAGGGGCGCATTGCCCATGGCATGCTGACCGCCGGGCTGATTTCGGCGGTGATCGGTGAACAGCTGCCCGGTCATGGCACCATCTACATGAGCCAGAACCTGAAGTTCCTCGCGCCCGTGCGCCCCGGCGACATGGTGCTGGCCGAGGTCGAGGTCACCGGCATCGAGATCGACAAACGCCGGGTCAAACTGGATTGCCGCTGCGTGGTCGATGGCAAAAAAGTTCTGGTTGGCGAGGCCATGGTGATGGCGCCCTCGCGCAAATTCGACTGACACACCTCTCTTCTTCCCCGGGTCTTTTCCACGTATGTGGGCCCGCACTTTGGCCGCCCTCTCCCTGCTCGGGATGGGCGGTTTTTTCTGGTTCGAAGCTGTGCGCCCTGTTTGTCTGTAAAGGCGCAGAAAGGAAGGCGGCACCGCCTTTGGTCAGAGGGGGACATGCCTCGCAAGGCCTGTTCGTTCCTGCGGTCGCAAGACGATCCCCGTTTTGGCGGGGCGGTCTCTGAATATGCGCAACCCCGCCCACAGCGGAGGCCTGCGCCCTTCTGGTTGATCGATCCGGGCCAGTATGGCGGGTGGGGTTTGCGATTTCCCCAAGCGGGCGTGCGGTCAATGGGCAACGGAGGCATTGATCCACCTTGCATGCCCCTGCGCACGCGGCTAGGCATGCGATCATGCGCATCATTCGAGATTATCAATACGTGGAACCCGAAGATCGCGGTGCAACCGTGGCGATCGGCAATTTCGACGGGGTTCACCGGGGTCACCTGTCGGTGATCGAACTGGCACGTCAGGCGGCACCAGATGCGCCTTTGGGCGTGATGACCTTTGAGCCGCACCCGCGCGAATTTTTTGCCCCCGATGCGCCGGCCTTCCGGCTGATGTCGGCCGAGGCGCGCGCGCACCGGCTGGAGAAGGTCGGCGTTGAGAAGCTCTATCAGCTGAACTTCAATCAGGCGCTGTCGTCGCTCAGCCCACGTGACTTTGCCCAGCAGGTGATTGCCGATGGGCTGGGGCTGGCCCATGTGGTTGTGGGCGCGGATTTCTGTTTCGGCAAGGGGCGCGCGGGCACGGTTGAGGACCTGAAGGCGTTCGGCGCCGAGATGGGCTTTGGCGTCAGTGTCGCGCCTTTGATGGAGTATTCAGAGGACACTGTGTCTTCGACCGCCATTCGCCGCGCGCTGAGCGAAGGCCGCCCGCGCGATGCCGCCGCAATGCTGGGCCATTGGCACCGCATTGAGGGCGAGGTGATCGGCGGCGAACAACGCGGCCGCACCATGGGCTTTCCCACCGCGAACCAGTCGATTGACGGGCTGCATATGCCCGCCTTTGGCGTCTATGCGGTGCTTGTGGACGTGCTGGATGGCCCCCACACGGGCAGCTATCACGGCGCCGCATCCGTGGGCATCCGGCCCATGTTTGATGGCGACCACCCGAATATTGAAACCTTCCTGTTCGATTTCACCGGCAACCTTTATGGGGCGACCCTGTCGGTTGGGCTGGTGGATTATCTGCGCCCGGAGATGACATTCGACGGGCTCGACGCGCTGATGGCGCAGATGCAGGACGATTGTGACCGCGCGCGCGACATCCTCTCCCAGCTTTGAAAGCCAGGATGAAAGTCAGGACCCTATGACCAATAAAATCGACCGCAGCGGCCTCTCTCCGCGTTTCTGGGAAAAGAAACCTTTGGACAAACTGTCCGATAAGGAATGGGAAGCCCTGTGCGATGGCTGCGGCAAATGCTGCCTCAACAAGCTTGAAGATGAGGACACCGGCGAAGTCGCGCTGACCCGTGTCGCGTGTCGGCTGCTGGATGATCGCACCTGCCAATGCGCCCATTACGAGACGCGCCACAAATTCATTCCCGAATGTATCAGCCTGAAGCCGGAAAATCTGGACACCCATGCCTATTGGATGCCGCAGACCTGCGCCTATCGCCGTCTGTGGAAGGGAGAGCCCCTGCCCGACTGGCATCCGCTGCTGACTGGCGATCCCAACAGTGTGCACGCGGCCGGCGTCTCGGTCCAAGGTTGGACTGTTTCCGAATTCGACACACCCGAAGAAGATTGGGAAGATCATATCATCGAGGAGCCGCTCGGTTAACCATAAGCCATAGGGTTTTGCCGATTTTCCTTAGGTTTTTTCCGATCAACAGACTGTTTCCTGAATGGCGATTGCGAAAATTTTAGCGATCGCTTTACCTAAGGATAGCAGGACGCACTTTCGTATAGGTGACGAGTTGTTTGGTATAGGTCTCGAGGGTGCGGAACGCGCGACACTGCCCGTTGGGCAAAGAGGAGGCAGCCGGTTTTCAGGCTGTTGCCCTTCGGGATCCATATCAAGACAAGGCTATTCGCAGCCCAGAACGGGCTGACGGCAGATTGACTGGGCCAGGCTGGGGTTATGGCCCTGCTGCGCGCAGCCGTGAAAGGTATTGCCTGACACAGCGCACGCAGACCAAGGAATTTTCATGACGATGGGGCCCGCCTTCGGGCGGGTCCATATTTCCCGTTTGACCGGCCAATTGACGGATCGGGCAGAAGGGTCAAATTGTGAGCGCTATCAAAGCCGGACCTGAGGATCGCCCGATCTGGCGGCCCGTCTTCCCCGTGTTTTTCAGGCTGCAATGTCCACCCAAAACCCTTTGGAAATCGATTTTGATTTCCTGCAGCTCAGACCTATGCCTGCGTCAAATGCCATGTTAAGCGGTGCCTACATCACGAATCTGTCACATTGCTGCTCGGGGATTACAGCCAATGCCGACCTTGAACGAACCTAAGCTTATTGCTGGGAACGCAAACCTCCCTCTTGCCAAGACAATTGCCCGTCGCATGAGCCTGCACCGTGGGGTGGATCAGGACCTGGTGAACGCGCGTGTCGAACGTTTCAATGACGGCGAAATCTTCGTCGAAGTCTATGAAAACGTTCGTGGCGAGGACATGTTTATCATTCAGCCGACATCGAACCCGGCCAATGACAACCTGATGGAGCTTCTGATCATCGCCGATGCGCTGCGTCGCTCTTCGGCCCAGCGGATCACCGCCGTGATCCCCTATTTTGGCTACGCCCGCCAGGACCGCCGCACCAAGGCCCGGACGCCGATTTCCGCCAAGCTGGTGGCCAATATGCTGACCGGTGCCGGTGTAGAACGTATTTTGACCCTGGATTTGCACGCAGCGCAGATTCAGGGTTTTTTCGATATTCCGGTCGACAACCTCTATGCTTCGCCGATTTTCGCGCTGGACGTCAAAGACCAGTTCGAAGACCAGATGAGCGACATTATGGTGGTGTCCCCGGACGTCGGCGGCGTGGCGCGCGCCCGCGAGCTGGCCAAGCGCATCAATGCGCCGCTGTCGATCGTCGACAAACGCCGCGAAAAGCCCGGTGAAGTGGCCGAGATGACCGTGATTGGCGACGTCAAAGACAAGATCTGCCTGATCGTCGACGACATGTGCGACACGGCTGGCACCCTGTGCAAGGCGGCGCAAGTGCTGCTGGATAATGGGGCGCGTGAAGTGCACGCCTATATCAGCCACGGTGTTATGTCCGGCCCGGCGGTCGAACGTGTGACCAATTCGGTGATGAAGTCGCTGGTGCTGACCGACTCGATCCAGCCGACCGAGGCGATCCTGAACGCGCCCAACATCCGCATCCTGCCAACCGCGCCGCTGTTCACCCAGGCGATCCTGAACATCTGGCACGGCACCTCGGTTTCGTCTCTGTTTGAAGACAAGACCCTGACGCCGATCTACGAGAGCCTGTATCCGGGCGCTGGCGACTAAACCCGGTCTGGACGGACCAAGATCAAAGCCCTGCGCCCTGTCGCGGGGCTTTTTCTTTGGCGTAGAGGCTGGATCGAGGCTCCCGCCTCGAGCTCCGGGAGTATTTGGGGCCAAAAGAAGAATTGGGGGCGGGCAAAGAAGCGCGGGGCCTGCGCCCTCATTCTGTTATCACACCTGTTGCAAGCAGAATTGTGGAGATCAGCCCGATCGCGCCAAGCCAAGTGGTCCACAAAACGCCTGGAAACAGCAGCCCCCACCACCTGCTGTCCCAAATGTCAGAATAGCCAGAGATCTGGACCAAAAGCCCAGTCGCACACATAGCCCAGCAAAGCCCGGCCCCACGTGAATTGGAATGCACAATCGAGAAGCCCCCCCCGATCGTTTCTGTCTTGAAACCATTCTGGGCTCTGAGCCGGGTTTGAATTCTGGCGCGCTGCGCCGGGAGGAAATAGACGGTCGAAAACAACAAAGTTGGAAAGATCGCAAGAAAGAACGCCGCGTGGTGGGGGCCAATGGCGTAGAGCGCGGCGACGCGCGCCGACAGCCACTCGATGCCGACCACAGCCGCCAGCGCATTGGGGTCAAAAAACCGGAAAATCGCCAGCCCTGCAAACAGGTGGACGATGGGAATTGCGGACATGCGCATGGGAAATCACATCATCAAAAATCATGTGTGCCCCAGATGATGGGGCCGGAAATAAGATCAGACCTTAGGGAAAAGATGCGCAACCACAAGGGCCAACTTGGGCGCTAGGGATCTTTGTTACGGGGATACTGGCGCGCGCCGGGGACCGGGGACAGCCAGGGTTCGCGGCGGATGGTCCAGAGCTCGTATTCGGGGGTGAACTGGCCGGGGTCGTCCAATGCGCCGAGGTGGAGTTCGACCTCTCCGTCCGATCGTGCCAGCACCGAACTGCCGCAGGTGGGGCAGAAGGCGCGGCCTTCGTAGGCGCTGAGTTTGCCTGTGACCTCGACCGCCTCTTCTGGAAAGATGGCAGCGGCAAAAAACGCCGCCCCGTGGTGTTTGCGGCAGTCCAGGCAGTGGCAGATGCCGACCCGGCTGGGCGCGCCCTGCGCGGTGAAGCGCACCGCGCCGCAAAGACAGCCGCCTGTGATCTGTTTCATGTCATCCCCCGTCCCAGTGTTGAATCCCCCAGTGTTGAAGCACCCTGCAGGGCCTCGCGTCACAGGACAAGGGCACAGGCGTGTTACGGGGTCATTGCGCCCGCGATCTCCGTCAGCGCCGCGTCATGCAGCTGCGCCGTCGCGGAGGCCACAATGGCGCCACTGGAGGCCAAGGTCAGCGGCTCCCCCTGCCAGGAGGTCACAACGCCCCCTGCCCCCTCGACCACCGGCACCAGCGCGCAGATGTCATGCGCGTTCAGGTCCGGCCCATTCAGGCACAGGTCGATCTTGCCCGCCGCCAGCGCACCATAGGCCGGAGAGCCGCCATCAAAGGCCGTGGCGCGCAGACGGGCGCGCAGGGCGTCATAGGCGGCATCGGTGCCATCGGTGAAACTGTCGTGATTGGCCAGCATCCCATGGGCCTGCGACAGCTGCTTTGTGGCGCTGACCTGCAGTTTGCGCCCATTGAGCCACGTGCCCTGCCCCGCAATGCCAATGTAACGCACGTCCAGCAGCGGCAGGTCGATCATCCCCAAGATGGGCCGCCCGTGGTGGCAGAGCGCCGCAAGAGAGGCGAAATTTGGCAGCCCAAACCCATAGGGGCGCGTGCCGTCGATCGGATCAATGACCCAAGTGTAGTCCCGCTCGGCCGCGTCAGCGCCGTATTCTTCGCCCAAGAGGCCATGATCGGGAAACGCCGCGCGCAGCCCGTCGCGCAGCAGGCGTTCAACGGCCAGATCCGCCTGGGTCAGCAGGCTGCCGTCGGATTTATAATCCACCTGTTTCGGGCTGAGCCAATGGTCGCGGACAATGGGTCTCGCGGCATCACAGAGCCGCAGAAGCACCTCAGCGGCGGTGTCGATCTGGAACATGTCGGGCACCCCCATCTGGCAAAGTCAGGCGCAGATTGGGTAAGAGACCTGTGCCGGGCAATGCAGTTCTTGCCCTGTTACAGAAACTTCACATCAGTCGATGTTCCAGTCGTCCTCATAGGCCATTTCGCCCATCGCCATCCAAGCGGCGCGCACACGGGCAACGCGGCTGTCGGACCAGGTGCGGAAGACCACATCAAAGCCTGCGCAGGTGATGTCTTCGGCAACCAGTTCGGCGCGATAGGCCCCTTCATTGTGCATATCCATCAAAGAGGGCGACACAAACACGGCAGGCGGCGCGGAATAGGCATTGTCAAAGGTCACGTGAATGCGCCGTTCGCGCCCCCCCGCGCCCGTCCACATTTCGCCCCCTTCTTCAAATTCCGAGAATACCTCTACGTCGCCCTGAGAGATCGCGGTACGCGGGCCGCTCAATCGCATAAACATCTGAGGCTTTTCCTTTTCTTCCATATCTCACATCCTGTCGCGCTCAGATTACCTCTCCCATGGTTAACAAAAGGGAAACACCACCGTCAAAGCCCCTCTCCCGACAGCTGAGATTGTGGAGTGTCGCGAAAGCTTCAGCAGTTGTCCAATAAGAGCTGGGCTGAAACGACAAGAGGAGAAAATACTCTATGAGCGAGGAATGCCCGAGTGTTTCGCGCATATTTTGCCGTAGAGGTGAGATTTCTACAATCCACGGGTGAAAAAGCTAAAACTTCGAGATAGAATCGTTAAACTCAAAGAGGACTATTTAAGTGCCCAAAGCGATAACTGGCAAAGAGATATCAAAAAAAGCCTGCAAAGTCTGCGAGGCAAACGGCGAAATTTTTCTCGCTGTTTCCTATTGGGGGCGTGGTGCGACTGATGCGCTAAAACTTACTTCGCGAGCTGAGCAAGTGCATGTCGTTCTTAACGTTGCGCACGGTGGTACGAATCCTGAAGAACTTGAGGCATTAATGAAGATTCTTCCTGGCCGCGTTCGAGTTCACCCTACGCTCCACTCTAAGATCTACGCATCAGAAAAACGAGCTGTTCTAGGTTCAGCTAATGCGTCCGCTCCTGGCTTGTGCTGGAATGAAACTGGCCATGACGAAGCCGCAGCTATGATGAAAGGCGACGACGCAAGTTCGGCATTTGAATTGGCAAAAAAATTCTATCGTAAAGGCAAGAGTGCGTCCGAAGAGCACCTCCAAATGTGTCGCGAGCGGTTCGGTCGCCGAACGCTCGCTTCTACAGTGACCTGCACGTATAACGCAGATGGTGATGCTGGCAGAGAGAATCCAATAGACACGTTCCTCCGACGTGCCGACGTATTTGGCGCACTACCCGTGATAATTTCCGAAGGGAATGCCGATCCGAAAGTACTGGAGAAGGACTGGCAAGAACAGCGGGCTGAGTCGGAAGAACTACCAGAAAATGCGACCTTTAACGGCTTGGAGTGGAGTTATTTTCAATGGCCACTAGATAAGCGCTACCGAGGAAAAGCTTGCTTGGAAATCCATAAGGAAAGCAATGGTCACTTGTCTCTCCATGTCGTTCAGCCAATTTTTCACGAGGGTAGCGTAGGGACGTTTGCTCGTCGGCTTAGTTGGCCAGACGTCGGCGACTTAGGACAACATTGGCGTGCGAAAGTACGAAATATCGGCAGCGATGGCACACTTAATCGAGTACATAGGGCACTTAGAAAAAAAGCCTATTTAACCGGCTGGGATGTTTATGCGAAATATCGGGCCAAGAGTACGTCGTAAACTTTTCAGTGTTTCTGGTCCTGAATTGATCTTCTAGAGCTCGGGGTTAAACCAAGACAACCGGCAGCAAAAAACGGCCCGCGCGGGATGCGCGGGCCGTTCTCTATTTATCATGCGTTGCCCAGCCTCAAACCGGGCAACTGAGCCAATCAGAGGGCCATATGGGTGCCCAGGGCTTCCATGTCCGCGAGCAGTTTGGCGGCATCTTCCACCAGACCATGCGGGCCGTCGGCCTCTTGCGCGGTTTTGTACATCGCGCGGGCTTCCTCGATGAGCTCGTCCAGATGCGCACGGGTCACTTCGTCCATGGGCAGCGCCTTCTCGGCGAGGACGGAGAGGCCCTCAGCACCGATCTGGGCGAAACCGCCTGTGACGAGGTATTCCGCGTTGCCTTCGGGGCTTTCGACCTTCAGGACACCGGGACGCAGGGTGGTGAGCGCGGGCGCATGAAGCGGCATCGCCGTCATGTCACCCTCGGCACCGGGGATTTGGACCGCGGTGGCCTGGAGCGAAGCAAGGCTCCGCTCGGGGCTCACCAGGTCAAATTGCATCGTATCAGCCATCAGGGCCCTCCTTAGGCCGCGTCAGCAGCCATTTTCTCGGCTTTTTCGAGCACCTCGTCGATGCCGCCAACCATGTAGAAGGCGCCTTCGGGCAGGTGGTCGTATTCGCCAGCCACAACGGCTTTGAACGACGAGATGGTGTCTTCGAGCGCAACCTGAACACCGTCAGAGCCGGTGAAGACTTTTGCAACGTCGAACGGCTGGGAGAGGAAACGCTGGATCTTACGCGCACGCGCAACGGTCAGCTTATCTTCTTCAGACAGTTCGTCCATGCCGAGGATCGCGATGATGTCCTGCAGCGACTTGTAGCGCTGGAGGATCTGCTGAACGTCGGAGGCCACTTGGTAGTGCTCTTCGCCAACGATTGCAGGGTCCATCAGACGCGAGGACGAGTCGAGCGGGTCAACCGCCGGGTAGATGCCCAGCTCGGAGATCGCACGGTTCAGAACGGTGGTTGCGTCAAGGTGGGCAAAGGTGGTTGCCGGTGCAGGGTCGGTAAGGTCATCCGCCGGAACGTATACGGCCTGAATGGACGTAATGGAGCCGTTCTTGGTGGAGGTAATACGTTCCTGCATCGCACCCATGTCGGTTGCCAGTGTCGGCTGGTAGCCCACAGCAGATGGGATACGGCCGAGCAGAGCGGACACCTCGGAACCCGCTTGGGTAAAGCGGAAGATGTTGTCCACGAAGAACAGAACGTCGGTACCGGACTGGTCGCGGAACTGTTCTGCCAGGGTCAGACCGGTCAGCGCAACACGGGCACGCGCACCCGGAGGCTCGTTCATCTGGCCGTAAACCAGAGCCACCTGAGATTCTTCCAGGTTATCGGGTTTGATAACGTTGGATTCGATCATCTCGTGGTAGAGGTCGTTGCCTTCACGGGTCCGCTCACCAACACCGGCGAACACGGAGTAGCCCGAGTGCACTTTTGCGATGTTGTTGATGAGTTCCATGATGAGAACGGTTTTACCAACGCCCGCACCGCCGAACAGACCAATTTTACCACCTTTGGCGTAGGGCGCCAGAAGGTCGATAACTTTGATGCCGGTCACGAGGACTTCGGATTCGGTGGACTGGTCGCTGAATTCCGGCGCTTCCTGGTGGATCGCGCGGGTTTCAGTTGCAACGATGGGTGCACCTTCGTCGACGGGCTCGCCGACAACGTTCAGGATGCGGCCCAGGGTCGCGTTACCAACGGGGATGGTGATCGGGCCACCGGTGTCGGCCACGGCCTGACCGCGCACGAGACCTTCGGTCGCGTCCATCGCGATGGTGCGAACGGTGTTTTCGCCGAGGTGCTGAGCAACTTCCAGAACCAGGGTTTTACCATTGTTGTCGGTGGTGAGGGAGTTCAGGATCGTCGGCAGATCGCCGTCGAACTGGACGTCCACAACGGCGCCGATGATCTGAGTCACCTTGCCTTTTGCATTTGCCATTTGTTCGTCTCCGGTTTCTTTACAGCGCTTCGGCGCCCGAAATGATTTCAATAAGCTCGCTGGTGATCACGGCCTGACGTGAGCGGTTGAACTCGATAGTCAGCTTGTCGATCATGTCGCCCGCGTTGCGGGTCGCATTGTCCATTGCGCTCATCCGGGCACCCTGTTCGGATGCCGCATTTTCCAAGAGGCCCGAGAAGATCTGGGTTGCCACACCACGCGGCAGCAGATCGGCCAGGATTGCCTCTTCGCTCGGCTCGTATTCCACCACGGCAGAAACCGCCTCGGCGTCGTCCTGATCGAACTTGGCCGGGATGATCTGCTGCGCGGTCGGGATCTGGGTCACAACGTTCTGGAACTTCGAATAGAAGAGCGTCGCAACGTCGAATTCCCCAGCGTCAAAACGAGCAAGAACATCACGGGCGACGTCCTGCGCATTGCCATAGGCAAGGCGTTTGACTGCGCTCATGTCCACGTGGCCGATGAAGTGGTCCCCGAAATCGCGCTTCAGCGATTCCCGGCCCTTCTTACCAACCGTCAGGATCTTGACCGTTTTGCCTTCCGCCAGAAGCGCTTCGGCTTTCTGACGGGCGAGCTTGGCGATGTTGGAGTTGAAGCCACCGCACAGGCCGCGCTCGGCGGTGAGAACCACCAAGAGCTGAACCTGATCGCTACCGGTGCCCGCAATGAGCTTTGGTGCGGTTGCGCTGTCGCCGACGGCAGCCGCCAGCCCGGCCATAACGGCATTGAACCGTTCGGCGTAGGGACGGCTGTCTTCAGCAGCTTCCTGGGCGCGGCGAAGTTTCGCCGCGGCCACCATTTGCATGGCTTTTGTGATCTTCCGAGTGTTTTTCACACTCTGGATCCGGTTTTTTAGGTCCTTAAGGGATGGCATCTATGCGCGCTCCCTTAAGCGAAGTCAGCTGCGAATTCGTCGAGCACTGCCTTCATTTTCTCAACCGGTTCACCCTTTTTGAATTTCGGGTCTTCGTCGGTGATCCACTGCAGGAAGTCTGCCTTCTTGCCACGCAGGAAGGACAGCAGCTCAGCCTCGTAGCGGCCAACGTCTTTCAGCTCGATTTTGTCGAGGTAACCGTTGGTGCCTGCGAAGATGATGCAGACGATTTCAGAGTTGGTCAGCGGCGAGTACTGCGGCTGTTTCATCAGCTCGGTCAGGCGCGCGCCACGGGCCAGCAGCTGCTGGGTTGCGGCGTCAAGGTCAGAGCCGAACTGCGCGAACGCAGCCATTTCGCGGTACTGAGCGAGGGACAGCTTAACCGGGCCAGCGACAGAAGACATCGCGTCGGTCTGAGCAGAGGAGCCCACACGGGAAACGGACAGACCGGTGTTCACAGCAGGACGGATGCCTTGGTAGAACAGTTCGGTTTCCAGGAAGATCTGACCGTCGGTGATGGAGATCACGTTGGTCGGAATAAACGCGGAAACGTCGCCACCTTGGGTTTCAATGATCGGCAGAGCGGTCAGAGAGCCAGCACCGAAGTCTTCGTTCAGTTTCGCGGAACGCTCGAGCAGACGGGAGTGCAGGTAGAAAACGTCACCCGGATACGCTTCACGGCCCGGCGGACGGCGCAGCAGCAGGGACATCTGGCGATAGGCAACCGCTTGCTTGGAGAGGTCATCATAGATGATCAGCGCGTGACGGCCGTTGTCGCGGAACGCTTCTGCCATTGCAGTCGCGGCGTAGGGCGCCAGGAACTGCATCGGCGCCGGGTCGGACGCGGTTGCAGCCACAACGATGGAGTATTCCATCGCGCCGTTTTCTTCCAGTTTCTTCACCAGCTGCGCAACGGTGGAGCGCTTTTGGCCAACAGCCACGTAGATGCAGTAGAGCTTCTTGTGCTCGTCGTCGCCTGCGGCTTCGTTGTAGGATTTCTGGTTCAGGATCGCGTCCAGAGCAACGGCAGTTTTACCGGTCTGACGGTCACCAATGATCAGCTCGCGCTGGCCACGGCCGATCGGGATCATCGCGTCAACGGACTTCAGGCCGGTTGCCATCGGTTCGTGAACGGATTTACGCGGGATGATGCCCGGCGCTTTGACGTCTGCGACCTTACGCTCGGTGGTCTCGATCGGACCTTTGCCGTCGAGCGGGTTACCCAGCGCGTCCACAACGCGACCCAGCAGGGCGTCACCGGCAGGAACGTCCACGATGGAGTTCGTGCGCTTAACGGTGTCGCCTTCTTTAATGTCACGGTCAGACCCGAAGATAACAACACCAACGTTGTCGTTTTCGAGGTTCAGCGCCATGCCCATGATGCCGCCGGGGAACTCGACCATTTCGCCCGCTTGGACGTTGTCGAGGCCGTGCACACGGGCGATACCGTCACCAACGGACAGAACGCGGCCGATCTCGGCCACTTCGGCTTCTTGACCAAAATTCTTGATCTGGTCTTTAAGGATCGCGGAAATTTCCGCAGCTTGGATACCCATTTATCCGACCTCTTTCATTGCATTCTGTAGGGAGTTGAGCTTGGAGCGGATCGAGCTATCGATCATCTTCGAGCCCACTTTGACAATCAGACCACCGATGATGCTCTCATCGACGGTTGCATTGATGGAAACTTTCTTACCCACACGCGCGGCCAGAGTTTTGGCCAGCTTTTCGCTTTGGGTCTTGGTCAGCGCCTTGGCAGAGGTGACCTCGGCGGTCACTTCGCCGCGGGCTTCCGCGATACGGGCGCGCAGGGCGTCGATCAGGGCAGGCACGGCGAAGAGGCGGCGTTTGGTCGCCATCAGCGCCAAGGTATTGCGCAGGGTCGCATCAATACCCATCTTGTCTGCGACCGCAGCAATTGCGGCGCCCTGCTCTTCGCGGGAAATCACCGGCGAGGTGATCAGCGCTTGCAGGTCCTCGCTGTCCGCCAGGGCGGCGGCCAGATCGTTCATGCTGGATTCGAGAGAGTCGAGAGAATTACCCTCGGAGGCGATCTCGAAGATCGCAGTGGCATAGCGGTCAGCAATGCCTGCGGAAATCGAAGCTGGTTCGGACACGTCCACCCTTCCGATATTATTTTGGCCCCGGTTTATATGCCTTGCTTGCGGTAGGCATCCGGGGGCGTGAGCATTGCCCAGGTTGCCCCGGACACGGAAATCAGCGTGGATGTAGCAGAGCCTTGCTCACCTAGCAACTACCTCTGTTTTCAGCGCCAAAATCACTTTTCGTGATAATTCAACACCTTAACAAATCTGTGACGCTTTGACGTAGGTCTTTTCGGAAAAAAAAATGAATTTCTGAGCAAGGTTTTTTCGCTGCAGGCTTGGCGGTTACGCTTTGGACGACCTCCACGGTACACAAATGTACACAATGATAGCGTTCCCAGTTGCCCAAAGGAATCACTGACGGAAAACGCCGTTTGGCGTTCTGGACCCGTCATTGGCCTGCCCTTCGCGTCCGCCTCCCGCCCTCGGAACCGGGCCTCTCCTCCTGCACAGCAGGATGCCACAGGCAGCGCCCCTGCCCCTAGCGCGCCGTTGGGGCAGTCGACGTCGCGACGCTGCGTGAGATGTGGGTACATGTGGGTTCTGGCGCTCAGACCGGCTCTGGCAGCGGGTTGGACAGGCCTTCAAGCACCCGGATCGGGCTGCGCACACGGTTTTTGATCATGTGCCCCTTTTGCGGATGGGTCTGTTTTGACACCTCGACCATAAAGACACCGGCGGCCAGCATGGCGGGCAGCTTGTGGCCCATCCGTTCGACCATGGGGCCGGTTTTGGCCCAAAAGCGTTTGTGCGACGGCGGGCGATAGAGCGCCGGGGCGTGATGTTCGATGGTGAACTGATGGCTGCGCAGCTGATCTTCGACCTGAGACAGGGTAAAGGGGCGGCCATAGCCAAAAGGCGTTTTGTCGGACCGCGCCCAGAGACCGGCCCGGTTGGGGACAATAAAGATCGCCCGCCCGCCGGGGCCAAGGCAGCGCCAGCATTCCTCGAGCAGACGTGCGGGGCGTTCCGAGGTCTCGAGCCCATGCAGGACCACCAGACGATCAATATGCCCGGTTTCCACCGGCCAGTTGGTTTCCTCACACAGCACCGAGACATTGGGCAGGCCCGCAGGCCATTGCATCACTCCCTGCGGCCCCGGCATCAGCGCAATGACCCGGCGCGCTTCGCGCAGGTAAGGGCGCATCAGGGGCGCGGCAAAGCCAAAGCCTGCCATCGTCTCCCCCTGTGCCGAGGGCCAGAAGCGCAGCAACTGGCTGCGGATCGACGCCTGCGCGGCGCGGCCCAGCTGGCTGCGGTAATAGAAATTCCTCAGATCCTGCACGTCGAGATGCATTGCGGTCGCCTGCGCCTTGGGTCACTCTTGAGTTGGTGTCTGACCGACACCCTAGCAAAATGGAGCGAGATGACCATGCCCCTTGAGACTGTGCCCCTTGATAAAGATACTCAATCGCTTGAGATCATCACCGTTCCCTGTCTGAGTGACAACTACGCCTATTTGGTCAATGGCCCCGACGGGGTTGCCGTCATCGACGCCCCCGAAGCCGCACCGCTGATCGCCGCGCTTGAGGCGCGCGGCTGGGAGCCCGGCGTGCTGATGATCACCCACCACCACCCGGACCACCATGGCGGCACCGCAGCCCTGCGCGCGCGCTTCCCCAAGATGATGGTGATGGGCCCCAAGGACGAAGCCGACCGCCTGCCCGATCTCGACATGGCGCTGACACCCGGTTTTGAAGGCGGCACGGGCGCGGGGCGCTGCCAGGTGCTGCATGTTCCGGGCCATACGCTGGGCCATATTGCCTATTATTACCCCGATGCCTCAGCCGAAGGTGGTGCGCTGTTTTCCGCCGACAGCCTGATGGTCATGGGCTGTGGCCGCCTGTTTGAAGGCACGCCGGGCCAGATGTGGGCGACGCTGCAACAGCTGATGGCCCTGCCCGACGACACGCTTGTTTACTCGGGCCATGAATACACCCAATCAAACGCGCGCTTTGCCCTGAGTGTGGAGCCCGAAAATGCAGCCCTTGTGGCCCGTGCCGCCGAAATTGACGCCCTGCGCGCTGCAGGCACCCCGACCGTGCCCGCCCAACTGGGGCTGGAAAAGGCCACAAACCCCTTCCTGCGCGCCCATCTGGAGCCGCTAAAAACGGCACTTGATATGGCAGGGGTTGCAGATGCAGAGGTCTTTGCCCATATCCGCGGATTGAAAGACCGCTTCTGATAGCGGTGCCCGGACAACCTGCCCAATACCTAGCCAAAGGTGGTAGAGCGGTCGAAAATGGGGCTGCTCCGCCACAAGATCGCGCACATTCGCGCGAAAAGTGCACAGGAAATAGCAAAAAGCCCTTGAAGCCCGCGCTCTATCAACCAAACTCTAACAGTATGAGGACATGGTTGTCGGAAGGGACAGAATTTGCCCTGCAGGCTTACCCGCCCGCACAACCCAAGACAGAGGAGCACGCCCGTGCCTTCATTCTCGAGCACTTTGGAACAGGCCATTCATGCCGCGCTTGCGCTGGCCAATGAACGGCGCCACGAATTTGCAACGCTTGAACACCTGCTCTTGGCCCTGATCGACGAGCCCGACGCGGCCCGGGTCATGCGCGCTTGCAGCGTTAACCTGGACGAGCTGCGCGCAACCCTACTTGAATTTGTCGACGAGGATCTTGCGAACCTTGTGACCGACATTGACGGCTCTGAAGCGGTGCCAACGGCTGCTTTCCAACGCGTCATCCAGCGCGCCGCCATTCACGTGCAGTCATCGGGCCGCACGGAAGTCACCGGCGCCAATGTTCTGGTTGCGATCTTTGCCGAACGCGAAAGCGATGCCGCGTTCTTCCTGCAAGATCAGGACATGACCCGCTATGACGCGGTGAACTTTATCGCCCATGGTGTGGCGAAAGACCCCGCCTTTGGCGAGGCGCGCCCGGTCTCTGGCGCCGATGAAGGCGAAGAAGACATGACCGCCATGCCCGGCGGTGCCGCCCCTGAAAGCGAACAGAAAGAATCCGCGCTGGCCAAATACACCGTGGATCTGAACGCCAAATCCCGCGAAGGCGACATTGACCCGCTGATCGGCCGCGACCACGAGGTCGAGCGCTGCATTCAAGTGCTGTGCCGCCGCCGCAAGAACAACCCGCTGCTGGTCGGCGATCCCGGTGTTGGCAAAACCGCCATTGCCGAAGGTCTGGCCCGCAAAATCGTTCAGGGCGAAGTCCCCGAGGTTCTGTCGGAAACCACCATCTATTCCCTTGATATGGGCGCGCTTTTGGCGGGCACCCGCTACCGCGGTGATTTCGAGGAACGCCTGAAGGCGGTTGTGACGGAACTGGAAGAACACCCCGACGCGGTGCTGTTCATTGATGAAATCCACACCGTGATTGGTGCGGGCGCGACCTCGGGTGGTGCCATGGATGCGTCGAACCTGCTGAAACCTGCCCTGCAGGGCGGCAAGCTGCGCACCATGGGCTCCACCACCTATAAAGAGTTCCGCCAGCACTTTGAAAAAGACCGCGCCCTGTCGCGTCGTTTCCAGAAGATCGACGTGAACGAGCCGTCGGTGGAAGATTCCATTGCCATCCTCAAGGGTCTGAAACCCTATTTCGAGGAGCACCACGGCATCAAATTCACCTCGGATGCGATCAAAACCGCGGTGGAGCTGTCGGCCCGTTACATCAACGACCGCAAGCTGCCGGACAAAGCCATCGACGTGATCGACGAGGCCGGTGCCGCGCAGCATCTGGTGGTCGAAAGCAAACGTCGCAAAACCATTGGCGTGAAGGAAGTCGAGGCCGTGGTGGCCAAGATTGCCCGCATCCCGCCAAAAAGCGTGTCGAAAGACGATACAACGCTGCTGAAGGATCTGGAAACCACCCTGAAACGCGTGGTCTTTGGTCAGGATCCGGCCATTGAGGCGCTGGCAAGCGCGATCAAACTGGCCCGTGCCGGTCTGCGCGAACCGGAAAAGCCCATCGGCAACTATCTGTTTGCGGGCCCCACCGGCGTCGGCAAAACCGAGGTCGCCAAGCAGCTGGCGGATCAGCTGGGTGTGGAACTGTTGCGGTTTGACATGTCCGAATACATGGAGAAACACGCGGTGTCCCGCCTGATCGGCGCGCCTCCGGGCTATGTTGGGTTTGATCAGGGCGGTCTTCTGACCGATGGCGTCGACCAGCATCCGCATTGTGTGCTGCTGCTCGACGAGATCGAAAAGGCGCACCCGGATGTGTTCAACATCCTGCTGCAGGTGATGGACAATGGTCAGCTGACCGATCACAACGGCCGCACGGTGAACTTCCGCAATGTGGTGCTGATCATGACCTCCAACGCCGGTGCTGCGGATATGGCAAAGGCCGCGATCGGCTTTGGCCGCGACCGCCGCGAAGGCGAGGACACGGCCGCGATCGAACGGACCTTCACGCCGGAATTCCGCAACCGTCTGGATGCGGTGATCTCCTTCGGGCCGCTGCCCAAAGAGGTCATCCTGCAAGTGGTCGAGAAGTTCGTGCTGCAGCTGGAAGCCCAGCTTATGGACCGCAATGTGTCGATCGAACTGACCCGCAAGGCCGCCGAATGGCTGGCCGACAAGGGGTATGACGAAAAGATGGGCGCACGTCCCTTGGGCCGTGTCATCCAAGAGCACATCAAGAAGCCGCTGGCCGAAGAGCTGCTGTTTGGCAAGCTGTCCAAAGGCGGGCTGGTCAAGGTGGGCATCAAGGATGGCAAGCTGGACCTGCGTCTGGAAGGCCCCGGCAAGCCGCGCATCTCTGGCGACAAGCCGCCGCTGCTGCCTGCGGACTGACGCCCGTGCTGCGAGGACTTCCTCTGATTTTATCGCTCGCCACCCCCACGGTGGCGAGCGAACTCGTTTTGGACTGGCCGATGGACTGCACCCTCGGCGAGGACTGCTATATTCAACAATATGTCGACCACGACCCCGGCCCCGGCGCCCATGACTTCACCTGTGGCAGCCTCAGCTATGATGGCCACAGCGGCACTGACATTGCCCTGCCCACCTTGGCCGCGATGGAGGAAGGTGTCCGCGTGCTGGCCGCCGCGGCAGGCACCGTGGTCGGCGTGCGCGACGAGATGCCGGATCAGATCCTGACGGCCGAGAACCGCGCCAGCATCCAAGGGCGCGAGTGCGGCAACCGCGTGGCGATCCGCCATGGCGACGGTTGGATCACCCAGTATTGCCACCTCAAACGCGGCTCTGTGCTGGTGCAGGATGGCACCTATGTGGAGGCCGGGACGCCTTTGGCGCTGGTTGGCCTGTCGGGCGCAACGCAGTTCCCGCATCTGCATATCTCGCTGCGCAAGGGCAAAGAACTCCGCGACCCTTTCACCCCGGATCTGGATCCCAATGCCGCCGACAGTTGCGGCGCGGCGGGTTCTGAAACCCATTGGGCGCACCCGGTGCCCTATGAGGCCGGGGATTTTCTGACCGCAGGCTTTGCCGATCACGTGCCGGACTATGGCGCTGTGACCGCCGGGACCGCCGACCAAAGCCCCCTGCCCGCAGATGCCCCGGCGCTGGTGTTCTGGGCCATGGCCTATGGCGCGCGGGCGGGCGACCGGATGGAACTGTCGATCCTTGGCCCCAAAAGCGCGCCGGTGTTCCACACCGAAGTCCCGCTGGAAAAAACGCAGGCGCGCCTGTTCCGTGCCGGTGGCATTCGCCTGAAAGACCCGTTGAAACCGGGCCAATATTCCGGTCAGGCCCGTTTGATCCGAAAGGGCAAGGTTGTGGGCGAAATCACCCACGATATGACCGTCAACTGACGCAGCTTAACCCGCTGACGGGGCTGACCGGGCGGTATTACCGTTCGGTCAGCTTGAGTTCGATCCGCCGGTTCTGGGCGCGGGCCGCTTCGGTGTCGTCGGGGTTGATCGGCTGGAACTCTCCGAACCCATTGGCGGCCAGACGGTTCGGCGGAATGCCCAGGTTGTCGATCATATAGCGTACAACGGACAGGGCGCGGCCCTGGCTGAGTTCCCAGTTGTCGGCATATTTGCCGGTGCCAAAAAAGGCCTGATTGTCGGTGTGGCCGTCGACCCGAATGATCCAGTTCAGCTCTGCCGGGATTTCGCTGGCGACCGAGGTCAGAATGGCCGCGACCTTGGCGATCTCGGTCTGACCTGCAGGGGACAGTTCTGCGCTGCCCAGACCAAACAGCACCTCGGAGGCAAAGACAAAGCGGTCGCCGACAATACGCACGCCTTCCTGATCGCCCAGAACCTCGCGCAGGCGACCAAAGAAATCAGAGCGGTAGCGCTCCAGATCCTCGGCCTGAGTAGAGAGCTGGTCGCGTTCAGCGCGCAGCCGTTCCTGCTCTTCTTCCAGACGCTTGCGCTCTGCCTCTTCGAGCAGGCGAGCGCGGCGTTCTTCGGCGGCGGCGCGGGCCAATGCAGCGTTCAGATCCTGCCCCAAGGACTGCAACTGCACCGACTGGGCCGCGTCACGTTCCTTGAAATCATCCAGCAAGGCCTGCAGACCGCCCAGTTGTTCCCGCAGCGCCGCAACCTGTTGGTTCAGCAGGGCGGTTTCACGGCGGGCGGCTTCTGAAATCTGTTGTTCTTCGCTGAGCGCTTCGCGCGCCTGTGCCAGCAGATCGCCCCGTTCCGCCGCCTGCCCCTCGGCCTGTTCCTGCGCGCCAAGAGCAGCCAGCAGCCGCGCCTGCAGATCGGCCTGATCCCCGGCGGCGGCGCGCAGTTGTTCGAGTTCCGCAAGCGCGGCGGTCAGGCGTTCCTTGTCGCTGGCGGTGCCTTCCTCCAGCGCGGCGCGGGCGGCGCGGGCTTCTTCGATCGTGGCCAGCGCCTCTGTCAGCTTTTCGTCCAGCTGCGATTGCGCGGCCTCGGCGGCGGCCAGCAGGGTCAGCGTGTCCTCGGCCCGTTGGCGTTCGGCTTCCAGCGACAGGGTCATTGCGGTGAGTTCGGCGTCGGCGTTCTGAAGACGGTCGCGCAGGGCTTCGGCGGCGGCGGCCTCTGTCAGACGGGCGGCTTCTTCATCCGTGAGCTGGGTTTCGAGTTCCGTCAGACGGGTCGCCTGCGCCGCGCCTTTGGCTTCGAGATCCGCCACCAGCGCCTCGAGCGCCTCGCGGCGGGCAGCGGCCAGACGGGCGGCCTCGGCCTGCGCGTCAATTTCGGTTCGGGTCTGGGCCAGCGCGAGGTTCAGCGCCTCGCGTTCATCAATCAGCGCAGCCTCGGAGGCGGCAAGCGCATCACGGGCCGTGGTCAGATCCGCAATCCGCGCCTCTGCCGCGTCGCGCCCGGCAATCAGGGCAGCGACCTGCGCCTCGAACCCGGTGATACGGGTTTGGGCCGCATCCAGTTCTGCCTGCGTCTGGTCCCGTTCCCCGGTCAGCGCGGCAATACGGGCGGCCTGCTGGCTGAGCTGGTTCTGGGCGGTTGCAAGGGCGCTTTGGGTGTCCGAAAGCGTCGCGCCGAGCGTGCCAAGGCGGGTCTCCAGATCTGACGCCTCGCGTTCCTTGACACCAAGCGCACGCGCCAGCGCCGAAACCTCGGCCGAGAGCGCATCCAGTTCACTTTCCTGCCCTGAAATCGTGTCGCGCAGCACGGATTGAACGACCATAAAGATGGTCAGCACAAACATCAGAACCAGCAACAGCCCGGTCATGGCATCCACAAAGCCGGGCCAGATCGAACCCTGGAACCGTTGGCCGGTGCGGCGCGACAGGGCCATGGCTTAGCCCTCCTGTGTGGGCGGCGGTGTCGGTGAGCCGCGCGTGGTGCGCACCAGCCCGCGCGGCGTGGCAAAGGCTTTGACCAGCATGTCGATGTCTTTGCGCAGCTCGGCGAGGCTTTCTTGACGGCCGGCGGAGATTTCTTCGAGAATGCGCAGCATCTGCACGTCAATCGAACGCAGGCGCATCCGGCTTTCGGCGTCGATCCCCACGTCGCCTTGGGCGCGCAGCAGTTCGGTCAGGGTTTCCTGACCGATGGCCACCCGTTCAATCGCGGCCGAGACGGCAGAGGTTTCATCCTGCCGCTGATTCATTTCCTCGATGGTGGTCACAAGGCGCGAGATCTGACCCTCGACCTCGGCGCGGCCCTGCGCGGTTTCCACAAACATCGCCTGTAGCGCGTCCATCTGTTCAACCATCGTGTCGAGCACCTGGCTGACCGCGCTGCCCTCGCCTGTGCCGCTGTCTTCGCCGGACGAGAAGCTGACGCGGGTGAAGGACGACAGCCATTCTTCCAGTTCGCGGTAGAACCGGTTCTGTCCGTGGCCCGCAAACAGTTCCAAAAGACCCACAATCAGCGATCCCGCCAGGCCCAGCAGGGACGACGCAAAGGCAACGCCCATGCCATCCAGCTGCGTCTCAAGCCCGGTCATCAGACGGTTGAAGATGGCGATCCCTGCCTCCCCTTCCTTCGGAGCCAAGGCGCGGATGGTTTCCACAAGCGCGGGCACAGTGGTGGCCAGACCATAGAAGGTGCCCAGCAGGCCCAGAAAGATCAACAGATTGACAATATAGCGGGTGATTTCGCGTTCTTCGTCGATCCGTTCCGCAACCGAGTCCAGGATCGACCGGGTCGAGGCCGAGCCGAGCTGCATCCGCGCCCCGCGCGACCGCAGGAGCGAGGCCAGCGGTGCCAGCATTGACGGCGGGCGATCCTGCGCATTGGCAATACCGCCCGCAAAGCGTTCAATCCAGCGCACCGAATTGATCAGCTGGAAGGCCTGCCAGAAGGTGGCCAGCACGCCGATGCCGAACACAAACAGGATAAACCCATTCAGGTAAGGGTTCGCCAGAAACACCGGCAGCACGCGGGGCAGCGCCACAAAGACACCACCGCCCGCCAGCCCCAGCGCAATCAACATCAGCACCACTTGCCGCACAGGCTGTGAAAACTGTGGTCGGGTTTCCCGCTGGGGTTGCTGCGCCATTCTGCTCGGCTCCTGACACGAAATTTCGTAAGGTTCGAATGGAACCTAGACCGAAAGTGTCTGTTGAGCCAAGGATTTACTGTGAAAGTTCTCTGACGCGGGCAGACAGCCAGTCCAGATCTGCATCGCCCAAGCCGATCTCGCTCAGATGGGAGGCGGTGTTGAACAGATAGTCCCGATTGGGCCCCCGCCCGCCGGTGGCGCGGGCGATAATCTGCGCCTGTTCTTCCAGCGGCAGATCGCAGTATTGCACATGGTCCGGGTCGATCACATAGGCGACGGCTTCGACCACCTCACCGCTGGTGAACTCCACATCCAAGAAGCGTTCGAGATAGGCCGAGGACACCAGTTCGCGCTCGCGCAGGGCGGCCAGCGTCACCTCTTCGTGGCCCGGTTCGACCTGCAGCGCCAGACCGGTGCAATTGCCGTCCATCACCGCGTCCAGGGCCAGCACAAGACCGGGGTTTTCCTCCGTGCCGCGGTGGTGGATCGAGCGCATGCAGAACGAGCGGGAATAACCTTTTAGGGTTGCGACCTCGCGGCGGGCCACCGGGAATTCCGGGTTCCACAGAAGCGATCCATAGCCAAAGACCCACATGCTCATATCGTCACTCATCCTTTTGCCTGTAGCAGGGGATACATGGCGGTGATGGGCGTGCGGGGCAAGAAAAAATGCCGTCGCGCATGGCAGGGTCGCCCAAAACGCTGCGGCTTGCGCCCGGATCAGCGGCAGTAAGACCCGCCCCGGTGGCGCGCGGTGTCAAAGTGGAAATGGTCGCGGTGGTAGCGGTCGGCATTGGGGCCCAGAACGGTGCCAAACGGGCCACAGGCAGCGCGCCACATCTTGCGCAGGGCCTTGCGGGTGCGGCGTTGTTCCCAACCTTTCAGGACGGTGACCAATGTGCCATTGGCCAGACGAAACCCCGAAATATCAATGGCTTTGCCCCGTCCATGTTCCGAAATCTTGGCGCCGGGGCGATTGTTGCGGGTGCGGCAGCTGTAATGCGCCGCAACGCGCAGCTCGACCACCTGCTTGTTGCCGCGCCCAAAGGCTTTGACCACATCGCGGTCGACCCATTTTTGCAGCGCCTGCGCGGTCTCACAAGTCATCAGCGAGGCCTGGCTGAGCTTGACGCCCGCAACCGAGGTCACGCGCACCCCGTTTGTCAGGCCGCAGCCCTTCAGTTTGGGCGGAATATCCGCAGCCGGCGCGCCCTGAATTTCGCGGTCGCCGCAGACATAGCCGCGGTTGCGTTTTCTGTTTTTGCCAAGGCCAAACAGCACCGGCGTGACCTCTGCCGCCTTGGGGATCGGGGTAAAGCTGTCCGGCACAGAAGCCGCCGCCAGTTGAACGGCGGGGATATCCGCAGTCGCCTGCAGGGGCGCTGACGCCAGACAGAGGGCCAGCCCGAAACGGGATGCTATATGTCTGGCGCGCCCGATCATTCCGCAGGCTCGCCCGAGGCCGTCTGGCGGCCAAAGTTCGGCGCGGCGGTGTCCTGACCGGCATCAATAATGCCACGACGGATCGCGCGCGTGCGGGTGAAATAATCATGCAGCTGCTGTCCGTCGCCGGTGCGGATCGCCCGCTGCAGCGCAAAGAGCTCTTCGGTGAAGCGGCCAAGGATTTCCAGCGTTGCGTCCTTATTGGTCAGGAACACATCGCGCCACATGGTCGGATCTGACGCCGCAATGCGGGTAAAATCGCGGAAACCGGCGGCAGAGTATTTGATCACCTCGCTATCCGTCACCCGGCGCAGGTCATCGGCCACACCGACCATCGTATAGGCAATCAGGTGCGGGGTATGGGAGGTCACCGCCAGCACCAGATCATGGTGGTCAGCGTCCATCTCGTCGACATTGGCGCCCATCCCTTCCCACAGGGCACGCAGGCGGGCCGTGGCCTCTGGGTCTGTGCCCTCGACCGGCACAAGCAGGCACCAGCGATTGTCGTAAAGCTCGGCAAAACCGGATTCAGGGCCGGAATGTTCGGTGCCTGCCAGCGGGTGGGCGGGGACAAAATGCACGCCTTCGGGGATATGTGGGGCAACCGCATCGATCACCGCGCGTTTCACAGAGCCCACATCCGACACCGTCGCGCCGGGTTTCAGGAAAGGGGCAATGTCTTCGGCCACCGCGCCCATGGCGCCGACGGGCACACAAAGGACCACCAGATCCGCGCCTTTCACGGCCTCGGCAGCCGTGTCGCAGATGCGATCACACAGGCCGATTTTGCGGGCGGTGTCACGGGTCTCTGCGCTGCGGGCAAAGCCTGTGACCTCGCCTGCGAGGCCTGCGCGCTTCATCGCCCAGAACATCGAGGAGGCAATCAGGCCAAGACCAATGAGGGCCACACGGCCATAGATTTGTTTACTCATGTTGCCGGGCCTTCTTTGAATGCGCGGATGGCGGCGGCAATCGCGCGGGTGCTGTCCTCATCCCCGATGGTGATGCGCAGACCGTTCGGGATGCCATAGCCCGCCACTTTGCGCACGATCAGACCCTGGGATTGCAGATGGGCATCACAGGCCTCGGCCTCGTCTTGATCGGCAAAGCGCGCCAGGATGAAATTGGTGTGACTGGGGTCGCAAGGAATGCCCACGGCGGCCAGTTCCTCGACCAGATAGGCGCGCCATTTGGCGTTCTGTTCGCGGCAGAAGACGACGTAATCCTGATCGCGCACCGCCGCCTCGGCCGTGGCCAGCGCAAGCGTCGACAGGTTAAAGGGCTGGCGCACCCGGTTCAGCACGTCGATGATCGCGCGGGATGCATAGCCCCAGCCGACACGCAGCCCGCCCAGACCATAGATCTTGGAGAACGTGCGGGTCATGATCGCGTTCGGGTGCGCATCCACAACAGCGGCACCACCGTCGAAGCCTTCGTTAAACTCGGCATAGGCCCCATCGACCACCAGCAGCACGTGATCGGGCAGCCCCGCCGCCAGACGCATGACTTCGGCTTCTTCCAGCATGGTGCTGGTGGGGTTGCCGGGGTTGGTCAGGAACACCACCCGGGTGCGGTCGTTCACAGCAGCCAGCAGCGCGTCCACATCGACGCGGCGCGCGGCCTCGGCCACCACCACAGGGGTGGCCCCTGCCATCCGCGCAAGGATCGGATACATGGAAAACCCGTGTTCGGTATAAAGCACCTCATCGCCGGGGCCTGCATAAGCGTGGACAATGAATTGCAGCACCTCGTCGCTGCCGACACCACAGATCAGCCGGTCGGGGTCGAGGCCGTGGACCTCGCCAATGGCGGCGCGCAGGGACGCGTGATCGGTGCTGGGGTATCGATGGAGACCGGGCGCCGCAGCGGTGGCAGCCGCAATCGCCTTGGGGCTGGGCCCAAAGGGGTTTTCATTGGCGCTGAGCTTGATGACCTTTTCCACGCCCGCCACATGGGATTTGCCGCTCTGATAGAGGGCGATGTCCATAATACCGGGCTGCGGTGTGAGTTGCGTCATGATCGGGACTCCTTCGAGATCCCAATCCTAATAACGCCCACAGCTGCAATGGAAAAGCCGCATCTGCGCCCGATGCCAAGGATGCCCTGCGAAAGGGGCCGGAACGGCCCCTGAAACGCGTCACGCGCCTTGCGCGCTCCGCTTGTTACGGGGGCCGCCGCGCGCGCCCCGCAGGGGCGCGCGCGGCGGCGGTCGCTTCGGGCGCAGCCCGAAGCGAAACCCCGCATCGCAGGTGTCAGTGGCCAAACGCCGTGTCGGGCATCCAGTTCGGGCGTTTGCCCGCAGGCCCGGCCCGCATGTGCAGACAGGCGGTTTTGGTGCGCTGGAAATACAGCGCCTCAAGCGGATACCAACCGGCCGCGGGCACCTCGACCTCTACCGCGTAGGTTTCTTCGCAGGGCTGGCGACCATCATATTCGCCGACAACCTGCCCGCCCACCTGCGCGCGCAACCCGTCATTGGTCAGGAAATCAATTGTGTAGATGCCCGGCGCGTCAAATTTCACAAAGCCGCGAATGTCTGCGGCAACGTTTTCGTCCCGTTTCGAGGTCAGCACTTTCTGACCAATATCGGTGTCGCGGTAATCCAGCCCCGCGAGCGGCGGGCCAGCCTCGCTTTTACGCTCCAGCGCGCGCTCTGCCCCGCGCAGGTTTTTCACATCCGATGGATAGGCATAGCGCACCGACAACCCCGGTTTCAGGCCAGAGGGCTGTGGATCAGCCGGGGTCAGTTTAAGCGGCGCCGCCAAGCTGGCGCCTGCGCAGATCACCCCGAAGATGGCCGTGGCAAAGGTCTTGCGAAACATTCTTGTTACTCCCGTTTGTCCCCGGTCTTTTGCCGGGTGAATGGAAGCAGTTTAGCGCAAAACCTGTTTCACGGAAGTAACAGCGCCACCAGAACGCAAAAAGGGCAGCCCGAGGGCCGCCCTTTCGCAAAGATCTTGGTCGATCGGCGAAAATTAGTTTTTCGCGTAGAATTCGACGACCAGGTTCGGTTCCATAACAACCGGGTACGGCACGTCGGCCAGGCCGGGGGTGCGCACGAAGGTTGCGGTCATTTTGGAGTGGTCAGCTTCGACGTAATCCGGAACGTCACGCTCGGCCAGCTGAACAGCTTCCAGCAGAACGGTCATTTGCTTGGACTTCTCGCGGACCTCGATCACGTCGCCTTCTTTGACGCGGTAGGAGGGGATGTTCACGCGCTTGCCGTTGACCAGAACGTGGCCGTGGTTCACGAACTGACGTGCAGCAAAGACGGTCGGCACGAACTTGGCGCGGTACACAACCGCGTCCAGGCGGCGCTCCAGCAGACCGATGAGGTTTTCACCGGTGTCGCCTTTAACACGCTCTGCTTCGCCGTAGATGCGACGGAATTGTTTCTCGGTCAGGTCGCCGTAGTAGCCTTTCAGCTTCTGTTTGGCGCGCAGCTGGATACCGAAGTCGGACAGTTTGCCCTTGCGGCGCTGACCGTGCTGGCCGGGGCCATATTCACGACGGTTCAGCGGGGACTTCGGACGGCCCCAGATGTTTTCGCCCATGCGGCGGTCAATTTTATACTTGGCAGCTGTACGTTTAGTCATACGCTGATCTCCTTTAAGTAGGCTCCGCAATTCAACCCGAAGACCGGTTCCCACTTTTCAGCTTGCGGACGCGTGGTCCCGCAAGCCAGATCAGCCAGAACGCAGCCGGAAAGAACGGCGGCTATAAAGGGCGTTGTCCTCTTGAGTGCGATCTGCGATCCCGACCCATGACAGGCATCCCCTTGCGGGGGCCACCAACACCAATGAAGCCGCGCGTATAAAGGAACCTGTGGCAGAGTCAACAGCCCCGCCCGAGATTTATCCGCAGGCCCACGCGCGCCCAGACCTCAGATCCTACGCCCTCAGACCATAGGGCCTCAGACCATAGGGCCTCAGACCTCAGGCCACCTGCCCGCGCAAACCGCGCACGTCCCGGGCGCTCAGCCTGCGGGTGCCTCGCGGCAACGCTGGGCGCGCTGTGGCAGCTGCCACCTGCGGAAAGGCCGCAAAAAGCGCCTCGCGTCCCGTCGGGTCCAGCAGCGCCAATGCGTCACTGTCGGCAGGCTGCGTCGCACTGTCCAGACCATTCACACGAAACACCTGTGGCTGAGCCAGAAGCAAATGCACATAGTGCAGCTCGCGGCCCGCTGACGGCACCTCCTGCGGTGCATCATAAAGCACCTCCGCCACATCGCCCGCTTCGAGCAGCACCTCGGGCAGACCAAACAGCGCCTCGGCCCGTGTGCCGCTGATCAAAATCAGATGATCCATTGGCAGGGTGACCTCGGTTGCGGGTTGGCCCGCCAGCACATCCGACCCCAGACGCACCGGGCGCAGATCGGGCATTGCAAACAGCCGCGCACCGCTGAGCCGGCTGCGACCGGACCATTGCACGGGAACCGGTCCATTGCGGGTCGAAATCAGATCCCCCGCGCGCAGGCTTTCCACCGGCAGAGGCCCACGCGGGGTATCGACCATAGAGCCCGGCGGCAGGCTGGTCAGCCCCGGCAGCGCCTCGACCGTGCCGGGCAGCGTGCCATCTGTCTGTCTGGGATCTGCGGCACCGGCGCTGAGCGCTTCGATCCAGAGATCGCAATTGGGATCCGGGCGCGCGCCACAGATCAGCAAGAGCGGAAACTGCCCCTGCCCCAGTTCGATCAAGGTAATGTCGTGGCTTTGGGCGCCATTGCAGACGCGGAACTGATGCATGGGCTGGCGCAGGCGATCTTCGGCGCGCGGTTGCGACAGCGTGTCCTGCAGGGCCGCGCTGACCATACGGTAGGCCTCCTGCGCGCAGCGTTGTCGATGAGATTGCGCGGCCTCGCCCGGCAAGGGCATGGGCGCCTCCAGCGTCAGCACCTCGCCCCACCAGCACCAGGACGCGCCAATAGAAAGCGCCTCGCGCGGTGCGGCCACCAAACCATCCACCTCTGTCTGTGCCCATGCAATCAAATGCATGACCTGACGCGCGGTCGCGCCGCCCGCCGCTGTCTGCTCCAGCGTCATTTGCCTGCCTGCTTTGTTTTTTATCTTTTAACGATTGGTTAACAAAGCCACCCCCAGCAGCGCAAATGTTTCCTTAGGGCGCAAGGGGCTAGAAGGCAAAGTTGTGGCTTAGAAAGCCCATTTCCAGCGGATTGCGCCGACCAGCTGGCCTTCGTCCTGACCTTTGAATTCCTCGCTCAGATAGGTGAGGCCAAAGAAAACAGCGTCGCTTTCGCCCTGCCAGTGCACCCCAGCCCGCAGCCGCGCGCGCGAAGGCTCCAGTTCAACAGAGCCGCCATCCGGCAGGTAAACCGAGCTGTCGACATAGGCGACATCGCCGCCCACCACAAAGCCAAGCCCGCGGTTTTCATACATGCCACGGTAGCGATGGCCAGTGACGGGATCACGCAGCCACAGCTCGTCCGTTCCGGTCTGGCCGACCATCAGATCAAAGCCCGCGCGCAGCAGGGTTTCATCGCCCAGGCGCGCCTCGGCAAAGGGGCGCAGGGTGCTGCGCGCGGACAAGGCGATATTGCGGCCCACCTCGCCCACCGCAGTGGCACGGATTTTATTGCCGATCTGGCCATCGCGCGCGGCATCCGACACGGCGGGTCCATCAAAGATGTCGTGCAGCCCGTCCTGCAGGTCATCCAGATTGGTCTGCGGGCCAATCACCACGAGATCCCCACCAAGGCTGATCTCCCACTCCTGGCGGGCCACATGGGTGTGCAACCCCAGCGACAGCGCCCCGGCCTGGCGGCGATCATCGGCAGCCGGATTGGTCAGGTTTGAAGGCGAAATCACCTGCCCCAGAAAGCGCAGCTCCCACAATTCGCCAAACTGCGCCGGGGCCTGTCCGCGCCAGGCGCGTTCTCCACCCCGCATATATAGTCGTGAGGACGCAACCGAGCCCGTGCGCCAGCGGTCTTCGCCATCGCCAATCAGATCGTTGACGATCAGGCGGCCATAGCCAATGCGCGACCAGCCGGTCTCTGGCACAATAAGCTCTTCAATGATGACCGGTTCGGCGAGCCCGTCGGCCTGAACGGGGCTGGTCAGCCCACAGGCCAAAACAAGCGCGGCAAGGGCGGAGGTCCGGAAGGTGGCGGTCATGGCAAGGGTCCTGCATTTGGGCATTGGTCTTTCCGACTGGGTAGCTCAGCCCGCCTGCCCTGCACTAGTGCTTGTGGGCCACATCGGCAGAGAATAGCCCTCGCAAACGCCTAAACTTTGAGCATTCGCACCGCAGCGCGCCCGTGCTTTCGACGCTGCGCCTTTACTTCGGGGGGCAGGCACTTTGTATCTGAACCCATGCCTCGCCCTCTTTCCATTGTCCTTGTCGAACCCGACGCCGACCGCGCCGCCGAAGTGGGCGATGCGCTGCGCGCCGCCGGCGAGTTTGAGCTGCACCTGATCCATGACACCAATCGGCTGGCGCGCCAAATTCAGGCGCTGAACCCCGATGTGGTGCTGATCGACCTTGAAAACCCCTCGCGTGATACGCTGGAAGAGCTGACGCTGGCCTCGGGCGCGCTAGAGCGTCCCGTCGCCATGTTTGTCGACCGCGCAGGCGAAGGGCTGTCCGCGGCGGCGATTGAGGCAGGCGTGTCTGCCTATGTGGTCGATGGCATGCAGCCCAACCGGCTGAAACCCATTCTGGATGCGGCCATTGCCCGCTTTGCCCTGTTTCAGCGCATGCGCACCGAATTGGCAGAAACCAAACGCGCGCTGGAAGAACGCAAGGTGATCGACCGCGCCAAAGGCATGATTATGAAGGCACGCGGCATTAATGAAGAACAGGCCTATGCGCTGATGCGCAAAACGGCGATGAACAAGAACCAACGCATGGCCGATGTGGCCCAGTCGCTGGTCACCGCAGCGGAACTGTTGTCATGAAGGGCGCGCGTATTCCTGTGGGGTTCATCCCGCTTGTTGATGCGGCCCCGCTGATCGTGGCGCAGGAAATGGGTTTTGCCGCTGAGGAAGGTCTGGATCTGGACCTGCAGCGCGCGCCCAGCTGGTCAAGCTTGCGGGACATGCTGTGTTTTGGCCGCGTGGATGCGGCCCATATGTTGTCGCCCCTGCCCGTGGCTTCGGCCCTTGGGCTGGGGAATGTGGGCACCGGGCTGGCCGCGATATCTGTGCTGTCGATCAATGGCAATGTCATTGGCGTCAGCGCCGAGATGGCGGACCGCCTACGCGCGCAGGGCCATGACTTTGCCTTCAATGACGCCCATGCCGCAGGCCATGCGCTGATCGAGGCCGCCCAAGGCCCGCTGCGCATTGCCGTGCCCTTCCCGTTCTCCATGCATGCAGAGCTGTTGTATTACTGGCTGAACGCGCTGGGATATCCTGCACCGCAGGGCATCGACATTCGCACCGTGCCGCCGCCCCTGATGGCCGAGGCCATTCGCGCAGGCGATGTGGATGCGTTCTGCGTGGGCGAACCTTGGGGGTCGATTGTGGTGGAAGAGGCCCTGGGGTCACTGCTCCTGCCGACCTCGGCGATCTGGTCTTTTGCTCCGGAAAAGGTGCTGGCCGTGCGCGAGGACTGGGCCGCAAATGAAACCGAACTGTCGGGGCGGCTGATCCGCGCGGTCTGGAAATCCGGGCGCTGGCTGTCAGATCCCGACAGCCGGGTGCTGGCGGCCGAAATCCTGTCCCGCGCGCCCTATCTGAATATGCCGCCCGAAATGATCGACCGCGCGCTTTCGGGCAATCTGACCGTCACGCCGCAGGGCCTGCAGCGCGAGGTCAAAGGCTTCCTGCGCTTTCACAAGGGGCATGCAACCTATCCGTGGGACAGTCAGGCCCAGTGGATTGCCACCCAATTGGCATCGCGTATGGGGCTGGAGCGGGCGAATGCCCAGACCCGCGCCGCGCAGGTGTTCCGCGGGGAACTCTACCGCAGCGCGCTCGAGGGTCTGAAGGTGGATGTGCCGGAAGAATGCAGCCGCGCCGAGGGGGCAATTGCGGCACCGCAGCGTGATTCTGCGACTCACTCTGTTAAGGATTCGGTCGAAAACCGGTTCTTTGACGGCCAAATCTTTGACCCCAGCCAAAAGTGACGCACAAAAAACGGGCAGAATTCCTGACCCACCTGCTGCAACGCGGCGGAAACTTGTCAGTTTTGTGTAAAACCCGTTCCGCCACGCCAGACCCTTTGGCAGAGTGAAATCAGGCTAGCAACGACGCCAGCCACGAGATCAATCCACAACCACGACTGGTGGTGGTACCCATACTGAGCAAAGCCGCTCAACCCCGAGACCGCCATCCTCCTCCCGGCGTGTCTCTTGGTTGAGCGGCTCTTTTTTTGTCCTGCTCTGCTCTCCGCTAACGGGCAGGACACAACAACAGGGGGATGACCTGATGAAGAAACTGATCGCCGCAATGGCTGCTACGACCGCTCTGGTGAGCCCGGCTTTTGCCGAGCTGGAACTGGAAAAAGACGAGCTGACTTTTGGCTTTATCAAACTCACTGACATGGCACCGCTGGCGGTGGCCTATGAGCAGGGTTTCTTTGATGACGAAGGCCTGTTTGTGACCCTCGAGGCGCAGGCGAACTGGAAAGTTCTCTTGGACGGCGTGATCGACGGCACCCTTGATGGGGCGCATATGCTGGCCGGTCAGCCGCTGGCCGCGACCATCGGTTATGGCACCGAGGCACATATCATCACCCCCTTCTCCATGGACCTGAACGGCAACGGCATCACCCTGTCCAATGAGGTCTGGGAAATGATCAAGCCGAACCTGCCCACCGATGCGGATGGCAAAATCGCACACCCGATCTCAGCTTCGCACCTGAAACCGGTGATCGAGGAGTTCAACGCCAAGGGCAAGCCCTTCAACATGGGCATGGTTTTCCCGGTCTCCACCCACAACTACGAACTGCGGTACTGGCTGGCCGCCGGCGGCATTCAGCCGGGTTTCTATTCGCCTGAAAACGTCACCGGTCAGATCGGCGCCGAGGCGTTCCTGTCCGTGACCCCGCCGCCGCAGATGCCTGCAACGCTCGAAGCGGGCACCATCTCTGGCTACTGCGTCGGTGAGCCGTGGAACCAGCAGGCCGTGTTCAAAGGCATCGGCGTTCCGGTGATCACCGACTATGAGCTGTGGAAGAACAACCCCGAGAAGGTCTTTGGCATCACGGCTGAATTCGCCGAAGAAAACCCGAACACCACCCTGGCCGTTGTCAAAGCGCTGATCCGTGCCGCCCAGTGGCTGGATGAAAACGACAACGCCAACCGCCCGGAAGCGGTGGAGATCCTGTCCCGCCCGGATTATGTGGGCGCCGACTATGACGTGATCGCGGCCTCCATGACCGGCACGTTTGAATATGAGAAAGGCGACAAGCGCGAAGTGCCCGACTTCAACGTGTTCTTCCGCTACAACGCGACCTACCCGTTCTATTCTGATGCTGTCTGGTACCTGACCCAGATGCGCCGCTGGGGTCAGATTGCTGAGGCGAAGCCTGACAGCTGGTACGATGAAGTCGCCAAATCCGTCTACAAGCCGGAAATCTACCTCGAAGCAGCCCGTATGCTGGTCGACGAAGGTCTGGCCAATGAAGCGGACTTCCCCTGGGACAGCGATGGCTACAAAGCCCCGACCCCGGCGGAAGACATCATTGACGGCATTGCCTACGACGGCAAAGCACCAAACGCCTATCTGGAAAGCCTGCCGATTGGCCTGAAAGGCGAACAGACCGTCGTTGGCAGCGGCGTCCAAGGATAATTCTCCCCTGAACTTCCGGCTCGCCTTCGGGCGGGTCGGCTTTTGCCCAAACTCCGCCCCTTTCCCTCTCTGACGACCTCTCGGCGCGGTCCTCGCGCCCTCTATCTAGGATCCTGTCCATGACGACCGTCGACCCTGATACGCTTTCTTCTGAAGCCCGCCGCGAGCGGCTCTTCACCCGCATCAATAAAATGGACGCCTGGTTTCAGGTGCTTGGCCTCGCGTGGATCACCCCCGTGCTGAAGGCCGCAGCTGGCGACAACCCCAAGGCGCAGATGAAAGAAATCTGGCGCCTTCTGGCGGTGCCGCTCTTGGCGATTGCCGGTTTCCTGATCGTTTGGGGCACATTGGCCCCCAAAGTGCAGACCTCGCTTGGCGCGATCCCCGGCCCTGCCGCCGTGTGGACCGAAGCGGTGAACCTGCACCACGACGCGCAGGCCAAGGCTGAGAAGCGCGAAAAGCACTATGAGAAAGTCGAAAAACGCAACCAGCGTTACATCGACAAAGGCCAGCCCGAGAAAGTGAAAGACATCCCCTTCACCGGCGCGCCGAGCTACTACGCGCAGATCTGGACCTCGATCAAAACCGTATTCTTCGGCTTCCTGATCGCCTCTGCCGTGGCGATCCCGCTGGGCATTCTTGCTGGCCTGTCGCCGATTGCCAATGCCGCCATCAACCCGCTGGTGCAGATTTTCAAGCCCGTGTCCCCGCTCGCGTGGCTGCCGATTGTGACCATGGTTGTGTCGGCGATGTATGCCACCAATGACGGGTTGTTCTCCAAATCCTTCCTCGTGTCGGCGATCACTGTGACGCTGTGTTCGCTGTGGCCGACGCTGATCAACACCGCGCTGGGTGTGGCCTCGATCGACAAGGATCTGGTCAACGTCTCCAAAGTTCTGAAAATGAACACCTACACCAAGATCACCAAGCTGGTCCTGCCCTCGGCGCTGCCGCTGATCTTTACCGGTCTGCGTCTGAGCTTGGGTGTGGGCTGGATGGTTCTGATCGCGGCAGAGATGCTGGCGCAGAATCCCGGTCTTGGCAAATTTGTCTGGGATGAATTCCAGAACGGCTCCTCCCAGTCCCTTGCGAAAATTATCGTCGCGGTTCTGACCATCGGCATCATCGGCTTCCTGCTCGATCGTGTGATGTACGCGCTGCAGTCGCTCTTTACCTTCACGAACAACCGGTGATCGCCCATGTCTGTTCTTGAATTCAACAATGTCTCCAAGAGCTTTGGTGAGGGCACAAACCGCACCGATGTTCTGAAAAACATCAACCTCAGCGTTGAGGAGGGCGAATTCCTCGTGCTCCTCGGCTTCTCCGGCACGGGTAAGACCACGCTCATCAATCTGATGGCGGGTCTGGAGATGCCGACCAAGGGCTCTGTCACCTATCGTGGCAAGGACATCACCGGTCCCGGCCCCGAACGCGGCGTGATTTTCCAAAGCTATTCGCTGATGCCCTGGCTGACCGTGGATGGAAACGTGAGCCTTGCGGTCGACACGATCTTTCCCGGCATGCCCAAGGCTGAGAAAGCCGCCAAGGTCGATCATTACGTCAAAATGGTGGGGCTGGGCCATGCCAAGACCCGCCGCCCAGCGGAGCTGTCGGGGGGCATGCGCCAACGGGTGAACGTGGCCCGCGCCCTCGCGATGGACCCCGAAGTTCTGCTGCTGGACGAACCCCTGTCGGCGCTGGACGCGCTGACCCGTGCGAACCTGGCCGATGAGATCGAGGCGATCTGGGACGCGGACAAAAAGACCTGTGTGCTGATCACCAATGACGTGGACGAAGCCATCCTGCTGGCCGACCGCATTATTGCACTGAACCCCGATGGCACCCTGGGCGAGGAGTTCAAAGTCGCTATCCCCCGTCCCCGCGAGCGGTCTGCCATGAACAATGACGACACCTTCAAGCGTCTGCGTGCGGATGTGACGGCTTACCTCATGGATGTGGGCATCAAGGGCAAGATCGAAGGCAGCAAGCTGCTGCCCGATGTGACCCCGATCCACGGCGTGCCCTCTGCTGTGGCCGAGGCGTCCAAATCGCTGACCGAAGAACGGTTCCTCGACTTCTCGCAGCTGCACAAGATCTACCCGACGCCCAAGGGGCCGCTGACTGTGGTTGAGGATTTCAACCTCAAGATCAACAAGGGAGAGTTCATCTCCCTGATCGGGCACTCGGGCTGCGGCAAATCCACCGTTCTGACCATGGCTGCCGGTCTGAACCCGATCTCCAAAGGCGCGATCAAGCTGGACAAGAAACACGTCGAAGGCGCGGACCCGGAACGTGCGGTGGTGTTCCAGTCGCCGAACCTGTTCCCTTGGCTGTCAGCGCGCGAAAACTGCGCCATTGGTGTGGACAAAGTGTACCCCAAAGCCAGCCAGGCCGAGCGTCAGGACGTGGTGGAATACTACCTCGAACGCGTCGGTCTGGCGGATGCGATGGACAAGCCCGCGTCCGAGATGTCGAACGGCATGCAGCAGCGTGTGGGCATTGCCCGCGCCTTTGCCCTGTCGCCGAAACTGCTGCTGTTGGACGAACCCTTCGGGATGCTCGACAGCCTGACCCGCTGGGAGCTGCAGGAGGTTCTGATGGAGGTCTGGTCCCGCACCAAGGTGACCGCGATCTGTGTGACCCATGACGTTGACGAAGCCATCCTGCTCGCCGACCGTGTGGTGATGATGACCAACGGCCCGCAGGCGACCATCGGCAAAATCACCAATGTCGACCTGCCCCGCCCCCGCACCCGCAAGGCGCTGCTGGAGCACCCGGATTACTACACCTACCGCCAGGAGGTCCTCGACTTCCTTGAGGAATATGAGCACGGCGCAAAGCCGAAACCGAAACCGACCAAGGCACTGGCAGCGGAGTAATCGATATGCACGAGAGTGAGATTCAACTGGTTCAGGCAAGCTTTGCCAAAGTGGCACCGATCGCCGATCAAGCTGCAGGTATCTTCTATGATCGCCTGTTCGAGATCGCGCCGCATGTGAAGCCCTATTTCAAGGGCGACATGAAGGTGCAGGGGGCCAAGTTGATGACCACCCTCGGCGTTGTGGTGAAGGGGCTGCGTGATCTGGACAAGATCGTGCCGGTCGCCCAGCAGCTGGCCATTGGCCATGTTGCCTATGGCGTCACGCCCGAAGACTACGCCCCGGTCGGCGAAGCGCTGATCTACGCGCTGAAGACCGGTCTGGGCGATGACTTCACGCCGGACACAGCGAACGCTTGGATCCGGGCTTATGAAACGCTCTCTTCCGCCATGATCGAAGCCGCCTATTCGAAGGCCGCAGAGTGAACACTATGACAAAACAAAAACTGATCGTAATCGGGGCCGGCATGGCCTCTGGCCGGGCGCTGGAGCAGCTGTTTGCGGCCAACCCGGATGCCTATGACGTCACCCTCTTCAACGCAGAGCCGCGCGGCAACTATGACCGCATTATGCTGTCCCCTGTGCTGGCGGGTGACAAAACCTATGAAGAGATCGTGATCCACGACTCCGCCTGGTATGAAGACAACACTGTCACCTGCCGCTTTGGCGAAAAGATCGTGTCGATCGACCGCGCCGCCAAGACTGTGACAGCGGAGAATGGCGACGTGCTGGCCTATGACAAGCTGCTGTTTGGCACAGGCTCGAACCCCTTCATTATCCCCCTGCCCGGCCATGATCTGGACGGGGTGATTGCCTACCGCGATCTGGAAGACACCCAAGCCATGATGGCCAAGCGCGCAGGCGACAAGGTTGTTGTCATTGGCGGCGGCCTTCTGGGGCTGGAAGCCGCGGCTGGCATGGCCGCGCATGGTGTGGATGTCACCGTCGTGCACATCATGGGCCACCTCATGGAACGTCAGCTGGATGAGGCCGCCGGCTATCTGCTGAAGAAATCGCTGGAAGACAAAGGCATCACCGTCCTTTGCAATGCAAACTCCAAAGAGATCAAAGGCGTCGACGGCAAAGTCAGCGCGCTGATGCTGGATGATGGCACCGAGCTGCCCTGTGATCTGTTGGTCATGGCCGTTGGGATCCGCCCGAACATCGCGCTTGGCGCAGAATCCGGTCTGGCGACCGGGCGCGGCATCCATGTGGATGATCAGATGATCACCTCGGATGAAAACATCCTCGCCGTGGGCGAATGTGTCGAACATGACGGGATGGTCTTTGGTCTGGTCGCGCCGCTGTACGATCAGGCAAAAGTGGTCGCCAAGACCCTGCTGGGCGAAGAGGCGAAATACGAGCAGAAGACCCTGTCCACCAAGCTGAAGGTCACTGGTTGTGACCTGTTCAGCGCAGGCGATTTCGCAGAGGCCGAGGGCCGCGAGGATATTCTGTTCCGTGATCCCGCGCGCGGCGTCTACAAGCGTCTGGTCATTGAGGACAACAAGATCATCGGCGCCGTGATGTATGGCGACACCGCAGATGGCAGCTGGTTCTTTGGCATGATCAAGGACGGCACAGATATTTCCGAGATGCGCGATACGCTGATCTTTGGCCCGGCCTATCAGGGGGGCGCCACTGCGGACCCTCTCTCAGCCGTTGCAGCATTGCCGCTTGATGCGGAGATCTGTGGCTGTAACGGCGTTTCCAAAGGCGATATTGTGGCGGCCATTGAGGCGGGCGCTGGCGATCTGGGCGCGATCCGTGGCACCACCAAGGCCTCGGCCTCTTGTGGCACCTGCACCGGTCTTGTCGAGCAGCTTTTGCAGGTCGAACTGGGCGATGATTTCAAGATGCCGGTGGCCGCGCCCATGTGTGGCTGTACCGATCTGACCCACGAAGATGTGCGTCGCCTGATCAAGTCGAAAGAGCTGAAATCCCAAGAGGCGGTCTGGCAGGAGTTGGGCTGGAAGACCCGCAACGGCTGTCACAGCTGCCGCCCGGCGATCAACTACTATCTGCTCGCGGATTGGCCGGTGGAATATCAGGACGACCCGCAGTCCCGTTTTGTAAACGAACGCAAGCACGCCAATATCCAGAAAGACGGCACCTATAGCGTTGTGCCGCGCATGTGGGGCGGGATCACCACCCCGGACGAGCTGCGCGCCATTGCGGATGCGGCGGACAAATATAAAGTGCCGACCGTGAAGGTCACCGGCGGTCAGCGCATTGACCTGTTGGGCGTCAAAGGCGAAGACCTGCCCTCAATCTGGTACGATCTGGGTCAGGCCGGTTTGGTGTCGGGGCACGCCTACTCCAAAGGTCTGCGCACGGTGAAAACCTGTGTCGGCACCGACCACTGCCGTTTTGGCACGCAGGACTCCACGGGTCTGGGCATCAAGCTTGAAAAGCACCTCTGGGGGTCTTGGACGCCGCATAAACTGAAGCTCGCCGTGTCCGGCTGCCCGCGCAATTGTGCCGAAGCGACCTGCAAGGACATTGGCGTGATCTGTGTCGACAGCGGTTATGAAATCCACGTTGGCGGCGCGGCCGGCATGGAGATCAAAGGCACCGAAGTCCTGTGCAAGGTCGAAACCGAGGAAGAGGCGATGGAGGTGATCTCGGCGATGACGCAGATCTACCGCGAGAACGCCAAATACCTCGACCGGATTTACAAATGGATGGCCAAGGTGGGGCTGGATTGGATCAAGGAACAGATCGTTGACGACCTAGGCAATCGCAAGGCGCTGGCTGATCGGTTCGAGCTGTCGCAATCCATCTACCGCAAAGACCCCTGGGCGGAACATGCCAAGGAAAAAGCGGAAGATTATCAACCTCTTGCAGATCTGACCCTGGAGGCCGCGGAATGAGCTGGATCGACGTAGGTGCCCTGAACGATATCCCGGTGCGCGGCGCGCGCATCGTGAAAACCCCGCTGGGCTGTGTGGCGCTGTTCCGCACCGACGAGGAAGAGGTCTTTGCGACCTCGGATCGGTGCCCCCACAAAGGCGGCCCCCTCTCTGAGGGCATCGTGCACGGCAAATCCGTGACCTGCCCGCTGCACAATTGGGTGTTTTCCCTGGAAAGCGGCGAAGCCCAGGGCGCGGACGACGGCCAGATCGCCACCTTTTCTGTCAAAGTGGAAGACGGCCGTATCCTGATGGACGGCGAAGAGCTGGGCAAGCGGAGCGCCGCATGAGCCGCGAAGACCAATTCTCTGACGACCAGACATGGACCCGCTCCACCTGCCCTTATTGCGGTGTGGGATGCGGTGTCCTGCTGCGGCGGGATGCGGAGGGGGGCGTTGAGGTCAAGGGAGACCCCTCCCATCCCGCCAACTTGGGGCGGCTCTGTTCCAAAGGGTCCGCACTTGGGGAAACCGTGGGTCTGGAGGGGCGTCTGCTCGCGCCCCGCATCCACGGCATTAACGCGTCCTGGGACAATGCGCTGGATCTGGTGGCCGAAAAATTCAGCACAACGATTGCCGAACACGGCCCCGACAGTGTGGCCTTCTATGTCTCGGGCCAGCTGCTGACCGAAGACTATTATGTGGCCAATAAGCTGATGAAAGGCTTCATCGGGTCGGCCAATATCGACACCAATTCGCGTCTGTGCATGGCGTCCTCGGTTGCGGGACACAAGCGCGCTTTTGGCACCGACACGGTGCCCGGCACTTATGAGGATCTGGAACAGGCTGACCTTGTGGTGCTGGTGGGCTCGAACCTCGCGTGGTGTCACCCGGTTCTGTACCAACGCCTGATGGTCGCACGCGCGGAACGGGGCACAAAGATCGTTGTCATCGACCCGCGCCGCACCGCCTCCTGTGACGGGGCCGACCTGCATCTGCCGCTGCGGTCCGGGTCTGATGTAGCGCTGTTTAACCACCTGCTGGCACAGATCGACGCGCAAGGCGCGGTGGAGGCAGATTTCCTCAACAATGTCGACGGTTTTGACGCCGCGTTGTCGACGGCCAAGGACGCAAGCCTCGACCCCACCGGGCTGGACGCCGATCTGGTGCAGGCCTTCTGCGATATGTGGATCGGCAACCCAAAGGTGGTGACGATCTACAGCCAGGGCGTGAACCAGTCGTCGTCGGGCGCGGATAAGGTCAACGCGATCCTGAACTGTCATCTGGCGACGGGCCGGATTGGTCTGCCGGGCTGCGGTCCGTTTTCCGTCACCGGTCAGCCCAATGCGATGGGCGGCCGCGAGGTTGGCGGTCTGGCAAATATGCTGGCCAATCACCTTGATATTGAAAACGAAGCGCACCGCGATCTGGTGCAGTCCCATTGGAATGCGCCGACAATCGCCACGACCCAAGGCCTGAAAGCTGTCGATATGTTCGAGGCCATTCATGCGGGAAAGATCAAGGCACTGTGGGTGATCCACACCAACCCGGCCGTCACCCTGCCCGACGCAGGCCGCGTGGCCGAGGCGATCCAGAATTGCGACTTTACCGTTGTCAGCGATATTACCGCCACCACCGACACTGCGCGTCTGGCCGATGTGATCCTGCCCGCCAGTGCCTGGGGTGAAAAATCCGGTACTGTCACCAATTCTGACCGAACGATCAGTCGTCAACGGTCATTGATGCCTGCCCCCGGTCAGGCCCGCGCAGACTGGAAGATCCTCTGTGATGTGGCCAAACGGATGGGCTGGGCTGAGGCGTTTGATTACGAGACCGAGGCCGACATTTTCCGCGAATACACGGCGTTGTCCACTGCCGCCCGCGTGTTTGGTAAGGATTTGGATCTGTCGGGTTGGGACGGGATGTCCAACGCGGATTATGACGCGCTTCGCCCCACCCGCTGGCCAATCTCTGACACCCGACAGGGCGGTCGTTTCTTTGCCGATGGGCAGTTCTTTCACGCCGGCGGCAAAGCCAAGATGCTGGCGGTAACGCATCGTGCGCCGGCAACCAAACGCGCGCCGAAATACCCCTTCCGCCTGAACACAGGCCGCATTCGCGACCAGTGGCACACGATGACGCGCACCGGCCTCAGCCCGCGCTTGTCAAGCCACCTTGCCGAACCCTTTGTCGACATCCACCCGCAGGACGCCGAAGGTTTGGGGATCACTGCGGCCGATCTGGTGCAGCTCACCAGCCCGCAGGGGCAGTCCATTCTGCGCGCCCGCATCACCACAGACGTGCGCCGCGGCGATGTCTTTGCCCCGATCCACTGGACCGGTGAAACCGCCCCCTCCGCACGTATCGACCAGCTGGTGGCGCCTTTTGTCGATCCGGTCTCTGGTCAGCCCGAAAGCAAAGCCTCTGTCGTGGCGCTCGCGCCCTACAAAGCTGCTTGGTACGGCTTTGCGATCTGCGCCGAGGATCTGGACCCGGCCTGCGAATACTGGGCCCGTGCGCGGACGCAGCAGGGCTGGCGGGCAGAGCTTGCAGGCCTGAACGCCCCCGCGGATTGGGAGGTCGAAGCCCGCAAGATCTTCAACCTGCCGGAGGCCACCGCCCAAGTGATGCGCGACCCGGCCAAGGGCACCGCGCGGATCGCCTTCCACGACGAAGGCCGCCTGCTGGCGGCGCTGTTTGTCGCGCCCGAGCCCGTGGCCGTGATGCGCGATTACCTTGCGCGCCTGCCCGGCAGCGAGGCCGCAGGCGTGCTGACCGGCCGTGCGCCGCTGGATCTGCCGGATCCCGGCCCCGTGCTGTGTTCCTGTTTCTCGGTCGGGATCAATACGATCTTGGACGCCATTGAAACCCGCGGGTTGATGACCGTGGACGCCATTGGCGAGGCATTGGACGCGGGCACCAACTGTGGCTCCTGCCGTCCCGAGATCGCAGATCTGCTGGCGCGCGTGCACATGGCGGAGGCGGCGGAATGATTGCCCGGCTGCGCCAGACCGTCTGGTCCGGGATCACGGCGCGGGTGCGCGGTACATGGGACAGCGTGGCGGATGCCATACGCCCTGCGGTGCCCGGCTTTGGCACGGTGCGCCGGGGGCATGTGGCCCTTGTGGGCGTTGGCCCCGGTGCCATAGATCTGCTGACCCTGCGCGCCCTCCGCTGCATCGAGGCGGCGGATGTGATCCTCTATGACCGGCTTGTTGAACCCGAAGTGGTGGCCCTGGCCCCGCGCAAGGCGCGGCGGATCTATGTCGGCAAAGAGGTCGGGGCCCACGCCTGGCCGCAGCCACGCATTGATGCCAAGATCGTCGAAGAAGCGCAGAAGGGCCTGCGCGTGGTGCGCCTGAAATCTGGCGATCCCAGTATATTTGGCCGAGTGACCGAAGAGCTGACCGCAGTGCGCGCGGCCGGTCTTGCGGTCGAGGTGGTGCCCGGTGTCACCGCCGCCTGTGCCGCCGCTGCCCATATGCAGCTGTCGCTGACGGAACGCGGGGTTTCAGACACATTGATCCTGACCACCGGCACCTGCCGCGAAGGCGACCCGCTGCCCGAAAGCGCACTGCATGCGCGCCCCGGCACCAATACGGTGTTCTATATGTCGGTACGGCAGGCCGCCCGCATCCGCGACGGGCTGATCGCACGGGGCGTGCCCGACGGCGCGCGCCTGCGGATCGCGGCCGACGTGGCCAAACCCGGCGAACAGCTCTTGCACTGCGCCCTGCGGGATCTGCCGGACACGCTGGCGTCATCTTCGATTTCAGGCTGCGCCATTCTGATGCTGACCTGGCCGAAAGAGGTCGAAGCCCTCTCGGACCCAACAGTCGCAACTGAAACAGTGGCACCCGTATCCGCCGCAAACGCACCTAGCTGATCGCAACAGATGCCCCGGACGCAACCGCGCCGCGCGACAGCGCGGCGCGTGGCCCAACGGCGCGCGTGGCCCTTCCCGCAGGAAGGGCCTGCCGCGCAGGCGGGAGCCCCCCTCGCGCAGCTGGCCTGCCGCGCTCAGGTTTCCTGTTCGGCGCGACGGCCCAAAGTCACCGCAATCTCCTGACGTTCCCCGGCCCGCAGGATCTGCAGCGTGACATCCTTGCCCGGCCCTTGGGTCGCAATCATCCGGGTCAGATCGCGCGGCGAGGTGACCGTTTCACCGTCCACTTCCAGCACAATATCCCCTTTGCGCAAACCTGCCTTGGCGGCGGCGGTGTCTTTGCTGACCTCTGAAATCATGGCCCCTTCCTGATCGTCGAACCCCAGCACAGCGGCCACCTCTTCGCTCAGCGGCGCGATCATCACGCCAAGGTAACCGCGCTCCACCTGACCATCATCGCGCAGATCGGCGACAATATCCTGCGCCAGCGCGCTTGGCACCGCAAAGCCCAATCCAACGGACCCACCACTGGGGCTGAAGATCGCGGTATTGATGCCCACGACCTCGCCTGCGTTATTCAACAGCGGCCCGCCCGAGTTGCCCCGGTTGATCGCCGCATCGGTCTGGATAAAGTCGTCAAAAGGCCCCGCTTTGATGTCGCGCCCCAGCGCCGAAACGATGCCAGTTGTCACGGTTTGACCCAGCCCAAAGGGGTTGCCCACTGCCACCACCGGCTGGCCCACCATCAGCGCATCGGACGCCCCGAATTTCAGGCTTGGCAGGTCGGTGGCCTCAACTTTCAGGACGGCAATATCAGTCGCCCGATCCAGCCCCGTGACCTCTGCCTCAAAGCTGCGGCCGTCCTTCAGGTTGACGGTGACCTTATCGGCCCCTTCGACCACATGTGCATTGGTGACAATCACGCCATCGGCTTCGATCACAAAGCCACTGCCTACGCCGCGCTGGACACCGCCTTTGGGCGCCTGCGGTTTGGCATGCGGCATGGGCATGCCGAAACGTTTGGAAAACTCTTCAAACGGAAAGGCACCTTCGGCACCGGATTTCTGCACCGGATTTGCGGTTTTCTCGACCTCAATGGTCACCACAGCCGGGCTGACGGTCTGGACCAGATCCACATAGCCGCCCTGTGGCAGCGGCGCATTGGCCTGCGCCGCGCCAACGGGCATCAGCGCACCCGCACCAAGAGCCGCAGCCAGAGCCAGGGCAAAAGCAGCGTTGCGCGGGATCGCACGCGGGGCCGAAGGGTGCACTGCGCGCAGGCGGTTGGAATTCATCTGTGTCATGGAGCAGTCTCCTGTTTCGCCCAGGCCCAGCGCCCGGGGTCGTTCTGTCTATGCCCCAGAGATTGCCGTGGCTTGATTGCAGGACCATCCGGTTATGGGTTGCAAATTTGTAATCTTGCGCCCCCTTGCAAACCGTCCCCGCGCGCCCGACATTTGCGGTTAACGTTCTATCCCGGTTTCCAACGCTCTGCCTCCTGATAGCCCCATGCATGTCCTGCTTGTCGAAGACGACGCCACAACTGCCGATTACCTCTGCCGCGGCCTGCGCGAAGAGGGCCACACCGTCGATCACCTGAACGACGGGCGCGACGCGCTGGCTGCGGCCACGGCCACGGCGTTTGATGTTATGGTGCTGGACCGCATGGTGCCGGGGCTGGATGGGCTGTCGCTGCTGAAAGCTCTGCGCGCCGCCCAGATCACCACGCCCGCGCTGTTTCTGACAGCAATGGATGGCTTGCAGGACCGCATCGAAGGGCTGCGCGCAGGCGGTGACGATTATCTGGTCAAACCCTTTGCCTTTGGGGAACTGTCGGCGCGGCTCGACGCGCTCGCGCGGCGCCCCGAGATCAAGGCGCAGGACACCGTTCTGCGGGTGGCCGATGCGGAAATGGACCTGCTGCGACGCCGGGTGCAGCGACAGGGTCAGGAAATCGATCTGCTGCCGCGCGAATTTGCCCTGCTCGAGGCGCTGATCCGTGCCAAGGGACGGGTCCTGACCCGCACCATGCTGCTGGAAACCGTCTGGGGCCTGACCTTTGATCCGCAGACCAATGTGGTCGAAACCCACATGAGCCGTCTGCGGGCCAAATTCGACAAACCCTTTGAGCGCGCACTGATTACAACCGTGCGCGGCGCAGGCTACCGCCTTGACGACTGAGCGCCCCGCTCGCTTGCCCTCTGCGCGCCTGCGGCAGCTGTTGCGCGCCACCCCTGTGCGACAGGCGCTGGGGCTGACGGCCCTGTTTGCGGTGATCAATATGACCGCGCTTGGCGGCACCTATCTGAAAATGCGGCAAGACAGCCTGCGCGCGCTGGAAAGCCAGCTGACCCGGCATATGGAAGAGCTCGAGGTCTCGGCCACCCCCCGCGCAATGGCCGCAATTGTTGCTGCCAAGGCCGAAGCCGCAGATCCCGCAGAGACGGTGATTGCGTTTCTTGGCCGCGATGGCAGCCGCAGCGGCAATGCGCGGGTGAAACGCCACGGCGGCGGCGCTGATCTCTTTCCGCTCGACGGGCGGCCACTGGCCAAGGAGTATATTCAAGAGGTCCGCCAGTTCGACAGTGGGCTGGTGATCCTGGGGGCCAGCCTTGCCCCGCTCGAGGATCTGCGGCGGACCTTTAGCGAACTGCTTTTACTGACCCTTGGGCCAACGGTGCTGCTGTCGTTGCTTCTGGGCAGCTGGAGCGCGCGGCGCAATGCGCATCGGCTGGCCGCGATCGAGACCATGCTGGCGCAGTTGTCGCGTGGGGAGCTTGGCAGCCGCCTGCCAGAACGCCCGGCGGATCTGGAGACCATGGATGATCTGGACCGTGTGGCTTTTCGATTGAACCGCATGGCCGCGCGCCTGCAGGACACCGTTGGCGCGCTTCAGCAGGTGTCCGCAGATATTGCGCATGATCTGCGCACGCCGCTGCAACGCATGTCCGCCCATCTGGAAACCCTGCGCCAACAGATGCCCACGCCAGATGTGCCGCCCGCGGCCTTGGACGCACTGGAACAGGAAATCACCCGTGCCAGTGCCATTTTCTCGGGCCTTTTGCAGATTGCCCGCATTGAAGGCGGGCTGAGTGCCGACGACCTGCAACCGGTCGACCTTTGCGAAGTGGCCAGGCAGGTGCACGAGCTGTACCTGCCTGTGGCCGAGGATCAGCAGGCAGACCTGCGTCTACGCACACCGGTTTCGCCCTGCCTGCAGTCGGGACAACGCGACCTGCTGATGCAGGCGATGATCAACCTGGTAGAAAACGCCCTGCGGCACGCGGGATCACAGGCCGAGATTGAGATCGCGGTCACCCCGGACGGGTTTGAAATCTCTGACACCGGGCCGGGCATCCCAGAAGCTGACCGCAAAAGCGTAACCCGGCGACTGTACCGGCTGGAGCGCAGCCGCAGCACCCCTGGCAATGGTTTGGGCCTCGCTTTGGTTGAAGCCATCGCCAGCGCGCATGGTGGGACATTTACCTTAAAAAACAACCCAAAAGCCGATAACTCCACAGCAAACCACGCAGGCCTATGCGCCCGTGTCCTGTTGCCAAAAAGTGGGTCTTAAAAACCGATCATCCCCAGACCCGCCACCTGATTGTTTCTAAAAATAGATCAATCCGCATTTCACACACCGTATTATTAACATCTATCCGCCACACTCTCATTCACCATTTGGGACGGCGGGCAGAACAGCACGCGCAATCTCCCAATCTTTAACCAGTGCCACAGGCGTTTTCTCAGGAATGAAGGTTCCGGGTGATGCCTTTGTTAAACGCGGCGGTGCTGTACTGGCCACCGCACTGCCGCTTTGTGACCACGCTCGAAGGGGCAGCCATGTGTGAAATTTGCGGAGATCGAAGCCACCATCTGTTTGTTAGCGCCGGGACGGACAATACGCCGGCGCCCACGACCTATTCAACACTGCCAACCTATACGCTGGATCAGATTGCCGACTACCTGTCCGACGGGTTCTGGGAAGATCAGGACTTTCGCAGACACAGCTATGATGTGGCGCCCGGCGGGTCACTGGTGGTGGACCTCAGCACACTGACCGCCCAGGGGCAGACCACAGCGCGTCAGGCCCTGGACGCCTGGACTGCGGTGACCGGCATCGCTTTTGTCGAGGGGCGGTCGGGTGTTGATATCCGCTTTGACGACAGTGATCCCGGCGCCTGGGCGCAGGCAACGTCTGTGCGAGGCAATACAACCCTTGAAACCCACATCAACATTGCAGCTGATTGGTATGACCGGTCACCAGACTACTATCTTCAGACGTATATCCATGAAATCGGCCACGCGCTCGGGCTTGGGCACACCGGAGATTACAACGGCTCGGCCAGCTATGCCACAGATGCCCACTTCGCCAATGACAGCTGGCAACTGTCGATCATGTCCTATTTCACCCAGACACAGAACACGACGACGGACGCGTCTTATGTGTTTCTGGCAAGCCCGCAGCTGGCGGATATTCTCGCTGTTCAGAACCTCTATGGCACCCCCACAAACGTTGAAAGCGGGAACACAGTTTATGGCGATGGCGACACCACCGGGCGGATTGGCATGGATCTGGGTGCCCTTGCCGTTACCCTTTTTGACAGCGGCGGGTATGACACGATCAATCTGGCCTCGCGCAGCTACAATCAGACGCTCGACCTGCGGGCAGAGCAGATTTCGGACATAAACGGCTATCGCGGCAACTTCGCCATTGCGCGCGGTGTGGTGATTGAAGAGGCCTTGACCGGATCAGGCCAGGACAGCGTAACTGGCAATGCGGCGAGTAATTTTATCGACACTGGCGCAGGACAGGACCACCTCGCGGGCGGCGGCGGCGCGGACACATTGGTTGGGGGCAGCGGGCAGGACACGTTGACAGGCGGCAGCGGCGGCGATGTGTTCCGCTACCACGCAGTTGATGAGGCCGGAGACCGTATTACCGACTTTAGCGCGGCAGCAGGCGATCAACTGGACCTCGCAGTACTTTTGACGGCTATTGGCTATCGCCCTGCCACCAGCGCGGCAACGCCGTTTTCGGATGGAACCCTGCTGTTGGAGGCCAGCGCAGGCGGGGCTTGGCTTGTGGTCACCTGGAACAGCCAGCGGCACAATCTGGTGTTCCTGAGCGGCCTCTCTGCCACGGCTGATCTTCAGGACATGGTCTATGTCGGGGATCTGCCCGATCCACCCAACGAACCAGATCCGGACCCAATTCCAGTGCCGGATCCCGATCCAGAACCAACCCCCGAACGGGACACAATTTATACCATTACGGACAGCTTTGTAACGAACTGGACCCCGGCCAACAGCTTGATCCGCGACACCGATGGGGGGACCGATACGCTTGACCTCAGTGCGGTGACTTATGACGCCCGGATCAGCCTGATCAATGGTACGCCCAGTCAGATAGACCTCAAGACGCTCACGATTGGCGCATCTGCCGATATTGAAAACCTGAACCTCGGCAGCGGCAATGACGAAGGGCGCGGCAATGACGGGAACAACGATATCCGTGGCAATGGCGGCGATGACCACCTTGTCGGTGCGGCTGGCGATGACGTGCTGACGGCGGGGACAGGAAATGACACGCTGGAAGGCGGTGCTGGCCAAGACAGCCTGAATGCATCCAGCGGGTTCAATAGGCTTGATGGTGGTGCAGGGGATGACCACATCCGCACCCAAGACGGGGTCCAGACGATCACCGCCGGTGCCGGTGACGATACCATTCGGGCCGCCGCAGGCATGCAGACCATTGCGCTGGATGACGGCAACAATCGTCTTGTAGTGGCGGGCACCTACACCTTGGCCAGTGGTGGTGATGGGGACAATTGGATCTTTGCCACCGGGAGCCACCTATCGCTGACCCTTGGGCATGGCAACAATCTGATCCACACACGTAGTGGCGGCCGTGGCCAAATCGAAGAGAGCCCTGAAAGTTTCGGTCATGGCACCCTGACGCTTGCCGCGGGTGATGGTGCGAATGTGGTACGGACGCAAATGGGCCATAACCACATCACATTGGGAGATGGTGGCAATACCGTCTCCACCGGTCAGGGAAAGGATACGGTCACCTCGGGCGATGGCGCGGACATTATTTGGGGCGGGGCTGGTGCTGATCTTCTGTCCGCTGGCGGCGGAGATGATGAGCTGACAGGCGGCGCAGGTCAGGACATTTTGACCGGAGGCAGAGGTGCCGACAGTTTTGTGTTTATCGCGAAACAGGATGCCGGAGATCTGATCACGGATTTCACCCTCACCGAGGGTGATCGACTGGTACTATCGGGCTTTTTACAGGCCTTTGGCACCACAGCGCGGGATGCGATCGATAACGGTCGCCTGTATCTGGAACATAGGGCCGATGGCGCAGGGCTTTGGTTTGATGAATTTTCCGACACAGGGGACAGACGCCTCATTGCACAGCTTGAGGGGGTGAGCGACGCCACCGCGCTGACAGGCGACTGGATCCTGTGACACAGCACATCGAAAGAGCGCCGCAAGGCCCTTGGTTCAGAGGCTCGATTTTAGAGAGGAAATGGCTGGGATGGTAGGATTCGAACCTACGGTACACTGTACCAAAAACAGTTGCCTTACCACTTGGCTACATCCCAACGCTGTGAGGGAGCTTCTACCCAGAGTCTCTGGAGGGTGCAAGAGCATCCGAGACGAGAATTTGCAAAAAATCCGCATGTCAGCCGCAGAAAACGGAACATAAATCGGCCTGCCCGCGTGCCACGCCAAAGCAACAACCGCAAACATCCAACACGACCGGCCAGAGCCTGTGCTGCGCGGATCAAATCAACTGTCAGAGGAAGGTGGCTGGGATGGTAGGATTCGAACCTACGGTACACTGTACCAAAAACAGTTGCCTTACCACTTGGCTACATCCCAACGCTGTGAGGGGGCTTCTACCCAGAGTCTCTGAAGGGTGCAAGAGGTTTTTCGCAAAAAAGTTGCCTTTGACGGCCAAAGTCGAAATTCCCCAATGTTAATAAAAGACTAACGCCTGTCTGCCGGTCGCAAAGCCATCGCCCTGCCCGCAATTGCAAAGCCCCCGCAGCCAGGGCTGCAGGGGCCAACCCTGAAAGCGTTTTGCCGCACAGGACCCTAGTCTGGCACACCTGCTTCCCGCAGGGCGGTTGCATGGTCCAAGGTCGAGATCGGGTCCGCGCCGGTGTTTTCTTCGACATAGCGGGCGATACAGAAGTCCGGCATCACCTTCATCAAAGAGGCCACGACATCGCGGGCTTCTTCGTTGCGACCAGACATCTGAAGCGCAATGGCTTTGGTCCGCAGGCTGGCTGGGAATTGCGCGTTTTCCGACAGCGACTGGTCGGCCAGTTCGATCGCGCGATCAAACTTGCGTGCCACAAGGTTCACAGAGGCTGCCAGCGAGTCAAAGTAATAGCGCTGCGGCCCCAGCGGGGTCAGGCGGCGGGCCGCCTCGGTCAGCTGGATCGCCTCGTCCGGGTTGTTCTGCATGGCAAGGGTTGCCCCTTTCATCAGCAGGGCCAATGCCTCGTTTGGATTGTCGCGCAGGGCCATGTCATAGGCGCTTTCTGCGGTGTCATAATCATGGGTCAACTGGCTGCAGATCATCCCCTTGAGCGTATGCGCCAAGGAAAACGCCGCGTCTTGGGCCAGTGCGGCTTCGGCCAGGTTTTCCGCCATCATCCGGTCCCGGGCCCGGTCATCCGACAGGCCTTTTTCCACCCGCATCACATGCCAGATCCCTGCCCATGTCAGCACAACGGGATGCTGCATTTCGCGGTCGATCAGAGTTTTCAGAATGTCATAGGATTTGTTGAACTGATCGACTTCCATGTTTTGCATCATGACGATCGCCGCCATCAGCAAAGTATGGTTCGCAAGATTGGTGAGCGGTTTGAAATTCACCAGGCGCACGGCTTCGCCGACCACGGTCTGTCCGATCTGGCCAGTGGCATTGCGCAGGGCCGAACTGTCCCCCATCAGCAGTACCGATAGATCATCCCGGAACTCGCGCGACCAGATCACCCTTTCGCGTTCTGTGTCATGCAGGTCCACCTGCGCAATGAACTCATGACCGCTGACAAACACAGATCCAGACACCAGATAGCTGACACCGGCGACCTGAGAGACCTCGGAGGGGCGCACCTGTTCCGTCGAGAACTGGCGCGCGGCCAAATAAGAGGTCACCGAAAACGCCTGACTGCGGGACAGCTGGCGCGACAGCTCTTCTGACAGGATCGCGCCCAAGGGTGCCGTCGACGGCCCCGGCGACCGATGCGTGAACGGCAAAACCGCAATAGAGGGCAGCAGCTCGTCCAGCACCACCCGGTTGCGTGTCCCGGTGGGCATTGTCCCCATGTCGGCGGTCGGGCCGCTCATTTCATCGCGGGTCTGTGCCAGCCATTCGGCGAAGACCGCTTCATGCGGAAGCTCAAACCCTTCCATGAACACCCCGCGTGTCGGGCCATCCATCATTTCAATGCTGCTCAGATCCAGGGTGACCCGTTCGCGATTGGCCACCAGTCCAGAGGATGCGGCCACGCCAATATGTTTTCTAAGGGTTGAAAGCGCGGTGCGCAGGCTGGCTTTGGCCTGTTCGGGCTGGGCAAAGCTCCAGAGCGTGTTTTCCAGAAAAGCCCGCGTTCTGATGCCGTTTTCCGCGGTAATCAAAAGCGCCATCAAGGCCTGATGTTTTGCGCCCAAGGGGATTTCTTCGCCGTTCTCGTGGAAAACTCCGAAAGCCCCAAACCGTCTTACTTTCAACACTACAGCCATATGATCTACTCGCCCCTAACTTTAAACATCCTGAAGGGTGGTCACCCTCACTTTTCACAACCGGTAGTTATTTTAGCCATGAAAGCAAAAAACTTGATCGCAAACAAACAAAAAATTTCCAGTTAACCAATTGTAAATAAGTGTTAACTCATCGCGTTAAAAATTCGTGGATCGTTAACCACCCAAAATCAAGTAAACCATAGGTTGTTCGTTGCTGGCAAGCATTAAGCGGGATTACGCCAGCACATTGGGTAAAACCAAAAATTAAAGACTATAAATTGTATATTATCCGCATTCGCGACACCCGTGGCGTGCAACCGGACATCAATCCTCCACCATTTTCCGAAACACCGTCCAATCAGCGGAATCGATTCGCGGCTTCCTTTCCGGTCTCAAATAATGAAACCGATTTCTTGCCAGGAATTGACGAAAGACACACTTGGATTGCGAGACCTGAGGGATTTTTGGAATTACGCGTCGGGCGCGCGGGCGAGCCCCTGCAAAATCGGGCAATCCGGCCGCGTATCCCCGGCGCAGGCTTGGACCAGATCCCCCAAGGTGGCCCGCATCGCCTCAAGGGCGGCGATTTTGGCCTCAATGGCCCGCAGGTGATCCAGAGCCAGGGCTTTGACGTCTGAACTGGCGCGCGCATCATCCTCGTAGAGACCCAGAAGCAGGCGGCAGTCCTCAATCGAAAACCCCAGTTCCCGCGCACGGGCCAGGAAGGTCAGCTTGTGCAGATCCGTTTCCTGAAAACAGCGATAGCCATTGGCACTGCGCGCCGGGCGGATAAGGCCAATGTCTTCGTAATAGCGAATGGTCTTGGGCGGCAAACCGGACCGCGTTGCGACGTCTCCGATGTTCATGGCTTGCCCTCCTCTTGCAATTGCCTGTGTATCTTAGGTGGGGGCAAAGCGAGCCAAGCGCAAGGCGTTGGAAACAACGAAAACGCTGGAAAGCGCCATTGCCGTGCCCCCCAGTGTCGGCGACAACAAAGGCCCGCCAAAGGGCACCAGCACACCCGCCGCGACCGGCAGCAGGGCAACGTTGTAGCCAAAGGCCCAGCCCAGGTTCTGACGGATATTGCGCATCGCGGCCCGGCTGATCTGGCGCGCCACCGGCAGCCCCCGCAGCCCGCCCTTTGACAGCACCACATCTGCAGCCTCGATCGCCACATCCGTGCCCGACCCGACCGTGATCCCCACGTCCGAGGCAGCAAGCGCCGGGGCATCATTGATGCCATCGCCCACAAACCCAAGGCGCGCCCCTTTCGCCTTGAGCGCGGCGATCTTGGCATGTTTGTCTTCGGGCAGGCATTCGGCATGGACCTCTGTGATGCCGAGCTCTTGTGCCACTTGCTGGGCCGTGCTGGTGCCGTCCCCGGTCAACATTACCAAACGCAGGCCTTCGGCGCGCAGGTCCGACAGCGCCGCCTTTGCCTCTGCGCGGATGGGGTCGCGGACGGCGATGACAGCCGCCAACGCGCCATCACAGGCCACATACATCACGCCAGCCCCCTGCCCGGCCCAGCCTGCGGCCAGTTCAGCCACCGGCGCGCAGCTTATGCCCGCGTCCTGTAACAGTCGCGCAGAGCCAACCCGCAGGTCCTGCCCCGCCACGCGCCCACGCAGCCCCTGCCCCGCCAGAACCTCGAGGGCCTCGACCTTTAGATCCGCAGTGACATCCTCAAAGGCATGGGCCAGCGGGTGCTCAGACCGTGCTTCGAGACTGGCAACCTGAGTCAAAAGCATGTCTTGGTCAAACCCCGGCAGAACCGTGATCTCGCTCAGGGTTGGGCGGCCTTCGGTCAGGGTTCCTGTCTTGTCAAAGACCAGACAATCAACCTCTCCCAACCGTTGCAGCGCATCGCCGCGCCGGAACAGAACGCCCAGCTGCGCCGCCCGTCCCAGCGCCACCATGACCGAGGTCGGCGTGGCCAATCCCATGGCGCAGGGACAGGCAATAATCAGCACGCAGACGGCCGCCACCAAAGCGTGCGGCAAGTCCGGGCCAAACAGCAGCCAGCCCAGCGCGGTCAGCGCCGCCAGCCCCATGACCGCCGGGACAAACCACAGGGTCACCCGGTCGACCAAAGCCTGCACAGGCAGTTTGCCCCCCTGCGCGGCCCGCACCATCGCAATGATCTGCGCCAGCCGGGTGTCCGCGCCGACAGCTTCGGCGCGCATATCAAGAACGCCTGCGCCGTTGACGCACCCTGCAGTCAGGCGCGCGCCAATGGTTTTGGCCACTGGCAGCGGTTCTCCGGTCATCATGCTCTCGTTCACATGGCTTTCGCCGTCAATCACCACACCATCCACAGGCACCTTTGCGCCGGGACGCAGCCGCAGCACCATGCCGGTTTGCACCTCGCTCAGCGCGCAAAAAGACGAAGATCCATCCGCCGCGATGACCTCGGCCTCGGGCGGTTGCAGGTCCAGAAGCGCCCGAATGGCCGCACCGGTGCGGCCCTTGGCGCGGGCCTCAAGCCAGCGGCCCAGCAGCACAAGCGCGGTCACCACCCCCGCGGCCTCGAAATAAACCTGCGCGCTGCCCGGCGGGAACAGCCCCGGCAGGAAAACCGCAAGCGTCGAATAAGCCCAGGCGGCAAAGGTGCCTGTCGCAACAAGCGAATTCATATCCGGCGCGCCGCGCAACAGGGCGGGCACACCGCGCAGGAAAAACTGCCGCCCCGGCCCGATCAGAAGCAGGGTACAGAGGAGGAATTGCACCAGCAGGATCTCCTGATGCCCCAACAGCCGCATCAATGCATGGTGCAAGGGCGGGTAGATGTGCCCGCCCATTTCCATCAGGAACAGCGGCAGGGCAAGGGCCAGCGCCAGAAGCAGGGTGCGCCGCTCGCGGAGGTCTTCGGCCCCCTGCGCCTGGGCGAGGTCTGCGGCCGGGTCGGCCAGAAGCTGCGCCGGATAGCCTGCCTCGGTCGCGGCCTGCGCCAGCCCCTGCCCCGCCACGGGGCCGATCAAATGGCGAATGCGGGCGGTGCCTTCGGCCAAATTCACCTGCGCCTCGATCACGCCGGGCTGGGTCTGAAACAGCTGTTCCAGCCGACCCACGCAGGAGGCGCAGTTCATCCCCTCGAGCTTCAGTTCGCTCACCGCTTCGGCGGCTGGGTAACCTGCGCGTTTCAGCGCGGATCTGAGATCACCAAGGGTCGCAGAGCCCGGCTCGACCATCGCCTGTTTCGAGGCAATATTCACCGAAGCGGAAACCACCCCCGGCGCTGCCGCCAAAGCACGCTCTGCCCGCCCGGCGCATCCTGCGCAATTTAGCCCCGTGACCCCAAAGGAGAGATTCGCCTGTCTGACTGCCTGCGCCATTCTCTAAGCCGTTATAAGTGTTATACTATTTCATTATTCTAGCCCCTCCAGCAGCTGGAAGGTCAAGCGTTGAGATAAAGTTTTTCCCGATGCCGGGAACAAGGGGTCAATTGTCGCATTTGAGCATTAAGACCTGAAAATCCCGCCGCTATAGCTGGGTCAAGCCAAGCCGAGCCATACCCCAAAAGCCGACAGCCTCAACCCCTGCAGTTGCCCCTTCGTTAAGATAATGCAAACCTGTGTGGATCGTTGAAGTCAGCTAATCCGGGGCACCCCCGGCCAACAGCCACTCCCGTGGTCTCGTCCGTGACGCAACCTTCGCGCCGAGGCCCGCAGCTAAAGGACGAAGCAATGATGAGAACGCGCGCCGCCGTCGCCATGGGCCCCGGCAAACCCCTCGAAGTGATGGAAGTGAACCTCGAAGGCCCCCGCAAGGGTGAGGTTCTGGTCGAGATCAAAGCCACTGGCCTGTGCCATACGGATGAATTCACCCGGTCTGGCGACGACCCCGAAGGCATTTTCCCGGCGATCCTGGGCCACGAGGGCGCAGGCGTTGTGATCGAAGTGGGTGAAGGGGTGACCAGCCTTGAAGTTGGCGATCACGTGATCCCGCTCTACACGCCCGAGTGCCGCGAATGCGAATACTGCCTGAACCCGAAAACCAACCTGTGTCAGTCGATCCGCTCGACCCAGGGTGCGGGGCTGCTGCCCGATGGCTCCACCCGGTTCTCCATGCTGGATGGCACCCCGATCCACCATTACATGGGCTGTTCGACCTTTGCCAACCACACCGTGGTGCCGGAGATTGCACTGGCGAAGATCCGCAAGGACGCGCCGTTTGACAAGGTCTGCTACATCGGTTGCGGCGTCACCACCGGCATTGGTGCAGTGATCAACACCGCCAAGGTCGAGATCGGCTCTACCGCGATTGTCTTTGGTCTGGGCGGCATTGGCCTCAATGTGATCCAGGGCCTGCGCATGGCCGGTGCCGATCAGATCGTTGGCGTTGACCTGAACGCTGGCAAGGTCGAGATGGCCGAGAAATTCGGCATGACCCATTTTGTGAACCCCTCCGAGATCGAAGGCGATCTGGTTGCCCATCTGGTCGAGCTGACCGGCGGTGGCGCAGACTACACCTTTGACGCAACCGGCAATGTCAGCGTTATGCGCACCGCGCTGGAAGCGGCGCACAAAGGCTGGGGCGAAAGCATCATCATCGGCGTGGCCCCTGCAGGCGCTGAAATCTCCACCCGTCCCTTCCAGCTGGTCACCGGCCGCAGCTGGCGCGGCACCGCCTTTGGCGGCGCATCGGGCCGTACAGATGTGCCCAAGATCGTCGACTGGTACATGGACGGCAAGATCGAGATCGACCCGATGATCACGCACAAGCTGTCGCTGGACGAAATCAACGACGGCTTCCACCTGATGCACGAAGGCAAATCCATCCGCGCGGTGGTCGAATACTGATCTTCGCATCCGCTGTGCACACAAAAACGCAGGCCTTTCGGCCTGCGTTTTCTTTTGCAGTCGCGGTTCCTTAACCGGGAATTTCCGCCTCGACCGCCGCAAGGGTCACATCATAGCCCCACAGACGCCGCAGGTGGTTCATCACCTCGATCCGGTCATCCTCGGACAGGTGCACCCCTTCCCGCACCGTATGGGTGAGTTTCAGCACCCGATCCCCCTTAAGATCCGCATCCGTCACCTGAATATCCGGTTCAATATAAGCCAGATCATATTGCCGGGCGAGATCACGGCGGATCGCCTTATAGCCCGCGCGATTGTGAATCTGGCTGATCACCAGCTTGGGGTGATCCTCATCATCGGTGAGGGTGAACAGTTTGAACTTGCGGATCAGATGCGGCGACAGGAACTGCTGAATAAAGCTTTCGTCGCGGTAATTGGCCCAGGCATCGCGCATCACACCGCGCCAGTCCGGATTGCCCGCGAACTCCGGGAACCATTCCTTGTCCTCATCCGTGGGGGTTTCACAGATCCGGCGGATGTCCTCCATCATCGCAAAGCCCAGCGCGTAAGGGTTGATGCCGCCAAACCGCGGGTCATCAAATTCCGGCTGCATGACCACATTGGTATGGCTGTGCAGCATCTCCATCAGCGAGCCTTGGGTGATCAGCCCCTGATCGTAAAGTTCATTGATGATGTAGTAATGCACAAAGGTCGCGCAGCCTTCGTTCATCACCTTGGTCTGTTTCTGCGGATACAGATACTGCGCCAGCATCCGCACAATGCGCAGGATTTCGCGCTGCCAGGGCTCCAGAACGGGGCTGTGTTTTTCCAGGAAATACAGCAGGTTCTCTTGTGGCAGATTCATGGTGCGACGGCGCGCAGCCTCGGCCCCGTCACGGGGATCATCCGGGTCACGCTTCAGATCCATCACCGCATCTGTCCAGATATCAAGCGCGCTTTGCCCGCTTTCATAGGCCTCGCGCATGGCGATCATCGCTTTGCGCTCCTCGGCAGATGGTTTGGGGGGGCGGCCATAGCGGAACACCCCCTGCGACTGCAGCGCATGGGCGGCATCCAGAACCCATTCGACCTCGTCCAGGCCATAGCGTTCTTCGCAGGCCGCGATGTAGTTCTTGGCAAAGGCCAGATAGTCGTGAATGCCTTCGGCGTCGGTCCATTGCTGGAACAAATAGTTGTTTTTGAAGAAGTGGTTATGCCCAAAGGCCGCATGCGCCATGACCAGCGTCTGCATGGACATGGTGTTTTCTTCCATATTGTAGCTGATACAGGGATTGGAGTTGATCACGATCTCATAGGCCAGCCCCTGTCGGCCTGTGCGATACAGCGCCTCGTCCCGGGCAAAATGTTTGCCAAAGGACCAATGGTGATACATCAGCGGCAGGCCAACGCAGGAATAGGCGTCCAGCATCTGCTCGGCCGAGATGATCTCGATCTGGTTCGGATAGACATCCAGGCCCAGATCATTGAGCGCGATTTTTTCAATCGCGTCACGGGCCTTTTCCAACAGTTCAAACGTCCATTCAGGACCATCAAACAGCGGAGCCGTTTGGGCGTGCTGCATCTGTTATCCTTTCTCCTTGGGCAGGAAAAACTCGCGGAAGATCGGGTAGATATGGCTGGGTTCCGCCACGCGCTGCATTTCAAAATGCCGCGCCGCGTCCTTGACCTGCCGGTAGTTCTGCCACAGATCCTCGCCGACTTCGGTGTTGTCCAGAAGCATGGTCGCGTCTTCCTGAACGATCTCCACATAGGCAAAAAACTGGCTCACCGGCAGCAGATGTTCGATCAGCACCTGACGACAGCGATTGGAGTCATTGCCAAAGTTTTCCCCATCCGACGCCTGCGCGCCATAGATGTTCCATTCATCCGGCGGGAAGCGTTCGTCGATGATTTCCTTCATCTTTTCCAGCGCCGTTGACACAATGGTGCCGCCGGTTTCGCGGGCATAGAAGAACGTCTCTTCGTCCACCTCCTGCGCATAATGCGTATGGCGGATAAAGACGATTTCCGTGTGCTCGTAGGACCGCGTCAGGAACAGATGCAACAGCAGGAAGAAGCGTTTTGCCAGATCTTTCTCGCGCTCTTGCATAGAGCCCGAGACATCCATCAGACAGAAGACCACCGCGCGGGAATTGCGGATCTTTTCTGGCACATAAGTATCGTACCGCAGGTCGAGCGGGTCGATATAGCCGACCACTCGGCGCTTGCGGCGGATGCCTTCCAGTTTGGCCGTCAGGGCCTCCAGCATTTCTTCCTGACTTGGCGAACGCGCCTCGATCTCCTCAAGGTCGGCCACCTGCGCCTCGAGCTCTTTCTGCTCGGCTGTGGATGGTCGCTGCAGCGCAATCCGGCGCCCCAGCGAATTGCGCATGGTGCGCACAAGATTGAGGTTATTGGGCGTCCCCGCCGTGGTCAGCCCCGCACGACGCGTTCCAACGGTTTCTGTCTCTACCGTGGTTTTTTCAACAAGATCAGGAAGTTCCAGCCCGTCGAACAGGATTTCAAGGTATTCGTCCCGCGTCAGCGTAAAGGAAAAGGCATCATCGCCTTCGCCATCCTCGCTGCCCTTGCGGCCGCCCTCGCCCTGCCCGCTTTTGGGCCGGTCGAGCGTGTCGCCGACAACAAAATCCTTGTTGCCCGGCAACACATGCCGACGATTGCCGCCCTGGCCGTGAAAAAACCGCGGCTCTTTCAGACCCTTGCCCGGAATGGTGACCTTTTCACCATTCTCGGGCACGCTGTCGCCCTTGCCGATGGATTTCTCCCGGACCGAACGGTCAACGCGTTCTTTGATGTTTTCGCGCGCGCGTCGCAGGAACCGCTGGCGGTTCCCAAGACTTTTTCCTTTCGGATTGGCGCGCCTGTCGATGAAATGGTGCATATAACACCTCCCCGTCCATTAGCCCGCCTTGTTCACCCGCATGTACCATTCCACGAGGCGCCTTACCTGTCGGTCTGTGTAGCCATGCTCGCGCATGCGCTGGACGAACTCCAGGTGTTTGCCTTCGGTCTGGCTGTCTTTCTTGGAGCCAAAGGAGATCACCGGCAACAGTTCCTCGACCTGAGAGAACATATGCTTTTCAATCACATCGCGCAGCTTCTCGTAGGAGTTCCAGGCCGGGTTTGCCCCATTGTTGGCCCGATGCCGCAGGGCGAATTTCACCACCTCATTGCGGAAATCCTTCGGGTTGGCGATGCCGACAGGTTTCTCGATTTTCGAGAGCTCTGCATCCAGCACTTCGCGGTCATAAAGCTGCCCGGTGTCGGGGTCCTTATAGTCCTGCTCCTCGATCCAGGCGTCGGCATAAGCGATATAGCGGTCAAAGACGTTCTGGCCGTATTCCGTATAGCTTTCGAGATAGGCTTTCTGGATCTCGTTTCCAATGAACTCCTCATAACGGGGGGCGAGCTCGGTTTTGATGAACTCCAGATACTGCGCCTCGGTTTCTGTCGGAAACTGCTCGCGCTTGATCATCTGTTCCAGCACATACATCAGATGCACCGGATCCGCCGCCACCTCTTCGGTGTCGTAGTTGAATACCGACGACAGCACCTTGAAGGCAAAGCGGGTCGAAACCCCGTTCATGCCCTCGTCCACACCGGCGCGGTCTTGGTATTCCTGCACCGTTTTGGCCTTGGGATCCGTGTCTTTCAGACTTTCGCCGTCATAGACCCGCATTTTACTGTAAAGATTGGAGTTTTCATGTGTTTTCAGACGCGTGAGAACCGAGAACCGGCTGAGGATTTTCAGCGTTTCCGGCGCGCAGGGCGCTTCGCGCAGTTCAGAGTTCTGGATCAGCTTGTCGTAGATCTGCGCCTCATCCGAGACCCGCAGGCAATAGGGCACCTTAACGATCGAGACCCGGTCAATGAAGGCCTCATTGTTTTTGTTGTTCTTGAAGGCCTGCCATTCTGACTCATTGGAATGGGCAAGGATAAGGCCGGAGAATGGGATCGCACCGAAGCTTTCGGTGCCCATATAGTTGCCTTCCTGCGTCGCCGTCAGCAGCGGGTGCAGCATTTTGATCGGCGCTTTGAACATTTCCACAAACTCAAGCACACCTTGAGTTGCCCGGTTCAGACCGCCCGAGAAGGAATAGGCATCCGGGTTGTCCTGGCTGAAATGTTCCAGCTGGCGGATGTCGACCTTGCCGACGAGGGTCGAGATGTCCTGATTGTTCTCGTCACCCGGCTCCACCTTGGCCACACAGATGCGGCGCAGGCGCGACGGGTACAGGCGCACAACCGAGAACTTGTTGATATCGCCTTCAAATTCATCAAGACGCTGCACCGCCCAAGGCGACATCAGCCCCGGCAGGCGATGGGTGGGGATGTGGAATTCCTTCTCCAGCAGATTACCCATGCGGATCGGATCAAACAGCCCCAGAGGGCTTTCAAAAATCGGAGAGATTTGGTCGCCTGCCTTCAGCACATAGATCGGCTGATCCTCGACCAGGCGTTTCAGCCGCTCTGCCAGCGAGGACTTACCGCCCCCCACCGGACCAAGGAGATAGAGGATCTGTTTGCGTTCCTCCAAACCCTGGGCTGCGTGGCGGAAATAGCCGACGATCCGTTCGACCGTATCCTCCATCCCGTAGAAATCCTTGAAGGCGGAATAGCGTTTGATCGTCCGGTTCTGGAAGATGGGTCCAAGACGGCTGTCTCGTGACGTATCTACCAATTCCTCCTCACCGATGGCCTTTAGCATGCGTTCCGCGACATTCGCGTACATGCTGGGGTCTTCGCGGCAGGCAATCAGATAGTCCTGCAAGGACATCTCCTGCTCGCGCGTCTGACCATATTGTTCGGCAAAAAGTTCTGCGACTTTACTCATGTGGCTTCGCCTCCTGGTATATATCCTAGGTATTTCTCCTGGGTGTGTTGTCAGTCTTGCTCCTGGTCTGGCCTTCGAGGGGGTTTGCACGACGAGACGGCAAACGCGAAGGCAGGTCTTGATCCGGGTCGGATCACGGCGAAGGTTCTGAAAGGGATTGCGTGCCTCGAACCTTCGAGGGCCATGTCCGTTTGTTCTGCGCGCGCCCCACAGCAGGCGGGGCGACGGTTCAGGTCGGGTCACGCGGGCGCAGCTTGGGTCATGCAGGTTCGCTGTCGTCGGCCGTCGATGCGGCGTCCGCGAGGGGTGTCTCTGGGTTCTGCTCGGCGCCGACGGCGTTTTATGTGCGTTCTGCACGGCCTGCCCTTGTCACCTGCTGGGTCTATGGCCACCGCCGATAAGCTCGGCTCCGCGTAGATCGGATTCCTGTCCGCTAAGGTTAGGGTACACTATATATATGTCTAAACCTAACCAAGATTGGTATATTTTCTATTAACTGTGGTAAATTTTTATACGAATTGTAATCACACGTGCGCGATTGCCTGACAATTCACCACCCCTGATGGCCGCCCTGCCCAGCCCCGGACGGCAGCAAAACACTGCGTTTAGCCCCCGGGATTGCGCGATTGCCACACCTGCCGATGCCCCAAACGCCCCCTCGTTGTACAGAATCTCACAGAGGGGATTCCTACCTCAAAAGGGGTAGCGCCTTGAAGGTTAACAAATATTGCGATTCTCCGCCGATCGACTGCCTACAGAATCTTCAAATGTAAGCAAAATATGCGCTTTTTGGATCACGCCCACCCCCAAAAAGGATTAACAAACGCCATTCTTCCCCTAGACAGTTGAACCGCAATAACCGCATATTCGACACAAATATGCCGCAAAGGCGGTACGCAGGCAGAACTACAGGCAACCGAATTCCAAAACACGCTGCGCTCGAGCGCACGCGTGTATTCGCATAGAGTGAGCAGTTAAGATGAGCATCGTAGCTTTTATTACCCGTGACACCACCGGTACGAATTCCCACGGCACGGCCACCGAAGGTAACCCGTCGGTGATCGACGCCGCCCGCGCTAAGGACATTTCCCTAAACCTCTCCCCTGCTGAGGTTGAAAGCTATGCACGCCACGGCCAAGACTTGCATGTTGTGATGAACGACGGCACCACGCTGGTTGTACGCGACTTCTATAATGAGGCCGCAACCGGCGCAAAAAACCTGTTCCTGTCAGACAACGGCAGCTTCATCGAAGTGGTTCTGGAAGACAAAGCCGAAGGCATGCTCTTTGCCTCTTATGAGCCGCTGGATCTGGCGGGCAAGTGGAGCGCCTATGACGACATGGTGTTCCTTGGCGTGGATCGTATCGAACCGGTGGTTGCGCCGCTGGCAGGCCCTGCGCTGGGTGGCCTTGGCCTGATTGGAGCAGCGGGCGCGGGCGCGGCGGCCTTGGTTGGCGGAGTTGGCGGCGATGGAGACGACGGCGGCAGCGGTGATGACGGCAGCCCGACCGTAAACGACGCAGATGGCACCTATGTGGTGCCCGAAGGCGACCCGGATGGGGTCACCATCAGCGGCACCGGCGAACCGGGCTCTGAGGTCAGCGTTGTCATCGGCGACACCTCTGGCACAACCACCGTTGGCGAAGACGGCACCTGGGTTGTGGATTTCCCCACCGACGACCTGCCCGGTGATGGCGACTATGAAACCGTCGTGACCGTTGTTGACCCTGCTGGCACCACCTTCGAGCTGGACGGCCCCACCATCGACATCGACATGACCCCGCCCGAGGTGGAAATCACCGCAGGCACCCAGTCTGTTGGCGATGTGGTCAATGCCGAAGAACAAAGCACGGGCACCGTGATCTCTGGCACCGGTGAAGCAGGCGCAACCGTTGCGCTGACCATCGGCGGCGAGACCCAAACCACCACCGTGGGCGAGGATGGCAGCTGGACTGTTACCTTCAACTCGACCCAGATTGGCACCGGTGAGTACTCTTCCGAGATCACCATTGTCACCACCGACCCGCATGGCAACAGCACCACAACCACCGACACGCTGGTTGTGGACACCCTGACCAGTGTCACCATCGACGGCGGTCTGGGCGGTGCAGATGGCGTGCTGAACGCCTCTGAAGCTGCGGCTGGCTTTGACATCACCGGCACCGCAGAAGCAGGCGCAACCGTTGTGGTGACCGTTGCAACCGCATCCGGCGACATCACCCGCACCGTGACCGCAGACGGCTCTGGCAACTGGAGCGCAGCCATTGCAGGGGGCGAACTGTCCGGTGATTACACCGCGACCGTCTCTGTCGCTGCAACCGACCTTGCAGGCAATACCGCAACCTCGAGCACCGATCTGGTCATCGACACTGTGGCGCCCGAATTCACCGTGACCAGCGGCACGCAGGCCACCGGCGACATCGTCAATGAATCCACCCAGGCCGCAGGCACCGTGATTTCCGGCACCGGCGAAGCAGGTGCAACCCTGAGTGTTGAAATCGCGGGCGAAACCCAGACCACCACGGTGGGCTCGGACGGCAACTGGAGCGTCACCTTCTCTGCCGATCAGATCGCGCCGGGCACGCGCACCGACGAAATCACCATCACCTCGACCGACGCCTACGGCAACTCCAGCTCGGATGCGACGCAGGTGCTGGCGGTCGACACCGAAACATCCGCAGCCTTTGATGACACCCAAGCTGGCGACAATATTGTGGCTGGCGGCGAAATGGCGGCGGGCATCACCATTACCGGCACCGCCGAAGCGGGCTCTGCTGTGACTGTGACCCTCATCCAAGACGGGGGCGCGTCTTCTGTAACGCGCACCGCTGTGGCGGATGCAGATGGCAACTGGAACGTCACCTATGAGGCAGGCAGCCTGCCCGAGGGTGAATACAACAGCACCCTGATGCTGACCTCCACAGACGCGGCAGGCAATGAGGCCACCGACACGCATGACCTGCGCATCGACACCTATGCCGGCACGGTTGAGATTTCGGACGTTGCTGTTACCAACAGCGATGATGCAGAGCGCACAGATGGCGTGATCAACGACGCAGAACGCGACGGCGGCGTGACCGTCACCGGCACCGCAACTGCGGGCGAAGAGGTCCTTGTGACCCTCGGCACTGCGTCCGGCACCGCGACCGCAGATGGATCGGGCAATTGGTCCTACACCTTTGACGCAGCTGAGATTCCCGAAGGCACCGACACCCTGGATGTCACCGCAACCATCACTGACGATGTGGGCAACACCGCCTCTGACGCCGACACTGTGGGCCTTGACACTGAAGTCACCGACTTTGCGACTGACGGCGTGAGCGGCGGCAACACCGTCAACCGCGCAGAGCTGGAACAGGGCTTTGACCTGACCGGCACCGTTGAGGCAGGGTCTTCCGTCACGGTGGAAATCAATGGTGTCAGCCGCGCCGCAACTGTGGCCGCTGACGGCAGCTGGACCGTGAACTTTGACGCAGATGTGCTGACCGGCACAGATGCCGACCGCGACGCCTACGGCGAATACAGCGTGACCCCGACCATCACCGCCACCGACGCGGCGGGCAACACCACGATCCTTTCCCCGGACACGCCGCTGGCGATCACCATCGACACCGAAGTTGACACCCCGGCGGTCACCGGCACCGGCACTGACGGCGACGACAACCTGACCAGCATCAGCGTGGATGAGGCCTCGGGGGAGAACTTCACCGTCAATACCCTGGAAGCAGACGGCACCGCCCCAGAAGCAACCGCCACAGCTTTCGACATTGGCTCGAACACCATGCTGGCCTTTGACGATGCGGTTGCGGACGGCACCAACCTTCTGGTCAGCAGCGAAGACGACGCAGGCAACCAGTCGTCGGTCATGGTGATGTTTGAAGACAACGCAACCGAAACCAGCGTGCTGAGCCACGCAGGCGCGGCAGAGTTCAACATCGACAGCCTGAACCTGGAGTTTGCCGATCAGGTCAACCTGACCCTGACAGAAGCCGATATCAACGCGCTGTCCGGCAACTCTGACACCCTGACAATCCGCGGAAACTCGGATGATACGGTGACCGTCACAGGGGCCACACAAAATGGCACCCGAGACGTGGATGGCGAGACCTACGATGTCTATACCATCGGCGACGATGGGACCACGCTCTTGGTCGAAGAAGACGTCAACGTCGTCATCTAAAGAACAAGGCAGCGCCGGGGCGATATCGCTTCCGGCGCTTCCCAACAGAATTGATCCGTTCGGCGCGGTGGGGCGACGGAATGGACATACGGCATATGGGGCACGAGGACGTTGGTTATGATCCGGTTTCGGGGGTTTTCTGTTGTGGCACTTTTCTGCGGGCTGTCTGCCTGCAATCTTGGCTTGCCCGACGGCCAAGGCGCCTCCCCTGCCCCGGGGTCTCAGCAACAGAGCTTTGCCCAGGCCGAAGACGCCCCGCAATCCGAAGTCATCACCACCCTGATGAACCGCCACAGCCTGCTGGCCCCGCATAGTTCCTATGACGCTGTGGCCGCTGCGGCCCTGAGCGGACAGGCCCGCGCCAGCCAGGCGGCGTTGACCTCGGCCAAGCTGCGGGCGCAGGCGAAATCCAAAAACTGGCTGCCCACCCTGACCCCTTCGGTTCGCTTGACCGATCTGGGCGAAATGGTTGCGGGCATGCTGATCGATCAGGTTCTGTTCGACAATGGCCGTCGCAAGGCCGAACGCGCCTTTGCTGCCGCAGATGTGGAAGTGGCCGCGGTGACCCTGTCCGAGGACATGAACGACCGGGTTGAAACCGCACTGGGTCTTTACGTGGCGGGGCTGCGCGGGGATGAGAAAGCGGCTTATGCCTACCGCGCAATCCAGACCATGGCGGATTTTGAACGCGTCGTGGTGGGGCGCGTCAACGGCGGTGTCTCGGATCGATCTGACATCAATGTGGTGCAAAGCAAGATTTCCGGTATGGAAAGCACCATGGCCACTGCAAATGACGCAGCCGCCACATCCCGCGCGGAACTGCGCGCAATGACCGGTCAGGACTTTGACGCGGCCCCCGGCCGTCTGGAGCTGGCCCTGCCGCCCGATGGCAGCCAGTATCTGTCCGTTCTGCGCGCCGAAGCCGAAGCAGAGCGCGCCACCCAACAGGCGATCATGGAGCGCGCGGGCTACCTGCCGCAGGTCTCTGTTGGCGGCGAGATCAACACCGAAGGCTCTGGCGTCGGCGCCTTGGTCAACCTGGCTGAACCACTTGGCCTTGGCACCCCTGCCGCCATTCAGGCGATCGAGGCCAGCAAGGAAGCGGCCCAGCGTCAGGTGGGCGAAGCCGAAGAAACCGCACGCCGCGATTATGCCCGGCAGATCCAGCGACTGAAGTCTTTCCGCCGACAGGAACAGGAAGCCCTGAAACTGTCGCGCGCCAGCCGCGAAACCTATCGCCTGTTCCGAGCGCAGTTCGAAGCGGGTCAGCGTCCGGTCATGGATGTGATCCCGATCTACGAAGAACTCGTAAAACGCGAACAAGCCTATATCGATGCGAAATACGAAGTGGTACTGATCCAGCTTTCGCTGGCCGCCTCTCTGGGGCTACTGGCTGACGGAGACAAGATTTGACCGACGACCCAAAACACACCGACCCCAAACACCCCGACGCCAACGCTGGCGATGCCTCTCACAAGGGGCGCAAGCGCAAGCCAAGCCTGAGCGCCCTGTCCGCAATGGGCCGCAGCAGCCAGGATCTGGCCGCGCTGGAACGTGACGCCAAGGCACAGGATGCCTCGCCTGTTCTGGCGCTTGAAGAACCGGAACAGACCACAACCGATTTCACCGCAGGTGCCGAGGTCTCTCCGCCTGACACACAGGATGCGCCGCAGCCGGTGGCAGACGATCTGCCTGAAACACCAGAAGACGCGAGCGGTGAAGACAGCCGTTTTCCCGATGGGGTCGTGACCGCATCGGAAGCCGCCCCCTCTGTCGCCGACACAAACACCGCCCCCGAAGATGCCGCCCCCGAAGATGCCACCACAGCGGACCTTTCCCAAGCGGCGGTCGAAGAACTCAAGGCCCACTCCGCCGCGGAGCCGGCCCCCGAGGAGCCCGCGGAAGAGCCTGCTGAGGCATCTGCCCCCGCGCCCTCAGCCCGCGCCAACGCAGATAACATCCCCGAAGCGCCGACAGCGACCGTTACGGCGCTGGACACGCAATCCGACACCCCTACGGCGGGTCCGAAGATCACGCTGAACGCGCCGAAAAAGGCTTCTGTTAAAGCGCGCCGCAAGTCCAAGCCGACCGCTGTGAAAGCCGTCGCCAAAGCGCCGCATCTGGCACCGGTGCCGGATACCCCCGCCAAGGGCGACACCGCTGAGGGCACAGAGACCCCTGCCCTGACACCGGAGCAGGAGCGGATCCGCGCGCGGGCACAAATGCTGACCACGCTGGCGTCGCTTGCCGGGGTCAATCTGGTCGCCCATGATGTGGCAGAGCGGCTACAAACCGCAGGCGATGCGGCGCTGCGCCCAGAAACCATGGTGGATGCGCTTGCCGCGTCTGGGCTGAAGGCGCAGCTGTCGCCCAATGCCAAACCCAATGCCCGCACCTGGCCCGCGATTGCGATGATGCAGGGTGGCCAGCCTGTTCTGGTGCTGGAACAGACCAAGGCCGGTCTGGTGCTGTTTGACACCACCTGCCCCGACAACCGCGCCGAAGTGCCGGTTCACGAATTCATGCCCTATTTCGAGGGCTACATCCTGTCCGCGCGCCCCTCGCTGGCGCAGCTGGCACAGCGGCACACGCCGCAACTGGATGGCTCGCACTGGTTCTGGGGCGAGTTTTCGCGTTTCCGTCGCCAGATTGCAGAAATCATGCTGGGATCCTTGGTGGCGAACCTGCTGGCGGTGTCGGTCGCGCTGTTTTCCTTGCAGGTCTATGACCGCGTGGTGCCGCATCAGTCGACCGCGACGCTATGGGTGCTGGCGCTTGGCGCGTTGTTGGCAATCGGCCTAGAGGGGCTGTTGAAAATCGCCCGCGCCCAGATCACCGATGCGGCCGGCCGTCAGATCGACATGATGGTCCAGCGCAAGCTGATGCAGCGCCTGATTGGCCTGCGCGCTGACAAGAAACCGCTGCCGCCGTCGGGGCTGTTTTCCGCGATGCGGGATTTTTCGTCCGTGCGGGAGTTCTTTACCTCTTCGACGCTGTCGACACTGGCGGATGTGCCGTTCATTGCCGTCTTCCTGCTGCTGGTCGCCTCGATCGGTGGGCCGGTGGTCTGGGTGATCGTGCTGGGCGGCCTGTTGATGCTGCTGCCGGGGTATTTCCTGCAGAAACGCATGATCGCGCTGACACGTCAGACGCAGGGCGCTTCGACCAAAAGCGCGCGGTTGCTGCAGGAAGTGGTGACCGAGCTGGAAACCATCAAAACCCAGCGCGGCGAAGAACGTGTTCTGCGCCTGTGGGACGAGCTGAACCTGTTGTCCTCGCAGGCCTCTAACGGCCAGCGCAAACTGGCCTCTGCCCTCACCTACTGGTCGCAGGCTGTGCAGCAGGCCACCTATATTTGCGCTGTGATCCTTGGGACTTACATGGTTTTCGCCGGTGAGTTCACCGTGGGTACGATCATTGCCACAGGCATCCTGACCTCGCGCACGCTGGCGCCGCTGACACAGTTTGCAGGCACGCTGGCCCGCTGGAGCAACGTCCGCGCCGCGCTGGAAGCGCTGGATCAGCTGGCCGCCGCCCCACAGGAGCGCGAAGCTGGTCGTGCGTATCTGCGCCGCGAAAGGATCGAAGGCCGGTTCGAGCTGCGCGAAGTTGTCTTCCGCTATGACGACGAAGGCGCGCCGATTGTGGATGTGCCTGCCGTCGCCGTGGTGCCGGGCCAGCGCATTGCTGTGCTGGGCATGAACGGGTCGGGCAAATCCACCCTGCTGAAGCTGCTTGCGGGGATCTACACCCCCGAAAAGGGCCGTGTCATGCTGGACGGCACCGACATCAGCCAGATCGAACCCCGCGACCTGCGCCGCCATATCGGCTATCTGGGTCAAGAGGTGCGGCTGTTTGCAGGCACCCTGCGTGACAACCTGAACCTGACTATGCTGGAACGCGACGACGCGCGCCTGCTGGAAGCGCTGGATTTTGCGGGTCTTGGCGCTTTCGTCCGCAGCCACCCGCGCGGGCTCGACCTGCCGATTGGTGACGGCGGCGCGGGCCTGTCCATTGGTCAGCGCCAGTCCATTGGCTGGGCGCGTCTCTGGCTACAGGATCCCTCTGTTGTGCTGCTGGATGAACCCACGGCCGCGCTGGACCAGACGCTTGAACGCACATTGGTCAGCCGTCTGGAAGGCTGGCTGGGGGATCGGACTGCGGTGATTGCCACCCACCGTATGCCCATTTTGTCGCTGACCAACCGCACCCTGATCCTGCAGGCCGGCCGTATGGTTGTTGACGGCCCGCGCGACGAGGTGCTGGCCCATCTGAATGCGGGGAACAAGCCATGACCGACGCGCTGTCCCAAACCGGAGAGATCGATTTTACCGAAACCACCAAAGCGTCGAGCCGGATGATCTATTTGATCGCCCTGGCGCTTTTGGTGTTTCTGGGCTGGGCCGGTTGGGCTTCAGTGGATGAGATCGTCCGCGGCGACGGCCAAGTCGTGTCGTCGTCCCGCGCGCAGATCGTGCAAAACCTTGAAGGCGGCATCCTGGCCGAATTGCACGTGCGTCAGGGTGACGTGGTACAAAAGGGTCAGATCCTGGCCAAGCTGCAGGACACCAAATTCCGCGCCGCGTCAGACGATCTACAGGACCAGATCGACGCGCTGGAGATCAAACAATACCGGGTCGAGGCCGAGATCAACGGCGAATATGATTTCACCGTCCCCGACGATCTGGCAGGCCGCTCGCCCAGCATTCTGGCATCGGAACGGGCGCTGCTGAAGGCCCGTCAGACCGATTACCAATCCCGCCGCGCCTCTGCGCTGGATATTCTGCGCCAGCTGAAGAACGAACACTCGAACCTGCGATCGCTGCACGAACAGAAGATCGTCGCCCTTCTTGAAGTGAATGAAGCCAAGAAACGCGTCAGTGACGCGCAGGCAAAATATGACGAGATCGGCACTCAGGCGGAACTGGAACTGGCCGAGGATTATTCGGAAACCCTGCGCCAGCTGACCTCACTGCGTCAGGAACAGCGTGGCGCGCGGGACCAGCTGGAACGCACCGTGATCACCTCGCCCATGGCAGGCATTGTGAACAGCCTTGCCGTGACCACCATTGGCGGCGTGATCCGCCCCGGTGACGAAATCGTAGAGATCATCCCGCTGGGCGAAGAGCTGTTCGTGGAAGCCCGCGTGCGTCCTGAAGACATTGCCAATGTGCAGCCCGGTCAGGATGTGACCATCAAGCTGTCGGCCTATGACTACACCATCTATGGCTCGTTGCGGGGCAAAGTGGATTTTGTCTCCGCCGATACCTTTGAGGACGAACGCGATGCCAATGCTCCGCCCTTTTACAAGGTGACAGTGCGCGTGGATCGCGCGGGCTTTTCCGAACGTCAGCGCCAGATCGAGATCCGCCCCGGCATGCGCGCCACCGCCGAATTGCAGACCGGCTCCAAAACGATCCTGAGCTACCTGCTGAAGCCGCTTTATAAATCACGCGAAGCCCTGCGCGAACGCTGATGCCAGCCGCCCTCAACCACAAAGCCCCGCCTGAAACAGGCGGGGCTTTTGTTTTTGCAAGTGACGCTTTCCCAAAGTGGCAGCTTTGGGCAGCGCAGCCTCATCGGCCTAGATCGCGCTGCGCATCATATGCTGCAGCTTGCTGTCCAATGTGGTGCCAATCGACACCCTTTGCTGTCCCATCGCCGCCTTGGACGAGATCACCGAAATGATCTTGGGCGGGCGCCCCGGCTGCACATAAAGCACCGGCGCACCAGAGGCTCCGAACTCCACCCGACAGGTCATCACCAAGGTCCGTGTCTGCCGCGACAGCACCTCGCAGCCCACTTCCCGATTGGGGCGGGTGGCATTGGTGTAGCTGTATGACAGCACATCCACAGCATCCCCCTGCGACGCACGCGCCGACATCGAGAAGGGTTTGATATGGCTGCTGCTGATCGGGCGGTCCAATCGCAGCACCGCAATGTCATGGCCCAATTGAGCCTGACCTTTCAGGCGATGCACGTAATCCGGATGGATCACCGCCTTGGCCGCCATTCGGGCTGCCTTGGCCTGTCGGCCATCTAGTCCTGCTTCAAACCGAATGCTTTGTGCGCGGATCCGTTGACCGGTCCTGGCATCAAACATGCAGTGTGCTGCAGTCAGCACAAGGTTCGGCGCTATTAAAGCGCCCGTGCACATGTATTTGCCTGATATGTTCAGGCGCCCTACTGCTTCCCACCCAGGCAGCGATTGTGCATGGCGGTCTCCCGCCAGCGCGCCGCCGGACATGCCGAGGGAAAGGCATGCCGCGGCAACCGCAAGCAACTTTCTCATAATCCACTCCATTTTCCCACGGACCTAAATTCTTTCAGGGGTGCGGCTGGAATATGACCTTGAGCGAACGGGCTTGGACGAAATCGTGGATTGATTGTGACGTAGTAAACATGCCTTAACCCCCCAGTTAGACAGGAACCAGAATGCCCTAAAATTCGTTAATTGCAGGGGTAAACGTTAACAATCGACGCAAATTTTAACTAAAGTCCTGTCAAATATGAGGAATTGTCGCGTTTTCAGGGACGAAAACCGCCTCTGAAGCAGCCCCAAAGGGGGGCGAATCTAAAAAAATCCTGAACGAAGAAGGCGGTTTCGCCACATTTGGGCAGGTTTTGATTCCACTAATTGCGGCGGCCGCCATTAATATTTGCCTCCACTAGGGGGAAACTGCAGCGCCCTATGCGCAATTTCAGCGTCAGCACAAAGTGATTCACGCGTGTATTTTACGTCACGCGCGGCTAGGACGCCGCGCACCGCAGGGTCGTGCACATATGCTGAACCGTGCTGCGGAAATCCTGGATGCTGACCGGTTTGCGCAGCACACAGGAGATATTCGGGCTCAGCGCGAAAAGCTCCCCATGGGCAAACATTCCACAGCCGGTCACGCACAGCACAGGCAGCTGCGGATAACGCAGTGCGGCATAATCCGCGACGGACAGGGACAGTTCAGAACCGATCTTCAGATCCAGCACAACCAACGATGGGCACACGCAGCGCAAATAGGCGATCGCCTCTGCGCAGGACCCGACCGCGTCCACGCGATCCCCCTGTCGCCGCAGGGCCTCGGCAAAGACCAAACGCAGACCGGGATCATCTTCCAATACTAAGACATGCGCCACACGCGCCCTCACTCATACCGAGGCCCCCACCTCACCTATGATTTTAGATCAGGGCCAAAACACACGGGGCGAGGATGTCCCTAAGATTTTAAGGATCGCCGGAATACAGAAGGGATCAGCAAGATATTGCCATTCTGCCGCGGGGTTTGCCTGCCTTGTGACCAAAATCAGGACAGGTTGACGCAGGGTCAGCGGAGCAGACCGCAGGCACGCAGGTCTTTGCGCGCGAGATCGGCGCGCGCCAATGCGCCATAGCCTTGGACGCGAAGTTCGGGGAACAGGTGCAAAAGCTCCCGACGATCTTCAGCGCTGAGCGACTGCAGGGCCTGTGGCCCCGGAAAGAAGGTTTCGGTCGCGACCCCTTCGGCAAAGATGACCTCGTGGCGCGGGGTCATCAGGTGGACATAGGTGACCTGCCGTGTCCCACGCGCCTGACGCACGCCCGACCAGGGCAACGCGGGCATCAGCGTGGCGCGCAAGAACTGCTCCTCCCCACCGACAAGCGCCGGGGGCAACAAAAACCGATGCTGCGGCGAAACCAAAATCGGGGAGGTGTTCCCCAGCAGGCTACCGGGCTGCACCAGAACAGGGCATAGATGCGGATGCGCCGCCAGTTCAGCGCTGTTCATATGACGCTGCCCGCGCCAGATCACCGGCTGATAGCCATTGTCCGCGGTTTGCACCAGATCGCCGATACGGATGTCTGCGGCCGGAACCAGCCCACGGGCGGTCTGGATGCGCACGCAGGGGGTAAAACAGGGAATGCCTGCTGCATACAGATTCGGCCCACCGCTGATGGACGCAGGTGCAACCCCCTGCAACAGCAGGGCTTCCCCGTTTGGGAAGGTCAGGATCGCATTGCCGGAGCCATCGTCGGTGACCACAACGTCCTGCGCCCGGATGGCCCCGGCCGGGCCCGTGCCGCCGCTGAGGCCCGAAACATCAAGCTGGTCGTTGAAAAACCCATTGAGGTCATCGTCGGCAATGTCGAAATCGGTGATCGTGTCACGCCCATCCCAACCGGTGAGCTCAAACACGTCTTCGCCGTCGCCACCGGTCAGCGTGTCGCTGCCCATGCCGCCAATAATCGTGTCATCCCCAGTGCCGCCGTCGATGCTGTCGTCTTCTGTCTGACCATCCAGATAGTCATTGTCCGCGCCGCCATCGATGGTGTCATTGTGCTGGCCGCCATAGACGGTGTCCGCCCCACTGCCCGCATCCACCGAGTCTGCCTGGCTTTGGGTATTGATATAATCGGCCCCGTCGCCGCCAAGAACCGTGTCATCCCCCTGACCGGTGTTAATGGAATCCGCGCCAGCCCCCCCTTCGACATAGTCCGTGCCGCCTTGGGTGGTGATGGTGTCATCGCCGCCCATACCATAGACGCTTTCGGAGCCGGTGATCCCATTGCTGTTGAACGTGTCCGCCTGATTGCTGAGCTCGAAAGCTTCGATGCCGGTAAAGCTGCCGCTGTCACCATCGCTGTCGGTATAGGTCCCTGCCTCAGCTCCACCGCTGAGCGTAATGTCCACGGCGTCATTCGCCGCCAGGAACGAGATCGTGTCCGCATCAGTGCCGCCTTCGCCGCCGATGACGTTCGCCGTGCCATAGCCGAGCTGAAAGAAGTCCGCGTCGTCGCCGCCATCAAGGGTCGCATTCCAATAGCTGTCGACCAGCGTGTCATTGCCGCTGCCCCCTTCGAGCGTGTCGCCAACGCCTGAATTGTTGCCTGCGACCAGGCTGTCATTGCCTGCGCCACCAATCAGGCTGTCGTCGCCCGCGCCGCCGGACAGAACATCATCGTCGTCGCCACCGTCCAGCACATCATTGTCGGACCCGCCGGTAATGGTGTCGTCGCCTGCCCCCCCCTGCACATACATGTCATTGTCAGCAGCACTGCCGTTGACGCTATCGTCATGTCCGGTCAGCACAAATTCTTCGATATTGTCAAAGCTCAGCGTGTCAGACCCATCGGTCAGCGTGCCGTCTTCGCCATCGGTGAAGGTGACGGTGACACCGCTGGACAGAGCAGAGGCATCCAGCACATCCCCGGACCCATCTTCGCCATAGATCGTGTCACTGCCAAAATTGTCAGAGATCGCGATGGTGTCATCACCATAGCCGCCATAAATTTCGTCGCCGTCTTCGCCGCCGTCGATCAGGTCACCGCCGCTTTCGCCAAAGATCGTGTCCGACCCCGCGCCGCCGGCGATTGTATCGCCAAGGTCAACCCCATCATAGGTGACGGTTGTTGCGCCCGTGATTTCCACCACTTCGCGGAAAACGCCGCTTGAATCCGCAATAATCCAGTTGTGGTTGACGTAGGTGGAGGATGTGAAAATCCCGCCATCCGAAATCACGCCATAGAGAGATGTGGTCCCGCTGCCATCAATCCAATAGATATTGATGGTTTCGCCGGAGTCGTTGTTGATGGTCAGTGAGGTGGAACTTCCGCTGCCCGACGCGTAATCGGATGTGTCAATCCAAAGCGCGTCGCCACGAATCCGATCCGCACCGTCACCACCATCCAGGCTGTCCTGACCAGATCCGCCAAGAACGGTATCTGCCCCGTCTTGACCATAGAGCGTATCGTCGCCCTGATCGCCCGACAGCGTGTCCATACCCGTACCAGCATAGAAAACGTTGTCACTGTCGTTGCCCAGAAGCTCATCATCGCCGCCACCCGTGGTGATGTTCTCAATCCCGGAAATCACGGCAGAGTTGCCATTGCCATAGGTCTGAGAACCGCTGTCCATCAAATCAATGGTAATGTCATAAGCGGTATTGGACGTGATCAGGGTATCCGTGCCGGTGCCACCGTCGATCGTCGATGCGGAAAACCCCCAGAGGACATCGTCATCCGCGCCACCATACAGCGCGCCGCCGAAGTTTACCCCAATATTGTCATTCCCATCGCCGCCATAGACCGTGCCGCTCCCGATGTAGAGCGTATCGGAGGACCCATACCCATAAACTGATGAGTAAGCCCCAAAGCTGTCACTGAGAAAATCACTGCCAGCCGTCCCGTACCAGTTGGACATGACATGAGTCCAACCCTCGATCTCGAGCGTCTCGGTCTCAATCGTGCCTTGGGCTTCTTCCAATTCCCAATCGCCGCCCAGTTCGGCCGCACCGGTCAGGTCGTCCGAGGCCGCGATGTCGCCCAATGTGGCCTCCGCCAGGGCGAGCATCGCCTCTTCGCCTGCTTCACCTGCCCCAAAGTTACAGCCGTAGATGAGGATATCGCCGTCCTCGGACAGCGCAGCGCCAATCTCTGCAAGAGCAGCAGCATGTTCGCCATGGATGCTGTCGGCATCCAGCACCGCATCGCCGAGCGAAAGGTGCCCTTCTGCACCATGTGCCAGAATGTGGAGCCCCGTGATATCGCTCTGCCCCTCAAGCGCGGCAGCGATCTGTTCAATGCCGTCGCTGTTGGGGTCAAGCATGATCACTTGAACGTCAGGACCAAAAGACGCAGCCAACGCTTCCGCTTCGTCGATCGCGGCGTCAATGACCACAACCTGCGTGCCGCTTGCGTCCGCCACAATCTCGATCGCCTGCGCGGGCGATGCAGATCCGCTGTCTTCGGAAGCGGTCACCGCCGCCGGCTGCGCTGAGAGAGCGCCGGAGGAGGTCACGTCCGGTCCAGCATCCGGATCATTGTCCCCCTCCGCCTCTGTGGTCGCACCGTTCGGGGCGGGTACGCCAGCGTCCGCAATCTGTTCTGCCTGTTGATCTGCCTCGGGGTTGGTCGCCGGTCCCGCAGACGCATCCGCGTCTGGATCTGCCGCGATGCCAAATTCATCGTCGCCTTCCGCAGGCAGCCCCTCAATCTCTGGCCCCGCGTCCGAGGTCTCGAAAAAGGTGAAATCTTCAAACGCCCCTTCGCCCAAAGTGGCATCGGCATCATCCGGTCCAACCGAGAAGGTCTTGAGACCATTGGACATCACCAGCGTCGCCCCAGCGGCGCTGCCAAATCCAACCATGGATACCGAATATAATCCGCCCAAGGCACTGAAGCTGAGCCCGCCATCTTCGCTTCCGGCGCGCACGAGGGCCCAGAAGTCGTCATCATCCCAATTGTCGGGCGTCACATTATAGACTGTCATCGCCGCCCCCGCGCCAAGGAGACAAGGGGCGTCACCTGTATCGCATCAAGACGTGCAAAAGCCCCCCAAGCAAACACCGGGGCGCACATCACAAACAAGCAGATTACAAAAGACGTCAACACCACAAGCCTCAGACACATCGAAACGATCACAAGACATGACCGCGATGGTTAGGCTGGCAAAGAAAAATTCACAAAATTAAAACGTTGGGGGGAAAAATGGGGCGGATTTTATGGATCTCCGCCCCCTTCTGTTCAGCGTGCCTTGGCGTCTGCCACCGCCAGCTCCGCCAGGGCCACAATCGCCTCGCGCGAGCTGGCCACCGCAATAAAGCGGCCGTTGTGGCAGAATTTTGCGCCTTTGACACCGCTGGCGTCTTCCAGCGCGGCATCGGTCAATCCGGCCCAGGCTTCGGGCAGATCCGCCCGGTTTTCAAAGGTATCGCCACCTTTGCGGATGCAGTTCAGCGCCCAGTCCCCCCCGCGCGGGTGAATGACATAGAGCAGATGATCCGCGCCCGTTGCTTCAACCGCAGAGCGAAACGGCATGCCCTGTGGCAGTTCAAGAACAGCGCTGTCGCCAGCCGCCGTGATCGCATCACGCACCAACGTATCCGCCCGGCGTTTGGCGCATTTCTTTTTGATCGACCCTTCCACAAAGGCCTTTGCAATCGGCAAAGCGGCGAGAAACGCCTGATCATCTGCATCGTCTGCGGTCTCATCAAAGACGGGCTTCAAAAGGTCAATCAGCGCCGGAAGGGTCAGCGACGCCAGCATTGGCCCCGCCTGCGAGGCATTCATCGCCCCATTGTCCATCAGGTCGATCGGCAGGACAAACCCACGATCAAAGCTGCCCCAGACCTCGTCCAGGTACAGCTCAGGCACTTCCAGCGCACGCAGGTAGTCGCGGCCAAAGTGATGCCAGATCAGACCAAAAGAACTGTAGGGATGCGCCTCTTCGCCCTCTTCCGCATCCGCATGCAGCGGACGCAGGGGCACCGGGCGCTGGTGGTGGTCAAAAATCATCTGCTCGGCGTCATAAGCCCGACCAACGTCATAGATCACCTTGCCCGAGCCAGGGGTGATCATGGCGGTGTCACGGGTGCGGACAAGCGTCGCCTCGGGAAACAGGCGGGTCAGAATGACAGACGACAGAAGCTCGTCCGCGTGAAAGCCACCGGAGTGTGTGACAAGATGTGTGATCGTCATGCGTATTCACTTTCTGAGAAATCTCTGCTGCGCCGCAGCACCTTTGTGCCTGCTTTAGACGGAACAGCAGACCACGAAAAGACGAAAGCTTGGTTGAACGCCCGTTTGTCGGTGCCCCCCCCGATTTCCCGCCTATGCGAGCCCTTCGGCGGCGGCACATTTCCCCACTCGCGACGCCGGCCTCATCCAGCCAAAAGCGCGGGCAACCCTGTGATTTCTCCGTCGCGGAGCACTTGCGGGTCAAAGGCCTTGCGAGCGAAAACCGCATTGACCATCGGCTCGAAAGTGTCCAGCGGCTCCGTCGGGTAGTCGGGGTCAAAACTGGCCTGGTCCCAATGTTCACAAAACGCCGCACAGGTCTCAAATGACCTGCCACGGGATTTTTCCTCCACCTGCGATTAGAGTCCGGCCCAACCTGAGGACGGACAATGAAGCGAACGAGATTCACGGACGAGCAGATTATTGGCATCCTGGCGGAGCATGAGGCAGGCGCGAAGTGCGCAGACCTGTGCCGAAAGCACGGCATGTCGGAAGGCACCTTCTATAATTGGAAGGCCAAGTTCGGCGGCATGACGGTGTCGGAAGCAAAGCGGCTGAAGATGCTCGAGG
>NZ_CYSD01000017.1 GCF_001458415.1 Tritonibacter multivorans | reverse complement strand
CCCCCCCCCTCCCCCCCCCTCAACCCTGCCCACCGCCACAACCGACATCACCCTCACCTTCTCCGATGACACCGCCTTGGATGTCAGCTCCATCGACATCGGCGACATCACCGTCACCGGCCCCGGCGGCGCGGTGCTGACCGTCGCCAGCGCCACGGTGGATGTGGGAGCTGATGGCTCGCCACGCGCCGTGACCTATACGGTGAACGCCCCGGGCGGCACCTGGGATGGCGCGGATGATGGCACCTATTCCGTGGCGCTGGCCGCAGATGAGGTGCTCGACACCAGCGGCAATGCCGCCCCCGAGGACGCCGCGCTTGCCAGCTTTGAAGCTGACCTGCCCGTTCCGCCGCCGCCACCATTTCGGGTTGAAGCGGAAGCGATGACCATCGTTGCCGGCTTTGTCATCCGCGACAACAATAGTGCCTCTGCTGGGCAATACCTTCAGGCTGGAGGAAGCGAGGCACAACGCGCCTCATACCTGTTCGCCGATCAGAGCGGTTCGTATGACATCACCATCGGTCACTTCGACGAAAACGACGGCCAGTCCACGATGAGCCTTTTGGTCAATGGCTCGCTCGCCGGAACGTTCATCTGGGATCAGGATGCCGGGGATGCGGTGGCCAATGGAACGGCTTTTGCCACTTACACCATCTCGGGCGTGCCACTGGCGGCCGGAGATCTGGTTGAACTGGTTGGCACCAAAGACGGTGGTGAGCCTCTGCGCACCGATTATCTGGATTTTGCCTTTGTGAGTGCAGGCGGTATCGACACCTTGCTGCCTATTGTCAGCGCCGCCAGCGCGCCAGACATCGCATTGGTGGACCTCGGCAATACCTCCACTGCGGTCACGGTCACCTTCTCGGACAATGCCGCCATTGATGTGACCAGCATTGATATCACCGACCTTACCGTCACTGGCCCCGGCGGACCGCTGACCGTCAGCGCGGTTTCCGTTGACACAAACACAGATGGCAGCCCGCGCACCGCCACCTATACGGTCGATGCGCCCGGCGGCACCTGGGACGAACCAGATGCCGGAGCCTATACTGTCGCGCTCGCCGCTGATGCGGTTTTGGACACAAACGGCAATGCAGTTGTCGCCGATCCCGCGCTGGCCGCATTTACCGCTGACTTCAGCGAACCCACGGACACCATTGCACCGCAGGTGGATTCGGTTGTAGCTCCGGATCTGGGTGCTGCGGAAGATGGCGACCCGACAACACAGATCACAATCACCTACTCAGATGATGTGGCCCTGGATGTTGAAACAATCGACTTCAATGACATTGTCGTCACAGGCCCCGGCGGCCCGCTGGTTCTGAGTGGTATATCAGTCGACACCAATACTGACGGCAGCCCGCGCAGCGCGACCTATACGCTGAACGCACCCGGCGGCAGTTGGGATTCGGCAGACAACGGCACCTATACGGTTGAACTGGTTGCAGGGAAGGTCAAGGATACCAGCGGCAATTCGGTGCCGGGGAATACAACACTCGCCACTTTTGAAGCGAACCTTCCCGATGACGGGCAGCCGCCCTCCACCAGCACCGGCCATTATCTGGGGCAAAGCTCTGGGTCGAGTTTCCGCTATAAAATCCAGATCGAAGATCTGGGGGGCCAAGGGGTTGCCGCAATCCGCAGTGGTGCAAACGATGCCTTTGTCTACGTCGAAAGTGGCGACTGGAATGATAACAATACCAACGAACAGGGCGATGGCTATTTCGTCTTCACCAATGATGATCCAGAGGCCACGGCTGATGTGCGCGACTTTGGTCTGACCAGCAACACTGACATAGTCAACAATCCCACCGCGCGAAATGGTGACAATCAGCTGACCTACCGGATCTTTGTGCCCGAAGATCAGGTAGGTGAGGCGTTCAACTGGCGTTTCCGTGTGACACGCGACGAGCTGCTGTTTGAGGGGCCTGAGGGCATTCGAAATGACCAACAAAACGACCTGCGTTTCAACGTTGTTTCTGTTGCGGATCCAACAATCACGCTGGGTGATTTGCGTCCGAACGGCGCGGGCGAAGACGGGGATTTTACCAATGGCTTTGCGCGGTTGGTCAACGCCAATCAATCCGGCAGTTTCGGCAACAATATGAGTGGCATTGCAGAAACAAACACGGACGAGCAGATCATCTTTTCTGAATCCGGCTTTTACGACGTGATTGTCGCTGGACGCAGTGTGGGTTTGCATATCGACTATTTCGAAATCTACCGCGATGGCAGCAATCCGGGCGGCGGCTCAAGCAATTCGGTGTTTGTGTCAGATGCGCCCACCTCCCCGACCCTTGCCAATGAAATCCGGGATGCTTGGATTGAACAGGGGGATTCCTATGATGTCGCCGATAATTTTGGCGATGTGGATGGCGACACCCTAACCTTTACCGCGGATGCACTGCCGACAGGGGTGAGCTTTAACAATGGTGAGTTTGATGTTTCAAATAGCGCACCTTTGGTCAGCGATTTTGAAATCACCGTCACCGCAACCGATGATGACATGAACACGGCCACAGACATGTTCCTGTTCAATGTCACGGGCCCCAATGATGATCCGCCAGAGCTGTTCCGCGTCCAGGCGGAATCGCTCACTTTGGTGACCGCAGATCTGGCAGTGGAGGCCAACTCGCTGGCTTCAGGCGGTCAGATTGTGCGCGCAACATCCGATGCCACGCAGGTCGCGACCTATGATTTCAACGAAATCGATGGGATCTACGAGTTCCATTTCGGGGTCTTCGATGAAAATGATGGCCAATCCGAGTTCGAGGTATTGGTCAACGGCGTCAGCGCGGGCTCGCTCATTCTGGACGCCGATGCGGGCGGCAGCGGGGCGTCGTCGGACAGCTTCCGTGTGGGCTCTGTCGACAACATCGCATTGGCAATGGGCGACACCGTTACCTTTGAAATCACCCGAGACGGCGGTGAACCGGCACGTTTTGACTACTTCGAGGTCGATTTCGACGGCTTCTTATAAGTCCGGACGGTAAACGCAACTGTGCAGCCGCCCTTAGGCGAAACGCTCCGGGCGGCTGTAAATCTCGAACCCGTCACCTTTCGCAAAGGCCGCAACTGCCAAACCTGCCTCTTCAGCAAGACGCACGCCATGCGCCGTCGGCGCGGAGGCCGAGATCAGAACCGGGCACCCAGTCAGCGCGGTCTTCTGCACCAGATCAACGGAAATGCGCGATGTCATGACAATGGCACCCGTCGCAGGATCCATCCCCTGACGGCGCATAGCACCGATGAGTTTATCAAGCGCATTGTGGCGGCCGACGTCTTCACGGGCCAGAACAAGGCCTGTACCCGGCAAAAAGAAACCAGCGGCGTGCAGAGCGCGGCAACGATCGTGCAACGGCTGAGACGCGCGCAATCCACGGGCCGCGTCATTCACATCGTTTGCAGACAGGGTCAGATCATTGGACGGCAATGCCGGGATTTTGCGCAAGGCCTGCGACAGGCTGTCGATGCCGCAAAGGCCGCAGCCAATCGGCCCCGCCAAAGCGCGGCGACGATCGGCCAATTGGGTTGCGCGATCTTCTGGCAACCAAAAGCGCGCTTCTATGCCATTTTCATGCGCCACCTGCTCGTAATCCTCGAGCTCATCCAAGGACTGCACCACACCTTCGCTGAACGCGAACCCTGTGGCAAAATCTTGAATGTCGTCAGGTGTCGCCATCATCACCGCAAGGCTCGACCCATTGAACACCATCGCAACAGGAACTTCTTCGGCCAGCTCGCGCAAAGGCCCCTGCCCTTTCAGGCGTGGGTCGCGGCCTGCGATCACCTTGCGCGGGACAATCTGCGACGGCGTGTGGCCGGGTTTGCCTTGAGGTCGCATTGCCGCAGTCATCCGGTCACACAGGCCGACACGCGTGACCTCCCCAGATCAGACAGTCTGAAGAACAGTCTCTGACTACGGTCTTGGCGGTCATCAATTTCAATGAGACCTAGATCTTCCGCCAAGGTCACACATTCGCGCAGGACCAATGCATGGGCGATTTCAAGCTTCCGCGCAAAACTGCGGCTGTCATGGGCCAGATCCAAAGCGGCCGCAGCCATGATCCCCGCGCCCAGAAAGGACGGGGGTTCCGGCGTGCGATCCACAAGATCAGAGGCCAGGCTCAGAAGCCGGTCCTCTTGGTTTTGCGCGGCGAGGCTCATACTGCGTCCCGCAGGCGGAAGGTGACTTTCACCGACTTGGACGCCGGCGTGAAGCTTTTCTCGCCGAACTGCTGGTGCGGCACCAGAATGTTGAGTTCGGGATAATAGCCAGCCACACAGCCACGTGGAATGTCATAGGGCACCAGGCGGAAATCTTCGGCCACACGGTCGGTGCCGTCATCATGGCAGCCCCGCACATCCACACGCGCGCCCGCTTCGGCGCCAATCTGTTTCATGTCCTCGGGGTGCATGAACACGACCTGACGTTCGCCATAAACCCCGCGATAGCGGTCATCCATGCCATAGACGGTGGTGTTGTACTGATCGTGGCTGCGGAAGGTCTGCATCACGAACACGGGTTCTGCGCCGGCCTCGACCTGTTGTGCCTGCTGCCATTCGGTCAGTTCAGGCAGGTCCGAGGTGGTGAAGTTCGCGCGCTGTGTCGGCGTGTTCCATTCCCGGCAGGCGGCAGAATTGCGCAGGTGGAACCCACGGGGTTTGCGCACCTGCTCATTGAAGTTGCCGAAGGCCGGCAGAACCCGCGCGATCATGTCACGGATCTTGTCGTTGTCGTCAGACAGCTCGTCCCAGTTCACCACAGTGCTGCCAACGGTTGCTTTGGCGATGCCCGCAACAATCTGCACTTCGCTGCGCAGCTCTTTGGAGGCCGGAAGGTTGATACCGCCAGAGCCGTGCACCATGGACATGGAGTCCTCAACGGTCACGATCTGACGTTCACCTTTGGAGTTCCGGTCGATTTCGGTCCGACCCAAGCAGGGCAGAATGTAGGAATGCTTGCCCGGCAGCAGGTGGCCGTGGTTGAGCTTGGTTGCGACATTGACCGTCAGGTCCAGATTGCCAAGCGCTTGGGCAATCAGCGGGCTGTCAGGCGTTGCGCGGGCAAAGTTGCCGCCAAGGCCGATAAACGCACGTGCCTCACCGCTCAACATAGCGCCAATCGCGTGCAGAACATTGTGACCCGGCGTGCGCGGCATGGGCACGCCCAGTTCTTTCTCCATCGCGTCGATCAGAGGCTTCGGCGCTTTCTCGTTGATGCCAACGGTACGATCGCCCTGCACGTTAGAGTGACCGCGCACAGGGCATAGGCCCGCGCCCGGGCGGCCAATGTTACCGCGCAGGAACATGAAGCTCGCGATTTCACGGATGGTATGGACGGAGTGCCGGTGCTGCGTCACGCCCATCGCCCAGGTGGTAATCACGCTGTCCGATGCCAGATAGATCTCGGCGGCTTCTTCGATTTCAGCTTGGGACAGACCAGACTGTTCTTCGATCTGCGCCCAAGAGGTCGCGTTCACAAGATCGCGGTAGGTTTCAAAGCCATGGCAGTGTTCCGCCAAGAAGTCGTGATCCAGAACCGCCGGCTTGCCGGCCGCTTGCGCCGCGTCTTCGGCTGCAAAGACAACCTTGGCCATGCCGCGGAAGATCGCCATGTCACCACCCAGACGCGGACGATAGTAGTCGGTCGATGTCTTCTCGGAGCCACCGCGCATCATTTCCATCTTGTTTTGTGGGTCCGAGAAACGGTGCAGGCCTTTTTCCTTCAGCGTGTTCAAAACCACAACGCGGGCGCCGCGCTCGGTGGCTTTGCGCAGGTCGGCGAGCATGCGCGGGTGGTTGGTGCCGGGATTTTGCCCAACAACAAAAATCGCATCCGCTTTCTCGAAATCCTCGAGCTGAACTGTGCCTTTGCCGATGCCGATGGATTCGGTCAGCGCAACGCCGCTGGCCTCGTGGCACATGTTGGAACAGTCTGGGAAGTTGTTGGTGCCATAGAGGCGCACAAAAGTCTGGTACAGAAACGCCGCCTCGTTGGACGCACGGCCAGAGGTATAGAACTCTGCCCGGTTCGGATCATCCAGCGCGTTCAGCTGCGCCGCGATGCCTGTGAAGGCGTCGTCCCAGCTGACCGGGACATAGTGGTCGGTTTCCGCGTCATAGCGCATCGGATGGGTCAGACGACCTTCGTGTTCCAGATCGTAGTCAGACCAGGTGCGCAGCTCGCTCACCGTGTGTTTGGCAAAGAAGTCATTGGTCACGCGCGATTTGGTCGCTTCCCAGGCAACGGCCTTCACGCCGTTTTCGCAGAACTCAAACGAAGAGCCATGCTCCGGGTCGCCCCAGGCGCAACCGGGGCAGTCAAAACCGTCGGGCTGGTTGGCCTTCAGCATGGTCCGCGCGCCCGTTACGGGGGCGCCGCTGCCCATCAGCTGGCGGCCAACGCTTTTCAATGCGCCCCAGCCACCGGCTGCAGCAGAGGATTTACCAATGAAATTGTCTTTCGTCACGGTCGGGCACCATTTTCAAAGCGCACAGATCCCAGCACCAGACACGGCAAAGCGGTCCGGACCAGAGGCCACGCAGGAGGGAGTTCATATTTTCTTCAAGAAGCAATTCTTATGACGCAAAAGACTCACGTGCGACAGAACGGCCATTCAGCGCCTGATTGCGGCGATTTTAGCAGGGTGTCAACGCATCGAAGTGGCGAATTGTCACATTTCAGATCGCCATTCCTGAACCCGCGATCAGACAAACTTATCACACAGGCCGTTTGGGCTCGGATCCGCCACCTAGCAGACCAGAACCGACAGAATTCAGCCTCTGGGCGGCATCCAGTGCTACATATTTCAACGCAGGAAACCTGCACAAATTTCAGTCATTTTCAGGGGAGTAGGCTCTCTTCATCCGCTAAACGAATGGCGCTGCGCAATCGGGGTGTTGTCCCGGCAAAAGAAAAGGCGGGACAAAACCCGCCTTTCCTAAGGTCAGCGATTAGCTGTCGGCTTTTGCGCCAAGTGCCGACAGCAACGAACCAAGGTTGTGCTTGAACATTGCGAGGTAGCTGGTCGCCGGACCGCCCCGTTCGGACAGCGCATCCGAGAACAGACGCCCACCGATTTTAATACCGGTCTCGTCCGAGATCTGCTGAACCAGCGCCGGGCTGGTGATGTTTTCAACAAACAGCGCGCCCGCGCCCTGCGCTTTCAGCTGGTCGATCAGGGTTGCCATGTCCTTGGCAGAGGGTTCTGCCTCAGTGTCGATCCCGATCGGCGCAAGGAAGGTCATGTTGTAAGAATCCGCCAGGTAGCCAAAGGCATCATGGGCGGTAACAACAGTGCGTTTGTCGGCAGGAAGACCGGCCAGCTTGGTCCGGGTTTCAGCGTCCAGCGCTTTCAGCTCTGCAATATAGGCATCCGCGTTGGCCGTAATCTCATCTGCGTGATCCGGCATGGCTTCGGACAGAACAACCGCGATGTTCTGAACGTAAGTGACACCGTTCAAAAGCGAGTTCCAAGCGTGCGGATCCACTTCGCCTTCGACTTCAACCGGGGTGATGCCTTCGGTCGCAATATGGACCGGAGCTTTGGTGCCGGATTCTGCAATCAGCGTGTCCGACCAGGTTTCAAAGCCAAGCCCGTTGACAAAGATAATGTCAGCCTCAGCCACCGCGCGCGCGTCTGCGACAGACGGCTGGTAGACATGCGCATCTGCATCCGGGCCCACGATCGTGGTCACTTCGGCCATATCGCCGACCACTTCTTCGACCATATCGCCAAGGATCGAGAAGCTGGCCACGATCTTCAAATCATGGGCAAAGGCCGCGCCCGGAAGGGCCGCCACAGCAAAGGACGCCGAGGCCAGCCCGGTAAAAACAGGTTTCAAAAAGGTCATTGGTAACTTTCTTCTATAGGAGTTTGCGCAGTTTTTTTCTGTTCGGGCTTGGGCGATTTGCGCAGTCGCCCCCCGAAACCAAGCGGCCCGATCAAGGCCGACACCACGAAAAACCCACCCGCAACCAGCACAATCGCAGGCCCGGAGGGCGTTTCGGGAAAGACATAGGACAGGGTCAGGCCAATCCAGCAGCTCAGCAGGGCAAAAGCAAACGTCAGCGCCAGCTGCATTGTGATTGTATTGGCCCAATACCGCGCTGCAGTTGCCGGCAGGATCATCAAGCCAACAGCCATAAGCGTGCCCAAAGTTTTGAACGCCGCCAGCAGGTTCAACACCAGCAAGAGCATAAACCCCTGCTCGACCAGCCAAGGCCGTCGCACCTGCGACTCAAAAAACACTGGGTCACAAGTACTGACGATCAACGGGCGCAGTAAAAATGCAAAGGCCACAAGGGTCACAGATGCAACGCCCCCAACAAGCAGGAGAGAGGCATCATCAATGCCGAGGATCGATCCAAAGAGGAAACTCTTGAGCGGCACCGCTGACCCCGCCGCTGACAGGATGAAAATACCGGCCGCCAGCGCGATCAGATACAGGGACGCAAGGCTTGCATCACTTCTTAGGATAGTGCGCCGGGCCAGAAGGGCAGTAATGGCCGCCACCCCGACCCCGGCGATCAGGCCGCCGATCAGCAGGGACATCACCGACAATCCAGCGGTGACAAAGCCGATCACGATGCCCGGTGTAATGGCATGCGCCATGGCTTCACCGGCCAGCGACAGGCGGCGCAGCACCAAAAAAGCACCAACCGGTGCAACTGAGGCCGAAAGCACCGACGTCACCACAAACGCACGCCGCATGAAGGCAAACCCCCACATGTCTGACAACAGCTCAAACATCGCCCATCTCCAGTGCCTGTGTCGGGGCGGTCTCTGGCCGCCGGAACATCCAGGCCGCCTGACTTTGGGACATATAAGATTGTGCCACCAACCGTTCGGGTGTCAGCACCTCGTCAACCGCTCCATGTGCAGCGACCCCATTGCCCAACAGCAGCGCATGGCTGCAGTGATCCAGAACTGAAGAAAGATCATGGATCACCAGCACCACAGACCGCCCTTCAGAGCGCCACCGCGCGATAATCCCAAGCAGATGCGCTTCCGTGGTTTGATCCACCGCCGCAAAAGGTTCATCCAAGAGGATCAGAGGGGCGTCTTGCAGGATGACCCGTGCAAATAGCGTGCGTTGCAATTGTCCGCCGGACAGCGTGTGCAAGGGCCTGTCTGCAATATCGAGAACGCCGGCTTCCTCCAGGGCAGCGTCCACACGCAACCGCCCTGCCCTATCGAGCCCCCGCAACAGGCCCAAACCGCGCCACGCCCCCATTGCCGCCAGATCGCGCACACGAATGGGAAACCGCCGGTCAAACTCGGTCATCTGCGCCAAATAGCCAATTTCGCGCGGGCGCCCCTTGGGCCAGGTCATACGTCCCGCCAAAAGTGGCTGCAACCCGAGCATCATTTTGACAAAAGTGCTTTTGCCCGACCCATTCGCGCCAAGAACCGCAAGCGTTGTGCCTGCGTCAATATCCAAGGACAACTGTCGGAACAGCGAAAGCCCGGAGAACCCCAAGGCCACATTGCGAAGTTGCAGAACGGTCCCCACTACAGCACCGCATAAATGGCGAACCAAACCATGCCGCAGACGGCTGCGACGCTTGCGAGCACGGCAGCAGTGCTCAGTTCTGTAATGCAGCGGACGGATGGGTCCTGTTGTGTTTCGCTCTGGCGCATCGCCACCTCCCTTTTAGGCAGCGATGTCAGCAGAAAAGACATCCCTGGCGACAGTCACGTCAGCCCGGGTTATCCATCTGCCCAGACACCCCGCCCGAGTCAGTTCGTATAGCGATGGCAGGTCTCCTGACTTGCGGGTCACAGCCCTCCCCGTCCTTCCCAGGCACAGCCCAGTGGATCTTTCGGGGGCGCTCTCCGCTCACAGTTGCGGGGGCAGTCACGGGGTTGGCGCCTTTTGGCTACACCGCACCGTGTTCCCTATTTCTCCCAGCGGCCTTAGGCGTTTGGGACCATCTGTATCGAATGAACATATTTCATCCACCATTGGCAAGATTAGAATTGCCCGGGGAACGCTCGTCGTCAGCACTGAAAAACATGCATCCCAAGATCATATTAGGATTTGGTTCAGACGCCGGTTTTATTCAATTCAGGATGGAGGAGAATCAGATCATCGCGAGACCTGCTTACCCAAGCAGCGATTCGCTTATTCCGCCGCTGGTGCAGCTTGGGCAAAATCCACTGAAACGCCCAATCTACAGCCGCGTTTCGCATCGCCCCAAATGGCGCCCGCGAAGCCAGATGGATCGGAATTCCAACGCGGCCCGGCAAGGTTTTTTAAAGAACCTGCAGCTACAAATGTACCAACAGCTTTCCGCGGCTGTCCACACGTCCCGATTTGCGGGCAGAACAAGCGAGTAGAACTTTGTCCAACTTGAGCCTTTTGATCATCACGACGGACCGGAATTTTGCGCGGTCTTTGCAATCCCAGATGCAGTCATCCTACCCTGGCATGCAGGTGCTTTTGGCGAACAACTTGATGATGGCCTACAATCAGGCCGAGGCGGCTCAACCGACATTTGCCTTCGTCGAAGATGGCTTTACCAAACTGCCTGAATTCGAGATGATGCTGGCCCTCTTTACGGCTTTGGATGTGCGGTGGGTCTCGGTGATGGACGATATGGCTTCGACGCCGGGTCGCCGCTCGAATCCACTGCTGAACGTGGGCGCAGGCATCTTCGAACTCACCAAATCTGACAGCCCGCGCCAGTTCGTTCAGTATTTTGACATGATGGTCAACGCGCCCCGGCGCGATGCGGCCCGTGCGGCCCCCCGTGCAACGGCCAAGACCGCCGCGCCGCAGCCGGCAGCGGGACGCCCTGCCCCCGTGTCCCGCTCCAGCTTCAAAAAGATGATTCTCATTGGCTCCTCCACAGGCGGCGTCGAAGCGCTTCGCACGCTGCTTTCATCCTTCCCGGCTGACTGTCCGCCGACCTTGATTGTCCAGCACACCGGCAAGAATTTCGGCACCGGGCTGGTTTCTCTGCTGGACCGGATCTGCGCTGCTAAAGTCCTGCCTGCCAATGAAAATCAGACACTGGAAACAGGCCATGTCTATGTTGCGGCGGGCCAAACCCGCCATCTGGCCTTGAATGGGCGCAAGCCCTATCGCACCCGCATGCAAGAAGGCGGGCCAATCTCGGGTCACCAACCTTCGGTTGACGCTCTTTTCTCCTCGGCCGCAGGCGCAGCACCTGATGTTGTTGCCGCAATTTTAACCGGCATGGGGCAAGATGGCGCAAAGGGTATGCTGGAGCTGCGCAAAGGCGGCGCCACCACGTTTGCCCAGGATCAGCAAAGCTCCGTTGTATACGGCATGCCCAGGGTTGCCTGGGAAATCGGAGCTGCTCAAAAACAAGTGCCTCTGGCCCGCATGGCCAGCACACTCCTTCAGGCCGCTAAAGCCTGAACACCACTCGGTCTGGAAGGATTAGGAATTGTCTGTCTTCGCTAACTCAAAAACAGTCACCGTTCTGCAAGGTGACTACAAGGTGACCACCGATCCTCAGGTGATGTTCTCCACCGTTCTTGGGTCGTGTATTGCGGCTTGCATTTACGATGCGGAAAACGGCGTCGGGGGAATGAACCACTTTCTTCTGGCGTCTTCTAACGGCCAGGGCGGCGCAAACGCGCGCTACGGCATTCATGCCATGGAACTTCTCATCAACGGCATTATGAAACAGGGTGCGCGACGCGCAAACCTTAAGGCCAAGGTTTTTGGTGGCGCTAAAATGTCCGCGAACCTGTCCGACATTGGCGCCAATAATGCCACCTTTGTGCAGAAGTTCCTCCAGGACGAAGGCATCCCTGTGATTTCATCCTCGGTCGGTGGGACCTCGGCACGTCGTGTACGGTTCCACGCAACAACCGGAGCGGCCCAGCAAACCCATGTCGCAGATGATCGCAAGCTTGGCCAAGAGGAACAGGCCGCAGCTGCTCGTGCCGTTTCGGCAGCGCCGCCCAAGCCAAAAGCAGCCGCGCCGGACAACTTCACCTTGTTCTAAACAACTGGGTTCCAATCATTTTCGAAGGCCTTCTTGGACGATATCCAAGAGGGCCTTTTTATTTGAAAGACACCCAGATTTGCTTTTGACCTTGGGACGTGTGCCTTGTCGACCAGCGATGCAGTCCGCGCGAGCAGAGCCAAGCGCTTTTGATTTCGGGCCGCTCAAGCGTGACGTCCCGCCTCCGCTCTTGGCTTTGGCACCCTTTGGTTCATGGTCATTCAAAGTAGATTTGGCCACCGGGCATCAATAGACGGATGACGGCTTTCCGTGAGGCATTCGCCACCTTGAAAGGCAACACCAAGCCGTGAGGTCAGCTCCGTCCGTCCGAATACTCTGGCAGAATCAATGCCCAGAAACGGCCTCTCCCGAACGCGCGCCGAGGTTTCATAATACCCCAGTCACGGTGCTTGACTCCCGTCACTACTGACCAGTCCGTCATTGATTCGGATTGCTGACTTTTAGAATTCCAGAGAAATAGAAAACCCGCACTCTTTCGAATGCGGGTTTTGGCAGGTTTTTGGTGACCTGTGCTTAGTCATCCAGAGCAGCGAAAAAGGCCTGAATGGCTGTCTCCAGCCTGTGTTTCTCCACCGCAGAGAAATCCTGTTCAATCATCATTTCAATCTTCCCGTCACGGGCCAGACACCGCACTGTCCCCGCGGGGACGGCACACCGCAAAGAGGTCTTTGCGCCGGCGATGACGGAAGAAGGATTGGCTTCACTCCGAGCGCCCTGCTCCTGATCCGATTTCTGCTCCAGTGTTTTTCGCGCGCGATATTGCTGGATGAAATCACGAAGCGCTTTCAGTTCCGCGTCGCTCGTCCCCGCGGGGACAGTGGACAACCGCTGCAAAAGTTCTTCCTGAGCCGCCTCGTCCTCCAATAGGATCTTACGGAGGTCCAAGCCCAAAGCTCTGGGAAGGGCCTCAGGAAACTTCAACTGGCCAGAGGTCAGGCTCAACAGCTCTGCAAAATTACGGATATAGACCCTCTTCTGGCGCCCAGCAGACGCAAAGAGGGTCGCGACGGCTTCGTCAAGCCCCTCACACTCTGTCTGGGGATCTTCTGTAAAAGACATCGCAAGCTGCGCCATCTCGGCAAAGGAGATGTCGCGACGAACCAGGTTTTCATCAACCATACGCCGGTAGAGGCCAGACAGGGTCTCTCCTTTGGCCAGCAACCCCGCGGGGATCCGTGCAAAGGCCTCATCGCCGGTTTCTTCGAACAATTCTTTGTAGGCAGACCAGCGACGGAAGCCCTGAACCAGTTCATAGCCTCCATCAACCTCTTCCACCCGGATAGGGTTTGATAGGCCGATCGTCTGGATAGAGGTTTTCAGCTCTTGAAGGTCCGGATCCGAATTGCCCGAACGATCGCGGGTGAGCTTAGTCATCTGGATCGCATCAAGCGGGATGTGATCCACAACCAAACCCAGCTTTTTCAGCCGCACGAACTCGTGGGCCAGACGATCATTTTCAGCACGGATATGCTGTTCGGCCTCTGCTCTTATACGCAAGGCCTCGGCGTTTTCGGTGATTGCCGTTGCCATGGGACCGCGCCGCTGATCCTTTTTCGTACCAGTTGGCGTGTCACTTTCTGTTTCTGTCCCTGCGGGGACGGTCACCTCGCTTGGGAACTCGATGTCAAACATACGACGTTTGCTCATGCTTCAAGCTCCTCTTTGCTCTTGACCTCGGGCTCCTCGTCCAATGTTCGCCACGCCTCAAGGACGTTGTCTCTGAATTCGCCATAAGCCTTATCAAAGGAGTCACGTGCCCGACGCCATGTCTCTCGTGTCATGTCCCGGTAGTCGATCTCATAGATCGAAGACAGAAAACGCCCAGATTGCTCCACCGCGCGGGTCATCTCGATTGGGTTTTCGGTCATGCGCTCACCGAAAACTTTCATGAAGGCATCCCGCATTGCGCGGTGCAGGTCGTTGCCGGCCTCGTACCGCGTGAGCAGGAAGCGAACGTCCTGAAACGCTTTTGGCAGGGCAAATGTCCCCGCGGGGACAACACCATTGAAAGCCGACAGATCTTCCAGCGCTTCGGACAACTGACCGATAAAAGAGGTGGTGGAGTCGTATTCCCAATAGCCCGGACCTGACGGGATATACAGCATGTCTGCCGCAAAGACCGCATTCATCGACTGATAACCAATCGCCGGGGGACAGTCGAAAATCATAATGTCATAGTCTTCGTCCGGGATCTGATCCAGATACCGCGACACCGCCGCAAAGAAGCTCCATTCCGGATTCAGATGGCGGTACTGCGCAGAAGCGAATTCAACAAAGGCCGCATTGGCACAGGACGGGATCAAGTCTATTGTCGGCCAGCTGGTTGGCTTTACAAAGTCCGTCACCCGCAGATCCTGAAGCCCCATTCCGACGATGCTTTCCGGAAGACGGCGTTGGGGCAGGGCGGTCCCACTTTCCGCGCCCTGGAAGGACGCATTCATCCGCTCTGTCTCGCGAACCAAGTCACGCGCCATAATGCCCCAGACGGTGTAGTCCTCGGCAATATCCGCAAGCCCCATGGAATGAGACAACGTTGCCTGCGGGTCAAAATCCACACACAGCACGCGGTAACCATCCAAGGCCGCCGCATGTGCGAAATGCAAGGCGGTCGTTGACTTGCCTGCGCCCCCCTTGAAGTTGGAGATCGCAACGCGGATTGCACGCTTGCCCGCCGGACGTTCCGGCATCAGTGACTTGCGGTTCACTTTGATGCGGCGACGCAGCTCATTGATCTCTTCCAGCGAATACCAACGCTGGCGGCCTTCCTCTTCCACGTGACCCTGAGGCAACGCGGGATCAGCTGCGAGCCGCCCCCGCAAGGTGGATTGATTGACCTTAAAGATCAGCTCGGCGACCTCCCAGCTTGAAAAGCGGCGCAGGGTTTTTTCCATCTCGGGAGAGAAGGTCTGCTGTCGGATCCAGCTCTGCATCTTCAATGACTGCGTCTGCAGGCGGGCTAGGTCTTCATGTGTATACATTGACTGCTCCTATTATATATGTGCGTCCCCGAGGGGATTGGGACGCTTATTCTTCCTAAAACCTCATTTACGCGCTTTTCCAAAAAAACGCAAAAGGTATTCCTCCGGGAAAGAGCGTCCTGTCCCCACGGGGACACCGTTGCAGCCGAGGTCTGTTTTTAAGGCCGAAGGTGAGTCGTGCCAAACAACCTTTCCCGCGCGAAATCAGAGGCTTCGAGCGAAAAAGGACCGGTTTTTCAGTTTTCAACTGCCTCACTGCTTCGGCGTGATGAAGACCAGTCGAACACTTAGAGGGACAGTTGCGTTGTCTTTCCACTCTATTAGGGGACAAAAAACAGCTAATAGGGGTCACACTGGATGTCCCCCTATACCAATAAATACCTATTTTTCTTTCGAAAAAGGTATGGGTAAAAGACCGCAATCAAACACGGGGTTGACAGAATCGGGTCTCTGGACGCAAATCTAGACACGAAAACAAATAGCGCTGAGTTCTTGAGGCTGAGACGCTATAACAAATGGGACGCTAAACGTTCCTTGCATGAGGCATAGCGCTGAAAGCGCAGCGGGGCACAAAGCCCCAGACGATGAGGGCAGAAATGCTAGCACGCAAACCAACAGGGCGTGGTGCGTCCGCTATTAAGTACGACCTGCTTACCGCAATGGGGTCGTTTGCTCTTTCGCAACGAAGGGGATCTCAGCTGTTGGTGTTCCGACTGCTGACCCTGGTTACGGCACGATACAATTGGCAACGTGACCATCTGGCGGTTGGGCAACGGGAAATCGCCAGGCTCTGGGATGTTGATGAACGCACTGTCAAACGCGAGATGGCAAAGCTTCGGGGCATGGGCTGGTTGACTCTGAAACGCCAAGGCGCTCGAGGACGGGTCAGCGAATACGGTTTGAGCATTGAGCGCATCCTTGAAGATACAGAACCCAGCTGGGAGGCCGTCGGCCCGGATTTTGTCTACCGTCTGAGCCAAGAGGACGAACCGACATCCAATGTGGTTCCTCTGCGCGCGGGAGAGGCCGCTCCGAAACCCGATACTTCGGATGGGTTGGAGTGGAGCCTGGCCAAAGCGTTGCTGCACGAAGAAGACGCCGCGACGTACAGTTCGTGGATCGCAGCGCTTCAACGCGAGGACAGGGTCGGAGAGCACCTGACCCTCATTGCGCCAAGCCGGTTCCATGCGACTTACGTTGTGACCCATCTCAAGGCGCGGATCCTTTCAGCCTGCCGGGATGTCGACGACACAATCACAAATGTGATGATCACTGCGTAGAAACCCCTTGTCCCCACGGGGACAGAAATCGCAAAACCGGAAAAACGAACACGCGAAGGGCGCTTCACAATGAACCAAGAGAAAATTGCCGTCATTGGGTTGGGCTATGTTGGTCTTCCGCTCGCTGTGGAATTCGGGAAGGTCCGACCTGTAATCGGCTTTGACATCAATGAGGGCCGCATCGGCGAACTCAAGGATGGCATTGATCGAACCCTCGAGGTCGATCAAAAAGAGCTCTCTGAGGCGACACAGCTGACGTTTGCGTCCGAGGTGTCAGACCTGACGTCCGCGCAGATTTTCATTGTGACGGTTCCCACGCCGATTGATGCCAGCAGGCGGCCGGATCTCCGGCCCTTGATTGCGGCCAGCAAAACGGTGGGACAGGTGCTGAAACCCGGCGACATCGTCATCTATGAAAGCACGGTCTATCCTGGAGCCACTGAAGAAGACTGTGTGCCGGTTTTGGAAGCCACCAGCGGATTGACCTTTAATGAAGACTTCTTCGTTGGCTACAGCCCGGAAAGGATCAACCCCGGCGACAAGACGCGCCGTCTTCCAAATATTGTGAAGGTCACCTCAGGGTCGACACCAGAGGTCGCGGCAAAGGTCGATGCGCTTTACGCTGAGATCGTGACCGCTGGCACTTATCAGGCCGAAAGCATTCGCGTGGCTGAAGCCGCCAAAGTGATTGAGAACAGCCAGCGCGACATCAATATTGCGTTGATCAATGAATTGGCGAAGATCTTCAATCATCTCGGTATTGATACCGAAGCGGTGCTGAAAGCGGCTGGGACCAAATGGAATTTTCTGCCGTTTCGCCCCGGTCTGGTCGGAGGGCACTGCATCGGTGTGGATCCCTATTACCTCACGCATAAGGCGCAAGAGGCCGGCTATCATCCTGAAATACTGCTTGCCGGGCGTCGCCTGAATGACGGAATGGGCGCTTACGTGGCCAGCGAACTGGTCAAAGCAATGCTCAAGTCGGGCATGGATGTTGCGGGGGGCAGGGTGCTTTTGCTTGGCCTGACCTTCAAAGAGAACTGCCCGGATCTGCGTAACACGCGAGTCATTGATGTGGTGGAAAACCTTGCCGACTATGGCTTGACCGTGGATGTGCACGATCCGCATGCCGACCCTTTGGAGGCGCAAACCGAATACGGCCTTAGCCTTGTGTCAGCGCCCGACAAAGGCGTTTACGACGCGATTGTACTGGCTGTGGCCCACAATGAATTTCGGTCCTTGGGCGGTTCTGAGATCCGTTCCTACGGACGAGAAGGGGCGCTGATCTACGACCTGAAATATGTACTGGACGCCGAAGACGCAGATCTGCGTCTGTAAAAAAGGCGGCCCTGCACTGGGCCGCCTTGCTTTCTTGTCTTAGGCACTGAGTGCTGTTTCTGGTGCGTCTCTGTGCGAGGCTTCGATCGCGCCGTCATCGCGGACCTCGATCAGGTCACCGGTTTGCAAGGCATCAAGCCCGCTGCAACCTACAAGCATCATGATCTGCTTTTCGCGCGCAACAATGGCCATGTGTGACAACCAACCGCCGACCTCAGACAGAACCGCGCCTGACATTTGCAGCTGTGGCAGCCATGCGGGGTTTACCATCTGGCAGACAATGATATCGCCCGGCTCGAAACCTTCGAACGCCTGATCCCCCGTTGTGGTGTCATCTTCGACACGGAAAACCCGTCCCGATCGCGTGCCAGAGCCGGACACACATTGCCCACCCAGCGCGCCGTCCGCGCGGTCGGATTTCGCGCCCATAGAAAGCAATTCGCAATCGCGCAATGTCAGCTGCGTGCCCTTTGGCGACAGGTCACGGCACATACGATCCGATTGGAACCGGTCTTCTGCAATGCGGCGCAATTTTTCAAAAGAAGTGCTGTCCGCTTCTAAAACCTCATCCAACGTCAGTGAGAAAACCAAATCACCAAGTCCAGAGATTTCGCCCCAAGCACGCAGCGCGCGACGCAGTTCAGAAACAAGGCGCAGGCTTTCGTGTTTCGCTTGTTCCTTCAAGTCTTGGAACGCCACAGCCATGGATATGCAGTCTTCCAGGTGATCAGGAAGATCAGCGGGTGCGGCACTGGGTTCCAGGATCGGCGCCTCGGGTTCCAACATGGAAAACAGCAGGTCTGGGGCCTCACTGTAACGCGGTGTCGAAAGCTCGTAATCAAAGATGGCGCGATGCCCCATCAAGGCCAGTGCTTTCGCTTCGGCTTCATCAGCCGTTCCACGACAAGACGCGATCAATGTTGAAGGCGCATTTGGCAGCTCTGCCTGCATCAAATAGCTGCGCAACGCGGGGTCGCCTGCGGCCTCTTTGGTGGCTTCACCATTCGAGAACGCTGCCAACAAATTGATCTTTTCCGCCTCAACGTAAACGTTGTGAACAAACTCCTGCTGAAGCGTTTTGATCGTTTCAACCAATGTGTCCAAGGGCAGTGCGCTGTAGTTCAAGGCCTGCCACGTGGCCACTTTCCGGCGCAGTTCGACCATGGTTTCGGTTTGGAACCTATGCTTCGTTGGCCGCAGTGCGTTGCGAAGGCGGCGGGATTTCGCACCGGTCAGGTTGAGCGCAAGTTTGGCCTTAAGTGTCCTGTCCACATAGGTTTTCCCGAACAAGCGCACAAGATGCGCGTCTGGACCTTCCGGCAGCTGATACGGCAGACCCAGTTCACGACAGGCCTGATCCAGAGACCCGCCAGGTGCCCAGAGTTGGGTCATCAACGAAAACGACATAGGGGTCGGGCGGGGCAGAACCTCGCTCATTTCGTCTTGCTCAAGGATGACTTCATCCGCCTCAGCCTCTTTGAAACGCTCCAACACGCGGCCCCATTCGGCTGTCCGCACTTGTTCCGCCGGGCTGCCGATCTGAAGGGTGGTAATATCCCGCGATTGGAGGATCTGGAACTGGCCGTTTGCATAGGCCCATTCGATATCCTGCGGTGTGCCAAACAGCGCTTCGATCCGCTGACCAAGTGCAAGAAGTTCATCCAAAACCATGGGGGTAGCAACGTCTTCGGCAGGTCGGCCGGTGAACCGACCAAAGCGGATCGACGAAGGAGTCACGCGGCCGGAAACCAGAGTTTCGCCATTGCCTGCGACCCATTCGATCAGGCTCATGCCCGGTGCCATGGGATCTTGCGTGAACAGAACGCCCGCATATTCGGCGTCGACCATCTGCTGAACCAAGACGTTGCCGTGACCTTCGGTTTCGCTTTGATACGCTGCGGCACGATCAGAATGGAAAGAGGCGATAACCTCGTCCAGCGCGGAACGCATGGTGTCCGCCGTTACATCCAGCACGGAATCAAACACGCCAGCGAAGCTTTGTTCCGCGCCATCTTCATGGCTGGCAGACGACCGCACCGCGACTGGTTTAGAACCTGATTTTTCCCAGACTTTGACAGCCGTTGCCGTTTTTTGGGCATCAGACAGTTTCGCGTATTCGGCAATAAAGTCGTCGCGCAGAACCACCCCCATGGGAACCGGCAGTCCCGCTTCTTTGAGCTGGCTCAGGCGCAGGGCCTTGTTGCCGGCCTGTGGCAGTTCATCGCTTTGGCCCAGAGGAACAAGGCCTTTGGGACCGCGTGCAAAACGGGGACGTTTGATGCGGGCAAAGACGCCGGTGACATAGGCACGCTGTACCAGCAGAAGGCTCAGGCTGACACAGAGGTAGAGGTTGGCAGCCAGGGACAATGGCAGCACCATATAGAACAGGACAGGCAGGCCCAAGACTGTCCACAGAACCGCTTGGCGTCGGGTCTTTGCCACCGCCCACAGCAGGTAAACCGCTGCCAGCAGCGTAAACGCAACCGGAGCAACAAAGAACGGGTCAGTTGCGCCCAGATCTTTGCTCCAGAGGAAGGGTTCAACAATGGATCCTGCGGCTTGGTTCACCGAAGACACGCCCAGCATCATCACAGGCAGAAACGCCAGCGCCAGCATATTGCGCATCGGCGTCAGACCGTGGTCGCGATAAAAGGCCTGAACTGCGCGGGCCTTGCGGGCTGGGTCGTTGGACAGTTTCTTTTTGAGTGCATCCAGATCCGCTTGCGCTGCGCGCATTGTCAGCTGGTCGCGTTCCGACTTCAGCGCAATCGGCAGCACCAGCAGGCGCGAAATCAAAGCCAAAGCAAGGACGCCCACAAGAAAATGGCTGCGGTTATGGACCCAGATCAAGGCGTCGCCAAGACCGTCGATGGCGTCTTGCCAAAGCGTGCGTTCCTGATCGGCCAGCCATTCGGATACATGTGGTTTGGGGGCAGGGGGCTCGAAAAACTCCCAGGGCAGTGTGTAGCGACCGGCAAAGGGAATGCCTGCTTGGGTCAATTCCAGACCCAGAACCTGCCCCATAAAGCAGCTGCGGCGGTCATAACAGGCGGCAACCGTCGGCTTTTTGGCAAGGGTTTTGATTTGGTCCTGCAGGGCCTGTGTTGTCATGGCCCGGATCGGGATATTGACCGCTCCGGGAAGATGGCCAGAGGCAAAGTCGCCGGGATAGCGAGTGTCGACAATTTGCATGTCACCTGCGTTGATCATCGCGCGGAAGGCGTTGGTGTCCAGAAGCGTGTTCTTTCCGGCATATTCCGGAATGGCCCGTAGATCAGAGAGCGTCTTGACCGTCGTGTCCGAAAAATCGCGACCTTCTACGATCCATTTTTCGATGCCGCCGGCGATAAAGCTGCAATCAATGCCCATTTTGGCAAGCTCTGCGCAGGTTTCCGAGGATCTGTTGCCATTATGGCAAAATAGAACGACTTTTTCTCCCGGCGCGACGGGCACGGATTGGCGGAAGTCCGGAAAGCGGATGTGCACCGCGCCGGGCAGGGTGCCCATGGCATTTTCGGCGCTTTCACGAATGTCATAGAACTGGGCCGTGCCCTCTGCCAGCAATGTTGCCGCGTCTGTGGTGGTGATGGCCTGGGGATGGGACGTTTGCGATTGGAAGGCGGTTTCGACCAAAGTCGCGTCTTTGATGGCCTGCGCCGGGCGAAGCAGGGTCGCTTGCAATCTAGCCTGTTGTTCTGATTTGTAATTTGTCCATTGCCAGTGATTTGCAAAAGCCAAAGCAACCGCTATCAAGATCAATCCCGCGATCAATTTGGTGGGATACCGTGTTCCCGCCTTACCGGGTTTGAATCCCAGCCGGGTTGCCAACATCGCGCCAAGCCCTGAGACCGAAGCAAAGACAACGGCCAGAATTTGCCCCAAGGAAGAGACGGACCCGATGACGAGTTCAGGCGATGGGATCGCATAGACCGTGGTGGGAAGAAGCAGAAACACCACCGCAGCCGCCCAGGCGGTATTTGAATAGAAATTTATGCGTTGGCTAGGAATGTCGCGGGACTTCTGGAAATGATACTTGGCCACTATTCGTCCTTTAGGATTGAGTTGATGCTTGGAACGGAAGGTTAATGTTTGTAAATAATTTGCTTATACTTACCGAACGGTTAATTTGTGTGAGTTGAGCAAGTAAAGTGCTGATGTACAGAAAGATTTGGCACTGTAGCTGTTATCTGGGTTGGAAGAACAGGCTTCGGGTTGGCACAAAGGTGTCTTTTGCTCGCAACATTAATGGAGAGGTTAAGAATCATGCACATCCCCCGCAGCGAAGTGAGCCTGATGGGCGTTGTCGTGAGTTCGTCTTTTCTAATTTGGCAGCGTTTTGCGGGTATTAGGACAGCTGTGCAGCACTGCGTTTGTAGTATGGCCTTGCTGTGTGCCGCTTTTTGGGGGGGGCATGCAATGCCAGCCTCCGCGCAGGTAGAGCTGACCTTTGGGGCCTATGCGGATGACAAGCCCTCTGAAACCGTGCGGCAGTACCTGCCTTTTCTGGGGTTTTTGGAAAGCCGACTGGAACAGGAAATCAACCAACCTGTGAGCATTCGACTGGATATCGCCAAAGGCTATGATGAAAGCATTCGCGATCTGGCCGAAGGGCGCGTCGATTTCGCGCGTTTTGGGCCTGCGTCATATGTTCACGCTATGGATCAAAATCCGGGCATTGGCATCATCGCGATGGAATCCAAAAAGGGCAAAAAACGTTTTAAAGGTGTAATTGCGGTTCACAAAGACAGCGACATCACGCAAGTCGAGGAGCTCGCCGGGCGCACGTTTGCTTTCGGTGATGAGCTTTCGACCATTGGGCGCTACCTGTCGCAAAGCTATCTCTTGGACCATGGTATCAGCAGTCAAAACCTGCGGGGGTTTTCCTATCTCGGGCGTCATGACCTTGTGGGCGAGTCGGTTGGCAGCGGGCGCTTTGATGCCGGGGCGCTGAAGGAAAGCACGTTCAAATCTCTTATTTCCAAAGGGGTGCCGCTTCGCGTGCTCGCGTCTTTTGACAATGTGACCAAACCCTGGCTGGCGGCCTCTGACATGGATCCGCAGATCATGGAAGCGATGCGCCGGATTATGCTGGCGTCTGAAAACGAAGAGATCGTGAAACGGGTGTCTAAAAATGGTTTCCTTCTTGGAAGCGATAGCGATTATGACATTATTCGTAGAGCCATGCAGCGGAGTAAGGCATTTTGAAGCTCCCGAAATTTGGGTTCCTGAGACGAACGATGAGAGTGCCGCAGTTAACTGCCGGGAAGATTCCCAGGCGCACCGGCATCCTATTCCAGATCGTGTTTTCAATGTCGCTGGCCGCGTTGTTGGTGGTGCTGGCGGTCGGCGGGGTTGCGCGACGCTATGAGGTGCAGCGTGTCAGCGAACAGCTGAGCGAGCAGGCGTCGCTTACGGTGTCTCTGCTCAGTGGTCTGCTGCTCGAAGCGATTATTGTCGAAGATGTTCCCGTCCTTGAAACGGGATTGGTCGAAGCCATCACGCGCTATCCTAAAATCCTGTCGATCCATATTGAAAACGGCGAAGGGGTCATCATCGCCGAGGCCGCAAACCCGTTGTCCACGCAGTCAGACGAATATGTCATGTACCGGCGCCCGGTGGAGTTTGAAGGGTTTGTGTTTGGTACGATGGTTGTTCAATGGTCGACCCAAGAGGGGCACGCTGTTGTTCAGGACAAGGTCCGGCAGACAATCACCTGGACCGTTCTGGCCGTGATCGCGATGGGGCTTTTGATGCTCTATCTGGTGTATCGCCTCGCTCTGTCACCGCTGCAACAGGTGCACCGGCGAATGTCAAATGCGATTGCCGGAGTGTCGAGCGCCCAAGCGCCACTGCCTTGGTATGCCAGCCGCGAATATCGGGCCTTGGATTTTTCGGTGGGTGTTCTCGAAGAAACCTTTTTTGAACGCGACGAGCGTGAATTTGCGCTAGAACGCGCGCGCGAAGAAGCCGAGATCGCAAACCGCGCGAAATCAGAGTTTCTGGCCAATATGTCCCATGAAATCCGAACCCCGATGAACGGGGTTATTGGCATGGCTGAGGTGCTGAAAGAAACACAGCTCACGCCCGATCAGGAGCTTTCGGTCGACACCATTGTGAAATCGGGTAATGCGCTGCTGACGATCATCAATGACATTCTGAACTTCTCCAAGATCGAGGCCGGTAAGCTCGAGCTCACGCGCGCAACCTTCGACCTGCGCGCGCTGATGGAAGATGTGGTGGCGCTGCTGGTGCCCAAGGCGCGCGACAAGGATGTCGTTGTGACCCTGCGCTATGACCCCTGCCTGCCGGTGAGTTTCGAGGGCGATTCCGGTCGGATCCGTCAGATCGTTACCAATATTGTCGGCAATGCGGTCAAGTTCACCAGTCGTGGGTCGGTGCATATTGATGTCACCGGCAAAAAACAGGGGGAGGACTGGGCGCTGCACATTGCGGTTGCGGACACCGGCATTGGGATACCCTCTGAGAAGCTCGACAAGATCTTCAACGCGTTTGAACAAGTCGACGGAGCTGCCACACGCACTTATGAAGGCACGGGTCTTGGGCTCGCCATTTCAACACGGCTGCTGCATCTGATGCGGGGCAGCATTCATGTGACCTCGCAAGAGGGTCACGGATCGGTCTTTATTGTCGACTTGCTGCTTTCCGAGAGCGAGGACGCCCCGGTGCATTTTGTCGAACAGCAACCGGTGGGCGGCCTGAACGTGCTCTTGGCGGCACCCGAAGGAAAAAACCGCGGTATCCTTGCAGAGCTTATGGCCAGCTGGGGCATGCGGGTGCGTGAATTTGGCGCGGGCTCGGGTATTATTGCCGCCTTGGACGAGGCGCGTGATGTCGGCGAAGCTGTGGATCTTGTGATCCTGGACTGCGACTTGCCCGATGCGCCGGGCGATGTGGTTGCTGCCAAAATCCGGGCCTTGCCAGATCGGGCGAAACTGCCATTTATCCTTCTGGCGCTGAAAGATCCCAAACTGGATCGGCAGAAGGTGGAAGATTTGGGCAATTGCCACTTTGGCCTGCTGCCAATCCGGGCGGAGCAGCTGTTGCGTTTGGTCGGTCAAGCGTTGGAAGCAACGCACCCAAGCGCAAAAAAGCCGCCGTTGGCGCAGATCCCTCCGGTGCCGTCTCACGACCAGAAACTGCGCGTGTTGATGGCCGAAGACAACCGCACCAATCAGTTGGTGGTGTCGCGTATGCTCGCTACCGAAGCGGTGGATATTACAGTTGTGGTCAATGGCGAAGAAGCCGTTCAAACCGTCAAAGACACAGCGCCTGACGTGATCCTGATGGACATGATGATGCCGGTGATGGACGGGTTGGACGCCACGCGCGAGATCCGGAAATTCGAATTGGATCAGGGCCGACGTCGGGTTCCGATTGTGGCTTTGACCGCAAATGCGATGCCCAGCCACGAAGATGCCTGCCGGTCTGCGGGCATGGACGACTTCCTCAGCAAACCGATCCGCAAAGCTGAATTGCTTAAGGCGCTGAAGCGGTGGTCGCCGGATGCGTCTGAGGCTCCGGCACGGTCTCCGCAGAAAGAGACGACCGAAACGGCTTAAAACCGAAGCCGCGCGATCGCGTCAATGACGCTTAACGGCTGCGTTGCAGCAGCCGTGCAAAAGACGAAATGGCAAAGAACACCGTGCTGAGGCACACAATGCTGGGACCGGTGGGCGTGTCGAACTGGAACGACAATTGCAGCCCACCGATCACTGCGACCCCGCCAATCAGTGCGGCGACAACGGCCATTTGTTCCGGGGTGCGCGACAAAGATCGCGCCGTTGCGGCCGGAATTAGAAGCATCGCAGCGATCAGAAGAACGCCCACAACTTTGATTGCCACGGCAACCACGACGGCCAAAGCCAGGGTCAAAATCAACTGCTCGCGGCGGGGATTGATCCCTGCGGCCTGCGCCAGCTCCTGATTTAGGGTTGCGGTCAGAAGCGAAGACCAACGCCAGATCAGCAGGCCCAGAACCAAAGCTGCGCCCAACCAGATGACCACAAGATCAGCCCGCCCCACGGCGAGAATATCGCCGAACAAATAGGCCATGAGGTCGATGCGAACGCCGCGCAGAAAAGACACGGCCACCAAACCAAACGCCAAAGCAGAGTGCGCCAGAACACCCAGCAGGGTGTCCATCGCATAGCCTCGTCCTGACAGCGTCGAAACGGTTGTCGCCATAATGAGCGCACAGCACAGAACGCCGCCGAAGATAGATGTGTCAAACGCCAGCGCCAAAGCGACCCCAAGGATGGACGCATGTGCGGTCGCGTCGCCGAAATAAGCCATACGGCGCCATACGACAAAACACCCGAGCGGGGCCGCAGCAATGGCCACACCGAATCCAGCCAAAGCGGCGCGGATCAAGAAATCATCTAGAAGGGTCATGGATGTGTTTCGGTCTTAGTGGGCGCGCAGTCGGATTGCGCGCAATCAGGTGCACAGCCTGCTTGATCGTAGGCCGGTTGAGTGGTGTCTGGTAGATCATCGTGGTGATGGTCGTGTTCATGGCGATACAGGGCCAGCGCTCCATTGGTGCCGGCGCCAAAAAGGGCGCGATATTCTGGGGCCGTGGCCACATGGGCGGGCGCGCCCTCGCAACAGATATGCCCATTGAGGCAAATCACCCTGTCAGAGGCGGCCATCACCACATGCAAGTCATGGCTGACCATCAGAATCGCACATCCCATTTCGCGCCGGACGTCTTCGATCTGCCGGTAGAACGCGGCCGCGCCCGGTTGGTCCAGCCCCTGTGTGGCTTCGTCCAGGATCAGAAGGTCGGGTTTGCTCAGAAGCGCGCGGGCCAGGAGCACCCGCTGAAACTGGCCGCCGGACAATTCGGTCATTTGCCGCCCGGCAAGCCCAGACACGTTGGCCCGTGTCAGCGCTGCTTCGGCCATTGCATCGCTGATGCGATGCGGCAGTGACAGAAACCTGCGAACGGTCAGGGGCAGAGTGGGGTCGATATGCAGCTTTTGTGGCACATAACCAATGCTCAGACCCGCGGCGCGTTTGACAGTGCCTGTTGTCGCGGGAAGGGCACCGATTATGGCGCGCAACAAGGTGGATTTCCCGGATCCATTGGGACCGAGGATTGTCACGATCTCTCCGCGGTCGATGCGGAAATTCACGTCACGCAGGGCAGGGGTGCCAGAATGCGTTATGGTTGCGTTAGAGAGCGTAACAAGCCGTTCCGGTGCAGTCATCAGATCCGTCTCGCCTTTAGTCTTGGCATTTCGGGCACAGGCCTTCTGCCTCAACAACCGTACGTTCAATACGGAACCCAGCGTTGCGCGCGGCCTCGCCCAGCTGGCCCTGTTCGGGTTCGCGGTGCGCTTCGGTAATGGATTCACAGCTGCGGCAGATCATAAAGGCGGGGGTGTGTTCTTCGCCGGGATGAGAACAGGCCACAAAGGCATTCAGCCGTTCGATCTTGTGCGCAAATCCATTTTTCACCAGAAAATCGAGCGCGCGATAGGCCACAGGGGGCTGGGCAGAATGCCCTTCAGAGCGAAGGATATCCAGAATGTCATAAGCCCCAAGCGCCCGGTGATCCTGCAGAAGGATCTCCAGCACGCGGCGCCTGATCGGCGTGAACTGCAGTTTGTGGATGGCGCAATGGGCTTCAACCGCGGTCATCACATCGTTGACGCATTTGGAATGGTCGTGGTCTTCAAAGCTGTTGGTTGCCATGAGAACGCCTATCTGAGAGGGATCATTTCTTGATATGTTATGACATCCTCACTATCAAGCTCCATGGGTTATAACATTACGGAGTTTCCTGATGATCCGTGCTTCTCTTTTGTCTGGTGCAGCAGCAATTGCACTGGCATCCGCCGCACAGGCTGATGCACCTCGCGTTGTTACTGACATCGCACCTGTTCATGGCCTCGTCGCTCGGGTGATGCAGGGCGTTGGGGAACCCGAGCTGCTGGTTCCTGCTGGCGCCTCGCCGCATTCTTACGCCTTGAAACCAAGCCAAGCGGGCGCTCTTTCACAGGCAGATGCTGTTTTCTGGGTGGGGCATGAACTGGTGCCGTGGCTTGAAGGCAGCCTTGAGACGCTTGCGGTCGACGCGCATGTGACCGAACTGCTGGATGCACCGGGCACCAAAACCTTTGAATTCCGCGAAGGCGCAACATTTGAAGGCCATGACCATCACGACGACCATGGTCACGATGATCATGACGAACACGCGCATGGTGACCACGGCCACGACGATCATGACGAACACGCGCATGATGACCACGGCCACGACGATCATGACGAACACGCGCATGATGACCACGGCCACGACGATCATGACGAACACGCGCATGATGACCACGGCCACGACGATCATGACGAGCACGCACATGATGACCATGGCCACGACGATCATGATGAGCACGCGCATGATGACCATGGCCACGACGATCATGATGAGCACGCACATGATGACCACGAAGGGCACGATCATGATGGCGTAGATCCGCATGCGTGGTTGGCGCCGGAAAACGGCAAAGCATGGCTGTCTGCAATTGCGGAAGAACTGTCCGAAATCGACCCGGCCAATGCTGAAATCTACACCAGCAACGCGATCGAAGGCCAGGCTGAGATCGACGCCATGGTTGATGCGCTGCAAGCGGACCTGGGCCCCGTTCGCGACAATCACTTCGTGGTGTTCCACGACGCCTATCAGTACTTCGAACAGGCCTTTGACCTTGCCGCAGCCGGTTCGATCTCTCTTGGCGACGCCGCTGCACCAAGTGCTGCGCGGATCGCAGAGATCCAAGACGTCGTGAAGGATCTCGAGGTCACCTGCGTCTTCTCAGAGCCGCAGTACAACCCGGGTCTGGTGGCAACTGTTCTGGACGGCACCAATGCCAAAACTGCAGTGATTGACCCGCTTGGCACCGAAATTCCGCAGGGGCCGTCGTTTTACACGGCGCTGTTGACGGATCTCGGGCAGCGCATGGCGGCTTGTTTGACTAAATAAGGGACAACTCTCCCCTGGACAGACAGGTCCCCGAAAAACCATCTGTTGCAACCCCGTTCACCTGTTGGACGGGGTTTCTTTTTGAACAACAGCGCCTAGGCGCGCTTTTGCGGTTCATTGGCCACAGAGATAATCCAGTCCCTTACCAGTTCCGCCTGTGGCACCAATGGTTTGTTTTTCGACCAGGTCAGAAAAACGCCGTTCCCGGTTTTCCACGCCCATTCCCGGCGGGCCACCAGCAGGTTGCGCCTGATCAGGTTCTGGACAATGTGGTCCCAGCCAAAAGCAAACCCTTCGCCGGCAACAGCGGCCTGAAGCACCAAAGCATAATCGTTCAGACGAAGCCCTGCGCGGAACTCCCGGTCGCGAATGCCGTGGTGGGCAAACCACTGCTCCCAATTCGGGCGTTCGCGAATGGGTTCTTCCAGATGGATCAGCCGCTCGTTCATCAGGTTCGGGATTGACCGCAGATTGCGCGCCGCCTGCATCACCTGTGGACTGGCCACGGGCATGATCACCTCATCTGCGATTCGAGCGGTATGAACCCCAGGCCAGTTTCCATCCCCTAATCTTATGGCAAGGCTGATGTTTTCCAAATCAATATCCGGATCGCGGTCACTGATTTGCAGGCGCAGGTCAATGTCGGGATGGCGGTCGTGGAAGGCACGCATTTTTGGCATCATCCAATAATATGAAAATGCCGACGACATATTGAATGTCACATGGTCTGCAGTGCCCATCTGCCGGACCGCCCTTACAGAGGTGTCAATTTCGTCCAGGGCGCGGGAAACATCTGAAAATAAACGTTTTCCGGGTGTTGTTAGCTCTACCTTTCGGTGGCCGCGCACAAAGAGCGGCACGCCAAGCGCGTCTTCCAGCTGCTTGATGGCAGCGCTGACCGAAGGTTGCTGCATGTTCAGTTCTTCCGCCGCACGGGTGAAAGATCCCAAGCGCGCAGCCGCATCAAAGACAATCAGGTTTCGCGGAGAGTGAACGGATTTCCAAAACTTTCGCATAGTCTGTTTCTATCCAAATCATAGGGTTTTTCAAGGATCACGCCTGACTTCACGCTGGGTAATATCTGCCCATCAGGAGAGGAACCCACACATGGCCCGTCGCAGCAGATCGTCGCGAAGAACAAGCTCAGTCGAAACAGCCGTCCACGCTTCGCCGTTTATCCGTCGCGCGCTGCCCTATTTCGACGTTCTGGATGACGAACAACTGGAGAAGCTCGAAGCGCAGGTGGACTGGCTGCTGGAAAACGTGGGCATTGCCTTTCGGGATGACCCCGCCGCATTGGCAATTTGGCGGCAGGCCGGGGTCGAGCCCGGCGGAGAATACGGTGATCTGATCAAGGCGGACGCCAAATGGATCCGCGAACTTTGCGCAAAGGCGCCGTCGCAGTTCACCCAAATTGCGCGCAACCGGGATCGGGACGTCATTATTGGCGGTCGGCATCAAGTCTTTGCCCCCGTCTATGGGTCACCTTTTGTGCGCGACCTTGAAGGCGGGCGCCGCTATGCGACCTTTGATGATTTTCAGAAGCTGGTGAAGCTGACCTATATGCACCCGCATCTGCATCATGGAGGTTTTGTCGTGGCCGAGCCCACAGACATTGCGGTCAGCAAGCGTCACCTCGATATGGTCTATGCCCATATGACCCTGTCGGACAAACCGCACCTCGGCGCGATCACCGAAAAAGAACGTGCGCAGGATACGGTCGATATGGTCGAGATCCTCTTTGGTGCAGAGACCATGGCCAAGAACGTTTGCATTATGGCGAACGTCAACACCAACTCTCCTTTGCTTGTCGACAAGGTCGCCTCAGAAGCCATCCAGGTTTACTCTGCCCGTGGCCAGGCGATGGTGGTGACGCCGTTTATTCTGACGGGTGCGATGGGACCGGTGTCGACGGCCGCTTCGGTGGCGCAGGCCATGGCGGAAACCATGATCTGCTGTGCCTTTGCCCAATTGGTCCGTCCCGGCGCGCCATTTGTGATGGGGAACTTCCTGTCTTCGATGTCGCTGAAATCCGGAGCGCCGACCTTCGGGATGCCAGAGCCGGTTCTGTCCAATTATGTGATTGGTCAGCTGGCCCGTCGGATCGGGCTGCCGCTGCGCTGCGGGGGCTCGTTGACAGCGTCCAAAATCGAAGATTCTCAAGCCGCCTACGAAAGCGCGGACAGCATGCATTCCACCATGCTGGCGGGGTCGAATTTCACGCTGCATTCCGCGGGTTGGCTGGAAGGTGGTCTGGTGACCGGCTTTGAAAAGCTGATCATGGATGCAGATCGTCTGGGGTCATATCAGAAACTGTCTGGGCTGGGTCTCGAGACCGACGAAAACGCCTTTGCCCGCGACGCCTATGAGGAGGTGGAGCCGGGTGGTCATTTCCTTGGTACTGCGCACACGATGCGCAATTATCAGACAGCCTTTTATGAGCCCAAACTGACTGACAGTGAAAATGTCGAAAGCTGGGAAGAGGGCGGCGCATTGGACATGCGCCAGCGGGCTTACGCGCGGTGGAACAAGATGCTGGAGGCCTATGAGCCCCCGCCCATCGATATCGCCAAGAAAGAAGAACTCGCCGCCTATGTGGCACGGCGCAAAGAGGAAATTCCGGACGCCTGGTACTGATTTTACCAGATCCGAGATGTTTTGAGAAGGAAGAGACAATGTCTGAAAACACGGCCGGCACGGCCCTGAATATCCAAAAGGACGACAGCGCCAAGGGCAAGCCTCTGCCCAGCCACGTCAAATGCGCAATCATCGGCGGCGGCGTCGTTGGTTGTTCGATCCTGTTCCATCTGGCAAAGTTTGGCTGGAAAGACACCATCCTGCTGGAACGGGACGAGCTGACCTCGGGCTCTTCCTGGCACGCGGCCGGTCAAATCCATACGATCTCTTCCGATCCGAACATTTCGCGTCTGCAGTCTTACACCATCAACCTCTATAAAGAGATTGAAGAACTGTCCGGTCAGTCTGTTGGTCTGCACATGACCGGTGGTTTTTATCTGGCGTCGAACAAAACCTGGTACGACTACCTGAAGCGTGAACGCTCCAAAGCGCGTTACATGGGTCTTGATCAGGAATTCATCAGCCCCGAAGAAGTGGCAGAGCGTCACCCGCTGATCGACCCCAAGCACTATTATGCAGCGCTGTGGGATGATCAGGACGGCGACCTTGATCCGTCGGGCACGACTTACGCTTTTGCAAAAGCGGCGCGTCATTATGGCGGCCAATATTTCACCCACACGCCGGTTACCGGCACCAAAATGCGCCCCGATGGCCTGTGGGAAGTCACCACTGCCCGTGGCACCGTGATTGCCGAACATGTTGTGAACTGCGGCGGCCTCTGGGCGCGCGAAGTGGGTCATATGGCGGGTCTGGATCTGCCGGTTCAGCCGATGGAGCACCACTATCTGATCACCGACCGTATCGACGCAGTGGCCAACCACGGCTCGCGCCTGCCTGCCGGTATCGATTACGAGGCAAACATCTACTTCCGTCAGGAACGGGAAGGGATGCTCTTGGGCACGTACGAGCCCAAAGGGACCCCCTGGAAAGTCGGCGGCACGCCATGGAACTTTGGCCACGAACTGCTGCAAGCGGATCTGGAGCGCATCGCTGACCGTCTGGAAATGTCGTTCGAGCGGATCCCTGCGATTGGTGAAACTGGCATCAAAGACATTATCAACGGCCCCTTCACCTTTGGTCCCGATGGCAACCCGATGATTGGCCCGGTTCCGGGCATGCATAACTACTGGTGTGCCGTCGGCGTCATGGCCGGCTTCTGTCAAGGCGGCGGCGTGGGTCTGACCATGGCCGAATGGATGATCGACGGTGAACCCTCGATTGATGTCTGGGCGATGGACATTGCCCGTTTTGGCAATTGGGCGACGCCTGATTGGGGTACCGTGAAGTCCTGCGAAAACTACGAACGTCGTTTCGTCATGACCTTCCCGAACGAGACCCTGCCCAAGGGCCGCAAACAGCAGACCACCGCACTCTATGACCGGTTCGTCGAAAAAGGTGCGGTTATGGGCCAAGCCTTTGGTCTGGAACATGTTCTGTGGTTTGCAGACAACCCCGAGGACGCGCATGAAGAGCCGACGTTTGAACGCAACCGGTCCTTCGACTATGTCGCGCGCGAATGCGAGGCCGTACAGAATGCGGTCGGCGGGATCGAGCTGGCAAACTTTGCCAAGCACGAAATCAAAGGCCCTGGCGCGCGGGAATGGCTGAACAAAACCATGGCGGGTTTCGTCCCGAAACCCGGCCGGATCTCGCTGACGCCGATGCTGACCGAGAAGGGGCGCCTTTATGGTGATCTGACCATTGCCTGTCTGGACGACGAACACTTCATGCTGTTCGGCTCTGGCACCATGCAGGACGCGCACAGCCGTTTCTTTGCCAAAACCCTGCCCGAAGGTGTCACCCACACCAACCAGACCGAAGACTGGCATGGCATGGCAATCTCTGGTCCGAAGTCGCGTGATCTCTTGCAGAAAATCACCCGTCTGGACGTTTCGGCCGAGGCATTCAAATTCCGCGACAGCTGCAAGACGTTTGTTGGTGGTGTGCCGGTGATCCTGAACCGGATCTCCTTCTCGGGTGAGTTGGGCTATGAAATCTATTGTAAGCCACAATACCAGCTGCGTCTGGCCGAAGCGATTGAAGAGGCGGGTGCGGATCTGGGCTTCCAATGGTACGGCAACCGTGCCCTGATGAGCCTGCGTCTGGACAAAGGCTGGGGCGTGTGGACCACCGAATTCCGCCCTGACTTCAACGCGGTTGAATCCGGAATGGATGTCTTCATCAACTGGAAGAAAGACTTCGTTGGCAAAGACGCGACCCTCAAGTTCAAAGAAGAAGGGGTCGCCCGCAAGCTGGTGATGCTCACCATTGACACTGACATTGATGTGACGCTGGACGAAGCTGTTTTGAAAGACGGCGACGCGGTTGGCTATGTCACCTCGGGTGGCTATTCGCACCGCTCCAAGCAATCCATGGCAATGGCATATGTCGCCACAGAAAGCGCGGACGCAGGTACCAAGCTGCAAGTGGAAATCCTGGGTGAGTTCTACGACGCAGAAGTTCTCGGTGGTCCGATTTATGACCCCGAAGGCGCCAATATGCGCGCCTAAGATGAAAGGTTCGGGGGTTACCATGAACATTTCCTTCCGCATGCCCCTCGAACAGGATCAGCCGAGCACCGCCTCGGCTGATCCCAAGAGATATGTGATCCTGCTGTTGGACTCCTTTTCGGCATTCGATCTGGTTTCGGTGATCGAACCTCTCAAAGATGCCAATCGGATGGACCGAACCCAGCGCTACACTTGGCACGTGCTAAGCGAAGACGGCGCAGCTTGTCGCGCATCCAACGGCATGGAGGTTCAGGTCGAAGGTGGTCTGGACGCTTTGCAGAAGCGCGACACGCTTATTGTTTTGGGCGGCGACAATTTCCAAAGCACCGCAACCCTACGCGTTATGGCTTGGCTGCGGCGGCAAGCCCGCAACGGGCTCCATCTTGGAGCAATCAGCGGCGCTGTCTTTGCGCTTGCCAAGGCGGGTGTGCTGCATGGCAGTGAGGTTTCAACCCATTGGACCTACCGCAATATGCTGCGCGAAACGTTCAATGACCTCGACGTTCAACGCACGATCTATCAGCTTGGCCCCAATCAGTTCACCTGCGCGGGGGGGCTTGCCACCTTGGATCTGATGCTTCAACTGATCCGCCGGGATTATGATGATGATGTGGCGACCTGGGTTGCCGACAATCTGGTTTGTTCGATGCCCCGCACAGGAGACCATGAGCAAACCTTTTCTCAGACGACGCGGACCGGGGAACGCAACACCAAGCTTGCCCGCGCAATCCAGATCATGGAAGCCACGCTCGAAGCGCCGATCAGCCCCAATGCGATCGCGCAGCAGATCAACATTTCGACCCGTCAGCTTGAGCGGCTGTTTGCGAAATATCTGAACGTAACCCCCAAAGGGCATTATATCCGGTTACGTCTGGAAAACGCGCGTCTGCTGTTGCTGCAGACCGATATGAAAACCATCGAGGTCGCCTTGGCCTGTGGGTTCAATGGGGCGAGCCATTTTTCGAAGCTTTACAAAAAACAGTTCGGCCTCACACCAAGCCAAGAACGGGGGTTCGGTGCCTAGGGCGTGACCTCTGTTTGTTTAACAAAAAAGCCTCCGGAGACCTCCGGAGGCTTTTTCTTTTTAGATGGCCAATGGCTTAGGCGCGCATATTTGCGCCATTGGCGTCATAAAGCGGCGCACCTTGCACTTCAGCGTCGTAGAACTGACCCAGAAGTTCCACTTCCATCTTGGTGCCCGGCTCTACATGCGCGATGTCCACATAGGCCATGGCTACGGATTTCTGCGTGTGATGTGCAAAGCCACCCGAAGAGATATAGCCAATCGCTTCGCCGTCTTTCATCACCGCTTCATCCCCGGTTACGTCGATGGTGTCGCTGTCGATCACCAGGGTCACCAGCTTGCGCGAGATGCCTTCTTCTTTGATCTTGAGCGAGGCTTCTTTGCCGACGAAGTCCTTCTTCCAGTTCACAAAGACATCCATGCCTGCTTCAAACACGTTGAAGTCAGGACGGTAATCGGTGGACCAGACACCCCAGCCTTTTTCCAGACGCAGGGACAGAAGCGCGCGCGCGCCGTACCATTTGTAGCCCAGATCTGCGCCAGCCTTCTCGATCGAGGTGGCCAGTTGCAGCAGGTACTGCGGCTTACAGTAGATCTCGTAGCCCAGTTCGCCCGAGAAGGAGATCCGGTTCAAGATCACCGGCACGCCGCCCACATAGGTCTGGCGCAGGTCGCGGAATTTAAACGCCTCGGCCGAGACATCATCACGGGTGATGCGCTGCAGCAGCTCGCGGGATTTCGGACCCGACAGCGCCATGCCGTGCCAGTCGTCAGAGACGTTTTCGTAAGACACGCCGCTTTCCGGCAGTTTGCTTTCGAAATACCGGCGGTGGCCTTCCTGAACGGCCCCAGAGCCGAACAGGATGAAGTGATCCTCTGCCAGGCAAGCGACGGTCAGGTCACCGATCAGGCGGCCTTTTTCCGACAGCATCGGGGTCAGGGTCAGGCGGCCCGGTTTTGGCACGTAACCCGCCAGCAGATCGTTCAGATAGGCGCGGGTGCCTTCACCTTTGAATTCATGCTTGGCGAAGTTGGCGATCTCAATCCCGCCGACGGCTTCACGAACGGCTTTGACTTCGCGCGCCACATAGTCATGCGACCGGTTGCGTTCGAACGTGGGTTCTTCATGTGCGTTGTCGGCGGTCTCGGCGAACCACTGTGCGTTCTCCAAGCCAAAGCCCTGCTCCATCACGGCGCCTTTGGCCATCAGGCGGTCGTACAAAGCAGTGGTTTTCTGCATACGGCCTGCGGGCAGGGTCTCGTTCGGGAAGGTCATCACGAAACGACGTTCGTAGTTTTCGGACGATTTGATGGTGCCCCAGTCGGGGGTTGCGTATTCGCCGTAACGCGCCACATCCATGGCCCAGACGTCGATGGAGGTCTCACCATCCATCATCCATTCTGCCATGGTCAGGCCGACGCCGCCACCCTGGCAGAAGCCTGCCATGACGCCAACGGCGACCCAGTAGTTCTTCATGCCCGGAACCGGACCGATCATCGGGTTGCCGTCGGGGCCAAAGGTGAAGGGGCCGTTGATTACGTCTTTGATGCCTGCTTCTGCCATCAGGGGCAGGCGTTCAAAGGCGGTTTCCAGACGGTCGGCCACACGGTCCAGGTCGGGCGGCAGCAGTTCGTGGCCAAAGTCCCAAGGCGTGCCTTCGACCTTCCAGGGGGTTGCCTGTGCCTCATAGGTGCCAAGCAGCATGCCCTGACCTTCTTGGCGGCAGTAGACGTTGGCCTCAAAGTCGATCCCGTGCGGCAGCTGTTTGCCAAAGTTGGCAACCGCATCCATCTTTTCCGTGATCAGATAGTGGTGCTCCATCGGCTGAACCGGCAGCTGCACGCCGGCCATATGGCCAACCTCACGCGCCCAGAGGCCACCGCAGTTCACCACCTGCTCGGCGTTGATCACACCTTTGGGGGTGGTGATGTCCCAGCTGCCATCGGGGCGCTGCACCATGGAGGTGGCACCGCAGTGGGTGAAATATTTCGCACCATGCACCTTTGCCGCCTTGGCAAAGGCATAGGTCGCGCCGGACGGATCAAGGTGCCCATCCTGTTCGTCCCACAGAACCGCGTGGTAGTGGTCCGGGTCGATCAGCGGGTGACGCTCGGCCAGTTCTTTGGGCGAGATGAATTCCTGATGCAGGCCCATATAACGCGCTTTGGAGCGCTCGCGCTTCAGGTAGTCGTACCATTCTTTGGTGGAGGCTGCGTAAAAGCCGCCCGTGACATGCAGGCCAACGGACTGACCGGACAGCTCCTCGATCTCTTTATAGAGGTTGATGGTATAGGACTGCAGACGCGAGATGTTCGGGTCCGAGGAAATGGTGTGAATGCCACCTGCTGCGTGCCAGCTGGAGCCCGAGGTCAGCTCGTCACGTTCCAGCAGAACGACGTCTTTCCAACCGAATTTGGCGAGGTGGAACAGGATCGAACACCCGACAACGCCACCGCCCACAATGACAACCTTGGCGTGGGACGGCAGCTGCTTGCCGACGGTGCTTTCTTCTCTAACAATCTCAGGCATCGAGGCCTCCTGAAGGGTGTGCTGTGCGAGAGGGAGAACGCGCACAGCCCAGAACTGCAAATTTGATTGAGTGGGCGGGGAATCGGCCCCGGTTCCAACTCAGGCCTCCTACTTCGTTAGTTTCGCGCGCGATCTCTACGCCTCGTTGCGGCGCAAAAAGCACGTAAGCGACATTCACGTTTGGTCGTACGACAGGAGTGCAATTTTCTGCAGGGGACGTGGCACAGGCTGCTTATTGTGCGATCGGTTGCGGTCACATTCGGTGGATGGGGCAGGGTGGCGGATCGGAATTCTCCCAAACGCAGTGCTTTCAGCCGTGCGTTTCGCAAACTCATCGTTAAAGTCGCCTTTGTACCCTATATCTCACGCGAATCGGGCGCGCGGCTTGCTGTTGAGCGCGCCTTGGGCTAGACGCTCGGGCGATACCAACCACCCGCGAGGAGGCCACAATGGCCAAAGCCAAGAAACAGCCCCGCCCCAAGGCAGTGACGCCCAAGGGCTTCCGTGACTATTTTGGTGAAGAGGTGACCCAACGCAGCCATATGCTGGGTCAGATCGCGGATGTGTATCATCATTACGGCTTTGACGCGCTCGAGTCCTCGGCTGTTGAGACGGTTGAGGCGCTTGGCAAATTCCTTCCGGACGTGGACCGTCCGAATGAGGGCGTGTTTGCGTGGCAGGAAGCCGACGAGAATGACAAGGGCGATTGGATGGCCCTGCGCTATGATCTGACCGCGCCCTTGGCACGTGTTTATGCGCAGCACCGCAATGACCTGCCCAGCCCCTATCGCCGCTATGCGATGGGTCCGGTCTGGCGCAATGAAAAACCCGGCCCCGGTCGGTACCGCCAGTTTTATCAGTGTGACGCAGATACTGTTGGCACCGCGTCGATGGCAGCCGATGCAGAGATCTGCATGATGCTGTCTGACACGCTGGAGCGTGTGGGCATTCCGCGCGGCGACTATCTGGTGCGTGTGAACAACCGCAAGGTTCTCAATGGCGTGCTCGAAGCGATGGGTCTTGCCGAGGACGACCCCAAGCGCGACGACGTGCTGCGCACCATCGACAAGTTTGACAAGGTGGGCGAAGCGGGCGTGCGCGAGCTGCTGACCAAGGGGCGTCTGGATGCGTCGGGTGCCTTTATTGACGGTGTGGGTCTGGGCGATGCTCAGGCCGATCCGGTGATTGCTTTCCTGACATCCAAAGCGGCGGATGTCGCGGGCACCATGGCGAACCTGCACAATGCGGTTGGCGACAGCAAAGTGGGTGTCGAAGGCATCAATGAGCTGGAGCAGATCGGCGAACTGCTGGCCGCTGGCGGTTACGGTGACGATCAGGTGCTGATCGACCCGTCCATTGTGCGCGGCCTTGGCTATTACACCGGTCCGGTGTTCGAGGCAGAGCTGACCTTTGAGATCCTCGATGAAAAGGGTCGCAAGCGTCAGTTTGGATCTGTATCCGGCGGTGGTCGTTACGACGGTCTGGTCAAACGCTTCACCGGTCAGGAAGTGCCAGCTGTTGGTGTGTCGATCGGTGTCGACCGCCTGCTGGCCGCGCTGCGTGAAAAGGGCCGCCTTGCCGCGACCCCGACCGGTCCTGTGGTTGTTACCGTCATGGACCGTGCGCGTATGGCAGATTATCAGGCGATGGTCGCAGAACTGCGCAATGCAGGCATTCGCGCTGAAGTCTATCTTGGCAACCCCAAGAACTTTGGCAACCAGCTGAAATATGCAGACAAGCGCAACTCTCCCATCGCGGTCATTGAAGGCGGCGAAGAAAAAGAGCGTGGCGTGGTGCAGATCAAGGATCTTCGCGTTGGAACTCTGGTATCGCAAAGTTCCTCCGACAATCAGAAATGGGCAGAGAACTTGCAGCAAAAGACTGTTGATCGTTCTTCTCTCGTTTCGAGTGTTTCTGAAATGTTGAAGCGCGGCAGCCCAAGGCTCGATGCAGAGGGAAATATTGTTGACGCGTCGGGCTCGCTCTTGCTTCCAAAAGAATACCTTCTGTGAGGTGTAAGCCTATTATGTCTAGTAGTTTCAAATCCATTGAACGCGCGGCCCTGCTGCGCCAGCGGTTCGAAATCGCCGGCGGGCAGGTGGTGGAAACACCGATGCTGCAGCCTGCTGGCACCTTGCTGGATCTTTATGGCGAGGACATCCGTGCCCGCGCCTATGTGACCTCGGACGCTCTGCGTGGTGAGCAGATGCTGCGCCCAGACTTCACCGTGCCAGTGGTGCAGCAGCACATGGCGGGCGGGGCAGAGCCCGCACGTTATACCTATGCGGGCGAAGTGTTCCGTCGTCAGGAACATGACCCGGATCGCGCCAATGAATATGTGCAGGTCGGCTACGAAGTTTTTGACCGCGCCGATGCCGCCGAGGCAGATGCCGAGGTTTTTGCGCTGTTCCAACTGCAACTGCGTGGCCTGCCGCTGCGCGCGGCAACTGGGGACATTGGCATTCTGATGGCTGCGGTGGATGGTCTGTCCACGACCGATATGCGCAAATCAGCGCTGCGACGTCATATCTGGCGTCCGCGCCGGTTCCGCGCGCTGCTGGATCGCTTTGCGGGCCGGGTTGAGATGCCCGAAAGCCGCAAAGCCCTTCTCGCCGGTGAGGTTGACACCTCTGCGCCTGCGATCGGCAAACGCCGGATCGCCGAAGTCGAGGCGCGCATTGCCGCGCTGAAGGCGGATGCAGAAGCTGCGCCGATCGCGGACAATGAGCTGAACGCATTGGAAACCCTGATGGCGGTGCGCGAAACGCTGCCGTTTGCCCTTGAGCAGATGCGCGATATCGCGGTGGACCTGCCGTCGATCCTGCCGGCACTGGACCGGTTGCAAGCGCGCGTCGCTGCGCTGCGCGCCCGTGGTATTGATGTGGACTCTCTTGATTTTGAGGCCTCATACGGCCGCACCTCGATGGAGTATTACGACGGTTTTGTCTTTGGCTTTTACGCCGAACGTCGCCCGGATCTGCCGCCCGTGGCAACTGGTGGTCGCTATGACGCGCTGACGCGCCAATTGGGGCAGGGGGGAGAGATCCCGGCCGTGGGTGGTGTGATCCGTCCCGACCTGATCCTCACCCTCGAAGCGGAGGAAAACGCATGACCCTGAAGCTTGGTGTGCCGTCCAAAGGGCGGCTGATGGAAAAGACGTTCGACTGGTTTGCTAAACGGGGACTGCAGCTGAGCCGTACCGGTTCGGAACGCGAATATGCAGGCGCGGTTGAGGGCATCGATGGGGTGGAGCTGGTGCTGCTGTCGGCAGGCGAAATCCCGCGCGAGCTGGCGGCTGGGAACATTCACCTTGGCGTCACGGGCACTGATTTGGTGCATGAAAAACTGGCGCGTTGGGAGCAGGAAGTCGAAGAAGTCGCCGAGATGGGCTTTGGCTTTGCGGATCTGATTCTGGCGGTTCCGACCTGCTGGGTCGATGTGGAAACACTGGAAGATCTGGATGCCGTGGCCGCCGCATTCCGTGCCGAACACGGGCACCGCCTGCGGGTGGCAACCAAATACCACCGTCTGGTGCGCGAATTCCTGACCGATGCGGGCGTTGCGGATTATCAACTGGTGGACAGCCAGGGCGCGACCGAAGGTACGGTCAAGAACGAGACCGCGGAAATGGTGGCGGACATCACCTCCACAGGCGAAACCTTGCGGGCCAATCACTTGAAAATCCTTGGCGATGGTCTGGTGCTGAAGTCACAAGCCACGTTGTGGCGCAGCCGTGTTGCCCCTTATTCCGATGCGGAGAAGGCGACACTGAAAGAACTGCGGGACAAGATTGTGTCCTGAGCGATTTGAGAGGAAACTCGGAAAGCCCCGTACTTGTGTTGCGGGGCTTTTACATTGTAGGGGACTACAAAATCCCTATGTCAGACAGCGCTTTGGCCAGGGCCTCTGGCAGCGGGGTTTCTGATGCGCGATTTTCACTCAGATCTGCCGGGCTTTCTTCGGGCTTGAGGTAGCGCCAGCCTTGAAACGGGCGTCTGGGCGCAATTTGCGTGCGATAGATTTTGCGATCCAGCGCAATGGCGCAGCGGCGAATGCCCGCGTCATCGGTGACGGGCTGCAGGGCCAGGATTTTCTGGCGGCACTGGATTTCGCCCTTGATCACCCAATAGATCGACCCACCGGCCAGAAGCTCTGCTTCGCGCTTGGGCCACATGCGGGTTATGTGGCGCGGCAGCCCATCGGCAAACCGCATGCGGAATTCATTCTGCCAGTCTTGCAAGCTTTCGACGCTTTCCGATCCGACAGAGAGTTTGACGAGATTCACATAATTGGTCACAGGATGTCCGGGCAATCAGTTCATGTCATGGATGGGTGATTGTAGCGTCTGCGCTCGTAGGAGCAAGAGAGTGCGTGGGTCACTGCGCATTCTGCACCATCCCCATTTTGCTGTGACTCTTTTTGACCTCAGCAGGACTTGCTCTTGGACTTTTAGAGTTTCGAGTTGTGGAATCATAGATAATCTATGAACGTGCCTTTTATTTCAAACCGGATAGGTACGTAAATTCATGTCAGATCCCGCTTCTTCCTGGTCCCGTGACGCTGCACAGGCGATATATGAAACGCCCTTGATGGATCTGTTGTTTCGCGCGCAGACCGTGCACCGCAGAAACTTCGATCCCAACACGGTGCAAACCTCCAAACTCCTGTCGATCAAAACGGGGGGCTGCGCGGAAGATTGCGCCTATTGCTCTCAGTCGGCGCGCAATGGGTCACAATTGTCAGCGTCAAAACTGATCGAAGTGGAGCGCGTCATTACAGAGGCCCGTAAGGCAAAACAGGGCGGTGCAACGCGGTTTTGTATGGGAGCCGCCTGGCGGGAACCCAAAGACCGCGACATGGATGCCCTTGTAGCAATGGTGGAAGGTGTGCGTGCACTGGGGATGGAAACCTGCATGACGCTGGGCATGTTGGACGACTCTCAGGTGCTGCGTCTGCGGGATGCGGGGTTGGACTACTACAACCACAACATCGATACCTCTGAACGCTACTATTCCGAAGTCATTACAACCCGGACCTTTGCCGATCGCATAAATACCATGAACCGGGTGCAGGACGCAGGGATCAAAGTCTGTTCTGGCGGGATTCTTGGCATGGGGGAGGCTGCGCAGGATCGAGTCGACATGCTGGTCACGCTGGCCAATATGCGCCCTGCGCCAGAGTCGGTGCCAATTAATATGCTGATGCCGCAAGAGGGCACGCCATTGGCAGACGCGCGCCCCATTGATCCCATCGAGTTTGTCCGCGCAATCGCCACAGCGCGCATCTTGATGCCAAAGTCATATGTGCGTCTGTCTGCGGGCCGAAGCGAGATGAGCACTGAACTACAGGCCATGTGCTTTTTTGCCGGCGCAAACTCTGTGTTTGTTGGCGACACGCTTCTTACGGCTGAAAATCCGGAAGAAGACAGTGATGCCATTCTGTTTGAAAAACTGGGCCTCCAAGCAGAAACCTCAGCGTCCCTTTCCTAACGTGGCTTGGGCGCGCGGGACCAAACCGGCCGCCAAGACTCTGGCCCCCTTGCGGTCCAGAGTTCTAGGCGGAGGATTCGAGCCGCAAATGCTGGCCAAAGCGGCAATAGGTGTGACGTGCTGCGCGAGTCCAAGATTTTCGGAATCGGTTGGCGCCGCAATGGACGGATTCGGCTATTGCTGTCCTCCCTCGCGGCAGCTTGAGCGGCGAAAAAAAATTCCAGCCAATGTTTGTGGCCGTTAGGGTGACAATCGCGAGCGCTGTCTTTGTGGACCCTGAGCCGACCTCAGTCGTGACCTTGGGCGCGTTACACCTTTCGCTGCGACAAACAGTTGGTTGCTTGGAAACTGAATTTTCGGACTGGGCGTGGAGCCCTGTCGCAGGGCTTTGTCTCGTCGGTTCGATGTTTTCGAAAAACACATAAATAGTTCAATGATATAACAGATTTTTCGGGGCGCTTGCGGCGACGCTTTGGGGCAGCTGCCTTCTGCAAAATGGGACCTGAATCAGCAGGAGTGCACAGGGCCATCACGGGTGGCGACCGTCAGTTGAGAACGCCCGACAGGCATATATGCGAATGCCACCCCGCAGCCTCCTTTTGAAAAGCTTCCCTGTGAGCGCGTTTATCGGCACGACTTTTCCATTCGAGTTGCGTGCGGAAATCAAATGTTAAGTCCCGGCGCCTAAGACTTTTCCCATCGAAGTCCAATCCAATCGCCGAATACGGGGGTGCGAATCGCGAAAATGTCCACTGAAACGCTGAAGCATAATCTCGACCTACCCAATGCCTTCGCGGATCTAGACCCACTGATCGCTTTCTTGACCTCTTCCCGTGAGAAGGCGGTCGAAATTGATTGCGGCAATGTGACGGTCTTGCCGTCCCGCTGCCTGCAGCTCCTGCTGGGCGCTGAACAACAATGGCGTTCCGAGGGTTTGGGTTTCTCGGTCACCAATATCAATGAGGGCTGCCGCAAGTCCCTCACTCTCCTGGGCTTGGAACCCTCCCGATTTGAAGACGAGGAAACAGCATGAAAACCAAAGTTCTGGCAATCGACGATTCCCGCACCATCCGGAATCTGCTGGCGGCTACTCTTGAAGAAGCCGGATTTGAATACCACTGCGCCGTTGATGGCCGCGAAGGTGTTGATATGTATGCGGGCGTTGCCCCGGATGTCGTAATCACCGACATCAATATGCCGAACCTCGATGGGTTTGGCGTCATTGAAGAGCTGCGTGGCACGGACATCAATTCCAAGGTTCCGATCCTGGTTCTGACCACCGAAAGCGCACCCGAGATGAAAGCACGTGCCCGTGATGCAGGTGCGACCGGCTGGATCACCAAGCCGTTTGACGATCAGTCTCTGATCTTTGCTCTGAAACGTGTAACGGGGGCCGTCGCCTAAGATGTCTGGGTCTATCCAAGATACATTCTTTGAGGAGTGCGAAGAGCTCCTTGAAGCAATGGACGAGGGTCTGACCGCTGTCGAAGGAGGCGATCACGATCCTGAAATTGTGAACGCGGTTTTCCGCGCAGTTCACTCCATTAAGGGTGGCGCGGGAGCATTTGGATTGGACGAACTGGTGGGCTTTGCCCACAAGTTTGAAACAGTCTTTGATGAAGTGCGTTCCAACAAAGTTCAGCTGGATACAAAACTGATCCAGCTGCTGCTGCGCTGCTCTGACCACCTTGCCGATCTGGTTGCTGTCGCCCGCGACGGTGGCAGCACGGACGAGGAACACCACGACACGCTGATCGCGGGTCTGGAGGAATACCTCGACGAGGAAGAAGAAGAACTCACATTCGAGCCGATGGGCCTTGGTGGTCCTGCTGCTCCGCCTCCTTTGGCGATTGAATCGGAGAAGAACTACACGATCCGGTTTCAGCCGCTGAAAGAGATGTTTGGCACCGGCAACGAACCTTTCTTTCTTTTCCAGGCACTGAGTGAACTGGGTGATTTGAAAGTTGTGCTCGATGAAAGCGAGCTGCCTGGTTTTGACTCGATGGACATGGCCGAAAGCTATTTGGCCTGGGATCTGGAGCTGACGTCCAGTGAGCCCCAGTCGCGTGTCGAGGCTGTGTTCGAATTCGTCGAAGGGCTGTGCGAGCTGTCCATCGCGTCGGACAAAGATGATGAGGAAGAGGCTGCGGCCCTGGAAGCGCTTAATGCCGCTTTCGGAGCAGACGCAGGTCCGCTTGGTTCCGGTCTTCCGGAGGTCACCCCTCCTGCGGCGGCTCCGGCGGAGGCACCAGAAACGGATACATCCGGCCCTTTTGAGGCGCCGGCCCCCGCAGAGGAGGTGAAGGTGGCAGAAGCAGAACCGGTTGAACAGGCCGAAGCAGCAAGTCCCGAAGCCGCCAAAAAGGAGCAACGCGGACCAAAGCCGACCCTGCGTGTTGAGCTTGAGCGGGTGGACCGGTTGATCAACGCGGTCGGCGAGCTGATCATCAACCATTCGATGTTGGCGCAGCAAATCGCGAACCTGAATGCGGGTGATATGCGGGACGTGGAAACGGAACTCGAAGGGTTCAAAAACCTCGCGCGTGACATCCAAGAAGGTGTTATGGCCATTCGTGCGCAGCCGGTAAAGCCGCTGTTCCAGCGCATGGCTCGGATTGTTCGCGAAGCCTCTTCGGCGACCGAAAAGCAAGCAAAGCTGATCAACGAAGGTGAAAACACCGAAGTTGATAAAACAGTGATCGAACGGCTGTCGGATCCGTTGACCCACATTCTGCGAAATGCGGTCGACCATGGTCTTGAAAAGCCAGAAGATCGCGAGGCAGCCGGGAAATCGCGCGTGGGCGAAATCCGACTGTCTGCATCGCATCGCTCTGGCAGCGTTTGTATCGAGATCAAGGATGATGGCGCCGGTATCAACCGACCCAAAGTCAAACAGATCGCGATCGAGAAGGGGCTTATTCCTGAAAACGCTGAGCTCACAGACAGCGAAATCGACAACCTTCTGTTCTTGCCTGGTTTCTCCACTGCGAAGGAGGTTTCCAACCTCTCTGGTCGTGGCGTGGGTATGGATGTGGTGAAGAATGCGGTGACCGGACTGGGTGGTCGTATCAGCATTACCTCCACACCGGGCAAAGGCTCCACGTTTACAATTATTCTGCCTCTGACACTGGCTGTCATGGATGGAATGGTTGTGTCGGTTGGCGGTCAGACCATGGTTGTGCCCATTACCTCCATTGTGGAGACAATGCGGGGCAGCGATGACATGATTAACAGCTTGGGTGCCGATGGAACCCTGTTGTCCATTCGCGGCAATTTTGTCCCAATCTGCGATGTCGCAGGGGCTTTGGGGCTGATGAAGCCGGATGACCAACCGCCGGGTGTCTATCTTCTCGTGGAAACCGAGACAGGTCAGCGCAGCGCGCTGGCAGTGGATGATATCCACGACCAACGCCAAGTGGTGATCAAGAGCCTTGATGGCGTTTGCGGAAACATCCCCGGTGTCGCAGCTGCGACAATCTTGGGGGACGGTAAGATCGCCATGATCCTTGATCCTGAAAGCATTATCTCGGCTGGCGGAACTGCCGGCTTTGACACAGAGCGGAGAATGAGCAATGCAATCGCAAGCTGAAGTCAACATGCCTGACCAGGAGGTCAAACACGCGCTGCAGAGCGAATTCGTGAGCTTCACGGTCGCAGGTCAAGCGTTCTGTCTGAAGATCACGCAAATCCGGGAAATCCGTCGATGGTCGCCGGTCACGATCCTGCCGCATGCGCCTGCCGATGTGCTGGGTGTGATGAACCTGCGGGGCGCAGTTATCCCGATTTATGACCTGTCCGCGCGTTTCGGCCTGCAGCAGACCGAAGCAAGTGAACGGAATGTCGTGATCGTCGTAGCCGTGCATGGCAAGCCGGTTGGCCTTCTGGCCGAATCCGTATCCGAGATCATTTCCATTAACCCGGAAGAGATCCAGGAAACACCGCAGGTCGATAGTCGCAGCACCATGGAGTACATCCAAGGGATCATCAGTCACGATGACACCATGGTTCGTATCATCAACCTTGATGCAGTTATTTCCGCACCGGAACAGGTTATCTAAGTGACAATATCGCCTAACATAGACCCAAGGGGCGATGGCTTTACCCTGTCTGATCAGGATTTTGAGGCCATTGCGTCTTTCGCCTACAAGCACTTTGGTTTGGCGATGTCCTCCAGTAAGAAGCCTCTGGTGTCGTCCCGCCTGTCCAGAAAATTGCGCAAGCAGAACATCACGGTGTTCAAGGACTACCTCAAGAGCTTGGACGGACCCAACGCGGAAGCTGAGCGCAGCGAACTGCTGTCTCTTCTGACCACCAATGTGACGCAGTTCTTCCGGGAACCGCATCACTTTGAAACCCTGCGCAATGATGTTTTGCCGCCGCTGATTGCTCAGGCAAAACGCGGGGGGCGGGTGCGGATCTGGTCTGCAGGATGTTCCATTGGGCAGGAGCCTTACACCATTGCATCGGTGCTGCACGATCTGTGCCCTGATGCGGAAAAGATGGATATCAAAATTCTTGGGACTGATATCGATCCGGTGGTGGTTCAAAAGGCGCAAGCCGCTGAATACCCGCGCGAAGATTTCGACGGGGTTCCGAAACAAAGTCGCTTCAATCTGGAGCCCGGGTCGCGTCCTGATATGGCCCGTGTTCCACAGCATCTGCGTGCGAAGTGTACTTTCGGTGTTTTGAACCTGATCCAGCCGTTTCCTTTCAATGGGAAATTTGATGCCATCTTTTGCCGAAATGTCGCGATCTATTTCGATAATCCGACCCAGCAGAAAGTGTGGCAGGCCTTCCAGCGTGTGCTTAACCCAGGTGGTTACCTCTTCATCGGCCATTCAGAGCGAATGTCAGGACCTGCTTCTCAATTCCTGACACCGGCCGGTATCACCACTTATGTCAATTCTCCCAACTGAAGCAGTCCTGCAGATGTGGGTAGCCAAACAAGGAACTAAAAAATGGGCTTGAAAGATTCTCTGCGTGTGATGGTTGTTGACGACATGTCGACTAGCCGAGGCATCCTGACGCAATGTCTTGATGAGCTTGGCATCAAAAACTACATGGTCGACAGCAGTGGCCAGGGCGCATACCAAAAACTGATGCAGACGCCAGTTCACCTGGTGCTGTCGGACTATAACATGCCGGGCATGGATGGCCTGGGCCTGTTGCAGGCGCTGCGTTCGAACCAATCGACACAGCGCGTGGGCTTTATTCTTGTGACCGGAAAACCGACACAGGAAATGATCGATACTGGTCGCAAACTTGGTCTGAACAACATCATTCGCAAGCCGTTTACAGTAGCGTCCATGCAGCAAGCCATCGAGCAAGTGGTGGGGCGTCTGTAAAACATGGCAGAGGGACACACAAAACCGCTTGATACTGTATATGCCAATTCGGCCCGCGAAATGCGCCAGTTGCAGGCGCAAGTGCGTGTCCTTGAGGACTCTGTGCTTGATATCATCGAGCGCCAGTCCCGGCCGACCAGTGAAGAGATCAAGAAATTACAGGATTTCGATCTGATCTGGCAAACGCTTGGCGGGTTGTCGATCTTTTTCGATAATCTGCGAGAGCAAGTGACGACGACAGATATCACGGATATCGACCGAGCAACGTCTTCGGTCACATTGCAAAAACTACGTGATCGCCTGCGGGAACGTGGCGAAATGTTCGAAATGTAGCACACAAAGCGTCGGCCAATTGGTCGGCGCTTTTCCATTTTTCTCACGGACCGTACACCGCTTGCTGGTACAAAGCCCGTTCGGCGCTTAAATAGTTCTAGTCTTGACGAAGATTGGATGATCGCGTGCCGCCCTACCTGAAAACACTATTGATGGCCCTAAGTGTTTGCGCCTTTGTGCCGACCCGATTGATGGCGGAGGTAAAGGTTTTTGCGGCCGCGAGTTTGAAGGGTGTCCTTGAAGAGGTCGTGGATGTCTACGCTACAGCGACCGACATTCGTATTTCTTACGGAAGCTCGGCCACAATGGCGCGCCAGATCGGTCTGGGTGCACCTGCAGATTTGTTCATTTCTGCAAATCAGCTTTGGATGGACGATCTGGACCGCAAGGGCAAACTTGTTTCAGACAGTCAGACGCCGCTTCTGGGCAATGGCCTTGTGTTGGTCTCTGGACGCGATCAGGTGCCAATTGAAGAATGGGCCAGCTTGCCAGACCGACTCCTTGGAAACAAATTGGTGCTGGCGCAGGTCAACGCTGTTCCGGCTGGTATCTACGCCAAAGAAGCCCTGCAGGCCGTTGGTGTGTGGGACGCCGTTGCGCAAAACATCGTGCAATCGGACAATGTGCGCAGTGCCTTGTCGTTTGCTGCGACGGGCGCGGTGAAATATGCGGTCGTCTACGAAACCGATGCACTAGCAGAACAACGGGTGCATGTGGTTGGTCGCTTTCCGGAGGGATCCCATTCGCCTATACGATACCCTGCGGCGATGATTTCAGGTCGCAACAATGCTCAGGCCGAAGACTTCCTGGCCTTTTTGAAGGGCCCCATCGCAGCCAGTGTCTTTGTTGCCCACGGTTTTACTGTCCTCGAGGATGTCCAGTGAGCTGGCTCAGTGAGACAGAGATGCTGGCGGTGAGCCTGTCGCTGAAGGTGGCTTTCTGGGCCACGCTTTGTGCGTTTCCAATTGGTTTGCTTGTTGCATTCGTTCTGGCGCGCCGCAGTTTTCCGGGCAAACAGCTCCTCAATGGTCTGGTCCATCTTCCACTCATTTTGCCGCCCGTTGTCACAGGGTATATTTTGCTGGTTGTGTTTGGCCCCTTGGGTTTTGCCGGTCGCCTGCTTGAGGCGGTTGGATTGGGGGTGGCCTTTAGATGGCAGGGGGCTGCTCTTGCGGCCGGGATCATGGGCTTTCCGCTGCTTGTGCGGGCCCTTCGTCTGTCGATCGAGTCGGTAGATCAGCGGTTGGAACAGGCTGCAGCGACACTGGGCGCATCGCGGATGTGGGTTTTCCTGACTGTCACGCTGCCTCTCATTCTGCCGGGCATAATCACGGGAGTGCTCCTGTGTTTTGCAAAAGCCATGGGGGAATTCGGTGCGACCATCACGTTTGTGGCCAATATTCCGGGCGAAACCCAAACCTTGCCTTCAGCGATTTATGCGGCTTTGCAGGTCCCCGGAGGCGAAGCGCCCGCGATGCGTCTTGTTGTGATGTCCACCAGCGTTGCATTGTTCGCGCTCTTCTGTTCGGAGTTTCTGGCGCGCCGGGTCGCGCGCAAGATCGGGGGCGAGGGATTTAACCGTGGTGTTTGAGGTCGAGCTTCGTCATCGCCAAGGGGCCTTTGATCTGGATGCTTCCTTTGCGGCGCCAGCTGGGGTGACGGTGTTGTTTGGCCGATCGGGGTCCGGCAAGTCGACCGTTATCAAAAGTGTTGCAGGGCTGCTTCCGCCGGATCAGGGTCGAATTGCTCTGGGTGGGCGCGTGGTCTTTGATCGTCAGCGGGGCGTCAACATACCGCCACACAAGCGGCGCGTGGGCTATGTGTTTCAGGACGGGCTTTTGTTTCCGCATTTGAATGTGCGTCAGAACTTGAAATACGGTCAGCGGTTTGCGCCACGGCACACGCGATTTGAAGGTTTCGACAAGATCGTACACATGCTCGGCCTTGATGCGTTGTTGGACCGCTTTCCGGGCCAATTGTCGGGCGGTGAAAAGCAACGCGTTGCGATTGGCCGGGCGTTGCTCTCCGGACCCGAGGTTCTTCTGGCGGACGAGCCGCTGTCGGCGCTGGATGACCCGCGCAAAGCGGAGATCCTGCCCTATTTCGAACGAATGCGTGATGAGCTGCAAATTCCGATACTCTATGTCAGTCACTCGCCGGACGAAGTGGCCAGGCTGGCAACAACCATTGTTGTGCTCGAACGCGGCAAAATTCTGCGAACGGGTCCTGCAGACGATGTGCTGGCGGATGCAGATGTGACGCCAGTGGGCATCCGCGGTGCGGGCGCGTTGATCCGTGCTGCGGTGGTGTCTCATCACGAGGATGGTTTGACCGAATTGGTGGCAGGTGGCCAAACGCTTTTTGTTCCAAAGGTGAGCGGGCGCATTGGCGCACAGCTGAGGCTGCGTGTGGCGGCCCATGATGTGGTGATTGCACTGTCGCGACCGGAGGGTCTATCGACTCTGAATATTGTGCCCGCCCAGATCCAGTCCGTCCGGGCAGGCGATGGGCCTGCTGTCCTTCTGAAGCTGAAGACGCCGGCCGGGGATCTTTTGGCACGGGTCACAAAGCGGTCTGCACAAGCACTTGCCCTGGTACAGGGAACAGCCTGCTATGCGGTCATCAAATCTGTATCGATCGATCCTTTTGATGTGAACGTTACTGCGGAAAAGCATCCTTTGCCCCCGATTAGCAAGGGATAGTGTTTCAAACTTGGCCTTGCCTCCTTCCGGGCTGGGCCGGTTGTCTTGGTCTTTAGGGCAGCGCAGGACGCGCTGCCCTATTTGATAAGGCGGCACATGGAGGTTTTGCCGGGATTCTTTTCAATGATTCCACTGTCCGCCTGTGGGTAAGTTGGGTCTCCCTGTGGGTAAGTGGGGGTCTGTCTGCATTGGCGCTGTTTGCGATGGGAGGGATGGTAGTTTTTTAGCGCGTTTGACGAACGGGGTTGGGCTGTAGATCTTTGTTTTTCTAGGTTTTTGGAAGAAAGTTTGCGTTTTTGTGCAAAAACCGCTTGCGGCTATTGGGGTATAACCTTAGAACCCCCTTCACCGGCGGCGCTGAGGCGCTACGGGGCGCGGCGGCGACGCTGCACTGGCCGCAAGGCGGACACATCGGAGAGACGGTGATGACGGGTCGGAAAGACGATCGTGACGGCAGGAAAGACTGCAGACGCTCAGGAGAGACTGGGGCATCTTTGATGTATGGCAGGCGGTGCGCTGAGAGATTGGCGTTACGGTCCTGTTTTTGACCTCTGGAGGTCGGCGTTGAAGGTGTTGCTCTTTGACATTGTTGGATGACTGAAGAGATATGTGGGCGGTTTGGTTCATTTCGATGGATCAACGTCTGTACATATCGCGCTCTTAGAGGCCTTAGGGTTTCGATGATAGAGTGTCAGCTTCACTGTCTTGTTCGGCTTCGGTTTCTTTTGAAACCAAGCACAAACAGACAGAGAAATATGAATGTTCGTTTCGAGTTCCTAGCCGGGTTCGAAGCCGTGCTATGCGAGGCCCGTCCTCAAGTGGCGAAAGCGGTAGGACATTCAAAAATGTGCAGAGGTTCGAACGTCAAGGATATGCTTGTAAGAGCATTTCAACTTGAGAGTTTGATCCTGGCTCAGAACGAACGCTGGCGGCAGGCCTAACACATGCAAGTCGAGCGCACCTTCGGGTGAGCGGCGGACGGGTTAGTAACGCGTGGGAACGTGCCCAGATCTGCGGAATAGCCACTGGAAACGGTGA
>NZ_CYSD01000016.1 GCF_001458415.1 Tritonibacter multivorans | reverse complement strand
ATCCCTCAAATACGAATGCGTCTACCTGAACGCTTTCGAAACCGGCTCCGAAGCCCGCGACGGGATCGGAAACTGGATCACTTACTACAACGAAAGACGCCCGCACTCATCACATGGGATCATGACGCCGGACGAGGCCTATGATAGACGATCTCCGGACCTGAAGCTTGCCGCCTGAAATGAAACCAATGCTATAGCTTAGCACGGCGGCAAACTGGTCGAATGTCCAGGACCACCTCTGGGCACCAGTGCGCCGATGTTGCTTGCGCCTGACGGATCTCCGAGTTCCGTCATCAGCGAGCGCGACATTCCGACAACGGTGGAAAACACGCCTGCGATTACGAGGGGGTAGAGCGCGTAGGATACCGTGCTGGACAGCCAGCGGTGGAAATAGTCCTTGCTGACGTCGAACAGCGAAAGCGCGATCATGATTGGGGCGATGCCGATCATGAAAGCCAGCATGATCTTTGCGAAGATCAGGACAAGGCCGCAGAGCGCGCCGATGACGCCCAGGAGGAATGCGCCGATCGCACCGATGAGGGCTCCGGCCATCCAATGCATGTTGTCACCGGCCGCGTTCAGGTAGTCGCCAAATTCCTCTATAAGATCGTCGAAGGCCCCGGCAAAGTAGGACGCGCCAGCCCCGCCACCGCCAAGCCCCGCCACCATGCCGCCCGCGAGCTGGTCGAGCCCATTAATCAGCGCGCTGGTCACCGCATTGAATTGGACCCAGTTCATCGCGAATAAAGAGATCAGCATGAGCTTGAGGGCGAACCAGAAGGCGGTTCGCCCATCCATGGATTTGTACTGAAATACCATGTTGAGGAAGACGCCGATCACGGCGAGCGTGGAGGCGACCGCAACGATGCCGCCAAGCTGACCCGCGACGTTGCCAAATGTGGTTTGGGCCGCGTCTTCCAGAAAGTTGTCGGTTGTCTCAACCATCCAGGTGACGACGCCCATAGGATCCCCCTCAGTTAGGTTTAGGCGGTCGCGCCGGTGCGACGTTTCAGGAAGGCTTTCAGAATGTGCTCACCGTCGAAATCCGGCACCACCGACACCAGCTCCCAGCCAGCTTGGCCAAGGGCGGTCAGCTGCGCTTCGATCTTCGGTGGCTTGGTTTTGGCGGTGTTGATCTGTTCAATCTTGTATTCAAACATGGGCTGTTTCCTTTGAATGGGCCGGATCAACCGGCAGGTAAAATTCGGTGATGCCGCGCGCACCTTCATGGCGACCGGCCTGGATAATCACATCGATCGAGCGGGAGATGTAGTCGTTCATGTCCTGGTATGTCATGGGCACATCGGTCTTCAGGGCGGCTATGGCCAGGCGCTGAACCGCCAGCTGCGGCGTTTCAGCATGGAGCGTGGTGAGTGAGCCACCATGGCCGGTGTTTATGGCCTCGAGGAAGGTCATGGCCTCTTTGCCGCGTACTTCGCCCAAGACGATGCGGTCCGGCCGCACGCGCAGGGTGGAGGTCAGCAGGACATCAGCGCTGCGTGTGGCTTCGTCGCGATCAGACATCAGCGTGACGACATTGGGCTGCGTCGGACGCAGTTCAGCGGCCTCTTCGATCGTGACGATACGCTCGTCGGCGGGCACGAAGGAGAGGATTTTACGTGCCGTGACGGTCTTGCCGGTCGAGGTGCCACCGGAGACGATCATGTTGAGCTTGTGGGTGACGCAAAACTTGATCGCGGCGTCGATGTCGCCGGTGGCCACGACATCGCGCAGCTCGGCATTGCGCTCGCGTCTTGCACCCTCGTTGCTGCGCTCTTTTCCGAACAGGTAAGACAGCTTGATCTGTTCTAACGGAAGGTCAGCGAAGAACCGCAGAGAAACTGCGTAACCGCCATCGACGGCCGGTGGTTGGATGACTTGCGCGCGGATCGGGCGGTCACGGTAGGTGATGCTGACCGACACGATCGGTTTCGTTCGGCTGAGCGTAGTGTTCGCGGCCGAAGCAATCTGGTTGCCCAGATCCTTGATCTCGTTCTGCGAAAGCCGTCGATTTACGGACCGCATGAAGTGATCACCCTGAAACTCCGCCCAAAGCGTACCGTCGGGATTGATGCAGAGCTCAATCAACTTTGGGTCACGTGCCTCGGGGATCTTGTCCATCGAGCTTTGCAAATAGCTGGCCGCCATGGTCAAAAAATCTCCAGATCACGATCAACCATCACGGTGACACGGGCACCTTGATCGACATAGATCACGGGCGAGACGGAGAGGTATTCGCCGATCACGCTTTGCGCGCTGTCTTGCAGGTCTTCGCCAATGCCTTCCAGAACATCAGAGGTGATCTCATCTTCGGTGTTCTGGGCTGCCACGGCGGGCAAGGCTCCGATCAGCGATATCAGTGCGGCTGACCCGAACCGCGTGCCAAAGCGGCTGTCGACGAAACCGGTTGTGCCGGAGCGCCCCAACTCATCACCGCCAAAGGCGCTGATTTCGACGGTCTGGTTGCTGGGCAGAATGATCCGGTCCCAGGCGATGGTCACGCGTTGTTGCGCGATGTCGAGGCCAGATTGATATCGCCCGATCAGACGCGCGCCGCGCGGGATCAGGATCTGCGAGCCGTCATAGGCATGAACATCTTCAGACACCATCGCGCGGACCTGACCGGCGAGCGAGCTGTCGATCGCTGTCTCCAACACCGCCTGGATCATCGTGCCCTGAACGACCGTGTTTGACGGGTTCACAATCACCTGGGCCTGCGTCACCTCGGCGGGTTCAGCGCCATTACGGACAAAGTCTGTGTCGCCATCAAGTCGACGCTGCTCGGCGGCGGTTTCATTGTTGCCGTTTCCGGTGCCGCCAAAGGCGATGATCGGGCTGGCGATACGGGCTTGCAGTTCCTCAAGTTCGGCTTGCCGCCGCCGCTCGAGCTCCTGAAGGCGCAGTTCTTCGGCCGTGGGTCCGGTTGGTGCAGGCGAGCGCGGGGCTTCTAGGCGTGCAAGCTCCAGATCATTTTGCAGGCGCTGGATTTGCCGTGTGCGTTCTTCCAGCTCCTCGCGCAAGGCGGCTTGCGTTGCTGCTGCCTCGCTGCGCAGGGCATCGATTTCTGCGCCCAAGGTATCCAGCGCTTCTGTATCGACGGTCGGAGCCTCAGGTGCTGGCGCGTTGCGCAGTGCTTCAAGTTCGGCCCGCATAGCGTCCATTTGCGCGCGCAGCTCTTCTGTTTCTCTGTCTGCTTGCGGCTCCGGCGGCGGGGTTGTGTCTATCGGTGCAGGCGTGGGCTCGAGCGCACCAAAGCCCGGTCCCGCCGCTTGGAATTCATCCGGTGATGCGGTTTCCAGGCTTTCGGGTTCAGAGCTGCCAGAGAACAGCAGCAAGAGACCACCAAGGGCTGCGATTGCCCCAATGCCCAGGGCGATGGTGACAAAAGATGGCCGCGCTTTTAGATTCTTTGGTTTTCCTTCAAGTGCTTCGAGGCGCTTCTTAAGCTCGGCTGTTTCACTCATCCTGATGTGCCTCGCTCATCTCTTGGACGCAGATCTCGTCATCACCAAGCCTGAGAACCCATCTATCGCTGACGCCTGAAACGCGGATCACACCGTCTGGCCGCGCGAGCGCATTCACGCTGCGCTCATTGCCACCGGACCAGCGAAAGATCGCAGGTAGCGGCGCGTTCGCGGCAAAGCGGAAATAGGTGAAGGTCCCGTCGTCCCAGATTTCGCGCGGGGTGATCTCGGATCGCGCGCTGACGCCATAGGCATGGTTTGCTGGTTGGTTCGTTGCCACACGGGATTGCCTAGGGGCTGCCTCGGGATAGGTGAAACGAATAACGTAAAAGGTCGGCGAGCTCGCCTCGGTCACATTGAAATAGTAACTGCGCCGGTTGGTATAGACGGTGATGTTGGTATGCGCGCCGCGCGAGACTGGCTTGATCGCAAAGGCCTGGCCTCCGGGCACGCCGTCCAAAAGGAAGCCCTCGGTATCGCCCGCAATGATCGAGCGGATGGTCTCGCCCTGACCAAACTCGATGCTGGTCACGTGGGTCAGGCTTGTGCGGATGCGATAGACCTGCCCATCCTGATAGGTGGCCTGCCTGACACGTGCATCATAGGGGCCTTGTCGCGGCTGAGTCTCCGCATAGGCGGTGCCAGTAATGGGAACAATGAGGGCGAGGATCAAGAACAGGCGACGCATGGTTTACTCCAGACGATCCGAGCGGATCGCGTATTCTGTGACGGTGAAGCCAAATGGGTTCTGCCAGACATCGTCGATTGACCGGCTATTCTCGGGCCGAAATTCAAACATCAGGGTTGCGGTGAAGAGCCCGTTTTGACTGCCGCGCGGTGAGTTGAGCCGCTTGCGAAGGCGCACTTGGGCACGATTGGTGCTGATATGGGTGATCGACAGAATCTCGACCTCAAGCCGGGCATCTGTGCCATAGCTATCGGGCGGATAGGCCTCATGGCCGCTGGTCCAAAGTGCGCGCAACCCTGCGGCTGCCGCGCCGTCCGACTGGTCCAGGACCCGCCGCACACGCACGTCATTGTCGAGCTGATTGTACGTCTCTCGATCGATGACATAGCGGTAGACCTGAGCCTCGATGATAGCGGGGCGTTCCGTGAGTGAGACCGCTTCAACCATGGCATTGGGGAGGGCCATGCCGGTTTCGCTATCAAAGGGCACGATCATAGGCGACGGGTCCACGTCGAACAGGGCAACGAGGGCGGCGGCGAGGCAACCTGCCATGCCAAACGCCATGCCTGTCAGCCCCAGTTTCTGCCACATGAGCTCGCGTCGTCGTGCGCCATAGACGAGCTCCTCTTCGATGATTTCTGCCTCGCTGTTCATGGGATCAGTCCGCGCGCAAGTCTGGCAGGGTGAAGTCCATATATCGGCGCTCTTCGGCCAGGGTGGCTGCATCGACCACACCGGATTGGCCCGCGCCGACGGTCTGGATGGCTTCAAGCTCCCACATGCGCGTCATGGCAATGGCCAGCTCGGCTGTGACGCGAGTGTTGTGATCGACGGCTTCCTTGAGCGTTTCCATGTCCGGGATCAGTGAAACCAGTTGTTCGACCCGCTCGAGGGATTGCGCGGCCTCGTCATAACTGTTCTCAGCGGCCGCCGACATCACCGCCCCGGTGCCCGCCTGACTGGCAATGCGTTCCGCGCCCGGATTGCCGCTGCTGGCCATGTCGGACAGGCTGTCTTGGTCAAATCCTGCGTCCTCGAGGGCTTGCGTCATGCGGCCTTCCATTTGAGGGGCCGCGTTGCCGATCAGGCCGCTGAAATCGCCGCTTTGGATTTGCCGTATGGTGCCAAGAAGATCGCCGAATTCCTGATCAAGAAGCCCGTCGAGATCACCACCCATGGCCATCTCGATGATGTCTGTCGCACCGGTCAGGGCTGCGTAGGTCTCGTTAAGCGTGTCGAGTTGCTGCTGCACTAGGTCGAGCTGTTCTAGAAGCGTGTCGAGCTGGTCGGTCTGGATCCCGAAATCCTCCAACATTTGCTGCAGCTGGCGAATTTCCTGGGCGATGTTGCGTGTGTCGATAGTCGGAACACCTTGGGCAGATGCGGGAGACGCAACCAACAATGCGCAGGTGGCTGCGGTTGAAAGAAAACGGATCATCGGAGTACCTCCAGATCGAATTGCATGAAGTCTTGTTCGCGTGCCTGTGCGGCCGCCATGGCCAGTTCTGCGGCGCTGAGCGGGCGAGTATGGGCGGCCTTGAGGCGCGTGCGGATCGCGAACAGGCGAGCGAGTTCGGCCCGCGCGTAGGTGTTGAGCGACATGGCCGCGTGAATGTCGTCGGTTTCGCCAATGCGGGTGATGATGTCCTGCACGCGCAGGGCGGCCGCTTGCACCGAGAGCAGTGAGTAGTCGCCATAGACGCCTGCGCCGAAGGAGGTCAGGCTCATGGTGGAGTTGGCGAGCAGAACAGGATCAATGGTGCCGAGCGCGTCAACGCCGCCCACGCGGGCAAGGTAGAGATTGTAGCGCTCGGGGATCACCTGAACGTAGTGCTGGGTCTCAGCGAAAGGGGGCACGCCGCCGTAGCGTTGCACATTGCCCGGACCGGCATTGTAGGCCGCCAGCCCGTGAATGATGTTGCCGTCAAACATGGCCAGCATCTGCGCCAGATAGCGCGCGCCGCCGTTGACCTGGATGTAGGGGTTTTCATAGTAGGCGGGGTAAATCCCGAGATCCTGCGCCGTGCCGGGCATGATCTGGGTCAGGCCGAATGCGCCGACAGGGGAACGCGCGCCGATGGTGAAGCGGCTTTCTTGCCAGATCAGCGCCTGCAACAGACAGCGCCACTGCTTGGGCGATAGACCCGCTGCGCGCACGCCGGACATGTGGTGCGTTTCTTGGGCGGCGCGAATGATCAGTTGTTCGATGGAGCCAGAGGCGTCGCCGAACATCTGGGCTGCGCCGGGGTTTGGATCAACCGGACCATAAAGCGTCTCTGCGGCGCTTTCAGGTGATGAACCAGCTTCCAAACTCGCGACCAGCGCGCCGGAGTTCCCGCTGGCAAGCGTCGAGGCATCTAGGATGTCTTCCAGCGCCTGGAGTTGTTCTTGCTCGAGTTCTTCAAGCTCTTCCTCTTTGGTTATCCGGTCCCGCTGCAGCGCCAGATCCTGTTCGGCTTGCTGCAGCACACGCTCGCGCTGCAAGAACATGCCTGCATCAAATGTGGGAACGCCTTGGGCAAAGGCCATTGGCGCGGCCAGTGACGCCAAGCCTGCAAGGATATGCGGGTGAAGCTTATTCACCCAGTCCACCAATCGGCCCGAGCAGTTCGAAATTGCAGTTGCTGCGACTGACTTCGGCGAAAGAATTGAAGCATTCCGCTTCTGACGGCCGATATTCCGCACAGGCTGTCAGGGTCAAAAGGGTGAGGGTCAGCACGCAAAGTCTACGCATCAATCTGTCTCCAAAAATCGGGGTTCTGGCGATAATCCGCGCCAACCAGCGCTTCGCCTTTTTCCATGCCGCCAAGGATCGTGAGGTAAGCCCCAAGGGAGCTTAGATCGGCGTCAATCACCACCGAGCCCTGATCATCGCGCACCAGCGCCAGGCGAGAGTTGCTACCCGTGCCGAGTAGCACGCTCAGCTCTTTTTCAGTGAGGCCCAGCATCGCGTAATCACTGGCCGAGGCACGGATGTTGGGAAGCAGAAGCTGCGTCGGCACTGCTTCGACAATCGTTTTGCCGGTGCGGGTCTTCTCAAGCTGGCTTGCGTATTGGGTCATCATCACAACGACGGCGTTCTGTTTGCGCGCCGTGACCAGCCAGTTGCTCAGCCGGTCTGCGAAATACGGATTGTCGAGTGCTTTCCAGGCTTCGTCGATGATGATCAACGTCGGCTTGCGGTCCTCGATGACGCGCTCCACGCGGCGGAACAGGTAGGACAGGACCGCCATGCGTTCCTTCTCGCTTTCGCTGTCGAGAATGCCGGTCAGGTCGAACCCCACGACATCGCCATCGAGCGAGAAAGTATCCGCAGAACTTTGCCCGAAGATCCAGCCGTAGCGGCCCTCAGCGGTCCATTCCTGTATCCGTTCGAACAGATCCCCCTCATCCGCCCCGGCCACAAAGAGCGAGGCCAGATCTTGCCAATTGCGAAGGGCGGCATCGCTCGCCCCGGCGTTCTGGCGCACCACTTCTTGGATGCGGTTAATCTGAACTGGGCTCAGGGGCTTGTCAGCGCGATGCAACAGCGTGGCCAGCCAATCGGAGAGCCAGGCTTGGCCGCGCCCATCGATTTCTGTCCGCAGCGGGTTTAGACCTGTCGCTTCTCCAGCCTTGATGGCGCTGTAACGCCCGCCATTGGCCCGCACCGCCATTTCCATGCCTGCACGGTAGTCGAAGACAAATACCCGTGCGTCGCAGCGCCGCGCTTGGGTCATGAGGAAGGCTGACAACACCGATTTGCCGGAGCCAGGGCGGCCAAGGATCAAGGTGTGCCCGCCGGTTGGTTCTTTGTCTGGCTGACCCGTCTCATGGTAGTTGAACAGGAAGCCCGAGCGTTCAGGCGTCGGGAAGAGGGTAATCGGCTTGCCCCAAGGCACTTGATGGCCAGGTTTGCCCAGTTGACCGCGATGAAGCGCTGCGAGATCGGTAAAGTTCGTGTTGGTGATGGCGGCCTTGCGGCTGCGCATCTGCCCATTGCCCGGATGCTGCGCGAAATAATGGGTGCGCGCCGCAAAGCTCTCGTTCACCAGGTTTACGCCTTCACTGGCGGCGATGTTTCGAACCTCGGCGGCAATTGCTTCCAGCTTGTCCTCGGTCTCGGCGAAGACCGTGACCGTCATGTGATGATCGCCGAAGCTGAGGCGCTTCGACTCCAGATCGTCCAGCGCGTCGACCAGTTCTTCTGCGAGGGAAATCGCGCCGTCATCGCTGGCCTTCATCAGACGCTGTTGCCGCTTGATCCGACTGGCCATGATGTTGCTGTTGATCGGCGTGAAGGAATGGGTGACGACCATGTCGACGGGCAGGTTCAGCTCATCGAACATGGTGCAGTTGGTTTTGGCCGGGTAAGTCTTGATCGCAAAGCTGGTGCCAAATCGCTTGCCCGCCGTCCCATCGTCCAGCGTAAAGCCTCGCCCCTGAAACGTAACGCGGGTGTTGGCCACATCCTCGGCAATAGTGCCAAAGCGCGATTTAGCGAAAAGCGGTCGTTCCTGGCCAATATTGAGCGCCCCGAGGAATCCGAGTAGCTCGCCGCTTTTGGCCCCAAGAAGGCGCGGGTTCATCTCGGCAAAGGACGATTGCAAAAACCCGACGACTTCCTCGAGCTTGCGCAGCTGTTTGGCCGTCTGGTCTTTCAGCTGTGCGATTGAGTCCGAGCGCTTCAGTCGCATCCGCGCGCCGAGGGAAGGACGTTTCAGCACCGTGAGCGTGAGCGTCTTGTCCCGCAGGCCCGACCGCGTCATGGCCGTTTGCCAACGGGTATCCAGCGCTTGTGCAAACCCTTTCTCGGGCACCGGTGGCAAAGCGGTCTCAATCGCCTTGGAGACCTTGTGGACGTAGAAACTGTAGTCCGGCCCGATCTGCGCGATGATCGCCGCGAAGAGCGCGCGGATCTTCTCCAAATGCGCGTCATCGCTGGTCATGCTGTTGACGCCATCAAGGCGGATGCACTGGAAAAGGGCATTGCCGCGCGTGCGGATCGTCACGTCATTCACGAGGCTGACATAGGGCAGCATGCTGGCCATCGGGCGCTCTTTGCGCGCCCAGTCCGGCAGCATGGCAAGATCATCCGAGGGGTCATGGAGCATAGCTGTCCCCTGAATTGATTTTGCGGTTCGGCGTAGGGGGCGTTTCCTGCAGTGCGGTGACCATCACCTCAAGAAAGGCCGGATCCCAGTCAGCCGCTTTCCACAGCGCAGGATAGGCCACAGCTGCGATGATGATCACCGGCCAGCTCTGAACCCAGAGAAACAGCAACACAAACCCGAACAGCCAAACCATGGCATACATGATCGGCAAGCCGATGAGCTTTGGCGGCCGGTTCAGGCCGAGGAAGAGGCGGGTTTGCGTTGCCATGCCGAATTTACGCGCCCCAGATGGCGGTCACGATGGTCGGCGCAGCCGCGATGCCTGCAATGGCAACAAGCACCCAAAGGGCTTGGCGGAAATCCAGAATGCCAAAGAGCCAGGAGAGGAACACGCCGATCAGGGCCAGGGTGCCGATCACAATGCCCAAGGGGCCGGTGATCGTGTCGACAATGCCTTGCAGAAGGTTCTGCACCGGGGAGAGGTCAATGCTCTGCGCAAAGGCCGGGTTGGCAATCATCAAACTGGCCAGAGCCAGTGACAGGATCGTGCGGAATTGAATGTGCATCAGGAGGCTCCAGTAAGTCGATCACGCACGGCCATGACGCGGCGCACGTGATTTTGGGTTTCTCGGTAGGGAGGGATGCCGCCATAGCGCGCGACCGCGTCAGGCCCCGCGTTGTAGGCGGCAAGCGCGAGTTCGGGCGTGCCGAATTGTGCAAGCATCATCAGAAGGTAACGGGCGGAGCCATCCAGATTGGCCTGCCAGTCATGCGGATCCACACCAAGCTGCGCGGCCGTAGCTGGCATCAGCTGTCCGAGGCCGATAGCACCTGCGGAGCTGCGCGCATTTGGGCGATAGGCGCTTTCAATCTCAATATTGGCTTGGAAGAGCACCTGCCACTCCGTCACGGACAGGCCAGCGCGGCGTAGTGCGGGGTGTCCGCCATAGCGATGCGCGGTGCTTTCAAGGGCTGTGAGGATCTCGGGGCGGGGAACCGCGCGGGTGGGTGCAGGAGGCGGATCTTCAGGCTGAGGCGCTGCGAACACGATCAGCTCTGGTGGGTTTGCTCCAATCCCGTCGACGTAGCTCTGCGCGAAACCTGATTGCGGTGCTTTGGTCTCGAGCTGGCCATCGGCCCGCATGGAAAGCACGAAGCCTTCAGAATGGGCGGGTGCTGCAAGGAATGCCGCAAGGACAGCAAGTGGCTTAGCCCGCGTCGTCCAAATTGTGAGAGGCGATCTTGCCTTCGAGCATCGGGATCGAGACGACCGAAACTCCAAGTCCTGCAAGGAAGCTGGATAAGCCATTGATAGTCTTGAATTCTCGGGCGGCCATATTGTTGCGCGCGGTAACGAGCAGGCGACGCGTCTCACCATCTGGCGAGACGCAATGCACGGTCCAAATCCCGGACCACTGAGCACCTGTACGTTTGGGCGTAACCCGACACACAACATCCGCCGAATGACCCTCGGCAAGCAGCGTGCGCAGCCCGTCTTCACTGACAACATTGGGGGCGTCTTGCATCAAATTCATAGGATCGAGCCTTGCAGAATTGTGCATTGGCCCGGCAGTCCCTCATGGACTACCCAACCGATACAATATTATAATCTTGCAATCAATAGGTGCAATTTGAGTTATTGCGCCTTTCATGCGTTGAAACGAATTTACTGCAACGGAGTGGCTGAGCCAAGATAATATGGCGCTTTTGAAACAAACATGGGCGATTATGATCGTTCTGAGCTGGAGTTCTGCGGCGATCGCGGGCAGTTGTCTGCCGCCTGCTCCGCCCTGGATGCCGACCAATGCCGATGACGTATGGGCCTATGCGGACCTGTTGAGGCGTGATGCGGAGACGTATTTTACCGAAGTTGAGCGGTACTTCCGTTGCCAGGACCTGGAGCGTCGTGAGATCTTCGAGCAAGCGCGCGTCGCCAGCGAAGACTACGCGCGCGTTTTGGAGCTTCTGGACGACGTGAGGAAATGACACCTGTCCTCACGTAGAGAAAGATGCCTTTCAACAAAGCGGCGGCGAAGGTCGCCAACGCGCTGACGAAGTGAAATTGCGCTGCGACTGAACCAACGTCGACTTTCCAACTAGCGGGCTTTTAAAGCATCCAACATCGGACAGTCGCTTTGTCCCTTTGCGCAGTTCGCGACCAGCTCGACCAGAGCCTTCTCAAGTTTCCGAAGCTCCGCCAGTTTCGCCTGAACGTCCGAGAGATGCTTGCTTCCAAGTCGCTCGACCGTCTCACATGCATCGGACGGTGCATCGGCGAGATTGCGAAGCGCAACTGCGTCTTGGATGGAGAACCCAAGATCACGGCATCGTTTGATGAAGCGAAGCTCTGAAATCTCAGTGTCCGAATAAGCTCGTCGCCCAGAAGCAGTGCGGACTGCCTTTGATATTATCCCCTCACGCTCATAGTAGCGGATCGTCTCTATTGAAACGCCACTAAGGCGGGATGCCTCACCAATCGCAATCATGTGATCGAACTCCGCTTGCTTCTGTAGTGACTACAGGATGCATAAGATCAGCCATGATGTCGAATACTGAAACTCTTCAAGATGAAACCAATGGGCCAAACCGACTGCTGATCGGCGGCGCTGGTCTGTTGGCTTTGCTAAGCGCATCCTGCTGCGTATTGCCGATTGGCCTTTCAATCATAGGGCTGGGTGGCACGTGGCTGGTTTTGCTTGGGCCATTTGTCGAGTATCGCACCGAGATATTGGTTGTCGTGGGACTTGTACTTGCTTGGGGATGGTTCCGCCTTTGGCGGCGTTGGGCATGCGCAAAACGCAGGCGCTCAACTGTCGTTATGCTTGGCTTCACGACGCTGGCTTTCGCTCTCGCTGCCAGTTCACCTCTCTGGGAAGAAGACGCGGCGAGGACGATGTTTGCCTTGTTTAGGCAGTATCGATGAGGGGCTGGTTGCTTCCACTGAGCCTGGGCGGTTTGGGATTGGCCGCGGTCTGCTGCCTGACGCCTTTTCTACCATGGCTGTTTTCGCTTCTTGGGATCAGCGGAGCACTCGGTTACGTCTATAGAGACGACGTGCTGCTGCCAATCCTTGCTGGATTTCTACTACTTACAGGATACGCGCTATGGCGACGCAAACGAGCGAAGTGAACTTTCAATCTACGATTACCTGCCCCGAATGTGGACACGCTACCGAAGAGACGATGCCGACGGATGCATGTCAGTGGTTCTATGAATGTAAGTCCTGCCACACTGTTCTAAAACCGCTCGAAGGGGACTGCTGCGTGTACTGCTCCTACGGCACGGTCAAATGTCCGCCAATCCAAGAGGGAGGCTCGTGCTGCGGGTGATCAGTGCTCGTTTTCGCAATGCTCATGGTCAGCAAGTGAAGCCAGAACGTAGCAGTCCTCGGACACACCATGTCCGTCGCATCCCTTGGCCATGCGAACCAACTCCCTTTCGAGCGCCTTCAGCTTTTTGACCTTCGCGCGAACATCCGCGAGTTGTGCCACCGCAATTTTCGTAGCGGCTTGGCATGACCGATCCGGGTGTTCCTGTAGCTCGATCAGGGACAAGATTGCCTCAATCGAAAAGCCCAGATCGCGTGCATGGCGGATGAAACTGAGCCGTTCCAATCCCGCTTTGTCATAGCGTCTTTGGTTGCCGCTTGTGCGCTCGGCCTCCACCAACAGGCCCATCTCCTCATAGTAGCGGATGGTTGGAACCTTGACCTTGGTGCGTCTTGAAAGCTCGCCGATAGAAAACATGAAGAAACCTCTTGAACCTCTAGTCACTAGAGATTGTAAATAGGGTGGGACACAGACTCAAGAGGCTACGATGACCGATCAATTCCTGTCCCCAACATCCCTTCTGGATTTCGAGGCTGGCCCTATTCAGCGCCTTGTTGCTGATCGTGGCTGGATGAACCTTTCAAACGCCGACCGTATCGGTGCCGCCTATGACTTTGTCCGCAACGAAATCCTGTTCGGTTACAACTCCGATGATGCGCTGCCGGCGTCCAGGGTGCTGTCCGATGGCTATGGGCAGTGCAACACGAAGGGCACCTTGCTGATGGCGCTTCTGCGCGCCCTTGGTGTGCCGTGCCGCTTTCACGGTTTCACCATCGACAAGCGGTTGCAGCGCGGAGTCGTGCCAGAGCTGGTCTATCCGCTTGCCCCTGCCAACATCATCCACTCTTGGGTCGAAATCCATCATAGAGAGCAGTGGTTGAACCTGGAGGGCTTCATCCTGGATGCACCCATCCTGGCGGCGCTGCAAAATGCTTTTCCAGAACGTCAATCGCTCTGCGCCTATGGTGCTGGCACGGATTGTCTTCAGAACCCAAACGTCGAATGGCACGGGGTCAGTACCTATATTCAAAAAACCGGAATCAACAACGACTTCGGCACCTTCGATGACCCCGATGCCTTTTATGCAACCCACCGTCAGCTGACCGGCGTGAAGGGGCTTCTCTATCGTGTCATCATTCGCCATTGGATGAACCACCGCGTCAGGAGGATGCGCAAAGGCCACGTGCCGGATATTCCCGGCGGCGAAGCAGCCCTTGTTCCAGATCAATCAATCCCTGAAACGCAGGAGGCAACCTAATGCCTGGATGCTGTGGACACGATGCCAAATTCGAAGGCGTCTCGGACGACTATAAACGGCGGCTTTGGATCGTCATTGCCCTGAACGCAACGATGTTCGTGGTCGAGATGGCTGCGGGCCATCTGGCCAACTCGCAAGCCCTGCAAGCGGATGCCCTCGACTTCGCAGGCGACGCCCTGACCTACGGCATTTCGCTGGCGGTCATCGGGGCTTCAATCAGAGCGCGCACGAACGCCGCCTTGTTCAAGGGGGTCAGCCTTCTGTTGATGGGGTTGTGGGTCTTCGGCTCTACCGTCTACCGCGTCTTCTACGTTGGTGTCCCAACCGCCGAGATCATGGGTGCAGTGGGCTTTCTTGCCCTGCTCACCAATCTGGCGAGTGTTCTCTTGCTTGTCAGATACAAAGACGGCGACGCCAACGTTCGGTCAGTTTGGCTGTGCTCGCGCAACGACGCTATTGGAAATGTCGCGGTCATGTTTGCTGCGTTAGGCGTCTGGGGCACGGCAAGTGGCTGGCCGGACTTGATCGTCGCAACCGTCATGGCGGGACTGTTTCTGTCCTCGGCCTATCAGATCGTGCGCCAGGCTCTCGCGGAGCGCCGCCAGATGATCGAGCACGGGCATGTAGAAACATGATGCAGACAGCTATCATCTATCTCGGCTTCGGGGTTGCAGCAGCGACGCTCACAGCAATCCTATGGTCGATTGTTTTTCCCAAGCGCCGCATATGGCCGCCGAAACAGTATACCGCCCTTACGCCAGTGTTCGTCTGGGTGCCGACTTTCACGCTGTTCGGCATCCTCATCGTCTTGGGGATACTGGGTTGGGGCAACGCCGCCATTCAAGGTTGGCTGCGCTTCGGGGTCGGACTTCCACTAATAGTGATCGGCAATGTCATTGTCTGGCTGGAGGTCTCGCACTTCGGAGTGCCCCAGACGGGTGGTGCCAAGGGCACGCTGCGCACCGAAGGCATGTATCGGTATTCTCGAAATCCGCAATATGTGGCCGATATTGCTATCGTCGGCGGGTGGATGATCTTGTCAGCTGCGCCCTGGGTGTTCGCGGTTGGCGCTCCGGTAATTGCGATATTGGTGGTCACCCCATTTGCTGAAGAGCGTTGGCTAAAGGATCAGTACGGCACTGCGTTTGAGGATTATGCTAAACGGGTCAGACGGTTTTTCTGAAAGTTGAATGAGCGACAAAACCGACCTTCGCTATTTTACGTCAACCTGCCGTCCAAAGTTGCTCAATCTTATGGTGACAGTCTCGGGCAAAATACCCGTTGGCTGTGCAAGCTCCAATCACTGCTTCTTGGCTGGATCGCATCAGTGATGCGGATCTTCACCGGAAGCCATCTGTATGTGGTGCGCCTGATGGTGCGCACCGATTGTCATAACGCCGAAGAACCCGAGGCCAAGGACGCGGGCAAGCTCCTGTTCGGTCTGGACCTCGATGCGCATGGTCGCTCCGTCCGTGGACGGTTCAGCAGTCACCGTCCATCCAGTTGCCAATTCCAACATCGGTGAATGTGCCGTCGCCATGCGCGCGACGGCATCGGCCACAATCCCCTCGCCGGTAACGCGAAACTCGACTTTCCTGCCTTCGGTCTGAGTGTTCACGGTCGCTTGGGTCGTGACCAACTCCATATCCACGAGGTGATCGCGCAGCGCCTGAATATTGACCTTGGTCCAGTCGGTACCGGGGTCGTCTGACAGGATTTGTACGATTTCCGAAATTGCGGCGAAGGCGGACTGCCCTGTTTCCAAAGGGCCGTCCGAGCCCTGATGGGCATGTTGGGCGGCGGCTGGAAGGGCTATGAGCGCCACGATGGCGCAAAGTGTCGTTCTGATCATGGTATGTCCGTTCTTGCATTTGGGGTTGGTGGCTTGCTACACCCCAGACGCAGATCCGAATATGATTGAAATCACATGTTACCCACCCCGTTCGGCGCATTGGATGAAAAATCTCTGTCTCAAATGCGTTATTCCATTGGAGACCACGTGTTCCGGCAGGGCGACACCACAAAGGGCATATTCTTTGTGGCGTCAGGTGGCATCTGCCTAACTCGCGTGACGGAATCTGGAAACTCCGTAACGATCTACAACGCTCAGACTGGCGACATGTTTGCCGAAGCATCCATTTATTCGGATCACTACCACTGCGACGCGATTTGTACTGCTCCATCCGAAGTTGTTCGGATTTCGAAGCAAGCCATCCAGAAGCAACTACGTGAAGACACGGCTTTTTCGGAAGGGATCACCAAGCGATTGGCGGTGCAGGTGCAGGATTACCGCCAGCTATTGACGCTGCACGCTATGAAATCAGCGAACGACCGCGTATTGCTGGCGGTAGAATTGGGCAAGCTGACCGGTTCGGTCACACAATTCGCCAACCAGATCGGGTTGACCAAAGAAGCCTGCTATCGGGCCCTCAGAGATCTGTCTGATCGGGGATTGCTGACAAAAACCGGGCGCGGGCGCTATGCTCCCACGCCACGTAGCGAAGACCGCCTTCCTTAGTTGTGCGGTGGGTTGCGACCGGCTTGAATTTGCTGAACGCGGTCCGGCCAGGTTGATCTGATATAGGCCAGGATGTCCCAAATATCGTCATCGGTGAGAGCATCGCCAAAACCCGGCATACCGCTTGCGAAGCCGGTGATACCGCGCGCAGCCAATGCTTCCTCTCCACCAAGCCGAGTGTATTCGAACAAAAGCTGGTTATCGTGGTGCCATGTGTGCCCGGTCTCATCATGGGGCGGTGCGGGCAAGACGCCGTTTTCATCAGGCGTGCGCCAGTCGGGTTTCCCTTCAAGACTGGCCCCATGGCAGGACGCGCATTGTTCGCTGTAGAGGGTTTGACCATTGGTCAAATCTCGGTCATCCAATTCGTGACCGGCGATTGCACCGGTCGCGATACAGCATGCGGCAATGATCAAAACGCGTTTCATGCGACTTCCACCCATGTCTTCATGCCCGCCGCTTGATGGCCTAGCATGTGGCAGTGCAACAGCCATTTCCCGGGGTTGTCGAACACGCAGACGATGTCGCGGGCCTCACCTGCATCCACAAGTGTGGTGTCTCGAAAAGCGCCCAGATTGTTGTCAGCCCGGACCTCAAAGAAATGATGCCCGTGCAGATGGATGCCATGCGGGAAACGGGTGTCGTTCACCAGACGAATACGCGCTGTCTGCCCACGTTCGAACAGATGAAACGGGGTATCCGTCAGACCGGACTGCCCGTTGAACGCCCAGATATCGCCACCCATCATACCTTGCATCATGCGACGGCTCATGGCCCCACCTTCCATGGTAAGCGTCAGGGAAACCGCATTGTCTAAGTCGGGCTGCGTAACCTCGTTTGGTAGCAACGCAGAAATCTCCGATGGTTGCCGCTCCGTGTTCGCGTCCTCAACGGGGATTTCACCCAGCAAGTAGGGGCCGTCCTGCGTGGGAAACATGAAGGCGATTTGGTCCGGGGAAGTGATGTCCGCGATGATATCCGCGCGTTGGGCCGGGGCAAGAATGAGACTGGATAACTCCTGTGGACTGACAAGGGGCATTCCGTCATTTGCAACGATCTTGCCGTCGACACCTTCAATCTCAATCGGGAAAATCCTGTCGGTCGCAACATTGATCAGACGAAGGCGCACACGATCACCACGACGGACGGGCGTGCTCGGTTCGACAAGAGCACGGGCATAGTTGCCGAGCCGCCCCTGATGCGCCTGATCGTGCATATTTTCGAAACCATCGGCCAGCGTGCCCGCTTCGGTCATGCGCCAATCATCTATCAACACGATCAAATCGTGATCCACGTCCGGTGGCGTCAACTCTTCCACGATCAACGGGCCATAGAGTCCCTTTGCAACCTGTTCCCAAGATCGGTTGTGCGAATGGTACCAGAAGGTGCCTGCATCCGGCGCACGGAAACGATAGGCGAACTCGGCATCCACTTCGACGACGTCTTGCGTCAGGCCCGGAACGCCATCCATTGCATTGTCGATACGCAGCCCATGCCAATGCACCGCCGATCCCTCGCCGATCTGGTTCCGGAACCGGATGTCAAAGATTTCTCCCTGACGGGTCCGCAGCACTGGTCCGGGCGTGCTGCCGTTGAATCCCAGCATAGGCGTTGCCGGTTCCCCAACGGGCAGGATTTGCGCGCTGACCGGCTGCGCAACCAGTTCCGTTGGGGTCGAAGCAAGTGTGATACGCGGAACCAATGCCGCCACGCTTGTCGTGATCAAGAATTCTCGTCTGTTCATGGAAGGCCTCAGTTCGGAAGGGTCTGAACGCTGGTGAGTGTTGCGGTTGCCGCAAGCACGACCAGGATGACCGCTGTTTCAATTTCGATGGAGCGCGCCAGATGCTGCGCGGCTTTGCTGTCTCCGGCCTGCATGGCGGGAACAAAGCGAAGCTTGTTTGCGGCTGCCAGAATCAGGATCGCGCCGACAAGCACCAGCTTGATCAGAAGGGTTTGCCCATACCCGGTTGACAAGAGTGCCCTCAGATCGCCCAGCAACAGCCAGGCCATCAACAGGCCTGCCAGGATCAGCACCGGGACAATCACTGCCGCCGCTTGCCCAAAACGATGCCCCAGCAGGGCCGCGTCGTCCAAGTGTTCTGGCAGTCGTGACAGGTTCCGTAAGGGGCCAAGGATACCGATCCAGAACGCGATACCAAGAAGGTGCAATAGAAGGAGCAGACGGATGCCAGTTTGCTGCAAGTCAGGTACGTGCCCGATTTTTGCAAAGGACCACAAGGCAATGGTCCCGCCAGCAAGTGAAACCCACGTCCCAAAACGGGGAATGAACATTCCCGCGATTAGGATTGCCACACCAACAACCCGATAAACCAAAACGTCGCCAACCGGTGTTTGCCACAACAGCCCGAGCATTTCGGGATCCGTCATGCCATCGGCTCCACCCGTCAGAGCGGCCCCGCGCAGCATGAAGCCGAACACCGCTGCGAAAATGGCAAGTCCCGCCAACACCACAGCCTTCGCCTTGATCCGGCGGCATAGTGGTAGCACCAGATTTGGAAAGGCCGCTAGAATGATCACAAGCCCGGTCGACCCAACGACGCCAAAATACAGCGTCAGTTTGGCGAATATCGCGGCTATTCCCCAGATATCCGGCATGGTCATTCCACCGTGAACGAGAATTCGCCCTGCATGGCGTGCCCGTCTGAACCTAATCCCCGCCATTCGATGCGGTAGGTGCCTTTCCCCATGCCTTCGAGGGGCAGCGTGAACACACGGTCAAAGCTCGTCTGATCCCCGAGATCAAGCCGGACAGACGGATGATCCTGATGGTGCATATCAACCCGTGTAAGACGGATATCATTGGCAAAGTTGAAGCTGATCTCGGGCGGGACTTCCGTGATTGTCGCGCCATTCTCAGGCGTTGTGTGATCTACGGGTGAATGCGCAAACGCACTGGTCGCCAGAACGGTCATCAACGCAAATGTGGTAAGTTTGTTCATTTGAGTATTCCTTAGTTTATTCCATTGGCACGCTGGATTTCGCGGATGTAGGCGGTGACCATGGCAACGTCACCACGGGTCAAGCCTTCGACCGGTGGCATGTCACCAAAACGCCAGTGATGGCTTCTGACTCCGTTCGCGACAGCGCGCTGAAAGGATTCGTCAGCGTGATGGCTGGGCTCATAGATCACATGGATCAATGGTGGTCCCGCGCCCTCAACACCAACAGCGTTGGTGCCGTGACAGGCGGTACAGGTATTCTCGAATATGCGTTGGCCTATCGCTGCGTTGCCGTCGATTTGCGGCATCTGGATCGCAACAATTGCGTTACCTTCAACAGGTGCCGCTTGCGCGACTTCCTCTGCGGGGCCGGGTCGAAGAACGAGGTATGCAGCGACGGCTGCCACGGCGCACGCGCCGATCACGATGTATTTTTTGTTCATGGATTGGTCCTTACCTTGTGAAACAGGGGCGGGCCGCAGTGTTCCTGCGACCTTTCTAAAACGCTGATCACTCACGCAAGCAGCGCTGAAATCCTGATTCAAAGGTTGGGTGGTCTGTCCGGGTTGTCCGGCTCTTCCAGAGTTGAGAGGTGGCCAACCTGCCAACCCAATACGGCCTCGGATTGGTCAAAAACTGCGTCGGAAGTTAGCAGTATTAGCGCGAGAGAATTGCACAGGAATGGATTGCATTCGTCATGCTCTATCCCATCTGATCCAAGCAGTGTGCTGCTCGTCAATTCCCCCAAAGCGTGGCCAGTGTGGTTTTCGACCACAGGCATGACCTTGTGCTCGTCACAATGCCCACCAACGCAACCCATGGATAAAGCATGCGCAGCGCTGCTTAGCCCCGTCATAAAGACCAGAAGAACAACAAGCAGTATTGAGGTTATGTTTCGAAGGCACTTCACACAGCGAAGCTATCTCAGTTTCCGATCCATTACAACGCGAGCCCTCTGTCAGGTGGTATGAACTCCAACCGCCCTAAGAAAAAAGCCACTCACCCGATTGCAGACCTCCAGGCAACACGCCGCATTTGATAAAATGAGCTTTTTCCGGCCGTTAGCTGCGGTTTGCGCCAATGTCCGTTTCAGCGGGATGATCTGAGCAGTTTGATGTTTCAGGATGACCATCATCGTAAAGCGCCGCCTGTGTTTCACCATTGTCCCAATGGTACAGCAAGCCGATTTCTTCGCCTGTATTGATACATGTAATGCGGCCGATGGCTTCGGCCGTTGTGCGAGCACTCTCAAATTCGGGCAAAACTAGCCCCTCTCGTTAAACAATTCCTTTGGATCGACGCCGAGAGCATCCGCGATCCGCTCCAGAACATCGATTGATGCCGAATTTTTGGCGAGTTCGATCTCGCTGATATAGCTGCGATCGACTTCCGCAGCTAAGGCTAATTGTTCTTGGCTCAATCCTCTGGAATTTCTTAGATTCCGTACATTTAGCCCTACTCGTTCCCGCAATTTCATGGCCTGTATTCGGCCAGATCACAAGAACTGCTCTACGGAATATATTCCACAAAACGCGCGCGAGCATCACAAATGATGTTCTCGTATATGGTGTGATGGGGGCTGTTGGAGCTACATTTACAATAATACAGTAATGCAGCAAAGGACATATATTGATATGTGGTGCAGATCTATCAGGAATTGGTTCTTTGGGGTCGCAATGTCTCTGCTTTCCAGTGTGGCTCCGCAGGCGGTAAAAGCCTATCAGGTTGACTGCGCCATTCTGCTTTGCCTGGCTGGTGGGTGGCCCGCGTCAGCAGAATGCGCTCATGCCCGTGCTGTGTTCATCCGTCGGATTACTCCTTGGCCGATCGAGCCACCATTACAAATCTGGCGTTGTCCTATGGGGGTTTCTGAGCGCGCGCCATTGCAAAGCAAGGCCCCGAAAATCTGGGAAGCCAGCAACCAAACAGGTCAAACGCTCGGCCAAGTCATTCTGGCGCAAGTGGTCGAAGATGGTGCCGATATCGACATCAGTGGCTTGGAATTCGATTTCGTGCGCTCGATCCGTGTCTGGGATGTTCGGCATTACAGTCATCGCGAACGTGGTCGCGACGATGATTGCTCCGAGAATTACAATATGCTCCTCGGCACCTACGGCACGCAGGGCGATTTCGGCTGGCAACGCACGACGCCAGCGGCCGCCCCGCAGTGGGTGCTTCCATCGCGGCGCTGTTCGTCATCAAATTGGCGTCGCGGAGTCGGCGTTGAATGGGAGGATCACGAAGGCAGCCACGGATATGAGTGGGTGGCCTATTAGGGCTATTCCCCGATATCCTTCATGCGTTCCGAGATATCGACCGCAATGCGCTCATACAAGGCTGCTTGCTTGTCTCTGGGAGAGCCGGGCTTCGGACTTCTTCGGCGGATGCGCTTCGCGAGCCAGAAGAGCAGCCGCGCGGCGGGGTCTTCCAGTTTTTCCGGCACAGGGGCCGGATAATTTTCTTCGAGTAGGGCAACGACCTCAGCATTCATACTGCGGTGGTTGGCCTCAGCCGCGAGGCGTATCCTATCGCGCAGGCCGTCCGGCAGCCGCACGATAAATTTATCCTGATTCTGAGAGCTTTGTTCTGCCATGATGGCACTGTGCCATAAAAATCGATTGACGCAATAGTGGCTAAGTGCCACTAACGGGATATTGTTTCAACCTGGAGGCGTTTCATGAACAGTCGTAAACCAATGCAACTTCGGCTTCCGCAAGAGCTCAAGGAGTGGATCAAGGCGGAGTCCGATCGCAATGGCAGAGGTGGTCCTGGACATTCGACCAGTTTGCCGCCGTGCTAAGCTATAGCATTGGTTTCATTTCAGGCGGCAAGCTTCAGGTCCGGAGATCGTCTATCATAGGCCTCGTCCGGCGTCATGATCCCATGTGATGAGTGCGGGCGTCTTTCGTTGTAGTAAGTGATCCAGTTTCCGATCCCGTCGCGGGCTTCGGAGCCGGTTTCGAAAGCGTTCAGGTAGACGCATTCGTATTTGAGGGATCGCC
>NZ_CYSD01000015.1 GCF_001458415.1 Tritonibacter multivorans | reverse complement strand
TTTTTCTTTCATCTNANCCGATGGAGAGGGTTTTCGTTTGGGGCTCCCCCAAAAGCGCCNGGCANGGCGCGCNCCCTTTGGGGGCGCGCGCCGTGCCATACCCAACTGGCCGGTTTGCATTTCAATGCAAAAAAGGACAGGCGGGAGAACCCGTGGGGCATTCCGGGTTTAGCGATATCGAATGGACCCCGCTGAAATATATCAGGTCCAATTTAAAACGTCGGTTTCGTCAGCATCAACCAAACAATGGCCATCACAGCCCCAAAAGCAGGGAACCCACAGGCAAACCACCAGCGATATAGTCTATGGTACCTCGCCGGGAGGGGCGTTCCAGCCTCCTGAGCTGTGCGGGCCAGATTGCGCATCTGAATTTGCATCCAGACAACCGGCAACCAAAACACGCCCACAAAGACATAGAGCGCAAGCGACAGCGCGACCCAGCCTTCAAACAGCGGCCAACCAACTTCGCGGGCCAAGATGTAGCCCGTTATCGGTTGGACAATCGCAGCAGAGGCCGTGAATACCGTGTCCGCGATCACAACAATACCGGCGACATGGGCGATGAGTTTGGGGTCGTTGCTGAGATTGGAAACCACCATAAAAAAGGCAATGCCTGCCCCGGTTCCCAATAAAACGGTCGCACCAATCACATGCAAGAAGAGCCAGATTTCGTAGGTCATCGTTCTTCCACCAACAACCAAACCACGGCCGAAAGTGTCATACCCGGCAACACTTTGACCATCGGCCCAAGCGGATCTGCCCACAGGTCAGGAGCGGCAAAGAGGCTACCAATGAGATAGAGACTCGACAGGGCGAGCATTCCAAGTGCGGCATGCCTGGTCCAAGGCCGCCATAAAATCCCAAAGCCCAAGAGAATATCTGCCACAGCGCCGCCAAAAACAGTTGGGGCGATCAGCCATGAGGACACAGAGCGTTCCGTCAGAACGGACATCGCACGTGCCGGGTCAATGAGGGTTATCAATCCGGATAGGAGCCAGAAGAGAGCCAGCGTTCCAATCGCAAGAGGAAGAGCAATATATGCGCGGCCAAAGAGCCGCTCTTGACGCGTCGCAGGCAACAGAGCCAGCGTCTCATCGAGCGATCGGCAGGCGCTGCCCCCGGCGCTTTGCCAGGTGTTTGGGTCGCCGCGAATACCATCTGCAAGCGCCGTAAGGGCCGTGGTTCTTAGGGGCGAACGCCACCCAAGGTACCCCAACGCATCGGCAATCTTTCCTGTGGCCAATACAAGCGCTGCTGGAATAGGTGGACAAGCAACTGGCGCCGCCCACCCCTGCCATTTGCGCATTTTCGCAAGCAGATCCGGAAAGTCGTGGACGTCATGTTCGGTGATATCTGCAATGGTCCCAGAGCGAATTCGCCCTTGGGCAGATTCGACGACCGCAGCGGCCACATCCTCAACATAAACGGTCTGGATCTGCGCCTCTTGCAGAACACGCGGCTGGATCAATGGCAGAGACGCGGCCGCACGCAGAAGGGCCGTCCCCCCATAGGCGTCTTGAGACACGACAAGCGTAGGACGCAGGATGACCCAATCCTGCGCGCCTGACGACAGGATCTTGTCCCCTTGTGCCTTCGTTCGAAAGAAGGCGGTTGAGGCCGTTTCAGAAACACCCGCTGCGGAAATCTGAACGATCCGAACCGGCAATGCGGCGGCAGCCTCCACAAGGCGCGCTATGGCCGTCACATGGATCGCTTCAAGGTCGTCTCTTGCCCCGTCCTGAAGCGCGCCTGATGCATTCACAACCACATCGACACCATCCAGTATCGTCCGCCAGTCTTCGACTGTAAGGGTGGGTATGTCGCGGATTATCCATTCGACAGAGAGGCCAACCGCATGTGCGGAGCGCCTTGATCGCCCGATCCCCGAAACGTCAAAACCTGACCGGGACAGGGCGCGCAGACAGGCACGCCCAATTAAACCATACCCTCCGAGAACAATTGCTTTGGGCACTCTCATTCCTCTTTCAATGCATCAAAGGCACAGGAATACATTCCTAAAGAAACTCTGGCCTAAAGAAACTCTGAAACGCCACGGCTTACATAGGTCTGAAGACAGAAAACCAAAGGGTATCTTTCGATTTTTCCTGTTTCGGGGTTTCGGCCCCCCCGCGCTTGCCTATTCCCTCAAGAAATACCGATAAAATTCAAACACCTGCCGGGCAAAAACGCGGCAGGTGTTGTTCTTGTGCTCCAAGATCTGGACGGCACCAGAACCCCGGCCCGTCCATTGCCCGGACTGTCCATTTTATGTGGCAATGGGCGCCCCAAAGCCCTAGCGCGGGTGATCGTCGCCAATCGCGTCCGGGTCTTCTTTGCCGACACCCCGGAAGACAAATTTAAAGGGCAAAATCCACGCCACGCCCAGCACAATGTAAACCGCCAGCTCTATCAAGATATGCGGGCGGCCCATCAGGTTCATCACCGTGACGGCCAAGGCAATATAAAGCGGCATCCCAACCAGCAAGAGCACCAACGCCCAGAACCTCCGGGCGCGGTAGCTCATCCCCTTACGCGGGGTGTTTGGCTTGCCCTTCGCCATCAGTCAGCGAAGGGGTCAGTGACAAGGATGGTGTCGTCGCGCTCGGGGCTGGTGGACAGCAGCGCCACCGGGCAGTCGATCAGCTCTTCCACGCGTTTGACGTATTTAATCGCATTTGCGGGCAGATCATTCCAGCTGCGCGCGCCTTCGGTGCTTTCGCTCCAGCCGGGCATTTCTTCGTAGATCGGCTTGCAGCGCGCCTGCTGGTCGGCGGCGGTCGGGAGATAGTCCAGACGCTCGCCGTCCAGATCATAGCCCACGCAGATCTTCAGGGTTTCAAACCCGTCCAGAACGTCCAGTTTGGTGAAGGAAATGCCGTTGATGCCAGAGGTTGCGCAGGTCTGGCGCACAAGACAGGCATCAAACCAGCCACAGCGCCGCTGACGGCCGGTGGTGGTGCCAAACTCGTGACCACGGGTGCCGAGGCGCTCGCCATCTGCATCCGGGGTGCCGTCTTCTTTCAGCAGTTCGGACGGGAACGGGCCTTCGCCGACGCGGGTGGTATAGGCTTTTACGATGCCCAGCACATAGTCGATGGAGTTCGGGCCAATGCCAACGCCGGTGGCTGCCTGACCCGCGATCACATTGGACGAGGTCACAAAGGGATAGGTGCCAAAGTCGATGTCCAGAAGCGCGCCTTGTGCACCTTCAAACAGGATGCGTTTGCCGGCTTTGCGCTTCTCGTTCATCACCTTCCAGACAGGTGCTGCAAACGGCAGGATCTGTTTGGCGATCTCTTTCAGTTTTTCGACCAGCGCGTCGCGGTCGATGGGTTCGACACCCAGACCTTTGCGCAGCGGGTCGTGGTGCTGCAGGGCGCGGTCAACGCGGGCCTCGAGCGTTGCTTCGTCGGCGAGGTCCGCCACGCGGATCGCACGGCGGCCCACTTTGTCCTCGTATGCCGGGCCAATGCCGCGACCGGTTGTGCCAATCTTGGTGCCCTTGGAGGCCGCCTCTTCGCGGGCGCGGTCCAGCTCACCGTGGAACGGCATGATCAGCGGCGTGTTTTCCGCAATCATCAGCGTTTCGGGGGTGATCTCGACGCCCTGCGCGCGGACGGTCTCGATTTCGTTCATCAGGTGCCAGGGGTCCAGAACCACGCCATTGCCGATGACAGACAGCTTGCCACCGCGCACAACGCCAGAGGGCAGCGCGTGCAGCTTGTAGACTTTGCCGTCGATGACGAGGGTATGGCCTGCATTATGGCCACCTTGGAACCGGGCGATTACATCGGCACGTTCGCTGAGCCAGTCAACGATCTTGCCTTTTCCTTCATCGCCCCACTGGGCGCCCACAACGACGACGTTGGCCATGGTACGGTCCTATCCATATGCGTGTTGAAACCGTGACCCCCTATAGCGGGGGGATGGCCGGGAGGGAACCACTAATTCGTCGCAGAACGGTTACATTCTGTGCAACTTGACAAAGACTTGACCTTCGCGACACCTCACGACAGCGTTGCGCCATGTTCAAATCCATTTCAAAGCCTGCCTTTCATATCCTTATTGTGGTTCTTCTGACCGCGCTCACCCAGGTGGGCGGTCTCGCGTGGCTGCTGTCCAGATTGTTGCGGCGTAAGTTTCTGGGATTTGTTGCGCTATATGCCGCCTTGTCATTCGCCAGCCTTTGGGCTGCTCCTTTGGGCGGTCGCATGGCGGTCAGTTGCGTATCAGACAGCCCTCTGCAGGTCCAAAGCTGGTTCTATTGCCTTTCCAACCGCACCTATGTGCGTCCCGAACTCGCCGACGTCCTAGAAGATGCCGCCGCTGCTGTGGACGCCGCTTATCCGGGGACCGAAACACTGATGCTGGATGGCAACCTGCCTTTTCTCGACGGCTTCCCTTTGTTGCCGCATCTGTCGCACGACGATGGTAAGAAGGCCGATCTGGCGTTTTACTACCGAGATGGAAAAGGCGGCTATCTGCCAGGGCGCACCAAATCACCCATAGGTTTCTTTGCCTTTGAAGATGGCCCCACGGATTGCCGGGCCCAATGGCCCACGCTGCGTTGGGATTTGGGCTGGCTGCAACCCTATTGGCCCAGTTGGGAAATTGATGAGGCCCGCACAGCAAAGCTGATCGAGGCGCTTGCTGCGGATTCGCGAGTGGGAAAGATCCTTCTGGAACCACACCTGAAAGACCGCCTGAATCTGAACCACCCAAAGATCCGCTTTCAAGGGTGTCGCGCCGCGCGACATGATGACCACATTCACATGCAGTTGCGCTAAGCGCAAAAGCAAAGAAGGAGCCGCAAAGCTCCCTCTCTCCCTCTCTCCATCGCGACCTTACTGCGGTGCGTAAGGCAGCGAGGAATGATGCAGGTTGATTTTCAGTTCCCCGTCATCATCCAGAATATAGCCAAAGGAATATTCCACCTTGGTTTCCGTGCCATCCGGCCCCGTGAAGAAGTAATGGCCCATTGCCATCGCGGTGTCATCGCTGGTGTAGACACCATTGTTTTCCCAGCGAACGTTGGTCCAGCCCTTGATGGCAAAACCTTTGTCTTCGCTGCCGTCGGTGCCAATGAAATAGCTCAGGGCACCATCAAAATCGCTTCGGAACGGTGTCTCTGCAGCCAGTGTTGGCTTAAACATCACCTGCGCCTTGTCATAGGCATAGAGGTTTTCGATGTGCTGCTTTGCCAGATCTTGGTAATCACCGCCCTCTTTATGGGCCGTCGCGATGGCAACAATGCCTTCGCCCCAGACTTTTTGCGCGGCGATCACCGCGTCCTTGCTAATTTCATCCGCAAAAGCTGCGCCCGACACCAAGACCGCACAGGCTGCGGCGACAAATGTGTTCACGGTTTTCATCGGTTCACTCCGAATTGCTAAAACTGTTTGTTTTTCAAAGTTATTTTGTTGTTTTTCAAAGTTATTTTGCGGGCAATCCACCCGCGACGCTTTTTTACCAAGTGACCAAAGGTAAGCTCCAGATAAATATTTGCGATGGCGGATGGCGGGCGAATCTGCGCCGAAACTGCAGGTGATCAGGGCTCAGAGACGGATCTCGCAGACCACAGGGCAGAAGGCACACAATACCCCCTTGCCCCGCGCAGCGATCTTCAATACATACCGCCCGATAGTCTGCCAATGCCGAAGGGTTCCATGGAAAACGTTGTCCTGATCATTCACCTCCTCCTTGCTCTGGGTCTGATTGCCGTGGTTCTTCTGCAGCGCTCCGAAGGTGGGGGCCTCGGCATGGGTGGCGGTGGCGGCGGTGGTGCCGTTTCTGGCCGCTCTGCAGCGACCGCGCTGACGCGCCTGACATGGATGCTGGCGGGTGCCTTTATCCTGACCTCGATCACGCTGACCGTTCTGGCCGCACAGAAATCTGCGGGCTCCTCTGTGGCGGACCGCATTGAGCTGGCGCCTGCGTCGAACGATCCGGTGCTGCCGACGGCTCCTGTGGGCAGCGACCTTCTGCCGCCCGCCGAAGGCGACAACGCACCGCTGGTGCCAAGCGCCGACTAAAATACCAAACTTAGCGACTGGAAAGAGAACCGTAACAGCATCTTGCGGTTCTCTTGCGCATTCTGTGCGAATCCTATATATATAAAGTCCCGTGATGCTGCGGTTTTTTGCATGAAACCGCCGGGCAGAAATCGGCCTTGAATTCGCTTGGTAATCCAAGCGGTGGATGGACCAAATCTAACCGAAACAAGACCTGACACGATCTCACGGGGGCAGCCGAACATGGCGCGTTTCATCTTTATCACTGGCGGCGTTGTATCGTCTTTGGGCAAAGGCCTCGCCTCTGCCGCTCTGGGCGCTTTGCTGCAGGCACGGGGCTATTCCGTGCGTCTGCGCAAACTGGACCCCTATCTGAACGTCGATCCGGGCACCATGTCGCCGTTTGAGCACGGCGAAGTGTTTGTGACCGACGACGGCGCAGAGACCGACCTGGACCTCGGCCACTACGAGCGCTTTACCGGCGTGCCGGCCCGCAAGACCGACTCGATCTCGTCCGGCCGGATCTACACCAACGTTCTGGAAAAAGAACGTCGCGGTGACTACCTGGGCAAAACCATTCAGGTGATCCCGCATGTCACCAATGAGATCAAAGACTTTATCTCCATTGGTGAAGACGAAGTCGACTTCATGCTGTGTGAGATCGGCGGCACCGTGGGCGACATCGAAGGCCTGCCCTTCTTTGAAGCGATCCGTCAGTTCGCACAGGACAAGCCGCGCGGCGAATGCCTGTTTATGCACCTGACCCTGCTGCCTTACATCAAGGCAAGCGGAGAGCTGAAAACCAAGCCAACCCAGCACTCTGTCAAGGAACTGCGCTCTATCGGTCTGGCGCCTGACATTCTGGTCTGCCGTTCGGAAGGCCCGATCCCGAAGAAAGAACGCGAAAAGCTGGCGCTGTTCTGTAATGTGCGCCCCGACAGCGTGATTGCCGCACAGGATCTGAAATCCATCTACGAAGCACCGCTCGCGTATCACCGCGAAGGTCTGGATCAGGCGGTTCTGGATGCCTTTGGTATCACCCCTGCCCCGCGCCCGAATCTGGCCCGTTGGGAAGACGTGGCAGACCGCATCTATAACCCCGAAGGCGAAGTCAAAGTCGCCATCGTGGGCAAATACACCCAGCTGGAAGATGCGTATAAATCCATTGCCGAAGCCCTGACTCACGGTGGCATGGCCAACCGCGTGAAGGTCCGCATCGAATGGGTCGATGCAGAGCTGTTCGACAAGGACGACGCCGCCCCGCATCTGCAGGGCTTCCATGCGATCCTCGTCCCCGGCGGCTTTGGCGAACGCGGCACAGAGGGCAAGATCAAGGCGGCGCAATACGCCCGCGAGAACAATGTCCCCTACCTTGGCATCTGCCTTGGTATGCAAATGGCTGTGATCGAAGCGGCCCGCAACAAAGCAGGCATCGAGGCCGCGGGCTCGGAAGAGTTCGACCACGAAGCCGGCGGCAAGCGCTTTGAGCCCGTGGTTTACCACCTGAAAGAATGGGTGCAGGGCAACCACAAGGTCACCCGCAAAGCCACCGACGACAAAGGCGGCACCATGCGTCTGGGTGCCTATGATGCAGCGCTGACCGAAGGCTCTCGCGTGGCCGACGCCTATGGGGCGACCACCATCGAAGAACGTCACCGTCACCGCTATGAGGTGGACATCAAGTACCGCGAACAACTGGAGGCCTGTGGCCTGCAGTTCACCGGCATGTCCCCTGACGGCCGCCTGCCCGAGATCGTGGAGTGGAAAGACCACCCCTGGTTCATCGGCGTCCAGTTCCACCCGGAACTGAAATCCAAACCCTTTGATCCGCACCCGCTGTTCAAAGACTTCGTGCGCGCCGCCAAAGAGGCATCGCGTCTGGTCTAAGCCGGTCTGCAGAACGATTTCAAAAGGCGCTCCTATCGGGGCGCCTTTTTTTGATTGCTCTTTTGGCGCCAGTGGCAGGATTCACCATTTTTCAGCGGTTCTTTCATATAAGGCGAGTCTATCGTCGGACGGCCAGAAGGCCTGCAGGAGACAGACACGCATGACGACACCGGGTTTAACCGGCTCTGAGCCCCGCGAAGAGCTTCCCATGATTGAAACCGAAGCAGATCCTGCGGTCTTCTTCGATGGGTCGAACCTGTTGATTTCCTACAAAGTCGCGCCCTTATCCGGCGGTGGTCTGGCGATCCTGCAGTTCTCGGATGTGTTGGAATTCAAAGCCGACCCGCTGAATGTCGATGAATTGTCCGAGGCCCCTTTTCCCGTTTCTGCCTGGGCCTTTACCGAAATCACTGGCAGCGACAAAATCACCCGCTGGGCGGGACAGGCCCCGCGCTACTGGTCGATTTCGTTTAATGACATGACTTTGCTGGTGGTCTTTGAACGGGTTCGGCTGGCCGCGCAGACGCAGGAACCACTGTCGCCGGCCAAGGCACTGGGCCGGTTCCTCATGGGCTGATGCGCCCACATGGCCTGCGCAAGAAAACTTCAATAAGCGCGTGCGTTGCAACAATTCTGCCAAAGAAGCTCATTAAGTTGCCAAACCGAACATGTGTTAGCGCAAGCAATTGAAACTGCTTGTTGTTTGGCGTGAGCATGGCAGTATAGAAGGCAGTGAATTGAAGCGCCACTGGCGCGATGTGCAAGGCGTTTCCCAAGGAGGTCACCCAGACATGAGCATTCAGCAGGAACAATTTGATCGTATTTCCAAAGGCGCGGGCTTCATTGCCGCGCTGGACCAGTCCGGTGGCTCCACCCCCAAGGCGCTGCGTCTTTATGGTGTGATGGAAGATGCCTATTCCGGCGATGACGAGATGTTCGGCGAGATCCACAAGATGCGCACCCGCATCATCACCTCGCCCAGCTTCGGTTCAGACAAGATCCTTGGCGCCATCCTGTTTGAAAAAACCATGGACGGCGAAATCGAAGGCACGCCTACCGCACAATACCTGTGGGAAAAATGTGGCGTTGTCCCCTTCCTGAAGGTCGACAAAGGTCTGGAAGCCGACGCGGATGGCGTGCAGCTGATGAAACCGATGCCGGAGCTTGACGCGCTGCTGGCGCGTGCCAATGAAAAAGGCATCTTTGGCACCAAGATGCGTTCGGTCGTAAAAGAAGCCAATGCCGCCGGCATCAAGGCCATCGTCGCCCAGCAGTTCGAAGTCGGCAAACAGATCGCAGCCGCTGGTCTGGTGCCGATCATTGAGCCCGAGGTCGACATCAACTCTGCCACCAAATCCGAGGCCGAAGCGATGCTGAAAGCCGAGATCCTCGAACAGCTGAACGCCCTGCCTGAGGGCACCGATGTGGCGCTGAAGCTGACCATCCCGACCGAGGCTGGCATCTATGACGACCTGGCCGATCACCCGGCTGTTGTTCGTGTTGTGGCCCTGTCTGGCGGCTATACCACCGATGACGCCTGCGAGCGCCTGTCCAAAAACGGTAAAATGATCGCGTCGTTCAGCCGCGCGCTGACCGAAGGTCTGAATGTTTCCATGACCGACAGCGACTACAATGCGGCGCTGGGGTCCAATATCGACAAGATCTACCAAGCCTCGCTGTAATCGCAGGCTTGGAATTGAGACTGTAAAAAGGGGCCTCTGTGGCCCCTTTCACTTTAGCTGGCGGCGCGTGTGGGCTGCGCAGGGCTGGCGACATGCGCAACGGTATCCTGCCCGCCCCCAACCCGGAAGCTCTGCGCCAGTTCAGCCAGGGTGGCCACGTCTTTTTTCATTGTATGCAGCGCTGCCGTCGTTTGTTCGACCATAGCAGCGTTTTGCTGGGTCACCCCATCCAGCTGCGAGACACCAATGTTGATCTCTTCAAAACCGGTCGCCTGCTGGGCCGCCGATTGTGCGACCTCTTCAGTCAGGGCGCTGGCCTGCTGAATGTTTTTCACAATACTGGCGAGCACGTCACCGGTCGATCCGACCAGCTGCACGCCTTCATCCACATGCGTGGTGCTGACCCCAATCAGCCCTTTGATTTCCTGTGCAGAGTCAGCCGTGCGCTGCGCCAAAGCGCGGACTTCTGATGCGACAACCGCAAAGCCACGCCCGCTTTCGCCAGCCCGCGCTGCCTCTACACCCGCATTCAGCGCGAGCAGATTGGTCTGAAACGAAATATCGTCGATCACGCCAATGATTTCCGCAATCTTTTGCGAATATTCCTCGATCTCGGACATTTTCTGGACGGCTGTCTGAACGACACCGCTGCCCTCGTCTGCTTGATCGCGCGCTTGGCTCACCGTGTGACTGGTGGCAGAGGTCGCTTCACTCGCTGAGCGAATGCTGGCGGTGATCTCCTCCACTGCGGCGGCGGTTTCTTCCAACGTTGCTGCCTGAGTTTCGGTGCGATGCGACAGGTCATCGGCAGCGAGCGATACTTCATTGGCGATGCCGGTCAGCTTGTCTGAACTGTCCTGAATACCAGCCACCACTTTGCGCAGGGACAGCTGCGCGTTGTTAAAGCTCTGGCGAACGGCGTCGAATTTTTCCGGGAAATCGCTGCTGTTGTGATCCGGGATCAGGGTCGACAGATCCCGCTGGGCCAGCCGGTCAATGCCTTCGGACAAATGGGCAAACGCACGGTTCTGTTCGTCCTGTTCTGCCTCGAAATGCGCATCAAGGATCAGATGCGTATCCATCGCAAACGCCCGCGTCAGCACGCTGAGCTTTGTGGCCAGCGCCTTTTGCCCGCCAAAACGGCCATGCTTCTGGACCAGCAAGCGTTGAACCTCAGAGGTGGCAAGCGCATAGCCCGACAGAAAGAAGAAAAACGGCAGTCCGATTCTTGGATGGATCCGGCCAATTTTGGCAGCAGATGCAAAGTACTCCGCGTCAAACCGCCCAGACAGCAGGTTTTCCCAGTGCTTTTGCTGCGCGGCCTTGGCGCGCGCGATCATCGCGGGGTTTTCAAAAAAGGCGACCATTTCCGGCACTTCGGTCACCGCAGCGTAAAAATGCTCCAGCACCTCGGGCAGCAGCGGCGCAGCCAGTTTTCCGGCCGCAATCAGATCCTTGCGTGCGCCCCCATCCAATTTGAATTTGGCCAATAGATCATTGATTTCCTGAGACACAGGCGGGCACTCCCAAAATTGCTACGAACACGCGCAAAGCATGGGGGACAGAGGTTAACAGCCTCCGAAGACGTCACAGAAAATGTCGAAAAAACAAATGAGTAGAATTACTATCAGCAGGCTCACCCATCCCCCAAAACAGCCTGAGCTGCCGTGGGGGACAGGCCGTATTTATTTGAACACAGGCGCGCGTTTCTGCATTTGGGCTGCGACCACTTCCATCTGCTCTGCTTTGCCCAGCAGCTCCACTTGTTCGGCGCTTTCGCGCAGCAGGACTTCGCCCCGCGCGGCGCCGCTTTCTGCGAACTCAATCAGACGCTTGGCCGCGCGGATGGCATTGGGGCCTTTTGCTGCGATCTCGGTCGCGAGCGCCTGCGCCCGCGCCAGCGGGTCCTCGGTGATTTCGGTCACCAGCCCCCAGCTTTCCGCCTGCGCCGCAGCGATCGGCGTCGCGGTATAGGTCAACAGACGCAGCACATCCGACCGCACCAGCTGCGGCAGCAGAACCATGCCGCCCATGTCGGGGATGATGCCCCATTTCATCTCCATCACCGCGAATTTGGCGTCAGGCGCTGCAATGCGGATGTCTGCGCCCAGCGCGATCTGCAAGCCGCCACCATAGACCGCACCCTGAAGGGCCGCGATCACCGGGACCTCAATTCGGCGCCAGACCAGTGCGATTTCCTGCATGTCATTGGCGTCCTCATGGGGGCGCTCCATCAACCACTCACCGGCGTTGTTCAATTTGCCGCTTGCCATGAACGCCATAATATCAAGGCCCGCGCAGAAGCTTTTCCCTTCGCCCGCCAGCACCACCACGCGCGCATCCGACTCCGCAACCTCTTTGCCCGCAGCCAAGAGCCCTTCGACCATTGCCGGGTCCAGCGCATTCATCTTGTCGCCACGGCTGAGCGTGACATGGGCAACGTGATCGCGGTATTCGACGGTAACGCGGGGCGTATCAGCCATGGGGGCCTCCTGAAATTGACGGTCTCAGATTGCCCTTGCCGTCGCTGCATTGCCAGCGTGACGGCGCGGCAGTCCTGCGGCGACAGACCGCTTGCGGGACAGTATGGGCTCGCGCTACCAAAGCGCCATGACAAATCCCAAGCCCCTCCCCCACACCGACCCGCGCCTGACCAAACTGGCCCAAAGCCTGCCTGCCACCGTTCCCTTTGTCGGACCAGAAACTCAGGAACGCCATCGCGGCGCACCCTTTGCCGCCAGGCTGGGAGCCAATGAAAATGGGTTTGGCCCGTCGCCACGCGCGATTGCGGCCATGGCTGCTGCGGCGGCTGAGGCATGGAAATATGGGGATCCGGAATCCTATGACCTGCGCGCGGCCCTTGCCGCCCATCATGGCGTTGCAATGGAGAACGTTCTGATTGGGGAAGGCATTGACGGGCTGCTTGGCGACACCGTGCGCCTGTTTATCGAACCCGGCGACGCGGTCGTGACCTCCGCCGGGGCTTATCCCACCTTCAGCTATCATGTGACAGGTTATGGCGGTGAGATCCATCAGGTGCCGTATGACGGCGACCATGAGAACCCGGATGCCCTGATGACCCGCGCGGCAGAGGTTGGCGCAAAGCTGGTCTATCTGGCCAATCCCGACAACCCGATGGGCAGCTGGCACACCGGCGCGCGGATCGTGCGTGCCTTGGAGGCCCTGCCAGAGGGGGCGCTTCTGGTTCTGGACGAGGCCTATCTGGAATGCGCGCCGACAGGCACGGCAGCAGATCTTGCCATTGACGACCCCCGCGTGCTGCGGTTCCGGACCTTTTCAAAGGCCTATGGGTTGGCCGGCGCGCGCATAGGCTATGTGCTGGGACAGGCCAATCTGATCGCCGCGTTTCATCGGGTGCGCAACCATTTTGGCGTCAACCGGATTGCGCAGGCCGGGGCTTTGGCAGCTCTGGCGGATCAGGACTGGCTGCGGCATGTGCAAGATCAGATCCGCGCAGCCCGCGCCCGGATTGGCGAGATTGCAGGCGCCAATGACCTGATGGCACTGCCGTCAGCCACCAATTTTGTGACCATAGATTGTGGCGCTGATGGAGGTTTTGCCCGCCGCGTCCTGGCTGAACTTCTGGCCCGCGATATCTTTGTGCGGATGCCATTTGTTGCCCCGCAGGACCGCTGCATTCGGATCAGCTGCGGCCCCGAGCCAGAGCTTTCCGCCTTCGAGGCCGCCCTGCCCGACGCACTTGCGGCGGCGCGCAAAGCATAGCCACGGATCCCTCCTATGCGTAAGGCAAGCGCGAAAAGCCAAAAGAGTTTACTCGCGATTTACCCTCTTCACGCTAAGTCTGAAGGCAGACAATGCCTGAAGCTGCCGCAGGAGGTGACCATGAAAGACCCGTTTATGAAGGAATTCGAAGGTCTCGACACAACTGAAATGCTGCGCACCGCGCTCAGCTTTCTGGCTGTGAACCTGCCTTGGATCTTCTTTGCGATCTGGCTGTTGTCCGGCCCGGTGCCGGTGCTGGTGCTGGCGGTTGTCATCAACCATATGATCAACCGCCTTGAGGTGCGCCAACTGCGCGCGGCTTACGCGCTCGACTAAAGACCGTTGCGGGACGGCAGGGGCTTACCCCGCCTTGCCCGCCACAACCTCGGCCGCTGCGGCCAAGGCGCCGCCTCCGTGCGGAATGGACAACGCCTGCAGGCCTGCCTCGATCCCCCCCAGAAGACCCAGAATCATATGGCCGTTGACATGGCCCATGTGTCCCAGACGGAAATGCCCATGCCATTCGGGGCTATCTGACGGCGCCATGCCAAGGCTGATGCCCAGTGTCAGTCCCAGTGTCTCCTCCAGCCAGCTGCGCAGTTCCGTCCCGTTGGGAGAAGGTAAAGACAGCGCCGTGACAGCATGGGAACGCAGGTTCGGATCCAGCACGTTCAGACGCAGGCCCTCCCCTTCGACATCGCCCCAGCGTTCACAGGCCGCCCAGATCGCCCGGGCCAGACGCGCATGGCGCGTCCAGACCTGCTCCATGCCTTCGCCGTGGATCAGATCCAGCGCCGCGCGCAGACCAAACATATGCTGTGTTGGCGCGGTGCCGCCAAAGTACTGATAAAACACCTCTGGCTCTGCCCGCGGCGCCCAGTCCCAATAGCGGCTTACCCGTGGCAACGCTTTGCGCGCCGCCGCAGCCTTATCGTTGAAGAACACAAACGACACCCCTGCCGGAACCATCAGCCCCTTCTGGCAGGCCGTGACCATGACATCGACGCCCCAGTCGTCCATCTCGAAGCGGTCACACCCCAGCGAGGCAATGCAATCCGCCATCAACAGCGCCGGGTGGCCGACTTCGTCCAGACAGGCGCGCAGCGCGGCAATGTCATTTCGGATCGAGGTCGAGGTATCCACATGCACACCCAGCACCGCCTTAATGCTGTGGTCTGTGTCGGCGGCCAGTGCTTCGGCCACACGGGCCATGTCAAATGGGGCGTGCAGGCCAAAATCCAACACCGTAGCCTCGAGCCCCAAACCCGACGCCATTTCAGCCCAACCATGGGCAAAAGCACCAGAGGCAGGCACCAGCACCCGATCCCCCGGCGTCAGCGTATTGGACAAAGCTGCCTCCCAAGCGCCATGGCCGTTGGCAATATAGATCGCCACATTGTGTCGCGTGCGCGCGACGCGGGCGAGGTCCGGGATCACGCTTTCGGTCAGGTCCTTCAGTTCTCCGCCATAAATGTTCGGCGACGGGCGGTGCATGGCCTGCAGCACCGCATCCGGCATCACCGAGGGTCCGGGAATGGCAAGGTAGGCGCGCCCAGCGGCACGCAGATCGGTCGAGCCCATGGCCGTGATCCTTTTTCTTATGTGAAATCCCGCAAGGCGGTTGCGTCGCAACGTAACCAGAGCGTGTGGCAGGTCAATCAGAAGTATTTGTATCCATACAGGAAACCGTCCAGCGGCTTGAACCTGACCGCAGAGCTGCTTAAATGGCGCAAACCTTAGGCCAATGCGACCGGCCAGCCTGCAGATGCATAATGCAACCGGGGCCAGACCCAAAGGAACCATCATATGAGCAGCACCCCCATGTCCTCCCGCGAATTGTTGGGCTGGCTCTGGCGTGGATATCTGCACCAGCACATGGGCCTATTGGCCATTGCCGTCCTGTTCATGCTGCTCGAGGGCGCGACTGTGGGCGGTATCAGCTACATGATGCAGCCGATGTTTGATCTTGTGTTTGTTGCAGGAAACCAAAATGCACTGGTCTGGGTCAGCCTCGCCTTTTTAGGCATCTTCTGTTTCCGTGCGATTTCCAGCGTGTCGCAGAAAGTGCTGCTGTCGATCATTGGTCAGCGCTCCGAGGCGCATTTGCGCACTGACATGCTGGCCCGTCTGATCCATCAGGACGCCAGCTTTCATCAGGTTCATCCGCCGGGTTATCTGATCCAGCGGATCCAGACAGATGTCAGCGCCATCAACCAGGTCTGGAAAGCACTGATCACCGGCACCGGCCGGGACATCACCCAGCTGATTGCAGTTCTGGCCGTGGCCGTCAGCGTCGATTGGCGCTGGACGCTGATTATGCTGGTCGGCGTGCCCCTTCTAGTGCTGCCCCTGTCGATCATGCAGCGCTACGTGCGCAAGAAAGCCAGCCAAGCACGCGATCTTGGCGCTGTGCAAGCCACCCGTCTGGACGAGATTTTCCACGGCATTGTGCCGATCAAGCTCAATGCGCTCGAGCAGTATCAGGAAAACCGCTACGTCACCTCGACCAAATCCTTTGTCCGGGCACAGGTGCGGGCCTCGTTCGGCACCGCCTCGGCGTCTGGACTGGTCGATATTATGGCCGGTGTGGGTGTTATGGGGGTCATCCTGTTTGGCGGCCAAGAGATCATCTCTGGCGAAAAAACCGTCGGCCAGTTCATGAGCTTCTTCACCGCGATTGGCCTGGCCTTCGACCCGATGCGCCGACTGGCGGGGATCATGGGGGTCTGGCAGGCCGCCGCTGCCGCGCTGGAACGTATCAAGGAACTGATGGAAGCCCCGATTGAGCTGGTCTCGCCCGAGGCGCCGGTCGCTGCGCCCAAAGGCCTGCCCGAGGTGCGTCTGGACAAGGTTGACCTGTCCTATGGCGACGCCAAGGTCCTGCAACAGCTGTCCATTGTTGCCGAAGCGGGCAAGACAACCGCGCTGGTGGGTGCTTCCGGCGCCGGGAAATCGACCGTTTTCAACCTTCTGACCCGCCTTGTCGATCCGCAGGCTGGCGCGGTCACCATTGCCGGTGTCCCGGTCTCTGACGTGGATCTGACCGATCTGCGCGGTCTGTTCTCGGTGGTGACGCAGGATGCCCTGCTCTTTGATGAAACGCTGCGTGAAAACATCACGCTGGGGCGCACGGATGTCAGCGAAGAGCGGCTGAAAGAGGTGCTGGACGCGGCCCATGTCACCGACTTTCTGTCGAAACTGCCCCAGGGTCTGGAGACACCTGTCGGGCCGCGTGGCTCTGCTTTGTCCGGTGGCCAGCGTCAACGGGTGGTGATCGCCCGCGCCCTGCTGCGTGACACGCCGATCCTTTTGTTGGACGAGGCCACATCAGCCCTTGATGCGCAATCGGAACACGTCATCCAAGAGGCACTGGAGCGCCTGTCCAAAGGGCGCACAACACTGGTGATCGCGCACCGTCTGGCGACCATTCGAAATGCCGACAAAATCATTGTGATGGAACGCGGCGAAGTGATGGACGAGGGCCGTCACGAGGACCTGCTGGAACGCGGCGGCATCTATGCCGATCTCTACCGCTTGCAGTTTGAAAACGGCAAAGAGGTCGTCGATACCGCGGGCCTAAAGGCCCAGACCCGCAGCCGAGACCCAAGGGAAGCCCCGATTGCCGGCGGCTGGCTGCAACGATTGAAGCAACGCATTCTGGGGTAGAGACGGCGCAAAACGGCTTGCGCATAACCTGCAAGTCGGGCACATCTTTTCTCTGGCAGACCGACCTGCCCTTCCGTCGATCAGGAGACGATCATGTCACAGACTGCTTCTCAGCCCAGCGCCGCACGCCGCATCCTGCGCCTGACCGGGCCGGACGCCCGCAGTTTTCTGCAGGGGCTTGTCAGCAATGACGTGAAGAAACTGGATCACGGGCTGGTCTACGCCGCAATCCTGACGCCGCAGGGAAAATATCTTGCGGACTTTTTCCTTGTCCCTCAGCCGGACGGTGCAGACGGCACGCAGGTGGTGCTGTTGGACGTGGCCGAGGATCTGGCCGACGGATTGCTGAAACGCCTGAACATGTATCGCCTGCGGGCCAACGTGACGATCGAGGCCACGGAAGGCCACGTCCAGCGCGGCACCGGCCCGGCCCCCGATGGGGCCTTTGCTGACCCGCGCCACGCGGATCTGGGCTGGCGCCTGTACGGTTCGACCTCGGGCGACGACGGCAGCGATTGGGACGCCATTCGCGTGGCGCAGGTCATCCCCGAAACCGGGATCGAATTGACCGGCGACAGCTATCTTCTGGAAGCGGGTTTTGAACGTCTGAACGGCGTCGACTTCCGCAAAGGCTGCTATGTCGGCCAGGAAGTTACCGCCCGGATGAAACACAAGACAGAGCTGAAAAAAGGCCTCGTGCAGGTCACCATCTCTGGCACAGCGCCCGTGGGCAGTGACATCACTGCAGATGGTAAAACCGTGGGCACCCTATTCACCCAATCCGGGGACAAAGCCATTGCCTACCTGCGTTTTGACCGCGCCAAAGGCGCAATGACCGCGGGCGATGCAACTGTAACTTGGTCTTCTTAATCAATAGGCTGCACCTTGGTAAGCCCGCCACCCGAGGCGGGATTACCGGACCTTTTCACGCCGCGCCTCCCCCTTAGGTTAAGACAGATTTATGGGGGACCACATGCGTTTGATGAAATCCATTTTTTCAGAGCTGGAAAAGCCGCGCGCGGATCGCCCGCTTGGCAGCGGCTGGCTCAGCGGAGCGCTGTCTGTCTTGATCGGCTTGCTCTGTGTGGCCTCTGTCCTGGTCATGCGGTTCCCCGGCACGCTGTCCTCGCCCGATCTGGCAGAGCTTGTGGGTTCTGTTCCGATCCGCAGTCTTGTGCATGCAATGCTGGTGCTGGGCTATGGGCTGAGTTTTCTGTCCCTGCTGCTGTCGCGGCGCACCACCTTGGCGGTGACGGGGTTCTTCCTCTGTGTTGTCGCGGCGCTCTTGTACGGCCCGCCCTCTGGTGCGGCGGCGGGGGATGCGGGCATCTACTTTGGGCTCGATTTCTTTGTCCTGAAGATCCTGACCGTTGGCCTGCTGTTTTTGCCACTGGAACGCATGTTTCCCCATCGCGGCGAACAGACCGTATTGCGACAGGACTGGCGCGAGGACTTCTTTTACTTCGCGGTTTCTTCTTTGATGGTGCAGGTGCTGAACTATCTGACCTTTGCGCCAACCACAGCCGTCAATAACACCTTTGATCTGAGCCAGATCCGCCATCATATTTTCGATCTGCCGCTGGTGGTACAGGTGGTGCTGATCATGATGGCGACAGATTTCATCCAGTACTGGGTCCACTATGCCTTTCACAAAGTGCCCTTCCTGTGGCGGTTCCATTCGATCCACCATTCGGTCGAACATCTGGACTGGATCGCCGGCGCCCGCATGCATTTCTTCGAAATCGCCATCCTGCGCGGTCTGACAGCGCTGCCGATGCTGACGCTGGGGTTCAGCCCCACCGCGGTCGAGACCTATCTGGTGATTGTCTATTTCTACTCCGCCTTTATCCACTCCAATATCGGCTGGCGCTTTGGTGCGCTGGAGCGGTTTTTCGTCACGCCACGGTTCCACCACTGGCACCACGGTTCAGAACGCGAGGCGATCGATATCAATTTCGCCTCGCATTTCCCAATCTATGACTGGCTGTTTGGCACCTACCACATGCCCGACCAACGCTGGCCCGAGGCGTATGGGGTCGCAGGGGAAGACATGCCCAAGGGCTATGTGAAACAGTTCTTCCACCCGTTCCGTCCCAAACGGCCCAAAAGCTGAAATCCCCCGCCCGGGTCGCGGTCCGGGCGGGGGGCTGCCTGCCACACACACATTTGCGCAGGCAGAGCTGGAACGCTGGCTTAGAAAAAGCCCAGCTTATTGGGGTTGTAGCTGACCAGCATGTTTTTGGTCTGCTGGTAGTGGTCCAACATCATTTTGTGGGTCTCGCGCCCGATGCCGGACTGTTTGTAGCCACCAAAGGCCGCGTGCGCCGGGTATGCGTGGTAGTTGTTGACCCAGACGCGCCCTGCCTCAATCTCGCGGCCAAAGCGGTAGCAACGGTTGGCATCGCGGCTCCAGACGCCGGCGCCCAGTCCGTACATAGAGTCATTGGCGATCTGCAGTGCCTCTTCTTCGGTCTTGAAGGTCGTCACGGACACCACGGGACCAAAGATTTCCTCTTGGAAAACCCGCATCTTGTTGTGCCCCTTCAGGATCGTCGGCTGGATATAGAAACCATTGGACAGGTCCCCCTCCATTGGCGCGGCTGCGCCACCGGCCAGAACCTCGGCGCCTTCTTCGACACCGATCTGCAGATAGGACAGGATCTTATCCTGCTGCTCTTGGCTCGCCTGCGCGCCGACCATGGTCTCCATGAGGCGCGGATCGCCCTGTTTGATCGCCTTCACCCGCGCAATCGCACGCTCAATAAAGGCCTCATAGATGTCTTCCTGAATGAGCGCGCGGCTTGGGCAGGTGCAGACCTCACCTTGATTAAAGGCAAACAGCACAAAACCTTCGATCGCCTTGTCAAAGAACGCATCATCCTCGGCCATCACATCCGAGAAGAAGATATTGGGGGACTTGCCGCCCAACTCCAGCGTCACCGGGATCAGGTTTTCGGTGGCATAGCGCATGATCATCTTGCCGGTCTGGGTCGAGCCGGTGAAGGCGATCTTGGCAATGCGCGGAGATTGCGCCAGCGGTGCCCCCACTTCGGCGCCGTAGCCGTTGACGATGTTCAGCACACCTGCGGGCAGCAGGTCAGCAATGATCTCGGCCATCACCATAATCGCGGCTGGTGTCTGCTCGGCCGGTTTCAGCACCACGCAGTTGCCTGCCGCAATCGCCGGTGCCAGCTTCCACGCTGCCATCAGGATCGAGAAGTTCCAGGGGATGATCTGCCCCACCACGCCCAGCGGTTCGTGGAAGTGATAGGCGATGGTGTCGGCGTCAATCTCAGACATTGACCCTTCCTGCCCGCGCAGGACGCCCGCGAAATAGCGGAAGTGGTCAATCGACAGCGGGATGTCGGCGGCTGTGGTTTCGCGGATCGGCTTGCCATTGTCCCAGGTTTCAGCCTTAGCCAGCACGTCGAGGTTTTCCTCCAAACGGTCGGCGACCTTCAGCAGCACATTGGCGCGTTCCGCAGCAGGCAGCGCGCCCCAGGCGTCTTTGGCGGCGTGGGCGGCATCCAGCGCCAGTTCGACATCGGCCGCGCCAGAACGGGCCACTTCGCAGACCTTCGCGCCAGAAATCGGGGTGATATTGTCAAAATATTCGCCGCCGACCGGCGCCACAAATGTGCCGCCAATAAAGTTGTCGTAGCGTTCTTTGAACGGCGAGGTAAACGTCGCGTCCAGTTGGGTCATTTCATTCATAGGTGTCTCCTCCACTTGGGCGCCGGCTCCTCCAGCCATGCCCGTGGAGTGACACTGACCTGTCCCCCTGTCCGCGTCAGCCGGGGCGAAACACGCGCTGTCTCACACCTGTCTCAGGGCTGAGACACATCAGGGGTGGTTTTCGCCGATCCCCAGCCGTTTCATCCGCCGATAGAGGGTTGCGCGGCCAATTCCCAGCGCGCGCGCCGCTTGTGACACGTTGCCCCCTGCCCGGCTAAGCGCACGCACCATCGCCGCGCGTTCTGCTTTCTCGAATCCGGTGGGGCCATCTTCGGCTCCGAACAGGTCGGATGCCGGTCGGGATTTGAAATCACCCGACGGCGCGAGCCCAAAGGCCTTGCGGGCCCCGCGCGTGGCGCCAATGACAATATCATCCTTGTCCACCGCCAGCAGCTTGGTCGAAGGGCCGTCATCGCCGTCCGCCAGCAGTATGCGTGCCTTTGGGAAGGCGGCGCGAAAGGCTTCGGCTTCGATCTGGCGCGCGGTCTGTGCCACCATCGCGGCAATCAGGCGGTTGAAGTCCTCGGTCTGATCCGCACGGGCCGAGGACACATCAAGCGCCCCGACCAATTGCCCCGCCGCGCCATAGATCGGCGCATCCATGCAGCTCATGCCGACATTGCGGGCGAGGAAATGTTCGTCGCGGTGGATGATAACCTGCCGGTCTTCGGCCAGACAGGTGCCAATGCCATTGGTGCCCTCGGCGCGTTCGCTCCAATCTGTGCCCTGCCACAGGCCCCAACTGCGAAACACCTGAGCCTCCCCTTCCGTGCAGCGATGGTCCAGAACAACCCCATCTGCATTGGTCAGCAGCACGGTGCAGCCCGACTGCCCCACCAGACGAAACAGCTGATCCATCTGCGGGCGCGCAATCGACAGCAGATCCCCGGCCCGATCGCGATGATCCGCCAGTTGCCTGTCCTCCAGACGCTGCACCGCGGCGCGCTGGCCGGGATCGAGCCCGTGTTTGTCAATGGACCGCCGCCAAGAGGCCACAAGCCGCGACCGCGCGGCGCTCGACTTGGATTCGGTCGCCTCGATCACCTTTTCCACGTGGCTTCGCATCATGGCTGATGTCCTCCCCATCCTCCTGATGACCCAAAGGCATATCACGCTCGCACAAAAATGGAACCGGTCGCTTTGTCGCCCGCTTAAGAGGCGCAAAAACGCAAAACCCCCGCAAGCAGCGCTTGCGAGGGTTTGAAGATGGATGTCGAAGCGAATTAGGCGCGTTCGGCGTATTCCATGGTCTCGGTGTTGACGACGATCATTTCGTCCTGACCCACGAAGGGCGGCACCATGACCTTCACACCATTGTCCAGAATCGCAGGCTTGAAAGAGTTCGCAGCCGTCTGACCTTTGACAACTGGCTCTGTCTCAACGATCTGGCAGGTCACTTTCTGCGGCAGGGACACGTTCAGCGCCTCGGATTCGTAATATTCCACCACGGCGGTCATACCGTCCTGCAGGAACGGGCGACGTTCGCCGAGCAGTTCCGCAGAAACTTCGATCTGTTCAAAAGTTTCGGCGTCCATGAACACCAGCATGCCATCAGATTCGTAGAGGAACTGCTGATCTTTCTGCTCCAGACGTACACGTTCCACTTTGTCAGCAGAGCGGAAGCGTTCGTTCAGTTTGGAACCATTGCGCAGGTTCTTCATTTCGACCTGTGCAAATGCCCCGCCTTTACCGGGCTTTACGTGGTCGACCTTAACCGCGGCCCACAGACCACCGTTATGTTCCAAAATATTGCCGGGACGGATTTCGTTACCGTTGATCTTGGGCATGCTCATGCCTTTCGCGTGGTTGAAGTAAAGGTTGAAAACCCTATATCGAGCAGTGCTGCGGCTGGCAAGTTCACGATATGTCGTAGAATTGGGCAGGGGTGCCCACCAGATAGGCATGCATAAAATGCATAAATGATATGCAACACTGGGCTACCCGAATCGTTACAAATACGTCATAAGACCGCTCACGCCGAAAATGCAATAGCAAGAACAACAAAGGAAACGAGATGCAAGATTTCGTTGACGGCTCCGCTTTTAACAACGAACAGGGCAACCGCGCGCGCAAGCTTTTTGCAGCCGTTGTTCTGGCCGCTCTGGATGACGCCATTGCCGATGACAAAAAATACGGTAACGGCCCCGAACAAATCGCCCGTTGGGCGCGCTCTCGCGATGGCCGCGAAGTGCTGACCTGCGCGGGTATTGACCCCAGTGAACGTGTTGTCACCGGTCTGATGGAATTCGTGGGTAAAGGTATTCGTACCTCCGTTGCGCTGTCCCGCGAGGAAAGCGAACGCCGACACGCTGCGCAGGCCGAAGCGGCCTGATCGCATAAGCAGCCTTCAAAAGCTGTCTAAAGAAAAGCGCGCCCGGGGGGGCGCGCTTTTCTTTTATGAGGCCTTAGAAATAAGTGAACATCTGCCAGGCGGTCCAAAGCTCTGCCGCCATCAGACAGGCAAAGAGCCCTCTGCCCGGCCAGCGGCACAGCCGCCACAGCACGACAAACGCCGCAAAGCTGGCAACCAGCGTCACCGGGGCCACCATATGCGCATGGTGCCCACTGTCCCAATAGCTGATGGGTGAATCGAAAATCCAATCGGAGACCGGCCAGAAGTTTGGCCGCCCGTCGCCCGCATGCATCGTGAAATCCAGTCCAATATGCAGCAAAGCCGCCGCACAGAGCGCCACTGCCCAGTCCACCCGCCGCCACAACGCGAGGGCCAGCAATAGCCCCCAAAGAGGGATGGAATTGTCGATTGCAAAGATCTGCTGCCATTCAGGAGAGAAGTATTTCTCGCCAAACACCACATCCGGTGTCAGCCCCTGCACATTGAAGGCCCAGACCACCAGAAGATACAGCGACAGATCTGGCAAAAGACCGCCAAGGGTCGCTGCAAACAGGGTTTTCTTTCCGCCCTTGCGCCCAAACAGCGCGGCACTGGTCAGAAGATGGGCTGGCGTGTTCATCTGCACCTCATTTGCGTCTATGGTCGCCTGAATCGTTACCGCTCCATAAGGTAGGAGGCAATTGTGGCGCAGTCCATTATGATCCAGGGCACCGGCAGCAATGTTGGGAAATCGCTGTTGGTGGCAGGGCTTGCCCGCGCCTTTGTCCGTAGGGGCCTGACCGTTGCACCGTTCAAGCCGCAAAACATGTCCAACAATGCCGCCGTGACGCCGGAGGGCGGAGAGATTGGCCGCGCGCAGGCGCTGCAAGCCCGCGCCGCCATGCGTCTGCCGCATACGGATATGAACCCGGTGCTGCTGAAACCGGAAACTGACACGGGCGCGCAGGTGATTGTGCAAGGCAAACGACGCGGCACCCAAGGGGCCGGCAGCTTTATGCGCGACAAAACGGGGCTGTTGGAGGCCGCACTGGAAAGCTTCCACCGGCTGGCGCGCAATGTGGATCTGGTGCTGATCGAAGGTGCAGGGTCGCCTGCTGAAACCAACCTACGCAAGAATGACATCGCCAATATGGGCTTTGCGCAGGCGGCGAATGTGCCCGTCGTGCTGGTTGGTGATATTCACCGGGGCGGCGTGATTGCGCAGGTTGTCGGCACCCATGCGGTGCTGGACGCGGCGGATCTGGCCAAGGTCAAGGGCTTTACCATCAATCGGTTTCGCGGCGATGTCAGCCTGTTTGACGCGGGCCGCGACGATATTGCCGCGCGCACCGGCTGGCCCTGTCTGGGAGTTGTGCCGTGGTTTTGGGACGCATGGAAACTGCCTGCTGAGGACATGATGGACATTGCCTCCCACAAAGGTGGGGCCTGCAAGATCGTGGTGCCGCAGCTGGAGCGGATGGCAAATTTCGACGACCTGGACCCGCTGGCCAATGAACCGGATGTCACGATCGAGATTGTCCCCCCCGGACGCGCCCTGCCCGGCGATGCGGATCTGATCCTGATTCCGGGGTCGAAATCCACCATTGGCGATCTGAATTACCTGCGCGCGCAGGGCTGGGATATTGATATTCTCGCTCATCATCGACGCGGGGGCCATGTGGTGGGCCTGTGCGGGGGCTATCAGATGCTCGGCAAAACCATTGATGATCCCGACGGCGTTGATGGCCGCCCCGGCAAGGTCGCGGGCCTTGGCCTGCTGGATGTGCATACCGTCATGGCAGGCGAAAAGCGGGTCACGCAATCGCGCGCGCGCACCATGGACAGTGACCTCGGCGTTGAGGGTTACGAGATCCACATGGGGCGCACCACGGGGCCGGACTGTGACCGCCCCTGGATGAAGCTGGAGGGCCGCCCCGAAGGCGCGATTGGCCGCTGTGGCCGGGTGCGCGGGTCTTATCTACATGGGATGTTTGGATCAGACGCGTTTCGCGCGGCCTTCCTGCGCTCTTTGGGCGCGGAAAGCCAGACAGAGTATGACGAAACAGTTGAGAGCACATTGGATGCGCTTGCAGCCCATCTGGAAGATCATCTGGATCTGGACCTGCTGCTGTCGCTGGCGGCGCCGGTTGGCGAAACAGAAAAGGCCTGACCAACTGGTCAGGCCTCATTTTACTGTCTGTTCAGACGCTTAGAACAATTCTTGTGTATTCAGAGCGCGTTGAATTTCCCGGCGCACCAGCTTGCGCACATTGCGGGTGATCCGTTCCCCAAGCGCGCCCTGCAGTTCTTGGCGCACGGTTTCGGCCACCAGTTCGCGCAGCGCGCCTTCGTCCAGAAAGGCCTCATCAACCGGCAACTGCGGCTTAGAGGCGGTTGTCGGCAACGCATTTTGCACAGCTGTTTCTACCGCGTCATTCAACTGCTCCCGTACCTGCCCCTGTACGGCGGCTACGGTGGCCTCGGACAACAAGCTGGCTGCGGTGTCAGGCGTGTCTGCAACAGCACCGGAGGTCGGCGCCGGCTCTTGCGCCACTGTGGCTTCCAGCGCGGGCTCTTCCACCACGGGCTCTTCCAGAGCTGACGCTTCGGGCACTGTGGCCTCAGCGGCCTCAACCTCAGCAGTGTCTTGCCAGTCCGTTTCCTCGGGGGATTTGGTCGGCAAAGCGCCGGTGTCGTCTTCGTTCTGAGGGTCCGTCCAATGCGCCCCACCCGGAACCTTTTCGCCCGCCTCATGCGCGTTCACAATTTCAGAGATACACCGCACAACAGCGGCCACCCGCGCACTGGGCGCTGGACGTTCCGCGGATGCGCTTTCTGACGCTTCGGCTGCGGCGGCCTTGCCCTTGGCGGCGGCGTACAGGGTGGCGGATGGATCACGCCACGGGGCGTCATCTTCTGCCTTCTCTGCTGCCGGCTCAGCCGTAGCCCCTACAGGCGCGGCGTCATGTAGCGAAGCGACGCCGTTTACATGGGCTACAGGAGCCGCCTCTGGCGTCTCAGCCGGTTCTATCACCGGTGCCACTGCCGCGCTTTCAGAAACGGCTTCTGCCGCGGCCTCACTGTCTTTGGCGACGTCTTTGGCGACATCTTTTTCGACGGGCTGCTGCACAGAAACCGGTGCTTCGGGCAGATCGTCAAAGACCGGCGGTGCGCTTTTGGGTTCTTCTTCAACAACTTCAGACAGAACCAGCGGTTTTGCGGTGCCATTTGTGCCGTCGACCGAAGGCGCAGGCTGTTCGACTGCTTCCTGCTCCGTCCCAAGGGTTTCGCGCGTTTGGGGCGCAGGATTTATGTCAGATGCGGTCTGAAGGATTTCCGGCGGCTCCGGTTGCGGGTCGCGCAGGAAGTCTGCTTTCAGATCCTCCACCGGCGAGGGTGACACCTCTGTCACCTCCGCATTGGCATCATTGGCTGGGGCCTCCACCTGCGGCATCACCCGCAGGGCTGGCGTAAGCACCAAACGCCCGTTGCTGCGCGCAGCCGGGCGTTGTGCTGTCCCACCGATTTCGGATCGGCTTGCCTCGGCGTTGGTGCTGACCAAGCGCCGGATGGATGTCAGGACATCTTCGATTTCAGCATGTGTGACGGGTTCGGACATATTTCTTTGCCTTGCTCACCTCTTGAGGATGAGCTTAGCCATCTTGCCCCCGTCACACAACAGGTCTGAGCACTGAGACCGTGAATTCTCAGTTCTTCTTCAACGCTTTGAGCACACGGTCCAAATCTTGCCCCCGTTTGGTGACAAAGGCCGGCGCGGATTTCACAGCGTTGTAGTACAGCTCCGGATCGTATTGTTCGACGCCGAGACGCAGGTTATCCGCGGTCAAAAGACCCTGCGCCTGCAGCAGCTGGTAAGCCGCAATCGACTGGTTGGCGCGCGCCTGAAGACGGGCAGTTTGCGCATCCAGCAAATCCTGTTCCGCTTCCAGAACGTCCAATGTGGTGCGTGACCCCAGAGTGGCTTCCTCGCGGATCCCGTCAAAGGCCACCTGCGCCGCGCGCACCTGTTCGTTCGAGGCAATCAGACTGGCTTCGGCCGCTTCGAGCGAAGCAAAAGCGCTGACCACTTCCTGCACGATACCGCGCTGGATGGTGATCAGGTTGCCCTTGGCAGCGTCCAGCTGTGCCACACCGGCGCGACGGGTCGCGGCCAGACGGCCACCGGAATAAATCTGCTGCGAAAGTTCCAGACCAACCGAAGCCGAACGACCCGTGTCGCTGGTGTCTTTGGCCTCCGTGTGACTGCCTCTGACGTTCAGGTTCAGAGACGGCCCCATGGCGCGCAGGGCGCCTGTGGCATCCAGTTCGCGTGCTTTGACAGTGTGCTGCTGGGCCTTAAGGCTCGGGTGGGTGCGCAGCGCATTGGCACGGGCATTTGCGACCGATCCGGGACGACCGGGAAGCGGCGGGTAGACAGAGATCGCGCCTGGCATACGGCCAACCACCTGTTCATAGACGGCTTTGGCGGTTTGCAGATCGCCTTCAGCATTGATCAGGTTAGAGCGCGCCTGCGCCACACGGCTTTCCGCCAGCGCGACGTCTGTGCGGGTCACTTCGCCGACCTCGAAACGGTCGTTGGCGGCGCGCTGTTCTTCCTGCAGAAGACGCAGGTTGTTGCGGCGCAGGGCCACGATGTCTTGCTGCGACAGCACACCCACATAGGCCTGCACCGCCGAGAACAGCACCGCCTGTTCCACATCAACCAGCGACTGGCGTGTTGCCAAAACGGTTTCCTGCGCGGCGGCCTTGCTGAGCTGAGAGACGCCATTGTCAAACAGCAGCCAGCTGAGAGTCAGAGATACGCTTGCATCGGTGCTGCCACGCCCCGAAGAAGCGCCAACGCCAGACGTGACGGAACGGCTGTAGTCGCGGCCAATATCAAGCGCGGCCTGAACGATCGGACGCAGGCGTGACACCGCGATTGCCACTTGTTCATCTGCTGCACGCAGCAGCGCGCGGTTCTGCTCCAGCAGGCCGCTTGAGTTATACGCACCGATCATCGCATCGGTGACATTGTCCGCTTTTGCCGGGGCTGCCCCCAACGCAAAGGCCAGAACCCCGGCCGTCAAGATGGTCTTGGTTCCCGAAAACTTGAAAAAATTGCTCATGATGTCGCCTCGGTGTCTGGTCTTTCATGCGCGGGTTTTAATGTCCCGCAGATCCGTATCCATCCCATTTATGCTGTAAGCCTAACACATTATTGGACACAAGCTCAAAAAAATAACCCGCTGCGGTCTGTGCTCCGCAGCGGGCTGTGATGTTTCCGTCTCAATCAAGTCATCCGGGCAAGACATCCGGGCAAAGCGCCGCTGATGCCCAAAACGGTCACAAGGCGAATTCAGTGGCCTTGGCAAAGCCCGGCAGAACCGGTGCGCCCGCGTTGAACGCAAAACGCCAGGAGATCGCGCCGCCGGTTTTGTAACCGATTTTCACCTCGCCCAGGGCGCCCGTGACAAACAGCGCAGCGATCCGGCCGCCCTCTTTCAATTGATCGGTGATGGACGCAGGCAGGTCTTCGACGCCACCTTCGACAATGATCACGTCGTAGGGGCCATGTTCCTGCGCCCCCTCGGTCAGATCACCCAGATGCACCACCGCATTGTCAGAGCCCGCCTCGATCAGCGCCTCTTGCGCGTCGCCGCCCAGCTCTTCGGTTTCGACGCCAATGACCATCTGCGCCATACGCGCGATCACGGCGGTGGAATACCCAAGGCCACAGCCCAGATCGAGCACAAGCTCGTCGTTCTGCAGGTCCAGCGCATCCAGCATTTTGGCCAGTGTACGGGCCTCGAACAGCTCGCGCCCCTCGCCCAGAACAAGGTTCTGGTCTGCATATGCGGCCTCAACCTGCCCATCCGGCACGAAGTTTTCGCGCGGGACGGCCAGCATGGCCTCAATAATCGGGTATTTGGTCACATCGGCGGGTCGCACCTGAGTGTCCACCATCATGCGACGGCGAAGGGCAAAATCAGTCATCTGCTAAACTCGTAGGTTTCTGCATTTACAGGGCGTTGTGCCATATCCGGCGCGGCACGGCAACGGGCGGATATGCGCAACTGTCGCTATGACGCGGTTTAGACACGGCGTTAGGCGTTGCAGGAGGGGCAAAACGGGTTCTCCGGCTGCGCGCGCAATTGTGCCTCTGGAATATCAGCACCGCAAATCCGGCAATAGCCATATTCCCCCTCATTCAGCCGATGCAGGGCCTTGGTCAGCGCCGTCGCCTCTGCGCCTTTGGGGGCAATCATGGCCAGCCGCGTTTCAAGCAATTCTTTTTGAACAGAAAAATCCAACATATCCACACTCATACTTAGATTGTCTCTACACCAGGTCGCGACCCACGCGTCGCAAACCCTGCCTTCTTTTCCCGCATCAAGTTAACAGGGCTTTGACAATCGCCCATTTTCACTGATCTCTTACGACCCTGTTCAGAAAGTCCGATTTTCTGAACAATCCCGTGGAGGTTGTAAGCGAAACTACCGCAGGGCGGGCAGAAAATAATCCGCAAAAACGCATAGCGTTTGGGGACAAAAGCGCGTGCCCCCTGCCCCGACATCTTCGCCAAAGCCGCCAGTATGGTCTGCGCAGACCGCCCGCCACCTTTGGCCTCATCTGGGCGGCATGGGGGCTGCCTTGCAATCACGCGACCAATCAGAGAGGCTGGGCCGCACGCCACCTCAATCCGGAGCCCCGCCGCCATGATCCGCACCGCCCTTTTGCTGACCTGCGTCCTGACCCTTGCCGCCTGCGAAACCGCCAAAGGGGCCGGGCGCGACATCGAAAAAGCCGGGCAGGCCATCGGCAACGCAGCCTCAAACGTGCAAAAAGCGCTCTGACCGTCAGCCGCAGGCCCTAGCCCCGAGCATAGAGCCTGCGCGCCACGATCGCGCTGAGCGGCACCGCCAGAATAAACCCCGTTCCCGCCGACAGCAGCAGCATCGCCACGCTGTCGTGGCCCGAGACAAGTGCAGCCACCACCGCACTGCCCGACAGGGTCGCGCCAATAAACAGATGCAGGATCAGGGCAAGGCGGATCATCGAGGGGGCCTCCGTTCGATTTTATGGATGCGCAGAGGATGCGGCCCTGCGGCCCCGTTGTCTTTGATCTGGGTCAGAGGGCCCTTCCCCACAGAACAATGAGGGCAGCGCCCGAGCCTGGGTGGGTGCATAGCGCCCTCCCGGGGGGAGGGTCGGGCGCTGCCCAGTCTGACGACCGGGTCAATCGACCTGCTGCGGCAATTTCGGACTGACACCCGCTACATGCCATCCATCCAAAAACTCTTTACTGCTCGGATCAAACTTAATCGACGAACGTTTGAAAACCTTCAGGCCAAACTCGCCAACTGCGCAAGAGACCTCATCTTTGAAGAAACGGCACTTTAGCTCCCTCAAATAACGTTGTTCTGGCACGCCAAAATTCGCTTTAGAGGGTGTAATCGCGGCGGAAACTGCAAACGCAACTAGATCAGCGTATTCCAGTAGTTCCTCATCTTTCTTTGATACAGCGCGGATCCTAGACGGCAATATAGGCCCTAAGAAATAGCCCAGACGAGCATCATTCGGATTACTTTTCACCACAGCTATGTAGTTTCGCAGTCTGCTATAGTCGTGACCATCTCGTTTTTCGAAAACGACATCAAGTTGCTCTGGTCGGACGTCATTTTCAAGCATCCAATGACCAACACGTTCTAGAAAATAGCTCACACACTTATTGTAGTACTTTTGGTCCTGACCTTTACCCTTAATCCTACCTTTGTAGCTGCCAAGAGTCTCCTTACGGGACACAAAGGCAAAGAGCAGAACCCCCGCTTTTTCAGCAACTTCTCTGGCATATTTTGCCGTTTGAAAATGGCTCAATCTATTGCAATGCAGAGACTGCTTACCCAGAGAACTTCGCACGCTCGCCAAGAGTTCGCGCAATTCTTCGACACGCGAGTCTGGCACAAGAACACCTCCGAAAACCAGAAACGGTGAAGCGCCTTTACTGTTTATATCACTTCTAACCTTATCCAGACCGGCATCCCCGGTCTCATCAACGAAGAAAGTATAATTCATAAACCCCAACCTAAAAAAAATGGGTGGAGCCAAAGCTCCACCCATTACTTTCGCAGCCAGTTGGGGATTGATCAATCGTCCATCTTCAGCGCTGAAATAAACGCCTCTTGCGGGATATCTACCTTACCGAACTGGCGCATCTTCTTCTTACCCGCTTTCTGCTTGTCCAAAAGCTTCCGCTTTCGGGTCGCGTCGCCGCCGTAACATTTCGCGGTCACGTCCTTGCGCATCGCAGACAGGGTCTCACGCGCGATGACCTTGCCGCCGATGGCCGCCTGAATCGGGATCTTGAACATGTGGCGCGGGATCAGGTCCTTCAGCTTTTCACACATGGCGCGGCCGCGGGTCTCCGCCCGGTCGCGGTGGACCATGGTCGACAGCGCATCCACGGGTTCGTCGTTCACCAGAACCGACATCTTGACCAGATTGTCCTCGCGGTAGCCGGTCATCTGATAGTCAAAGGAGGCATAGCCCTTGGTCACCGATTTCAGACGGTCGTAGAAGTCAAACACCACCTCATTGAGCGGCAGGTCATAGACCGCCATGGCGCGGGTGCCCGCATAGGTCAGGTCTTCCTGAATGCCGCGGCGGTCCTGGCACAGCTTCAGCACGTCGCCCAGATATTCATCCGGCACCATGATGGTGGCCTTGATGCGGGGTTCTTCCAGGTGGTCGACCTTGGACAGATCCGGCATGTCGGCGGGGTTGTGCAGCTCGATCATCTCGCCGGGCTCATTGTCCTTGCCCTTCATATAGACGTGATAGATCACGCTGGGGGCGGTGGTGATAAGCTCGATATTGTATTCGCGTTCGATCCGGTCGCGGATCACCTCGAGGTGCAACAGCCCAAGGAAACCGCAGCGGAAGCCAAAGCCCAGCGCGGCCGAGGTTTCCATCTCGAAGCTGAAGGAGGCGTCGTTCAGCGCCAGCTTGTCGATCGCATCGCGCAGGTCTTCAAACTGTGAGCTGTCCACCGGGAACAGGCCACAGAAGACCACGGGCTGCGCGGGCTTAAAGCCGTCGAGCGCAATTTCGGTGCCGTTGCGATCATTGGTGATGGTGTCGCCGACGCGGGTGTCGCGCACCTGTTTGATCGAGGCGGTCAGGAAGCCGATCTCGCCGGGGCCCAAGCTGTCGATCATCTGCATTTCCGGGCGGAACACGCCAACGCGGTCCACATGGTGCAGGGTGTCGTTGGACATGAACTTGACGCGCATGCCCTTCTTGAGCGTACCGTCCATGATCCGCACCAGAACGATCACGCCAAGGTAGGCGTCATACCACGAATCCACCAGCATGGCCTTCAGCGGCGCATCTACATTGCCTTCGGGCGCGGGCAGCTTGGTGACAATCGCCTCGAGCGTCTCGCGGATACCCTGCCCCGTCTTGGCCGACACCTGAATGGCCTCGGTCGCGTCAATGCCGATCACATCTTCGATCTGTTCGGCCACGCGGTCACAATCGGAGGCGGGCAGGTCGATCTTGTTCAGAACCGGCACGATCTCGTGGTCGGCTTCAATCGCCTGATAGACATTGGCAAGCGTCTGCGCCTCCACCCCTTGGGTCGAGTCCACCACCAGAAGCGAGCCCTCCACAGCGCGCATGGAGCGGGACACCTCATAGGCAAAGTCGACGTGACCGGGGGTGTCGATCAGGTTCAACACGTAGTCTTCGCCATCCTCGGCCTTGTAGTCGATGCGGACGGTGTTGGCCTTGATGGTAATGCCGCGTTCGCGTTCGATGTCCATGCTGTCGAGCAGCTGTTCTTTCATCTCGCGATCTTCAACGGTGCCCGTCTCCTGGATGAGGCGGTCAGCGAGTGTGGATTTCCCGTGGTCGATGTGGGCCACGATGGAGAAATTGCGGATCTTGGAGAGCTCTGTCATGGTCACGGCATATGGTTTGGATTTTGAGTTTGGTCAAGCGGGCGCGTATGGTCGCAAGCATATATTTTAGCCGCAGGATGCTCAATTTGAACAATTCGGTCGAGATTACTTCGCAGGATCAATTCAAAGACTGGCTGGAACAGCAACCAGCGGAGATTTGTCAGGCTATCGCCTGCCGAGCGTCGCTGCGGTCTTTGCCAGAACTTATGAGGCTTACGGATCACAATCCTATCTTCCGTGCGGATACAACGATGATTTTAGCGTCTCTCCGCGCGACACTCCTGTCAGGGGTTTCGAGTATGCGCCCCCCACCTGACAGGAGTGAACTTGGCTCCGCCTTCTCAGCCGCCACGTCTGCCGCCCGTTCTGCTCACTCCGAAGCCTTCTCCAGCACCTCCTCAGTCGCCGACAGTGGCGCTGATCACGCCGCAGCAGCCACCTATTCCTCCGCATTCTCAGCCACCCGCTCCGCGGCTCACTCTGTCTCCCACTCCGCTGCCGCCCCTGCACTCGCTGCCGACTCCGCCCTCTCTGCGGCCTATGCCGACACTACACTGCAGATCCCCAACATGTTCCATGCCCAACTTTGGCCGAACCCAACGGAAATCGGCCACTTGCTGAGGTATTTGGAAGAATTTCGCATCCACGCATCGAAACACGCCGAGTGGGCTTTCTGGGCCGAGTGGTATCAAGGCTTCGTTGACGGCAAACCGCTCGACTGGGAGCTTCAACGGCGCGTGGCGGTGATTGACGACGCGATCTGGGAACAAGGCCCCGAAGCCGTCGCTGCCGCCATCGACAAAGTCAAAGCCGAGATGCTCTCTGAAAAGCTGCCGATGGCAGAAATCATTGAGGTCAACCCAGACACCGGCAAATTCCGCGCTGTGCCGATTCCAATCCAAAACCAGCCCCATATGTCCGCCCTGCTCAATCAGGTCGAAGACGCATTGGAGGATTGTCTGGGCGGCCACAATGGGTTGCGGGAAACGGCGGGCGATGTGAGGAAACTCAACCGGGCGCTCGGCAAATACCGTGAGGACCCGCAGAATGCAGAACTCACCCTCTCCACGGTCGCCGGTAGCCTGCGACGGCAGATCCACGAAAGCCGGGAGCTGCCGGACAATGAGGATAACCTCGCCCTTCTCTCCACGGTCGAAGATGCCGTACGCGGTATTCGCGCCGAACACCCCGATGTCGAAGAGAACCGCCTCAAGCGGGCATCTCTTGCGGTCCAAGAACTCCCCGAAGAGGATAAAGCCCTTCTGCGCGATGCCCTTCCTGTTCTGGAAGAACTCAGCGATGACCCATTGGGCGAAGACTTCAGCGAAGACTTCGAGGAAATGTTGTCGCCCCGTTTGCACAACGACGCGGTGGGCCCGGTGCCTGACCTGCCCGAATGTGCAAAACCGCTAATGGGCGAATATCGGGCCTTCAGCCGCATCTCTAAATTCGCACTACTGATGGAGAAAGGCGCGAAGATTTTCGACAGCAAAGAGATCAAGTCCGCCCGTTTGGCCCATCTAGGTTACACTGTGACGCAACTGTTCACACAACTGGTCCAAATCGGCTGGCGCCTGTTCGAGGTTCTCCTCTAAGCCGCCCCACTCCCCCATTGCAGAAACTTTCAAATCCCTTAAAACTTTGCCCCAAGCAGAAAGCAAAAAAGCAAAAGCAAGGGGCAATCGGGTCATGGCGGGATTTTCAAAAGCAGTGCGCGTGGCGGCCATCGCCGCAATGATGGCGCTCCCGGTGGCCGAAGCGGCCTCTGCCGCGGGGGCGATTGAACGCGCCTGTCGCCAGTCCGACCGCAACGCCGCCAGCCCCCGCCTGTGCCGCTGTATTCAGTCGGTCGCCAACCAGCGCCTCAATCGCAGCGAACGCCGACTTGTGTCCAAGTGGTTCCTGGACCCGCAGGAAGCGCAGAACGTCAGCCGGTCGGACCGGCGCAGCGATGAGCGCCTGTGGCAGCGGTACAAGACCTTCGGCGCGGCGGCGGCGCAGTCTTGCGGTTGAGACAGACCTGCACCAGAATCGAAGCATCGGGCGCAAAATGCGACATCCCGACGCTAAGCCCGCTTAAGTTAAATTAAAAATATCACAATAAATGTAAAACAAACCTTATTAGATCTTTTCAAAAACCGAAAAAATTCCTAAAAAAACCAAGTTTTTATCCTCCCCCAGCGTGCTGCACGCACCAGATGCCGTTGTTTGTCCTCTTTTGACACCCAGCGGCAGTGCACTGCGCGGAAGCGGGGACATAGTGATTATATTGGAGACACAATATGCTGATGAAAGGGGTCACCCTCCGCGGCCTTGAAGTATTCGAAGCTCTTGCAAAATCCGGTTCCGTGGCCCAGGCCGCAGATTTCACCGGCCTGAGCCAGCCCGCGGTCAGCCAGCAGCTGCGCAACCTTGAAAAAGCCCTTGGGTCCGAACTGGTCGATCACGGCCGTCGCCCCATGGTTTTGACGCCGGCGGGGCGGAATTTCCTGACCCGCACGCAGGCGGTTTTGAGCGAGCTGCGTCTTGCCCAAAGCGAATTGACAGTGATGGATCTGTCGCATCTGCCGTCGTTGTCGATCGGCCTGATCGACGACTTCGACAATGACTTGACACCGCGTCTGGCCACGATTTTGGCCGACAGCCTGACCCAGTGCCGTTTCAAAATGACCACAGCATCGAGCCATGACATTGTGCGCGCGGTTGAGGCCAAAGAGCTGCACATGGGCATTGCGGCCACCTCGGGCGAACTGCACGAAGGCCTGACGGAATACCCGCTGGTCGAGGATCCCTTTATCCTTGTTGCCCCGCGCGGTGTGGTCAAAGACCCGGAATCCGTGACCTCAGAGCTCGCCCATCTGCCGCTGTTGCGCTATGGGCGCGAGCAGCTGATCTCGCAGCAGATCGAAGCACAGCTGACCCGTCACGGGCTGGAGTTTGAAGACCGCTTTGAGATCGGCTCGCATCTGGCGCTGATGGCCATGGTTGGCCGTCGCATTGGCTGGGCGATCACCACGCCGCTGGGATATATGCGCGCCGCCCGTTTCCACGATGAAATCGACGCGTTCTCGGTGCCGTTTGGCAATTTCTCGCGCCGGATCTCGTTGTTTGCAGCCGCGGATTGGCCAAACACCGTGCCGCTGGATGTCTCTGTCACCATGCGCCGTCTGGTCCAGAGCCAGATGATCGACCCGGCGGTGAACAAACTGCCATGGCTGGCGGGCCTGCTTCGGCTGCAGGACGCCTAAAGCGCGCGCTTAAGACCGGCGGCTGCCTCTTCCAACAGGTCGAGGCAGCCGTCGAAATCCCTTGTGTAGTAGGGATCGGGCACCTCGGACACCCCTGCTTGCCCCGCGTATTCCGCGAACAGCTTGACCTCGGTCGTGTTGCCCGACGGGCGCAGCGCTTCGACATTGGCGCGGTTGTCGTGATCCATCACCAAAATCAGATCAAAGCGGTCAAAATCTCCCCGCGTAAACTGCCGCGCGCGCAGATCAGACAGATCCGTACCCCGTGCAGCGGCTGCGGCCTGCATCGGACCATAGGGCGGCTCTCCCACATGCCAGGCGCCCGTGCCGCAGCTGTCGGTTTCAACCTCGGGGCACAGATCGCGCACCAACCCTTCGGCAGCGGGAGAACGGCAAATATTGCCAAGGCACACAAAGAGCAGCTTCTGGGTCATGGCGGATCCTTTCTGGGTCTGCCCCAAGTTCTAATGGACAGGAGGCCGCGTGCAACTGCATCCTGCACATAGCCACCGACAGGAGCCCACATGAGCAAAATCGTTATTCTGACCGGCGCAGGTATTTCCGCCGAAAGCGGGCTCGGTACGTTTCGCGACGAAGGCGGGCTCTGGGCGCAGCACCGGATCGAGGATGTGGCCACCCCCGAAGGTTTTGCCCGTGACCCGGATCTGGTCCATGACTTCTACAATGCCCGCCGCCAGCAGGCCGCCACAGCCCAGCCCAACGCAGCCCACATTGCGCTGGCCCGGCTAGAGCGGGACTACGCGGGCGACGTGGTGATTGTCACGCAAAACGTGGACTCCCTGCACGAGGCCGCAGGCAGCACGGCCGTTCTGCATATGCATGGGCGGCTGAACAGTGCGCTGTGTTATGGGTGCGGTCACCGCTGGGACGCGCCGCCCGAGATGGGGCTCGGCACGCCCTGCCCAGCTTGCGGCGCGGCCAAGACCCGCCCGGACGTGGTCTGGTTCGGCGAGATCCCCTATTTCATGGAGGAGATCGCCCATCATCTGGCCGCTGCCACTGTCTTTGCCTCCATTGGCACCTCTGGGCAGGTTTATCCAGCCGCAAACTTTGTGCAAGAAGCCCGCGCCTTTGGGGCCGCAACCGTCGAACTGAACCTCGAACCCTCCGAGATCAGCCGCGCCTTTGACACCCGTCGCTTTGGTCCCGCCACCGAAGTGGTGCCGGATTGGGTCCATAGCCTACTGGCCTGACCCCTTCAGGTGATTTCGTCCACCACCGACTGCATCGACACATGGGTCGAGGTATTGGCCACATGCGGCAGGCTGGAAATCGACTCCCCCAGCACCCGGCGGTAGTTCTGGATGTCTGCGGTGCGGATCTTCAGCAAATAGTCAAACGACCCGGCAATCATGTGGCACTGCTCGATCTCGGGAATCTGCGCCACGGCCTCATTAAACGCATTCAGCGCCGCCTCGCGGGTGTCGGACATGGTAACCTCGACAAAACAGACATGCTCCAGACACATCTTGGCGGGGTTCAGCTTGGCCTTGAAACCTTGGATGAAATCGTCGTCGATCAACCGCTTAAGACGGATCTGGCAGGGGGTTTTTGACAGCCCCACATGTTTGGCCAGCTCTGTCACCGTGATCCGACCGTTGTGGCTCAGCACATCAAGGATAGATTTGTCGATCTGGTCCAGATCACCATATATTTCCGCCATTCCGCACCTTTGACCCATTTTTTCCGCAAACATCGTATCAAACGCCCGCAGTTCTGACAACAACAGCCGAAACGACTATTAACAATCTGATACATTGGCCGGAACACAAAGTCTTGGAGGTTCCCCGATGACCCAGCTGCAGGAAACCCGTTCCCTGATCCGCGCCGCCCATCTGCGCAGCGAAACGCAGGCCGTTCAGGCGCTGATCGAAAGTGCTGCTCTGTCCAAAGAACAACGCAGCCGTATGCGCGGCGAAGCCGTGGCCCTTGTCAACGGGATCCGCACGGAGGCCCGCCCCAGCCTGATGGATGTGTTCCTTGCAGAATACGGGCTGTCGACCGACGAAGGCGTGGCGCTGATGTGTCTGGCCGAAGCGCTGTTGCGGGTGCCGGACGCCGAAACCGTTGATGCGCTGATCGAAGATAAAATTGCCCCGTCGGAATGGGGCAAGCATCTGGGCCAGTCGTCTTCGTCGCTGGTCAATGCTTCGACCTGGGCATTGCTGCTGACCGGCAAGGTGCTGAACGACGACCAGCCCGGTTTTGCGGGCATCCTGCGCGGCGCGCTGAAACGTCTGGGGGAACCGGTGATCCGCACCGCCGTCAGCCGCGCCATGAAGGAAATGGGCGCGCAGTTCGTGCTGGGCCAGACCATCGACGAAGCCCTGAAACGCGGCAGCGCGCAGGTCGCGGAAGGGTACACCTATTCTTATGACATGCTGGGCGAAGCGGCGCTGACCCAAGGCGACGCCGATACGTTCTTTGCCGCCTATGCGGATGCGATTGCCAAGCTGTCTACCGAATGCACCTCTGCGGATATTCGCGAAAACCCCGGCATTTCGATCAAACTCTCGGCCCTGCACCCCCGCTACGAGGTCGGCCAGAAGGCCCGCGTCATGGACGAACTGGTCCCCCGCACGCTGGAGCTGGCACAGGCTGCCAAAGCCGCTGGCATGGGGCTCAATATTGACGCCGAAGAAGCCGACCGTCTGGACCTGTCGCTTGATGTGATCGAAGCCGTGCTGCGTGACCCGTCGCTTGCGGGCTGGGACGGGTTTGGCGTGGTGGTTCAGGCCTACGGTCGCCGCGCGGCGGATGTTCTGGACTGGCTCTATCAGCTGTCGTGCGAACTGGATCGCAAGATCATGGTCCGTCTTGTCAAAGGCGCCTATTGGGACACCGAAATCAAACGCGCGCAGGTCGAAGGCCTGAAGGATTTTCCGGTCTTCACCCAGAAGGTCGCCACCGATATTTCCTACATCGCCAATGCCAAGAAACTTTTGGGCATGACCGACCGGATCTATCCCCAGTTTGCCACCCACAACGCCCACACAGTTGCCGCCGTGCTGGAGCTGGCCACCGATCCGGAGCGCTTTGAATTCCAGCGTCTGCACGGCATGGGCGAAGCGCTGCACGACACCGTACGCAAAAAACACAAAGCCCGCTGCCGGATCTATGCGCCGGTGGGGGCGCATCGCGACCTTCTGGCCTATCTGGTGCGCCGCCTGCTGGAAAACGGCGCGAACTCTTCCTTTGTGAACCAGATCGTGGATGAGGATGTCCCCGCCGAGGTGGTCGCCGCCGACCCCTTTGCCGAATATGATCCCGAAGCCATCAACAAAGCCGTGCTGCCGCCAGCCGCGCTCTATGGGGCAGAACGCGAAAACGCGCGTGGCTGGGACCTGCACGACGACGATGATCTGGACGAGATCGAAGCCGCCCGCAGCCCCTTTGCAACCCATCAATGGGCCGTCACCCCGATCACCGCACGCGCGCCGCAAGGCGATGAGGTGCTGCCGGTGCAAAACCCTGCCGCCCCCAGTGACACAGTCGGCACTGTGACGCTCGCCGATGCGGCAACCGTTGAGGCCGCGCTGCGCGATGCCGCCCCTTGGGATGCGCCCGCCGAAGATCGCCGCGCGGTGCTGTTCCGGGCGGCTGACCTCTATGAACAGAACTTTGGCGAAATCTTCGCCGTTCTGACCCGCGAGGCAGGCAAAACCCCAATGGACGCCATTGCCGAACTGCGCGAAGCGGTGGATTTCCTGCGGTACTATGGCGCCCGCGCGCCGGAGCTGGAACAGCCCGCCCGGGGTCTGTTCACCTGCATCAGCCCGTGGAACTTTCCGCTGGCGATTTTCACCGGCCAAATCGCCGCTGCGCTGGCGGCTGGCAATGGGGTACTGGCAAAACCGGCCGAAACCACCGCCGTCAACGCCGCCATTGGTGTGCGCCTGCTGCTGGAGGCGGGCGTGCCCGCCACCGCGCTCCAGCTGCTGCCCGGACCGGGATCGGTTGTGGGGGCGGCGTTGACGTCGGATGCACGGGTTTCCGGCGTCTGCTTCACCGGGTCGACCGCCACGGCCCAGCGGATCAACCGCACCATGGCCGAAACCCTGCCCCCAAGCGCACCGCTGATTGCAGAAACCGGCGGGCTGAACGCCATGATCGTGGATTCCACCGCCCTGCCTGAACAGGCGGTCAAAGACATCGTCGCCTCGGCCTTCCAGTCTGCAGGCCAGCGCTGTTCAGCGCTGCGCTGCCTCTATGTGCAGGAAGACGTCGCTGACACCTATCTGAAGATGCTGTTTGGCGCGATGGACGAACTGGTCGTGGGCCAGCCGTGGCAGATGTCCACCGATGTGGGCCCCGTCATCAATGAGGCCGCGCGTTCAGACATTCAGGACTATATCGAGGCCGCCCGTGCGCAAGGTCGCGTGCTCAAAGAACTCGCCCGCCCCACCACTGGCACCTTTGTCGCGCCAACTGTGATCCGGGTGAACGGGATCGAGGACATGCGCCGCGAAATCTTTGGCCCCGTTCTGCATGTGGCCACCTATAAGGCCCGCGAATTGGATCAGGTGGTTGATACCATCAACGCCTCGGGCTTTGGTCTGACCTTTGGCATGCATTCGCGCATTGATGACCGGATCCAGCAGGTGACCGAACGCCTGACAGTTGGCAACATGTACATCAACCGCAACCAGATCGGCGCGATTGTCGGCTCGCAACCCTTTGGCGGAGAAGGCCTGTCCGGCACCGGTCCCAAAGCGGGTGGCCCGGCCTATGTCAAACGCTTCACTCAAGCGCCCGCGACGCCCTATGCAGCATCTGACGTCGCCACGTTGCGCTTTGAAGAGGCCCAAGCGCTGCTGAACCACACACCGCAGCCGGATCGCGTGATCCTGTCCGAAACCGCCTTGCCCGGACCGACGGGCGAATCCAACGTGCTGGCCACCTATGGGCGCGGCGTGGTGCTGTGTCTGGGACCAACAGCCGAGGCTGCGCAGGCACAGGCCAAAATCGCCGAGGCCAATGGCTGCCGCGCAGCACTGATTGCACCGGGGGCTGTCGGAGCCCACGCGCTGGACGGCACGTTGGATCTGGCCGATCTTGGCCGCCTGACGGGGTTTCAGGGCGTGGCCCTGTGGGCCGAAGACACGGCCCTGCGCACCGCGCGTCGTGCGCTTGCAGGTCGCGAGGGGCAGCTCTTGCCGCTTTGGGCCGAACAGGATCTGGCCGACCGCTGCGTGCTGGAACGCCACACCTGCATCGACACCACCGCTGCAGGCGGCAATGCTTCGCTGCTGGCAGATGCCAGCTAGGCCACAAAAGTCACTCCAAATACGTGCCGGAAGGTCACTTAAACCAATTCACCAAAATTGGATCCGAAATTGGGAGGAACGCCCACTGGAAAGATCAAATTAGGCGTTCCGACCATTGCTGACGGGCAGTCTGAGGCGGTAATTTCCGCTCCAAACCTCAGCAAACACAGCGTGAAAAGGCGTGTTTGACAGCGCCACCGCTGCCGACCCTCGGCAGCGCAGGGTGCCGTTTTTCCGCATCACATACGACCCACGGATTAACCCCGGGACAACACCGAGGACTCCGACAAAATCAACCTACAAATCCCTTAAGGGAGGACATGACATGAAACTCAATGGTCTTTTCACCACACTGAAAATCGGCGCCGCAGCAGCCCTGCTGGCCCTGCCCGCCCATGCGGCAGACAAACGCCTGAAGTTCGCGGGCACCTTCCCGATCGACCACCAGGGCTCCAAAATGATGGAGCAGATCAAAGCCGATATTGAGGCAGCTGACGTTGGTCTGAAAATCTCGATCTTCCCGGCCAACCAGCTGGGCTCTGGTGAGGCGCTGTTTGAAGACGTCTCGCGCGGCAATATCGATTTCGCATCCGCGTTTATCTATGCCGACAACGATCAGCGTCTGGAGTTCCTTTCCATGCCGTTCCTGGTCAACAACTGGGACGAAATGGACGGCGTGATCCGCAACCTCGACTCCGAATACAATGTGATCCTCAAGGAAATCCTCGCCGACCACAACGTGGAACTGCTGGGCCAGAACCCCGAGGGTTTTGTTGGCATCGTCGCCACCGAGGAACCCAAGAACTGGAACACCTTTGACGCCAAAGACATGAACATTCGTGTCTGGTCGTCGAACGTTGTGAAATCCATGGTCGAAAGCATCGGCTACCGCGCGACCACCATGTCCTGGGGCGACATCTTCCCGGCGATCCAGTCTGGTATCGTCGACGGCGCCATCTGCTGCACCAAGACCGCGACCTACTCGATCTTTGCCCAGAGCGATGTGGGCAGCCACTTCGTGCAGTACAACTCCATCCCTGAAAACACCACCTACTACGCCTCCTCCGAGACCTGGGCAGAGCTGAGCGACGAACAGCGCAGCGTCGTTCAGGCCGCCTTCTCCAAAGCGTCCAATGACTTCTTTGCCTACAACCGTGAAAACGATGCGGTCTTTGAACAGAAGCTCGAGGAAAAAGGCTACACCATCCTGAAGCTGACCGCAGACGAACAGCAGGCAATGGCCGACAAGGTCCGCACCGAGATCTGGCCGCTGCTGCAGGACAGCGTTGGCAAAGAGCTGATCGATCGCCTGCTGGTAAGCCTCAAGTAAGCGCGCCGTGTTTCTGACCTAACACCAAAACCAACAGGAGGTGCCGGGATCCCCCGGCCCTCCTTTCTGCATCCAAGAGGGAGGAAAGGACGATGGCACGTATTTCCGATGTTTTACCCCGTGTGCTGGGGGTGCCACTGCTGGGGTCGCTGCGCCTTATGCGATGGATTGTGATCCTGAGCGGAGCCCTGATGTCCGTCACCTTCTTTCTGGTGGTGGTGATCCGTTATGGCTTCAACGGCGACCTGTTTGCCTATGAAGAATGGCTGCTTGCGGTCTGTTTCTGGGGCTTTTTTGCAGGCTCCGCGCTGGCCTCTGAAGGAGGCCACCACATTAACGCCGACATCCTGTCGATTGTGATCAAGAACCCGCGCCTGCGCTGGTGGCGCCGCCTTGTGGTTCTGACCATCGAATTCCTTGTGACCGCAGCGATCCTCTATTGGGGCTACCTGATGCTGGCCGAGGAAATTGGCAAGTATCCGATCTGGAAGGTCACACCGGCGTTGAAGATCCCTTATTTCACCTGGCGTCTTGCGATCTTCCTTGGCTTCTTCTTCATGACGGCGTTCTCTGCCGCCTACCTCTATGCCCATATCCGCGGCATTAAGGTCGATTATGGCGATGACATTGAACCCAGCGATCAACCTTCCAAAAAGGAGGCGGCGCAATGATCCTTGCAGGCAGTCTCATTATCATCTGCGGCATGCTGCTTCTGGGTGTCAGCGTCTTTGTGGCCTTTGGCGCGGTACTGCTGTTCCTGGCCTTTATGGGCGGCCATGACGTCACTGGCTATTTGCCGTCGGGGTCCACCAAGCTGCGGTCGCTGGTGCTCTTGGCCATTCCGCTGTTCATGATCGCAGGCACCGTGATGGAGCGCGGCCGCATTGCCGCCCCGCTGGTGTCACTGGCAGAGCTGTTCATTGGCCACCTCAAAGGTGGCCTGAGTGCGGCAACCGTGCTGGCCTGCGGCGTTTTCGGGTCGATCTCTGGTGCAGCCAATGCGACGCTGACCTGTATTGGCAGCATTATGATGCCGCACCTGCGGCAGGCGAATTACCCGGCTGGCCAGTCAGCGGCGCTGATCGTCTGTGCAAGCCCCCTGGGCCTGCTGATCCCGCCCAGCGCCAACCACATCCTCTATGGTTGGGTGGCGCAGCAGTCGGTGCTGAAATGCTTCCTGTCGACCGTCCTGCCCGCGATGATCCTGATCACGCTGCTGATCACGGTGAACCAGTTCATGCTGCGCAAATATGATGACATCAAACTGAACGTCCGGCCCGAGAATTTCGCGATGTCTTTCAAACAGAAAGCCACGCTGGCGTTTCCGGCGCTGTTGATGCCGCTGATCATTCTGGGCGGCATCTACGGCGGCATTATGACCCCGACAGAGGCTGCGGGCGTGGCCGTGGTCTATGCCATCCCGGTGGCGATCTATGTCTACCGCGGTCTCACCTGGCGCACCCTGATGGAGGCGCTTACCGATGCCGGAGTGATCATCGGCGTGGTGATGGTGATGATCTTCATGGTGCTGATCGTCAGCAAATTCCTGATCTTTGAAGACATCCCCAATATTGCCAAGGATCTGGTCTATTCGGTGTCCGAAAACCCGATTGTGATCCTGCTGATGGTCAATCTGGTGATGATCCTCATTGGCATGCTGATGGATGATATCAGCGGGCTGTTGCTGTCCACACCGATCCTTTTGCCCATCGTCACGGGCATTGGCATGGACCCGATCCATTTTGCCGCTGTTCTGGGTGTGAACCTTGGCATGGCCAATATCACCCCGCCCACCGCGCCGCTGTTGTATCTGGGGGCCAAGATCACCAAGACGCCGGTGGCAAGCATGCTGTGGCCGACGCTGATCTTCATCCTCTTTGCATGGTTGCCGACGCTGATGTTGACCACCTTTGTGCCGCAGATCGCCCTGTGGCTGCCCGAGCTGTTGCTGGGCTGACCGGCCTAATCCTCCCCGCCCGCGCTCAGCAAACAGAAAGGGCCGCCCCTGTTCCGGGCGGCCCTTTTCTTGTCTTTGGAGGCGGTGGTGCGTTCAGACAATATGACCCAGTGCGAGGGCAAAGATCAGCGCGCCGCCAGCCGCAACGGACAGGACAAACTGCAGAGTGTTTTGGATCTCGTTACGCATATCAGTACTCCGGTAATTTCAACGCCTTACGGCCGATTGCTTCGCTTATTGGATACGCCTGACACCTCTTTAAAAACAGTGCCCTTTGGTCAAGCCCGTCATGCAGTCAGGGCATGTAAGCCGCAGTAAAACCTTCATATTTCCGCATCAAAAACCCGCCGCGTTTAAGCGACGGGTTGATGTGTCACATGGCGTCAGGATCAGTGATCGCCGTGGTTCGAATGGTCATGGCCCGAATGATCGTGACCGCCATGCGCGCCCCCGTGTTTGGGTTTGCGCTTCTGGTCCACTGCAACGTCGATCACAACCTCACCGGCCTTTTCAAAGACCAGCGTGACCGGCACGGTGGCGCCGTCCTCAAAGGGCGCATTCAGCCCCATGAACATCACGTGATCGCCGCCACGCTTCAGCATATGCATACCACCTGCGGGGATCTCGAAGCCCTCTTTGACTTCCATCATCTTCATCACGCCATTGGCGTCTTCTTTATGGGTGTGCAGTTCGGTGCGCGCAGATACATCCGATTTCACCGCAACCAGCCGGTCGGCTTCATCACCATGATTCATAATGTGCATAAACGCCGCCCCTGCTTTGGGGTTGGCAGAGCGCGCATAGGCATCATGCACCATGATCTGGCTGTCGGCAAACGCAGCGGTGGTCAGGGCAAGGGTCGCAGCAGTAGCTGCACAAAGGGATTTGAACGACATCGGTCGTCTCCTGTCAGTCTGAATGGAATATAGGTCGTTTGGCGCTCAGACCCGTTGCGGCGGGGCGCGGGCCTGAAGCGCATGGACCACCTGCACAGCGCCTTTGACCTGCGGCGTGACAACAGGTTGCAAAGGGCGGGCCACGTCCAGCGGGCGCGCGTGCAACACGGGGCAAGCTGGGGCATCCAGAAGATGAAGACTACAGTCCGGGCAGTAATGCGGCGGCCCTGTGGGGGTGCCTTCCGCATCCAGATAGACAACCACCACGCCTGCACCGGTACAAAGGATCGCCTGTTCACCAGTCCCCTGCCCGCGCGCCGAGGCCGCCATATGGGCCGTCAACGCAAGGCAAAAGGCCAGAAACAGGGCCAAGTATGTCCGCAGTGGTCTCATTTGCGCCAAGATATGCCAGCGCTGCCAGGCGGCGACAAGGTGCAATTCCGCCGCAGGGCCAGCCCATCCCAGCCCCACACATCCCAACACATTTCGACACAACGGAAAACCGCCGCGCGATGGGCTCGCACGGCGGTTCAGACATTGCTGTCTCAAAAGATCGGGGGCCGCCTCCGAAGACTGGAGCTTAGCCCGCCAGAAAAGCTTAGGCCTGAGCGGCTTGTGCTTTTGCGATCTCTTTTTTGATTTTCAGAGCTGCGTCGGACAGTTCAACGTCCTTCGCTTTTGCCAGGAACGCGTCCAGACCACCGCGGTGGTCAACGGAACGCAGAGCAGCTGCGGAGATGCGCAGCTTCACACCGCGGCCCAGGGTCTCGGACTGCAGGGTGACGTCGTTCAGGTTCGGCAGGAAACGACGTTTGGTTTTGTTGTTGGCGTGGCTGACATTGTTGCCAGTCATCGGGCCTTTTCCGGTCAGTTCGCAACGGCGCGACATGGTATCTTCCTTCGTATCTGCGGCGCATCATACGAACGCGATCCACTCGCGTAGCTCGAATCAGGCGCCAAATCACAAGGGCGCGGCCATTGGCTGCGCCCGAAAACTGGTTGGATGCGTTTAGGAGGAATCTCGGGGATGGTCAAGCCGTATACGACGGTTTTATGGCAGCCCCGGCGATTATTTCCGCCCCCAAACGCGCTGGCGCTCGTGTACACGTGTTTTCACCTGTGGACAAGGGCCAGAACGGCGTTGAAGCCCAGACTTTAACGCCCCGTCAGCCCGCTCCTAGCTGCCAAGTCCGGTCAGGAAATCCTGCGCGGCCTCGCCAATGCCGCGACGGCCTTCGGCCACCTCATCAGCAAGCACCGCCATGCGATCCCGGGCCCAGGGGGTTTCCAGCCGCGCCAGCAGGCTGTGGCGAATTTCCTCGGCAAACCAATGACGGGCCTGACGGGCCCGGTTGGCCTCAAAATGCCCCTGTTCGCGGCGCCAGCCTGCAAGGCTCTGCATTTCGCCCCATGCGGCCTCGAGCCCCGCCTCTTCAAGCGCGGACACTGTCAGCGCCTTGGGAAAGTCATCGGGATCCTGCGGACGTTTGCGCAAAAGGCGCAGGGCACCCGAATAATCCGCACAGGTCCGTGTGGCAGTCGCCTTCAGGTCGCCATCCGCCTTGTTCACAAGGATCATATCGGCGATTTCCATAATGCCGCGTTTGACGCCCTGCAGCTCATCCCCGCCCGCAGGCGCCAGCAGCAGCAGGAACAGATCCGCCATTTCAGCCACCATGGTCTCTGACTGGCCGACCCCCACGGTCTCAATCAGGACAACATCAAACCCCGCCGCTTCGCACAGGGCCACGGCTTCGCGACTGCGCCGCGCCACACCACCAAGGTGGTTTTGGCTGGGGCTTGGACGAATAAAAGCCGATCGCTCGCGGCTCAGCCGTTCCATCCGGGTTTTATCCCCCAGAATCGACCCGCCCGACCGTGCCGAGGACGGATCCACCGCCAGCACCGCGACCTTCAGCCCCTGCGCCACCAGCATCATCCCAAAGGATTCGATAAAGGTGGATTTGCCAACGCCCGGCGTGCCCGACAACCCGACCCGCAGGGCCTGACGGCCCGCGCCGGCCAGCTTGACCATCAGCGCATCCGCCAGAGCCCGGTGATCCTTACGCCCGCTTTCCACCAGCGTAATGGCCCGCGCCAAGGCCCGGCGATCTCCGTTTAAGATCCTGTCACTCAGCTCTGCGATATCCATAGTGGTCCGTGCCTGCCCCCTTGTTCCATCCCGCCTTGATGGCGTAGAGGGGTGGCATTTGTCCAGCTTTGAACCACCCTGACGCAGCAGCCCGCGCCGAGATGTCGCGATGACCGCGCAGGTCGCGCCTCGTGAAAGGAGCCTTTATGGCCCTCCCGCTTCTGTCCCGCTCCAACCGTGACCCGAAATTGGGCCTCAAAGTCAGCCTGAAATTTGGCGCGATTTTGGCTCTGAGCTTTGTCCTGATCGGCCTGCCCGGAACAAACAGCCAATCCGGGGCCGCACAGGCGCAGACCAGCGAGGGGCAGATAGAGCTGCAATATGTGGTACGGGGCCTTGGGCTGAAACTGGGCGAGCTTTGGATCGCCAGCCACAGTATCAATGGCCGCTATCGCACCATCAGCCGGTTTGCCACCACCGGCGCGTTGCGCACGGTGGCAAAGGTACGCTTTGACCTGCAATCCGAAGGCCGCTGGCGCCGCAATGGGCAAACAGCAGAGCCGCGCACTTACACGGAAACGATCAACACCGGCCGCCGCCAGTCCTCGGCGACGCTGACATATGTTGGCGGCATCCCGCGTGTGGAAAGCGGCGGATTGGGCCAGCCCGAAGAAGACGCGCCCACCCCCGTGAACCCGCTGACGCAGCGCGACACAGTTGACCCGGCCACCGCCCTCTTGCTGGCTGCGGGTCCCCATCCGGAAAGCCGCCTGTGCAATCTGGACCTGCCCGTGTTTGACGGCGCGCGCCGCACGCGCCTGGTACTCAGCCCGCCCCTGGAGACAGAGGCAGGATACATCTGTCGCGGCGCGTTTATCCGCGAAGCAGGCTATAGCGACAAAGATCTGCGCAAAGATGGCAGCTTTGACCTGTCGCTCAATTATGTACGCCGCCGTGATGGGCAATATGTGCTGATCGGCGGGCGGGTGGAAACCATCTATGGCCCGGTCACGCTGGAATGGCACAGCGCCGACACCGACGGCTAAGTCCCATAAACGCACTGTCTGCGCGATCTGGACCTTGCGTCGGGGACAGGCCATAACCGCGCCCATGACAGCGCCTCTTTCTTCTTCGCCCAAGCTTCCTATTGATGACGCCCTCCCCGACCTGATCCGCGCCCTGCGCGATCAGGGACGCGCCGTGCTTCAGGCCCCGCCGGGTGCAGGCAAAACCACGCGCGTGCCCTTGGCCATGCTGGAGGCGGGTCTCTGTGACGGGCGCATCCTGATGCTGGAGCCCCGCCGTCTGGCCGCCCGCACGGCCGCCGAACGCATGGCCGAAACTCTGGGCGAAATCCCCGGACAGACCATTGGCTACCGGGTGCGCGGAGAAAGCAAAACCTCCAAATCCACCCGTGTTGAGGTTGTCACCGAAGGCATCCTGACCCGGATGCTACAATCGGACCCCGACCTGCCCGGCGTCGGTGCGGTGATCTTTGACGAATTCCACGAACGCTCTTTGAACGCGGATCTCGGGCTTGCCCTCTGCCTCGAGGTCGCGGGCGCATTGCGCGATGATCTGATCCTGCTCGCCATGTCCGCCACCTTGGACGCAGGCCCTGTTGCCGCATTGATGGAGGCCCCGATTGTGACCTCCGAAGGGCGCAGCTTCCCGGTGGAAACCCGCTGGCTGGAAAAACCCCTCGCCCCCAAAGCGCGTCGGGTCGATGCGCTGGTGGACCTGATCCTGCAAGCCGAACGCGAAACCCGCAAAGAAGCAGGCACAGAGGCAGGCGGCATTCTGGCCTTTCTGCCCGGCGAAGGCGAAATCCGCCGCGCGGCCCGGGCGCTCGAGGGGCGGCTGCCCGGCGATTGCCACATAAGGCCGCTGTTTGGCGCCCTGCCCTTTGGGGAACAACGGGCCGCAATCCAGCCCGAACCCCATGGCCGCAAAGTGGTGCTGGCGACTTCAATCGCGGAAACCTCGCTGACCATTCAGGACATCCGTGTCGTAGTCGATATGGGACAGGCGCGCCGGGCGCGGTTTGACCCGGGCTCTGGCATGTCGCGGCTGATCACCGAAAAAGTCACCCGCGCCGAAGCCACCCAGCGGCAGGGCCGCGCCGGTCGTGTGGCGCCCGGCACCTGCTACCGTCTGTGGACCAAAGGCGAAGAAGGCGCGCTGATGGCCTTCCCTCCGGCCGAAATCGAAGCCGCCGACCTCACCGATCTGGCGCTGGAACTGGCGCTGTGGGGGGCAGAACCGGACGAGTTGCCATTTTTGACACAGCCCCCGACCGGCAGCCTGTCAGAGGCCCGCGCGCTGCTGACGCTGTTGGGCGGGCTGGATGGCAAAGGCCGGATCACCGATCACGGACGGGCGCTGTCCGCCTTGCCCCTGCATCCACGGCTTGGCCATATGCTGACCAAAGGGGGCAAAACCGCCGCGACGCTGGCCGCGCTTCTGGCAGAACGCGATCCCTTGCGCGGCGCGCCCGCGGACCTGATGCTGCGGCTCGAGGCCCTGCGCGATCCCAAAGCCTTCCGCCAGCGCCGCCCACATGATCTGAACATGCCCACATTGCAGCGCATCACCAGCGAGGCCAAGCGCCTCGCCCGGCATAGCGGCGGGTCCGGCAAAGGCGATGCTGGGGGCGACGGTGGCCCCGCCGCAACCGCCCCCGCCGCGCTTGCGGCCCTCGCCTATCCCGACCGCATCGGGCAACGGCGCAAAGGCGACACGCCCCGGTTTCTGCTGTCTGGCGGCAAGGGGGCCATTCTCGCCAATGAAGACACGCTTGCGGCCAGCCCTTTCCTTGTGGCGCTGGACACCGACGGCAACCCGCGCGAGGCCAAGATCCGCATGGCTGCGGGTATTTCAGCCTCAGACATTCGCGACCTCTTTGGCGATCAGGTGCACTGGGTCGAAACCTGCCACTGGTCCAAACGCGATCGCCGTGTGCTGGCGCGCCGACAAGAACGCTTTGGCGCTGTGGTGCTGAAGGATCGGGTCTGGAAGGGCGCCCCCGCCGAACAGATCGCCGAAGCCATGCTGGAGGGTGTACGAGATTTGGGCCTGCGCCTCTCTGCGGCGGCCCGGCGCCTGCAAGCGCGCGTAGAGCTGTGCCGGGCTGAGGGGATCGATCTGCCGGATTTCTCGGATCAGGGGCTGCTCGACAGTATTGAAGACTGGCTGCTGCCGATGCTCACCAATGTGCGCTCTGCCGAGGATTGGAAGGCCTTCGACCTGCTGCCTGCGCTGAAAACCCGGCTGGACTGGACCCAAAGCCAGCTTCTGGACCGCGAGGCCCCGGGCAGTTTCACCACGCCGCTTGGCCGCAAGATCCCGATTGACTACAGCAGCGCCGCGCCGGAAATTCAGGTCCGCCTGCAAGAGCTGTTCGGCGTGACCCGCCACCCGACCGTTGGCGGTGCGCCCTTGAAAATCGTGCTGCTGTCGCCCGCACAGCGCCCCATTCAGATCACCATGGATCTGCCCGGCTTCTGGCAGGGGTCTTATGCAGATGTGCGCAAGGACATGCGCGCGCAATATCCCAAACACCCCTGGCCCGAAGACCCCACCGAAGCCGACCCGACCCTGCGCGCAAAACCGCGCCGATAACGGGCCCCGCACGCCCGAACACTCAACTACCAGGCGCAAACGCGCGACCTGCACACGTGTTCACATTTTCTTTCAGCAGAAATATCCGCCTTGAAATTGGCGCTATGTTTACTTAGGTACGGTCAACCGTAAAAACACCGAACCCGATTTCGGAATAACCCGCAAACAGGCACCGCCCCGATGAACAAAGCCCTGAGCCAGATCTGGACCTCGGTCCTGCAACCGCTTGTGACCCGGCCAAACCGGTTGCAGGTGGCTGCGCTGTGCCACCGTGAGGGCAAGAAGGGGCGCGAAATTCTATTGGTCACCAGCCGCGACACCGGGCGCTGGATCCTACCCAAGGGCTGGCCAATGAAGGACAAAACCTGCGGCGAGGCCGCCCTTCAGGAAGCCTGGGAAGAAGCAGGTGTAAAATCGGCAACTGTCTCGGACGATCCGATTGGCACCTACAGCTACGACAAACGGCTGGACAATGGCGCGGTCGAACCTTTGGACATGTTGGTCTATTCGGCCGACGTCCACGACCTGAGCGAAGACTACCCCGAATGCCACCAGCGCAAACGAAAGTGGTTCAGCCCCGAAGATGCGGCTGACAAAGTCAACGAACCGCAGCTGAAACAGATCCTGCGCGCCCTTTGACGGCCACATTTGCACAGGAAATCTCCCCAAAACCACGTTCACCCAACGATCTGTCACAGTTTTCTGGCTTTTTGAGCGCACAGGGCTTAAACGCCTGCAACACCTTTGTTCGCAGGCAAAAGACGTACAGCGTCTTTCGCTCTGCAACAGCTGAATAGAACCCAGAGGACAGGCACACGTGGGCAAGCGCGCCAAGGCGGAATGGCAATCCTTGGATAAGGATCTCAACCGGCTGAACCAGCTGGAGCTGACCACGGATTACGTGGTTCGGCCGCTGGTGGGCGCAGGTCTGGCGCTGGTGTTTATTGTGCTGGCCGGTGTCACGGCGGCCATTGCGCTTGGCTCGTCCCCATCTGTGATGCTGGTTGCTGTGGGCGCGGTTCTGGCCGCCTATCTCGCGGTGAACATTGGCGCAAACGACGTCTCGAACACCATGGGACCGGCTGTGGGCGCCGGAGCGATTTCGCTGACCTCGGCGCTGATTCTTGCAGCCCTTGCGGAAACCGCTGGCGCGTTGATCGGCGGCAACGAGGTCGTGGCCACAATTTCAAACCGCTTGATCCACCCAGACGCCCTTCTCAGTGGCCGGGTTCTGGTTGTCGCCATGGTCAGCGCCCTGATCTCGGCGGCCCTCTGGGTCAATTTCGCCACCTGGGTCGGCGCGCCGGTGTCGACCACACATTCGGTGGTTGGCGCGGTGCTGGGTGTCACGGTGGCCGCCTCCGGCTGGGGCGCGGTCAACCTGCCCATGTTGGGCATGATTGCCTCGGCCTGGGTGATCGCTCCGCTGTTTGGGGCTGCGGTTGCCGTTCTGCTGCTGGTGCTGGTGCGCAACCGCATCACCGAGCGCGCGGATAAGATTTCGGCCGCCCAGAGATGGGTGCCGGTTTTCTCTGCCAGCATGGCCGGGCTGTTTGCCTGTTACCTGCTGCTAAAACTGCCCGACCACGTGCTGGCCCCTGTGTTTCTGGACCCCGGCCACCGCCCCGCGGGCACCATTCCTGTCGTGGCCGTGCTGATCACAGCGCTGGCCTATTTGGCGCTGGTGCCCGTTGTCCGCGCGCAAGTCCGGGCGCTCGCCCCGAACGAGAAATACGTCCGCCACCTGTTCCGCCTGCCGCTTGTGACGGCCGCGGTCCTGATGAGCTTTGCCCATGGCGCCAATGATGTGGCCAATGCCGCCGGCCCGCTGGCCGCGATTGTGATCGCAAGCGGACAGGGCGACGCTGGATTGATAAAAACCGCGTTTGCTGTGCCGGATTGGGTTGCCGCAATCGGCGCGTTTGGACTGATGCTGGGGGTGGTGTTGTTCGGCCCCCGGCTGATCCGCATGGTGGGCAACCAGATCACCAAACTGAACCCAATCCGATCCTTCTGCGTGGCCGCGAGCACGGCGTTCACCGTGATCTTGGCCAGCTGGATGGGGCTGCCACTGTCGACCACGCATGTGGCCGTGGGCGCGGTGTTTGGCATCGGATTCTTCCGTGAATTCCAAAACCGCCAGCAGCGCCGCAAAAACGCAAAACGCGTGCAGTTGGCTCCCGAAGACCGCCATCGCCGCCGCCTGGTGCGTCGCAGCCATTTTCTCAAGATCATGGTCGCCTGGATGATCACGGTGCCCGCCGTCGCCATCTTTGCGGCCGGGGTCAGCGGCGTTCTTCTGTGGTTTGTCTAACAGAGTGAGGCCCGCGAAGTTAGGCCATTGCCGTCGCTTCGATTTCAAACATCAACCCCGGCAGAGCCAGACGTGTCACCCCCAGGAGCGTCATCGGCGGCGCAACCTGATGCGGGCCAAACCGCCTCCCCATGAGGTCAAAATTCGAAAGCGCCGCGTCCACGTCGGTGGCATAGATCCCAAGCTTCACCACATGGCTCAGGTCCAGCCCCGCGCCCGCCAGCACCGCCTCCAGATTATCGAGCGCAAGGCTGATCTGCCCGCGCATGTCATCCGGGTGCTGCGGCGCACCTGCGCCATCCACAGCGGTTTGACCCGCGCAGATGAGCTGACGGGTCGCGCCCTCAATCACCTCAGCCTGATGATAGCCAAGCTTGATCGACCAGTCCCAGGGGTTCACGGCAGTCCGTTCCATCACATTTCTCCTTGTCTGTGCATGTTGGAATCAGGTCTACCGATTAACAGTGCCAAATTTTGTCACCATTATTAGCAAGGCTCTGCCCATGACCCTTCGACAACGACAGGACGCTATTGTGCGCAGCCTGCGCCGCAGCGGAACCACAACCATTGAGGCGCTGGCCGAACATGTTGGCGTGTCGCGCCGCACAATCCTGCGCGACATTGGCGCGCTGCGCGACGACGGGTTTGTGATCCATTCCGATGTGGGGCGCGGCGGCGGGGTGCGGCTGGACCCGCACTCCATGCAGACCACCGCGCGCCTGTCGGTGCCCGAGGTTTTTGCCCTGCTGATCAGCGTCGCCGCCATGCGCGCGGCGGGTCATCTGCCGTTTTCGGATCTGGCCGATGCGGGGCTGGCGCGCATTGAAAAGAGCCTGCCCCGCGACAAGGTTCAGGACCTGCGCGCCCTGCTGGACTGCCTGCATGTGGGCAAGCTGTCGCCGCGTCAGGATCTGTCGGATATGGGCCGCATGGACCCGGCGCTGCTGCCCGCCTTTGAAGCTGCCTTTCTGGGCCGCGAGAGGATTCAGTTTGACTACTGTGACGCCAAAGGGCGGAAGACCCGGCGCACGGTAGAGCCGCAGGCCATGCTGATCCTGCCACCGCTGTGGTATCTGGTCGCCTGGGACCCCGCCCGCGAAGATTTCCGCCATTTCCGCATGGACCGGATCCGCGATCCCGAAGCCCTTGCAGGAACCCGCTTTCGCCGACGCCATGTGCCCTTTGAAGACGACGTCTGCCCCTACAGCGTGCTGGAGGCCGCGCAAAAATGAAGAAGGCGCCCCCGCAGGTGCGCCTTCTTTCATGTCATAAGGACACTGCGGCTTAGACGCCAAGACACCAGCGCATAACCGCCTTTTGCGCATGCAGACGGTTTTCCGCCTCATCAAAGATCACCGATTGCGGGCCGTCCATCACGGCAGAGGTCACCTCTTCTTCGCGGTGCGCGGGCAGGCAGTGCATGAACAACGCGTCCGGTTTTGCATGGGCCATCAGCGCATCATTGACCTGATAGGGGCGCAGCATATTGTGGCGGCGTTCCTTTGAGGACTGGCTGTCATGCATCGACACCCAGGTGTCTGCCACCACAAGATCCGCGCCTTCAACCGCTTTGACCGGATCGCGTTCAATGGTGACAGTTGCACCTGCCTTGCGCGCGAGGTTCACAAATTCCTCTTCGGGATCAAGCTGCTGGGGGCCTGTGAAGGTCACATCAAAGCCAAACTGCCCAGCCGCATGCAGGAAGGAGGCACAGACATTGTTGCCGTCGCCCGTCCAGACAACTTTCTTCCCTTTGATCGGGCCGCGGTGTTCCTCGTAGGTGAGGATATCCGCCATGATCTGGCAGGGGTGGGTGCGGTCGGTCAGGCCGTTGATCACCGGCACATCGGCATAGTCTGCCATTTCCAACAACACGCTTTCGTCGAAGGTGCGGATCATGATCAGATCCACGTAGCGGCTGAGCACTCGCGCGGTGTCGGCAATGGTTTCGCCGTGACCAAGCTGCATGTCATTGCCGGACAGAACCATGGTCTGGCCGCCCATTTGCCGCACGCCAACATCGAAAGAAACGCGGGTCCGGGTGGAGGGTTTTTCAAAGATCAGCGCGACCATACGGCCCGCCAGCGGCTGGTCATCATCCAGCGCGCCTTTGGGACGCCCAAGCCGCGCCTGCTTCATGGCGCTGGCCTGATCAATGATGCCCCGCAGTTCCGCGGCGTCGGTTTTGTGGATGTCCAGAAAGTGGTTCATATCGGTATCGCTCTTGTCTGGTGCGGCGGTGGGGGCCAGCCCCCACACCCCCGGGATATTTGGGAAAAGATGAAAGTCAGGCGGCAACGGAGGTTGCGGCGGCACTAAGGCGCTCTAGGGCGGCCTCAATGTCGGCCTCTGTGAGGTTCAATGCGGGCAGCAGACGGATGACATTGTCGGCTGCGGGCACCGTGATGACCTCGGCGTCATAGCCCGCGTTGACCACATCGATGTTCGCGGCTTTGCATTTCAGACCCAGCATCAGGCCAGTGCCGCGGACCTCTTCGAACACGTCCGGGTGAGAGGCGACGAGGCCTTCGAGTTTCTGGCGCAGCAAGCCGGCCTTGCGGTTCACCTCGGACAGGAAGCTTTCGTCTGCGACCGCGTCGATCACGGCGCAGCCCACAGCACAGCCCAGCGGGTTGCCGCCGTAGGTGGAGCCATGGGTGCCTGCGGTCATGCCAAAGGCTGCCTCTTCTGTTGCCAGCACAGCGCCCAGCGGGAAGCCGCCGCCGATGCCTTTGGCCACCATCATAATATCCGGGGTGACGCCCGCCCATTCATGGGCAAACAGCTTGCCGGTCCGGCCGACACCACATTGTACCTCGTCCAAGATCAACAGGATGCCATGTTCGTCGCAGAGATCCCGCAGGCCTTTCAGGCACTGGTCGGGCAGCGGGCGGATGCCGCCTTCGCCCTGCACGGGTTCGATCAGGATGGCGGCGGTTGTGTCATCAATTGCCGCTGTCAGCGCCTCGTGATCGCCCCACGGCAGATGTTTGAAACCCGGCAACAGCGGACCAAAGCCCTTGGTCATTTTCTCGGAGCCCGCTGCCGCAATCCCGGCCGAGGACCGGCCGTGGAAAGAGCCCGCAAAGGTGAGGATCTCGACCTTGTCGGGATTGCCCTTCTCGAAGTGGTACTTGCGCGCCATTTTCACCGCCAGCTCGCAGCTCTCGGTGCCGGAATTGGTGAAAAATACCGTGTCCGCAAAAGAGTTATCCACCAGCTTGTCCGCCAGCGCCTGCTGCTGCGGAATGTGGTAGAGGTTCGACACATGCCACAGGTTCTGCGCCTGCGTGGTCAGGGCTTCGACCAGTTTCGGATGCGCATGGCCCAGTGCGTTCACCGCGATGCCAGCCCCCAGATCCAGAAAGCGGCGCCCGTCTGCCTCGATCAGCCAGGAGCCTTCGCCTTTGACGAAGTTCAGGGGTGCGCGATTGTAGGTCGGCAGGACGGAGGGGATCATCGGGATCTTCCTTTATCAAAATAGAGACCAAAGCAGTGCACCAGCGCAGCGCCGTGGTCAACAGGGAGGGAGGTCTGAAGGTTTGGATTGTTTTGAGAACAGCCGCATGATTTGGCCATAGGGATCACACAAGGGTCAGATGGCCCCTTTCAAAGGGACATCCCAGCACATTAGCGTCGGCGTCGCAGGCCAGAGATATGGGCGTTGGTGATCATATTGAGATCCATAGTGGAGGATTCGGGCTTTGAAAACCCCCTTTGCGAAGGGTCTTTGCACAAAATGGCACCCACGGGCCCCGCCCCCTTGACCCGCGCCCGGAGCTGACGGCCAATTGGGCGCATGGTTCATCTCTTTTATATCCGAAATTTCCGGCTTTTGTTTTCGGCCACAGCGGTCTCCAATCTGGGTGATGGGATTTCCGCGCTGGCCTTTCCGTGGCTGGCCACCTTGATCACCCGCGACCCGCTGCTGATTTCGCTGGTGGCGGTGGCGACGCGCCTGCCTTGGCTGTTGTTTTCCATCCCCGCTGGCGTCTGGACCGACCGCGTCGACCGGCAGCGGTTGATGGTGCAGGCCGACCTGGTCCGGCTGGCGCTGACCATGGGCGTTGTCGCCCTGATCCTGACAGCCCCTGTCTTCCCGGTTGAAAACGGCACGCCCTATATCCTTGGGCTCTGTGGGTTGGCGTTTCTTTTGGGCAGCGCGGAAGTGCTGCGTGACAATGCCGCGCAGACCGCCCTGCCCACGGTGATCGACAAAGACAAGCTCGAAGCCGCCAATGGGCAGATGTGGAGCGTGGAGCAGGTCATGGGGTCGTTTGTTGGCCCGCCGCTTGCGGGTCTCCTGATCGCCTATGCGGTGCCTGCGCCGTTTCTGATGGATGCCGCAACCTTTGCGATTGCGGCGCTTTTGGTCTGGGCGATGCGATTGCCTGCGCGGGGGCCAAAACCGCAGCACCGCCAATGGATGGTTGAGGCTCGCGAAGGGATCAGCTGGCTGCGGGGCCACCGGGTGATCCTGCAACTGGCGCTGATGCTGGGCTGTATGAATGCGATGACCATAATGGTGCTGACCATGTTGCCCCTGTTTGGCCAAGAGCTTCTGGGGCTGAACGCGGCGCAATATGGTCTCTTGGTCACAGCCGAAGCGGCAGGCGGTGTGGTTGGCGGGCTGATTTGCCCATGGATTGTGACGCAGATGGGCGCGCGCCGCGCGCTGATGCTGTCGCTGCCACTGATGATGGCATCAAGCATCCTGATCGCGCTGTTCCCGGTGGTCTGGGTCGTCGCCCCGGCGCTGTTTATCGGTCTTTTTGCCGGGCTGCTGTGGAATGTGGTCACCGTGCCCTATCGCCAGCGTCATATTCCAGACGCGCTTTTGGGCCGGGTGAACAGCCTCTACCGATTTTTTGGCTGGGGCATGTTGCCTGTTGGTGCCCTGATGGCGGGCGCGATGGTGTCCTGGGCCGAACCGCATCTGGGCCGCGAACTGGCCCTGCGGTTGCCCTATTTTGTCTCTGGTGGCGGCATGGCGTTGATCTGGGGTTACGCAAGTCTGCGCCTGAAAATCTAGCGCAGCCGTCGGGGCGATTGCTTTGCAAGGTGCCCGCTTTTCAAGCGCCGCCTTGCAAACCTGCTCAAGAGCTATGCACGCCAGTCCCCTCTGCTATGACCGCGGCGGGGTTGCTTGACGTGGCGTTTCCCCGCAAGAGCGCGCCATGACCCAAACAAAGCAAAACCCAACCCTCGCCATGGCCTTTATCCTGACGGCCACTGTGTTTCTTGCAGGCACCACGCTGATGGCCAAGTTCCTTGGCACAGACGCGCTTGGCGATCCGTTGCACCCGCTGCAGATCAGCAATGGGCGGTTTATCTTTGCGTTCATCGGGATCTCAACGGCGGTGCTTTTGACCCGCCAGAAAATCAGCCGTCCGAACTGGGGGCTGCATGTGGGGCGTTCGACCCTTGGCTGGGGGGGCGTCAGCCTGATGTTTGCCTCTGTGGCCTATATTCCGCTGGCGGATGCCACAGCGATTTCTTTCCTCAACCCGATCTTTGGGATGCTGTTTGCGATCCCGTTTCTGGGCGAACGGATTGGCCCGTGGCGCTGGCTGGCGGCTGCCCTGGCGATCTTTGGGGCGATGGTGCTCTTGCGACCAACCCCCGACAGCTTTCAGCCTGCCGCGCTTCTGGCGCTTGGCGCAGCAGTGGGCCTTGGGGCAGAGCTGATCTTTATCAAGAAACTCGCCGGTCGCGAGCCCCCATTGCAGGTGCTGTGGGTCAACAACCTGATTGGCCTTGGTATTTCTTCGGTCGTGGCGTTTTCGTTCTGGCAAATGCCAAGCCCCGCACAATGGGCGGTGATGATTGGGCTGGGGCTGATCATGGCCTGCGCGCAGATCTGTTTTGTCAACGCAATGGCCCGGGCAGAGGCATCGTTTGTAGCGCCCTTCACCTATGCCACGCTGGTCTTTGCCGCCCTCTATGATGCGGTGGCCTTTGGTCAGCTGCCGGATTTTGTCACCGTGATTGGCGCTGGCATCATTCTGACCGGCGGTGTTCTTCTGGCCTGGCGCGAAGCGGTCAACCGCGCAGGCGCCAAGGCACCTAGGCCTTCAGCCGATATCCCGTCCGCAGCATCTGCCACGCGAGCCCAAGGATAACCGCCGTCGCCCCAAGGCAGACCGCAAAGCCCAAGACCGGGCTGCTGTCGGACACGCCAAGAATGCCATAGCGCACGCCGTCGATCAGATAGAACACCGGGTTCAGATGGCAGACCCACTGCAACACCGGCGGCAGCGCATCCACGGAATAAAACGTGCCCGACAGAAAGGCCAAAGGCGTCACAATGAAATTGGTGATCGCCGCCATCTGGTCAAATTTCTGTGCGTAAATGCCCGCAAGCACACCCAGCCCGCCCAGAAACGCTGCGCCCATAATCACAAAGATCAGCGCCACAAACACATTGGCCGGCACAATCCCCAGTACCAGCAGCAGGCCAAAGCAGATGCCACTGCCCACAAACAGCCCGCGCGCAATGGCCCCCGCCAGATAGCCCGCCAGCATCTCGCCCGCCGACAAAGGCGGCATCAGCGTGTCAACAATATTGCCCTGCACCTTAGAGATCACGATCGAAGACGAGGTATTGGCAAAGGCATTCTGGATCACGGTCATGGTCATAATGCCCGGCGCCAGAAACGCCATGAAAGGCACGCCCATGACCTCACCGCGGCGTTCGCCGACCGCAATATTGAAGATCACCATAAACAGGGCCGCAGTCACCATGGGGGCCATCAGGGTCTGGCTCCAGACCACCAGAAACCGCTTGATCTCGCGCCAGGCCAGCGTCTGCATACCCAGCCAGTTGATGCGACCAAAGCGTCGTTCGCCCAGCTCTACCTTGTAACCCTGATCCATCTGCCCTGCCTTTTCACTGCTCAGACCACCTGCGCCCCCTGCATAGCCCCTATGCCACAGGGTGCAAGCCATGTTCGCAAGACAGGTGTTGGGCCTTGTATCTCGGCCCCCAGTGATTAGTATAAGGAAAAATATCGGAACTTGATGGCGGCGCCAGGCCCATGGGATCTATCCCAAGGCCAAAAATGGGGCCGCTATTAGCTTGGAAAGGCAACATATGTCCTGGACAGACGAGCGCGTCGAACTGCTCAAGAAAATGTGGGGCGAAGGTCAGTCGGCCAGCCAGATTGCAAAGGAACTGGGGGGCGTTACCCGCAACGCCGTGATCGGCAAGGTCCATCGCCTCGGCCTGTCCAACCGCACCACCGGTGCCGCAAAACCGGCAGCTGAGGCAAAAGAAAAGCCCGCAACCAAAGCCGCCCCCAAGGCCGCGCCCAAACCGGCGGCCGCCCAGCCCAAAACGGAACCCGCGCGCCCAGCCGCCACAGCCGAAGCCGCCCCTGCAGCTGAGACCCGCCCGGCAACCATGCCCGCGCGCAAGCAGATCATTCCTGCAGGCCAGCCGCTGCCGCCGCAGCCTTCTGCCAACGAGATCAGCCCCGAGGCGCTTGCCAAGGTGAACGAGATCGAGAAAAAGGCCAAGAAGCTGACCCTGATGGAGCTGACCGAGCGCACCTGCAAATGGCCCGTTGGCGACCCCGCCACCGACGATTTCTGGTTCTGCGGCCTGCCCGTTCAACAAGGCAAGCCCTACTGCGAAGCCCACGTGGGCGTGGCCTTCCAGCCGATGAGCGCACGTCGCGACCGCAAGCGGTAAACACCTGAAAAAAGAAAATAAAAAGCCCCGACCATCCGACCGGGGCTTTTTTATTGGGACATAGACTGCACTCAGTTGCTGACCGGCGCCGGGGAGTCGTAGCCCGGGATCGGATTGGTCGAGGCGGGCTTCGGCTCAATACCGGGCCAGTTGCCTTCCGCCAGAGTGATATTGCCGGGGATGTCTTCTTCCCAGAACCCCACCACATTCTTGGTGATATTCAGGAACAGCTTGTCATCCACAATCCGCCACAGATGCGGGTTGCCCGGGACCTTCCCGCCTTTGGAGACCCCATAGGCGCAGTGGCCGTCATACTGCGGCGCGTAATAGTCGGGGTTGGCAAGGAAGGCGTCACGGTTGGCTTCGGACGCAAAGGCAAAGGTCGCCCCGTTGTAGTCGGCGGTGATATCCGCACGGCCCGGAACCGCTTTGGGCTGGGCAGAGCCAACCGGCGCCTGTGCCAGCGTGCGATAGGCCACCACATCATAGCCGGACACCGCATAGCCGGTCTGATCGACAAATTGGTCCCCCGCGAAGGCAGGGCCCGTCAGAGCCGTGGTGGCAAACCCAAGGGCCAAAACCCCGGCAAGTGCAAAACGTTTCATACGACGCATCCTCTGTTTGACATCTGGCCCGGCACAACCGCCCGGCTTCTTGCGCTTACCATACCCGAAGGATCGCAGCGGTGAACCCGTGCTCACGCCCCTGTGTCCGCCTGTGTCTCCCTGTGTCTCCAGATCGATTCGCCGTGAGCGGATTGAAATATTCAGCAAGAACAGCCCCCTCTCACGCCCGGCCGCCGCCCCTGAAAAACCGCGCGATTTGTGGTAAACTTCTGCCACGCATTCACCACTGCATAGTCACGGACACTTCAGGGAGGAGGGATACTCATGACACCCTGGGAACTGCACGGGCGCGAGCTTGCCAATTGCAACTGCGCCACCGGATGCCCCTGCCAGTTTATGGCGCTGCCCACCCACGGCAGCTGCGAAGCGGCGGCGGGGTTCACCTTTGACAGCGGCCATTACGGCGATGTGGATCTTGCGGGCACCCGCTGCGCCTACATTGCCAAATGGCCCGGCGCCATCCACGACGGCAATGGCACCATGCAGCTGATCGTGGACGCGGCCTCCAGCCCCGCCCAGCGCGACGCGCTGGAACGGATCATGAAGGGCGAAGACACCGAAGACCTCGCCACCATGTGGTGGGTCTTTTCGGCCATGTCACCGAACAAGCTGGAAACGCTGGTCAAACCGATCGAGATCACCGTCGACGTGGAAAACCGACGCGGCCGCATGCATGTGCCGGATGTGATGGAGACAACGGCAGAACCTTTGGTGAACCCGGTCACCGGCGACGCACACCGCGCCCGCATCGACCTGCCAAATGGGTTTGAGTTCCGCCTTGCCGAAATCGCCCGCGCCACCACACGCACAATGGGGCAGCTGGACCTGCCGGGCAACACCGACAGCCACGCGCATCTGGTCGACATCCATCTGTCAGGCACAGGCGTTGTCGCCCCCGCCTGATTCCCCGCCCAAGCCCCCGTCAGCCCCCCTGGCGGAACGCATTTTGCGCCACCACACCCGGCTGCTTCTGCCGCTGATGGCCACCCTGTTTCTGCTCGCCGCCGCTTATACGGTCTTGGGCGTTGGCATGGACATGTCTGCGCTCGAAATGACCGCCATGGCCAAGATGCGCGATATGCCCAGCGCGCGGGCGGCGGGCGACTGGAGCGCGGCCTATTGGGTCCTCGTGTTTCTGATGTGGTGGGTGATGATGGTGGCGATGATGCTGCCTTCGGTCGCGCCTACGGTGCTGCTGCACGCCGCCCTGCACCAACACCGACATCAACAAAACCACAGCGCGAAGACTGCGCCTCAGGCCGGTGCCTTTCTAGGCGGCTATCTCCTGGCCTGGGGCGGGTTTTCGGCAATTGCTACCGGGCTTCAATGGGGGCTTGAAGCAACGGGGCTGGTCTCGCCCTCCATGATGATCCTGATCGACACGCGCGCCGGTGCGGTGGTGCTGATCCTTGCAGGGCTCTATCAATTCACCCCGCTGAAAACCGCCTGCCTGCGCCACTGCCGCAGCCCGGCGGATTTCCTGACCCGGCGCGGGCGGCTGGGGGCTTTCGGCGCGTTTGTAATGGGGGGCGAACATGGCGCTATCTGTCTGGGGTGCTGCTGGGCCCTGATGGCCTTGCTGTTTGCGGGCGGCATTATGAACCTCTGGTGGATCTGCGCCCTGCTTACGCTTGTGGTTGCGGAAAAGCATCTCTCGCGCGGCGAGCTGTTTGCCCGCGGGGTCGGGGCGGGGCTGGTCGTCTGGGGGCTGTGGCAACTGATTTCCGTGGGGTGAGGCACAAAATAACCTTCCTGTGATTGGAATCTTCGCGCGGACTACTTAACTCTGTCAGAGCCGGACCATTGGGGTCTGGACCAAACAGCTGCCAACAGGCGAGGACAACAGATGAGCGACACCGAATACACCCCACCCGCGGTCTGGACCTGGGAACAGAAAAGCGGCGGGCAATTTGCCAATATCAACCGCCCCATCGCTGGCCCGACCCACGACAAGCCCCTGCCCGCAGGCAAGCACCCCTTCCAGCTGCACAGCCTGGCAACCCCCAATGGCGTCAAAGTCACCGTGATGTTCGAAGAGCTGCTCGAAGCCGGTCACACAGGCGCAGAATATGACGCCTATCTGATCAATATCGGCGAAGGCGACCAGTTCGGCTCCGGCTTTGTTGAGGTCAACCCGAACTCCAAGATCCCGGCCCTTCTGGACACCTCCGGGGATGAGCCCGTGCGCCTCTTTGAAAGCGCCTCGATCCTGTTCCATCTGGCCGAGAAATTTGACGCCTTCCTGCCCAAGGATGGCGCCGCGCGGGCCGAAGTGATGAACTGGGTCTTCTGGCAGATGGGCTCTGCGCCCTATGTGGGCGGCGGCTTTGGCCATTTCTTCGCCTATGCGCCGGAAAAATTCGAATACCCGATCAACCGTTTCACCATGGAAACCAAGCGCCAGCTGGATGTGCTGAACCGCGAACTGGCAACCAAGACCTATATTGCGGGCGACGACTACACCATCGCGGACATTGCGATCTGGCCGTGGTATGGCGCGCTGGTTCTGGGCCGCCTTTACGATGGCTCTGCCCAGTTCCTGGATGTGGAGTCGTATGAACACGTGATGCGTTGGGCCAAGATGATCGACGAACGTCCTGCCGTGAAGCGCGGCCGCATGGTCAACCGCGCCTGGGGCGACCCCTCTGAGCAGCTGCACGAACGTCACGCAGCCGAGGATTTTGAGACCCGCACCCAGGACAAACTGGCCCCTGCGGAAGACGCATAAACCTTACAGACAAGTCACCGCCAAAAGCCGGGCCCCGAGGTCCGGCTTTTGCTTTTTGCGTCGTTTCCCACGCCATCTCACGATAAAATTGCAACAACGCGACATCCGAGACATGGCAGCGGTACAGCTTCCCTGCGGTTTTCACCTAAAACGTGGCAAACATACTGACCCAAGGGAAGCCTCCACATGCCAGCGAAAACAAAAACCGCAATTGTCACCGGCGGACTCTCTGGCATGGGGCTGGCGATCGCGCGTCGGCTTGCGAAGGACGGCACGCATGTCTTTGTCGGCGCGCGCCGCGCGGGGGATGCAGCCCATGTTGCCGCACAGCTTGGGCCGGATGCGGGGCACATCACCGCCGAAGCCCTGGACGTACAGGCACGCGACAGCGTTGATCGCTTTGTGGCCAATGTCGTGGCGGCCCGTGGCAGCGTCGATATTCTGGTCAATGCCGCGGGCATCTATGACGAGGCCGCGATCTGCGATCACCCCGATGACATCTGGGACACCCAGATCGACATCAACCTCTCTGGCAGCTTCCGCATGATCCGTGCCGTGATGCCGCATATGATTGACCAGCGCTGGGGCCGGATCATCAATATCGCGTCAATGGCGGCGCATACGGGCATGGCAAACAACGCGGCTTACTGCGCCTCCAAGGCGGGTCTCTTGGGGCTTGGGCGCTGCGTCAGCCTTGAGGGCGCGGAACATGGCGTGACCTGCGTGTCGATCAGCCCCACCTGGGTCGAAACCGAAATGCTGCGCAAATTCATCGCCGCCGATATGGCCGCCACCGGCCAAACCCTCGAAACGGTGCGCGCGGACTATGCCAAGTCGAATCCGCAGAACCAGCTGGTGCAACCCGAAGAGGTCGCAGAGCTTGCCGCCTACCTCGCCAGCGACGCGGCCCGCGCCGTGACCATGTCAGATTTTGAGATCAACGCCGGGTCCCCTTGGTAAGACATCAAAAAAGGCCGCCCTGATTGGGGCGGCCTTTTGTTCGGTTCGATAAGTTACCGCAACTTCGGCGGTGCGTCCGGGTCGCTGCCGGGGATCTTGGGCTGATAGACCTTGGGTTCCTCGGGCTGCGGCATATCAAATCGCAGGCCGACCTTCGCGAGGTACGCCGCCACTTCGCTGGAGGAGTCAAACATGCTCACGTCCAGCGCGCCAGCTTCAAGGCCCGAAAACGTCAGCGCCTCACCGACGGCTTTGGCCAGCGCTTCTTCGGCCCCTTCGCGCACGTCGACAAAGCCCAAAAGATGCCCCTGCCCGCCGCCTTCATAGACCACCGCCACCAGATAAGCCGCCTGCGCCAGCCCCACGGCACTTGCCAGTTTCTGATCGAGCGAGGTCAACAGCACCTCGGGCAGGCCACTGGGCGCGCGCAGCTCTTCAATGGCTTGCTCCACTTCACCCGGTGTATGGGCCAGGGTCTGCGCCAGCCAGCCGATCCCTTCGGCCGGGATCAGGATCGACGACGGCGCCACCTCAAGGTTCACACCAAGGCCAATGCCCTGGCCGTCCAGCATCTGCACAATCACCCGCCCCGACAGCGCCGCATAAGGCACCGCGCGTTCGGCAAAGGCCGACAGGCGCTCTTCGCGGTCAAAGACCAGGACAAACTGCCCCTCCTCGGTCTCAAACACCTCGGGCGCCAGCGTGTCCCCTTCAGGCTCGCGCGACAGCAGCACGAACATTTCACTGTCGGCCAGACGTTCAAAAAACCGCAGACGCGCGGCATCGTCTTCGGGGGCGGCCTCCATTGCAGCGTGGGCCAGATCCAGCGGGGTCATTTCGGTCATTCCATCAGCTCCTTCACCCGGGCGCGCAAGTCTGGCAGCAGCTCTGCCTCGAACCAGGGGTTTTTCTTAATCCATGCCGTATTGCGCCAAGACGGATGTGGCAAGGGGTAGCTGTCCGGCGCAAGCGCGCGCCAGCCCTGTACGGTTTCTGTCACCGAGGTCTTCGTTCCCAAATGCCAGCGCTGTGCCGCGCCGCCAACCAGCAGGCGCAGACCAATATTTGGCAGCGCCGCCATGACCTGCCTGTGCCAGGTCTGCGCGCAGATTTTGGGCGGCGGCAGATCCGATTTTTTGGTGTCATACCCCGGAAAACAAAAGGCCATGGGCACAATCGCCACACGGGCGCGATCATAAAACTGCGCCTCGCTCAGCCCCAGCCACTGCCGCAGCCGGTCACCTGACGGATCGGTAAAGGGTCGCCCGCTGTCATGCACCCGCAAGCCCGGCGCTTGGCCCGCGATCAGAAGACGTGCCGAAGACGCAAACCACGGCACCGGACGCGGCGCGTGCCCGGTTGCGGTTGCAGCAAACCGATCCGCACAAAGAGTACAGCCGCGAATGTGCTGAACCAGCTGATCAGGCTCCATTTTGGCACTGGATCGGCCCACCATGACGCCCCTTTCCCGAAATTCCCATTTCCCAGAATGCTTAAAATTCGACATATTTGCGCCTAATTCAACGCGTAAGCCGTTAACGATCCTATGATACAGCTCTTTATGCTTAGGGTTCAGAAATGGTTTTGGCAGTGAATTCAAGGCTGTCGGAGGGGATCCCCAAAGATCCGCTACCAAAGACCAAAGCCCGATGCAGGAGGCGCAACCGGAACGAGCGATGTTGGAATTTGTGAATGTCAGCAAGTCCTTCTGGACTGGCACCCAGCGCAAGGTGATCTTGGACAAGGTCTCCTTCCGGGTGGAGCTTGGCAAATCGCTGGGTATTCTCGCTCCGAACGGCACCGGTAAAACCACGCTGATCAATATGATGGCGGGGCTTGAGAAACCCGACGAAGGGCAAATCCTGCGCGACTGCAAAATCTCCTTTCCGCTGGGCTTTATGGGCGGTGTCATCAGCCGCCTGTCCGCACAGGACAATTCCCGTTACATTGCCAACCTCTATGGTCTGGATGCCGACTATGTCGAAGCCTTCTGTCGCTGGTTGTGCGGGCTGGGGGAATATTTTGACCAGCCGCTGGGCACCTATTCCCAAGGCATGAGAGCACGGTTTTCTTTTGCCTTGATGCTGGCTCTGGATTTCGACATTTACCTGATCGACGAAGGCATGCCTTCGACCACGGATGTGGAGTTCAACCGCAAAGCAGGCGCGCTCTTGCGCGAGCGGCTGGACACCACCACGATTATCATTGTGTCGCACCAGCCCGAAACGCTGGAGAAATTTGCGACATCGGCGGCGGTTCTGAACAATGGGACGCTGCATATGTTTGAAACCTTGGAAGAAGCGAAACTGCTCTATGACTATGAAAACCAAGGCTAAAAAATACAGAATCCGCCGCCCTGACCGCTCCGAACAGGGCGCGCAGGACGATGGCTCGCCCGCCAAGGCAGAGCCCGTCGCCGCCCCTGAAGCAGGCAGCGCGGCAGATCGCGCACAGAAAACTGTGTCCCCGACGGACGGCAAAACCGCAGCAGAGCCAAAGAAAACCGCTCACAACACTGCGGCCGCGGCCATGGCCGGTGGTGCCGCCATGTCGCCCGCCGCCCCGCCCCGGAAATCCACACCCAACCAGGCACTGAGCACCGACATCGACGCCATCCGTCGCGAAGGGCTGACCGGCCGCCAGTTGCGTCTGGCCCGCCGGGTCGCGCAGAAACACAATCTGGGGGCCACTTCCGACTATGACGCCGTGCGTCTGCTGCGTGAAAAAGGGATCGACCCGTTCCAACGTTCAAATATGCTGGAACTGGTGGTACCGCAGGCACAGGCAGCTCAAGCCGAAGGCGCCGCCCAAGCCGCAGCGAAGCCTGCGCCGGGCCTGCCGGCCACCGCAGCCCCCACGATGCCCATGCCTGCCGCCCCCGCGCAGGCGCAGACGGATCCCGCAATCGAAGCCCTGTCGCCTGCGGAACGCCGCGCCCGCGAAATCAAGGCGATCCAGCGCGACATTGCCCGCCGCCGCCGCCGCAAGCTGTCGCTGCTGCTGGCGCGCCTGTCGGCCTTTGTTTTCCTGCCCACGCTGGTGGCGGGGTATTATTTCTATGCCATGGCCACGCCCATGTACACGTCCAGCTCTTCGCTCTTGGTGATCAAGGCGGATGGTCAGGGCGGCGGCGTCGGCGGCCTGTTCAGCGGCACACAATTTGCCACCAGCCAAGAAGCCGTCACCGCGCAGGACTTCCTGCAATCGCGCGAGGCCATGCAGCAACTGGATGCAGAAATCGGCTTCCGCGAACATTTCTCGGCCCCCTGGATTGACCCGATCCAGCGTCTGGATGCGGATGCCTCCAATGACGAGGAATTCAAAATCTACAAGCGCAATGTCAAGGTTGGCTATGATCCGACCGAAGGCATGGTGCGCCTCAAGGTGACAGCCGCAGACCCGCAGATTGCCACTGATTTCTCACGCGTGCTGATTGCTGCGGCACAGGACCGCGTGAACGAGCTGTCGCAGAAGAAACGCTCGGACCAGGTATCCTACGCCGAAGAAACCCTTTCGCTGGCCACCCAGCAACGTCGGGACGCACAGGAAGAACTGGTGCGCCTGCAGCAGCAAAACTCGGTTTTGGATCCGCAAGGGGTGATTGCCTCGCTGCGCGGTCAGATTTCAACCTTCGAGGTCCAGCTACAGGAAAAGGAACTGGTTCTTGCCGCTCTCTTGGACAATACCCGCCCCAACAAGGCCAAGGTAGATGGCGCCCGCGCCGATATTTCCCGGCTTGAGGCGATCATTGACCGGCTCAATCAGCGCATGGTCGACGCCAGCGCAGGCGAAGGTTCGCTTGCCTCCATGAGCGTGCGCATTCAGATGGCGCAGGCCGATCTGGCAACCCGTGATATGATGCTGCAAAGTGCCTTGCAGCAACTGGAATCCACCCGGATGGAGGCCGACCGACAGGTGCGCTACCTCACCACCGCGGTGGAACCTGTGCCCTCGGACCAGCCCTCCCATCCGCGCAAGTTCGAAAATACGCTTTTGGCATTCCTGATCTTTTCCGGTATCTACCTGTTGTGCTCGCTCACGGCATCTATCCTTCGAGAACAGGTATCTTCTTAAGATCATGAAACACATCGACATCAATGGCCTCACCGTCGGCAATGACACCCCTTTGACCGTCATTGCTGGCCCTTGCCAGCTGGAAAGCCTCGATCATGCGCAAATGATTGCAGGCAAAATGAAAGAGGCCTGTGATGCCGCCGGGGCGCAGTATGTGTTCAAGGCGTCTTACGACAAGGCCAACCGGACGTCGCTGTCCGGCAAGCGCGGACTTGGCCTTGAAAAGGGTCTCGACGTGCTGGCCTCCATCCGCAAGGAATTCGGGGTTCCGGTCCTGACCGATGTGCACACCGCCGAGCAATGCGCGGTTGCAGCCGAAGCCGTGGACATCCTGCAGATCCCTGCCTTCCTGTGCCGTCAGACAGATATGCTGCTGGCTGCGGGTGAAACCGGCAAGGCCGTGAACATCAAAAAGGGTCAGTTCCTGGCCCCTTGGGACATGGCCAATGTGGTGGCCAAGGTGGAAAGCACTGGCAACACCAATATCCTGCTGACCGAACGCGGCACCTCTTTTGGCTATAACACCCTGGTGGCCGATATGCGCGGCCTGCCGCAGATGGCCCAAGGGGGCTACCCGGTGGTCATGGACGCCACCCACTCGGTGCAACAGCCGGGCGGCAAAGGCGGCTCGACCGGTGGCCAGCGCGAATTCGCACCGCTGATGGCGCGCGCAGCAGTTTCGATCGGCATTGCCGCAGTTTTCATCGAAACCCATGAAGATCCCGACAATGCGCCTTCAGATGGGCCGAACATGGTGTACTTGGATCAGATGCCACATTTGATTGACACATTGATGCGCTTTGATGCGCTTGCAAAAGCGGACCCCATTCGCATTTAAGTCCAGAAGGAAGATTTTCGTTATGACCAAACCGATCCCTGAGGTTAGCCCAAACACCTGGAGCTTCCTGCGCGACGCAATGATCAAACCCACCGGTTTCCGGGAATATGACGCCCGCTGGAAATACCCGGAAGAAATCAACCTGCCCGGCATGACCGCACTGGGGCTCGGCCTTGGCACCCAGATGATCAAACGCGGGATCGAGCCGGTGATCGCAGTGGGCAATGACTACCGCGACTATTCTCTGGCGATCAAAAACGCCTTGATCCTTGGCCTGATGCAGGCCGGTATCCGGGTCAAAGACATTGGCCCAGCCGTGTCGCCAATGGCCTATTTCGCACAGTTTCACCTGGATGTGCCCGCGGTTGCCATGGTCACCGCATCCCACAATCCCAACGGCTGGACAGGCGTCAAAATGGGCTTTGACCGCCCGCTGACCCATGGCCCCGATGAAATGAGCGAACTGCGCGACATCGTGCTGAACGGCGAAGGTGTCGCCCGCGAGGGTGGCTCTTACGAATTTGTCGACGGCGTCAAAGAGGCCTATATCGACGATCTGGTTGGCGACTTCAAAATGTCCCGCCCGCTGAAAATTGTCTGCGCCACCGGCAATGGCACCGCTTCGGCTTTTGCCCCCGAGATCTTCGAACGCATTGGCGTCGAGGTGGTCCCCAGCCACAATGCGCTGGACTATTCCTTCCCCAACTACAACCCCAACCCCGAAGACATGGCCATGCTGCATGACATGGCGGGCAGCGTAAAAGCCTCTGGCGCGGATCTGGCGCTTGGCTTTGACGGCGACGGCGACCGCTGCGGTGTTGTGGACGACGAAGGCGAAGAGATCTTTGCTGACAAGGTTGGCGTCATCATGGCCCGCGACCTGTCCAAGATTTACCCCAACGCCACCTTTGTGGCGGATGTAAAATCCACGGGTCTTTTTGCCTCTGACCCAGCGCTGCAAGCCAATGGCGTCAAAGCGGACTATTGGAAAACCGGCCACAGCCACATGAAGCGCCGCGTCAAAGAAATCGGCGCGCTGGCGGGCTTTGAAAAATCCGGCCACTACTTCCTCGCCGAACCCATTGGCCGTGGCTACGACTGCGGCATGCGGGTCGCGGTTGAGGTCTGCAAAATGCTGGACCGCAACCCGGATATGAAAATGTCCGACCTGCGCAAGGCGCTGCCGAAAACCTGGTCCACCCCCACCATGTCCCCCTATGCCGCCGATACCGAGAAATACGATATCCTCGCCCGTCTGGTGGACAAGCTGGTGGCCAAGGCCGACGCAGGTGAAACCTTCGCGGGCCGCGCCATCAAAGAGGTCGTGACCGTCAACGGCGCCCGCGTGATCCTCGACAATGGCTCCTGGGGCCTTGTGCGCGCGTCCTCGAACACGCCGAACCTCGTTGTGGTCTGCGAAAGCTCTGAAAGCGAAGACGAAATGCGCGCCATCTTTGCCGACATCGATGCGGTGATCCGCACCGAACCCGGCGTCGGCGACTACGACCAGACCATCTAAGCCGTCTGAAACCCCATCAAAAAGCCCCGCCGCGGACCTCTCCGGGCGGGGCTTTCTTTTGTAGGATGATACGGCACACCGCGCTTTGAAGCGCCGCCCCCACGCCCGTTTCTATTGCGTAGCCCCCCCCGTTCGGGCCTCGAACCACGCCCCCAATCAAAAGGCACGTGGTTTGCCACTTCGTGGACCGGCTGGGCTCCGCCCGTTCGGGCCTCAAACAGCGCCCCACGCTGTTTGCCACTTCGTGGTCCGGCCCTCACTCATCTTTTTAGAAATATCCCGGGGGAGGCCGCAGGCCGGGGGCAGAGCCCCCTCTTCCCCCAACGCCCAACGACCCGCGCAAACATCAATCGCGGTTCAGGAACTTCAAAAGCTGCTTGCGCGCCTCTTCCTCAACCCGTTTGCGCAGCGCGTCCTCGGCCTCTTCCACGGTTTCGACCTGTGTCCCCAGCTCTTCGCTCAGTTTCTTCTGAACCGCAGATTTGGCTTGCTCTTCCAGCGCCCGCAGCTCCTCGATCCGGCTCAGATCTGGCGTATAGCTCAGGTTCGACCACGGCCCATGGACGCGCACCGGCACCGAAATCCCATCACCGTTTTCGCCGCCAAATGCGGTTGGCGTGAAGGTGAAATCCATGTCCTGCGCGCCCAGACCAATGCGCCCCGCCCCTGTGGCCTTCAGCAGGTCTAGGTTGGCCGCAAAGTCATCGCTGCGGGCATTTCCCTGTTCAATGTCAAAGCTTGCACTCAGGTTTCTGAAGACCGTGGTGCCGCCATTGCCCCCCTCGGGGTTCATCAGGCTCTGCAGGTCAAACCCTATGAACTTGCCGCGCCCCACGTCAAAGTTTGCGCTGCCTTTCAGGGACCGCATAATCGCGTCCTCGCTGTTGCCGACCCCCAGCAGATCCACCCGCCCCGAGGCCGCGCCAGTCAACGCCTCATAACCGACCGTATGCCCCAGAAACTGCTGCACCTGCACGTCACCAAAGCCGAGCTTTACCGCCACCGACAGGCCCGAGCGATTATTGGCAATCACCTGCCCGTCCACCCGGCCGCTAAACACCGTCAGCGGCGCCAGCGACACCACGGCGCGGGCACGGTCCACTTCGGTCGTGATCTGGCTCGCCCCCAGAACCACCCCGCCATAATCAAGACTGTCAAAACGGATCGCAATCCGCCCGTTCAGCAGCGACAGGGCCGAGGCGTCGATCGGATCTGTGGACCAGCCCGCGTCCCCCGAAGGTGCACCAACATGCGCGCCCCCCGCCGCAGCCGGGATCGTCAGAGCCCCCGCCGTCAGATCAGCCGAGACCTGCATCGGATCCGTCAGGGTCAGCTGCACCGCCCCCTGCACCGCATTGCCATCCAGCTCCAGCGCCAGTCCCTTCAGTGCGACCTGCATCTCTGCCGGAGCAAAGGACAGATCAGTCGTGATCGCCATCGCCTGCCCAAACCCTTTGGGCACTTCAGGGGCCGCAACGCCAAAGGCACGCGCCAAGGCATCCGCGCTCGGCACCTGCGCGCTCAACCGCCCGTTGGCAGTGCCATCCCACGCAAGCTGCCCTGCATATGTCCCTTTGGCCCCTGCCGCCATCAACCGCATATCCACAGCCGAGGGCTGCCCGGCCAGAAAGTCATCAAATGTTTGGATGCTGCCGGAAACCGTCAGCGGTTCGCCAAACGGGCGCAGGGTCGCGCTCAGCGTCGCGGCCTCCCCGCCCTGTGGCCAGTCCAGCGCCACATCCACCTGTTCCAGCGTCACCGGCGCGTCGCCATAGGGCGCATAGGTCAGCCGCGCACCGCTGACCGACAGGGTTTCAATGCTGAAGGACGACGCATCCGACGCCTCTGTTGCAGGCACATCATCGCTGGCCGCATCCGCCCCACTCAGCTCCCAATTGCCGACCCCGTCGGCATTGGTGGCCAGGTTCAGCTCGGGCACGATCGCGGTCAGCTCGGTGATCCGCACGTCGCCACCAATCAGCGCCGCCGCATCCACCCCAATGTTCAGCCGCCCTGCCGTCAGCATCGGCTGAGGCCCGGCCCAGGGCGCATTGGCAATGCTCACGTCATTGGCGCGCAGGCCCAGCACCGGCCAGAACATGAACCGCACATCCCCATCAAAGCGCACCTCGCGCCCGGTCTGAGCTTCGATCTGGCGGGCTGCAATCTGGGCCAGCTTCTGCCCCGGCAGCATCAACAGCACAACCACGGCCAGCGCCACGGCAATCACAATCGCGGAGAGGAGACGCAAGATAAAGCGCATCGGCTTTCCCTTCTGAAAACAAAGTCTTGGCCCGCGCGTTTCAGCACGGGCGATTTGCGCTCAGACTACAGCGCGCGGGCGCCGCGGATCAACCGACGATCCGGTTACCGCAACCGAAACCGCTGCCGCAGAGCGAGGCCAAGGAAGAACAGCAGCGGCAGGGCGGCGACGGTCTGAAAGCCCGAGAATACCTGCACTTCCCATGGCATGACCTCCATAAAGTCTTTCCCAAAGTACAGTCGGCCAAAGCCAAAGACCGGGAAGAGGTTCGACAGGCTAAGACCCGCCGCCGTCCAATTCCCGGCACCTGCTGCGTCACCACCGAAATCCTCGTGGAAAAACAACGTCGCAAAGAAACAATATCCGGTCACCCAGATGCCCAACAGCCAGAGGAGCGGACGTTCGATGGAATAGCCGTATTCTGAAAGCCAGCCGAACAGCTGATAAGGCAACCGTTCGAGGCGCGTTCCAATCTGCCGCGCAAACTGCATTTCCCGGCGAAAGAAGAAATGTTCATCTTCGGGAAGCCCCTGTTTGGCGAGTGCATGACGGATCACGGCGCAACTTTCCCGAGCGACCTCAATTTCTTCCGAACTAAGCTTCTCTTTGTCTGTGGGCCAGTTGTCATTACCAGCAGTGAAACTAGTCTGTGAATGAATAATGGAACCGGCCAAGATCGGGAAACGATGCAAGAAAACAGCATCCCTAAAATTGGTTGGCTTTAGGAAGTGAGCATTGGTGAAATCCGCCTTACAAACCGCTCCGCCCTTTACCCCAAATCTAGTACCCATAAAATACGGATACCCCTCAAAGTTTGCAAAGTGGAATGAGATTTCCTTTTCGAAGGTTGACAAATCAAACTTAGCAACCTCCATAAAGCTTGCTTGCTCGAAAGAGGCAGCCTGCGTGAAAGCTACATTGTTAAAAATGGCACTTTGAGAGAACTTTGCTTGTTTAAAGGAAGCTTGGGAAAATCCGCCACTTTGGAACGAAATTGCTTCCTCGAAAACTGTTCTTTCAAACGAGGTCTCCCCACCGAACTTTACACCGGCGAAAGTCGTAACACCTTTAAAAACCGCGTATTCAAATGAGGCAGTTTTCTCGAACCTCACATCGTCAAAACGCGTTGCATGTAAGAATGCTACAGCTTCAAAATTAGCACCCTCACAAAATATTGTTTTTTTGAAGAGCGCTCGGGAGAACTTCCCGCTGTCAAACATCACTTCACTTTCAAAAACCGCCCTTTCAAACGAGACCTGTTCCGCAAATGATACCCCAATGAATTCCGAGAATCCTTCGAACACCGCAGAAAAAAATGATGCAGTTCGTTTGAATGTCACGCCGACGAAACGCGATTCCTGTGCAAACATCGTACTTTCGAAGCTGACCGATTCAGAAAACAAAGATTGACCAAAATGAGACCCTTTTACAAACGTTGCAAAATCGAAAACAGAAGATCGCACAAACTCCGCGGAATCAAACGAAATATTCGTTCCAAAAACCATCCCCGTGAAAATCATTTTATAAACAAGGGAAACCCGGCCCATGTCCACCGAAACATTTGGGCCACCTAATGAAGGCACAATGATCTCTCGGGCAACCGGGTTGCGTTCTAGGAAAACACGTTCGAGTTCATTTTGCAGCTCTTTCCGGCGTTCTGGCCAAGCCTCAAGTTCCGCAATGTCAATTTTTGAACTCTTGGCAGCCTTTGCTTTTTCTTCGTCACTTAAAAATTGACCGGACCAAGCATTCCACGCCTTGCGGTTCTTCTCGTGCAGTTCCCAGTCAATCTTATGTCCCTTCTGCTCCCCATAAAGGGTCATCAGGATGTACCACGGGTTCTCATTGGCGGGTTTCAGTTCACGCGGGGTATCCCTGCCCGCCTCCGGCGTCTCGCTTTCGTCTTTCATCAAAATATCTCGTCTTCAAAATCGGCTTTGCCCCAGCCTACGCGCCCTTGGCCTGCACGGGCAACGGTGGATCGGGCCCCGCTCCTCCGGCAGCCAGCCGGTGCACGCGCGGTGTACAGGGGGTGTACGCCTGTCACCCCCTCTTTCTTGCCCTTTTCCACAGGCCTGCTATATGCGGCGCATGACACAGAACCCGCCCAGCAATCCGCCAGAGCTCCGCCCCGACCTTGCCCCGAAACCCACGTTGTCGGACACCCCGCGCGCGGGCCAGCCGACCCTTGGCATGGTCTCGCTTGGCTGCCCCAAGGCGCTGGTCGACAGTGAGCGGATCCTGACCCGCCTGCGCGCCGAGGGCTATGGCATTTCGCCCGATTACACCGGTGCGGATGCGGTGATCGTCAACACCTGCGGGTTTCTTGACAGTGCCAAGGCCGAAAGCCTGGATGCCATTGGTGAGGCGCTGAAGGAAAACGGCAAGGTGATTGTGACCGGCTGTCTGGGGGCCGAACCGGATTACATCCGGGAACATCACCCGCGCATTCTGGCGGTGACCGGCCCGCATCAGTACGAACAGGTGCTGGACGCGGTGCATCAGGCGGTGCCGCCGTCGCCCGATCCCTTTGTCGATCTGCTGCCTGCGGCGGGCGTAAAACTGACCCCGCGCCACTTTAGTTACCTAAAGATTTCAGAAGGTTGCAACCACAAGTGCAAATTCTGCATCATCCCCGATATGCGCGGCAAGCTGGCGTCGCGCCCGGTCCATGCGGTGCTGCGCGAGGCGGAGAAGCTGGTGGATGCTGGCGTGCGCGAGCTGTTGGTGATCTCTCAGGATACCTCGGCTTATGGGCTGGATCGCAAGTATGACACCCACCCGTGGAAGGGTGAAGACGTGCGCACGCATATTCAGGACCTTGCGCGCGAGCTGGGCAAACTGGCCCCTGCGGATGAGCTGTGGGTGCGGATGCACTATGTCTACCCCTACCCCCATGTGCGCGAACTGATCCCGCTGATGGCGGACCCGGACAATGCGCTGCTGCCCTATCTGGACATCCCCTTTCAACACGCCCACCCGGATGTTTTGCGCCGCATGGCGCGCCCGGCGGCTGCGGCCAAGACGCTGGACGAGATCCGCGCCTGGCGCGACACCTGCCCCGATATCACCCTGCGGTCGACCTTTATTGTCGGCTATCCCGGTGAAACCGAGGCAGAGTTCCAGCATCTTCTGGACTGGATGGACGAAGCGCAACTAGATCGCGTCGGCTGCTTCAAATACGAAAACGTCGACGGCGCGCGCTCAAACGACCTGCCGGATCATGTGCCGGAAGAGGTCAAACAAGAGCGTTGGGAGCGGTTTATGGAAAAGGCGCAGGCCATTTCCGAGGCCAAGCTGCAAGCCAAGGTGGGCCAGACGATGCAAGTGATCGTGGACGACATTGACGAAGACGGCATCGCCACCTGCCGCACCAAAGCCGACGCGCCCGAGATCGACGGCAACCTGTTCATTGATGAGGGCACCGAGGGGCTGAACCCCGGTGATCTGGTCACGGTTGAGGTCGATGAGGCCGGGGAATACGACTTGTGGGGGGCCATTCGCTGACCTAGGGTTCGGCGCAGATTTTGACGAAAGACCTTTCATGAAATTTGCGCCGATTGACCTGAAACCCTTTGTCGCCAAATGGAACGCCAATTGGGCGGCCTCGGCCGACAAGCAAGAGCACTATACCCAAAGCTACGCTGCGCTCTGCGCCTTTGGCGCACGTGTGGAAACGGCAGAAGACCTGATGGTTCTTGGCCACGCCACCTATGGCTGGATGCCGACGATCCTTAAGGATCATGAGAACCTAAAGACGGCCAATATCAACGCGATCCGCGCTGGTGAGGTGCCGGACAAGCCTTTGCTCAACACCTCTTGGGTCGGCACCTCCAAACTGATGCATTTCCTCGCACCCGATGTCTGGCCGATCTGGGACAGTCGCATCGCGCGCCATTTCGGAATGGTTCATCGCCATCAATACGACAAACGCATAGCTTACTCAGAATATGCGGATTTCCTAGGTTCAGAAGTGGGCAAACATGCGAACCCGACCGACTGGGGGGATTTGCGGTTTCTGGAACTGTGCTTGTTCTCGGATCGTCTGCCGAAGGACGAAAAAAACACCACGCCAAAGACCCCAGCGGCGGACATGGCCTAAAATGTCGCACCGCCTTGTCGCACAAGGGGCCGCCGCCTAGATTTCAGGTATGGAACAGCACCAAGATCCCCCTGCCCCGGTTGCGGGCCAGACACAGACCGAAGTGCTCTATAATGCGGAGTGTCCGGTCTGCAATTTCGAGATTTCGCATTATGCCGACCACGCCCGCGACAAGGGGCTGGCGATCCGCTTTGATGATCTGAACTCGGGCGATCTGGCGCGCTGGGGGCTGGACGAGGACACCGCCGCGCGCAGGCTGTATGTGCGTCAGGGGGATAGGCTGCTGAGCGGGATTGATGGGTTTCTCGTGCTTTGGGCCGAGATGCCAAAATATCGCTGGCTGGGGCAGATCGTGGCGCTGCCCGGCGTTCTGCAGCTGGCGCGCTTTGGTTATGATTACGTGCTGGCGCCGATCATCTATCGCTGGCACCGCTGGCGCAAAGGCTGAGGTCAGTCGTCTTTCGTCTGCGCCGTCTTGAGGGTCTCGAATATGGCTTTGTTGGCGCAGTAGCCTGGCACCTTCTCCCGGTCCGCACCGTGAACATGCAGCGTGCAGGGGCAATCGCAGCCTGCCAACCTGCAGCGCGTCACCATCTGCGTATGATCTTGCCGCGTGATCAGCCCGTCGCGCATCGCGGCATCTAGGTCAACACCAATGCCTTCGGCCACTTTGCGGGTCAGCCAGATGTGACGATACGCATCGCCCAGAACCGGTTTTCCCTTGCCGTTGAACGGGCCCTCATGGCGGCTCATGTCTCGGCCTCGTCCAGCTTCAGGAACGCCAGAAGATCACCGTTGCGGCAATAGTCCGGCGATTGCGCTGCCGGGGTCGCGCGGGCCTCGCTCAGCCACTGTTGGCAAGCCTCGACCTGACCGCAGCGGGTGCAGCGCAGCACGGATTCCGCGATTTCGTCAAACTGCAGGTTGCCCTTGATGGCTTCTTCCTGCAGATCCACGCCCACCGCATCGCCCATGCGGGTGAACAGATCGGCGTGTTTTTTCAACTGGCACTGGTCAATCATCGCGCGTTCTCCGTGAACTGTTCTTGTGAAAAGCTACACAGGGAATAGACGATTTAGCTCAGCACCGCTTTGATCGAGGTCAAATCGCCAAACGGCGACGCTCACAGGTCTTCCAGATAGGCGCGCACCGCGTCCTGCACCCGGCGGAACCGGTCGCCGCCCAGTTTTTTGCCGCCGTACCAGCGGGTCACGATAATGACGTGGTCCTTGATCCCTTCGCGCTCCATCATGCGCAGGATCACCATGCCCGCCCCGCTTTCGCCGTCATCGGCCTTCAGCCCACCGGTGGGCAGCAGCGCGGCCCAGGTGTTATGCGTGGCTTTGGCGTAGGCGCGGTCTGTTTTCAGCAGGTCCAGCACCGCATCGACCTCGGTCCGGCTGGTCACAGGCGCTCCGCTGACCGCATATTTGGACCCCCGGTCCGTCAGCACCACGCCCAGTTGGCGCAGGCCCAAGTTTTGATCTTCCATCTGTCCCGCCTGACACCTGCAAAAGGCGCGGTTATTCCAGCCCGAGGGCCGAAATCGTGTATTCCACCGTGCGGATGCGGTCCGGGTTCGCCGGGTGAGAGCCCAGGAACTGGTCACCGGGATCCGGCACCTGCTCGAAGAAGGCCAGCCCCAACCGGGGGCTATAGCCTGCCAGATGAGTGATTACCGTGCCCAGCGCATCCGCTTCAAGCTCAAAGGCTTTGGAATAGCTGCGCCCGCCGACAATCGCGCCCAGGGCTTGGGCGTTCTCAATCTCGGCCTGAGATCCGCCCAGTCGCGACACCGCCGCGCCCAGATGCGCAGCCCCCTGTTCGGCGTGCTGGTGTTGCAGGTCCAGATGGCCCCGAATGTGATGGGCGGCCTCATGGGCCAGTACAAAGGCCAGCTCGTCATCGGTGCGGATGTTTTTCAGAAGTCCCCGTGTCACGGTGACAACCGGGCGCCCCTGACGGTCCAGCCCCTGATAGGCATTTGCCGGCGTGTGGTGCGAAGGATCTATGCGGATCAGGAAGTCACAATTGGCGCTGGGGCGTTCATCGCGGCATTGGGCCTCTGCGATGGGTTCGACACGCGCGGCGACTTCGGAGAAATGGACCCGCGCCGCATCCCGCACAGGCGGCAGCGCACATGCCGTCAGGGCCAAAGCCGAAAGAATCATCCAATGTCGCATAAACAAACCCGTACCAGTGGTCGCAGCCTAACGGCTCTGGGCCCGGCTGCAATGACCACTTGGTCAAGAGATCGTGTTTCGCCGGTTCCTGCCGATCCAACGGCGCGTGATCTGAGGATGTGCGGTTTTTAAGGGCTTTTGCCCCGTCCCCGCCGACCGGTGCGGCCCATGCTTGCCAGCGCGCGGACCGCCGTGCATGCTGGGGCTATGTTTACCATCGAACACGAGTTTGACTCGACCGTCATCACCCTTGTGGACGAGGGCCAGGCCCCCCTTCTCGAGGACATCTCTATCAACGCCTTCTCCGAATGCGTGACGATAGAACAGCTGGATCCCCGCACCCATCAGGTGCAGAAGATCACCCTGTCCCCCAGTCAGCTGAACGATCTGGCCGCCGCGCTGGATCTGCCCGAGGGGATCTACCGTCTGGTGCGCGACGACGCCAAGGCAACCTAGCAGGCAGGCGCCTTAGCCCTGCACAACAAACACCTTGTCGCGGGACGCAGCCCCGCGGCGCAGCTCCAAGCGGCTGGCGGCAATCCCCAGCGCCGAGGCCAGCAATTGCCGCACGGCTTCCGTGGCTTTGCCATTCTCCGGGGCGGTCGTGACCTGCACTTTCAGCCCCGCCTCCGTCACCTGCACCGTGTTGCGGCTGGCTTTGGGGGTCACCCGCACGGCAATCTCTGCTCCTGTGATCGCCAGATGGGACAGATCCGGCAGGTCTTTTTTCTTGGGCTTGCCCATTTCTTTTATCCCGATTTGGTTCTGTTCCGGCGCGTATTGCGGTAACCGCTGTCTTGCCAGCTTTTTTGCGCCAGCGCTATTGCCCCTCTTCCCCTTGATCTTACAGCCCCGCTGCCCGACATAGGGGATACCCCATATGTAAAGAGGTTTCACATATGCCCGACCGCAATGCCGCCGCGCTGGAGTTTCTGCTGACCCGCCGGTCCCGCCCCGCCAAGACCCTTGTGGCCCCGGCGCCAACACGCGACCAACTCCAAGAGATCCTGACCGCCGCCGCCCGCACGCCTGATCACGGGATGCTTGTGCCCTGGCGGTTCATCGTCATCGAAAAAGGTGCCATGGCCCGGCTGGCGGATCTGACCGAGGCCACCGGCCAGCGCCTTGGCAAATCCCCCGAGGACATCACCAAAGGCCGCAGCCAGTTCGATCTGGGTCAGCTTGCGGTGGTTGTGGTCGAAGTTCAGCGCGAAACCGAGAAATTCCCCCCGGTCGAGATGACCTATTCCGCTGGTGCCGTGTGCCTGTCGCTCTTGAACGCCGCGCTGGCGGCGGGTTGGGGCGCGAACTGGCTGTCTGGTTGGGCCAGCCATGACGCGGACTTCCGTAAAGAGGCCTTTGGGCTGGGCGCCAACGAACGCATCGCAGGCATTGTCCATATTGCCACCGAAGGCCCGCGCCCGCCCGAACGCCCGCGCCCGGATCTGGCCGCGATCACCAGTTACATCAGCGAATAAGGCGCAGGCATGATTTTTACAGCTTTTGCCAAGGCTCTGTCGCAGGTTCTGGACCCGCGCTTTCGCTCTGTGCTGTTACGCGGGATTGGTCTGACGCTGGCGCTGCTGATCGGCGCATATGTTGGTATTGTGGCACTGATCCAATGGCTTGTTGGCCCCTCGGTCACCCTGCCCTGGGTCGGCGAGGTCACATGGATCAATGACCTTCTGTCCTTTGGATCGCTGTTTGTGATGATGTTCGTGTCCATGGTGCTGATGGTGCCTGTGGCCTCGGCCATGACCTCATTGTTTCTGGACGAGGTGGCACAGGCCGTCGAAGACCGCCATTATCCGCATCTGCCCGCTGTGCCGGGCCTTGGTCTTTGGGACAGCCTCAAAGATACGGTGAACTTCCTTGGGGTGATGATCGGGGCAAACATTCTGGCGATCGTGCTGTATCTGATGTTTGCACCTTTTGCGCTGTTCATCTTCTGGGCGCTGAACGGCTTCCTGCTGGGGCGGGAATATTTCACCCTCGCCGCGGCCCGCCGTGTGGGTCTGGTCGAGGCCAAGCGTCTGCGCCGTCGTCATTTTACAACCATCTGGGCCGCGGGCGTGCTGATGGCCATGCCGCTGTCGCTGCCGCTGGTGAACCTAGTGATCCCGATCCTGGGTGCTGCGACCTTTACGCATCTCTATCACATGCTGGCAAAGAGGAGCTGAGCAGCCATTTTGGTGCAAACGAAAACGCCCGGCCAATGGCTGGGCGTTTTTTGTACCTTAGCCTTGGAAGTATTCGCGCAGGCTGAAGCTTTTGATGTCGAGATTTCCAAACAGAATGATGCTGGCCACCAGCACCCAGATCAGCGCCGCCAGACCGGTGGTGATCCAGGCCTTTTTGCGCAGATGGTGATGTTCCGGTGCGCCCGCATGGGTGCCGGGCACAACCTCGCCGATGTCGCCCTGCGTGGTCACCCGACACGGCAGGACCACAAAGAACGTCATAAACCAGATCACCGCATATAGAACGAGGCCTGATGTAATACCCATGGGCGCGTTTTCCTCCTCAGATGCGGGCCGCAACTGGCCCGCCTGTCTGAGATAGCTTTAAACCTGCTCCAGTTCCACCAGGCAGCCATTGAAATCTTTGGGGTGCAGGAACAGCACCGGCTTGCCATGGGCGCCGATCTTCGGCTCGCCCGAGCCCAGCACCCGTGCGCCCTGCGCCTTCAGGTGATCGCGCGCGGCCAGAATGTCTTCGACCTCGTAGCAGACATGGTGAATGCCGCCTGCGGGGTTCTTCTCCAGAAAGCCATTGATTGGGCTGTCATCGCCCAAGGGGTACAGCAGTTCGATCTTGGTATTGGGCAGTTCGATAAAGACAACGGTGACCCCGTGATCGGGTTCATCCTGCGGTGCCCCCACTGTGGCGCCCAGCGCATCGCGATACTGCGCCGAGGCGGCCTCCAGATCCGGGACTGCAATCGCAACATGGTTTAGGCGACCGATCATTTCTTTCTCCTCAAGCTGAAACACACGGGTCATTTTGTTGCGCCCAGACAGACCATTTTCATTCATTTATTGCAACCTCCTTTCCCGAAGTTCCCCTGCGGCATAAATGCCAGACAAGAGGCGCGGAGGTTCATCGTTGCATTAACGCAAAATTAGCCCGGAATTTTTAACCTGATTCCAGTAAAGTCAGTGAGGATCACGACATGGACGATTCAGACCTGTTTGCGTCAGCCAGCCGCCTGAGCAACCCACGCCGCCCGCTTTTGGGCCTGACCGTTCTGGTTGTCGAAGACAGCCGATACGCCTGCGAGGCCATGCGCCTTTTGTGCCTGCGATCTGGCGCTCGTATCCGGCGCGCCGATTGCCTGAAGTCAGCCAACCGACATCTGCAGGTCTACCGCCCCTCTGCGGTGGTGATTGACCTTGGCCTGCCCGACGGCTCTGGTCTCGACCTGATCCGGGAACTCAGCCAATGCACTCCGCGTGTATCGGTTATTCTGGGCATGTCCGGCGACGACAACGCCGAAGCCGCCGCGATCGAGGCCGGTGCGGATGGGTTCCTGCCAAAACCCGTGACCTCGCTGGGCGCGTTTCAGACCGCGATCCTGTCGAAACTGCCGCCAGACCGCCAGCCGGTGGGCCTGCGCCAGGTGTCCGACGAAGAAATCATTCCCGACCGCCTTGCCTACCGCGATGACATGGCCCACGCGGCCGAGGTTCTGAACGACGACGAAAGCGACAAGTCCTGGGATTATCTAGCGCAGTTCCTGGGCGGTGTCGCCCGCAGTGTTGGCGATGCCCCCCTTGCCGATGCCGCAGCCGCACTGGCTGCGTCCCGCAAGGAAGGCCGCTCCATTGCCAGCGAAACCGCGCAGATTGCCGGTCTGGTTCAGGAACGCCTGCAGGAACGGGTGGCCATATGACCGCCTTTATGATTGTGACTGTCTGCCTTGTCACCCTCGGCGCAGCCCTTGCCGTACAATCCGTTGGGTTCGCCAAGGAAAAGCAACGCGGGTAAGCCGGCACCTGCACGGCTTGATCCCGCATCTTCAGGACAGAAGGCCCGGATCCTCGCCCATATCGAGGCCGGGAAACACCTTGGCTTCCAGATCCGCGCGCGTCAGCGGCGCGATCCCCCGTAGGATCCATGCCGCAGCACTGCGCACATCTGCGGTGGGCAACAGGTCCCGGCGATCATACAGGTCGCCCTCTTCCAGCCCCGGCCAGGCGCCAAAAACGCGTCCCCCCCGCACAGCCCCGCCCGCCAGCAGCATCGCCCCACCAGTGCCGTGGTCTGTGCCTTTTGAGCCGTTTTCCCGCGCTGTGCGTCCGAACTCTGTCATGGCCACCACAGCGGTCTTGCCCCAGACCTCGGCCCCAAGCCGGGCCTGAAGGGTCAGAATCACCTCAGCCAGGTCTGACAGCCTGCGCCCCAGCCGTTCGCGTTGCCGCGCGTGGGTATCCCAGCCATTGACCGAAAAGGCCGCAATCCGCGTGTCGCCCCGCAACCGCTCTGCCGCATAGGCCGCCAGCGCCAGCGGACCATATTGCGGCAATCGCGGGGACATGTCGCCGGACATGCCTTTGGCTTCGGGATCAAAAAAGGGATCGGTCGCTTCTGCCGACAGGCTTATCGCCTCGTTCAGGGTGGCCTCGAACAGTGGATCGCCTTCCATCACATGCACCAACAGCTGCTCGGTCTGCGGGCTGATCCGCATATTGGCTTTGGGGTGCCAGTTGGCGACCGGAGCCGCCCCCTCCAACACCTTCATCTGCCCCAGCGCAAAGGCCGTTTCGCCTTCGACACCGGGCACGCATTGCAGCATCCGGTTCAGCCAGCCATCCTGCGCCGCGCCCACATTCAGGGTTCCCGCCTCGAGCAGATCCTGCCCCTCAAAATGGCTGCGCTTGTCGCGATACGGGGTAGAGACCGCATGCACAACCCCCAGATCCCCCGACCGCCACAGCGGCATCAGCGGGGCCAGCGCCGGATGCAGTCTGTAAAACCCGTCGAGGTCCAGATCCGCACCGGAAGCGACATCGGCGGCCGTCAGACCGGGACGCAGCGCGGCAAAATGCGGATCCCCTGTGGGCCGCACCACATCCAGCCCATCCATGCCACCGCGCAGGATGATCACCACCAGCCGGTGATCCCAAGGGGCGGCGGCAAAACTCACCGGCGTGATCAGCGGGCTTGCCGCAAGCGAACAGCCCAGCACACCGGACCGCAGCACGGATTGGGCCAAAAAATTGCGTCGGTTCAATACCATCGGCTTCTCCTTTGCTCAGCGGCGGTTGAAGGCAGGCGACATGAGCACAAGCCCAATACCATCTTTGCGCGTCTCGGCGGCGGCGGCCGCGAAACGAAGGCGCCCCTCAACAAAGGGGCCCAATGCGGTGTCGGCAAAGCTGCTTGGATCGGGCAATTGGTCAATCAATCGCACCGGCGCCGCCATGGCCCAGCGCAGCCGGATCGCCAGCCCCGGCGGCGTCAGCCAGGCTGTGTCCTCCTCTGGCCATCCATCCGGGCCGTCCGGCCTTTCCCATGTCTGCCCCAGCGCGCGCAGCGGCAGGTCAAACAATTGCCGCAAGCCTTTGTCGCCGAGCCGCGACAGATCCGCGGCCCCGACATCCAAGGCCCGCAAGGCCGAGGTGATAAAATCCAAAGGCGGTTTGACATTTCGCAACTGCGCCCCCCAGGCGTCGGGGTGCTGTAGCAGCGCCTCGTACACCGGAAAAAGCGCGGTATCATGGTCCAGATAGGCGGTCTCTAGCGCTGTAATCAAAGGCTCTGGCGGAGTGTCCGAAATGAAATGCACCGCAAGCTTGCGGGCAAGGTGACGCGCGGTCGCCGGGTGGCGCGCCAGATCCTCAAGCGCGGCCCGAATGGGCGCAAGCCCCGGCTCCGGCCCATAGGACTGGCCCAGCACGACCTCCGCCCCCGGCTGCGCCCGGTTAGGCTGGAACACGCGGCGGCCTTTCACCCGAAAGCCAAGGCCCGTAAACAGCGCTGCCAGCTGCCGCACATCCTGCTGCGCATAAGGCCCATCCACCCCCAGGGTGTGCAGCTCCAGCACTTCGCGCGCGAGGTTTTCATTCAGCCCAAGGCCAAGTTGCTGGGCGGCGGGGCTGTCAGGTCCGACGGACCGCGACTGGTCCAGATAGTGCAACATCAACGGATGCATCACCGCAGCGGTCAAAAGATCGGCAAATCGCCCGGTCACCAGCGGGCGCAGATCCGTCTGCACATAGGGGGTCGCCCAATGGCGCAGGGCCTGATTTTTGCCCAGCGCAGTGAAATGATCGCCCCAGAAGGCGACCAGACGTTCGCGGAACCCGTCCTGACCGGCAATCCGTCGCAGCATCACCTGCCCCGCCCAGCGCCGCCGCGTCTGGTTCATCTGTTTCAGCTGAGCATTGACGGCTGCGGTGGCCGCCTCATAGCCCGCCTGCCCTGCCTGTGCCTTCTGCGCCCTAAGCAACCTGCGGCGCTCCGCACTCAAGGCCCCTGCCGCCTTCAGGTCAGGTATAGGAAACGCCCGCGCATTCAGATCAGGCCCCGAAAGCCGCGCCAGCATATCCGCAACCGACACCGGCGCAGCGGTGCGCGGTGACAGACCATAGCCAAACCGAATTTCGGCCAGCGCTGTGGAAAAGGTCAAAAGCGAGTACACGATCGAGGCTCCGGTTTTGGACGGGCACCTCAAAGCCTAGCCCGAAACCCATAATAACGCATCTCACAAAGTCGCGGCGCAGACGCCACCGGTTGTCGCCATTCCCACCCCGACCTGAATCGGCCCCCAAAGAAAAAGGCCGCCCATCAGGGCGGCCTTTAAGCAGTGCAGACTGCTAATCTATTTGTAGGATTATTGTTCCTGCGGAATGACGCGCAGGTTCAGTTCCATCAGCTGCTCTGCGAGCGGCTCAGAGGGCGCGGACATCATCAGGTCTTCGGCGCGCTGGTTCATCGGGAACATGATGACCTCGCGGATGTTGGCCTCGTCCGCCAACAGCATCACCATCCGGTCGATACCAGCGGCACAACCACCGTGCGGCGGCGCGCCGTATTGGAAGGCATTGACCATGCCGCCAAACCGTTTTTCGACTTCGTCCTTGCCGTAGCCTGCAATTTCAAAGGCTTTGAACATGATTTCCGGGCGGTGGTTCCGGATTGCACCGGACACCAGCTCGTACCCGTTACAGGCCAGGTCATACTGGTTGCCGCGCACATCCAGCGGATCGCCATTGAGCGCGTCCATCCCGCCTTGCGGCATGGAGAACGGGTTGTGTTCAAAGTCGATCTTGCCGGTCTCTTCGTCTTTTTCGTAGATCGGGAAGTCCACGATCCAGGCAAAGGCAAAGCGATCGCGCCAGTTCTCGTCTTCCGGCGCTTTGGGGGTTTCTTCCCAGATCACGTTCCGCGCGCGGCCTGCGATGGCCTCGAACGCCTTGGGCTTGCCGCCGAGGAAGAAGGCCGCGTCGCCCACGCCCAGACCCAGCTGCTGGCGGATCGCCTCGGTGCGCTCGGGGCCAATGTTCTTGGCCAGCGGACCGGCGGCTTCCATGCCGTCCGCCCCTTCGCGCCAGAAGATATAGCCCATGCCGGGCAGACCTTCTTGCTGGGCGAATTTGTTCATGCGGTCGCAGAACTTGCGGGAGCCCCCTTTGGGCGCGGGGATGGCGCGGATCTGGGTGCCTTCCTGCTCCAGCAGCTTGGCAAAGATCGCGAACCCAGACCCGGCAAAATGTTCAGAGACCACCTGCATCTTGATCGGGTTGCGCAGGTCCGGCTTGTCAGAGCCATACCAGAGGGCGGCGTCCTTATAAGAGATCTGCGGCCACTCATCCGCGGCGTCCACTTTGCGGCCCTTGCCGAATTCCTCGAACACGCCCGCGATCACCGGTGCGATGGTGTCAAAGACATCCTGCTGGGTGACAAAGGACATTTCCATGTCGAGCTGGTAGAAATCGGTCGGCGAGCGGTCGGCGCGCGGATCTTCGTCGCGGAAACAGGGCGCGATCTGGAAGTATTTGTCAAAGCCCGACACCATCATCAGCTGTTTGAACTGCTGCGGCGCCTGCGGCAGGGCGTAGAATTTGCCCGGATGCAGACGGGAGGGCACGAGGAAGTCGCGCGCGCCTTCGGGGGAGGATGCGGTGATGATCGGGGTCTGGTATTCGTTGAAGCCCTTGTCCCACATGCGCTTGCGGATCGACTGCACCATATTCGACCGCAGCAGCATGTTCTGCTGCATCTTGTCGCGACGCAGGTCGAGGTAGCGATAGCGCAGACGGGTTTCTTCCGGGTATTCCTGATCGCCGAACACCATCAGCGGCAGCTCTTCGGATTTGCCCAGCACTTCGATGTCGCGGATGAAAACTTCGATCTCGCCGGTGGGGATCTTGTCGTTCACGAGGCTTTCGTCACGCGCTTTGACGTTGCCATCAATGCGGATACACCACTCGGAGCGGACCTTTTCGATCTCGGCAAACACGGGGCTGTCCGGGTCGGCCATGACTTGCGTGACGCCATAGTGGTCGCGCAGGTCGATGAACAGCAGGCCGCCGTGGTCGCGGACCCGATGGACCCAGCCCGACAGGCGGACGGTTTCGCCCACGTTGGATTTGTTCAGTTCGGCGCAGGTATGGCTGCGATATGCGTGCATGGTTTGGCCTCTTTGCGGCTGGGGGCGCCCAATGGGGCGGCCCACGTCATTCGTCCGGGTCGATACACAGGTTTGCGCGCACATTGTCAAGCAAAGCTCGGCCTGCAACACCGCGACCCAAAGGTCTTTCACGCCTTTTGGCGTGCCAGACCTCCAAAGGGAGCGCTCCCGCGGCCTCAGGCCCCGCAGGCAAAGCCTGCGCGCCCCTCGCTGTTGGGCCTGGCGCCGCGCCTCTCGGCGCGGCGCGCAACCGCTTGTGGCCGATGCTGCGCGGCGTCATATTGTTCACACGCAACCGCAGCGCGCCGCAGGCGCGCTGCCATGCCCAACGGGAGCGGATCGCGCCAGCGATCCTGCGACGGGCGGGAGCCCCCGTCCGTGGCTGGGCGCACCGCCTGTTAAGAGCGCGCGCTCGCCAGCCATTGAGCAGATGTCGCACCGCGCAGCGAATTGGTGAGCTCCAAATGTGCCGCCGCCCTCAGATCGTCAGGGTGCAGGACGGCTTCGCGGACCCAACCCGACTCCAGCAGGCTTTGACGAAAGACCCCCGGCAAGCATCCGCTGTGCAGCGGAGGGGTCAGACGGTCGCCCTCCGGTGTTGTCAGCACAAGATTGGTGATCGTGCCCTCGCACAGTTCTGCACGTTCGTTGACAAATACCAGTTCTTCCACCCCCGCAGGCAATTCGGCCCGCGCCTGATCATAAAGCGCACGACGGGTCGTCTTATGCTGCAACCAGACATCCTGCGAATCCAGTACCGTATCGGCAATCTTGAACCGCATGACCGAAATCGGCACGGGAAAAGCCGCCAGCGTCAGATCAAACCCACCCGATGCAGAGAGGGTCAGACGGCAGCGCAGCCGGTCCGCGCCTCTTACCGGCTCCAGCGCTGCCCTTGCAGCGGACGGGTCAAAGACAATCCCCAGCGCCGCTGCGCTGCGCTGCATCCGGGCCAGATGCAGATCCAGCCGCGCGATGCCCTGACCGGGGTGATACCCGAAGGTCTCGATCAGGCGGAAGTCCGGATCGTCTCGGATGGCATCGCGGTATTGGTGATCTGTGCGAACCGGGCTTTCCACAGCGCCTCCTCATATTCCGATGCGGCGGTGCTGTCCCAGACAAGCCCACCGCCGACGTTAAAGCGCGCCTGATCGCCGTCCAGCATCACCGTGCGGATCGCCACATTGAACTCGCTGCGGCCATCAGGTGCGGCCCAGCCAATGCTGCCGCAGTAAATATCGCGCGCCTCGGGTTCCAGTTCACGGATCACTTCCATCGACCGGATCTTGGGCGCGCCGGTGATCGACCCGCAGGGGAACAACGCCTCAAAGATCGCGTCCAGACCCTTGCCCGAGGCCAGCTCGGCCCGGACCAGCGACACCATCTGATGCACAGTGGCATAGCTTTCGACCGCAAAAAGTTCCGGCACATGCACCGACCCGGTGCGCGCCACGCGGCTGATGTCATTGCGCAGAAGATCCACGATCATCAGGTTCTCGGCGCGGTTCTTTTCGTCCTGACGCAGGAAATCGCGGCGCTTGGCGTCCTCGACCGGGTCTTTGGACCGCGGCTGCGTGCCTTTCATCGGGCGGGTTTCGATCACGCCGTCCGCTGTTGTGCGAAAGAACAGCTCTGGGCTGCGCGACAGGATCGCAGGCAGCCCCTCCTGTTCGATCAAGGCGCCATAGCCCACGGGCTGGCGTGCTTGCAGCGCGGCATAAAGCGCCTCTGGCGTGCCCTCGGCCGTGGCCTCGATCGGGAAGGTCAGGTTCGCCTGATAGAAATCGCCCGCGCCGATATAGGCTTTGACCTGATCAAAGGCTTGCGTGTAGCGCGCTTCGTCCCATTTGGGGCGCGCCGGGCCAAACCCCGCCTCCCCCGCGACAACGGGCGCGTCGGCCACGGGGCCGTCGTAGACCCCAAACTGCAACAGCGGCAACTTGCGGTCTTCAGGCATCAGATGCGCCAGCTTTGGTTCCAGCGCATAGCCCAGCTCGTAGCTTGCATAGCCCGCAACCCAGGCGCCTTCGGCGCGCGCGGCCTCGATCGCGGCCAACGCGGTACGTGCCTCATCCGGTTCCCATGCGGTGATCACACGGGTCGCGCCCGCAAAGCGTTGCGCGGTTCCATCGGGACCTCTGTCAAAGCGGATCAGCACGCGCTGGACCTCCAAATTCTAATCTGACCTGCCATATAGCGGTTTGTGCGCCTCGTGAAAGGGCTGAAAACGGCAAATTGCAGATCGCACCCGATACTACTTGCACCTTTCGTCCGGCTGCCTATAACGCAGGACAATTTGGCACCAGCCTGTCGCCGATTCAGTTGGTGCCGCTCCAAAGACCTATCCTCGCGCCGCAAACGCCCGCACTGCCATCGAAGGAAGCCTGACATGCCGAAGAGAACCGATATCAAATCGATTATGATTATTGGGGCGGGGCCCATCGTGATCGGGCAGGCCTGCGAGTTTGACTACTCCGGGGCACAGGCCTGTAAAGCGCTGCGCGAAGAAGGATACCGCGTTATCCTCGTGAACTCCAACCCGGCGACGATCATGACCGATCCGGGCCTTGCGGACGCGACATATATTGAGCCGATCACCCCCGAGGTTGTCGCCAAGATCATCGAAAAAGAACGCCCCGACGCGCTCTTGCCGACCATGGGCGGTCAGACCGGCCTGAACACCTCTCTCGCACTCGAAGAGATGGGCGTGCTGGAAAAATTCGGCGTTGAGATGATCGGCGCAAAACGCGAAGCCATTGAAATGGCGGAAGATCGCAAACTGTTCCGCGAAGCGATGGATCGTCTGGGCCTTGAAAACCCGCGCGCCACCATCGTGACTGCACCGACCCGCGAAAACGGCTCTGCCGATCTGGACGCAGGTGTAAACATCGCGCTGGAAGCGCTCGAAGACATCGGCCTGCCCGCCATTATCCGCCCCGCCTTTACCCTTGGCGGCACCGGCGGTGGCGTGGCTTACAACCGCGAAGACTACATCCACTTCTGCCGCACCGGCATGGATGCCTCGCCGGTTAACCAGATCCTCGTCGACGAGAGCCTCTTGGGCTGGAAAGAATACGAGATGGAAGTGGTCCGCGACAAAGCGGACAATGCGATCATCGTCTGTTCCATTGAAAACGTCGACCCGATGGGCGTGCACACCGGTGATTCGATCACCGTGGCCCCTGCCCTGACCCTGACCGACAAAGAATACCAGATGATGCGCACCGCCTCGATTGCGGTTCTGCGCGAGATCGGTGTGGAAACCGGCGGCTCCAACGTGCAGTGGGCGATGAACCCCGACGATGGCCGTATGGTTGTGATCGAAATGAACCCGCGTGTGTCGCGCTCTTCCGCGCTGGCATCGAAAGCGACCGGTTTCCCGATTGCCAAGATCGCGGCGAAACTGGCGGTTGGCTTCACACTGGACGAGCTGGACAACGACATCACCGGCGTGACACCGGCATCGTTCGAACCCACAATCGACTATGTCGTCACCAAGATCCCGAAATTCGCCTTTGAGAAATTCCCAGGGAGCGAGCCTTACCTGACCACCGCGATGAAGTCCGTGGGTGAAACCATGGCCATCGGCCGCACCATCCACGAAAGCCTGCAAAAAGCGCTGGCGTCGATGGAATCCGGCCTTACCGGTTTTGACGAGGTCGAGATCCCCGGTGTGACCGCAGGCCTGTGGGAAAGCGTTGGTGGCGAAGACAAAGCCGCCGTGATCAAAGCGATCAGCCAGCAGACCCCGGACCGCATGCGCACCATCGCGCAAGCCATGCGTCACGGTCTGTCGGACGACGAAATCCACGGCGTCACCAAATTTGACCCCTGGTTCCTGTCCCGCATCCGCGAAATCGTGGAGGCCGAACGTGACGTCCGCAAAGACGGCCTGCCGGTTCGCGAAGGCGAACTGCGCGCGCTGAAAATGCTGGGCTTTACCGATGCCCGCCTTGGCGCTCTGACCGGTCGTGAAGAAGGCAACGTCCGCCGTGCCCGCCAGAACCTTGGCGTGCGCGCGGTGTTCAAACGCATTGACACCTGCGCTGCCGAGTTTGAGGCGCAGACCCCCTATATGTACTCCACCTACGAGACCCCGATGATGGGTGAAGTGGAATGCGAGGCACGCCCGTCGGATCGCAAAAAGGTTGTCATCCTGGGGGGTGGCCCAAACCGCATCGGTCAGGGGATCGAGTTCGACTACTGCTGCTGTCACGCCTGTTACGCGCTGACCGACGCGGGTTACGAGACGATCATGATCAACTGTAACCCCGAAACCGTGTCGACCGATTATGACACCTCGGACCGCCTGTATTTTGAGCCGCTGACGTTTGAACACGTGATGGAGATCCTGACCACCGAACAGGAAAACGGCACGCTGCACGGTGTGATCGTTCAGTTCGGCGGCCAGACCCCGCTGAAACTGGCCAACGCGCTGGAGGCCGAAGGTATCCCGATCCTCGGCACCACCCCGGACGCGATTGACCTGGCCGAAGACCGCGAGCGTTTTCAGGCGCTGGTCAACGATCTGGGTCTGACGCAGCCGAAGAACGGCATTGCCTCCACCGACGAGCAGGCGCTGAAAATCGCCGAGGAGATCGGCTTCCCGCTGGTCATTCGCCCGTCCTACGTTCTGGGTGGCCGCGCGATGGAAATCGTCCGCGACATGGACCAGCTGCGCCGTTACATCAACGAGGCGGTTGTTGTGTCCGGCGACAGCCCCGTCCTGCTGGACAGCTACCTGTCTGGTGCGGTGGAACTGGATGTGGATGCGCTGTGCGACGGCAATGAAGTCCATGTGGCAGGCATTATGCAGCACATTGAAGAAGCGGGCGTCCACTCCGGTGACTCCGCCTGCTCGCTGCCGCCCTATTCGCTGTCCAAAGACGTGATCGACCGCATCAAGGTGCAGGCCCATGCGCTGGCCAAGGCGCTGAATGTGGTGGGTCTGATGAACGTGCAGTTCGCGATCAAGGATGACGAAATCTACCTGATCGAGGTCAACCCGCGTGCGTCGCGTACCGTGCCCTTTGTCGCCAAAGCCACCGACAGTGCAATCGCATCGATCGCCGCCCGTGTCATGGCCGGCGAGCCGCTGTCGAACTTCCCGACACGCCCGCCTTACGGCGAGGACGCGGGCTATGACGTCAACACGCCGATGGCCGACCCGATGACGCTGGCGGACCCGGATATGCCCTGGTTCTCGGTCAAGGAAGCCGTGCTGCCCTTTGCCCGCTTCCCGGGTGTGGACACCATCCTTGGCCCGGAAATGCGTTCCACCGGTGAAGTCATGGGCTGGGACCGCTCCTTCGCCCGTGCCTTCCTGAAGGCGCAGATGGGCGCAGGCATGGTGCTGCCGTCGGAAGGCACCGCGTTTATTACCATCAAGGACGCGGATAAAACCGCCGATATGCTGGACGCGGCCAAGATCCTGACCGAGCAGGGCTTCAAACTGATCGCAACCCGCGGCACCCAGGCCTGGCTTGACGGTCAGGGCGTGGAATGCGGCGTTGTCAACAAGGTCTATGAAGGCCGCCCGAACGTGGTCGACCTGCTGAAGGATGGCGGCGTGCAGCTGTTGATGAACACCACCGAAGGCGCACAAGCGGTTGAGGACAGCAAGCCGATGCGTGAAGTGGCGCTCTATGACAAGATCCCCTACTTCACCACCGCAGCTGGCGCTCATGCTGCCGCCCGCGCAATCAAAGCGCAGGCTGAAGGCGAAGTGGAAGTAAAAAGCCTGCAAGGGTGAGCTTCGTCTTGGAGACCCTCTGGGAGAGGACCTCAGAAGCGAACGGACGGAGCGCTTAAGCGCTTCCATCGTGTCGAAGGAAAGAAACGCCCCCTTTTGGGGGCGTTTTTCTTTGCGACAGCAAAGCGGTTTCGGATCGCTTCGCGATCCGACCGGGGCTGGGGCCGCGCGGGCCAAAGGCCCGCGCGGCCCCAGCCCTTCCCCCCGGAAGGCGCAAATGAAAGGAACTTTCATTTGCTTGCCTGCACAACAGCGGCAAAACTGGAGGTGTCTCATTTCCGGAGCCTGACATGACCCGAATTGCCCTCTTCCTTGCACTTCTGACCCTTGCCGCCTGTGACGTGCCTTTGGTGCCTTTGATCTGACCCCAAATGGACAGATACAGCGGACACATAAAAAGCCCCGGGAATGTCCCGGGGCTTTTTTGGTTGTCACAAGCTTCTAGGCAGGCTTAGGCGGCTGCCACGGCAGCCTTCTGCTCGCGACGTTCCACGCCGCGGAAGAAGATCAGGTAGAACACCGGCGCAGCCACCATGGTCAGCACTGTGGCAAACGCCAGACCGCCCATGATCGTCACCGCCATGGAGACAAAGAACGCATCCCCCATCAGCGGCGCCATACCAAGGATCGTGGTCACCGCCGCAAGCATCACCGGACGCAGACGCGACACAGAGGCCTTCACAATGCTGTCGCGCAGGGGCAGCCCCTCGTCGCGGCGGACAATGTCGATCTCTTCCACCAGAACAATGCCGTTCTTGATCAGCATGCCAGACAGGCTCAGCAAACCCAGAAGGGCAGTAAAGGTGAAGGGCAGGCCTGTGCCCATCAGACCGATGACCACACCGTTCACACTCATCGGCACCAAAAGCCAGATGATGATCGGCTGACGGATCGCATTGAACAGCAGCACCGAGATCAGCACCATGATCAACAGCGACAGCGGCAACTGCTTGCCCAGAGAGGCGTTGGCATTGGCAGAGTTCTCATGCTCGCCGCCCCACTCCATCTGATAGCCCACAGGCACGTCAATCGCCTCAATGGCGCTGTTGACCTCGTTCCAGACCGTGGCTGCCGTGACATCTGCGGTCACATCCGCCCCCACGGTGATGGTGTAGACGCGCTCGCGACGGTGCACGAGGGTGTTTTCCACCTCGTACCCCATGCCATCAATCATCTGCTCCACCGGAACAAACGACCCCGCCGCAGAGGAGAACACCACCTGGTTCATCAGGTTGAATTCACCATTGTGCGGCTGGCGCATGACAATCGGGATCAGCCGTTCGCGTTCGCGGAACACGCCCGTCGTCAGACCATTGGTGGCAAACTCCATCGCGTTGGAAATGTCCTCGCGGGTGACGCCGGCGGTCTGAGCGCGGTCGGTTGCATAGATCGGCTTCAGCACCAGTTCCTGTTCGCGCCAATCCTGACGGATGTTCAGCACATTGTCTGATGCCCCATCCAGCGCAACCATGGCCTGTTCTGCCAGCGCGCGCAGCACTGCAGGATCCGGACCCGAGAACCGCGCCTCGATCGGCGCGCCGCCACCGGGACCAAAGACCAGACGCTCGGTGCGGAACTCCCCTTCGGGGAACTGTGCGCGGCCAAAGGCGTCCAGATCCGCCCGCAGGGGCGGGATCGCGTCAATGTCTTCGGTGCGGATGATCAGGTGCCCATAGCTGGGATTGGCCTGTTCCGCGGCATAGGTCAGCATGAACCGCGTCGCGCCCTGGCCGACAAAGGTCGCCACCGACACCACATCCTCGCGCTGCTCCAGCCAGTCCTCAAACACCTTCATATGATCCGACGTGGTCTCGATCGAGGTGCCCTGCGGCAGTTTGAAATGCACGAAGAACAACGGCGTGTTGGAGTTGGGGAAGAACTGCTGTTTCAGCATGCCAAAGCCCGCAAAACAGACAACCGTCACCGCAACCAGGCCGGCCACCACCAGCCAGCGCAGCTTCAGCGCCGCCCGCAAAACGGTGCCATAGACCCGGAACAGCATCGAGTTATAAGCCTCGTCGCTGTCGCCATCGCCCTGCTTGAAGAAGTAATGCCCCAGAAGCGGCGTCACAGTCAGGGCCAGAAGCCAGGACAGCAGAAGCGAAATGCCGATCACCGCAAAGAGCGAGAACAGGAATTCGCCGGTTGCATCCGGGCTGAGACCAATACCGGCAAAGGCCATAATGCCAATGACGGTCGCCCCCAAGAGCGGGATCTGCGTTTTGCCCGAGGCTTCGGTTGCAGCATCGCGCGAATTTTTGCCCCGGTGCATGGCGATCTGCATGCCTTCGGCAACAACAATTGCGTTGTCCACGAGCATGCCCATCGCAATGATCAGCGCGCCCAGCGAAATGCGCTCCATCTCGATCGAGAACAGCGCCATGAACAGCAGCGTGCCAACCACGGTCAACAGCAGGGTCACCCCCACCACCACAGCCGCGCGCCAGCCCATGAAGATCGCCAGAACCACGATCACAATGGCCACAGATGCGGCCAGGTTCACCAGGAAGTTGTTCGAGGCCTCTTCGACCACAAGGTGCTGCTGGTAGATCGGGTGCAGCTCCACGCCATAGGGGATCTGGCTGTCCAGCTCCGCCAGTTTGGCATCCACCCGGTGGCCCACATCGACAATGTTTTCATTGGCAACGCCCGACACGCCCAGCGTGAACGCCTCTTCGCCCTGATAGCGAATGAACAGCGACGGGTCGACTTCGCGGCCGCGGGTCACATTGGCAACGTCGATCACATTGATCGTCTCACCTTGCGACCCCACCGTCAGACCTGCGATTTCCGACACGGAGTCAGAGCCTTCCGGCGTCTGAATGCGGGTCTTCAGCGGCCCAGCCTGCAACTCACCCGCAGGCGTCACAGAGTTCGAAGTCGCAATCGCATTGGCAATCGTCTGCACCGACATATTCAGATTGGTGGTCAGTGCCATATCCGGTTCGACATAGATCGTCTCGTTCGGAACACCGGACACATCCACATCCGCCACACCGCTGACGGTTAGCAATTCACGCCGCAGATAGGTCGACAGCTCGTATTTTTCGGCATCCGAGAAACCGGGCGTGGTCACCGCATAGAAGATGCCAAACACATCGCCGAAACTGTCATTGACCATCGGCTGGGTTGCGCCAGAAGGCAGCCCTCGCGCCGCATCCCTGACCCGCGCGCGCAGCTTGGTCCAGATTTCCGGCAGCTCATTGCCGTCATAGGTGTCTTTGAATTCCACATTGATGCGCGAGAACCCAGGCCGGTTGGTCGAGGTAATCGTATCCACCTCTTCCATCTTCTGGATGGCGCTTTCCAGGGGCTCAGAGACCTCCAGCGCCACCTGTTCGGCTGTGGCACCGGGGTATTGTGTAATGACGATCACCTCTTTGATGGTGAAGGCCGGGTCTTCCAGACGCCCCAGCGTCATAAAGCCCCAGATCCCCCCGAACAGGGCGATCAGCATGATCAGCCACGTATAAAGGGGCCGTTCGATAGAACCGCGTGCAATATCCATCAGGGCCGCCTCAGTTCGTGAAGCCGGTGAACCGGCGCACGGTTTCACCATCGGTCATGGCCGCACCACCTGTGGCGACAACCTCTTGGCCCGCGTCAAGGCCGCTGGTGACATAGAAGCTGCCGAACTGGTTGGGCTCGATCTCGACCGCGGTCCAGGTGACAGTTCCTTCTTCCGCGCCGGTGGGCGCAAAGATCATGACGCCTGCTTCGCCGGCCGCATTGGGCACAATGGCCGTTGCCGGCAAAGAGATGTGTTTCAGACCAGTGTCGACCTTGACCTTTACGGTGGTCGAGGCCCCCGGCAGGATCTGACGATCATCCGGCGGATCCATTTTCAGGGTCACGCGGTAGGTCTGCCCCACTGCCGATGCCTCGGCCGCGTATTCGAGGATCTCAACCGGGTATTCCTTGGCGGAGCCGGGGAATTGAGCCGTCAGCGTCAGCTCATCATCTTCGCCCGCGCGCTGAAACAGCACCTCGGGAACATCGATTTCAATGTGCAGCTCGCTCATATCGTGAAGACGTGCAATCGGTGCCCCGGCCGCCACGGTGGAATACAAGGCCGTCTCGCGGCGCGCGACCAGTGCATTGAAGGGAGAATTCAGGGTCGCATGGGCCAGATCGGTCTGCGCATTGCGCAGCGCCACATCTGCCAGTTTGGCTTCGGTCTCCGCGTCGTCAATCGCCACCTGGCTGACGGTGCCTGCAAGCTTTTCGTTCCGGGCCTTGGTGCGATCGGCCTGTTCCTTGCGCAGCTGCGCCTGCTCCAGTTGCAGATCGAACCGCTCCAGATCCAGTTCCGCGATCAGCGCGCCTTCGGGGATCAGCTGGCCTTCGTTCACCGGCAGCTTGAACACCTGACCGCCAACCTGAAAGGCCAGATCCACGGTTTCCTTTGCCGCCACCTGCCCAAAGAACTGGCGCTCCATCACGGTGCGCCCGCCATCAGCGGTCATCAGCTTGGCTGCTTTGGGCGGCTTCGGAGCGCTGTCTGCCTCCTGCGCCCAAAGGGCTGCAGGCAACAGGGTCGCCACGGTCGCCAGTATCGAAACGATCGGCTTCAATGTCATTCTCGTTCTCCATGTCGGGTTCGGGCACGTCCGACCCCGATCTTATTGTGGCCATGTGAAGTTTTCGCGCCCCCCAAAAGCCATGACACCGCAAAAGCGGCGCGATTGACCAAAGGGCAAGCTCTCAAACCTCATAAAACAGCCTCTTGGCTGTTTCGACAAGCGTCTGCGCCGTCACCCGCCCGGGCGGCATATATTGTAGAGTGGGCATTCCCAGCCATCTGGTCGCAGCGACCACAAAAACGGCACTGGGTTTCCCCGTCCCTGACCTTTGCCGCAGAATCACGTCGCAGGCAGAAAAAAACCGCGCCTGTGTCCTGCTGCTGTGGCTGTTGCCAACGACCCCATCCAGCCGTTTGCCCGCCTCAGACATCGAAATGCCCGCCAGAGTTGATTTAACCTTATCGCCATAATTGGACCTAAGGTCATGTCCCGCAACCCAAATAGTCCAACTCACAAAATAGTAAAGCCCCCTCGCCCCAACTGCCGTAAGGGCATGAGCCCCCCTCCCCTTGACCTTCTCTGCGCAAAACGCCCTTATATGCGGCACTTCCGAAAACTTGGGACGCTATCATGTACACAGCTGCCATCACCGGCACCGGGGTCTACACCCCTTCCGAAAGCATCACCAACGCAGAGCTTGTTGCCGCGTTCAACGCCTATGTGGACCGCGAAAACGAAGCCCACGCCGCGGCCATTGCAGCAGGTGAGCGCACGGCCCTGCAATATTCCTCGGAGGAGTTCATCCTCAAGGCCTCCGGCATTGAAAGCCGCTATGTCATGGACAAAGCCGGCGTGCTGGACCCTGCTGTGATGCACCCGCAACTGCGTCAGCGCAGCGATGACGAGCCGGGCATTATGGCCGAAATGGCCGTGGATGCCGCGAAAAAAGCACTGGCTCAGGCGGGAAAGTCCGCCGAAGACGTCGATCTGGTGATCTGTGCCGCGTCGAACATGGAACGGGCCTACCCGGCGATTGCCGTGGAAATCCAGCAACTTCTGGGCATCAAAGGGTTTGCCTTTGACATGAACGTCGCCTGTTCTTCGGCGACCTTTGGCATTCAGGCCGCCGCCGATATGATCCGCGCAGGCTCGGCCAAAGCGGCCCTTGTGGTGAACCCAGAGATCTGTTCGGGCCATCTGGAATGGCGCGACCGCGACTGCCACTTCATCTTTGGCGATGTGGCCACCGCCACATTGATCGAACGCAAGGAAGACGCCAAAGGCGCGCATTTCGAAGTCCTCTCGACCCGCTGCGCAACCGAATTTTCCAACAATATCCGCAACAACAACGGCTTCCTGCGCCGCTCGCGCCCCGATGGCGTCTCAGACCGCCGCGACATGCAGTTCATGCAGAACGGCCGCAAAGTGTTCAAAGAGGTGCTGCCCATGGTCAGCCAGCACATCACCAACCATATGATGGACGAAGGTCTTCAAGCGGATGAACTGAAACGCCTCTGGCTGCATCAGGCCAATAAGTCGATGAACGACTTTATTGGCAAAAAAGTTCTGGGCCGCACGCCCGAGCCCGCAGAGCAGCCAAATATCCTGCAGCACTACGCCAATACCTCCTCGGCCGGGTCGATCATTGCCTTCTCGCAGTACAGCGACGACCTGAGCGACGGAGACCTTGGCCTGATCTGTTCCTTTGGCGCAGGCTATTCCGTGGGCTCAGTCATTCTGCGCCGCTGCGCCTAACCGCCCAAAGACCACCCCTGGAAAAGCGCCGCAGACTGTGGCGCTTTTTGCTTTCCGAGCACAAACGCCCGGCAGCCCCCCGTCACCGCGTGGATCGGCAGGGCTCCGCCCGCGCCCCGCAAGCGACGACCCACGTCGCTTGCCGCTGCGCGGACCGGTTGGGCTCCGCCCGTTCGCACCTCAAACGACGCCCCACGTCGTTTGCCACGGCGTGGACCGGTGCGAACTTCATCTTTTTTCAAATATCCCCGCCGGAGGCATCCAACCGCGCCACAGGCGCACCCCTTGCGGCCCCAAACACCCAAGCAGCAACCGGCACAACACAAAAGGCAGGCCATCCCTGACCTGCCCTTTCAATTCACACATACCGTCCCAGCCGCTCAGCTTTTCTGAGACACCCGTTTGTGAACCTCTTCCACAGTCTCAACCCGTTCCGAGTAGCGATCCACCAGATACTCTTTGCGCCCACGCACCAGCCAGGTGAACTTTACCAACTCTTCCATCACATCAACCACGCGACGATAGAACGGGCCTTCGGGCAGACGGCCCTCCTTGTCGAACTCCAGCCAGGCTTTGGGGATCGAGCTTTGGTTCGGGATCGTCACCATCCGCATCCAGCGGCCCAGAATGCGCATCTGGTTGACCGCATTGAAGCTCTGCGAGCCGCCCGAGACCTGCATAATCGCCAGCGTCTTGCCCTGGGTCGGACGAATGCCGCCCTGTACCGACAGCGGCAGCCAATCGATCTGCAGCTTCATCAGACCGGTCATAGCCCCATGACGTTCCGGGCTGGACCAGACCATGCCCTCGGACCAGATCGCCAATTCGCGCAGCTCTTTGACCTTGGGGTGGCTGTCCGCGCCCGCATCATCCGGCAACGGCAGACCCGCCGGATCAAAGATGCGGGTTTCACAGCCCAAGGCACGCAGGATCCGTGCGGATTCCTCGGCGGCACGGCGGGAATAGCTCACATCGCGCAGGGACCCATAAAGCAGCAGAATACGCGGCGCATGGCGCGGATCGCCCGGGGCGACCAGCATATCGACGTCAATCGGCTGAAGCGCTTCGCTGACCACAGCCGGCAGTTCGCTCAGATCCGGTGTCTCAGCTGTCACCGAATTTGACCCAACCTCGCTTTCAGACACTGCCTTCCTCCAGATGGAGTTTCATATCCAGCAGCACCTGCTGCAACAGCACGGTTTCGCGCAGCAGACGCTTGGCTTCATTGACGGAGATAACACCGTCTTCGATCGCATCCTGATATTCGCTCATCAGCTGTGCAAACCGGCGGCTCAGCGCAATCACATCGCTGTTGACGCCACCAGACCGCGCCTCGCTGTCGGCGTTTTTGCCATTGTATGACAGGGTGATATTCTTGAGGTCGGCCAGGGCAGACGTCACATGAGGGTACGACGAGGCCCCTTCCAGACGGGCAACCGCATCCACAGGGATAAAGCGATCGGCATGTTCTGCATTGTCGGAATAATACCGCCCCAGGGTCGCTTTGGATTTCCCGGTGATCTTGCAAGCTGCTTCAATACCGACGTCCTTGACCAGGGCCTCGGTATGTTTCTTCAGATATGTCCCAATGTCTGCCATATGACCTTTTTACCTATTCCACTCGATTGGTGCCGCCGTTGCTACGGGCAGCGCCCAACGCGCAAGCAACCTTCTGTGCCGTCTCAGGCCGCCCCCACGTCGGAGTTTGCACCTTTTATCCATCCCCGGATCTTCGGGCCAGCCCCCTCAGACATCAACCAAGGGGAAGCGGGAAGGTTAATTCCCATTAACTCGCTTTATATTAAACGCAATTCTAAAACCAGACCCGGCGGTGAAAGTTGGCGTTCGTTATGTGTCGGAAGTGGTTTTCCGAGTGCATTCCGTTGGGTAATCCGGGCGTTTTGCGTTGGGTACAGTCCGGATCAGGCCCCTATTTGGGGCTGTGTTCCTCCCTGCTGGTCATGGCCGTGTGTCCCGGTTTTTCGGGTGGCTGCGACCGCAGGGAGTTTTTTCCTCACAAAGCTCAGCGCAGACGTGTGCAAACCTTGTGCACAGAGATCACAGCCCCCCCGCAGCCAGGATCGGTTGCATTTTTCCGGTTCCCAGAAATCGCCAGCATCGCTAAACCGCGCCTATGGCCAAGCTTTACTTCCACTACTCCACCATGAACGCCGGTAAATCGACGGTGCTGCTGCAGGCGTCGCACAACTACCGCGAAAACAATATGGACACCTATCTGCTGACCGCAGGCATTGACGACCGCGCCGGACAAGGGCGCATTGCCTCACGCATCGGCATCGACGCAGAGGCGGATGTGTTTCGCCCCGGCGACGATCTGCAGGTGAAAATCAAAGCACGTCTGGATCAGGGCCGGGTGGCGGCCGTGTTCATTGATGAGGCACAGTTCCTGACCAAAGATCAGGTCTGGCAGCTGGCCCGCGCAGTGGACGACCTGCGGGTGCCGGTGCTGTGTTACGGGCTGCGGGTGGATTTTCAGGGCAATCTGTTTGAAGGCTCCGCCGCGCTGCTGGCGCTGGCAGACGAGATGCGCGAAGTGCGCACCATCTGTCACTGCGGCAAGAAAGCCACCATGGTCGTGCGCATGGACGATCAGGGCCGCGTCTTGACCGAAGGCGATCAGGTCCAGATCGGCGGCAATGAAACCTATGTCTCGCTCTGCCGCTATCACTGGCGCGAGGCCATGGGCGACCTGCCCGACTGCTAACGGGATGAAAAAGGGGGCTATTGCGACGAAGGGTGAAATCCCGCCCCCCCCTGCGGCGCGGAGAATGGCAGCTTCGAGCCCACAGCGGAAGTAATGATTCCTCGCTGTGCGCGCACGCAGCACAGAAATTGCTGCGGGCACTTGGATTTTGGCGCGCGCAGGTGACGGTGAATCAGGCCATTCATTCGGGCTGCTATTAGTTTGGAGCACAAACATACAGGCGGCAGGTCAGATGCAATCAAGTTTGCGAGTAGCATTCCAACGTCAGCGTGGTGCTGATGCTTGGGTTAGGAGGGCGGCAAGGAGGGCAAATCATGCCACGAGTCCAACTTCCTGCTGTCACCCCGAAACGTAAAGCCTGGAACAAGGGGGGGATCATCGGCCAGAAGCGACCGCTGCTACCAAAACAGGTTTGGGCCATTCGAGCGCGACTGGAACTGGCGAACAACCTTCGCATTCTGGCGCTATTTAACGTTGCCATCGACAGCAAGCTACGTGGATGTGATCTGGTCAGGCTCTCTGTGGACGATCTGGTCAAAGAGCACCGCGTCCAAGAACGGGTTTCGGTCATTCAGAGCAAAACCAAGCGGCCTGTTCAGTTTGAACTAACGGAAAACACTAGGGAAACTGTCCTGGCTTGGGTCAAGTCACCCGGGATGTGGGCTTGCTCGTTCATGTTTTCCAGCCGTTTTCACAATCGCCCGCATATCTCAACCCGTCAGTATGGCCGGTTGGTGCACGATTGGGTGACGTCGATTGGTCTGGAACCAAGCGGATACGGAACGCCTTCGCTTCGCCGAACCAAAGCTGCTGAGATCTACCGGAAAACGGGTAACCTGCGCGCGGTTCAGCTTCTACTAGGACATACGAAGGTCGACAGCACGGTGCGCTACTTGGGAGTAGAACTCGAAGATGCTCTGAGTATCGCCGAAAAAATTGACCTTTAAGCATTAGGGTGAGCGGCTGATGCCGCTCGCCTTTGCCATACCGGACAAGATCAGTTCTGTTGAAGTGGCTACTAACTCTAAGTGGACAATCACCCTGACGGCTAACCCTAATGGCTTAAGTTGCGATACGGATGGCGGCGCAAAGTTCGGAGTGCATTATCCAGTTCACCGACTTTTCTTCATGGCCGGGATCACCGCAAAATCCAATCAGCGCTATTCCATCCAAACGCGTGGAACGCGCTTTGGACCCTGTCTCTGAGGACAGAAACCCAGCAATCATTCGACCCGCGCTCGCGAGCGCATTTTGGGCTGAGGCGGTGGATTTGTAGCTGCCTGCAGTCGCAACCCTCTCCTCTGTCAGCCCGTCTGCTGCCGCCAGCGATAACGCCATCATCATAGCGCGCTGCGGTTTTGTCAGGTCTACAGAGTTGAGCGCTTCAACGTATTCATCGGATGTCGGGACTTGAACACCTGTGCTCGGATCTGTCCTGCGACCCTCGCCCCTGCGGGTTTCACGGGCGTCGATGACGGAATACAATGAAGTGATTGCGGCCTCTTCAGTCTTACCGGTGGCCTCGGCAATCAGACCTCGCGCCCTTGTCGGCGGCTTTGGGAAGGCCCGGGCTGTGTATACGCCCGCGACATACCCGGACTTGATCTGATATCGGCCATATTCACCCACGCGGATCGCCATAGAAGCTTTCTTCGCGGGTTCCTTGGCCTTCGGTTTTTTCGACATACTCTTGAAGAGGTCACGCCCCGCATTTGTTCTGTTTGGCGCGGTGTAGTCTGGCATCCGGCTGGTCTCCTTCGATTGACATTACTTAGAGGCGGTTCGGCGGTTACCAATCCGGTCAAAAGAGCCGCGCGGCTCGGCAGCCGAGGAGAGCTATAAGAACAAATTGCCGTCTGGCGAAGGGGCGCCCCATAGGAGCGCCCCCTTAAAGAAGATCAGGCAAGCGCGATGTTGATTGCGCTTTCGCGGCCGTCACGACCAGACTCGATATCGAACGTTACTTTCTGATCGTCATTCAGAGAAGTCATGCCCGATTTCTCGAGTGCGGAGATATGCAAGAATACATCCTTGCCACCTGTGTCAGGTGCAATGAAGCCGAAGCCTTTGGTGGAGTTGAACCATTTCACTGTGCCATTGGCCATGTGAATTTTCCTTAGTTGATCGCTGCCCACGACATGCGGCAGCCCGGCTTCTCACAACAGTGTCTAGCGCTGTGAGCCGGTAAAGGAAAACAGGGGGTCGAATGGAGGTCAGTAGCAAACTCTATATGGGGACCGCGCGGGCGGGTTACAAGGTGCGGGCCATCTGTTTGCCGGTATTTCCTTTGCCAAGTGGGCTTCTATCCCCTAAAGATCACGAGCTGCTGGATACCCTGGCAGCCCGAAAAGGAATGCCAGAATGTCGTTCAACGACTTGGCGAAGCAAGAGGCCGCCGACAAAAAGGCCTCGCAAGAACAAGATACGAAACCTCAGACTGCAACCAAACGACCTCCTGAAGCAAAGACCGAGCCGACCAACCCCAAAACGGGTTGAGAGGCGATACATTTAAGCGTCTCTTATCCAGCGTAACAGGGGTGGCACTACGAGCGTCCTAAAAGGTTGCCGCCAAGGATGATCTCATTGATCAGCTTGGCGGTTTCCATGTGCAATTTCCGTTCTGTTTCCGGACCTTGGGCATTTTGGTGGGTGGCTGCTGCATCCCGGAGGATCCCCACAATCTCGCGTTCTGGCAGCAGATTGTGATCTTGCAAGGCAAGCAGGAGGGCCTCGCAAATGGATAAGGCTGCCATGCCTGCGGGGTCTTGTAAGTCTGACATCGGGCATTCCACTTTCGTTCGTTGTCCAACGACCGGGTTGGGCCGTGATCGTCACAACCTCACAAAGAATTTGGTATTTCGTACTGATCGAAAGCAGTCTCAGCACCAAAAGCTTCCGGGAATTTGCACCGGTTCGGGAGGGACCGACAATGAACATCAAGGCCAGTCCACTCACCCAAAAGCTCTCCGCGTTCGTTGCACTGTCGGAGATCGAACTGGCTGTTCTGGAGCGCTTGCATCAGCGGAGGAAATCCTTCTCTGTGGGGCGCGATCTGGTCCATCAGGGCCAGTCCGAGCAGACGGCTTACATTCTGGCGGCGGGTTGGGTCGTCTCTTACAAGATTCAGGCTGACGGGTCGCGGCAGATTGTTGATTTCCAGATACCGGGGGATTTCCTGGGGCTGCGCAGCGTGCTTTTGCACACCTCCGATCATGGGATCGAACCCATTGTCGAAATCGAGGCGGCGGAAGTGCTGGTAAGCGATCTTCTGCAAGCCTTCGCGGAGACACCCCGGCTGGCCACGGCCGTTCTCTGGGCTGTGTCGCGGGATGAGGCGATGGTGGTCGAGCATCTGGTTGGGCTGGGGCGGCGCGATGCGGATGCGCGCATGGCGCATTTCCTGCTGGAGCTTGGCGTGAGACTGTCGCTCGTCGGTATGGGAAGCAAGGAAGGTTATGCCTGTCCGCTCACCCAGTATCATCTGGCCGATGCGCTGGGGCTCAGCGCCATCCACGTCAACCGCGTCCTTCGAAAGCTCCGCGAAGCCGGGCTGGTCACGTTTCAAGGCGGGCATGTCACGTTCGATGACTATGAGGGGCTGGTCGCCTTGGCGGATTTCGATCCAGCCTATCTCGATCAGTCGCGGCCTTTGTTGCCGTGAAACGGCCGCCCTAGTCATGGGTGGCCCTGTCGTCTTTTCCCGGGCATCCCGACACTACATCAGGGCGCGGCTTGCTTGCTTTCGCTCGGTATGTGCCTCTTCGTCGTTTTCGGCGTCGTGGCCTTCTTAGGGCCCTCGGGTGCCTTGTCCCAGGCAGCCTTGACGGAGACCATGTAGTGCGCAGTCTGGTTTTCCGCAGTCTGATGTTCGGCACTCATTAAATAGCCCTTTCTTGGATAGCCCCCAAAAAATGAGGCGCGAAATACATGCAGTTCTACTTAGGAACTGCCTGTACCCTGCGCCTCTGAGCTACTCGGAAAAGACCACCAAACCTTTCGGTGGCCTGATTTGCCTATCCGCTTTCTTGGCATCTTTGCACTGACCTAGGTTAGCCTATCTGCGCCAGATAGAAGATCCACGCCATAACGACGGCTCCAACAAGGGCCGCCGTTGTCCAGGAGATTGGGAAGTTTGGAAAACGGTCGGCGCCTGTTTCGAGTGATTGCGGAATGCGCAGCGGCGCGCGCTTTGGCAGCAATAAAACCAGCTTTGCCGCTCTGTCCTCGCTCGCCAATGCCAGCGCTGGAATGTCGGTAACCGCTTCAAAGTGCTTTGTCAGTCGAACTTGCGCGTCCTCCCGAGCCAGACGTGCAAGCTCACGCGCCTCGGTCCATGGCTCAAGGTCAAGGCGCGCAAGCGCAGACAAAACCGTCACGGCGGCACCATTTCGGTCCTCCCCCACTTCCGCGAAGAGGAAGGCGTCGTAGTCACTGCCATCCGGATGGAGAACGTCTGAGGCGGACATGGGTTTCCTTTCGGCGTGAGGCTGAGGCGAAGACCTGCTGCCAAGCGTCTAAAGCCACGAAATGGCTTTCGCTTTCACCCTGACAGAAAATAACCGGGCGGGGGCTAACCTCGATCAGCATTGCGTCCCGAAGGTCCGGTTAGAGTGCATGCAACTGCGTTGCCGTACCGGCGCATCGCGACATACCTGATGGTTCGCAGACGCGGCAGAAATGCGGGTCAAACGACGATGCATATGACCACAAAAGAGGACCTCGAGCATGCCATCGCCTGTGATCGAGCTCTTTCTCAGACATCCAACAATAGCGAAGCGGCGCTTTCCCCGCAAAAGGACACGACATGACAACACCTGAATGGCTAAAACCCGGCATCTACGGCACGCTCCTTGGGGCAGCATTTGTCGGCATCGTTGGATTTTCCTGGGGCGGCTGGATGACCGGAGGCGGTGCGGAGGAGATGGCCAACAAGATGGCGCAAGAGGAAGTAATCGCGGCACTTGTACCCGTCTGCCTCGAAATGTACCGCACGGATAACGAGCGCATTGCAAAGCTGGCGACCATCCGCGAGGCATCGTCCTTCAAGCGGCGCGACGCTGTTATGGAAGCCGGCTGGGCGACGATGCCCGGATCAAATGGCCCGAACCGCGATCTGGCAAAGGCCTGCATCGAAGGTCTCGACCTTGATGAGTCGTGATGACCTAAAACTGTCGCCCGTTTCATCCAAGGACACCGTAGGTGTGCCCGCCACGATGTCTTGCACGGACGTCCTTGCGCGCGCCCTTGTCGCGTTCATCGCGATCGGATCGCCGTCTTTCGCCCAATCCCAGTCTGCCCCGATGCCCGCGAATGCGCAGCCCAAAAGTTATGGCGAGGGATGGGAGTGCAATCGCGGGTACCGGCTTGACGGAGAGGCCTGCCTGGCCATCATCATTCCGGAAAACGCCTATGCCACCAACCGGACCTATGGCGCAGGCTGGGAATGTCTACACGGGTTTCAGGAGGTCGATGACACGACGTGTCTTGAGGTCATTGTGCCCGATGGCGGATATCTCGACCCGTCGGGCAAGAGCTGGAGCTGCCTTCGTGGCTACATGCAGGTTGACGACCGCTGCCTAGAAATCGATTTGCCACCAAATGCTTACTTGGCCGACCGCGGCTATGGAGCGGCATGGCTGTGCAACCGTGGCTATGAGGTCGAAGGCGGCACTTGCGTCGCAATCGCCGTCCCAGAGAACGCCTTTCTGAATGGATCCGGATATGGGAAGCGCTGGACATGTGAGCGGGGCTATTACGAACGCGACGACACCTGTGAGGCTGTTGTTGTCCCGGAGAATGCCTATTTTGACGATGCAAGTTATGGTCAAGGCTGGAAATGCAATCGAGGCTTTGCAGAGACCGACAACGGCTGCACAGAGATCGATCTTCCCGACAATGCGCATCTCGACAGGTCTGGAAACGGCTGGGAGTGCCACAGGAATTTTCAGCGGTCACAGGGGCGATGTCTCCTGAACGACTAAGTTTCGTAATCAAAATTGAAACAAAACGCAGCCGGCCGACCGTTTCATGCGATCGGACCCGGGGCAACACGCTTGGTAAAGGAATGATCGTGGAAACGGACAATGTAGAAAAGTCGATGACGAGACTGTCAATCAGGGGGCCGCAAGCGCCACCCGACCTGTCTGCGCGCCATCGGGCTTACACCACCAATGAAGTGACAAAAGGGGTGCCGACAGCGGTTGTCTATTGCGAGGGGAACTTCGGGCAGACCGATGGCAAGACCGCAAACGGGCTTGTCCGTCACAGCCAAGCCTATCGCGTGCTTTCGGTCATAGACAGCGAACTTGAAGGGCGCGACAGCGGGCTGGTGCTTGACGATATCTGCAACCAGATCCCCATCGTGGAAGATCTTGAAGCTGCGGTGACGCGAGAGGTGAATATCCCCGACACCCTGATCTACGGCATGGCTCCGTCTACGGGCAAGTTATCCCTTTCAGATCGAGAGGTCGTGCTTGATGCAATCGCGCTTGGTATGAACATCGTCAGTGGGTTGCATGAATACCTAGGCGATGATCCCGAGATATCGATCGCAGCCAACGCAGCCAACGTGACGATCCGTGATATCCGCAAACCCCGACCAAGCAAGGATATGCGTCTGTTTGACGGAAGCGTGTCCGAGGTGAAGGCAATTCGCATTGCCGTGCTGGGAACGGATTGTGCAATCGGCAAGCGGACGACAGCGACCATTCTGGCCAGGGAACTGAACGCGTGTGGGATCAAGACCGTCCTCGTCGGCACTGGTCAAACCGGGCTTATGCAGGGCGCAAAATATGGGATCGCCATGGACGCGGTGCCTCCGCAGTTTTGCTGCGGGGAGCTTGAACGTGCAATCGTTGCGGCGTCTCGCGGCGACGAACCAGACGTCATCCTGATCGAAGGACAAGGCGCGCTCAGCCACCCGGCTTTTTGCACGTCGGCATTTATTCTACGCGGCAGCCAGCCCCATGCCGTTATTCTTCAACATGCGCCCAAGCGGGCCCACCGTTGCGACTTTCCTTCCATGCCGATGCCCGGGCCGAAAAGCGAAATCGCCCTGATTGAGGCTTTTGCTGACACACGGGTGATTGGTATCACACTCAATCACGAGGCAATGAAGGACGCCGAGGTCGATCGTGCAATCAACCGTCTTTCTCGCAGCCTCGGCATTCCGGTGACGGACGCGCTGACCCGGCCAGAAGTGCATCTGAGCGACATGGTCCTGGCCGCTTTTCCACAGTTGCGGCCGGTACCTCTCGTGGCTGCTGAATGACCTCGCCGCGTGTTGAAATCGATCTGGGCAAGATACGGGCAAACGCGCGGTATCTCATCCGTCGCCTGTTCGCCCGCGGAATCTCGGTCACAGGCGTGACCAAGGCCGTCTGCGGGCATCCTGACATCGCCGAGGCCATGTTGGACGGTGGCGTTGCGGGGCTTGCAGACGCACGCATCAAAAACGTCGTACGGATGCGAAAAGCAGGGATCACCTGCCCGATTTCAATGATCCGCGCGCCAATGGTGAGCGAGATGGAAGACGTCATCCAGTATTGTGACGCGAGCTACAATACGGAGATGGACACGATCCTGAAGCTTGGCGCAGCGGCCAAGCAACAGAGCACCTCGCACGATGTCATCTTGATGGTCGAAATGGGAGATATGCGCGAAGGTATTTTGCCAGAGGACCTTACCGACTTCGCCACTCGGGTCACAGCGACACCCGGTGTTGCTCTCAAAGGCATCGCTGCAAACTTTGCCTGCATGAGCGACTTGGCACCTATGGATGGTGACATGGTCAGGCTCTCGCGACTTGCCGCAGAAGTCGAACGAGGCTGTGGACCTTTTGTCGAGCTGGTGTCAGGGGGGGGCTCGGCCAATTTGCCATGGGCGCTTGGCGAAAGCTCCTCCGAGCGGGTCAACAACCTCCGACTGGGCGAGGCGATCCTATTGGGCACCGACCCCGTAACAGGGCATCCGATCTCTGGCCTTCATACTGATGCCTTTGCCCTTTTTGCCGAGGTGATCGAAACAAGGTTCAAACCAATCTCACTGTCGACCAGATCAATTGCTCCGGAGGTTGGGAGGCTTAAATCGGTTCGGAACAATGACCTCCGGGCCCGAACAATCCTTGCTGTCGGGCAGCAGGACACCAATGCAAGCGGCCTTACGTTTCCCTCAGGAGTTTTGTTCATCGGCGCGACCAGCGACCACACCGTTGTCGACACGGCCAAATCCACCGTGCCCGTTGGCTCCGAGATGAAAATGGGCATGACCTACAGCGCTCTCATGCGAGCGATGAGCGCCCCAGATGTCGCCAAGGTTGTTCATGGCAAGCAAAAGATGAACGGGAGTGGCAAGGAGCGCGAGGCCTACCCCTTCCTGACGCTGGTATGACGCCCAACTGATACGCTGTCGCTCCTGAAGGACGTCAGCAATGGCAGCACAGCGCAGATTGCATATCAGAGCCGCGAGTGCGAAGGCACGCAAGGACCACTCGAGACCCTCAACCGGGGCTACGGGTCGTGTCGCGACTTTGCGGCCCTCTATGCCGAGGCTATACGAACGCTGGGATTCGGGGCACGTCTGGTGTCCGGCTATCTTTACGACCCCAGTGATGACCGGCTCGGATCTGCTGGCTCGGGCTCTACGCATGCATGGGTTGAAGTCTTCGTTCCCGGGGCCGGTTGGATCCCGTTCGACCCAACGAACAGGTCAGTGGGGTCGGCCAACCTGATCCCGGTCGCCGTTGCGCGGAACATACCACAAGTCGCTCCGGTAACTGGCAGCTTTCAGGGAGAAGGTACCGATCTGCTTCCGATAGAGGTTGTTGTGCGTGTCGAGGATCAGTGATTACGTCTATAGGAACTGGACGTCCATTTGCCGACTATCATGCGGCGTTCGGACGGTTTGCACGGGTGCCCTTTTTGGCAGGGCAGCAGACCGCTTCGGCGAAAATGGTTGCAACGTGGCGAAACGTCTGTCGCAGATGCGAGCGGTTTCTGCGTCAGCAAAAGCCGCACCTGCAAAAGGCGGGTTTGTCCTGTGTGGATGGCGTCTGCTTTGCAAGAAAAAAATGCGTTGGTTGCGCGGTTGGTCAGTACAGTCCTGTGTCCGGCCTTTGGTCGCAGTGTTGGTATTTGCTGCTGGCCTTGATGGGTTCCGCAAACCTGTTCCCAATCGGCGACGCGAACCTGAGAGTTCAGGACAAAGCACGGGATTTCAGGTTTTCGGATGACCGCACGTGCCATCATGGCATTCGTCTTGCAATTCGTGTTTTC
>NZ_CYSD01000014.1 GCF_001458415.1 Tritonibacter multivorans | reverse complement strand
CAGTGCTGCTGCGGGATTGAGCGGATCTATGTGCACGAAAGCCTGTATGACAGCTTCGTGGCCAAAGCCGTGGCGCTGGTTCAGGGCTATAAGCTGGGCAATCCCATGGATCCCGCAACCACGCTGGGGCCAATGGCCAATGTGCGTTTCGCCAATGAGGTGCGGGCCCAGATTGCCGAGGCTGTGGCTGATGGCGCGACCGCTCATATAGACCCCTTTGCCGCCGATGATGGCGGCGCTTATCTGACGCCGCAGATCCTGACGGATGTGACCCATGACATGCGGGTAATGCGCGAAGAAAGCTTTGGCCCTGTGGTCGGCATTATGAAGGTCTCTTCTGATGCGGAAGCGATCCGGCTGATGAATGACTGCGACTTTGGTCTGACGGCGTCGCTCTGGACTGCGGATGTGGAGCGCGCCGCGCGCATTGGCGATCAGCTGGAAACTGGCACGGTGTTTATGAACCGGGCGGATTATCTGGATCCCGGCCTCTGCTGGACGGGCTGCAAAAACACCGGGCGCGGGGGCGGGTTGTCGGTGATCGGCTACCAGAACCTGACGCGCCCCAAATCCTACCATCTGAAAAAGGTGACCTCATGAGCCTTGTTGGAAACTGGTCTTATCCGACCACACTTAAATTTGGCGCGGGCCGCATTGCGGAGCTGGCAGACGCCTGCGCGCAAGTCGGCATCACCAAGCCGCTTTTGGTCACCGACCGCGGGCTGGCACCGCTGCCGATCACATCCGCAACGCTGGATATTCTGGAGGCCGCGGGTCTGGGCCGTGCGATTTTTGCCGAGGTCGACCCGAACCCAAACGAGATCAACCTCGCAGCGGGGGTCGCGGCCTATAAGGCGGGCGGCCATGATGGGGTCATCGCCTTTGGCGGCGGCTCGGGGCTGGATCTGGGGAAAATGGTGGCCTTTATGGCAGGCCAAACCCGTCCGGTCTGGGATTTTGAGGATATTGGCGACTGGTGGACGCGGGCGGACAGCGACGCAATTGCGCCGATCATTGCCGTGCCCACCACCGCAGGCACCGGCTCCGAGGTGGGCCGCGCCAGCGTCATCACCAATTCTGAAACCCATGCCAAGAAGATCATCTTCCACCCCAAGGTGCTGCCCGCTGTGGTGATCTGCGACCCGGAACTGACCGTGGGCATGCCGCCCGCGATCACCGCAGGCACCGGATTGGACGCTTTTGCCCATTGTGTGGAGGCGTTTTCCAGCCCGCATTATCACCCGATGAGCCAGGGCATTGCGCTGGAGGGCATGCGTCTGGTCAAGGATTACCTGCCGCGCGCCTATGCCGACGGCCAGGATCTGGAGGCCCGTGCCCAGATGATGTCAGCGGCGATGATGGGCGCGACCGCCTTCCAGAAAGGCCTTGGCGCCATCCACGCCATGAGCCACCCCGTGGGCGCGCAGTTCAACACCCACCACGGCACCACCAATGCGGTCTGCATGCCCGCGGTGCTGGCCTTCAACGCGCCCGCCATCCGCGACCGCTTTGATCAGGCGGCGGCTTACTTGGGGATCGAGGGCGGCTTTGACGGCTTCTGCGCTTTTGTTCAGGATCTCAACAACCGTCTTGGCATTCCCTCATCCCTGCGCGCCCTCGGCGTCACCGAAACCGCCATCCCCGCCCTCGTCAAAGACGCAATCACCGACCCCTCCTGCGGCGGAAACCCAATCAAACTCACAGAAGAAAACCTCACAACGCTCTTCGAAAACGCATTGTGAGCCGAACTGGCCCTCTGGTTTGCCCGGGGGGCCAGCGTCCCGCATCGGATATGTGATCCGGTTCAGTAGCCCCCTGACAGGGTCAGCACTTCACCGGTCATAAACCGGCTTGCATCGGATGCGAGAAACACCGCTGCCCCGACCATCTCGTCGGCCGTTCCGGCGCGGCCCATCCAATTGGCCTGCGCAACATAGGCCTGCCAACCCTCTGGATCCGTCGCCTTGCGATCGGCATTGCGGTCTGTGTCGATCAGCCCCGGCGATAGGGTGTTGAGGGTGACACCTGTTTGCGCATATTCACGCGCCTGGCTTTGTACCAGATTGTGCTGGGCCGCTTTGGTCGCGGCATAGGCGGTGACCACCGGTTTAGGACCCGACTGATTGATCGAGCCAATATTGACCACGCGCCCCCAACCCTGCGCCGCCATCAAAGGCAGGGCCCCGCGCAGCATGTCCACGGTTGCACGCAGATTGACGTCAATCTGAAAGCTCAGATCCGCATCGGTGAGCTGGTCCAAAGGGGCATTGATCTGCGCGGACGCATTGATCACCAAAATGTCCAACTTGCCGGCCCGCGCCTCGCAGCTGCGAATGAGCGCGCTGCCCATAGATCGTTCAGCCAGATCACCAAAAATCGCCTCGGCGCTGCCGCCAGCTTCTGTAATGGCCGTGACGGTTGCCGCAGCGCTGCGTTCCGTTTGGCCATGGGCAAACACATGCGCGCCTGCAGCCGCCAGCCCTTGGGCAATGGCCGCGCCAATGCCACGGCTGGCGCCGGTCACCAGCGCGGTGCGACCGCTGAGATCAAACAGCGCATTGGGGGCGTAATTCATTCAGGCCTCCAGCTTGAAGGAATAGGTTGGCGCGCCAGACACTCCAGCGTCAAATGCGAAAATGCCGCCGGACAGGGGCGCCTCGGCCAATGTGGCGGCGGGCAGACGGGTGCGGGCGCTGGTCACAAAGAGGGTTTTGTTGTCAGCGCCGCCAAAACACAGGCTGGTCGGGCGCGGGACGGGCATATCAACGTCAAAATCAACCTTGCCGTCTGGCGTGAACCGGCGCAGTTTCCAGCCATCCCAAAGCGCGCACCACAGGCCGCCTGCCGCATCCACCACAAGGCCATCCGGGCGCCCGTCATCGGCATCTACCTTGGCGAAAACCCGACGATTGGACAGCTCTCCGGCACCGGGGACGCAGTCATAGGCATAGATCAGCCCCGGCACCGTATCGACAAAATAGAAAGTGCCGCCATCGGGGCTCCAGGCCAGCCCATTGGACACCGTCAGCCCGCTTTCCCGGCGCAGCCAGTTCCCGCTCTGATCCACACGGTAGAGCCCGCCTGTTGGTTTTGCCGCGTCCATCCGCATTGACCCCACCCAGATCGACCCGCCGGGTCCGATTTTGGCATCGTTCAGGCGGTTTTCATGCAGACCAGCTTCCGGGTCACAGAACGGCAACAAGTCACCGGTGTCAAAATCCAAAATCTCAACGCCATCCTGTGTGGTGACAATCAGCGCGTCGCCCAGAGTTGGCAGAACCGCGCTGACCAGTTTCTCCAGCACGCAGGCCTCGTTCACGCCGGTCTCCGGGTTCAGCCGGTAAACCGCCGGGCGCAGAATATCGACCCAGTACAGCCGTTTATGACCCTCGTGCCAGACCGGCGCTTCGCCCAGCTGTGCCCCCCACGGCAGGACACATTCGATCTCCATCGGCTTGGTCTTGCTGTTTTTGGCCCGCGGTTGCGGCCGCGAAGACAGCGCCACAGCGCCGGCCGCACCGGTGATCCGACGGGCCGCTGCGATCAGATCGCGGCCCGCCGGGTGAATGTTTTCTTCGCTCAGGCGCGAGGCCGGGGCAAGGATCGTCAGCGCCCCCAGCGGCGTGCCATCGGGGGCTGACACCACGGACGAGACCCCATTCACACCGGGCAGGAACTCCTCATAGGACACCGCATAACCACGGGCTTTGGTCAGGGCCAGATCCCCTTCCAGCGCCTTTTGCGCTGTCAGCGTGGTGGCTGTGTGTTGCTCCAGCGTGGCGGCATCCAGATAGGCGCGGGTAAAAGACGGGTCTTGAAACGCCAGAAACGCCTTGCCCGCCGCGGTACAGTAAAGCGGCTTGCGATCGCCCACTCGCACATGCACACAAAGCCCCACACCCGAACTTTCGGCCACATAGACCACGCCGTCATTGTCCAGCTTGCACAAGGCAACGGTTTCGCCCAGTTCAGCCGACAGGCGGTCAAGCTCGGCACTTGCGACTGAAATCAGGTCAAAGCTGTCCCAGACCTTGTGAGACAGCTCCAGGAACCGCGGCCCCAGCGTATAGGTCCCCTGTGCCTCGTCGTTGCGCACCAGTCCAAAGGCCGTCAACGTCCGCAAGATGCGGGCGAAGGTCGGCTTGGACAGCCCCGATGCCTTCAGAAGTTCCGCAAATCGTTGCGGCTGGTCGGCATCTGCCACCAGATTAAGGAGCGTCAGCCCCTTGGCCAGAGCCGCCGCACCCGCTGGGACATTCTTCGTATCGGGTTCACTTTCCAAGACAACGCACCTCTCTGGCGTGGTTTTCAACTGCCGTCCCAAGCCTTAATCGCATTTCGCCTGACCTTTAACAGCAATTGACGCGCCGGGCGGCGCCTCTGCGGTCAGAAATGGGTCACAGGCCCGCATTATCGCCCACTGGCGCCATAGACCAGTTCCGGCAGGAACAAAGTCACGGATGGGACAAACGTAATGACCAGCAAGGTGATCACAATCGGGATGTAGAACGGCATCATCGCCCGCACCAAAGCCCCGTAAGAGATCTTGGCCACATCCATCATGATGAACAGGATCACACCAAAGGGCGGGGTGATCGCGCCGATCAGAAGGTTGAAAATCATCATCACCCCAAACTGCGTTGGATCAATGCCAAGCGTCCCCACAATTGGCCAGAGCGTGGGCACCGCAATCAGCATGATCGCCGTGGTCTCCATCACCAGACCTGCCACCAGCAGCATCAGATTGATCAACAACAGCAGGATGATCGGGTTCTCTGACACCGACAGCAGGAAGACCTGCAAGGTTTCGGGCACGTTCAGAACTGAAATCAACCAGGAAATCGGCGCGGCGCAGGCCAGAATGAACACCAGCGCCCCAATGGTGAACACCGTGCTTTTGGTCGCATTCAACAGCGCCGCAAAGGTCAGCTCGCGCATCCAAAGGCCAAGGATAATGGCATAGACCGTCACAATCGCTCCCAGTTCCGTGGGCGTGGCAACCCCCGACAGCAGCCCCGCCACCAGCAGGAACGGGGCCATCAAACCGGGCAGGGCGCGCCAAGCTGAACAGGTCACGTCGCGGAATGTGGCGCGCGGGCTGACCGGAGCTTCGACCTTTTTGGTGACCGCCAGAATGTAGATCAGGATCATCAAAACCGCGCCCAGAAACAAGCCCGGAACAATGCCCGCAAGAAACAGCTTGGCAATGGATTCACCCGACAGCACCGCATAGATCACCATAATCACACTGGGTGGGATGATTGGCCCGATGATTGAGGACGAGGCCGTCACAGCGGCGGAAAACGCCTTGCCGAAACCTGCTTTCTCCATCGCTTTGATCTCAATCGCGCCAAGGCCCGCCGCATCAGCCGCCGCCACGCCGGACATGCCGGAAAACACGATCGAGGCCAGGATGTTCACATGCGCAAGCCCCCCGTGGACATGGGCCACCAGGGATTTGGCAAAGGTAAAGATCCGGTCTGCAATCCCGGCGGCATTCAGCAGATTGCCTGCAAAGACAAACAAGGGGATCGCCAACAGCGGAAAGCTTTCCAAGGACGGTGCCATACGCTGTGGAATGATGCGGATACCCGCCGCCTTAAACAGGGGATTGTCGCCAAAGATGGATTGATAGGCAATGAAACCAGCCGCCGCCGTCAGCATGGCAAAAGGCACTGGCATGCGCAGGAAAATAAGGCCGAACAAAAGGGCCAGAAGAAGTAGAGCTTCCATATCAGACAAGCGCCTCTTGGTCTTCTTTGCGTTCAAAGATCACGTCATACAGCGTCGACAGAATGATCGAACAGAAGCAGTAAATGAGCGGGATCGAATTGTAGTAAGCAATCGGAAAATTCTGCGGCAGGGAAATCGTGCTACGCCTGAACTCCACCTTCAGGATGGGTCCGATATGGGCCAGCAGCACCCCGAGCGTGACCACGGTCAACAGCGACATAACCACCCCCAGACCCCGCGCCAAAGCGCCTCGGGGGAAGAGATCGACCAGAATATGGCGCTTTTCCTTGGCCGCAATCGCCGCTGCGATCAGGGTCAGGAGGATGAAAAAGATGGTGACCAGCTCCTCCATCCAGGGCACCGGCGCGTTGAACACATAGCGCGCAATGACCTGAAACACGATCGTTCCAACAATCAGCGCGACCAAAGCCACGCACACCGCCATTTCGACCTGGCCCTGAATGCGGATGAATGTTTTGATCGCCTGGCGCATGAGGCCTCCGTTGTGCGTGAGAACTGGTCCAGAGCGCCCCTTGACGTGGTGGTTGGGGACCGGGTTTTGGAGGGCTCTGGAATATTTGGGGCCGGGCAGGGGACTGCCCGACCGAAGTTTAATGTCCTACTGCTGCTGAACTTTTTCAAACAGCCCGGGGCTCCACAGACCATCGGCTTCCGCTTTGGCCACGCCTTCAAGGGCGGCGGCTTGCAGCGCGGTTGTGTCGTAGTCCAAAATCTTGGCGCCGGCGGCCCGCATCTGCTCCAACACCGCGTCGCGGCGCGACGAGGCATCCTCAAAGGCAAAGGTGGCGGCGTCCTCAGCCGCTTTTACCAGGATTGCCTGATGGTCCGGCGACATCGACTGGAACTTGTCTTCGTTGATCATAATGGCCGACGACGCCCAGACGTGGTTGGTCATATAGACGTTTGGCGCAACCTCATGGAACCGCTGAGAGATCGCAGCCGTGGGCGGGCCTTCCGCGCCATCCACAACCCCAGTGTTCAGACCCAGATAGACCTCGCCCCAAGCGACCTGTGTCGGCTGCGCGCCAAGGGCCGTCCACAGGCCAAGATAAGACGGGATCTGCGGGATGCGCATTTTCCGGCTGTCAAAGCTGCCATCGCTGGGCAGCGCGTCCACCATAAAGGCAATCCGCGGTTCGGTTGGGCCGCCGGACAGCACGCGGATGCGGGCCTCTTCACGCATCTCTGTGGTCAGATCCTGAAACAGGTCAGAGCGGAAGAAATCAAACACATGGTCGCTGTCGCGGAAGGTGAAGCCCCAGGTCATGATCTGCGTGTCCGGCGCATAGGCCGACAGCCAAGACCCGGCCGTTCCCAGCGCATCCACAGATCCGGTGGACATCTGGTCCATCACCTGCGGCGGCGTGCCAAGCTGGGTGCCAGTAATGTAGTTGACGGTAATATCGCCGCCCGAGCGGTCTTCGACCAAGCCTTTGAAATGCTTGTTCATTCGGTCCATCTGGCTGTCGATGGCATCAGAGTTCACAAGCGTCAGTGTCTCGGCAGAGACCGCAAACGCCATTGTGCACGCGGCGACTGCACTCAGCAGGGTGGTTTTCATAGTCACGGTTTATTCCTCCTCCATTGAATATTCCGACGATGTTGGTGTGCATGCCCAAGCGAGCTTTATTGGGTCACGCGCAGGTCTTACAGGGGCTCCAGCAGATCCAGAGCCGCCTGCGATAGCGCCACCCCCAGCCCATGGCCGGTCGGCGGTGTGTAATACCCCTCTTTGCACTCCATATCGCCGATCAGAAGACGGCGGTTTGGTTCAAAAATTGAATGCTGGAATTCGTGAAATTTGGTCATCTTCAGCGCGCTCGATGCCTGAAGGCTGGCGGCAAGGAAAATCCCGGCGCCAATGGTTGCATGGGGGATCACATCGATGCCATGCGCCTCGGCCAGTTGGCCAATGCGCATGAAATTGGTAATACCCTTGTGGCCCATCTCTGGCTGCACAATCGCGATTTTGCAGCGTTCGATCCGGTGCAACATGTCAAAATGTGTGCGCCATTCTTCCCCAACTGCAATCGGCGTGTCGCAGGACGCAGTGACCTGCGCCAGCGCGGCAATATCTTCGGTGCGCACGGGGGCTTCGGCAAACCACAGATCATGGGCAGCCATGGCATTGATCAGACCCAGTGCCGTGTCAGCCGTCTGGTTCCAGTGCAAATCCGCTGCAATCTGCGCCTCGGGGCCAAGCGCGGCACGCAGGGCCGCGATTTCTGCAGCCGGGCCATCATCAGCCACTGGGGTGGCGAATTTAAAAGCGGAAAACCCGCGCGCCTGCCAGGACTGGGCAAGCGCCACGCGCGCCGCGAGGGTTTCTTTGGGCAGGCCAGAGATATAGGCCGGGATACGATCATGCTGCGCCCCCCCCAACAGGGTGGAAATCGGGGCCTTGGCGATTTTTCCGGCAATGTCCCACAGCGCAATGTCAATCGCACAGAGCGCATCCACATAGAAGCCACCAGTATAGCCGCGCACGCGCATCAGATCGTAAAGATCGTCATAGATCGCGGCTGGATCGGTCGGATCCCGGCCGATGGTGAAATCGGCCAGCAGGTCCTTGATCAGTTCCCCTACCGCACCGGGCGCGACCAGCCCATAGGTCTCTCCCCAGCCAACCGTGCCATTGTTGGTCTCAACCCGCACCAGGATCGAGCGGTCAAAAATCGGATAGACCGTCCGATTGCCCAGCCGCACCAGATAGCCCTTTTCATTGGGTGTTTCGCCGGGACGTGCCGCCCCAAGATAGGGCACATCCCGCGACTGGGTAAGCGTAAAGGCTTGAACAGATGTGACAACCTCAGACACGCGTCAGGCTCCTAAGCGGTTTCGCCGATGCCCAGCTCGGACAGGTTTCTGTCAATATCAGCAGTGGCAAAGTCATCAAGCTCGGCCGTTGGAGCCCGCACCACCGCATTGTCCAGCACGCCGCGCCGCATCATGGTGTGTTTCGTCAGGCGCATGCGATACACGGCCTGCAAGGTAAGCAGCGGCAGGGTCCGCACATAGATATCGCGGGCGGTCTTTTGGTCACCTTTGCGCCACGCCCGGTCCAACGCGACATGTTCGCCCGCTATCTCGAGCGCAGGCATGGCCGCACAGGCTCCGCGTTCGTATTCATCCAGAATATAGCGCGCGCCGCCGCCGCCGATGACCCCCAGAAGCGTGTCGGGTTTGTCGCCCAGGATCGATGTGATCGCCGGCCCCGCTGGCAGGGTCTCTTCTTTGACATAGGCGATCTGCGGGAATTGATCGACGATCCTCAAAATCGTGGCTGGCGACAGGTCAGACCCGCGTGGCGCCGGGGCATTTTGCAGGATGATCCGCATCTCTGGCAGCGCGTTTACAATCGGCTCAAAAAACGCCGCAACATCGGCAAAACCTGCGCCAATGGCTTTGGGTGGCTGGATCATCAGCCAGGAAATCCCCAAGGCTTGCGCCACCGTCCCATGTGCGATGACCTGATCTGCGGTCTCGGCACTGGCGCCCGCGACAATCGGGATGTGACCCTCCGCTGCGCGGACCACCTGCGCCAGCAAATCTTCCCGCTCTTGCGGCTGCAGATGCTCTACTTCGCTGGCGAAGCCCGGAAACACAACACCATCAACGCCCGCCTCGATGGCATAGCGGACAAGGCCCGGCATGGCCCCAAGATCGACCTCGCCGTCCCTTGTGAACGGCGTCGGCAGGACGGGGAGTATTCCATTTAGCATCGCGGTCATTGTAAGGTCCACATTATGATACTTTAAAACATATTTTGACACTAGCGCGAAGATCTGGATATAGCAAGACCAGATCCAAACAGAGAGAAACCCCACTATGGCGACCTTCAAATCGGTTCCAAAACCTTATTAAAAAAGACAATTGTCGTGACTGGGGCACCACATCCCTGCGCTGCGTCTTGGTGAGCGCCACCGGCGACATTCTTGCCACGAAGGAATCGGAAGGCGGAGTTCAGTTCGTTTCAGACGGCGACTAAGACCACGCGGGATGACGATTGGACCGCAATGGCGCACGGCGCAGAGGTCGCGCGGCACACCAGCGGCAAAGACGTGGCCTTTCTGACGCAGCTGTTTTCCGTCCGCACCGGCATGCTCGCCGCAGAACTGGACCCCTCGCACATGCGCAGCGACCTCTCGGGTCTCGTCATTGGCAGTGAATTCCGGCAGGCGCACAACTTGCGCCTCGTGCGCCCGTCACGCCCCAACTTCCAAGGCGAGATTTCACAGAATTTTATCTCCTTACTCACGTTGATTTGGCGTTTTCCTGACGCGGGTCCAACAGGCTGTTGGGGCCGGATGTGGCGTTATGTCAGCCACCTTCGGCGTGTTACGAGTATGGAGGATATTATGCCCAACCCCACCGATCCGCTGAACATTCGAAATCTCTTGGCGGAGGAGATCCGCAAAGACGCGGCCGCGCTGTCCACTGGTTACCCACCGGAAAAAAGCGTTCCCAACAGCAATCAGACCAAGCCGTATATCTTCAATTTCACCAAAGGCTTTGAACATGGGATCAATGGTCTCATGGTCGACCCCCATGAATACGACGACTTTATTGACGGCACGGACTCTCATGACCCGCTGCCGTTCTCCCGCGCAAACGCCTTTCGCGGGGAGCACCATACAGCCCGCGCAGAAGGCAAAGATCCCGAGGCCATGCCGGGGATGGACAGACATCGCGAATGGGAAAGCCCGACCGCCGGTCATGCCTTTGTCCTAGAAGGCCCGGATCCGCAGGCGATCCCAATGCCACCTGCACCCGAAGCGGGCTCAACCGAGCTGGCGGCCGAAATCGCGGAAGTGTACCAGATGGCGCTCGCACGGGATTGGTGTCTGGCAGCCTTCATGCCAAAGGATCTGGTCCATAACCTGAAGCCAGCCTCTGGGGGAAAACTGTCTTCGAAGGAAAAGGATGCGATCCATGCCTGCCACGACAAGGTCAAACATGCGATCAAAACCCTAAGCGACCTGCGCTGGTTCAAGGGCGAAACCAACAAGCTGGATATTGGCGATCCGCTGCAACGGGCGCGCCGTCGCTGCGGTCATGCCCCAACCCTGAGCACGCTGTTCCGCGGCAAAGGCGAAGACGCAGGGCCAACCCCGTTTCTGTCACAGTTTATGGTTATGGGGTCAGGAGGCGCCAAGCGCGACTTTACCGCCCGCGCAACCGGCAAGATTGCCTTTGGTGCGCAGCAGATCGATCAGAAGGTCAATATCGCCATCCCGGGCAAAGACTACATGACCACCTGGATCGACTATGTGGATGTGCTCAATGGGGCCAATGTGCGGCGCAAAAACGCGCCCAGCGAGATCCTTCAGGGCAAGACACGTCCCATTGCCACGATCCGCGATATGGCAACCTATGTGCATGATGACGCGCTCTATCAGGCCTATCTGAATGCCGCATTGATCCTGCTGGACGAAGGGTTTGCCACGGACCGTGGTATTCCATACCACAAACATTCAGAGCAGGCCGACCCGATCAAAGCCAACCGCGAACCCTTTGCGCTGTTTGGCGGCCCCCATCTTCTGACGCTGGTGACCGAAGTGTCCAGCCGCGCGCTGAAAGCTGTGCGCTATCAGAAGTTCACCGTCCACCGCCGCCATCGCCCGGAACACACGGCCGCGCTGTTGCATACGGTTCTGTCAGGCTATGAGCCCCATCGTGATCTGAAAAACGACAAACGTTTCAAAGGCCAGGTGAAGCCCTATGCACAGGGCGATGGGTCATTCGAAGCGACCGCCCGCCGCCAGTTGGGCAACACCATCGCCCACTATGTGGACAGCCCCGGGGCCAGCACCACACCGGGCGAACCGGCGCTCTATGCGATCCTGGAAGAGGTCCGGAAACACAACGCGGATCAGAACAAGAAACACTATGCGCCGCAGCCCCATCACAATTGGCTCTTGCCCATGGCCTTTGCCGAAGGGTCGCCCATGCACCCGGCCTACGGGGCGGGTCATGCGACGGTTGCCGGGGCCTGTGTCACATTGCTGAAGGCGTTCTTTGCGATGACCAATGACGACGGCACGCCGGTCAAGTTGGTCGAGGACAGGGAACACGCCCTTGTGCCCGGCTGTCCAGCGCAGTCGAAAACGCCAGAAGACGTGAGACTGCTGGCCGTTCAAATGGACAATGGCCTGACGCTGGAGGGCGAGCTGAACAAGCTGATCTGGAACATCTCCAACGCCCGCAATATGGGCGGCGTGCATTTCTACACCGATTACATCGAAAGCGCCCTTCTGGGCGAAGCGATCACGATCGGTATCCTGCGTGAACAGATGCTCTGTTATCACCCCAACGAAGCCGTCTCCATGACCGTGCCATTGATCGTGCCGCGCAAGCTGCCCGCCGCCCTGCTCAGCGGTCCCACCAACCTGACCCCGCATGACATTGTCAGCGCTGTTGTCATCAACAGCGATGGGAGCCTGTCGGCGGCTTGATCTGTGAAGACTCTTGGCCCCTGCACCACAGCCGGGGCCAAGCCCCGCCCCCGAACTCCTCTCGGCCCTGATGGTATATGTCCAGCAGGGTGGGGGCGGGCGATCGTGTTTTCCCCTCACATTCAGGAGCACCGTCTCATGACCAAATCTGGAAAAATTACTGCTGCCATCTTGGGCCTCGGCACGATCTTGGCTGTCATTCACGCCGCCAACGCGCCTTTGATCACCTTGAAAACAGATGAAACCCTTCTTGTTGAAGTGGCCAATATTCTGCTGGTCTATTTCATCCTCGCCCTTGTCATCGAGCGCGGCTGCGAGGTGGCGATGGAGCTGTTTCAGGCCCTGCGCGTGGTGCCACCCAAATCCGCCGCCCCCGAAGACGCCGCCAACCGCGAACGCAGCCTCGTCTCGCTGGTTGTGTGCCTCTTGCTGGCCTCGGCGCTGTCGCTGGCGGGCCTGCGCCTGGGCGAGGCGGTCCTGTCCCTCGCCGCGTCAACCGCGCCGGCAACAGAGGGCTATTTCAACCTGATTGATGCGGCGATGACGGTGCTTTTGCTCGCGGGTGGTTCTGAAGGTGTTCACCAGATTATTCGCCGTCTTCTTGGTGACAAGGTGCCCATTCCTTCCAACGCATAGCCCCCGTGCCAAGCCCGTGACCCAATTATGTCACAAGGCCGCACATCATAAGGATTTTTACTGCAAACCGAAGCCTAGGGTTTGACGCAGGTGCCCTCGGGTCGCTTTTATGGTCCTCAAAGGGGGACCACGATGAGCAGCCTTTCCGCCAGCCACCCATGGATTGCGTCCTTTCGACTGCAGGCCATGATCGCCACCGGTCTTGTGATGTTTGTGTTCATCACAATGCATCTCAGCAATCTCGCCCTCGGGCTGGTCTCGGTCCAGTTGATGGAGGACTGGCGATGGGCGCTTAGTGGGATCTGGACATCCGTTCCGCCGCTCAAGCTGCTGCTGCAGGTTTCGCTGCTCCTGCATTTCGCACTGGCACTGGTATCATTGTACCTGCGCAATACACTGCGGGTGCCCGCCTATGACATGGCGCAGATGGTGGCGGGTGTTTTGATCATCCCTCTGCTGTCCGGCCATGTGTTCGGCATTATGGCGGTCAAGGATCTGGGACTGGAACCCACCTATACGCTGGTGCTGAGTCAATTCTGGGTGGTGTCCCCGGAAGACGGTCTGAAACAGATTGTTATGCTGGTTGTTGCCTGGGTGCACGGCGCGATCGGCATCTACACTTGGCTGCAATCGCAGGACGGATCGCCGCGGTTGATGCGGTTTTTCTATCCCTTTGTGGTGGCGCTGCCGATCCTTGCCATGCTGGGCTATGTCGAAGCCGGCCGCCAGATCATTCCGGTCGAAGAAGGCGGCATGGGCTTCACCCTCGCCAACGACCCCAATGCCAATGGCCCAACCGTCGCGCAAGACGACATCCCAGCCATTATCGATCGCGCCCGCAGCGGCGCACAGATGGCAACCCGCGGGTCGCTGGCACTTGTTGCGCTGGCATTGCTGGCCCGCTGGCTGCGCTTGCGCGGTGTAAACCGCAGCCGCCTCACGGTCACCTATCACGGCAAACGCCCCGCAACCTTTGACGCCGAAGCCGGGCTCAGCCTGCTGGAGATGGCGCGTGCACAAAACCTGCCCCATGCAAGCGTCTGTCGTGGGCGCGGGCGCTGCGGCACTTGCCGCGTGCGGGTTCTGACGGGGGCAGAGACGCTCGCGCCCCCCTCCGAAGCAGAGGCAAAGGTCCTCGCCCATTGGAAAGCCGCCCCCGAAGAGCGTCTGGCCTGTCAGCTGAAACCCACCTCCGGGACGCTGGAGGTGGAACGTGTGATCGAACCGGATTACTCCAACCTCGACTATGACACCCCGAAAGGGGCCAAACCAAACCCGGCGGAGGTCTGATCATGCAGTGGCTCCGTTTTCTACTCTCCGCAATTGCGCTGGTGCTGTGCACCGGCATGGCGCAGGCACAGTTCATCCCCAGCACGGGCAGCAGTGAGGCCACCGTTGTCCCGCCGCCATCTCCCAATGACGTCAAAGAGTTTCTGCGCCTTTTGGGTGATCCTTCCGTTCAGGCCTGGATCACCGAAAGCGCAAACGACGATGGCACCCTGGCCGACAATCAGACGCGCAGCTTCCGGGAACAATTGGACACGCAGGTGGCCCGGATCGCCAATCGGGCACAATCCGTGGTTCTGGCCTGGCAGGTTCTGCCACAGATGCCTTCGGTACTGGCCGAGGTCTGGGCGACCGAACTGTCGCATGCGCAAAAAGTGCGATCCGTCACCTATATCCTGATCTTTCTGCTGATCGGCTACGGGCTGGAATGGCTGTACCGCCAGACCGTCCGCTTTGCGCTTCTGCGGGTCGAACAGGCGCCCAAGGATGCACCTTCTCAAAAGTTCATCGGGGCGCTGCTGCGCGCAGCGATCATCTTTGCCGGTCTGGGCATATTTGCCATTGGCAGCATCGGCGCGTTCGACAGTTTCGACTGGCACCCGCTGCTGGAAAGTCTGGTGCTGGACCTGTTGATCTCGGTCCTGCTGTTCCGGGTTCTGACCACGATTTCGCTGTTCTTCCAGGCCCCGCGCGCGCCCGAATTGCGTCTGGTGCCTTATGGCACGCCTGCGGCCATGTTCCTGCACCGGCTTGTCGGGGTCATCTCGCTGGCCGTGGTGGTGGCTTTTGCGATGCTCTACATGCTGAACCGCATTGTCGAACACCACGGCATGGCCGACGGCAGCGATCTGGCAACGGTCGCGCTGGCGCAGACAATCACGCTTGCGCTTATGGTTGTTGTGGTGATCTGGGCCTGTATCTGGCTGGCCTTCCGGCGTCTGCCGCAGCTCTGCGAGATTGACGCCAGCCCCCGCGCGCTGCAAATCTGGCGCAATGCTCTGATTGTCCTTGTGGGCGCTGTGTTTGCCCTCTGGCTGGGGGGGCTGTTCAATATCATGTGGGCGGTGCTGATCATCGGTCTGGTGGTCCCCGGACTGCGCCTGATGCGGGCCTGGATCGACCATTTCTTTGATCAATCCACCGAAGCCCTGCACGAAGAACACAAGGCCGAGGCTCAAAAGGTTCTCGATGACTTTGCCGCCGCCGAGGCCGCAAATGAATTGCCCGAGGGCGAGCCGCAGCCGGATGTTCCCGAATTTGCCGACCCATATGTGACCACCCGCCCGATTGTTCAACGAGGCGCGCGGTTTGCCTTTATCATGACGGCCGTGGTCCTGTTGTCGAGCGCCTGGGGCGTGAATATTCTGGATCTCTCCGCAGACCGCAGCGTGCTGGGGCGTATTCTTGAGGTGCTGGTCGACAGTATTGTCGCACTCCTCCTCGCTGACCTGATCTGGACCTGGGCCACCAGCGTCATCGACAAACGGGTTGCCGATTACGAGCCCCCCACGGATGGTCAGGCGCCGGGGCCTGAGGCACGGATGATTACCCTGCTGCCGCTGTTGCGCACCATTTTGATGGTCACGCTTCTGGTGATGGTTGTGCTCAGCGTGCTCAGCGCATCCGGTGTGAACATTGGCCCGATCCTTGCGGGCGCCGGCATCGTCGGCATTGCCATTGGCTTTGGCACACAATCGCTGGTGCGCGACATTGTGGCGGGTATTTTCTTCCTCATTGATGATGCGTTTCGCCTGGGCGAATATATCGAGGTCGGCGATCTCATGGGCACGGTCGAAAGCATCTCGGTGCGCTCCATGCGCATCCGTCACCACCGGGGCAAGGTCCACACCGTGCCATACGGCGAACTTAAAAGCCTGACCAACCACAGCCGCGACTGGGTGATCATGAAGCTGGAATTCCGCGTGCCCTTCGACACCGACCTGCAGCTGGTCAAAAAGATCGTCAAAAAAGTCGGCGCGGAGCTGAAGGCCAATGAACACTACGGCCCCTCGATCCTCAGCACGCTGAAGTCCCAAGGCGTCCGCCGCATGGAAGAGTTCAATATGGTGGTCGGCGTGAAATTCATGACCAAACCGGGCGAACAATGGCTGGTGCGCCGCGACGCCTATCAAAAGGTCCGCGACGCCTTCGAGGCCAACGGCATCCGCATGGCCGAACGCAATGTAAAAGTGGCCATTGAGGGCGGCGATCACCTGAGCGAAGAGCAACGCCAAGCCGTCGCAGGCGCCGCGCAGGACGCCGTGCAGGGCCCCGGTGGCCCGCCCAAACCAATCCCCGATGAACCCTAAGCCGACACACCACAAGCATCTCATTGATCCCCCCGCTCCCAGGGTCAGCGCGGGAGTGTTTCCGATCATACGCTGTGTCAAATGGGCCGTAGCTCCCGCCCTCGTACGAGGCGCGCACCAGAAGTCCCGCACCGCTGAAAGCCAATCTGCCTTCGTTTCAGCCCGTCAGATGTTTTTTACCAGGCCATCCTCGGCAACGGCGGTCAAAGGTGCTTGCCCTAAGCTTTATAGAACCACCAATTTGATCGCGTAAGCGACCAGTCCAAGTGTGACGACACTGGCGAGCCATAGGCCTGCGAACCAAAGCAGACGGGTTGGTAGCTTTGTCTTTTCCATCAGTGATACCCTTCGCTTGGGTCCATTTTCCCGCGGAACACCCAGTAGGCGTAAGCGGTATAGATCAGAATGATCGGGATCAGGATGACAGCGCCGACCAATGCAAAGGCAAGACTGCTGTCTGGGGCGGCGGCTTCCCAGATCGTCAGGGAGGGTGGCACCATCATCGGATAGAAGCTGATGCCAATCCCGACAAAGCTGACCACGAAGAAGCCAAGCGCAGACAGAAAGGGTCGCGCGTCGCTTTGATCATTCAGCCCGGTGAAGAAAGACCATGTCAGGCCAGCCATCAGCAGTGGCACGATCATCACCCACAGGCTGCCGGGTAGATTGAACCAACGCTCGAAATACACGGGATCCTGAAACGGTGTGAATATGCTGATCAGGCCGATGAGGCCCAGTGTTCCGGCCCCCAGCCACCACGCATATCCGCGCATTTGCACTTGCAGGTCGCCTTCGGTTTTGAGCACCAGCCAAGTGGCCCCAAGAAGTGCGTAGCCGATGACAACAGCAAAGCCGGTCAAGACAGAGAACGGTGTCAGCCAGTCAAACCAACCGCCCGCATAGGCGCGGCCGTCGATCTCGATGCCTTGCACAAGCGCGCCAAGGGCGATGCCTTGGCACAGGGCCGCCAGGATCGACCCGCCAAAGAAGGCCGCGTCCCACAGGCCCTTTTTCTCAGCCCGCCAGCGGTATTCAAAGGACACGCCACGGAAGACCAACGCAAGCAGCATGAGGGTGATGGGCATATAGAGCGCAGGCATGACGATGGCATAGGCCAGCGGGAAGACGGCAAAGAGGCCGCCACCACCCAGCACCAGCCATGTTTCATTGCCATCCCAGACAGGGGCCACGGAATTCATCATTAAATCCCGGTCCGCTTCCGATTTGCCAAAGGGGAACAAGATGCCGATGCCAAGGTCGAACCCGTCAAGAATGACGTAGGTCAAAACGGCGAAGGCAATGAGCCCGGCCCAGATGAATGCAAGATCAAATACCATGGGTCTGCTCCCTCTTAGTCTTTCATGAGTTCAGGATTGAATTCCGGCGCCATTGTCGTCTTGGCCGTTCGGATCGGACCATCGCGCAGGCCCAGTTTGGGTGTCGCAGGCCGCTTGTTCATCATCCGCAGCAGGTAGTAGGTGCCTGCCCCGAAGACGGCAAAATAGACCACGATGAAGGCGATCAGCGACGCCGCAACCGCAGGCGCATCCACAGGCGCGAGGCTGTCTGAGGTGCGCAACAGGCCATAGACGGTGTAGGGCTGGCGACCGACCTCGGTCGTGATCCATCCAGCCAGAACGGCAACGAACCCGGACGGCCCCATCGCGATACAGGCACGGTGCAACCAAGGTGCATCGTAAAGACGCCCGCGCCAGCGCGCGTAAGCGGACCAAGAGCCAAGACCCAGCATCAAGAACCCCAGTCCGACCATAACGCGGAAGGACCAGAAGACGATGCCGACAGGCGGCTGGTCTGCGTCCGGAATGGTGTCGAGCCCCATCACCGGCTTATCCAGCGGCTTTTCAAAGATGATGTTGCCAAGACCTGGGATGCCAATGGCGTAGTCCAGCCGTTGCGCGGTGTCATTGGGAATGCCGAAAAGATATAGCGGCGCCCAACCTTCAGGGTGGCTTTCGTAATGGCCCTCCATCGCCATGATCTTGACCGGCTGGTGCTCAAGCGTGTTGAGCCCATGCTCGTGGCCTGCGAAAATCTGGATTGGGGTAACAATCACAGCCATCCACATGGCCATGGAGAACATCCGCCGCGCTTCTTTGTCGGCCTTGTCCCGCAACAGATGCAAAGCGCCGACAGCACCGACCACCAGAGCGGTCGTCAGGAATGCGGCGAGGACCATATGCGCAAGGCGATAGGGGAAGGACGGGTTGAAGACGATTTGCCACCAGTCTTCCGGCACGAACTGCCCAACCTCGTTGATGGAATAGCCCGCCGGGGTCTGCATCCAGCTGTTCACCGACAAGATCCAGGTGGCGGACATCAGTGTGCCGAAGGCAACCATCGCGGTGGCAAACATGTGCAGCTTTTCACCCACCCGTTCTCGGCCAAACAACATGATCCCAAGGAACCCAGCTTCGAGGAAAAAGGCCGACAGAACCTCATAGGCCATAAGCGGCCCGACCACCGGCCCTGCCTTATCGGAAAAGACCGACCAGTTGGTCCCAAACTGGTAGGACATCACAATGCCCGACACGACCCCCATGCCAAAGGCCACAGCGAAGATCTTCTTCCAGTAGTTGAACAGGGTGAGATAAACCTCATCCCGCGTGCGCATCCAAAGCCCGTTCAGGACAGCGAGGTAACTCGCGAGTCCAATGGAGAAGGATGGGAAGATGATATGGAAGGACACTGTGAAGGCGAATTGAAACCTTGCCAGTCCCTCTGCGCTGAAACCCTCTAACATTTGTCTGCCTTTCCATTCTTGTCGTTTATGCTTCGTCGATATAGACCGTGCGCAAGTAAGGACGAATTTCTTCGAACCCCTGCGGAAATTTGACCAGCGCATCCGCGTTCGACACAGACGGCGGAATGATCGCGCGGTCGCCGGGGCGCCAATCTGCTGGCAGCGCCACCCCTTTGGCATCACCGGTTTGCAAAGCGTCAATCGCGCGGAGAATTTCATCAAAGTTTCGACCAACGCTCATTGGGTAGGTCATCGACAGACGCAGCTTTTTGTCGGGATCAATGATGAACACGGACCGCACGGCGGCGGTTTGGGACTCGCCGGGGTGGATCATCTCGTACAGCTTGGCGATCTCGAAATCAGGGTCGGCCACGATAGGAAAACGCAGCGTGGTGTTCTGGGTGTCGTTAACATCCTCGATCCATTTCAGATGTTCTTCGACGCTGTCGGTGCTCAGCCCGATGGGTTTGACACCACGCGCGGCGAACTGATCTGCCAGCTGCGCGGTGCGGCCCATTTCAGTTGTGCAGACCGGCGTGAAGTCTGCCGGATGGCTGAAGAAGAACGCCCAGTTGTTGCCGATCCAGTCGTGGAAGGAAATCGGGCCGGTTGTAGTGTCGGCTTTGAAGTCAGGGACGATATCACCAAGCAGAAGTGTCATGCGTGTCTCCTTTTCATGTCTGACCCCTAGCTAGGCGCGGTCGGACGAGAGTTCAGTGACAATGTCACCCAACTTGCAAAAAGTTATACAGTAAGTATAAGTTTGGGGGAGGTGACAAAATGAAGCTGACATCCTACACCAATTTTGCCCTGCGTGCGCTGCAGCTGGCCGCCCTGAAAGACCCGGACTTGATCCGTGTTGATGACGTTGTGCGCGTGCATGGGCTGGCCCGTCCGCACATCGTCAAAATCGTGCACGAGCTTGGCGTGGCAGGCTATGTCATCACACAGCGCGGCCGCAACGGCGGCTTTCGCTTGGCCAAGCCTGCGGAAGATATCGTCATCGGTGATGTCGTGCGCCTGACCGAGGGGCCGCTTGATCTTGTCGAATGTTTCAACCCCGAGAAAAACACCTGCCCGCTGATCGGGATCTGCAAGCTGTCACGCGCCCTGCAAGAGGCAACGCGGGCCTTCATGGCGGTACTCGATGATCTGACCCTGGCCGATATCGCAGCAAACCGGGGCGACTTGCTTGCCCGGATCGCGCCGCTGGAAGAGGGCATAGTTGCGCCGATGAGGAAAGCCAAATGATCCCCGACTGGACCGAACGCTTTCAAGGAACCGCCGCGCTGCCACGCGCTGTTCGCGACCGCTTGGTGGATGTCGCCCGCATCATTCACATGGACGCAGGCGCGCAGGTATTTGGCCCTATGAATGTGCCAGACAGTCTGTTCTTCCTCTATGACGGGCGTATTCGCGTGTCGCAAAGCTCTGACACGGGGCGCGAAATCACGCTTTATCGTGTGGATGCCGGCGACAGCTGCGTGCTGACCACCGCCTGCATGCTGGCCGAAGAGGCCTACAACGCAGAAGGCGTGGCGGAGACCGAAATCACCGCCGTGGTCCTGCCGAAACCTGCCTTTGACCGGCTGGTCGCAGAAGAAGAGGCGTTTCGAAAGTTCGTCTTTGCGGCCTACTCAAAACGGCTCATCGACTTGCTGCGCGTCGTCGATGATGTGGCCTTTGGGCATATGGATGTGCGACTGGCGCAGCGGCTGCTGGCCTTGGCGGGGGACCTGAAGGAAATCCCCGCGACTCACCAACGGCTGGCGAGTGAGCTGGGCACCGCGCGCGAAGTCGTCTCTCGCGTTCTGTCGGACTTTCAGAAGCGCGAGATGATCGCGCAATCACGCGGGCGCATTGCTTTGGTTGATAAACCTGCGCTTCGAGCGCTGGCTGACAGCCGTTGAGACCTACCACAAAGCAGGATCATTTAGCGCCGGGACGCAGACGCATGCACCTTTCAACGGCTCAAACGGCGCTTGCGATATGGATTGCCCTATCCAGCCGTCAGGATAGCTCAGCGGCATCGGCGCGCGCGCCTGCGTCATTGAGAGAGATGCGAAGCCTAGTTTGCCATAGAAATTCGGATCTCCGTAGGTCAGCACGACATCAACGCCTTCGCGGGCCAGATCTTCCAGTGCGTGTCGGATCAAGGACTGGCCAATGCCTTCGCCTTGCCGCGGAGTCGAGACAGCCATTGGCGAGAGTATCATGACGCTTCGGCTGTCTTCGGAGTAGGTGAGCCGAGAGAAAAGGGCAGCGCCAACCAAATCAGATCTATCCCAGCTCGCAAAGATCCGCAGGTCGTGAGCGTCTGTTCGTTCCAACATCCGATCGACAAACTGAGCGATCGTGGCACCTTCATCCGCACCTTCGGAGGCTGTGAACACACTATTGAACAAGTCTACAAGGTCGGAGTTGCGGGCGTTGCGACACTGAATTCTCGACATAAAAACCTCGGTGGCTAGATCGTAGAAACCAAGAATATACGCGTTGGGTGACATTGTCACTGAAGAGGCAAGATCAAAGTTATATCACTTCTCCAAGTTATCTGGATGGAGGACATTATGACCACCAACGTTGGCACCATGGATCGTATTCTGCGCGCGGCGCTTGGCCTCGCGATCGGTCTTGGCGAGGGTTCGCGGTCAGACGCGGCCGCTTTCAAGTCCCCACATCTACCGTGATCGATCCGAAACTGATCGGCGGGTCCGCATTGTTTGGCATCGGCTGGGGTATCGCAGGGTTTTGTCCGGGTGCGGCCATTCCCGCGCTTGGCACAGGCCGTTGGGAAGTCGCGCTGTTTTTGGTGTCCGTTAGTCTGGGCTTCTACATCCGCAGGTTGGTTACACCGACCCAAGTCGTAAGGACTGCCTGATGAAACATCCAATCCTCTATGGTCTCGTCGCAGCAGCCGTTCTGGGCGCTGGAACCGGTGGTTACGTCCTGGCACAGAACATACACGGCGCGGGCCACGGCCACGGGGCTGGCCACGGGTCTGGCCACGGGTCTGGCCACGGGGCTGGCATGCACCAGCATGACGAAGTCAATATGCCGGGCCTGACCGGTGAAAACGCCAGCGCGCAGGAGAGTGCGGACCTTGCCCTCCTGTTCCGTAAATTCGAAACGCTCAGCCGCGAGGTTGAGAACCTGCCGAATGGCATTCGCACCGTCACACGGTCGAGCGACCAGGAGGTCATGGATGTTTTGGTCAGCCACGCGGTTGGCATGATCGATCGTGTACACGCCAAGGACGATCCAAAGATCATTATCCAAAGCCCCACACTTGATACGTTTTTCCTGCACGGAGACGAGATCGTTTCAGACGTTTCCGTCGAAGACGAAGGACTGGTTGTGATCCAGACCTCGGACAACCCCGAGGTGGTCGCCGCGATGCAAATCCATGCAGCCGAGGTAACCGCAATGGTCGACCGCGGCATGGCCGCCGTTCACGACATGATGATGGAACAAGGGCGCGGTCACTGAGCATGGCGCCCAAACGTGGAAACCGGTGTTGAGCATCCGGCCATGCGACACAAATGGCAGCGCGCGCGACCGAAAAGGAGACCCCAAAAATGACATACCCTGTTGATATGACGATTAAACCCGAGGTTCAGGCCTTCTTTGACGAAGCGACCAACACGATCACATATCTGGTCAAAGACCCTGCCTCGAACAGCTGCGCCCTGATCGATACTGTGATGGACATCGACTATGCCGCTGGCCGCATCACGTTCGATCATGCTGATGAGTTGATTCACCAGATCAAGTCTCAGGGCCTTAAGCTTGAGTGGATCATCGAAACCCACGTTCATGCCGACCACCTGAGCGCCGCGCCTTACATCCAGCAAAAGCTGGGCGGCAAGATCGGCGTCGGATCCAAGATCACCATCGTGCAGGAAACCTTCGGAAAGGTGTTCAACGAAGGCACCGAGTTCGAGCGTGACGGCTCCCAATTCGATGCGCTGTTTGAGGACGGCGATACTTACATGATCGGCCATATGCAGGCCTTTGCCATGTACACGCCGGGCCATACGCCGGCTTGCATGGTGCATGTGGTGGGCGATGCGGCTTTCGTGGGCGACACGCTGTTTATGCCTGACGGTGGCTCGGCCCGCTGCGACTTCCCCGGCGGCTCGGCCGAGGAGCTTTACGACAGCATCCAGAAGGTGCTGGCGCTGCCCGATGAAACGCGCCTGTTCATGTGCCACGACTATGGCCCCGGTGGTCGCACGATCGCTTGGGAAACCACCGTGGCCGAACAGAAAGCCGAGAACATCCATGTGGGTGCAGGCAAGACCAAAGAAGACTTCGTCAAGTTCCGCACCGAAAGGGATGCCCAACTGGCGATGCCGAAACTGATCATTCCGTCCCTGCAAGTGAACATGCGCGCGGGCGAGGTGCCGACCGACAAGGACGGTAACCCGATGCTCAAAGTGCCCGTGAACGGGCTGTAATCGCCCTCAAGGAGCGAAGCGATAGGGCAATCAAAGCCCTCAAGCAGCGAAGCGATAGGGCAATCATAGCCCGGAGGAGAAAGAGACATGGACCTGAAGAAGATCACCGACAAAACCAGCGTATGCCCGCAGATCACGCCGCAAGATATGGCCGCGATCAAAGCGGCAGGCTTTCGCGCGATCATCTGCAACCGCCCTGACGGCGAAGGGGCGGATCAACCGAGCTTTGAGGAAATCGAAAAAGCGGCGCAGAAAGCCGGGATTGAGGCGGCCTATGTGCCTGTGACCTCAGGCATGGTCCAAGACGAAGACGTTGCGGCGTTCGGTTCCGCACTTGAGAAGTTGCCGCGTCCGGTTCTGGCCTATTGCCGCACGGGCACGCGCTCCGCCACGCTATGGTCTTTCCATGAAAGCAAGAAGCGCCCAATGGCCGAGATCCTCGCCGCGACCAAGGCAGCGGGCTACGACATGAATGGCGTTGCGCGGCGCATCGCCAATGGTGGCAAGACTCCGACCGACACGGGCGATGCGAGATATGACGTTGTTATTGTCGGTGGCGGTGCGGGCGGCGTGTCCGTCGCGGCCAGCCTGCAATCGCGCAAATCGAACCTATCAATTGCGGTTATCGATCCAGCGGATATCCACTACTACCAGCCCGGCTGGACCATGGTGGGCGGCGGCATTTTTGAGGCCAGCCAGACCGCCAAGACGATGGGCTCTCTCATCCCACGCGACGTCAAATGGATCAAATCCGCAGTCGCCGCGTTTGAGCCCGAAAACAACGCCGTCATCCTCGATGGCTGCCGCGTGGTGAAATATGATCGCCTTGTGGTGTGCCCCGGCCTGAAGCTGGATTGGGACGCTGTCGAAGGCCTCGAAGACACCCTTGGCCGCAACGGGGTCACATCCAATTATCGCTACGATCTGGCGCCCTACACTTGGCAGCTGGTGCAAGAGATGAAAGATGGGCGGGCGATTTTTACCCAGCCGCCCATGCCGATCAAATGCGCAGGCGCGCCGCAAAAGGCGATGTATCTGTCTGGCGATGCGTGGTTCCGCAACGGACGCCTGAAGGACATCGACATCCAGTTCATGAATGCGGGTGGCGTGCTCTTTGGCGTGAAAGACTACGTGCCCGCGCTGGAAAGCTATATCGCCAAATATGACGCGACCTGTAACTTCTTCCACAATCTGCTATCTGTCGACGGGGAGTCGAAGAAGGCCACTTTCAAAGTTGCCAAGCCGGACACCGATCCAGAGATGGTGACGGTTGATTTTGACATGATCCACGTCTGCCCGCCCCAGACCGCACCGGATTTCATCCGTGTCTCACCATTGGCTGACGCGGCGGGATGGGTCGACGTTGATCAGGTCACCCTGCGCCACAAGACCTTCGACAATGTCTGGAGCCTTGGCGATGTGATGAACGCCCCCAACGCGAAAACCGCCGCAGCCGCGCGCAAACAAGCGCCCGTGGTCGCGGACAATATCGCCGCGGACATCGCCGGACGTTCGCCCGTTGCGGCCTACGATGGCTACGGATCCTGCCCGCTGACGGTGGAGCGCGGCAAGATTGTGCTGGCCGAGTTCGGCTACGGCGGTGTTCTCAAGCCCTCTTTCCCATCGTTCCTTTTGGATGGCACGAAACCGACACGTGCGGCCTGGTTCCTGAAGGAGAAGATGCTGCCACCAATCTATTGGCAGGCCATGCTGAAGGGCAAGGAATGGATGGCCAAGCCCGAAAAGATCCAGGTCGCTGCTAAATAAACTGCAGTCACACACTGCGGGCGGCCTTCCTGCTGCCCGCAGCGTTCCTGGTGGATGGGTCGCCTGCTTCGAATGGCCCGTCCATCGCCTTTCCCGAAAGAAACCATGATGCACAGACTCCGCAGCTATATGCCGATCCTCTACTGGGGCCGGACCTACGACTCATCCGCTTTTTCGAATGACCTGATCGCGGCTGTCATCGTAACCATCATGCTGATCCCGCAATCGCTGGCTTACGCATTGCTGGCGGGATTGCCGCCAGAGGCGGGGATCTATACTTCCATTGCGCCCATCGTGCTTTACGCGATCTTCGGCACCTCCCGCGCACTGGCCGTGGGACCGGTGGCGGTGGTGTCCTTGCTGACCGCGTCGGCCATCGGTCAAGTGGCCGAGGCAGGTACAGCAGGCTATGCGATCGCAGCCCTGACACTGGCCTTTCTGTCGGGCGGTTTTCTGGTTGTGCTTGGGGTGTTGCGCCTCGGGTTTCTGGCCAATTTCCTCAGCCACCCCGTCATTGCCGGGTTTATCACCGCCTCAGGCATCCTGATCGCCACAAGCCAGCTGAAACACATCCTTGGCGTCAGCGCGCATGGCCATACAATGCCGGAAATGCTCGGATCCTTGCTTGTCCATCTGGGTGACATCAACTGGATCACCGTGCTGATCGGCGTCTGCGCGGCGGGCTTTCTGTTCTGGGTTCGGGGCAATCTCAAACCACTATTGAAACGGCTTGGCACAGGGCCACTGTTGACGGATTTCCTCTCCAAAGGTGGCCCTGTTGTGGCCGTCGTGGCGACCACGGTCGCGGTTTGGGCGTTTGGTCTGGCCGATCAGGGCGTGAAAATCGTGGGCGATGTCCCGCAGAGCCTGCCCCCCCTGACCGTGCCCGGCCTGTCCTTCGACCTTTTGGGCGCCCTGCTGGTCCCCGCCATCCTGATCTCGATCATTGGTTTTGTGGAAAGCGTCTCGGTCGCACAGACCCTGGCCGCCAAGAAACGCCAGCGCATCGACCCCGATCAAGAACTGATTGGGTTGGGTGCCGCAAATCTTGGCGCGGCCTTTACGGGCGGGTTTCCGGTGACGGGCGGTTTTTCCCGTTCGGTCGTGAACTATGACGCGGGCGCGGAAACACCCGCCGCAGGCATCTTTACCGCCATTGGCCTTGCCATCGCCGCTATCGCCCTGACGCCTTTGGTCTACTTCCTGCCCAATGCCACGCTGGCCGCCACCATCATCGTAGCGGTTCTATCGCTGGTGGATTTCTCGATCCTATGGAAAACATGGGCCTATTCCCGCGCCGATTTCACGGCTGTGGTGGCCACCATCCTTCTGACGCTGGGCTTGGGCGTTGAAGTGGGCGTGGCTGCCGGTGTCGCGATCTCTATCCTGTTGCATCTGTACAAAACTTCGCGCCCCCATGTGGCCGAAGTGGGTCTTGTCCCCGGCACCCAGCACTTCCGCAACATCCACCGCCATGACGTCGAAACCTCGGATTCGGTGGTCACATTGCGGGTCGATGAAAGCCTCTACTTCGTGAACGCTCGTTTCCTTGAAGACTTGATCCAGACCCGCGTCACCCAAGGCTGCGCCATTCGCCACGTGGTGCTGATGTTTTCCGCCGTGAATGAGGTCGATTACTCTGCCCTCGAAAGCCTAGAGGCCATTAACGCGCGGCTAACGGACATGGGCGTCGGCCTGCACCTTTCCGAGGTCAAAGGCCCCGTGATGGACCGCCTGAAACGGTCCCATTTGATCCACGAACTGAACGGAAAAGTGTTCCTATCCCAATTCGACGCATGGGACCAACTGAGCAATCGCGAGGTGTCACAAGCCGCGGAGTAATTGGCACGTCGATTTGATCACTCTGCGTCCCCCATGTTTGGGAAAAATGGGCAATCCGAATACCGGAACCCAACCTGCGTTCTGTCGTTACAAGTGATAGACCGGCAGGGACTGACACCGTGATGATCGAATGGCAGCGATTAACGTTCTGCGAGCGCAGGCGGCACCAAGTTGAATTCAAACGTTGAGCTCAGAGCCGCCTTCGGTGGGTCTTTCGACAAACGCTGTTTCGTGGCGAAACCGCTTTAAGGTCCAGCTGTATCCTCAAGACGCCTCTGTCCTGCGCCTAGTCCGCGCGCTGCTGCAAGGTGCGGTCGGCCAAGACGGCGGCCGCGGTGCGGTTGTCGACGCCGAGCTTTTGGAACACCTGTTCAAGGTGTTTGTTCACCGTCCGCGCACTCAGTTCAAGGATCACGCTGATGTCTTTGTTGGTTTTGCCCAAGGTCAGCCAATAGAGGATTTCCGCCTCGCGGTAGGTCAGCTCGAACCGTTTGCTCAGGATCTCTTCTTTGGCGATGCCGCTGACATGTGACAGGCGGACCAGAAATTCCTGCGCGCCCGACAGGCACACGAAGCTCAGCCGAAAGGGGCCGATCTCCAGCGGGGGTGGTGCGGTTTGGGTCAGATTGCGTTGCAGCCAGGCAGACACCAAAGGAGCCCGCGTATTGGCGCGTTCGCTTTCCAGCCAGCCAAGCGCCTTGCTCGCCCCCCATAACACCTGCCCCTCGCTGTCCAGTGCCAGAACCGACCCGCCAAAAGACGCCGCCGCCTCGCGCGCGCTGAGGATCAGTTTGGCGTTTGCAATATGGGTGCCAATCCGGGCCAGAAGCTCTTCCAGAACCACAGGTTTGGTGACATAGTCCACACCGCCTGCCCGGAGGCCGCGGACAATATGTTCCTGATCAGAAAGCCCGGTCATAAAGATGATCGGCGCCGCCACGGGGTTGGCCCCAAACTTCAGCGTCTGGCAGGTCTCAAACCCGTCCATTTCGGGCATGATCGCGTCCATCAGGATCACGTCTGGCTGCACCCGGTGGGCCAGCCGGATTGCAGAGGCCCCATCGCGGGCGACCAGAACCGTCATGCCTTCGTTCTCTAAGGCTGCCGACACCATACCCAAGGATTCCGGGTTGTCGTCTACCACCAGAGCAATGGAGCGGTTGGAGTGTTCAATTGCCGTTTCAGGATAGCTCATGTCGTGTCTCCTGTAAGAGCTGCATGATCCCTTCGATGTCAAACACATCCAGCCGCGCTTTGAGGCCGGTCATCAAGGTTTCGGGGCAGCGCCCGGATTGTTCCAACTCGTCAAGCTTGTCCCGCAGCCCAGCCGCATGGCCGATGTCTGCAAATTCCAGCAAAAGACCAATATCGTCTGGCAAAAGATGACCCGCTGCCGCGTCTTCTGCAGGGTCGGGCACATCGGCCGTAAGGGTGATTTTCAGCAGTTCCGCGATCTGCAACAGCAGTTCGTCCAGATTATAGGGTTTGGCGATAAAGGCATCATGCAGGACAGGTTCGCTGCGCGGGCGCGCTTCGTCTTTGGCATGGCCGGAAATCATCACAATTGGCATATTGCGCGCAGGCCCCGCCCGCAGCGATCGGGCAAAGGACCAGCCATCGCGTTCGGGCATATCAATGTCCAGCAGCAGAATGTCCGGCGAGGCATCGGTCAGGATCAGCTCGGCCGCATCCACAGTTGAAACCGCCACCACAACAAAGCCAAGCCCGCTGAGGAAATGATCGGCCAGCGACAGGTGGTTGATGTCGTCATCCACCACCATGATTGTCTTGCGCTGGCCCTTGTAGCCGGTGAAGGCGGTGCTTTGGCCCACGTCCTGATCGGCGATCACGCTTTGGGTCAGGGTTGGCAGCATCAGGCGGATGCTGAACGTGCTGCCCTTGCCCGGCGTGCTGTCGACTTCAATGTCGCCGCCCAGGATTTCCACCAGCAGCCGCGTGATCGTCAGCCCCAGACCGGACCCCGGCACCGTATGGGAAGAGCCCCGCTCGAACGGGCGCCAGATCCGCTCAATGTCCGCCGGCGGAATGCCACAGCCGGTGTCGGTGACCGAAATTATTGCAACCTCATTGCGATAGGTCAGGTCAAAGGTGACCGTGCCCGCCTGCGTATACCGGATCGCATTGGACAGAAGGTTGATAATGATCTGGCGCAGGCGCTTTTCATCACAGGCGATGAAATTCGGCAAACGCCCATGGGTCTGCATGGTAAAGGTCAGCCCCTTGCGCGCGGCCTCTGCCTCAAAGATCGAGGCAATCTGGCTCAGGAAAGCGGGCAGGTTAATACGGTCCCGCATGATCTCGATCCGGCCGGCTTCAATGCGCGAAATGTCCAGAAGCCCCTCGATCAGCCCCGCCAGATGTTCACTTGACCGGCGGATGCTGCCAATCGGGTGGTTCCAGTTCTTCAGGTCCGGGTCTTTTTCCAGAAGTTGCGCAAAACCATAGATCGCGTTGAGCGGCGTGCGCAGCTCGTGGCTCAGCCCGGACATATAGCGGGTCTTGGCCAGATTGGCGGCCTCGGCCTTTTCTTTCGCCGCCTGCAAAGCGCGGTCAGTGCGTTCATGGGCGCGGATTTCCTTGATCGCGCGTTCCGTCTGGCGTTCGGCCTCGGCACGGGCATTGCGTTGGCTTTCGCCGGTCAGGATAAACATCCAGACGCTGATCCCGATCACAATGACCACCGTGCAGAAGATGATCATCAGCCCGGCCTCGAAATTCGCGGCGCCCTCCATATTGCGGATCACCACCAACAACAGCGCAAAGGCGCTGGACAGCACCACCGTTGTGGCAAAGAACCGAAACAACCGCGAATGCACCGCCCGCGCCAGGGTCTGAGGCAACAGCGCATGGGCGAGCCGGGTCAGATTGGCCTCGAGCGTGCCCTCGGTGCGGCAGGCGTCATGACAGCTGGCATCCAGCATACAGCACAGCGAACAGATCGGCGCGTCGTGAAAAGGGCAGTGGACCATGTCTTCATGGTCAAAGGTGTACTCACAAACCCCGCAATCATGCTGGCCGTTTGACACTTCCATATCCCGGTCATGGCGCACCAGATAGAAGCGGCCACCGGTGGCAAAGGCGATCAGCGGCGCTGAGACAAAGGCGGTGAGCAGGGCAACAAAAGAACTGAACGCCTGCGCAATCTCGCCAAAGACACCGGCATAGCAGGCCAGCGACGCCACACAGGCCAGCGCCATCGACCCAAGGCCAACCGGATTGATGTCATACAGAAAGGCGCGGCGGAACTCGATCCCCTTGGGGCTGAGGCCCAGGGGTTTGTTCACCACCAGATCCGCCACCAGCGCCCCGATCCAGGCCACCGCCACATGGGAATACAGGCCCAAAACCTGCTCCAGCCCTTTGAACACGCCCAATTCCATCAGCATCAGCGCAATGGCCACGTTGAACACCAGCCAGACCACCCGGCCCGGATGGGTGCGGGTCAGGCGCGAAAAGAAATTCGACCAGGCAATCGACCCGGCATAGGCATTGGTCACATTGATCTTCAGCTGCGACAGCACCACAAAGGACCCCGTCAGCACGATCACCAGCGCCGGATTGCCCAGCACAAAATCAAAGGCCGCAAAATACATCCGCGTCGGGTCCCCGGCCTCGGATGTGGGGATGCCCTGCTGCACCGCAAAGACCGCCAGATAAGACCCGGCCAGCATTTTCACCACTCCAAGGATCGACCAGCCGGGACCAGAGGCCAGCACTGTCAGCCACCATTTTCGCCGCTCTGCCGTGGTTTTCGGCTCTGGCAGGAACCGCAGGAAATCCACCTGCTCGCCGATCTGTGCCACCAGCGAAAACACCACGCCAGACGCCGCACCCAGCATCAGCAGTTTGGAGCGGGCATCGGGCTCTGACAGGCCGGGGTATTCCGTCCAAAGGTCGGTGTCATAGCCCACCAGCGCCAGCAGGACAAAAGGCAGCACATGCAGAAACACCCACAGCGGCTGCGTCCATGTATGAAAGGCCGAGATCTTGGAAAACCCGTGCAGCACCAGTGGGATCACAATGAGCGAACTGCCCACATAGCCAATGAACAACGGCACGCCGAGGCAGAACTCCAGCGCCAGCGCGAGGATCGCGGCCTCAAGTGCGAAGAAGATAAACGTAAACGTCGCATAGATCAGCGAGGTGATGGTGGAGCCCAGATAGCCAAAGCCCGCCCCGCGCGTCAGCAGATCAATATCAAGCCCATAGCGCGCCGCATAATAAGAAATCGGCAATCCGGTCAGAAACAGAAGCGCGCCCACCAGCATGATTGCTGCCACCGCAATATCGAACCCATAGGTCAGCGTCAGCGTGCCACCAATTGCTTCGAGCGCGAGGAAGGAGATGGAGCCAATGGCGGTGTTGGCCACGCGTCCAAAGCTCCACTTCCGCGCCCGATGCGCGGTGAAGCGCAACGCGAAATCCTCCATGGTTTCATTTGCAACCCACCGGTTGTAAATGCGTTTTTCGCGTGTGGCCCGAAGTGCGGCGTTCATGCGGATCCCCCTCAGCCTGACCGCTTTTGCGCAGTCCTTGCTTTGCCCGATCCAGCATAATGCGCAAAATGCGCAGCCCTATACGTCATTTGACGTATACTGCGATGCAGCATTCCCAGTGATCCTCTTTCTCAGCGGGCGGCGCAGAATCGCCCAAATCCTGAGCGCTGACAAGGAGGCGACATGACTGACGAAAGCTCCAAAAAACCAAATCAAAGCCAAAGCACCGGTATGAATCGCCGTGCCGTTCTGGCCGGTGGTACGGCCCTGACGGCATCGCTTTTCATGCCCAAGAACCTGATGGCGGCCGATTATCCGACCGCCGAGGTCAACACCACAGGTCTGGCTGTCACCGATGATACGGTGACCATCGGCATCCTGCATTCGATCACCGGCACCATGGCCATTTCCGAGACCGGCTCGGTTCAGGCCGAGAAACTGGCGATCGACCAGATCAACGCCCAGGGCGGCATTCTGGGGCGCAAGATCGAATACATTCAGGAAGACGGTGCCTCCGACTGGCCGACCTTTGCGGAGAAAGCCAAGAAGCTCCTGGTCAATGACAAGGTTGCATCCGTGATGGGCTGCTGGACCTCGGCCAGCCGCAAGGCAGTTCTGCCGGTGTTCGAACAGTATAACGGCTTCCTTTACTACCCGACCTTCTATGAAGGGCTCGAACAGTCCCCGAACGTGATCTACACCGGTCAGGAAGCGACCCAACAGATCATCGCGGGCCTCGACTGGGTCAGCGAAACCAAGGGCGCGAAGACCTTCTACCTTTTGGGCTCGGACTACATCTGGCCGCGTACCTCGAACAAAATCGCCCGCAAGCACATCGAAAACTTCCTCGGCGCGAAGGTTGTGGGCGAAGAATACTATCCGCTGGGTCACACCCAGTTCAACTCTGTCATCAACAAGATCCGCCTGAAGAAACCGGATGTGATCTATGCCATCGTTGTGGGCGGGTCGAACGTGGCCTTCTACAAGCAGCTGAAAGCTGCTGGCATCGACATGACCAAGGAAGATCCGATTGTTCTGACCATTTCCGTGACCGAGGACGAGATCCGCGGCATCGGTGGTGAAAACATCGAAGGTGCCTATGCCTGCATGAAGTACTTCCAGTCGCTGACCAATGAAAACAACATGGAATTCGTCAAATCCTTCAAAGAGATGTGGGGCGATGACATGGTCATTGGTGATGTGACACAGGCGGCCTATCTGGGTCCGTGGCTGTGGAAAGCCGCCGTGGAAAAAGCAGGCAGCTTTGACGTCGACAAGGTCCGCGCGGCAACGCCGGGCATTGAGCTGGGCACCGCGCCCGAAGGCTATGTCAAAGTGCACGACAACCACCACCTCTGGTCCAAGACCCGCGTCGGTCTGGCCAAGGCGGACGGGCAGTATGATGTGGTTTACGAGACCGCAGAGCTGGTGGAACCGGATCCCTTCCCGGAAGGCTACCAGTAAACCCCGACCCCTCCCTCGGGCAAAATCCCTGTTGGACCTGACCTGTTCAGGCCCACTTGGGCGGCTTGGCTTGTTGCGCGCCGGGCCGCCCCCCTTTGCCCTCCCTTCCCAAATTTCTTCCACGCGGGGTGTGCTGCATGTTTGCTGACTATTCCATGTCCGAGCTTGGCGCGATTTTCGCCATGCAAGGCTTCGCCGGCCTGATCCTCTTTTCCGTCTTTGTGCTAATGGCGCTGGGGCTGGCCATTATCTTCGGCCAGATGGGCGTCATCAACATGGCCCACGGGGAGTTCATGATCCTCGGCGCCTATGTCACCTATCTGGTGTCCAATTTCTTTGCTGCCTTCCTGCCGGGGATCTTCGGCATTTATTTCTTTATTGCCATGGGCTTGGCCTTTGTCGTCTCGGGCGGGCTTGGATTGTTCATTGAATGGGCGATGATCCGGCATCTGTACAAACGCCCGCTGGATACGCTGCTGGCCACCTGGGGGCTCAGCCTGATTTTGCAGCAGCTCTACCGCTCCATTTTTGGCGCCCGCGAAGTGGGTGTGACCATCCCCGACTGGATGATGGGGTCGCTGCCGCTCACCGATCTGATCGAGGTGCCCATAAACGGCATCTTTGTGATGGTGCTGGCGGTTGGCATTTCGGTTGCGGTCTATGTGATGATGTTCCGCTCGGGCTGGGGCAAGCAGGTTCGGGCGATCAACCAGAACCGGGTGATGGCGGGCGCTGTGGGCATCAACACCGAATGGACCGACCGGCTGACCTTTGGCATCGGCTGCGGGGTTGCGGGTGTTGCGGGTTCTGCCTTCACCATGATCGGCTCCACCGGGCCGACGGCAGGGCAGCTCTATATTGTCGACACCTTCCTTGTGGTCGTCTTTGGCGGCGCGGCGAGCCTTCTGGGCACAATTGCCAGCGCATTTTCGATCAGCCAGGCCCAGTCGATCATGGAGTTCTTCCTCTCTGGTTCCATGGCCAAGGTTCTGACCCTGCTGACCGTGGTCGGCATCCTGATGCTGCGCCCGCAGGGGCTCTTTGCCTTGAAGCTGCGCAAATAAGGAGACGTTTTCATGAAAACCAATACGCTTTTCCCACGCGCTGACATTATTGGCTTTGCCGTCCTCGCTGTGGTGATCTTTCTTCTTCTGCCGGCGGTTCTGGACAGCTTTCGTCTGAACCTCTTTGGCAAATACCTGACCTATGCCTTCGTGGCCGTTGGCCTGGCGCTGTGCTGGGGAGCGGGAGGAATCCTCAGCCTCGGTCAGGGGGTGTTCTTCGGGCTTGGCGGCTATTGCATGGCGATGTTCCTGAAGCTTGAGGCCTCCACGCCCGAGAACACCGCAATTCAATCCACGCCGGGCATTCCCGACTTCATGGACTGGAACCAGCTGACCGCGCTACCATGGTGGTGGGAGCCCTTCTACAGCCTGCCGTTCACGATCCTTGCGGTGGTGATGGTGCCCGTGGTCTTTGCCTTTGTCATTGGCGTGGCCATGTTCAAACGCCGGGTCGGCGGGGTCTATTTCGCGATCATCACGCAGGCTTTTGCCGCGATCCTGACGATCCTGATCATTGGCCAGCAGGGGTTCACCGGCGGCGTCAACGGGATCACCGATCTGCGCACGCTCTGGGGTTGGGACATCCGCACCGATGAGGCCAAGGAGATCCTTTATTACGTCAATGGCGTGCTGCTGTTTGCGGTCCTGTTTGCGGCGCAGTTTGTGCGCAAATCCAAGCTGGGCCGCCTGCTGATCGCCATGCGCGACCAGGAAGACCGGGTGCGGTTCTCCGGCTATGACGTCGCCAGCTTCAAGATCTTCATCTTCTGCCTCGGCGCGGCTTTTGCGGGCATTGGCGGTGCCATGTTCACCCTGCAGGTGGGCTTCATGTCGCCAACGCTGGTGGGCATCGTGCCTTCGATTGAAATGGTGATTTTCTGCGCCGTGGGTGGGCGCCTGTCGATCCTTGGCGCAGTCTATGGCGCACTGGTGGTGAACTGGGCCAAAACCACCTTTTCCGAAAGCTTCCCCGAGCTGTGGCTTCTGGGTCTGGGCGGGCTGTTCATCGCTGTGGTGATGCTGTTTCCGAACGGGCTGGCAGGCATCTGGTCCGAACAGATCGCGCCGCGTCTGACCAAGCTGATCTCCAAAAACACCAATCCTGCCACAGGGCAGGGCGCCCCGGCGGAGTGAGGACATCATGAACAAAATGAACGATAAATTCCTTCTGCGGGTCGAAGGGCTGACCGTCAGTTTCGACGGCTTCAAGGCCGTAAATGACCTCAGCTTTTATGTCGAACCCAATGAATGCCGCGTGATCATTGGCCCCAATGGGGCGGGCAAAACCACGGTGCTGGATCTGATCTGCGGCCGCACCAAAGCCACCGATGGGTCGGTCAAATTCAAAGGTCAGGAACTGCTCGAGATGCGCGAGGACCAGATCGTCCACGCGGGCGTCGGCCGCAAGTTCCAGACCCCATCCGTCTATGAGGACCTCACCGTCTTTGAAAACCTCGAGCTCAGCTATCCCAAAGGCCACGGCGTCTTTGGCGCGCTGACCTTCAAACGCGATGAGGCCGTCAAATCCCGCATCAAAGAGATCGCCGCGACGATCTTTCTCGATGGGATGCTGGAGGAAAAAGCCGCCTACCTCAGCCATGGGCAGAAACAATGGCTCGAGATCGGGATGCTGCTGATCCAGGACCCCGAACTTCTGATGCTGGATGAACCCGTGGCCGGCATGTCGGTGGCCGAACGCAAGAAAACCGCCGAGCTGCTGAACCGGATCATCAAAGACCGCAGCGTCATCGTGATCGAACACGACATGGGTTTTGTCGAAGACATCGCCACCCGCGTCACCGTTCTGCATCAGGGCAAAACCCTGTCCGAAGGCTCCATGGAGCGGGTGCAGAACGATCCCAAAGTCATCGAAGTTTACCTGGGCCATTAAGGAGGGCGCCAACGATGTTGAACGTATCAGAACTGCGCGCAGCCTATGGGGAATCCGAGGTGCTGCATGGGCTTAACCTCGATGTGAAACCCGGCGAGATCGTCGCGATCATGGGCCGCAACGGGATGGGCAAAACCACCCTGATGAAAACCCTGATGGGCATTGTGCCGGAAAAATCCGGCGCGGTGAGGGTGGGCGACACCCCGGTCACGGGGATGAAATCGCACCAAAGGGTCGCCGGGGGCATCGCCTATGTGCCGCAGGGGCGGATGATCTTTTCCGCCATGACGGTGCAGGAGAACGTGGAAACCGGCCTGACCGTGACGGGCCAGTCCAAAGTGCCCGACGACATTTACGAGCTGTTCCCCGTGCTCTTGGAAATGAAAAACCGCCGCGGCGGCAACCTGTCGGGCGGGCAGCAACAGCAGCTGGCAATCGCACGGGCTTTGGCCTCGAACCCCAAGGTGCTGCTGCTGGATGAACCCACTGAAGGCATCCAGCCCTCGATCATCCGCGAAATGGCCCGGACCCTGCGCAAGATCCGCGACCAGAAGGGGCTGTCGATTGTGGTCTCTGAACAGGTGCTGAGCTTCGCGCTCGATGTGGCCGACCGGGTGATGGTCATCGAGAACGGAGAATTCGTCCACGACAGCCCCCGCGACGGCATCGACGAGGCCAAGGTCTCCAAATTCCTATCCGTCTAATTCCGATCAAGAAGCAAACCAACAAGGAGGATATTTCCATGCCAGATACGCTTCACACCCCTGCGGATCCCGCCCCCGAGGCGACCTATTCCGCCGACACGCTGATCCGGGTAAACCTGGACGAAAGCCCGCACACCAACGAGAAAATCCACAACCGCTGGCACCCGGATATCCCGATGGTGGAATGGGTGGATCCGGGCGATGACTTCATCGTCGAGGCCTATGACTGGACCGGCAGCCAGATCTCCAACAATGACGATGCCTCTGATGTGCGCGATGTGGAACTGCCGCAGGTGCATTATCTGTCCGGCCCCATCGGGGTGCGCGGCGCGCAGCCGGGCGACCTTCTGGTGGTGGAACTGCTGGACGTCGGGCCGCTCAACCGCAGCCAATGGGGCTTCAACGGTGTGTTCTCCAAGAACAACGGTGGCGGCTTCCTGCAGGAACAATTCCCCACGGCGCAGAAATCCATCTGGGATTTCCAGGGCATGTTCACCACCTCGCGTCACGTCCCCGGTGTGCGCTATGCCGGCCTGATCCACCCCGGTCTGATTGGCACGCTGCCCGACCGCAAAATGCTGGATGCCTGGAACACCCGCGAAAAGGCGCTGTTTGACACCAACCCAACCCGCGTGCCTGCGTTGGCAGAGCTGCCCAATACGCAGGCCGCCCATATGGGCAAGATGACCGGGGACGCCCGCGCAGCCGCCGCAGCCGAAGCGGCCCGCACCCTGCCGCCGCGCGAGAACGGCGGCAACTGCGACATCAAAGACCTGAGCCGTGGATCGGTCTGTTACTTCCCGGTCTATGTCGAAGGTGGTGGTCTTTCGATGGGCGACACCCACTTCAGCCAGGGCGATGGCGAAATTACCTTCTGCGGTGGGATCGAGATGGCCAGCTGGCTGCACGTCAAGGTCAGCATCATCAAGGACGGGATTGCGAAATATGGGGTCAAAAACCCGATGTTCAAACCCTCCCCGATCACGCCGAAATACGACGACTACCTGATCTTTGAAGGCATCTCCGTCGATGAGGATGACAACCAGCATTACGTCGACATGACCGAAGCCTACCGCCAAGCTTGTCTGAACGCGATCGAATATATGACCAAATTCGGCTATTCGCGCGAACAGGCGCTGGCGATCTTGGGCACCGCGCCGGTGCAGGGTCACGTGTCAGGCATTGTCGATTATCCCAACGCCTGTGCAACGCTCTGGCTGCCGACCGACATCTTTGAATTTGACATGATGCCGGGTGCGGATGGTCCGACCAAGTTCCTTGATGGCTCTGTGAATGTTCCTGTGGCTCCCGATTTGTGAGTCCGCTCTGGCGGCGCCTTTCCGGTGCCGCCTTTTTTCAAGAAGGATCAGAAATGCCGATTTATGAATATTCCTGCCCCGACTGTGGCCCGTTCCAATCCATGGGGCGCATGGCGACCTCGGACGCGCCCTGTGGCTGCCCGATCTGTGGCACCGCCAGCCCGCGCATCACCGTCGCCGCCCCACAGCTGTCACGGTTGGACAGCGGTCGCCGGTCCGCGCATTCCGTGAACGAACGCGCCTCCCATAGTCCCAAATTCAGCCGCGATGTGGACCCTCGGATGAAAGGTCAGAAAATCACCCGCCGCCGCGAAACCAAAAGCGCGGACGGGGCCAAAAGCTTTGCCAATAAACGGCCATGGATGCTGTCGCACTGACGCCATCGGCCCCGGCGCTTAGCCAAAGGTTTCAAACTGGATCTGGCCAGCTGGCACCCCGCCTGCCTCAAGGCCCGATTGCAGATCTGCGACGAACCCGGATGGGCCACACAGCACAAATTGCGCCTTGGGGCCCGCCTTCAGCGCCAGAAGATCCCGCGCGGTGATGCGGCCCTCGGCATCGAATAGATTGCGGGTCCGGTCTGCGGCGTCTGGCGCAGAGTAAAACAGGCGCGCCTGGACTTGCGGGGCTGCGGCAACCAGACGCGCCACCTCGTGCTGCAAGGCATGATGGCGTCCGTTTCGCGCCCCATGCATAAACCAGACCTTTCGGTTGCGCCCTGACGCCGCAACGTGATGCAGCATCGCCAGCAGCGGGGTGAGGCCCACACCGGCGCTGACCAGAACCAAAGGACCGTCGCCACTGGGCAGTCCAAAATCCCCGGCGGGTGGGTTGGCAGTAATCACATCCCCGACCTCGATTGTATCGTGCAAAAAACGCGACGCGATGCCATTGGGATCGCGTTTGACCGTGATCCTGTAGGTGGGGGCTGCGGGGGGACCTGACAGCGAATAGCTCCGCTGCACCTTATTGGCCTGCCCCGGAACATCCAGAATGACCGGCAAATGCTGCCCGGCTGCAAACGGCGCCGGCCCGCGCCCATCCGCCGGGGTCAGGACGAAGGATGTGATGTCCTCTGCCTCTTTGACCTTATTGGTGACCACAAATTTCTGGGCCGCGTCCGCAGCGCTATCCCATCGCAGCGACAGGGCCATGGGGCGGTCGATCACCGCCTCCACCGCGACCTCGATCACCCGCAGCGCTGCGCTGTCGTCCGCTGCGTCCGGCGTCCAATCGATCGTCGCCCGCCCGCTCAGGTGCAGCAGCCCGCCGGTTGTAAAATCCACAAACAGCAGTCCTATGCGCGGATCCTCCATCAGGTTGCCAATCGTATTGAAGAAATTATTGCCCGCGTAATCGGGGATGCGCAGGCGCGTGGGGCTCAGCACGCGCACAAAGCCCGGCGCGCCGCCCCGATGCGAGGCATCAAACCCGTTCGAGGCCGCCTCTTCCCGGCGGCGCTGACCGGATCCGATGAACATCGTATCCGCCGCCGCGATCCGGGCGACCTGCTCCGGGTCAAGGGCCTGCGCGTGCCGCGCGTCTGCCGGTTGGGTGCGGTCCACGCGCCGCCAGTTTCGTTCGCTGATATACTGCGGACAGTTGCCAAAGCTCTGGCGGATGTCGATGACAAACCCCGTTTCACTGCGCCGCGTGCGGCCGCTCAGACGATTGCGGCGCCGGGTGGCAAGCTCAATCCCAATGAGGCCAATATCGGTGCCCGACTGCAGCGGCGCTGCCAGCGGATCACTGGCGTCCATCTGGGTCTGCACCTCCAGGGTTCGCGTGTCGGGCGACTGGACAAACCCATCCGGGCCCTCAACAATCGTCGTCCACACGCGGCCCTCGTCGTCGCTGGCCGCTGCCACAAAGAACGGCTGTGCCTCATAAAAGGTGCGATGCTGGTCCGGCATAAAGTCGCGAATAAACGGGGCCGCGCGCAGGGCGATGTCTCCGGCCCCAGCCCGCGCCTGCGCGGCCAGCTCGCCCGGATGAAACGGGGTGTCTTTGTCCAGCATCGTTTTGATCCTCATACCGGTGAAACAAGAACCCGGAGCCGCGCAACCGCGGCTCCGGATGCGCGTTTAGGCCGAAAGGCCGACCTTGGTGGCAGGCATGGGTTCAAACCCATCCAGCGCTTCAAACCGCGCAATCCAGGCCCGCACATTCGGGTAGGGATCAAGCGAGATGTTCCCCTCTGGCGCATGGGCGGTATAGGAATAGGCGGCAACATCGGCGATCGTGGGGCGGGTGCCCACCAGCCAGTCGCTGCCTTCCAGGCCGCGCTCCAGTTTCTCCAGCGCTTTGGCCCCGGTTGCGGCCGCAAACGCGGCATCGCGATCCGCGCCAAAGACGGTGATCAACCGCGCCGCTGCGGTGCCAAAGGCGATTTCACCCGCCGCCAGGGTCAGCCAGCGCTGCACCTCGGCCTCGCCCACGGCGTCGCCGGGCATCCAGTCGGGCGCGTATTTCCGGGTCAGATAGACAAGGATCGCGTTGGAATCGGACACAAAAACATCGCCATCTTCCAAGACCGGCACCTGCCCGTTGGGGTTCATTTCCAAAAACGTCGGGGTCTTATGTTCACCCGCCGCCAGATCGACAAAGACGGTTTCATGGGCAATGCCTGCAAGCTTTGCAAAAACGGTCACGCGATGGGCGTGGCCGGATTTGGGGAAGTCATAAAGGCGGACTGCGTTGGACATCTGTTTGCTCCTGTCATGTTCAAGTTTCGTGCTGGGACACAGATACGCCTTGCAGTGGCGCGCGATAATTGCCACCTTTTGGGAAACATTAGGCCCTAAGGGGGCGCAATCAGCATGGACAAGATCGACCGGATGCGCGCGTTTGCGCTGGTGGCCAAGAACACCTCTTTCACCCAGGCCGCGCAGCGGCTGGGGCGATCCGCGCGGCTGGTCAGCAAATATGTGGCTGATCTGGAAGAGGATCTGGGCGTTCAGCTTCTTTATCGCACCACCCGCAGCGTGTCCCTGACCGAAGCCGGGGCAACCTATCTTGCCATGTGTGAACCGCTTTTGGATGGGTTTGACGAATTGGAAGAGGCGGTCAAAAACACCCAATCCTCGCTGCGTGGGGTCATCCGAATTTCCGCGCCCACCGGGTTTGGTGCCCTGCGGCTTGCGCCGTCCCTCGCGACCTTTGCCGCAGACCACCCTGAAATAGAAATCGACCTGCAGCTGTCTGACCGGCGGGTGTCGATCATTGAAGAAGGGCTGGACCTTGCGGTGCGGATCGGCCCGATGCGGGACAGTTCGCTCATGATCCGCCAGCTTGGACCGATGCCGCTGATTGTCTGCGCCTCGCCTGCGTATCTCGATCGGGCAGGGCGACCCACGCATCCCAGCGCGCTGACAACGCATGAATGCGTGCGCCATGGCAGCCAGAGCGACACCACCATGTGGCGCTTTGACATGATGGGCGAAACCATCGCGGTGCCGGTGACAGGGCGGCTGACCGCAAATGCCCCCGCCGCCGCTGCACAGCTTGCGGCGGCCGGCGTGGCGATTGCCCGCTGCCCGGCCTATACCGTGGCCGAGATGCTGCGGTCGGGGGATCTGATCGAACTGTTCCCCAAACACCGCGTCGCCCCCTATGTTGTCGCCGCCCTCTTCCCCCAGAACCGGCGGCTATCAACGCGGGTGCGGGCCCTGATTGACCACCTCGCCAAGGATCCGCAGATCTGCGACGCGGGCGCCTGAATCTGAGCCTGAGCCTGAGCCTGCAAAGGCATCCCTCGGGATCAGGTCTCTTTAAACGCCCAAGGCATGCGCAGGGACACCCCCAGCTGCGCGCCCGTTTTGAAGGCCGACCGGCTTTCTGCGACCAGTTGCTCTCCGTGCGGTCCCAACAGGGTCAGCCGATACCGCCCCCCCAGATAGGTGCAGCGCTGCACCACGCAGCGCAGGTCGCCGGTTTCCGCAAGGACGATGTTTTCCGGCCGCAGACAGATGTGGTCAGGCTGTGCGGTGTCCGCCGCCACCGCAAACGACGCACCGTTGAGCTGCGCAACCAGCCCGTCCTTGTCCTGCCGCACGCCATCCAGCGGCAACACGGTGCCTTCGCCAACAAACCCGGCCACAAACCGGCTGCGGGGACGGGCGTAGAGCGCTTGCGGGGTGTCGAACTGGGCAATCTGACCCTGATCCATCACCGCAATGCGATCCGCCATGGCCATGGCCTCGGCCTGATCATGGGTGACATAGATCATGGTTGCCTGAGTTCGGGCGTGAAAATCCAAAAAAACCTCTTGCATGGCCGCCCGCAGCGCCACATCGAGGTTGGCCAGCGGTTCGTCCAACAGCACCGCTTGCGGGTCCGATACAAGACAACGTGCAAGGGCCACGCGCTGGCGCTGCCCGCCGGACAAATCCGAAGGCATCCGCGCCTCAAACCCGGTCAGGCCTGTCGCCTCCAGCGCGCGGGCGGTCTGTTCCGCGCGCGCTTGCTTTGACAGGCCCCGCACCTCGAGCGGATAGGACACATTGCGCCAGACCGTCATATGCGGCCACAGCGCATAGGATTGAAAGACAAAACCAATATTGCGCGCTTCGGGCGGCACAGATTGGCCCGTCGCCGCATTTGCGACCTCTTGTGCGCCGATGGAAATCGCACCGCGCGTCGGCGTTTCAAACCCGGCCAGCAACCGCAACAACGTGGATTTACCGCAGCCCGAGGGACCCAGCAGGGCGACAAATTCACCATCCGTGATCCGGGTGGTGATCGACCGCAGGGCAGGGGTGCCACCAAAGTGTTTTTCAACCGAACTGAGGCTCAGGTCTGCCATGGGACAACTCCTTTCGGCAGGCGGCGGGCGGACAGCTGCACAGCCGCCATCAGCGCAACAACCACCAGCACAATGGACATCGCCAAAGCCGAAGCCATGACCGTTTCACCGCTGTCATCAAGGTTGAAAATCACCACGCCCAGCGTCTCGGTCCCGGAGGACCACAGCAACGCCGACACGGTCAGCTCGTTAAACGCGGTCAGAAACACAAGGATCGCACCCGCGGCGGCAGAGGGGGCAGACAGTGGCAGGATGATCGTTCGCACCCGCTGGAACAGGGTCGCCCCGACCGACTGCGCGGCCTCGTTCATGGCCGGGTCCAGCTGCCGGAGGCTGGCTTGAATGGGCCGGAACATCACCGCGAGAAACCGCGCGAGATAGGCCAAAAAGATAATCCAGATCGTCCCATAGAGCGTCGCCTCGGTGAAGGGCAGCTTGATCAGCAGCAGGATCATGGCAATCGCCAGCACGACACCGGGCAGCGCGTAAGGCAGGTCCACCAGACTGTCGAACAGCCGCGCCAATCGCGTGGGATGCCGGTCCATCAACCAAGCCAACGGCACGCAAATGGCCATCAGCACAGCCGCCGCCCCAATCGACAACAGGAAAGAGTTCTGAAACGCCCGCGCCGTCATCGGCTGGCGAAACAGCGCCTCCTGCCAGGAGGCTAGCGTGACCGTATCAGGCCGCAGCGGAACGCCATAAGCAGGCACCAAAGAGGTCGCCAATAGCCCCAGCAAGGGCAGCACCAAAATGGCCGTCACCGTCAGCCACAGCCCGACCTCGACCGGCAGACGCAACCGCCCCAGCGGTATTTCCAGCGGCCGGGACACAGCCCCCACCAGATGCACCACCTGGCGCGCTTGACAGATCCGTTGCAGCACAATGCCCAGAATGGCCACCGCGCCAATCAGCATCGCCAGCACCGCAACCTCACCCAGAACCGCAGGCCCCAGCCCGGCAAGCTTTTGATAGATCAGGGTCGGCAACGTCGAATAGCCCGCCGGAATGCCCAGCATCGCCGGAATGCCAAAATTCCCCAGCGCGGTGACAAAGGTGATCGCGATGCCCGCCATCAGCCCGGGCAGACACAGCGGCAAAACAATCTGCCACCACAGGCGCAAGCCGCGCACGCCACTGATCCGCGCAGCTTCGACCACGTCCTGCGGGATCGCCCGCAGATTGGCGCGCAGGGTCAGAAACACAATCGATGTATGCTGCACCCCCAAAAGCAGAATAATCCCACCCGCAGAATAAAGCGGCTGCGGCGCGCCCAATGGCGGCGCCATCCCCAGCGTCCGGAGCAGCACCGAAGAGGGCCCCATAATCTGGGTCCACGACAGGGCGGTGATCTGTGGCGGGATCATCATCGGGATCATCAGACAGAACACCAGCGCCCCCTTGCCGCGCAGATCCGTCAACGCCACCAGAAAAGCAAAGCCACCGCCGATCACCAGCGAAACCAGAGTGCCCAGCCCAGCGGTGAACAGCGAGTGCCGCAATGCGCTGTGGGTCGAAGGTTTCGACAGAACATCCGTGATCCGGCCCAGGCTCAGCTGATCCCCCACCGTGATGCCTTCGACAAACAGCCGCAGGACCGGGGTCAGCGTCACTGCGATGGCAATCAACAGAACACACGCAAGCAGCCGGTCCTCGGACCGGCTGCCGCCAAATCTTATGCCGGATTGCATTACTCGGCCCCGAAGATCTCGGCGAATTTGGCTTTGTTGGCTTCCGCATTCTGAAGCGCCACAGCCGGGTCAAAGGCCATCAGCTTGATGTCTTCACGCGCAGGAAACCCTTCGGGCACACCCATGCCATTGCGTGCGGGGATATAGCCCATTTCCAGCACCAGATCCTGGCCTTGCTGGCTCAGCACAAAATCAACAAAGCTCTGTGCCGCCTCAAGGTTTTTGGCGGTGGACAGGATCGCCACCGGTTCGGTCACATAAGACACGCCTTCTTCGGGGAAGACAAATTCAACCGGTGACCCCTGCGCCTTGTTGCGGATGGCAAGGAAATCCACAACCATGCCATAGGGCTTCTCGCCCGCGGCCACGGCTTTGAAGGTGCCGCCATTGCCGCCTTTGGCCCGGGCATCATTGCTGGCCAGCTGGTTATAATAATCCCAGCCCAGATCCTTGTCGCCGGTCAGGGTCGCCAGATGGATCAGCGCCGCACCAGAGTAGAGCGGCGACGGCATGGCGATCTGACCTTTCAGCGCCGCATCTTTCAGATCGGCCCATGAGACAGGCGCGGTCTCTACGCCGGTGTTGTAGACGATGCCCGTCGTGATCAGCTTGGTCGAATGGTAATAGCCATCCGCACTGTACAGCGCTGGGTCATAGGCGGCGGCTTCTGGCGATTGATAGGCGGTCAGCAGACCCTCCTGCGCCATGCCTTCCAGCGTCACCGTGTCGGCAATCAGCAGAACATCCGGCTGGGGGCTGCCGGCCTCGATCTCGGCCCGCAGACGCGCCATCAGCTTGGTGGTGCCATCGCGCACCCATTCGACGTCGGTGCCCGGATTGGCGGCCATAAAGGCGTCAACCGTGCGCTGCGCATCCGCATTGGGCTGCGACGTATAGACGGTCAGGGTGTCGGCAAAGCTGGCCGTGGCAACACAGGCCAGGGCGGCGGCAGTCAGAAAGGACTTCATAACAGATCTCCAGTGACATGAAATTGCGAGCGAAAGATCGCGATGGAGCTGTTATTGCCGCGCTTTGCAAATTCTATGTGTGAAAACGATTGCAGATTTATGTTGCAGAACATGTTTTGGTTGAAAACTGCCCTGCAACGCCTGTTTTGCTGGGGTCAGCGCGGCGCTACCGGCAGGGCGAACCCGGCCTTCACCCGGTCCATCACCGCGCTGCTGCGAAACTTCAGCACATTGTCGTCGCCAAAGAAATGGCGCCGCGTGAAGGCCTCGTAATCGGTCATATCCGCGGCCGACAGGATCAGGACAAAATCCGCATCCCCCGTCACATAATAACACTGCATGACCTCGGGCGCGGCCCGCATCCGGGCTTTGAAGGCATCAATATCGCTCAGGCGCTCTTTCTGGAGCGACACCTCAACAATCAGCAACAGCCCGCGATCCACGGATTTCGGGTCTAATACGGCGATTTCGGCCTCAATAATCCCAGAGGCGCGCAGTTTTGCCAGCCGCTTGCGACAGGCATCCGGCGACAGGCCAACCGTCGTCGACAGCGCCTCTGCGGTGAGCCGGGCATTGTCCTGAAGGGCGTTTAAAATCAGCGCGTCGAATCTGTCCATGGGCCCAGCCTGTCGGAAATTCGGCCCTAGGGAAAGCCAAGCCCTCGCAAACGCCCGGATTTCCGCCCCGGATCGCATGCCTGCGCCGAATTTCGGACCAATGGCCCCTGAATTGTCCCGCAATACACTGGGGATCGCTGTTACCTTGGCCGCAACAGACAGGGAACCCGCGATGCCACACCTTATGACCAACCCCTGGCGCGGCACAGGAATTGGGTGCGATGCCCCGGTGCCCGCCCATGATGCCCAGCCCGTGCTGGATCTTCTGCGCCGCTGCCCGGCCTATGCCGCGACCCCGCTGCTGGAGGCCCGCGATGTCGCTCAGGCCGCAGAGGTCGCAGAGGTCTGGATCAAAGATGAGCGCAGCCGCATGGGGCTTGGCAGTTTCAAGGCGCTCGGCGCGACCTATGCCATTGCCCGCGAGGCCGTCGCAGCAGGAGGGGATCTGCCCCATGCGCTACGGGATCGCGTCTTTGTTACCGCCAGCGCCGGCAATCACGGGCTTTCTGTCGCCGCCGGCGCGGCCCTCTTTGGCGCACGGGCGATCATTTACCTCGCCGAAACCGTGCCCGACGGGTTTGCCGACCGGCTGCGTGCCAAAGGGGCAGAGGTCGTGGTCGAAGGCCCGGATTACGAGGCCAGCATGGTCGCCGCCGCCACGGCGGCCGAGACCCATGGCTGGACCCTGCTGTCAGACAGTTCCTGGCCCGGCTACATTGATCTGCCCTATCGCGTGATGGAGGGCTATCTGGCGCTCGCTGCCGAGGTCACCAGCCAAATCCCGGCGCCGCCCAGCCATATTCTGCTGCAGGCCGGGGTGGGCGGCTTGGCCGGGGCAGCGGCGGCATTGTTCCGGGCCACCTGGCCCGAAACCCAGATCATCGTGGTCGAACCCGAAGCCGCGCCTGCCCTGATCGACAGCATCCGCGCAGGCCATGTGGTCGACACCACAGGGCCGGTGTCCACGATGGGGCGGCTGGATTGCAAAACACCGTCGCTGATTGCGCTCAATGGTCTTGCACGGGATGCAGACCAGTTCGTCACCCTCTCGGACGCCGAAGCGGCCGCGGGCATTGCGACGCTTGCCGCCTGTGGCCTCAGGACCTCGGCGTCGGGCGGCGCGGGGCTGGCCGCCCTGCTGGCCGGGTTGGAACTGGGCCCAGAGGCCACAGTGCTGGCAATCCTCAGCGAAGGGCCCACAGATGGCTGAGCAGTCGCTGATCTTTCCCCGGGCTGAATATCAGACCCGGTTGCACCAATTGCAGATCCAGATGGAAGAGGACGGGCTGGCCGTCCTTTTGCTGACCACACCCGCCGACATCTTCTATGTCACGGGGTTTCTGACCCGGTTCTGGGAAAGCCCCGCGCGCCCGTGGTTTGTGGTGATCCCCGCCAAAGGGGACCCGGTGGCAGTGATCCCATCCATCGGCGCGGATCTTATGGGCCGCACCTGGATGACCGACATCCGCACCTGGACCGCGCCCAACCCCTATGATGACGGCATCAGCCTGCTCGCCGACACAATCACCGCGCTGTCTCCGCAGCACAGCCGGATTGGCGTTCCCATGGGGCCAGAGACCCATCTGCGGATGCCTTTGGCGGACTATGCTGAACTTTCGCACCAGATTGGCGCACGCCACATGGCCGATGCCACCCACACAGTCCAACGCGTCCGCGAGATCAAATCCGCCGCTGAAGTTGCCAAAATTCGCGCCAGCTGCGCCATTGCCGCCCGCGCCTTTGACCGGGTGCCAGACTTTGCCCGCGCAGGGCAGGGGCTGGACGCAGTGTTTCGCGCCTTTCAGATCGCCTTGCTGCAGGAAGGGGCGGATTGGGTCAGCTATGTGGCCGGCGGGGCCGGGCCCGGCGGCTACGGCGATGTGATTTCCCCGGCACGCCAGACGCCGCTGCAACCCGGTGATATCCTCATGCTGGACACCGGCGCGGTGCGGGATGGGTATTTTTGCGATTTCGACCGCAATTATTCAATCGGCCCCGCCAATGACACCGCCAAACATATGCATAGGACCCTGTGGCACGCGACCGAACACGCGCTGCAGACCCTGCGCCCCGACATGCGCGCCGCGGACGCGCATCGGCTGATGGCCGACGTGATCACCCGCGAAGGTTTCGCCCCGGCACAGGGCCGCTTGGGCCACGGCTTGGGTGTGGCGCTGACCGAATGGCCCTCCTTCACGCCGCAGGATCAGACGGTTCTGCGCGACGGCATGGTGCTGACCCTTGAACCCGGTATTTTTGGCGCTGGCGGGGTGGGGATGGTCCACGAGGAAAACATTCTGCTGACCCAACGGGGGCCAGAGCTTCTGTCGCCGCGCGCCCCCAAAGACCTGCCGGAGATCTGACTTGGACCAAATGGACTGCCATCTGTCGGAAAGCCCGCAACCCCGCCTTGGCGTGCTGGTTCTGGAAAACGACGAAACGCTCGAAGAGGACCTGCGCCGGGTCTTTGCCCCGGACGTCGCCCGCCTGCACATCAGCCGGGTTCCATCGCGGGCCGAGCTGAACCCGGACACCCTGCACGCCATGGCCGCAACCCTCCCCGCTGCCGTCGACCTGCTGCCCAAGGCCCCGAGCTACGCAGCCATCGCCTATGGCTGCACATCAGGGGCAATGATGATCGGCGCAAAAAAGGTCGAGGCGCTGATAACCAGAACCCTCCCCGCGGGCCATATTACTGATCCGCTGACCGCAACATTGGCGGCGCTGAAAACGCTGAAAATCCAACGTCTGGGTTTGCTGACGCCTTATATTCCCTCGGTCGCGACGCCACTGAGGCAGGCCTTTGAAGACCACGGGTTGACCGTGGCCCGCAGCCTGTCGTTTGGCGAAGACCAAGAAGCCCGCGTGGCCCGCATTTCGCCCCAGTCCTTGATCAAAGCCGCCACGCATCTGGCGCAGGGCGGCGATATTGATGGGCTCTTTCTGTCCTGCACCAACCTGCGCACCTTTGGCGTCATTCCCGCGCTGGAAGACGCGCTGAACCTGCCTGTGCTCAGCTCCAACCAAACCCTGTGCTGGCACATGGCGCAGCTGACCGGATTGACCGAAAACACAACCGGAGCCGGGCGGCTGTGGACCGCGCCTGTCCCTCAGACCGGATACGGCAACAGGGTCGAGCGTTTGACAACCCCATAGGCAAAACCGGTGTCGATCGAGGCAATGGCCTTTACCTTATGCAGGCGCTCGCGCACAAACCTCTCATAGCTTTGCAGGTCGGGCGCAATGACCCGAAGCAGATAATCCGAGCCCCCCGTCATCACATAGCAGTCCAGGATCTCGTCGATCCGCCGAATGCTGTCTTCAAATTCGCGGGTGGTCTCTTCGGTGTGACGCTCCAGCGTGACCCGCACAAAGGCGGTCACCGACAGGCCAAGGCTCGGCTCGTCGACAATCGCCGCATAGCCGCGGATCACACCCTCTTTTTCCAGATTGCGAACCCGGCGCAAACAGGGGGAGGGCGACAGGTTCACCCGCTCGGACAGCTCCTGATTGCTCAGCCGCCCGTCCTTCTGCAATTCCCGAATGATTTGAAAGTCTTTGCTATCCATGGCGCCCCTATTGGCAGATTCTGCCAATATTATCCAGTTCAGAGCGTCAGAACGCAATTCCCCGCACGCGCCACTGTGCATAGTGCCCCCAGCACTCTGGAGACGACAATGGCACATTCCCCCGACATCCCCCTTGGCCTTGAGCCAAGCAGCCAGCGGCTGCATTTGCTTCCCGGCTTCCTTGCAATGGGGGTGACCGTGCTGATCTGGGCCAGCTTTGCGCTCAGCGCGCGGGCAACCAATGGTTCTGCCTTGGGGTTTGCAGATGTTGCGGTGATCCGCACCCTTGTCCCTTTGCTGGTCTTTTTGCCGTTCCTGCCCGCGCGGATCCAGATGTTCCGCAAGGCGGGTTTGGGCCCTTGCATGATCATCAGCATTGGCGCGGGCATTCCGTTTTTTGCGCTGGCCGCCCATGGCGCGGGCCTGACCTCTGCGGCGCATCTGGGCGCGCTGATCCCCGGCACCCTGCCGATCTTTGTGGCCCTGATCCTGTGGCGGCTGACCGGTGAGACACCTACGCGATCGGGGCAGGGTGCCTTGGCGGTGATCATTGCGGGAGCCTGTCTTCTGGTGGTCGCCCAAGGGCAGCTTCCTGATTGGCGCGGGATTGCACTGCTGCTGTGCGGCAGCCTGTTCTGGTCGTCCTATTCTGTGGCGGCGGCCCGCTCTGGTCTGGACCCGGTGGGCTGTGCGCTTCTGATCGCGTTGAGTTCTTTCCTGATCATGGTTGCGTTGCTTGCAACCGGCACCCTGACCCTGCAATGGGGCAGCTACGGTCTTGACGACGCGATGCCATTCTTCCTGACACAAGGGCTGGGCGCTGGGGTCATCGCCAGCCTGACCTATGCCTTTGCGGTCACCCGTCTGGGCCCTGCGACCTGCGCCACCATTGGGGCGCTGACCCCAGTTCTGACCGCGCTTATGGCGGTGTTCATCCTGCATGAAACGCTGCCCGCGCTGATGCTCTTGGCGATTGCAGTCATCTGCACCGGCGTCATTCTGTTCAACCGGACCTAGCCGTTCAACCGGACCTGACATCAGCCACACCCTGTCGCGTTGCCCCTACAGAGGTGCGCGCCAAACGGCTGCGGTTACGACACCTCGAAATGCGGGCGGCCCGTGAAGCTCAGAAATCCGCTGCGCATCCAGCACCGCCATCGAATTTCGCATCCGCGCAATGCGTGGCAGGTCTTTGACAAGAAAACTGTGCTCATACGCACGTCGCAACGACAGAGGGCGGCGGGAAAGGTCGCGAAACTTGCCCGGCATAACCAATCGCGCGTCACCGGGGGCGGCCGCGCCAGAATTATGTCTCCGGTTAGTGTCACGCATCAAAACATTCCAACCAAGCAAGAGCATGTGCCCACCCTAACGGCCACCGTCAGAAGAACGGGACCGATACTGTCACGGTATCGCAAAAAAGTCAGGACAGGTTTTGTCGTTTTTTCCGGTTGGAGGGACACGTCCGAATGCACCCTAATAGAGATTATGTTATATTATTACACCAACCTACGGCGTCGCGGCACGTCGGAGGATCACATGCCCGTCTTTGGCCGCGGGCTAGTCCTGATCCGCCAATCCCCCAAAACGCACTCGGGACGCAGGATACCCGCGCCCCGCTGAGGCAGCCTGAATGACCGCTTGAGTCCCAATCCCCGGGCCTTACACCAGCGACTTCGCAATCCGATCAATGGCTTCGGTCACCTGCTGTCTGTGTTCTGCATTCTGGGCCGCAGGATGCGGGGCGGCAAAACGGCCTGCGTCATTGTCGAAATACTTGCCAGAGGCGCCGGCAAAGTCCTCGTCCAGCGACAGGCGACACAGGATATCCGCGCCAATCCGCAGGTCGTTTCCCGCAACGCCAAAGCCGTCCTTGACCATTTTGGACGCCAGCAACGACCCCGGATTCACGGCGATCACAACCGGGCCGTCGGGACGGCTTGCGGCCAGCTCTTGCGACCAAATTGTTATGGCCAGCTTGCTTTGGGCATAGGCCTCGAAATCATCCAGAGCTTTCTGCCCCGACAATGCCTCCAGATCGACCCGCGCCTGCGCGGCCGAGGACAGGTTGAGGACCCGGCCCGCCGCAGGGATCACCGGAAGCAACCGCTGCGTCAGTACCCAAGGCGCCAGCGTGTTCACAACAAAACGCAGGTCCAGCCCCTCTGCGGAGCGGGTCTGCGGCGTTTTATACACCCCGGCATTGTTGATCAGAACGTCGATCTGCCCCCCTCGCGCCAGCAGCGCATCCGCCAGGGCTGTGACATCGCCCAGTTTTGAAAAATCAGCGATAAAGCCTTCGGTTGCGCCTCCGACCTCTTGGATCGCGGCGTCCAGTTTGGTCTGGCTGCGCCCATGCAACAGGACCTTATGGCCTTGGGCCGCCAGCATTTTTGCCGTCAGCAGGCCAATACCATCGGTTGATCCGGTGATGAGAATTGTTTTGGACATTTCGTCTCCTAACTTTGGTGTTCAAACCGAACCAATGTGCGCGTCGCGAGGCTCTGGCAGGCAATACTGAGGGGGGAGGGCTTCGACCAGATCAACGGCGCTGTGCCCAACAATGCCGTACGCATCAATATGAAATCGCGGTGACCGGCATCGTGTTCTCCTGAGGTGCGCCCTCAAAATACGCGTTGAAAAACGGATATAAACACTCCAATCACGGAAACATAATTCCGGTTTGGGGTATAATTGGATGGACGGCTCAGCAACAAAGCCCGGACACGACGGCAACAAAGACGCCGTCTAGAGCGCGATTTCGCGGGCGATCCAATTGTGCAGTTCAATGGCACTGCGAGACGGGGTCGCCTTTGCGTGTGACATATAATACCCGCGCTCTGTCTCGAACACTTGCGGCATAAGTTCCGTCAACGCATTGCTGCGCATCAGGTCATCGACCAGCCCCTGCCAGCCCAATGCGATGCCCTGCCCCCGGACCGTGGCCTGCACGATCATTTCGTAATTGTTGAAGACCGTGCCCTTGCCCAAACCCGCCGTATCCACCCCCCAAGCGTTCAACCATTCTTCCCAGTTGCACCAATGGGTCGTCCGCGACGGCGCGTTGAGGTGCAGCAAATACGCCTTGGCGTCCTTCAGATCACCGGGGGTGCGAAGTTCGGGATGCAGATCCTTGAACGCAGGGCTACAGACAACGCTGACCTTTTCCTTGATCAGCCAGGTCGCATCCGCGAGGGCCTGTCCCGCCTCGCCCATCTGAATAATCAGATCCGTGCCGCTGACCAAATCCACGCTGGGTTCCTGCGAGGTCAGAACACAGACATCCACATCGCCCAGCTTTTCGCGAATGGCCGGCAACCGGGGCAGCAGCCAGAAATAGGCAAAGGCAAAATCCACCGCGATTAGCAGCCTGTCCGGCCTTTTGCTGTTCGAGACCTCCCAGAACTGTTCGGCCAGCTCGGTCAGGGGGCGGTGCAGTTTGCGATACAGCGCCTGCCCGTCCCGCGTCAGCGTCACGCCTTTTGGCCCGCGCTCAAACAGCTGCTGATCCAGCGCGGTTTCCAAATTGCGGATGCGCTGGCTGAGACTGGGCTGGGACAGCTTCATCTCTCGCGCTGCTGCCGACAGCTGCCCATGTCGGCACACCATCATGAACGCACAAAGATCCGCCGCGCTGCGCGCCAGTTTGGTATAGGAATTTCCTGTATCAGCCATCAGACATTTGGTCTTTTTCGTCTATTTTGGGACGCCTACCTTAGCAGAACCATAGCAAAAACCTAGAACCTTGGCAGGTGTTTCACCCGCGCCTCTGGTTCCGCAACATGCCCGGATCCGATGACAAAACCTAACATTCTGATATTCATGGTCGATCAGCTGAACGGCACCCTGTTCCCGGATGGCCCAGCCGACTGGCTCCATGCGCCAAATCTCAAAAAGCTCACCGCGCGGTCGACCCGGTTTCAAAATGCCTATACCGCCTCGCCCCTCTGCGCGCCGGGACGAGCGTCGTTCATGTCCGGTCAATTGCCCAGCGACACCGGCGTCTATGACAATGCGGCGGAATTTGCCTCTTCCCTGCCGACCTATGCCCACCATCTGCGCCGCGCCGGCTACCAGACCACGCTGTCGGGCAAGATGCATTTTGTCGGCCCGGACCAGCTGCATGGCTTCGAAGAGCGTCTGACCACCGATGTCTATCCGCCGGACTTTGGCTGGACGCCGGATTACCGCAAACCGGGCGAACGGATCGACTGGTGGTATCACAATATGGGCTCGGTCACCGGGGCAGGCGTTGCAGAAATCACCAATCAGCTCGAATATGATGACGAGGTCGCCTATCACGCGACGCGCAAAATCTATGATCTGGCGCGCGGCAAGGATGACCGGCCGTGGTGTCTGACCGTGTCCTTCACGCACCCCCACGACCCCTATGTCGCCCGCAAGAAATACTGGGATCTCTACGCGGATTGCGCACATCTTCTGCCCGAGGTCCCCGCCCTCCCCTACGAAGATCAGGACACCCATTCCAAGCGGATCTTTGACGCAAATGACTGGCGGTCTTTTGATATCTCCGAAGAAGACATCCAGCGCTCCCGCCGCGCTTATTTCGCCAATATTTCCTACATCGACGACAAAATCGGCGAGGTCATGACAGCCCTGGAAGGAACCCGTCAGGAGGCGATTATCCTGTTTGTCTCGGACCATGGTGACATGTTGGGTGAACGGGGGCTGTGGTTCAAAATGTCCTTCTTTGAAGGTTCCGCCCGGGTGCCCCTTATGGTCTCTGCCCCCGACATGGCGCCCGGCCTTGTAACCACGCCGGTCAGCAATATCGACGTGTGCCCAACCCTCTGTGATCTGGCTGGCATCAGCATGGAAGAGGTCGCCCAATGGACCACCGGGGAATCGCTGGTTGGATTGGGCAAAGGCGAAACACGCACCACCCCCGTCGCCATGGAATACGCGGCCGAGGCCTCTTATGCGCCGATGGTGTCCCTGCGCGAAGGCCAGTGGAAGTTCACCCAGTGCCAGTTGGACGCAGACCAGCTGTTTGATCTGGACGCCGACCCGCACGAGCTGCGCAATCTGGCACAGGATCCCGATTATCAGGACGTTGTGCAGAGCTTTCAGGACAAGGTCCGCGCCCGTTGGGATCTGGACCGTTTCGATGCTGAGGTCCGTGCCAGTCAGGCGCGGCGCTGGGTTGTCTACGAGGCGCTGCGCGAAGGCGGGTATTACCCGTGGGACCACCAGCCGCTGCAAAAAGCCTCCGAACGCTACATGCGCAATCACATGGACCTGAACACCGTCGAAGAAACCCAGCGTTTTCCCCGAGGGGAGTAAACCCAGCCCTTTGGGCGCGCGCCGGTTTTCCAATCGGCGCGCAGGCTGAGGGTCACGCAACCATCAGCGGATCGTCAAAGAACTCAACCCCAACCGCCGGCCCAAAGAAGGTCAGCGTTCCCGGATCAAACGGGTCCACGACCACACCAGCATCGGTGAAATCACCGCTGCCATCGTTCAGCAACAGGCGCAGGTCGTGGGTGCCAGAGAAATTCAGCCCCGCCAGCAGCAGGTCCAGATCGTCATCCCCGTCATAGTCCGCCGCCCCCAGCACATTGCCAACGATGGACGGATCAAACGCGCTCTGCTCAAAGGCCAGCCCGCTGCCATCCTCTACCAGATCAAAGATCCTCAGCCCCGGCGCAATCGGGTCGGCATCGCCTTCTCGGGCGCCGGCAACAATGACCTCTATGCCCGGATCCCCGTCGAACTCTCCGACCTCAACCGATCCGGGGTTGCCGTTTTCCCCCAGATCCAGGGGCAGGACAAAGGGTGTGCCGGCTTGGCGCCCGCCACTGCCATCGTTGAAGAAGGTGCTGATACCAGCGCCTTCGCCATCGGACACAAAGACAAAATCCGTATCGCCATCCCCATCCAGATCGATCAGGTTGGGATCGCCATTGTCTTCGGGTGTTGGGATCGATCTCAACGCAATCTCGTAAGTGCCACCGCCAGTGCTGGTCAGCACATGCACGGTGCTTGCATTCAGCGAACTGGCCAACGCCACATCGCCAAAGGCATCCCCGTTCAGATCCCCAATCAGCGCCGCATCGCGCAGGCCGCCATCGACAAACGCCAGTTCGGACAGCAGGCTAAAGCCGCCATTGCCATCGTTTTCAAGGAAGTAAGACGTGCCCCCCAGCCCTTCGCTGGCATAGACATCGGCAATTCCGTCGCCGGTCAGATCGCCTGCTGCCAGCAGGGTAAAGTTCTGCTCAACGCTGCCGTCAAAGAACTGCGCGCCAGAGGCCGGGGCAATCTCGATCTCCGACCGGGTGCCTTCGCTGAAGTTGCCGTCCCCGTCGTTTTCCAGAACCGTCACGGCAAAGGTCAGCTCGATCTCGTCGGTGCTGGGGTTCACCAGCAGGTCGATCAACTCGCTATTGAGGAAATCGACATCGCCATCGTCGTCAAAATCCGCCGCCACAATACCCAGCGCCCCAACCGTGATGCCGGTTGCGCGTTCCTCGAACGCAAAACTGTCGCTGTCCCCACCCAGGTTCAGGGCCAGCTTCACCTCGCCCGCATCCTGATACCACAGATCGGGCAGGTCTTCGGGCGTTGGGTCCGGATCAGGATCAGGGTCAGGATCAGGGTCAGGATCACCGCCTGCGGCCGGGTCAAACTGCAGGTAATCAATGCGCAGCGGCTCGCCACCATTGGCATAGCCCTCCAGCACGATTTCATCGTCCTCTTCCAGGTCCAGCCCCTCCAACGTGCGTTCCACGAGGCTCTTTGCATTGGCCAGCTTCTGGCCGGTGTCTGCGTCCCAGTCGAAACTGTCGATCTCTTCGCCGTTCAGCAGGATCCGCAGAAACGAAACGCCATCGCTTTCGTCGTAATAGCCAAGGGTCAGGTCAAACCGGCCGTCCTCTTCGACGACATAGACCGCCCGACCGGGATTGGCGGGCGAACTGCCTTTGGACTGCAAATACGCATCCCCCGAGGCTGCGCGATTGTTGACCACGCGCAGTCCCGACAGGATCTCTAATGTCTCGGCCTCCACCCGGAAAGAATTGCCGGGATCTGGGTCATCCGGAGGGTCGTCCGGTGGATCATCAGGCGGATCATCGGGCTCTGAGCCGGGCGTCAGGTCGATATAGTCACTGCGCAGCGGTTCCCGCCCGTCAGCCCAGCCTTCAAACGCCAGACGATCGCCGGGTTTGAGGTAGATCGACTTGATCTCGTGTTCGGCGCGGCTGTTGCGCGTGGCGATCTCATCACCGTCCGGACTGTCCCAGAGGAACTGATCCAGAACCGTCCCGTTCAGCAGGATCGCCATCTGCGACACGCCATCAGTTTCATCAAAATAGCCAAAGGTCAGATCATAATAGCCTTCGGGCCCATCAAACTGCCCGCGCATCAGGGATTGATCGCCATTGGCCTGCGCAAAGGCCTTGCCCGAGGCATGAGGGTTTGAGACCTCCTTAAACCCGCGGACAAACTTCAGATCTTCGGCTTCGGTACGACCGGGGGCGAGCAGGGCAGGCGCGCCAGCCCCAAAGGGCAACAAACGGTCAAGAGAGGGAGAATTGAACATAACTGGACCTCGTTAACAACACAGAGGAAACTTAAAATCGAAAGGCATGGGGATTTGCCTTTTACAAATGTGTCGCAATATGAGGCGCCCGCCAAGGGCCAATTGTCCAAAAGCCGCCGTCAAGTCTGGATTTTCATTAGATTTTGATTTTCGGAATTTATCCGCCTATTCCGGGCGGAAAACCGCCCAGAATATTTGCAGGCCTAAAGGCCTTTGTTTTCATCCAAAAAAGCCCGAGACCTCAGCGCCCTTTCCAGACCGGATCGCGCTTTTCGGCAAAGGCCCGCGCGCCCTCCAGCTGATCCTCGCTGCCATAAAGAACATCAACCGTGCGCAGCTGGCGCGTGGTGATCCGATTCATCGCGTCCTGGAATTTGCTGTCTTCGGCGTCGCGCACCACCTCTTTGATCGCCGCATAAACCAGCGGCGGCCCCGAGGCCAAGAGCCGCGCCAGCTCCCAGGCGCGATCCATCAGCTGATCGGGCGCGATGATTTCATTCACCAGCCCCCAGCGATGGGCTTCTTCGGCGTCAAACCAGCGCCCGGTCAGCAGCAGTTCCATCGCGATGTGATAGGGGATGCGCTTGGGCAATTTGATGCTGGCCGCATCGGCAACCGTGCCAGACCGGATCTCTGGCAGGGCAAAGGTGGCGTGATCGGCGGCAAGGATCATATCCGCCGACAGCGCCAGCTCCAGCCCGCCACCGCAGGCGATGCCATTGACCGCCGCAATCACCGGTTTGTTCAGATCGCGCAGTTCCTGCAGGCCGCCAAAGCCGCCCACGCCATAGTCGCCATCCACCGCATCGCCGCCCGCAGCCGCCTTCAGATCCCAGCCGGGGCAGAAGAATTTTTCGCCCGCGCCAGTCAGGATCGCCACGCGCAGCTCTGGGTCGTCGCGGAATTCGGCAAAAGCCTCGCCCATGACCCGGCTGGTGGCCAGATCAATGGCATTTGCTTTCGGACGGTCGAGGATGACCTCGAAGATCGCGCCATCACGGCGGGTTTTGATCGGAGACATCTGTCAGCCCTTTCGAATAAGCGCATCAACTGCAACCACACGGTCAGCAGTACAGATGAGCGGATTGATTTCAACTTCACCGAGGGTCTCGGCATTTTCCAAGACATAGGCCGACACGGCCTCGATCGCGTCCAAGAGCGCCGCGCGCGCCACCGGTGGTTTGCCGCGATAGCCACGCAGGATCGGGGCGCAGTTCAGCCGGTCAAGGGCGGCGTCAATCTCGGCGCGGGTGCTGGGCAACAACAGCGATGCCGTGTCGCGCAGCACCTCCGTCAGCACCCCCCCGGCCCCCACGGTCAGCACATAGCCATGGGCCGGGTCACGGGTGACACCCACCAGCAGCTCTGCCAGTGCGCCGCTTGCCATTTCCTCGATCAGGATCTGGTCGGTGCCAATTTCAGCCGCAACTTTGGGGGCGTCCTCAGCGCTGATGCCCAGTCGCACCGCCCCATGTTCCGATTTATGCGCCAGTCCCACGCCCTTGATCGCAAAAGGTGCGGTCAGATCGGCGGCATCGACCGCGATGGTGTCAGCTGTGGTCAGCCGGAACTGCGGCACCGGCACGCCATAGCCCGCAAGCGCAGCTTTCGCCTCGCCTTCGGTCAGCGTGTGATCGGGGGCGACCTGTCCGGGCAAGGCCACCGGCAGGGTGGATGGCGCAGCGATCTGACTGGCCGCCTTGATGGCCACCAGCGCCTCCTCCAGGCCCATAAAAGGCACCACCCCGCCGGCGATCAGATCAGTGGCGGTCTCCTGAGGCATCAGCTCGGGCAGGGTGGCCACCACGCCAAAGCCCGCCCCGGTCTGCGCCCGCACATTGCAGGCCGCCCGTGTGGCCACATGCCAGTCGGTCGGATCGGTGGTCGGATAGTCGACAATCGACAGGGTCATCGCGATCTCGGGACCGGTCATGCCGGACCAGGCCTGCGTCATCGCGGCCTCATCACGCCAGATATAGGTGTGGTAATCCAAGGGGTTGCTCAACGCGACCATGGGGCCAAGCGCAGCGCGCAGGTGGGTTTTCTGGCCATCCTCAAGGGCCGGAAACGTCACCCCATGCGGCAGCGCCATGTCGGCAATCAGGCTTGCTTCGCCCCCCGAACAGCTGATCGAGGCAATCTGTGCCGCCTCCAGCCGCCCATGGACATGCAGCAGTTTCAGGGTCTCAAGGAAGGCTGGCAGTGACGGCACCCGCGCAATTCCCAGCCGATCCAAAAACGCCTGCGCGCCTGCATCACTGCCCGCCAGCGATGCGGTATGCGACACGGTGGCTTTTTGCGCCTGCTCAGAGGCGCCAACCTTCAGCGCCACCAACGGGATGTCTTTTGCATGTGCCGCCGCCGCCAGCGCCTCCCAGCCGCGCAGATCGCCGAAGCCTTCGATGTGCAGGCCAATCGCCGTCACGCGCGGATCATCCAACAGCGCCAGCGCCGCCTCGGCCTGGCTGGTCTGCGCCATGTTCCCGCAGGTCACGGTATAAGCCACCGGTAACCTGCGCTTCTGCATGGTCAGGTTGATGGCAATATTGGAACTTTGCGTCAGGATCGCAACACCGCGATCCACGCGGGTACAGCCATGTTGATCCGGCCACAGCAAAGCGCCATCCAGCGCATTGATAAACCCATAGCAGTTCGGCCCCAAAATCGGCATCTCGCCCGCCGCCGCCACCAGCTGCGCCTGCAGATCATCGCCGCTTTGGTCTTCGGCCGCGGCCTCGGAAAACCCGCTGGCAAAACAGACCGCGCCGCCCGCACCCATCGCCGACAGCGCGCCGACGATCTCCAGCGTCAGATGCCGGTTGACGCCAACAAAGGCCGCATCCGGCACGCCCGGAAGATCCGCGACGGAAGGATAGGCCTGCAGCCCCTCGACCTCGGCCTGTTTTGGATGCACGGGCCAGATCTCGCCCGTATATCCCATATCGCGCGACTGGCGGATCACCTGCGCGCACCACGCGCCCCCGCCAATCACCGCAAGAGCGGCGGGTTTGAATAGCCTGTTCAGATCTTTTTTCATGTCTGGTCCTTTGCCCGATTATTGCAAGGCGCCCCGGCAGCAAGGCATGGCTGAAGTGAGAGCAAGGAAGACGCACACCTCACCGCCAGAGCAACTTGATCCCCGCGTAGGCGCTGCCTCACGCCCCGAGGGGACGCAGCAGATCGCGGGAAATGATGTGACGCTGGATTTCCGAGGTGCCGTCCCAGATCCGCTCGACCCTTGCATCGCGCCAGAACCGTTCGATCGGGAAGTCATCCATCAGACCCATGCCGCCAAAGATCTGCAGCGTGGCATCAGTGACCCGCCCCAGCATTTCGGAGGCATAAAGCTTGGCCGAAGCGATCTCGCGGTTTGACGGAAGCCCCTGATCCAGACGCCAGGCCGCAGACAGGGTCAGCCAGTCAGCGGCGTCAATTTCGGTGACCATGTCGGCGATCTGAAAGCCAATGCCCTGAAACTTGCCAATCGGCTGGCCGAACTGCTGACGTTCGGCGGAATACTGCAGCGCATGGTCAAAACAGCGCCGCGCGCGACCCACGCTAAAGGCGGCAACAGTCAGGCGGGTGGCATAAAGCCATTCGTTCATCACCGCAAAGCCACCATCGACCTCGCCCAGAACCTGCGCATCCGGCAGGCGGCAGTCGTCAAAGGTCAGGATGTAGTTCTTGTAACCCTTGTGGCTGACCGAATTATAGCCATCGCGCACTTCAAAACCGGGGGTGTCGCGGTCCACAAGGAAGGTGGTGATGCGTTTCTTCGGGCCCTTGGGCGTGTCATCTTCACCAGTGGCGATGAACACAATGAAGAAATCCGCGTGCTCCGCCCCCGAGATAAAGTGTTTAGATCCATTGACCACCCAGTCGCCGCCATCGCGCACCGCCTGACATTTCATGCCACGCACGTCCGACCCCGCATCCGGTTCGGTCATCGCCAGCGCGTCCATACGCTCCCCGCGCACCGCAGGCAGCAGATAGCGTTCGCGCTGCTCTTTGTTGCAGGCCATCAGGATGTTCTGCGGACGGCCAAAGAAATGGGTCAGCGCCATCGACCCCCGGCCAAGTTCGCGTTCCACCAGCGTGAAGTCAAAATGGCTCAGACCACCGCCGCCGACCTCTTCCGGGAAATTGGTCGCGTAAAACCCCAGATCAATGCACTTGCGCTTGATCTCTTCACCCAGTTCGTGGGGCACATGGCCGGTGCGCTCCACCTCGGCCTCATGGGGGTAAATCTCGTTCTCCACAAAACTGCGGACGGTCGAGACGATCATCTCTTGTTCTTCACTCAGGCCAAAATGCATGGGGTAGGCTCCTGTCTTCGTTTTTCACAGCAGAGCACCTCTTGCCTTGGCACACCGTGCAGACTTGGATAGTTTTCGTGCAGAAATCGCAGGAAACACCCAGATGGCGCAGCAATTTGACCTTTTGCTTTTCGACAATTTCTCCAATCACTGCCTCGCCAATACGGTGGAACCCCTGCGCGCGGCCAATACCGTGGCGCGGCGCATATTGTACAACTGGCGATTCCTGACACTGGATGGCGCGCCTGCCGTCAGCTCCAGCGGGCTTTCGGTCACCCCCCACGGCGCGCTGTCGGATGGCGGCGGGGATCTGCTGATCGTGATGCCGTCCTATGGCTTTCGCGACCTCGACAACCGCGCCGTCACCCGCCCCCTGCAACAGGCACGCAGCCGCTACACCCAGCTCGCAGGCTTTGACACCGGCAGCTGGCTTCTGGCGCGGGCGGGGCTTCTGGACGGGCATCAGGCCACGATCCATTGGGAGGAACTGGCCAGTTTTGAGGAAACCTTTCCCGACATCGACGCCCTGCGCGCGCGATATGTGATCAGCGGCGACCGGATCACCTGTTCCGGCGCCATGGCGGCCTTTGATCTGGTGATGGCGCTGATCGGAGAGGCCCACGGCCCGCTTATCACCGTAGAGGTGGCGCAGATATTCATGACCGAAGCCTCCGCCCGCGCCTTTACCCTTGCCCCCAGCCCCGGCGGCCGCATGGTCGACCGGGTGCTGCATCTGATGCAGGACAATCTGGAAAGCCCCCTGCCGATTGCTGAAATCGCGCGCCGCATGGGGTGCAGCCAGAAACTGCTCGAGGTGCGCATGCAGGCCGAACTGCAAGGCACGCCAAACGCAATTTACCGGCGGCTGCGGCTGAACCTTGCGCGTAAACTGGTGGCCGAAACGGACCAAACCGTGGCCGAGATCGCAGGCCGCTGCGGCTACGAGAACGCCAGCGCCCTGACCCGCGCCTTCAAGGTCCAATTCGGCTGCACCCCGCGCCAGCTGCGCAAGGGCGAGGCCTGGTAAGGCAGGCACAAACAAAAAACCCCGGCACCTTCGGGCAAAGGTGCCGGGGGGAGTTTCCCGTCCATACGTGCGGATCAGGAGGGGTCTCTCTGCCCCACATGACGCCCTGCGCCATCCGGCAGGGGCAGGGTTTCGTGGGCGCTTGCATAGGTCGCCAGCGCCGCTGCCACGGGGTCATCCGGCACGCTGGTCTTGCGCGCCGTCAGATCCATATGCAGCAGCAGGGTTTCCACGGTGGCGGCCACGCTGCCATCGGCTTTCAGCAGACTGTGGAACAGATGCATTTTCTTCCCCGCACCGGCCAGCACCTGCGTGGTGACCTTTGCGGCTTCGCCTGCGTGCATCTCGTCCAGATAGCGAATGTGGTTTTCCACGGTGAAATAACTTTTGCCCGCCGCCACATAGTCGGCATCGGCCCCAATCATCTCCATGAAACGGTCGGTCGCCTGCGCCGAAACCTCGAGGTAATGCGCCTCGTTCATATGGCCGTTGTAGTCCGTCCAGCTTTGCGGAATGACGCGGTCCACGGTGACCGGCAGATCCCCTTGCGGGGCGGTCGGCAGCAGGGCCTCGTGGGCGTTCAACACGCCCCCTGCCCCGGTGCCCGATTTCTTCAACGCGCGCATCATGCCCACCAGATTGTCATCGCGCAGGCGTTCCAGCGCGCGGATCGACATATGCCCCGATTGCGCATCCGACTGATCTGCGATCAGGTCCACCAGCTCATCGGTGAACTCCGGTACGTCCATCAGCTTGGTCCAGGGCCATTCCAGCGCCGGGCCGAACTGCGCCATGAAATGCTTCATGCCCGCTTCACCGCCGGCAATCCGGTAGGTTTCAAACAGACCCATCTGCGCCCACCGCAGGCCAAAGCCCATGCGGATCGCCTCGTCCAGCTCTTCCGTGGTGCAGATCCCGTCCTTGATCAGCCACAGCCCCTCGCGCCACACGGCCTCCAGCAGGCGGTCGGCAATATGGGCGTCGATTTCCTTGCGCACGGTCAGCGGGAAACAGCCAACCGACCGCAGGATGTCGCCTGCCTTGGCGCAGATCGCTGCATCGCCCACCAGTTCGATCAGCGGCAGCAGATAGACCGGGTTGAACGGATGCGCCACAATCACACGGGTGTCGCCGCCTTCGTTCAGCTCGGACGGTTTGAACCCCGAAGTGGACGAACCGATGATCGCATCCGCAGGTGCGAATTCATTGATTTGCGCGTGGATCTTATGTTTCAGATCCAGCCGCTCTGGCACGCTTTCCTGCACCCAGGACACATCCGCCAGCGCCTCTTCCATGCTGTCATGAAAGCTCAGCTGACCCTCGGCAGGCAGCGCTTTGTCATAAAGCGCAGGCAGCGCGCGGCGGGCATTGTCCAGCACCTCGCCGATTTTGCGTTCGGCTTCGGGATCCGGGTCAAAGACCTGAACATCCCAGCCATTGAGCAGAAACCGCGCGGCCCAACCGCCGCCAATCACGCCACCGCCGACAATCGCGGCTGTCTTGCGGGCGCTCATTTCGCCACCGGCGCGCGTTTGGTCAGGCCCAGCTTCTCGCGAACCTCTGCCGGGCCAATGATCTTGGCCCCGATGCCTTCGATCACGCCCACGGCGCGCTCGACCAGCTGTTCATTGGTGGCCAAAACGCCCTTGTCGAGCCACAGGTTGTCTTCTAGACCCACCCGCACATTGCCGCCCGCAATCACCGACTGCGCCGCATAGGCCATCTGATCACGACCCAGCGAGAACGCCGACCAGTTCCAGTCGGACGGCACATTGTTGACCATCGCCATAAAGGTATTGAGGTCATTGGGCGCGCCCCACGGCACCCCCATGCACAGCTGAACCAGCGCGGGGCTTGTCAGAATGCCTTCTTTCACCAGCTGGGTTGCAAACCACAGATGACCGGTGTCAAAGGCTTCGATCTCGGGCTTCACGCCCAGATCGGTCATCATCTGCCCCATGGCGCGCAGCATGCCGGGCGTGTTGGTCATCACATAATCGGCTTCGGCAAAGTTCATGGTGCCACAGTCGAGCGTGCAGATCTCGGGCAGGCATTCGGCGATATGGGCCATACGTTCACTCGCACCGATCATATCGGTGGCTGCTTCATTGACCGGAAACGGCGCTTCGGTGGTGCCAAAGACAATATCGCCACCCATGCCAGCGGTCAGGTTCAGGACCACATCAACCTCCGACTCGCGAATGCGGTCGGTCAGTTCGCGGTACAGCGCCAGATCCCGGCTCGGCGCGCCGGTTTCCGGGTCGCGCACGTGGCAGTGCACCACGGCGGCGCCCGCTTTGGCGCAGGCAATGGCCGAATTTGCGATCTGCTCGGGAGAGCGCGGAACATGCGGGCTGCGGTCCTGCGTGCCGCCCGATCCGGTCACGGCCGCAGTGATAAAGACGTCGCGGTTCATAGAGAGGGGCATGGGGGTCTTTCCATTCTTTAGGTTGGCGTATCGGGTCGCCCGAAGGCACCCGCTTGCCCCCACGCTAGGCGCGAAAATCCCTTGCCATACACTCATTCATCGCCATATTTGCGATAAATGTCGTCACATCTGTTTGAATTTCTGCTGTTCGAGGGGTTCTCGAATATGGTTCTGGCCAGCGCGCTGGAACCCCTGCGCGATGTTGGCCTGCGTGGTGTGGATGCGGACCTCAGCTGGCGGATCACCACGCTGGATGGGGCCGCCGTGCGCAGCTCCAGCGGCTTGACCGTGACGCCGGATGCCGCTTTTGCGCCTGCCCAGGGGGCGACCCTGGTTCTGGTCGCAGGCTACCATATGCGCGACCAGCTTGCCCCCGCTGCCCTGACCCGCATCCGCCAGGCCGCCCGTGCCGCGCCATTGGTTGTGGCCGCCGATACCGCGCCCTGGATCCTCGCCGCTGCTGGGCTGCTCGAGGGGCATCAGGCCACCATTCACTGGCAGGAATTCGACAGCTTTCAGGAAAGCTTTGCCAATGTCGCGGTCACGCCCGCGCGCTTTGTGCGCTCCGGCAAATTCCTCTCCTGCGGTGGCGCGAGCACCGCGCTGGATATGATGCTGGATCTGATCCACGACCAGTTCGGTGCGGCCGCCGCGTTCGAGGCCTCAAACATGTTCCTCTATGATCCCAACCGGCAGGCACATGGGCCGCAACGGTTGCGTGACCGGGGATCACCGAAACTGCTGGCCGCGCTCGATACCATGGCCAGCCATATTGAAACGCCGCTCACCACGTTTGAGCTGGCCGATCAGGTCGGCCTTGCCGAACGCACGCTGAACCGGCTGTTTCACCGCGAGCTCGGCATGGGGCCGGGCAAATACTACAAACTGCTGCGCCTTGGCCGCGCGCGGCTCCTGGCCGAGGAAACAACCCTCAGCCAGGAACAGATCGCCTTGCGATGCGGGTTTTCCTCGGGCGTCGCATTGGCGCGGTCGTTTCAACAGACCTACCAGCGCAGCCTCAAGGATCTGCGCGGCGCCTAAAGCGCCACCACCTGCCCGGTTTCCACAGATTTCACCGCCGCTTCGGCCAGTTGCAGGGCTGCCAGCCCATCCTGACCCGACGGCGACAGATCCGCACCGGGCGTGTTCAGCGTGGCCACAAAGGCCTGGATCTCCGCCTCATAGGCCGCGGTGTAACGGGTCATAAAGAAATCATGCAGCGGCGGTTTGGTGAACCCGTCGCCCCGCGCAATGACAATATCCGCAGGCCGCTGGTTTTCTGCCTGCACCATGCCCAGGCTGCCGTGAACCTCGATCCGCTGGTCGTAGCCATAGGTCGCCCGCCGCGAATTCAGGATCGTCGCCTGCTTGCCGCTGTGGGTGGTCAGCACCACGGTTGCTGTGTCGTAATCCTTCAAATCACGCACCGCCGGATCCGCCAGTGCCGACGCCGTGGCATAGACCGATGCGACCTCTTCGCCCAACAGATGCCGCGCCATGTCAAAATCATGGATCGTCATATCGCGGAAGATCCCGCCCGACACTTTGATATACTCCGCAGGCGGCAGGCCGGGATCGCGCGAGGTCAGCGTGATCTGTTCCACCGCGCCAATCTCGCCCGCATCAATCGCCGCCTTCAGCGCCGCGAAATGCGGATCAAACCGGCGGTTGAACCCGATCATCAGCGCGCCTGCGGCGGCCTCGACCGATGCCAGACAGGCCTCCACCCGCTGAAGGCTCAGGTCCACAGGTTTTTCGCAAAACACCGCCTTGCCCGCCTGCGTGAACCGTTCAATGAGATCCGCATGGGTGTCGGTGGGCGTGCAGATGATCGCAGCCTCAACATCTGTGGCGGCCAGAACCGCGTCCAGATCGCGGACTTCAGCGCCAAAGGCCGCTGCGGTTTCTGCGGCAACACTTGCGTTGGCCTCCACCACCGCCACCAGCTGCGCGCCGGGCGTGCGGGAAATAGCACGGGCATGAACCTGCCCAATGCGCCCCAGCCCGATCAGAGCAATCTTGACCATCACATGTCTCCTCCCAAAAGAATCCGCTGCCCACCGCCGCGTGCCGACTGCGCCACCGCGTGGATCACCCGTTCAAATTCATAAGCCGCCCGGAAATCCGGGTGCGCCGCCTGCCCGGCCTTCATCGCCTTCAGGAACGCGGCCAGTTCGATCACCTTCAGGTCATTGAACCCCAGCTGATGCCCGGGCGCGGGGCAAAACGCGCCATAAGGCGCATGTTCCGGCCCGGTCAGAATGGTGCGAAAGCCCTGCGTCGCTTTGGGGCCTTCGTTCACATAAAGCTGCAGCTCGTTCATCCGCTCCTGATCAAAACAGATCATGCCCTTGGTGCCATGCACCTCCCAGGCCAGCCGGTTCTTCCGCCCCCAGGCCGACCGCGATGACGAGATCGAGCCCTGAAAGCCCCCCTGAAACCGCAGGAGCGCCGTGGCGGTGTCCTCATTCTCAACCACGCCGCTGCCAGTGCCATCGGGCAGGGGCCGGGTTTCATGAACGGTCTGCATATCGGCAATCAGGCTCTCCACCGGGCCGCACAGCCCATAGGCCATCGACACCAGATGGCAGCCCAGATCCCCCAGCGTGCCCAGACCGGCATCCGCCAGACGCGCGCGCCAGGTCCAGGCCAGGTCAGGATCGGCCTGATAGTCTTCGTCCACCCAGCCGCGAAAATGCACAATCCGGCCAATGGCGCCGGATTTCACCAACGCCTGCGCATGCAGAAACGCCGGGTTGTGGATGTAGTTATACCCCACCATGGTGCGCACACCGCGCGCTTCGGCGGCAGTTGTCATCACTGCCGCGTCCTCAGCGGTCAGCGCCATCGGCTTTTCGCACCAGACGTGTTTTCCGGCTGCGATCGCCGCCAGCGCCATGTCCTTGTGCATCTGGTTTGGCGTGGTGATCGACACCACATCGATCTCCGGGTCGTTGACCATCGCTTCCCAGTCATCGGTGGCCTTGGCAAAGCCGAACTGCGCGGCGAATTTCTCGGCCTGCGGTTTCGGCGTATCACACAGCGTGTGCAGCGCGATCTCGGGCAGCTCCCCCGGCTGCCCACCCAATATGGCCTTTACGTTGCGCCAGGCAAAAGCATGGGTCTTGCCCATGAACCCCGTGCCAATCAGGCCAACCCGCAGCGGGCTTGGCTGCTCTGTCTGCATTGTCTTCTCCCTTTACAATGCGTGTCCTGTTCACATCCGACGGTGCGTCTCCTCTGCGATTCACCGGTGGAATTTTTATTCCATTTTGGCTAACATGAGGTGTAGCCATTCTGTCAAGACACTTCCGAAGGTCCGAATATGCCAACTGCCCCCACCACGCTCGACGGGTTCCGCGCCCAACTTCAGGATCTGATGCCAACTCTGCCCAAGCGGATGAAGCAATGCGCCGAATACCTTGGCGCCAATCCCGAACGGATCGCGGTGTCGACCGTGGCCGAGCTCGCCGCCGGGGCGGAGGTCCAGCCTTCGGCCCTGATGCGGTTCTGCCAATTGATGGGGTTTTCGGGGTTTTCCGATATGCAAAAGATGTTCCGCGACGTCTACAGCCCCGCCCTGCCCGACTATGGCACGCGGCTGTCGAACCTGCGCGACCGCGGTGCGGGCAGCCCCTCGGCGTTGCTTGCCGAATTTGTCGACGCAGGCCGCATGTCGCTTGAAAACCTGACCCATACGGTGGATTCCCGCGTGCTGGACCAATCGGTCGAGGCCCTCGCCAGCGCGCAGATGATCCATGTGGTTGGCCTGCGCCGCGCCTTTCCGGTGGCCAGCTACCTGTCCTATGCCTTCGAGAAAATGGGCATTGCCGCCATGTTGCACGATGGCACCGGCAAGCTCGACCACAGCCACGCGGTGCGCGCAGGCGATGCGGTGATCGCCATCACCTTCGCCCCCTACAGCACCGAAACCGTCGACATGGCCCAGGCCGCCGCCGCCCGTGGCCTGCCCGTGGTGGCCATCACCGACACCGTGATGAGCCCGGTGCAATCGCCCGGCATTCTGCCCTTGTCGGTGTCCGAGGTCGACTTTGGTGCTTTCCGCGCGCTCTCGGCCACCCTGTCCCTTGCGATCACCCTTGCGGTGGCCGTTGGCACGCGGCGCGAGAGTGAAAATAGAATTTAAAGCTTGCATTCTTTCTTTTTGGAATAAATATTCTATGTAGCCGCCGAATTGGAATCACGCGGCACAAAAGGTCCGGCAGGAAGAGGAGCCCACCGGACCTGACATATAGGGAGGATACCATGAAACAGACTTTGACCGCGCTGGCCGTCGGCGCACTGTCCGTCACCGCAACCCTGTCGGGCACTGCACTGCCCGCCTTTGCCGAAGGCGAAAAAATCGTTCTGGTCAGCCATGCGCCAGACAGCGATAGCTGGTGGAACACCATCAAAAACGCCATTGCGCTGGCAGGTGAACAGATGGGCGCAGACGTGGATTACCGCAACCCGCCCACCGGCGACCTTGCGGATATGGCACGCATTGTGGAACAGGCCGCCGCCACCGACCCGGCAGGCATTATTGTCACCATCGCCGATTTTGACGTGCTCGAAGGGCCGATCACCGCCGCCGTGGATCAGGGCATTCCGGTCATCACCATCAACTCTGGCACCGCCGAGCAATCCCGCGCCCTTGGCGCGCTGATGCATGTGGGCCAGCCCGAATATGACGCCGGTTACGGCGCGGGCCTGAAAGCCAAGGCGCAGGGCGCCGACAGCTTCCTCTGTGTGAACCACTACATCACCAACCCGGCTTCGGTGGAACGCTGCCAGGGCTTTGCCGATGCGCTTGGCGTCGAGATGGGCAGCCAGATGATCGACAGCGGTCAGGACCCCTCCGAGATCCAGAACAAGGTTTCGGCCTATCTGTCGGCCAATCCGGAAACCGATGCGATCCTGACGCTCGGCCCGACCTCGGCGCATCCAACCCTGCGGGCGCTGGATTCCGACGGCCTGTCCGGCGAGATCTTCTTTGGCACCTTTGACCTGTCGGGTGAAATTGCCGAGGCGATCAAAGGCGACGTGATTGAATTTGCCATTGACCAGCAGCCCTTCCTGCAGGGCTACCTGCCGGTGGTCGTGCTGACCAACCTGGCGCGCTACGGCGTGGTTCCGGGCAACTCCGTGAACTCTGGCCCCGGATTTGTCACCAAAGACAATATCGCACTGGTCGAAAAATACGCGGGCGAATACCGCTAAGCCTTCGACACACCCGGTGGCGGGGGTAGACACCCTCCCCCCGTCACACGCACCCTATTCCTACATTTGATGACTTCCCGGAGGGAAAAATGACGGACGAGCGCTTGCGCGAAGTCTCACGGCTGCGCCGTGCCATGATCCGCCCCGAACTGGGCGCGATTGCCGGCACGATCCTGGTTTTTGTGTTCTTTCTGATGATTGCTGGCGACAGCGGCATGTTCGGCCCCAAGGGCATTCAGAACTGGACCGTTGTGTCGGCGCAGTTTGCGATCATCGCAGTGGGCGCTTGTTTGCTAATGATCGCCGGTGAATTTGACCTCTCGGTCGGCTCGATGATCGGCTTTGCCGGGGTGGTTATTGCCATCCTGTCGGTCCAATGGGGCTGGCCGGTCTGGGCGTCGATCATTGTCGCCTTTGCGATCTGCCTTGCGCTTGGGTTTGTCAATGGCGTGCTGGTCATCAAAACCGGCCTGCCGTCCTTTATTGTGACGCTTGCGTTTCTCTACATCCTGCGCGGCCTGACCATTTGGCTGTCGATCCTCACCACCCGTCAGACCATTATTGGCGGCGTCAAAGACGTGGCCGAAGGTGACCCGCTTGCATGGGCTTTTGGTGGCGTGATCCTGAAACCGGTGTTTCAGTGGCTGGCCGATATTGGCCTCATCGACACATTCACCCGTGGCACCCGCGCCGGTCAGCCGGTGGTCGAAGGTGTGCCCATGCTGGTGGTTTGGGCGCTCGCACTCATTGTCTTTGGGCATTTCCTTCTGACCAAAACCAAATTCGGCAACTGGATCTTTGCCGCCGGTGGCGACAAGCAGGCCGCGCGCTACGTCGGTGTCCCCGTCGACCGCGTCAAAATCCTGATGTTCATGTTCACCGCCTTCTGCGCCTGCGTCTTTGCCACCTGTCAGGTGATGGAGTTCGGCTCGGCCGCCGCCGACCGGGGCCTCTTGAAGGAATTCGAGGCGATCATCTGCGTCGTCATCGGCGGCGCGCTGCTGACGGGCGGCTATGGATCGGTCATTGGCGCCGCCTTGGGCGCGCTGATCTTTGGGGTGGTGCAGCAGGGTCTGTTCTTCTCTGGGGCGGAAAGTTCCCTGTTTAGGGTCTTCCTTGGCACTATTTTGATCCTTGCCGTGATCCTCAACACCTACATCCGCCGCATGATTACAGGAGAACGCTGATGTCCACTCCTATCGTTGAAATGAAATCCATCGAGAAGCACTTTGGCCCGGTGATTGCCCTGGCGGGCGTCAGCTTCGACATCCGCCCCGGCGAATGCCACTGCCTTCTGGGCGACAATGGTGCAGGCAAGTCGACCTTTATCAAAACCATGGCCGGCGTCCATAAACCCACCAAAGGCGAGATCCTGTTTGAAGGCACACCGATGTCCTTTGACAGCCCGCGGGATTCGATGGAGGCAGGCATTGCCACCGTCTATCAGGACCTCGCCATGATCCCGCTGATGAGTGTGACGCGAAACTTCTGGATGGGCCGCGAGCCGGAAAAAGGCTTTGCCCCCTTCAAACGCGTTGATTTCGACCATGCCAATCAAGTCACCATGGACGAGATGAAAAAGATGGGCATTAACCTCCGGTCCCCCGACCAGGCCGTTGGCACGCTGTCCGGGGGCGAACGCCAGACAGTGGCCATCGCGCGGGCGGTCTATTTCGGGGCCAAGGTGCTGATCCTCGATGAACCCACATCAGCGCTTGGCGTTCGACAAACCGCCAATGTACTCTCCACCATCGACAAGGTCCGTAAAAAGGGCATTGGCGTCGTGTTCATCACCCACAATGTCCGCCACGCGCTGGCGGTGGGCGACCGCTTTACCGTGCTGAACCGGGGCAAGACGCTGGGCACCGCCGGGCGGGGCGAAATCACCCCCGAACAGCTGCAGGACCTCATGGCCGGCGGTCAGGAAATGGCCCAGCTCGAAGGCAGTCTGGGAGGCACGGTATGAAACCTCTCGACGTAATCACCATTGGCCGATCCTCTGTGGATCTTTACGGCGCGCAGATCGGCGGGCGGCTCGAGGATATGGGCTCCTTCAGTAAATACTTAGGCGGCTCGCCCACAAATATGGCTGCAGGCACCGCGCGGCTTGGGCTGAAATCGGCGCTGATCACCCGCGTCGGTGACGAACATATGGGCCGGTTTATCCGCGAAGAACTGGCCCGTGAAGGGGTCGACACCTCCGGCGTCATCACCGACCCGGACCGGCTGACGGCCCTTGTTTTGCTCGGCATTCGCGACGAGGATCAGTTCCCGCTGATCTTCTACCGCGAAAACTGCGCTGATATGGCGCTGTCCCCTGACGACATTGACCCCGCCTTCATCGCATCCGCCCGCGCGGTGGTGGCGACCGGCACCCATCTGTCCAATCCCCAGACCGAAGCGGCGGTTCTAAAAGCCCTGCACCTCGCCCGCGACGGCGGCCAGCAAACCGCGCTGGATATCGACTATCGCCCCAACCTCTGGGGCCTGTCGGGCCATGGCGACGGGGAAAACCGCTTTATTGCCTCCGATGCGGTGACCGAAAAACTCCAGTCCACGCTGGATCTCTTTGACCTGATCGTCGGCACCGAGGAAGAGTTCCACATCGCAGGCGGCAGCACCGATACCATCGCGGCGCTGAACGCGGTGCGCGCCAAAACCGCAGCCACACTGGTCTGCAAACGCGGCCCCATGGGTGCCGTGGCCTTTACCGGTGACATTCCCGCCAACCTCGACGACGGCCAAAGCGGCCCCGGCTTCCCGATCGAGGTCTTCAATGTCCTTGGCGCCGGTGACGGGTTTATGTCGGGCCTCCTGAAAGGCTGGCTCGATGGCGAAGACTGGCCCACCACGCTCACCTATGCCAATGCCTGCGGCGCGTTCGCCGTCAGCCGCCACGGCTGCACCCCAGCCTACCCCAGCTGGGAAGAACTGCAGTTCTTCCTGAAACGCGGCATCAAAACCCCGGCCCTGCGCCATGATGCCGAACTCGAACAGATCCACTGGTCCACCAACCGCAAAGGCAATTGGTCCACCATGCGGGTCTTTGCCTTTGATCACCGTATGCAGTTCGAGGAACTGGAGGGCGCAACGCCCGAAAAAATCAGCGCCTTCAAAGAACTGTGTCTTGAGGCCACAGAACAGGTCGCCGACGGCCAGCCGGGTTATGGCCTGCTCTGTGACAGCCGTTTGGGGCGCCGGGCGCTGCACCGCGCCGCCGGGCAAGGGCTCTGGGTCGGGCACCCCGTGGAATGGCCGGGCTCGCGCCCTTTGCAGGTCGAACCGGAGCTTGGCAGCGATTTTGGCGGGCTGTCGGAATGGCCGCTCGAACATGTGGTGAAAGCCTTGTGCTTCTATCACCCGGGCGACACGGAAGAGATGCGGCTGGAACAGGAAGCCACCGTCAAACGCCTGTTTGACGCCGCCCGTCGCAACCGTCTGGAGTTCCTGCTCGAGGTCATCCCCTCCAAAGCAGGCCCGGTGGGTGATGACACCACCGCGGATGTGATCCAGCGGTTCTATGACATTGACGTCTACCCCGACTGGTGGAAGCTGGAACCGCTGACAACAGATGCCGCCTGGGCCGCGACTGTGGATGCGATCACCCGCAATGATGCCTACACCCGTGGCATTGTCGTTCTGGGCTTGGCCGCAGAGGAGGCCGCCCTCGCTCAGAGCTTCGCGGTCGCGGCCAAATACGATCTGGTCAAAGGCTTTGCCGTGGGTCGCACGCTCTTTGGTGAACCCGCCAAGGCCTATATGCTGGACCAGATCAGCCCCGCAGACGCCGTGACTGCCATGGCTGAAAACTACCGCCGCCTCTGCGGCATCTGGGACGCGGCACGAACTGCTGCACAAGAAGGAGCGCAGCCATGACCAAAACCCTCCGCCTCACTGCAGCCCAGGCGCTGGTGCGCTATGTCGCCGCCCAGCTGAACGAAGACGGCGACCCCTTTATTGCGGGCTGCTGGGCGATTTTTGGCCACGGCAATGTCGCCGGGCTGGGCGAGGCGCTCTATGGTGCGCGCGAAACCTTCCAGACCTGGCGCGGCCACAATGAACAGACCATGGCCCATGCCGCCATTGCCTATGCCAAACAATCGGGCCGCAAGCGGGCGATGGCGGTGACCTCATCCATTGGTCCCGGCGCCACCAATATGGTCACGGCGGCCGCGCTGGCCCATGTGAACCGCCTGCCCCTGCTGCTGCTGCCCGGTGACGTCTTTGCCAACCGGGGACCCGACCCGGTGCTGCAACAGATCGAAGACTTCGGCGACGGCACCGTGTCCGCCAATGATTGTTTCAAACCCGTCAGCCGCTATTTCGACCGGATCACCCGCCCCGAACAGCTGCTCACCGCCCTGCCCCGCGCCTTCGCCTGTATGACGGACCCCGCCGACTGCGGCCCCGTGACGCTCGCCTTCTGTCAGGACGTCCAGGCCGAGGCCTACGACTGGCCCGAGGCATTCTTTGAACCCCGCGTCTGGCACCAACGCCGCCCGCGCCCGGATCTGGGCGAACTGACGCGCGTGGTCGCGGCCCTCAAAAGCGCTCAATCCCCGGTGATCGTCGCCGGGGGCGGTGTGCATTACGCCGGGGCCTGCACGGCGCTGCAAGATTTTGCCGAACGCTTCCAGATCCCCGTGGTTGAAACCCAAGCCGGGAAATCCGCGCTGCCGTGGGACCACCCGCTGAACCTTGGCCCCGTTGGTGTCACCGGGGCGGCCAGCGCCAACACCCACTGCGAAGGCGCGGATCTGGTGCTGGGCGTTGGCACACGGTTTCAGGATTTCACCACCGGGTCCTGGGGGCTGTTCAAAAACCCCGACCGCCAGTTGGTCAGCCTGAATGTCGCCGCCTATGACGCGATGAAACATGGCGCGCTGCCCTTGATGGCGGATGCGGGCGTCGGTCTGGCAGACCTGACAGACGCATTGGGCGACTCCCGTTTCACTGCGCCGTCGGAAGATCTGAAGGCCAGCTGGTTTGCTGCCGTGGATCCGCTGACCGCCCCGCCTACAGACGGCAACGCCCTTCCCAGTGACCAGCAGGTGATCGGCGCGGTGCAGCGTGCGGCCACCCCCGACACCGTGGTCATGTGCGCTGCAGGCACCATGCCGGGAGAGCTGCACAAACTGTGGAAAGCCCCGCGCCCCGGCGCCTATCACATGGAATACGGCTATTCCTGCATGGGGTACGAGGTCGCCGGTGCCATGGGCATCAAAATGGCCCAACCCGACCGCGATGTGATCTGTATGGTGGGCGATGGGTCCTACATGATGGCGAACTCTGAACTCGCCACCGCCCAGATGATGGGGATCAAGATCACCGTTGTGATCACCGACAACCGCGGCTTTGGCTGCATCAACCGGCTGCAGATGGGCACCGGCGGGGCAGAGTTCAACAACCTTCTGGACCACGCCCACCACGTGACCCCCGCGCAAATCGACTTTGCCGCCCATGCGGCCTCCATGGGGGCAACCGCCGTGAAAGTCTCCAACATTGAGGCTCTGGAACAGGCCCTAATACAGGCAAAATCCGCATCCGGCCCCTTTGTGGTGGTGATCGACACAGACCCCTACCCCTCCACTCCGGATGGGGGCCACTGGTGGGATGTGGCGGTGCCCGAGGTCTCGGACCGGGACGAGGTAAACGACGCCCGCCGCGCTTACGAGGCCGCGCTGCGTGCCCGCCTAAACTGACAGGAAAAACACGAGATGATCCTTTTTGGCACCAACCCGATCGCCTGGGCCAATGACGACGACCAGACCCTTGGCGCGCATATCCCGACCGACCAAATCCTGGCCGAGGCCGCCGAGATCGGCTTTGACGGGATTGAAAACGGCCACCGCTGGCCTGCGGACCCAGAAGAGCTGCGCCAACTGATGGCGTCCTATGACCTCGCCTTTATCTCGGGCTGGCATTCCCTGAACCTGCTGACCCACAGCGTAGAGGCGGAAAAAGCCGCCATCCAGCCGCATCTGGACCGGCTGAAACACAATGGCTGCAAGGTCTGCATTGTCTGCGAGACCTCCAATTCCGTCCAAGGCCTCGATGTGGCGGTGAACACCGCGCCCGTCCTCAGCCCCGACGCCATGGCGACCTTTGGCGCCAAGGTCGAAGAGATCGCCGCCTATTGCGCCGACCAAGGCATTGCGCTGGTCTATCACCACCACATGGGCACCGTGGTGGAAACGCCCGAGGAAATCGACGCCTTCATGGCGGCGACCGGCCCCGCGACCAAGCTGCTGTTTGACGCAGGCCACGCCTATTTCGGCGCTCATGGTCAGGATCCCGCACCCGTGCTGGCGAAATACATCGACCGCGTGGCTCATGTGCATGCCAAAAACGTCCGCCCTGCCGTGATGGCCGAGGTCCGCAGCAAGGGGTTGTCCTTTATGGACGGCGTGCGCGCTGGTGTGTTCACCGTGCCCGGTGATACCGAAGGCGGCGTTGCCTTTGGCCCCCTGCTACAAATCCTGAAGGACGCAGACTATCAGGGCTGGATCGTGATCGAAGCCGAACAGGACCCCGATGAACGCAACCCGTTTGAGTACCAGTCGCTGGGCCTCAAAACCCTGAAATCCATCGCATCGGAGGTCGGCCTGACATGAGCGATCTGCTGCGCAAACCCACCGGCCAATCCGGCAAGGTGCATGACATCACCCCCGCCAGCGCGCGCGGGCCCGAAAGCCCCGACTGGGGCTATGTGGGCTTTGGCCTCTACCGTCTGGCCCCCGGCGAAACCGTGGGGGAGGCCACGGGTGACATGGAAGCCATCCTTGTCATCGTCGAAGGCAAGGCGCGCCTGACCGCCGCCGGGCAGGACTTTGGCGACATGGGCGACCGGATGGATGTGTTTGAAAAAACTCCGCCCCATTGCCTCTATGTGCCCTCGGGCAGCGACTGGCAGGCCACGGCCACCACCGACCTGACGCTCGCGGTCTGCACCGCGCCGGGCAAGGGCGGCCACACAGCACAGCGGCTCGGCCCCGAGGGCATCACCCTGACCCCACGCGGCCAAGGCGCCAATCTGCGCCACATCAACAATATCGCCATGGAGGACCGCGACGTCGCAGGCAGCCTTCTGGTGACCGAGGTCTTCACCCCCCAAGGCAACTGGTCCTCCTATCCCCCGCATCGTCATGACGAAGACGACTACCCTCATATGACCTATCTGGAGGAGACCTATTATCACCGGCTGAACCCCGCGCAGGGCTATGGCCACCAGCGGGTCTTTACCGAAGACGGCAGCCTGGATGTGGCCCTCAGCCCAGAGAATCACGACGTGGTTCTGGTCCCCAAAGGACACCACCCCTGCGCCGCGCCTTACGGCTACGAGTTGTATTACCTCAACGTCATGGCCGGTCCGCGCCGCAACTGGCGGTTCAAAAACCACCCCGATCACGACTGGATTTACCAACGGGACAACGCCTCCTGAGCCTTGCTGACTTGTAAAATTGCGACACTCCAGACGCCCGCAGACTCCCCTGCGGGCGTCTGCTTATCATTTGGGCATAAAATTTCGTTACATCACGACATCTGGACATTTTCCGTCGCGGAAGTTACCCAATGTCGCAAAGATCACTTATCCGGTCGGTTTACGAAAGCATCTTCAAGTTTTTCCAGACGACCATTTGAAAGTGTTTTTGCAAAACGAAAAAACTGTCCGGGCCAAGCCGACCGCACTCTTGCGATCACCGCTGAACCACCGGACCCCACGGCTCCAAAAAAGGGGCGGTTCGCGACATCTGCGGATCAGCCTTTCGCCGGGGAACACATGTCAAAACGTCACAGGGAGACAACTATGACAGAGTACTACAATCAGTCCAAAATGCATCCGGCCGTGCAAATGCACGTCGAAGAGGTTGCCAAGGGCGAACTGAGCCGCCGGGAATTTCTGTCCCGCGCAACTGCGCTCGGTGTTACCGCCACTGCAGCCTACGGGCTGATCGGCGCTGCTGCTCCGGCACAGGCCTCTACCCTGCCGATGGGCGGCACCATCCGCATCCAGCAGGACGTGCGCGGCCTGGTCAACCCGGCCCTGTTCAGCTGGCCGCAGCTGGGCAATGTTGTCCGTGGCTTCCTGGAATACCTCGTTCAGTACAACGCTGACGGCACCTTTGAACCCCGCCTGCTGGAAAGCTGGGAAGTCAACGCCGACGCCACCGAATACCTGCTGAAGGTCCGCCCGGGCGTCAGCTGGAACGACGGCCGCGGCGCATTGACCGCCAAAGACGTCGCCTACAACTTCTCGCGCTGGTGTGATGGCACCTGGGAAGGCAACTCCATGGCCGCCCGGATGAGCTCCCTGCAGAACGAAGCAGGCGACGGCCCGGCCGAAGGCGCGATCGAAGTGATCGACGACCTGACCCTGAAGCTGAAGCTGACCCGCCCCGACATCACCATCATCCCCGCCGTGACCGAATACCCGGCCGCAGTTCTGCCCGACGGCTGGAACGGCGATCTGGCCGAAGACCCGGTTGGCACCGGCCCCTACAAGCTGGTGGAATACGTCGTTGGCGTGAAGGCTGTTCTGGAAAAGAACACCGACCACGAATGGTGGGGCGAAGGCGCCTATGTGGACCGCATCGAATTCATCGACTTCGGCACCGATGGTGCGGCGCATTTTGCAGCGGCGGAATCCGAAGAAATCGACATGACCTATGAAACGGTCGGCGAATTTGTGGATCTGTTCGAAGCCATCGGCTGGCAGCAGAGTGAATCTGTCTCGGCCAACACCATGGTTCTGCGCACCAACCGCGAAACCGAAGTGAACGGCGCAAAGCCCTATGCCGACAAGCGCGTCCGTCAGGCGCTGGCGCTGGCTTGCGACAACGAAGTTCTGCTGGAACTGGGTTATGCCAACCGCGGCACCCTGGCTGAAAACCACCATGTCTGCCCGATCCACCCGGAATACGCCGACATCGGCGCCCCCAAGCGGGACGCAGAAGCGGCAATGGCCCTGATGGCTGAGGCAGGCATGGCCGATTACGAGCACGAGATCGTCTCCATCGATGACGACTGGCGCCGCAACACCACCGATGCACTGGCCGCGCAGATGCGCGACGCGGGCATGAAGGTAAAGCGGACTGTTCTGCCGGGCTCCACCTTCTGGAACGACTGGAACAAATACGCGTTCTCCTCCACCGACTGGGGCCACCGCCCGCTGGGTGTGCAGGTGCTGAGCCTCGCCTATAAAACCGGTGTGGCCTGGAACGAAACCGGTCTGGCCAGCGCAGAGTTCGACCAGAAACTGGAAGCGGCCTCCGCCATCGCAGACGCGGACACCCGCCGCGAGCTGATGAAAGAACTCGAAGAGTTCCTGCGCGACGACGGCACCATGATCCAGCCCTACTGGCGCTCGCTCTACCGTCACTCCCGTCCGGGCGTGATCGGCGCAGACATGCACCCAATCGCGGAAATCCACGTCCACAAGCTGGCACTGGAAAGCTAATCAGACCTCACAGTCTGACCAAAGACGGCGCTCCCACCCGGGGGCGCCGTTCTTTTTTGCCGGAATAGAATATTCGACGCGGCAAGCAGGCCGCACGCCGCGCGCAACAAAAAACGGCACCTCCAAAGAGATGCCGCTTCGCTATATTAGACCCTAAGTCTGGCTCTAACCAAGGCTTACCGCTGCGCGGTTTCCCAGTTCGGGTTGAACCAGGCCTGCGCGTTCGACGACGGCAGGCGGCGGCCCAGAATGTGGTCCGAGGCCTTCTCGCCGGTCATGATCGACGGGCCATTGAGGTTGCCATTGGTAATGCGCGGGAAGATGGAGCTGTCTGCAACCCGCAGCCCTTCCACCCCAATCACCCGGCATTCGGGATCAACCACCGCCATCGGATCGGTCACGGAGCCCATCTTACAGGTGCCACAGGGGTGATAAGCGCTCTCCACATGTTCGCGGATAAAGCCGTTCAACTCCTCATCGGTTTGCAGATCATTGCCCGGCTGGATCTCGTGCTTCACAAACGGCTTCATCGCGTCTTGGCCAAAGACCTCGCGGGTCAGGCGGATACATTTGCGGAAGTCTTCCCAGTCCTTCTCCTCGGACATGTAGTTGAACAGCACTTTGGGGTCATCCTTGGGGTCCGCGCTGCGCAGGGTCACCGACCCGCGCGAGGGCGACCGCATCGGGCCCACATGCGCCTGGAAGCCATGCCCTTCGGCCGCCGCCTGGCCGTCGTAACGCACCGCGATCGGCAGGAAGTGGTACTGGATATCCGGATAGTCCACGCCTTTGTCGGACCGGATGAAGGCCGCGCTTTCGAACTGGTTCGACGCGCCCAGACCGGTCTTGGTGAACAGCCACTGCGCGCCCACCAGCGCCTTGCCAAAGAGGTTCCAGTATTTATACAGCGTGATCGGCTGTTTGGAGGCATATTGGAAATAGAACTCCAGATGGTCCTGCAGATTCTGACCCACGCCCGGACGGTCGACCAGACATTCAATGCCATGTTCGGCCAGATGCGCTGCCGGGCCAATGCCGGACAGCATCAGCAGCTTGGGCGAATTCAGCGACGAGGCAGAGACGATCACCTCTTCCTTGGCGCGGATCACCTCGACCTTGCCGCCGCGTTCAACCTCAACGCCGACCGCACGGCCATCCTCGATCACGATCTTGCGGGCCAGACCCCGGATAATATCGCAGTTCTCGCGCTTCAGCGCCGGTTTCAGATAGGCATTGGCCGCAGACCAGCGACGGCCCTTGTAGACGGTCATCTCCATCGGGCCAAAGCCCTCTTGCTGCTCGCCGTTGTAGTCTTTGGTGACCGGATAGCCCGCCTGTTCGCCTGCCTCAACAAAGGCCGCGTGCAGCGGGTTGTCGCGGGGGCCACGGGTGATGTGCAGCGGGCCATCCTTGCCGCGCCAATCCGGGTCGCCGCCCTGGCCGCTTTCGTGCCAGTGCTCCATCCGTTTGAAATAGGGCAGCACGTCGGCATAAGACCAGCCGGTTGCGCCGCTTTCAGCCCAGTGATTGTAGTCGCCCGCGTGACCACGCACATAGACCATCCCGTTGATGGAAGACGACCCACCAATCACTTTGCCGCGCGGGGTCACCAGCTGGCGACCGCCCAGATGCGGCTCCGGCTCGGACTTCATGCCCCAGTCGTAACGCTTCATATTCATCGGATAGCTCAGCGCGCCGGGCATCTGAATAAAGGGCCCCGCATCGGTGCCGCCAAATTCGATCACCAGCACCGATTTACCGGCCTCTGACAGACGATAGGCCATGGCGCAACCTGCGCTGCCCGCCCCTACGATGACATAATCCGCATTCATTTCCGTACTCACATCTTTCTTGGTCCGGCACCCCTATCTTCTTAGGGATGCCGGAGATCTGCGTCATTTGAGTGAAACCACCGCGCCGTGTCTGGCTTTCGCCCTCTCGACGCGGCGGGGTGGGTGGGCAGGAGCCGCTGGAAAGGGCGCTTAGAACGCCGCTTCGCAGTCTCCCATCCGCACGTAGACAGATTTCACCTGGCTAAAGTGCTTGATTGCTTCTTTGGAGTTCTCGCGACCCACGCCGGAGGCTTTGACCCCACCAAAGGGCGCCTCGACCGGCGCATCATTGTAAGAGTTGATAAAGCAGCTGCCTGCCTCGAGGTTGCCGATCACACGGTGCGCGCGGCTGATGTCCTGGGTGAAGACCCCCGCCGACAGGCCGAACTCTGTGTCATTGGCGCGCGCCACAACTTCTTCTTCGGTTTCAAACTCCAGCACGGACAGAACCGGGCCAAAGATTTCTTCGCGGGCGATGGTCATCTCGTCGGTGACATCGGCAAAGATGGTCGGCTCCACAAAGTAGCCCTCCATATCCGCGCGCTTGCCGCCACAGACCAGACGCGCGCCTTCTTCTTTGCCCTTCTCGATGTAGCCCAGAACGATGTTCATCTGGTTCTCGGTCACCATCGGGCCAAAGTTCACGCTCTCGTCCATCGGATCGCCCAGCTTCGCGGTGGCGGTGCGCTCTGCCAGACGGGCGAGGAACTTTTCCTTGATGCCTTTCTGCACAAACACGCGGGTGCCGTTGGAACAGACCTGACCCGAGGAATAGAAGTTTGCGTTGATCGCACCGCTGACGGCGTTTTCCAGATCCGCATCGTCAAAGATCACCAGCGGGGATTTGCCGCCCAGCTCCATGGTGACATGCTTCATGCCCGCGGCCGCGGCGGCATAGACTTTCTTGCCGGTCGGCACCGAACCGGTCAGCGACACTTTGTCGACGCGCGGGTCGGTGACCAGCGATGCGCCAACCTCACCGAGGCCCTGAATGACGTTATACAGACCCGCAGGCAGACCTGCCTCGTGCAGGATCTCCGCCACTTTCAACGCGCAGAGCGGGGTGGTTTCCGACGGTTTGAACACCATGGAGTTGCCACAGGCCAGCGCAGGCGCACCTTTCCAGCAGGCGATCTGCGTCGGGTAATTCCAGGCGCCAATGCCGACACACAGACCCAGCGCTTCGCGCACGGTATAGACCCAGTCTTCGCCCATCGGGATGTGCTCGCCGGTGAGGCTGGCCGCGAGACCGCCGAAATATTCCAGCGCATCCGCACCCGAGGTCGCATCCGCCACCAGCGTTTCCTGCAGCGGCTTGCCGGTGTCATAGGTCTCCAGAACCGACAGCTCGTGGTTGCGCTCGCGGATGATGTCGGCGGCGCGGCGCAGAATGCGGCCCCGCTCGGTGCCGGTCATCTTGGCCCATTCTTTCTGCGCTTCTTTGGCGGTGACAATCGCTTGCTCCACGATCGACGGGGTCGCGGCGTACACGGTGGCGATCTGCTCACCGGTCGCGGCATAGATCACCGGGATCGGGGTGCCCTCGGTGTCTTCCACATAGGTACCATTGATGAAATGGCTCGCGGTCGGTTGTGCCGGGTGGGTCATGTCGTGTTCTTTCCTTGAACGTGTTTTTGGACTGCGGGACCCTAGTCCCTTGGTCCGAAGCGATGCATACAGCCGTGGCGCGACTTCAATCGGTTTGGTCGATTGCCACCAGTGAATGAATCGATTGAACATCCGTCCGGTTTCAGGGGTCTGCCCCGGCACATGTGGCGCCGGGACAGGGGATTTCAAGCGTTAGTGCACGCTCTGGATCTTGGTGTAGTCGAGGGTGTTTTCCTCGGGGCTTGCTTCAATCGCCATGACCTCGCGGCCTTTGAACAGAACGATGTAAACTAGGCAGGCCACGTACAGACCAATCACCACCGCGCCGATCCACTGGATCTGCAGCCACTGGCTCTGGAACGCCAGGGTCAGCAGGAACAGAACACCCGCATTGCCAAGGATATAGACAGGCTTGCCAAAACGCTTCGCGGTCAGGTTCAGGTTGTCGGTGTACAGACGGATGAGCGAGTCAAACGAGTTGATCACAAACAGCACGCCCACAACCACCATGGAGATATTGATCATGGTTGTCGTCGCGATCTCGTTCAGGTGGTAGTAATACAGCACCGAGAACCAGATCCCCAGCGGGATGGACGGGAAGATCAGAAGCGACGCCAGAACCTGCCAGGTGCGCAGACCGCCGACAAAACGGGAGGTGAACTGGCCGATCATGATGGACCAAGCGAACCACCAGAACAGGTAGAATTCGTGGTAATCGGTCAGCGGCAGCACGAATTTGTGGATGTTCGCAAAGTAGCCGCCAATGTTGGACGCGGTGGTTGCAAACTCGCCAAAGCCCATACCGGCATAGGCCCACATGCCTGCGATCAGCAGGCCAAAGACCACGGTAGAGCCCACAGACAGGATCCGCACGTATTTGATGTCAGTGGAGGAGAACGCCGCAAACAGAATGACCAGTGCGGTCAGGATGTAGAACGGCAGGATCACGCTCTCACCATCACCCACGAAGGTCGCGTAATAGGGCAGATAGATCAGGAACAGCGCGCCGGTGAAGGCACAGGTGCCAATGATGACGATATTGTTGATCAGCTTCACAATGCCGATCTCAAAGAACTTCACCTTCGGCTCGATGACGCAGAAATAGAAGGTGGTCAGGAAATAGAAGCCCCAGATCAAAAAGCCCCAGAACCCGAACTCCATCGCCAGCGGGTTGGTGAACCCATAGGCAGGCTCGGCCGCTGTGTCCGCATAGAGCGGGAAGTCCCAGGCCAGCGGGAACATGATCAGGCCCACGTCCAGACCGGATGTGAACAGAATTGCGATAAAGGTGAACAGCGGCACCGGCGTCACGCCGACCACTTTGAGGTTCCACCATTTCAACGTGCAGAAAATCACCAGCGCGAACGCCAGCAGAATCCCTGCCGATATCAGATATGTCATTTGTACCTCCCCTTCCGGGGCACAACCCCATCCGGTTTCCAATTGTGTTGTTATGGCAGCCACCACGGCGGCCGCACCCAATCCTTGATGTTGGATGTCCCTAAAGAACCAAAACTTGAACAGCCATTCAAGTTTTTTCAGTTTGCGGCGATGAGATATTGAACAGAGAGCCGCCTTGGACCACATTGGCGCCATGGCCAAGAAACGCATCCGTGATATCCGCAATGAGGCAATGATCGCCGCCACCATCCAGACCGTGTACGAACGCGGCTACCAGTCTGTTACTATGGCGGAAATTGCCGCAAAGGCAGGCACCTCGGCGGCGTCGATCAGCTATTATTTCGGCTCCAAGGAAGGCTTGTTAGAGGCCACGATGCGCTATCTGCTGCGGATTTTGCAACGCTCATTGATTCAGCGATTTAAATCTGCTGCCACCCCCGAAGACCGGCTGTACGCGATTGTCGACGCCAACTTTGATGATTCGCTGTTCACCGTTGAACAATGCAGCATCTGGATGCAGTTCTGGGGCTCTGCCCCCTATACGCCCCGGTTTGCGCGGCTGCATCGGATCAACCGCTCGCGGGTGCGCAGCCATCTGCGTCACGAACTGCGCGCCCAGATGCCCGCCGATCAGGCCGAGGTCGTGCGCAGCGCCATTCAATGCTACATGGACGGCGTCTGGCTGCAGGCCACCCAGTCCGAAGCGGCGCTGGATGCCGCCGCCGCCCGCCGCGAGGCGCGCCGGGTTGTGACCCGTCTGCTCAGCGACGTCTCAATGGCGGCTTAAACGCTCAGCTCTGCGCGTCGGGGTGGGTTGGCGCCGCTGCGGGACACCGTCACCGCCGCAGCCGCCACGCCAAGGCGCAAACAGGCCTCCAAGGCCCCTGCCCCCAGGTCGCGCACCGCCGCTTTGCGCAGCAGCCCGTCTGCGTGCAACTGCGCCAGCACACCGGCGTTGAACGTGTCGCCCGCGCCAACTGTATCGGCCACCGTGACCTGCGCGGCCGCCACCCGCACCACGTCTCCTGACGGCAGCAGGCCCATGGCCCCCGCCCCGCCCAGCGTCACCAGCACCACCGCAGGCCCCATCGCCTGCACCGCGCGCGCCTTCTCCTCCAGCGGTGCCGCCTCCGGCAGCAACCAGCCCAGATCCTCGTCCGACAGTTTTACAATATCGGTTTTTGCCAGCATCGCCTTGAGCCGCGCCACATAGCGGTCGCGGTCAGCAATAAAGCCGGGGCGAATGTTGGGGTCCATCATCACCAGCCGCGTGTCCGCATTTTCCGCCAGCAATGCGGCATAGGCTTCGGCTCCCGGCTCGCACGCCAGTGAGATGCCGCCAAAAAACAGCGCCTCAATATCAGCCCCCAGCTTGGGCATGTCCTCGGCCCGCAACATCCGCCCGGCTGAATTTTCATCCATAAACGTGTACTGCGCGCTGCCGTCGACCAGTTGCACAAAAGCCAAGGTCGAAGGCCGATCCGCGCGAATGATCAGATCCCGGTTCACCCCATTGTCGGCCAGGGTTGCGTCCAGCATCTGCCCAAACATATCCGTGGACAGCCCCGTCAGCAGCGCCGTCGGCGCCTCCAGCCGCGCCAATGCAATCGCCGTGTTGAAAACGGCACCGCCCGCATGGGGCACAAACCCCTCGCCCCCCGTGGTCGTCGGGGCTGGGATCATATCAATCAACGCTTCACCGCAGCACAGAATCATCGCCGTTTCCTTCCACTGGCATTCCGCAAGGTTAGAGGCGTTTAAAACGATTTAAAAGATTGGATCAACTGGCAAAGTTTAGCGCTACCATAATCTGTGCCCGCCCATCTTCCGACCTACAGAGCCCAAATAGATCTCTTGGTCGGCATTTCCTCTTATTAGAGCCTAATTCAGACCCGAATTCCACCGATCCGCATACAGCGGAAGCGGCCCCATCGGGACAGGGCCGCCCAAATTCAAATCAGCCCAGATGATCGCGGATCACCTGCAACAGCGCCTCGGTTTCACCAGCTTCAAGGTCGCAGCCTTTCAGATCAATGCGCAGCCCCTTTGCGCCCAGTTCGGCCGAGATCCGACCACCCCGCGCAATTTTGCCGCCGTCAATTTTGACCACCTCTTTGGGCCGCCCGCCGCGCGCCGGGTCTTTCTCTGGCTCGGCTTCCTCGAGCCCGCGCAGCGCACCCTCCAGCAGGTTGATTTCCTCATTGGCAGTGCCCGGCACTCTGGCCGCCAGCGCAGACCGCAAGGCCACCTGACCGCCCGCGCGCAATGCCGCCGCCAGTTTCAAGCCCAGCCGTTCGGACATCTGGCTTGGGAAAGACAGCATGTCCCCCAGCGCTTCGTGCACAACGGCAAAGCTGCGGACCTTGGACCGTTTCGCCCGCGAGGCGGCCGCAAACAGCGCATCCACGGCGTCCTCGACCGAGGCAAACACCCCCTGCCCCACAACCAGCACCGCGATCCGGCCCCGTTCATAGGGGCTCAGATCCGCGCGCAGTTCGTTCTCTTCGATCATCGACACATAGGCGTCCGCGCCCTCTTGCCCGACGCGGACAAAGGCGGGGATCTCGTCAAGACCAAGGCGCCCAAACGCCTCGAGACGGCGATAGCCCGACACCAGACCAAAGCCTTCGTCCTGTGGCACCACCTCGATTGGCGACCGCAGACCGTTGGCTTCGATCGAGCTGATCAGCTCTGCCATTTCTTCGCCATCCAGCCCCATGCGGTCCCGGCGCAGATAGTCGCGGTCGACTGCGGCCACGGGCACCATCTGCACCGCACGCCCCTGCCCTTCGGCCTCGCGCCATTTCTCGGCGTCGGCTTTGTCTTTGGCCGCTTCCACCCGATCAGTGAGGCTGGCCATGCTGTTGGCCTGCGCCGTCTCGGCGGCGACTTTGGCAATTGGCGGCACTGTGTTTTGGCTGCCGGCAAAGGGGTTCACCTGCGGTTTCGCGGCGAACCCTTCTTCGATCTTGTCCAGTTCAGCACTGTCCGGGGCAACCAGTCTTCTGCGTTTGGCCATGGGTTAGTTTCCTTCCATATGCGCGTCGCGCCACCAGCTGCCGATCAGGATCTCTTTGAACTCGGCATAGGTTCTGTCAAAAGTCTCGCGGCCCCGCACGTAAGTGTCGCGGTTGAAGTCGCGGTAATCTGCCTCGTAAATCCCGTTCACCTGTTCGCCTGCTTGCCCAACAAGCGCCGTGACGTCCTGACGATAGGCATTCATGAAGTCGCCAAAATAGGCCTGAATGACATTGGCCATATCGGTCTGCTGGCTGGCATCAAACCGCGTGATCAGCGCCCGGACCACGTCCCATTCAAACTTCACCTCGGGCAAACCCGCCGCGCGTTGCGCCACGTTTTCCCCCTCCTCGATCGAGGCAAAGGTCGAATAGAGCATATCAAAGAAGCGTCCCGTGGAATCAAATTCCAGGAACGACGCCCCCAACGGCACCAGCAGAATATCCGCCGCTGCCAAGGCATTGATCGTCAGATAGCCAAGCGCGGGCGGCGTGTCGAGGAAGACAATATCATAGTCCTCCAGAATGCCCTCATCCTCGAGGAAGTTGGTCAGCGCATCCCACAGCGGCCAGCTGCGCAGCCCCATCCGCCAGACCGGGATCTGAAATTCCGCCCAATAGAGGTTCAGCTGCGCACCGATCAGATCAATGTTCGGCCAATGCGTGTTTTGGATGACGTTTCGCGGCGAAACATTCAGCGCTTCTTCCAGGGTTTCATCCAGCGGGATCTCGGGCTTGCCGGCGGCCCGGCGGACCTCGTTCTCTGCCAGAACAGCCTTGGCATAATCCTTGGCAATCAGCGGGAAGACCGTGGACCATTCGTCCTCGACCGTGCCGCCAAGGATCGACGACATAGAGCCCTGGCTGTCCAGGTCGATGACCAGAACCTTATAGCCGTCCAAAGCCGCCGACATGGCCAGATGCGCCGCGGTGGAGGTTTTGCCAACGCCGCCTTTGAAGTTCGCCACAGCCGTCACTTTGGCCGGGGCACCTTCGGGGCGATACGGCAGGTATTCTTTTGTCGAAATGCCTTCGCTGGCGAAATGCTGTCGCAGGGTCAGCACCTCTTCCAACGTGAACCATTTCGATCCCCCTTCCCCTTCGCCTTGCGGCAGATCGGGGTTGGCTTTCAGCACGCGACGCAGATGCGCAGGCGCAACGGGGATAAGGTATTTTGTGATCTCCCAGGTGGAGAATTTTCGCAGCCGCTTTTCACCATCCGGCGCATAGCCGCGCCGGGCCAGATCCTCGCGGCCCTTTGCACAGAAGGCTGCAGCCTTGGCAAATCGCGAGGTCTGAATAGGATCCGGCAGCTTTTCCGATGCAGCCTTGGGATCCAAATTGAAATAGGGCGGGAGGGGCGTGGTGGACATAGATGCTCTGCCTCAAAGAATGTGCGCTGTTTCCGCTTATGTCGTGCAGACTAGAGAACATTCTGCGCCTTGCCTAGGTCTTTGCGCCAATGTTTGGCCGATCTCGCGCTCAGGCACCTAAGTTTCGCGGCGAAACATGTACCTAATCCTAAGAAAGCGTACTGAACGTTTATTGATTTTTAGAATATTTAGAATCTTTGCCACTAGGAAAACGTTTTATTTCAAGGCGTTAATTGTCTTTGGGGACCCGAATACAGTCTGAAAGGGACCCATCTGCGGGATCAAAGGGACCCAGACACGGGATCTAAGGGCCCTGCGCGCGGGATTTAGGGCACCTTTTTACGGGATACGGTGTTTTTGCCTTCGGGGTTTGCGACTGTTGTGCGTATAACACGCACAGAGGCCCATGGGTGAAAGAACGCTCTGTTTTGACTCTTTTAGACCCTGAAACAGGCTCTGCATCAGGGGGCCGCTCTGGCGGTCTGCGGGGATTTGATTCGCAACGGCCTGCGGCACCTGCCCCGGCGCGGGGGCGTCACGTCCTGTAAATGGGTCCCCTAAGGGTGCCGCCCTTTTGGGGCATATCCTGTAAACGGGTCCCTTTCTCGGGCGCAGATTAAATCCACAAAAGGAACCCAAGGCCAATTGATGGGTGGGTTCCTTTGTGCCAGTCTGACGCCAAAGAGCAAGCCCGTGATTCCGAACATTTCAGAATTCGGACCGAGGGCCAACAACAGGACAGGCTGATGCCAGACCAGGGTACAGAGATCGACCGCGATCGTTTGACCGGCGCTTTGACGCGCGAGACGGTCAAAAAGAACGTTGCCGCCATTCACATTTCGGGCAAGCTGACATTGCTGCAGCGCAAGCTGTCGAACGTGTTGCTGCTGAATGCCTATGACACGCTGACCACGGCGCGCGAACATACGATCGATGCGCGCACGCTGGCGATGATGGTCGGGTATAATTCGAACGATTTTGACACCCTGCGCGCAAGCCTGAAGACGCTGGCGGAGACGGTGGCCGAATGGGACATGCTGGACGAACAAGGCCATCAGGAATGGGGCGTCTCGGCGCTGCTGTCCTATGCCAAGCTGAAGAACGGGATCTGCGAATACGCCTATTCCCCGGCGCTGGCGGCGAAACTGCATGACCCGAAAATCTATGCCCTGATCAATGTGCATATTCAGCGCAACTTTTCCTCGGGACATGGGCTTGCGCTCTATGAGAACTGCTATCGCTTTGTGCGCACGGGGTCGACCGGCTGGTGGAGCCTCGAGATCTTTCGCAAGCTGATGGGGGTCGATGGCTCTGACTATTACCAAAGCTACAAACATCTGAACGCCAAGATCATCAAACCGGCGGTGGCCGAGGTCAACAAAAGTTCAGACATTATTGTCGAACCCGAGATCCGCAAAAAGGGCCGCTCGGTCAGCGACATCCGCTTCCTGATCCGCGAAAACCCGCAGATGGCAATGTTCCAGATCGACGACAGCGAAGGCATGCGCAATCTGCCGGTCTACAAGGCCTTGCGCGGGCAGGGGGTTTCGGACCGGTTGGCGCGGCAGTGGATCACCGAACATGGGTCGGAGTATGTGCAGGAAAAGCTCGATTATGTGGCGTCCCAAGATGGGGTGAAATCGCGGCTGGGCTATTTGCAGGCCGCCATCAAAGGGGATTACACCCCGGTCGAGTCAGAACCACGCATGACCCCGGAACAACAGGCGCAGGTTGATGCAACGTTGACAGCCCGCGCGGTAGAGCAGGCGCAAGAAGCCGCAGCGTTTGAGGCGCGGGCCATCGAACGCCGCAATCGGGCGCGACAGCTTGATATTGTGCAGGACCTGGTTTCGCGGCGAAACCCCACCCAACGTGATGCGGACAAGCGGCTGTTCATGACCAGCCTCGAAAGCGATCTGGACCGCGAACATTTCCGTCAGCACGGCTGGCGGTCCGCGCTGAATGCGGCTGGGATTATCAGTTTCTGGCAGGAGCTGGAGCCCGACGCCTTTGCCGACTAACCGGACCAAAGACGGGGACGCGGAGAGGTTTCGCCGCGAAACATGCCTGCGTTTCGCACAACGCCTAAAGTTCTAGGTCTGGGCGGGATCAAAAAGGCACATTTCAGCCCCGCCATTTACCGCAGGTTAAACCTCGCCGCGCCAAGAAGTGACGTCATTTCGAATTGGAGATTCCAAGATGTCATTTTTCCAGCGATTCTGCGGGGTTGTCGCCCTCGCAGTGGTTCCTCTTGCCGTGCAGGCGCAAGAATCCCCGGTGTCCGTTGCAGGTGCAAGCACCGTCTCTGTCGAAGAAGCCTATGCGCTGTTTGAACAGGAAGCCATCTTTGTGGACGTGCGCAAACCGTCTGATTTTGACAGCGGCCATATCCCCGAAGCGGTGCATCTGGACCTGAAAAGCACCTTCAACGAGGGCGCATTGGCCGAGGTGGCACAGAAAACGGATGCGGTTGTGTTCTACTGCAATGGCTGGTCCTGCCTGCGGTCGTCCAAAGCCAGCGAACAGGCCGTCGCCTGGGGCTACAGCAATGTCTATTACTTCCGCGATGGTATGCCCGGCTGGGACGTGGCCGGCCTGCCCGTCGAATAAGCCAGTCAGGGAGAGTTTCACATGACCTTGACGAGCCGAATTACCTTCAGCGTCGTGGCCTTTACCGTTCTGTTGATGGTTGGTGTCGGTTTTGGCGCAATGACAGTGTTAGAGCGCGTCGAGGGGTCGATGCTCTCGCTCAATGCGCAGAACACCAATGCGGCGGCCTCCTCTTTGCTGAAACGCGGCGAAGGGGTGCTGTCGCAGCACGCGCGCCTGATCACGCGCAACAAAGCCCTGACCGAAGCGGTGCTGAACGAAAACACCGCCGCGCTGGACGAGGCGCTGGCTTCGACCTTTAACCGGATTTCCGCGCGGGGCGATGTCACCGACTTGCAGGTGTACTCTGCCAGTGGCGATCTGCTCTATGCCAAATCCGCCAGCACCCGCGCGGCAGGGGGCAACCTGCTGCCGCCTTTGGTACAACAAAGCATCGACAGCGGCCGCCGGGCCTTTGACCTGACACGGTTGGATACCCACCGCTTTGGCGTCGGCTATACGCAGCCGGTGATGAAAGGGCGCAAGAAGATCGGTTTCCTTCTGCTGGCGCAGGATCTGGACAGCAAGGCCGCAAGTCTGGCTGGCGGTCTGGGCGGATCTGTCTTTGTGGCGCGCCGCGACGGCGGGGCAGGGGCGGCTTATGCGCTGCAGGCTGAGGCGTCGGATCCCGCGTTGAACGACGGTGCAGACCAGGTCGTGGTCGCCAATGAGACCCTGGCGCCTGCGGTATTCAGCGCCTTTCAGGACAGTACAGAGTCTTTTGCGATTGTAGCCGAAGGCGGGCATCACTTTGTGGTCACCCGTGAACGGTTCTCTGCTGCGGCTGATGTCGCCGCAGATGAGCTGTTTCTGGCGATGGATTACACCGCGCAACGCCAAGAGGAAAACGCGCTGCTGCGCCGGACTGGGGCGCTGGTTGGTTTGGGCGTTTTGGGTTTCGTCGCGTTTCTTGTGGTCTTCCTGAACCGTCTGATGCTGCCCCTGCGCGAAAGCGCCAAGGCGCTGAAAGCCGCCGCGTCTGACCGCGAACCCTCGCCAATCCGGGCCCGCAGCTCGGCCCGTGAAATCGTGGCGCTGAACACCGCGATTGATGCGCTGCTGCGCAAACGCGCGGCCGAGCAGCAGGCGGCGGCGGAAATGTCCGTGGTGGTTGCAGCCTGCGCGGCGGGGGACTTCACCCAGCGTCTGCGCACCGACGACAAAGAGGGGCTGTTTGCCGATCTTTGCGCCGATGTGAACCGGATCAGCGATGCGGCCAATGGCGGTCTCGAAGAGATCCGTACCTCGCTGGACTATTTGGCCAAGGGTGATCTGACCCACGAGATGTCCGAGGATCTGAACGGCGTTTTTGGCGAGATTGCCAATTCCATGAATGCCACGCTGGACAGTCTGCGCGGGGTGATTGGCCGGATCGCGGTAGCGTCCAGCCAGATTGACCGGGGCACCGCAGAGATGTCGGCAAACTCTGACGTTCTGGCCCTGCACACCGAACGCAATGCGGCCTCGGTCGAGGAAACCGCCGCGGCGCTGGAGCAGATGTCGCAAACGGTTACAGGTGTAACTAAATCCGTCGATGAGGTCCGCACCTCGGTCGAGCGGATCTCGCGGGAGGCGACATCTGGATCGGAACTGATGGTCCGGGCGATTGCGGCGATGAAGGAAATTCAGGCCTCGTCCGACACCATTGCCAAAGTGCTGAGTGTGATCGAAGACATTTCGTTCCAGACCAATCTTCTGGCCCTGAACGCCGGTGTCGAGGCGGCGCGGGCGGGTAATGCGGGCCGTGGCTTTGCGGTGGTGGCGCGCGAAGTGCAGGCGCTGGCGCAGCGGTCGGCAGAGGCGGCGCTGGAGATTTCGGACCATATCCGCACCTCGTCGAAATCCGTGACCTCGGGCGCGCAGATTGTCGAAGACACGGGCGCGGCGTTCGAGAAAATCGTCACCTCGGTACGGGCAAGTGACGACACCATTCAGGAAATTGTGGTCGCCACCCGCGAAACCGCAACCGGCATTGGTGAAATCAACAGCGCCACAAGCGAGCTGGATCAGGCCACCCAGCAGATCGCCGCCAATTTCCGCGAGAACCACAGCAAGGTGCAGATGGTCGAAGGCCAGAGCCGTGATCTGGCGCAGATCGTGGAGACCTTTGAGCTGGGGCAGGGGCAGGCGCGGTCTGCGCCGCAACAGGCGGATGTCTTTGCCGCCTAGGCCGCTTTGGCGCTCTTGCGGCGTTTGGGTAAATTGACCATAGGATGCCCCGGAACGGTTGCCCCGTTTCGGGGCATCTTCTTTTGATCCGGGGAGAGCAGAGACATGCAGAAGATATCCATCATTCTGACCGGCGGCACGCTGGCCAAAACCTATGAGGCGTCGACCGGCAATATGGTCAATGCCGACAATGATGCGGCCCGTCTGTTTGGCGATCTGTGTCTGGACGGGATGGACGTGCGTTTTGTCGATCTGCTGCAGAAGGATTCCCTGGATTTCACCGAAGAGGACTTTGCCCTGATCCTGCGCACCGTGGCCGAGGCCCACAGGGCAGGGGAAAAGGTTCTGCTGATCTGCGGCACCGATCGGCTGCCGGATCTGGCGCAAAAGCTTTGCGAGGATGGGGCAGGGGGGCGCGGTGTCACGGTGCTGACCGGCGCCATGGTGCCGCTGTCGGTGAAGGGCACGGACGCGCCGCAGAACCTGACGCAGGCGCTGACGGTCCTGCGGCTGAGCGATGCGGGTGTGCGCACCGCCTTCCACAATCAGGTGTTTGAAGGCGGCGCGGTTGAGAAAGACCGCGTGGCCCTGACCATGGTCGTGCCTGCTGGGTAATTCCCCTTATTAGGCTCTGATCCCATGCCGATAGACGCTGGGGTCAGAGCAGGCTTTGTTCTGGCAAGCACATGAAAACGGGGGCTTTTGTCCGTGCCATTTCTGGCCGCCTATCAAGTTGACAAGCCCCGAGATTTGCCCGATACAGCCACAAGAAGTGCGGGCCCTTAGCTCAGCTGGATTAGAGCAGGGAACTTCTAATTCTCAGGTCGGGGGTTCGAGTCCTCCAGGGCTCGCCATTTTCATCTTTTTGTGTTCTTACAGCATAACAGTGCCCGTTTTGGGCATAAGCGTGCCAATTGGCTGTCAATGCATTTGTTCTGATTGGCTGCTCCCAGAAAAGAAAATGGCAACGGACGGTGAGCGCCTCGCTCTAACCTTTTGCTTTCAGGCCTATTTTAGAAACCGCGTTAACAGCATCTTCACGCAAGTAGATGCCACCATAGTCCCGGCTGTTCTGTGTGAAGGGGTGAACACCAGCGATCTTTAGAGCGTGCCGAACTGTGTTTCGGTGCAGACCTGTTTCCCCAGACAGAATTGTGATCGTCGTAAAGCGCGCCTTGAACGCATCAATGTCCTCATCCGTCATAATATAGGTAAGCTGGTTCGCATTGGGGTGCTCGACCTGAGTGGCGGGGGTATGTCCGTCCTGAATAAAGGCGACAAAGATCCCTTTTTGGCGCAACCCGATGCTGCGGGCAAAAGCAACTGCAGTGGGACAGTGAAAGGACACGGTTTTAGGCCTTTCAGCGCTGAACTCAATCACCTTTGACTTCGGTACCATCAGTGAACGATACCCCCGCCGGTCTGGCAGATATCCAATGGGGAGCGTTCCCAACACAATCTCGTCGATCAAACGACTTAGACCGCCCTTAACTAGCCCACCTGCATTGTGCAGAGGAATCCAACCTGCTGCGTCCTGCGGAATATCTTTCGATGCGTTGACCAGAGTACTCAGAAGATCTTGGGCTTGGTTTGGTTGCCACCGTGCCTGGACCTTGGGGTCACTGACCGCTGGTGTCAGCAAGCCCTGTTCCACCAGCCTTTGGAATTGGTCCTTGGTCGCGCCGAGTATTTTGTAAATGACTTTCGGCCCGACCCATCGCGGGATGTCCTGAAGTAGATCGTTGAAACGGATGGCATCAAACGTCTTGCGCGTTGGGGGGCGCTGGTCACCGTCGGTGAAGGCCCCGTTCTCGGTCAACACCCGGTCCAAAAGCTCCTCCCAAACGCCAATTTCTTTTGCGGCGCTGGCGACCGAATGGATCCTGCGTTCCTTGACAACATGCCCAAGGACGACGTCCCCCGGGGCATGGGGCCAGTTGTCTAGAATGCAGACGCATAAAACGTTGCGGAATTCCGCAAACTCTTCCGCATCTGCGTAATCGCGGTTCAGCATTGGATGAAGCGCACCAAAGGCCTTCTTCGGCCCATCTCCTGGACCCGATGCTGCTGCTGCCAGGGCGTTTAGAACAGCTGGCAGGCGCGATGGTTCGTCGCTCAGCGCATCAAAGCCAACCACCTCGGGCCGCTCTTGTCCCGCTGTCCTGAAACGCCCTGCAATGTCGTGGCGTATGATTTGTTGCCCGATGTGCAGGCAGAGGCGGGAGGCTGCAAAAATGGTATGCGCTTGCAACCATGTCTCGTCTTTCCCCGTCAGCATGCGCTGATGCAGCCAGCGGTCGTATTCTGAAACCTGGGAGCTGGATGGTTTGGATTGTGCCAGAATGGGCGCGCCCAGCAAATCCGAGAACCGCGCCTGGAAATCCCACCGCTTTGACGGCGTATCCTCGTCCCAAAGTGGGACTAGCGGATGGCCATGCGCCGCGCAGACCTTGGTGTAGGCGAGCTGCCAATCCCCGCGATATGACATGGCCTGCAAGGGCGCTGCAGGCTGGGTGTCGATATCAGCCCGCAAGCACAACGGACATCCCATGACCACAGGGCTGCGCAGAGCACGCGAAGGGACAAGCTCGCCACGATACTGAATGCGGATGTCACCTGTCGGACGCCCAGTCCAAGAGACAAGTTCGTCCATCTGTTCACCGCAGAGGCCCGCGACCTCCGCCAACGCCCGAAGCGCGGTCTCTTCAAAGTTCAAAATGCGTTTGAATGAAAAGCCCATGTCTTTCGAAAATGAGGCAGCATCCAGCCCATTCGCCGCTGCCAACCGAGATACAAAAGACGGCAAAGTCTCCCGCGCGTTGGGGGCAAGCGTAAGACACAAAGAGGGCACGATATCTTCCCCTCAACATTTTCCGGAGGCTTAACAAGGCCTACCGATATCTTGAGTATCCTCAATTTTCAACACGAAGGGCGGAAAGCCGTCATTCGCTGCAGATGACAACGGCTAGGACTTAAACGTTTTGAGCAGACATTGAGCGGCAAACGATTAACCGGCGGACCCTATTCAGGACATTATGTCGGATCACTCACCCTTTGAAGGATCTTCGAAGCGCGTTTCAATATCCGTAAATGTGACGACTTCCACGGAGTGCTTGTCAGCCAATTCCGCAAAAATCAAAGGAGTGGGCTGGCTGAGCAATAAGACACGCTCCACTGTTGCAATCTCCATGCCAACGTAGTTGCCCACCTTATCGAGGTTCGCCTCAATCTCCTCACATCTGTTCAAGTGCTTCTTGAGGTCGTCTGGCTTACCGTTGCGCTTAATGATGCCTTGGTACTTCGATAACCGATTTGCGACTTCGCCGATTGTTTTGTCAAACGACAAATCTTTGCATTCGATGATGAGAAGACGCTTGCCAGCTTTGTTCCATGCCAGCACATCCACATCACCAAACGTCGGCGATTTCTGCCTGTCGAAAATCTGACCATCCGATTGATTTGACTTGGCTTCCCAGCCGATCTCAATAAACTTCTTCGCTACAATGCTATTGAACTCTTCGCCGACCTCGCTATTGATCGCGTCCATCAACTTAAAAAGTTTCCCGTTCGTTCTGAACATGTCATGCGAGAATACGCCTTCAAGCGTATTCGCATAGAACCGTTCCAAGTGCAGAACGCACATAGCGGGAGCGATCATCAGCGTTGGGTCTTCTTCATCATTCACCTGAACAATGGGTTTCGTCACCAATGACAGTTGTCTTTGAAATCGCCACGGATGCCACGCGTGGTCAGGATAACCATCTGGCAAGTCAGTCCATGATGGGCGCGGTTGAAGCGTAAAGCTATTGAGACACTTACCGACTATTTCATAGTCAAGTTCGATCTCCTTCCCGATCCGTTCAACAAGAGCTGAGCGTGGCTCTTTGATGATCGGCTTGCCATCGGCCTGCAAGATCATCCAAAAGCCGCCGATAAATCTGAGAAAATCTTCGGCGCTGAAGCCGAACTCATCAAGCCAAGCAATCTCAAAGGCATCCTTATCTTTCTGTTCTTTCTCGGAAAGATCGGGCGGTGTTTGGTTTGCTTCCCTGGACTCGTAGCGAGAGGCGTATTTTTTCTTCTCTCCTGCGAGGGAGTGTGCGGTAAAATGCTGACCAAACGGTCTTATCACAGCGTCACTGAACCCGTGATCCATCATGACTTCACCAGCAGGTGAGATCACGATCTCTGGAGGCATAATGCCCGCAAGCATAGCTGCGCGGTACCCGCCCAGGTGATGCATCTGTGAGGCATCAGCAAGGAGTCTATTGATGTCCATATCGCTAGGTTCGAAGCCTTTGTCTAATGGCGCTTCGCATATGGCAGCCTCAGCAATGATCCTCGATGCCATGCTTCCAGCAAATAGGCGTCCGATTTCTTCGGAGGCATCTTGAACTGCAAAATCGTCCGTATCGCTCAGTGCCTCAACCGCACCAAAGGTGCGCTTCCATACGTCACTTTCGTGCGAACAAGACTCGTGATTGAGCAACGCGCGCTCAAGTAAAGCTTCGCGATCAAAGGTTGCCACCTGTTCCTTGAACCGCGCAGCAAGCACATCGAGCAACTGAGTGAGATAAGCGGCACACGGGCCTTTGCCTTCAATTTTGTGACCGTCCGAGCGGTCGCGACACGACCATCCTAGTCCGATCCGTGTGAAGGCATCGTCTAGCTGTTCAACGACCAAAGGTGACGGCAAATGATCACGAACATAGTCGCGCAAATCTGGCTCAGAGAACGCGTGCAAGTGCCGCGCTTTCTCTGACTTCACTACCGACCAAATCAGCGTTTCAAGTTCATCTCGGTCTAGCTCGCGCCCTTGCGCCTCAGCACATGCGCTGATCAGCGCCCCAACAAGTTGTCGCTCTCCGAAATTGTCCGCACGACGACCTGCCGACATGAAGCCCTCCTTGACATTGATGACAACGTCCACACGCTCGGACTGAGTGCCAGAGCGTCGCTCGATCAGGGAAGAAATTTCTTCATCGGTTGGTCTTGGTGCAGTCCCATCAATCGCGATCTCATCGTCACCAAAGGCAACATGGTGAGACATCTGAACACCCTGCGGGGTCTCATCTTGTGCATCAATCATGCGAAAAACTTTCTCGGCCCAGTGCATAGTCAGAGAAAGAAGCTGATAAGCGCTATGTCGGTCCAAGCCATCCTTGCTGCTCACGCTTATCCAGTATTGCCCCTTTTCACCAAGATAGACATTTCGATATTCACCGTCGCGGTAGCCAGTAACATCAACGTAAAATGGCGATAGAGATCGCGTACCGTATCTTGGCGTTGCATGTGCGCGTTGTGCTTCTGCAAATGTACCATCTGGACGCTCCAAGGTCCGAATGTCAGACGCGAGATAGGATTCAATGCGAGCATCCAACAAACTATTTGTTGGAATATGCATCATGCCGGGATGGTCCGCAGTAACAAAATCATGCTCCAACTTCTCATGTTGGACGATGTGTCCATCGTTATTCATCATCCAAGCCCACAAATTTAAAATGCCGTTTGCATTGATCAGGACGATATTCTGTTCTGACACGGCGTCTTGAGCATCCAATATCTTGAATAAGTCAGTGGTCTTGAATTTAGGCATGTCATGAAAAGCAAGCGCATCATGAGGGGGCATCAATTCAACGCGCCAACTTTGAGGGAGTTCAGGTGGTCTAAATCCGACATATCGACCCCAGCCGCATGGAATAACAAGTGTCAGGCCCTCGCGGAAGTCCGACGCCTCAACGCATTTCTTATGCGCTTCTTCGATTGATTTCCCCACATAATCCGAAATCGGGTCTACTGAGTTCGTGCCGATAAATGTTTCTTCTGCGAAGCCCTCAAAGCCATCAACAAAGAACAAGAGGTGTAGGTATCGCCCTTTATCCAGCTCCTGCACGAGTTGTGCGGCATGGAACGGGCCACAATACTGCATCTGAAGTGGCGGCGGATTTTTCTTGAGTAAGCCTTTATTGGCAAAAAGTTGCACGTACACATTGGCAAGCGCTTCGTGCAGCTCTCTTTCCATCTCCATCCTTTGACATAGCGTTATCATCATATGACGGATCGCCGTGCCGATCATCGTCGGATGGAAGACGACCAGTTCAGCCTTATGCAGGATGAGAGGATGCCAATCCAAAGGGCTATGACCAGGCTTATGGTCTTGGAGACCTTTCGAGTGATCTTTCTGAATAAAGAAGGGCTCAAGCGTTGACAGATCAATCGTATGGTCTTCAAGCTCACTCAGCGAGAAGACGACCCTTTGGCGTAACTCTCGCCACGTCTCTGGTGAGGGTTTGCCGATCCCCGATTTTGGTGTTGTGGCCCCTACATAGTAAGGCGGGACACCAAATCGCTCTGCAATCAGCTCGGATAGTAAGAGGATCGAGCGAACACCATTTTTCATCATGGTGTAAGGTCCACCATTCGGCATGTCCTGTAGGATCGTCAAGAACATTTGAGTGTGGAAGCGATTGCCTTCAGCACTTCCCTCAAAAAGTCTATATTGCCGCCCTTCAAATGTGACAGGGGCAACAAATACATCTTCGGTCGCGTCTTCTTGCCTTCCGCATGTCCCCTTGTCGAGTGCGTTAAACCAAGCTGTTACATTCGCTGGCGTAGGCCGAGATTTTCCTTCTGCATGAAGGAACACTAAGTGGATCAGGACTTCCAAACGATAGTGGTTAGCCTGCAATTCAGGGATAGTCATCATAGCGCCAATAATGCGCAAACAATTCACACGACCGTATTTTTTCAGTGCCCTACAGACTGTTTTGTATTCTTTTGAGAAATCCCCAAATGTTTTGCTGAGGGGAAAAGGTGCGAAATCCTCCAGATTGACATTCTCGCCAAGATTTAAGCTCGCCATTGTTGCATCAGGCGGGCCTGCTTTTCCCTTTATAAAATCAGAGATCAGTTTTAACAGATCATCATCGTCTTTAGACACAATACCCTCGCAGGGAGTTGACACATACGCATTTTCGTTTTCCGCAAAGGTCGACCTTTAGGCTACGCACGCAGCATACTCAATAGTACTTGGTTATCGGTTCCTAGCGGGTCAGTGAAAACGGTTTTTAGGTTCAGGCAGTTGTGAAGCAAGCCTAGCGAACTCCAACGATGTGCGATTGGCTTCCGAGAAGTAAGCTGCCAGTTTCTCGATATCGCAGCTACCGGGGTCTGGTGCCGATGCTTTGAACTGCTCCAGATATGCCCTCGCGGCCAGCTCAAGCTGCTGTATCTCTTTTTGCCCTTCGGAGGAGTGTAAAGGTGAACGAAGTGTTGGCCCATTTCGCCATTCGTGGTCGCGCCAGGCGTCTCGAGAGGCTTGGCACCTTAGTTGGAACGTGGCGAAGCTCTGTTCAACGCTTGCTTCAGTCTTTTGCCTTTCCAATCGCAATGCGTTGATCTCGGCCCCTTTAGTTGCTTTGAGTGCCGCCTTCATTGATCTCCGATCGAGCATCCAGAATGCGACACCAAGCGTCGCGACGATGGCTGTGTAGAACTCCAGCGGATTTGTCAGCAACAAGTACTGAGCGTATTCAATCATCAGCCTTCCCCTAGATCGTCCAGCACCAACGAGCACCCACAACATGTGGTCGCTGGATGGCGTCAATTCAACCGTTGGGGCCGACCTAACCCCTACGCGGAAGTCATTGTTCTTATGAATGTCTCCTTTGACGGGCCGCACCGCAGCGACAGCTACCGTAGTCGGAAGGCAGCTTAGGGCCGATCCTTTCCCGGGAACGTGATCTGTTGCTTCGACATGCTGCGCTCAATCTAATGGCGGCAAAGAGCCCGAAGTGTATGATGCTGCGAAATGGTTCAAGGGCGGCTTTTGTGAAATGCGAGAATTGTGTAGATTGGAGGGAAATGTTTCCGCGACACACCCGTTGAATAAACCGGTGCGTTCAAACACATTGGACTTTGCTGAAACAACGCTGATTTCCTATAGATTGGTCCAGCTGGGCGCAACAGTGACGCCCATTGGGAAAATGTTGCAATGACACAGGTTTGGTTTTCTGATCTCGACGGGCTGGACGCCATTCGAGACTATGCTTCGGCGGATGCCGAGGGTTTGTCATCTGACGAAGACATTGCCGCAGGCTTCAACTGGCAAGGAGATCCGGTGCCGCCCGTCGCTATCCCCAAGGGGATTCGTCAAAGAACGAAGCGAGGCGGCGCTTTGTCAGAGCTGAACCTGATCCGCAACCGGTTTTTGGTGATCGGGCCGAAACTGGCGACATTGCTGAAAGGGTACGATCTGGGGGCAGGGAATGTGTATCCTTTGGATGTGTATGACGCTGACGGCAACATGACCTCTTCCGGGCAGTTCTATTTCTGGAATTTCGGAAACGTGGCCAGTCATCTGATGCCTGAGCAAAGCCAGGAGTTGAAGAAGTCGAACTTTGGATACGAAAAGCCAGGTGAGCATGTCTACTATCCGCCGATCTTTCCCAAAGACGACACAATTGCCTTGTCGCGCGATTGCCTTGTCGGACCTGATGTCTGGCGCGAGCGTTTTTTGCACAAAGGCACATTTCTGAGCGACCGCTTGGCACAAGGGTTAAAAGAAGCCGGCCTCGCCCGGAAGTTCAAGCTGGTCCGCTGCCGCGTCATTTGATGCGGAGGCTTTGGCCTCACCAGTTAGGCGAAGTGATGTTAAAGGCATGGCCTCAGCCAACGACCGAATGCCGCTCAACACTCACTTAGGTGTACCAATGAAGCTCTTCGACGGCGCCTTGCTCGTCCATTATTGAAATGTGATTTGGCACGATTGCCCCCTAACGATGGTCGGCTTTTTCCCACTGTCCTATCGAAAACAGACCTTGGCGTATCCGCAGCGAAATGGCGGTTTGTCCGCTTTGCCGCCTTTAGTTGTTCAAAGGGCAATGTCTGGTTTTCATTTGTCGAACTGCCACAAACGTGGCACTGACAGGCAGGAGAAAGATCGCAGCTTTGATGAAACGCGCCTGAAATTCAGACCGACGTTTCCGTTGGAAACTGGAATATTCAGTCTAATCTTCAAATCCATCCTACGGTCGCTATAGTCCCAAGATCTTGATCTTTGCATAAAGCTGACTTCTTGAAATGCCAAGTTCCTGTGCGGTTTTGGCTTTGTTACCATCATTGCGTTTCAGCGCACGCCGGACCAATTCTGCCTCGTATTCGGCGAGTTGTGGTGAAAGCGCCCTGTCTTTGGGCGGTCTTCCCGCGACGGCGCGTTTGACCCGGGATTTGCGTAACTTCAGAACTGCGCCCCGTCGGGCCAAGGCTTCGGCGATGGTCTCGATCAACATCTCCATCGGGCATGGTTTTTCCAATACCGTTACCGCTCCTTCGCGCATGGCCCTCACCACGGTCTCGGTCTCGGCAAAGCCTGTCAGCACAATAACAGGCAATTCCGGGTCCACCGCGTTGGCTCTCGCGATCAGATCAAGCCCGGTTTTCCCCGGCATTCGGATATCGGTGACGACACATCCCTCAAACCCAGGTACAAGATGGTCTTTGGCATGGATATAAGACGCACAGGCGATCACATTGTATCCGGCGATCATAAGCCGCGATTCCAGCGCTTCGAGCACATCCCTGTCATCATCGACCAAGAGCACGTTTTTCATTGTCGCGCCTCCCCACCGGGGTCAAAGGTCAGGGTAACAGAGGCACCACCTTCAGGGGGTGAAGCAAGATCAAGCGCGCCGCCAAAACTTTGCATAATCTCCGCCGAAATTGAAAGCCCCAGGCCAAGCCCGTTCCGATCCGCTTTTGTGGTCACAAAGGGGGTGAGAGCGGTATTGATGTTGGAGAAGCCGGGACCATTATCGCTGATCCGAATTTGAGGGCCCGTGAGGTATTCGATGACGACAGCGCCGGTGCCATCCTTGGCAACCGCGTCAAAGCTGTTTGCCAGCAAGTTCACAATAATTTGCTGCAAACGCGGCGATGTGGCGACCCCTATTGGCAGATCGTCCGGAAGCTGATGCTTAACAATGATTTGGCTGCGCCTGGCCTCATAGTCAAGAATATCAATTGCCGCTGCGACCGGTTTTGACAGGTCTGTCAGGACCGGCGGCGCGTCATCCTTTCGGGCAAAGCTCTTGAGATTATTCAGTATCTGCCCCATGCGCCGACAAACCGCGCGGGATTTCTCCAATAAGGTGCTGGCCTCTGTTGGCAATGTGCCTAACTGATATCCCAACGTATCCAGGCTCGCCTCCAAGGCAAAGAGAGGCTGCGATAATTCGTGGCTGAGCCCCGTCGCCATATCATTCAACACCTTGAGTTTCGCGGTTTGAATCAGCTGAGACTGGCTTTCTTTGAGGGCTTGTTCGGTGTGCTTATGCTGCTGGATCTCATCGCGCAGGTCTTGGGTGCGTTCTTTGACTCTGGCCTCTAACATGGCCGCGTCTTCAGCCAATGCATCAATCCGTGCCTGGGCCAATGCCCGCCGCCGCGTCGCGCTCAGAAGGGCAAAAAAGACTGACAGATATATTGCCAGGCCGAGCAGAAAACCAACCCCGGAATACCCAAGCAGCACACGCGGATTTCGTTGCAAAGAAAGACGTGTTGCATGCACCTGCGAGGTGACAGTTTCGCGCAACAGCCCCCAGTCTGGCTTGGCAAAGTGACGGTGCGCAAAGAGTGTTTTCCCATCAGTAGTCGCAACGATAAGGTTGTCGGGCAGCGCGCGCCAGGTCTGTGCCAAGTCGTCGATAGATTGATAGGACAAGACGAATCCCAGCCTTTCTCGCCCCGGACCAAAGACGGGTTTTCCGACCTCAAATACCCAGCCTATGGGGTCGGCTGTGATAAACCGTCGCGACAAAGCCGAGCCCCTAAGCGTCTGACGCAAAGTTTCCGGCAAAGCCGTCATAAATTGCGCATCTTCTGGATCACGCAGGCCAGCCGCAATGACTTGCCCGTTTCGATCCGCGACAAGGATCGCCGCGCGGGCCGTCTCGATCGTCAATCGACCTAGCGCATCCGGATCGGATGACCCGCCGTCATGCGCAGCAAGTGCCGCATGAACCTCACGATGCCCCGACAGTAACGACGCCACGCGCAGGTTCTGAGACAGCACATCAGAAAGCTGACTTTCCAAACGCGCTGCCTCTTTGATGAGGTCGGCCCGTTCACGTGAAAGCCCGAAGTAGCCGGCCGCCACCGTGGACATGCCAACGATGACGGCACAAGCCAACACATAGATCCAACCTCTCTTCATCCCAACAGATTACTGCGCCTTTACAAACTCAACAATTGCGGCTTCAACGTCAGCCTTGTCAGGTCCATAGAACAGAAACTGTGCGTGGGCCTTGCCTGGAATAGTCATCAGAGATTTGGGCTCCATGGATCCCTCGTGCAGCGCCTGCACTTTTTCAAATGACTTTTCCCCCTCAGAAACAATGAATAATTTATTGACGGGTTGATCATCCATCGGATTGCCACGAACAGGTGACATCAGCACAACGCCCGAAACGTGGTCCGTCGCGACGACCTGTTCCATGGTATTTAGAATGGCGGCTGCGCCGCTGCTTCCGCCGATCAGAACAACCTCACCGTGCCCGCGACGCGTAAGTTCTTGAATCGCGCGACGTATGGGGGCTTCGGACTTGGCGCTGATCGCAACTGAGGCAATGCCGTCCTGTTGCAATCTTGTAGCAAGGTTTTTCCAGCTTTCTTTGTTGAAGATGAAACCGGGCACAAAAACCACGGCCCTTTTCCCCTCCGCAGGATAATATGCGGCGTCGCTCATGTAAAACGCGCTATCGATCCCTGTTTCCAGTGTTTCTTTCGACTGCGCCGAGGCCGCCCCTCCCAAGGCAACGCTGACTGAAAGGATCAGGCTATAAAGTCGTTTATTCATGAAAGTTCTCCACTGTTTATGATCTGTCTCCTAAGTCTGAACGAGAGGCGATTTTTCCTTTCAAAATAATCTGACGATCTACTCGGGTTATTTTCCCCCTTAATTTCAATGCCTAATGGCCCGCTCATTTCCATGAGCTCGCATCTGTGTCCGATTTCTCGTAATAAAACATCGGTCCTACTACTTATCTAGTAAGTGTAAGAATCAGGCGGACGTGCTTGAGTAACTCCAGGTAAGGGCGAGTTTTGTTGGAACCAGACATTCACCTGTGTTGCAGCATCGGTGAGTCTGGGCTCAGCACCGACCAACGCCGCAAAAGGGACAAACACCCGCTTCGGAAAGGCGAACGGCAGGACCGTTCGCCAAGATGGTTCAGATATCGATACGCTCAGAGATGCTCAGGGCATCTTCGAGTTCGACGTCAAGATACCGAACAGTACTGTCGACCTTGGTGTGGCCAAGCAGCAGTTGAACGGCACGGAGATTGCCGGTTTTTCGGTAGATCTCCGCTGCCTTTGTTCGGCGGAGCGAATGGGTGCCATATCCGCTGGGCTCCAGTCCGATCGCCGTAACCCAATCACGAACGAGCCGTCGATACTGGCGGGTTGAGATGTAAGGCCGATCATGGAAACGGCTGGGAAACATAAACCGACACGCAAACATCTCCGGTGATTTGACCCAAGCCAGCACGGTTTCGCGCGTGTTTTCTGTCAGTTCAAATTGAACCGGTCGCTTGGTCATACTCTGGATGACCGACACACGTTCACGGACGCGGTCACCTTTGACGAGATCAGGAACTGCCAGTTTAACCAGATCACAGCCACGCAGCTTGCTGTCGATGGCGATGTTGAACAAAGCCAGATCGCGTAGGTAGCCCGCAAGTTCGAGCCTGGCCCGGATCGCCCAGACCTGTTTTGGTAACAGCGGCCTCTTCTGACCAATGATGCGTCCTTTGTTCCAAGCCTTGCGCTTGGGGGTGACTGCGGGAAGTTGAACTCGTGGCATAATATGCCCTCCGATCCGCCCTCCGCACCCAAGCATCAGCACCGCGCTGACGGGACGACTCTACAGTCTGAAGGAATGACCGGTGTCAGAGACGCGCGATGTCAGTCGTTGCCGCGCTGGCATTGGTCCGGTCTGAGCCCACTTTACTGAATGCTTCGTTGTGTTCTTAGGGCTGCTTTGCTGCAACACCGCTTAACACACGTCTTGCGTGCGGGCGTTCGGCTTGCTACCTCTCTTGCATTAACTGTTTGTTGGATTTTTATTTTGAATAGGCATTTTTCGCAGCAGGACCGTCAGGGTCGGCTGGTGACGGCGCTTGGCGGGGACCAGTTGGTGCTGTTGCGCATGGATGGCAGCGAGGAGATCTCGGGGTCGTTTGAATGGCGTGTTGAGGCGCTTTCTTTCAACAATCAGCTGGATCTCAGCGCGCTTCTGGGCACCCATGCCACCGTGGAAATCGACCACGCCCAGGGCCGTCGTGCCTTTGACGGGATTGTCTGCGAGGCCAGAAGCCGGGGCGCGTTTGAGAACGGGTTTCGCTATGATCTGGTGCTGCGGCCCTGGCTGCATCTCGCCTCGCTGCGGCGTAACATGCGGATCTTTCACAATAAATCGGTGATCGAAATCGTCGAAGAGGTGCTGAGTACTTATGGCGCCATGGGCAATCCGCATCTGGAGATCGTGACCTCGAGCGCCTATCCGGTGCTGGAATACACCGTCCAATATGGCGAAAGCGACGCCGATTTTATCCGCCGCCAGCTGGAGCGCCATGGCATCAGCTGGTCGTGGAAACACGCCCCTGGCTCGCACACGCTGGTGCTGAGCGATGCGACGTTTCAGCTGCCCGAAGTGCCCGGCGGCACGCGCCCCCTTTATGGGGTCGAGGGGTTTCACCGCCACGAGGACGAACATTTCCGCAAATGGTCAACCGCCGCCCGGATCACCACCGGCGCGGTGCGGCTGACCGAGTATAACTTCAAAATTCCCCATGCGACCCAAGAGGCTGACCAGATGGGCGAGGCCGCGCATCCGCAGGGCGATGTGGAAAGCTACGACTGGCCCGGCGACTATCTGACCCAGGACGAGGGCCGCCATGTGGTGACCCGCCGCCTGGACGAAGAACGCGGCCAGGCCCCGCGTCACGAGGCGGTCGGCGATGTGGTCTCGCTGGGCGCGGGCTGGCGGGTGACCCTTGCGGGAGATCCGGTGTCGGGCGCTACGGGGCAAGGCTTTGTCTGCCTGCGGGCCGAACATCAATTTCGCGCGCAGGGCTATGGCTCAGGCGACGCAGGCGGCGATGAGACCCCCTATGAGGGCGCTTATGTCCTGATGCCCGACAGCGCGCCTTACCGGCCGGAACGGCGCACACCCGCCCCGCGGGTGCAGGGCCCCGAGACGGCGGTGGTTGTGGGCGACGGCGAGATCGACTGCGACGAACACGGCCGCATTCTGGTGCGCTACCACTGGGACCTCGACGGCGCGCATTCGATGCGGGTGCGGGTCAGCCAGAACTGGGCGTCCAAAGGCTGGGGCGGCATGGTCATCCCCCGCATCGGCATGGAAGTCATCGTCGAGCACCTGCGCGGCGATCCCGACAAACCGATCGTGACGGGCTGTGTCTACAACGGCCACAACACCCCGCCGTATGAGCTGCCAGCTCGAAAGACAGCATCCGCTTTCCGCTCGCAAAGCCACAAAGGCCCCGGTTTTAATGAACTACGGTTCGAAGATCAAACGGGCGAAGAAGAAATAATGCTGCGGGCGCAAAAGGACCTGACACAGAAAATTCAAAACAACTCCACCATGCGTATTGATGCAAACCATTTCACTTCGATAGGTCACAATAGTATGGTCGAAGTGGCGGGGCAGGCTACGCAGCATGTTGGGGGCGATTTCACGCTCTCTGTCAGCGGTTCCAATCGAGAAACTTTTGCAACTGGTGAGGTTGCTAAACATTGGGAAGGCGTGCGCAAGATCGGTTACTTGATTGGTCGCGGCAAAAGCGCGATGCAAGGTGTCGGCAATCTCATAATGAATGCTGTTGGAACCATATACTTGTCTGCCCGCAAAAACGCGATTTTGGATGCCGGAGCTGATGTCAGTATTTCAGCAGGCAATGATCGCACAGATACCGTTGCCAGAGATCGCATGGATCAAACCCGCCGCAACAGCCGTACTTCGGTGGGTAAGACGCAACGTGTAGAGGTCGGAAAGAAGCTGAAGGTCACTGTCGGCGAGGAGATCGAATTTCGTTGCGGCGACGCTCTCATACAAGCGCAAAGCGATGGAACGATTAACATCAAAGGTAGCCATATCATTATCAATGGGTCACGGATTGATTTGAACTAATGCTCAAGAATATTTTTCTCGCTGTGCTGTCCCTGGCATTGATCACCAGCCTTGCTACGCAATTCATTGACGGGGCTCGCGCGTCCAAACCGGACAAACCCGAAGTGCATGTTTTTCTTCCGGATGGCTACTGTGGCGAGTTCGTGGTCTTCTGGGGCGAAAACACGCCGCCTGTTGATGAACCGCCGGAATTTCTGAGCTACAATATCTATCCAACACATCCCAATGCAGTGGTGATAAATCTGCCCGAACCCTATGAGCGGGCCGGACTGCAGTTCATTTATTCTGGGCAAGAGGGGAAGTTGGGCAGAAATCCGGTTTTCAAGCGCACCTCCACTGGATCTATGGCGACCTTCGGGACCAGAAAAGTACTGGCCGATGGTACAATCACGACGAGTTCGTCTACGGTCGGTGGGATCCAATTTGACGAGTATTCTGTCGGCACAACGATCGTATGTGAAAGCCCGGCAAAACCGGTGATAGAACCCACGCCAGACCTATACTTTGAATTGACGGGTTCAACCTTCCAGTGGATCGAGGAATGACGGTCTATTCGCTTCACGCACGTGCGTTTCACCCGGACGAGAAATTTGGCATGGGCGGTCTTGGCTTCCATGGTGACAAACGCGGATTTTCGACCAGCCTCGAAGCAACGTGTAGAGGTCGGAAAGAAGCTGAAGGTCACTGTCGGCGAAGAGATCGAATTTCGTTGCGGCGACACTCTCATACAAGCGCAAAGCGATGGAACGATTAACATCAAAGGTAGCCATATCACTCTCAATGGATCACGGATTGATTTGAACTAATGCTCAAGAATATTTTTCTCGCCTTGCTGTCCCTGGCGTTGATCATCAGCCTTGGTACGCAATTCATTAACGGGGCTCGCGCGTCCAAACCGGACAAACCCGAAGTGCATGTTTTTCTTCCGGATGGCTACTGTGGCGAGTTCGTGGTGTTCTGGGGCGAAAACACGCCGCCTGTTGATGAACCGCCAGAATTTCTGAGCTACAATATCTATCCAACACATCCCAATGCAGTGGTGATAAATCTGCCCGAACCCTATGAGCGGGCCGGACTGCAGTTCATTTATTCTGGGCAAGAGGGGAAGTTGGGCAGAAATCCGGTTTTCAAGCGAACGGGGACTGGCATCACCGCAGTATCTGGCACCAGAGAAATGCTTGAAAATGGGCATCTTCGGACCTCAACACGTACCGACGGCTTTATCGATTACAATGAGTTTGAAATTGATACGACAGGGGGATGTGAAAACGACGTAGAAAGCGTTTCTAGGTCAAATTTGTATTTCCTGTTAACAGGCACCTCTTTCAAATGGATTGAATAATGAGCGCCTACGTGATCCACGCGCGAGCGTTTCATCCTGATAAAAAATTCGGATTGGGTGGCTTAGGTTTTCACGGCGACAATCGTGGATTCTCAGCGAGTCTAAGTTCGACATCACGTATATATGCGTTTGGTCAAGTCGACTTTATGACCTCTACATGGACTGAATTTGATGTTAACTCCGATCCCAGTACTGCGCCTTGGTTTTTGGGGGGCACTAGAGAAGAGTACATTGAAGCTGAAACCAAGCCTGAAGGACATGCTAGTTTTGTTTCCAGCCCCTTCGCCCCAAATGGCATGCAGACGGGTAATTTCCAATGGAACTTTCGTGGAATCAACCACGCTTTTACGCCCAATCGGGCCTTCAACAACCTCGTGGTGCCCTATCTGGACTTGAGCGGCACCATTGTCTTTGCAATCGATCGCGACCCTGATGTGTTGGAAATGCAGATTACTTCGACGTTGCGCGGAGACGGCTTCCCGAATTCCGAAGTTTTCATAATCGACAGCAACGACACGCCCATCATGCTGAATACGCATCATCGGATGGGGTATGCGGCGGGGCAGCTTGCCTATAACGCACAGCATCTTCTGGGCGGCACCCTAATCACTGTGAAAATCAATGCAGACGGAAACTTTGTCGGACCGATCCGTGCAACGCGTTGTGTGGATTTCATGCCCGAGGCCCGCGACCTCTTGATCGAGGAAGAGGGTTTTTTCCGTGACACCTATCGAACAGATTACAGCATAACCCAATGGAACCGCCTGCATACAAAACGCGACCCGTCAGAGAAAAACATACTCGGCTTTGATACCGATGACTCACTTCCGTTGCCCCGTGTCAATCCTTTCGGTGGCGAACGCCCGAGCGGTCAAAAGTGGAACAGCCTGGATGACTTGTTTACAGACGCGGGCCCTGAAGATTTGCCTGATTGGAATCATTGATGGCACATACAAATTATAGCCCAATGCAGGGCGCGAACATGGTCAACGATACAACATTGCCTGAGATCTGGGCTAAATTGCACAGATTGGCACGTGGCTGGGGCGATCTTTGGAAGTCGGATGACTTGGAATATGAGCGTAGACATTTGGACCGCAGCTCGAGAGAGTTGCTATCTGGACTTGAAGCTGTGCCAATCGAAAACTGGTGCGCTCTCAGCGCCGCAACAGGGTGGACTGCTTATAGCGCGATCGCTTGTTCTTGGTGCAAAGACGCAGAAATTTCCCACGTGTGGGAGGGCTGGGAGACGTCTGGGTTTCCTCTCAAACCGCTACCAGAATTCGAACGGCCCGCGCGGTTACTCAACCCCGCGCTTCTGACCAAAGCCAATAGTTTGAGCGAGATTGTCGAAGCAGGCAGCAATTCGCACATTGCAATTTGCGCCATGCTCGCAGCTCTCAAGGAGCCGCTGGTGTTTGACATGCCACGCGAAATAATGGTCAAAGCGCCGCCTGAGATCGCCGCCTTTTTGCACGCAAAGATGCGCCAAGTGCCGCAGCCGGACCAAGAGCTCCTCACAGCCTGGTCGACCGCATTTAAAGATACTGAATTTGATACATTGGAGCGCGTATAATGCCGGCAGCAGGACGCAATGGCGATACAGGATCAGGTCACGATGGCTTTCCACCAACCCCGGCAACATCCGGGAGTGGCGATGTCTTTACCAATGGCGTTGAGGCTCTGCGCAAGGGCGATGCCTTTGCGGCGCATTCAAAGCCCAAACACCCGCCGCATGGTCGGGCTTTGGCCGCAGGATCCAGCAGCGTGTTCATCAATGGTCAACCCGCTGGCCGCGTCGGCGATGCCATCGACTGTGGCGGTTCCATCTCCAATGGGTCTGGAGACGTGTTTATCGGCGGGTAATCCTATTTCCTGTGGTTTACAGATTGGGAGTTGTTTCAACTGACAACACATTGGAAGCCGCCATTGGTACATATGCAGCGAAATGGTGCTTTGTCCTGTGTGGATGGCGTCTGCTTTGCAAGAGAAAAATGCGTTGATTGCTCGGTTGGTCAGTACAGTCCTGTGTCCGGCCTTTGATCGCGGCGTGGATATTTGCCGCTGGCCTTGATGGGTTCCGCAAACCTGTTCCCAATCGGCGACGCGAACCTGAGAGTTCAGGACAAAGCACGGGATTTCAGGTTTTCGGATGACCGCACGTGCCATCATGGCATTCGTCTTGCAATTCGTGTTTTCTCGGCTCCTTCTATGCCGCCGATTGGCGGTAGTAGGTATCTTTGGTGAGGATCGCCCAAATGATCCTGGCCGCCTTGTTCGCCATAGCAATCGTTGCGAGGCGAACGGGTTTGCGTTCAAGAAGCTGCATGATCCAAGGGTGCACACGTTCTGGATAGCCACGGGCACGCTGAACTTGAGAGGTCATGCCGATCACGAGTAATCGTCGAAGGTATCGGTCTCCCTTCTTGCTTATGCGGCCCAGGCGCTCTTTACCACCGCTCGACTTGTTCAGCGGCGTAAGTCCCAGCCAAGCAGCAAACTCGCGTCCATTCTTGAACTGTTGGCCGTCGCCGATGGTTGCGACAATGGCCGAAGCAGTGATGGGGCCGACGCCAGGAACGGTCCTAATGCGTTTGGCGCGTTCATCGATCCGAGAATGATACTCGATCAGTTTATCGTAAAACGTGACCCGGTCATCGAGCGCATTAACCTGTTCGCAGAGCGTCTTGAGCATGCTCTTTGCCACGTCAGGCATGTCCAGGCAGTTATCCGTCTGGAACGTCTTGATGAAGCGCATTGCGGCGACTGGTCCGTTCCCGATTACATGACCAAACTCACGCAGAAGACCACGGATCACATTCAACATCTGGGTCTTCTGGCGAACGACAAGCTGGCGCACCCGGTGGATGGTCAGTAGGGCCTGCTGCTCTTTCGACTTCACAGCGACAAACCGCATCGTTGGTCGTGTGACGGCCTCGCAAATCGCCTCAGCATCAACGGCGTCTGTCTTGCCGCGTTTAACATACGGCTTAACGTAGGTGGCAGGCATCAACCGTACATCATGACCGATCGCAGTCAGCTCACGTGCCCAATGATGCGCAGATCCGCAGGCTTCAATACCAACCAGACAACGCGGCAACGCTTCGAAGAACTTGAGCAATTGTCGCCGCCGGATCGAACGATTGAAGGCAACCGTGCCGTCAGCTGTGACACCGTGAACTTGGAAAACGTCCTTCCCAAGATCCAATCCTATTGTCGTAACTTCCATGATGGGGCTCCTTTCCTGACAGAAGATGACTTCTGCAGTGTGCCGCAAAATGCGACGCTTGGTGCAGACGCCATCCACCCCATCCGCACTGCCGACCTTCGCTGTTCCAATTGAACTCCGCTCAACCTTGACCCAAAACGCTGTTGGGCAGATCAAAGGCTTGCTGCGCGCATTGCCTTGCAGTTCACTTGGGACAGAAACCCCAAATTTCGCCACAGGATGTCGCCCCTTTAGACACCTCTATACGCAACTGACCCCTTGTGGGCGGATGGCCGCAGGCTGGGCGTCCGGCGAAGGGGGGGGGCGGGGCGCCCCCTCGCAACAGTGGCCTCAGGCGCCTACATCAGCTGGAAGATGACCCCCGACGCAATCGCCCCCGTCACCCCCAGCGCCAGATAGGTAGCGAACACCTGCGGCTTGACCAGCGACCAGACCGCCGCCATCGCCGGAACCGAGCTCACCGCCCCCGCCACCATGAACGCCAGCGCCGCGCCGCCGCTCATGCCTTGGGTCATCAGCCCCGCCAGCATCGGCGGTGCCACATAAGAGTTCAGATAGGCAGGCATCCCGACCACAGCGGCAATCGCGATCGGGCCAATGCCCTCGCCACCGACCAGACCGGCAATGGTTTCCGCAGCCACATAATGCACCAAGAGTGCTTCCAGCACATAGGCAAAGGCCAGCCATTTCAGCAGGAACAGACCGTTCTGGATGAACTCCCGACGGAACACGTCGCGGCGCGGGGCCTCCTGCCAGAACCGCCACAGCGGCTTTTCCTCTTCTTTTGGAGCGCCACAGCCACAGCAGCTTTGCTTGGGCGCGGCCTTCAGTGGCTGGGCAAACACGCCCTGCCCCATCAGCGCCTTGATGACAAAGCCACCAAACAACCCGAGCGCCACTGCCGCCACTGCCTTGGCAATGGCAAAGGGCCAGCCCAGCGCGGCTGCGGTAATTAACAGGGTCGGCGGGTCAATCAGCGGCGAGGACAGCCAGAAGGCCATCACCGCCGACAAAGGCGCGCCCAGCGCCAGAAGCCCGGCCACAAAGGGGATGACTTCGCAGGAACAGAACGGCGCAAGCCCGCCAAACAGCGCGGCCATCACGATCATTCGCGTTTCGCGCCCTTCAAAGGCGCGCGCCACCATGACCTCGGCCCCCGTGGCCTTCAGATAGGCCAGCAAGAGCACCGCAAAGAGGATATATTTCGCCGTCGACACCAGCGCCGATCCGGCAAATCCTGCGACGGATCCAAGGTTCGCCGGATCCAGCAGCGCCACCGCCAAGAGCAGCGCCGCACCCAGCGCCCAGGGGCTCCAGAGCCATTTTTTCAGGACCTGCGCCAGGCTGATCGCAGGCGCGTTTTGTGTCTGTTCAACCATTGGCTTGCTCCATCTGAGGGCCCGTTTGTGTGCTGGCCTCTGCATCGGCGCAGCATTCACTCAGGATGAACCCCGCCAGTGCCTCCAGCGGGGTGAAATTCGCGCGGCACAGGGTGCTGCGCCCTTGACGTTCCTGGGTCACAACCCCGGCCTCTGCCAGCACCTTGAGGTGATGGGCCAGCGTTGAGGCGGCAAGCCCGCTGCGGGTCTGCAAATCCCCGACACTCAGCCCTGCGTCCCCTGCGCGGATCAACAGCCGCAGCACCGACAGCCGCGCCTCTGATCCCATGGCGGCAAATCCTGCCGCTGCCTCTGCACTGTTCATGTCGCCTCTCGAATCACAACCACAAAACTAGTTATATGGTTATTTGAACGGCGCGCCAAGCCCTCAAGACGCCCCCAATACAAGGGGCCGGGTTGCAAGCCGCCACAGCCGCCCGATTGCACAGCAGATCCGGATAAAAATGCCAAATCAAGCCACAGTCCAGATTGCCCCCAACATAAGTCCAGTCTAGGCTCCGCCGCATGGCCCTTTCCGTTGACACCTTCTTCCTGAACCCCGAAGCCCAAGGCACCCTGCAAGCGCAGATCCAAGAGCTGATCGCCGCCGGTATTCTGTCGGGCCGCTTTGGGGTGGGCGACAAGCTGCCCTCCTCGCGCAAGCTGGCCAAACACCTTGGGGTCAGTCGGATTACGGTGACGCTCGCCTATACGGAACTGGTGGCCAACGACTATCTGTCTGCGCGCGGCCGGTCGGGGTATTTTGTCTCGGACAGCGCGCCGGTGCCGCCCAGCTATGCGCCCGCGCCCCAGCATCTGCGCGACAGCGCCGACCAGCTGGACTGGCAGCGCCATCTGACCCGCAGCTTTACTGGCGGGGATACCCCCCGCAAGCCGCAGGACTGGCGCAGCTATCGCTATCCGTTCATCTATGGGCAGGCGGACGAGACCCTGTTTGACCACGCCAACTGGCGGCTTTGTGCGCTGCGGGCATTGGGGCAAAAAGACTTTGCCGCCATGACCGGCGATTACTTCGATCAGGACGACCCGCTTCTGCTCGAATATATCTCGCGCCATACCCTGCCCCGGCGCGGCATCCTTGCCCGCCCCGAAGAGATCCTGATCACCCTTGGGGCGCAGAACGCGCTGTGGCTGACCTCGGAACTGCTGCTGAACCGCAACCGCAAGGCTGCGATTGAGGACCCCTGTTACTATACCCTGCGCGATCAGCTGGCCCATCGCCGCTGCAAGCTGGATATTATCCCCGTCGATGATGCGGGCCTGCCCCCCGACCAGATCGGCGACGACACCGATGTGATCTTCACCACCCCCAGCCACCAGAGCCCGACCACTGTGACCATGCCGATGGCGCGGCGCAAGGCGCTGCTGGCGCGCGCACGGGATATTGGCGCGGTGGTGGTCGAAGATGACTATGAATTCGAGATGTCCTTTGGCGCGGCCCCCTCGCCGGCGCTGAAATCGATCGATGCGGATGGGCGGGTGATCTACCTCGGCAGTTTCTCCAAATCGCTGTTTCCGGGTCTGCGGCTGGGCTATTTGGTGGGGTCCGAGGCGTTTATTCGTCAGGCGCGCGCCCTGCGGGCCAATGTGCTGCGCCACCCGCCGGGCCATATTCAGCGCACCGTCGCCTATTTCCTGTCGCTTGGGCACTACGACGCCCAGATTCGCCGCACCGCGCGCGTCCTGCAGGAACGCCGCGAAGTTCTGGAAGACGCCATTGCCAAACACGGGCTGACCAAGGTGCGACTCGGCAAACATGGCGCCAGCGGTGGCTCGTCGCTGTGGATGGAGGGGCCTGCGCACCTCGATATGGGTCCAGTTGCCCGATCTTTGCGCAGCAAAGGCGTGTTTATTGAACCCGGCGCGCCCTTTTTCTCTGCCCCGCATCAGCCGCTGCATTACTACCGCTTGGGCTATTCCTCGATCCCTGCAAGCCGGATTCCTGCGGGAATTGCACTGCTTGCGGAAGCTTTGCGCGACGCAGGCGACTAAGGCCAGTCGCCCCGCCCGACACACTGGCTATATGCAGAGCCAGATCTGGCCCTAACCCACACCCCTGCCTGTCCCTAATGCTGATGAAAAGCTGCGGCGTTTCTTCATATCGGTGAACCCGATGAAAACGCGTGGCTCGGGGAAACAGACACATAACGCCGCCCCCTCAGCGGCACACGACTAGGAGAAGCCCAATGCGGATGACCACCGAAGAAGCCTTTGTGAAAACGCTGCAGATGCATGGCATTGAACATGCCTTTGGGATTATCGGCTCTGCCATGATGCCGATCTCGGACCTGTTCCCCAAGGCAGGTATCACCTTCTGGGACTGCGCCCACGAAGGCTCTGCCGGCATGATGGCCGATGGCTACACCCGTGCCACCGGCAAAATGTCGATGATGATCGCGCAGAACGGCCCCGGCATCACCAACTTTGTGACCGCCGTGAAAACCGCCTACTGGAACCACACCCCGCTGCTGCTGGTCACCCCGCAGGCCGCGAACAAGACCATCGGTCAGGGTGGCTTCCAGGAAGTTGAACAGATGAAACTGTTTGAGGACATGGTTGCCTACCAGGAAGAGGTCCGCGACCCTTCCCGCGTCTGCGAGGTTCTGAACCGCGTGATCATGCAGGCCAAACGCGCCTCTGCGCCGGCCCAGCTGAACATCCCGCGTGACATGTGGACTCAGGTGATCGACGTGGAACTGCCCGCGATCGTGGAATTCGAACGTCCCTCCGGTGGCGAAACCGCCCTGGCCGAAGCCGCAGCCCTGTTGTCCGACGCCAAGAACCCGGTGATCCTGAACGGCGCAGGCGTGGTCCTGTCCAAAGGTGGCATCGCCGCGTCCAAAGCGCTGGCTGAACGCCTCGATGCGCCGGTCTGCGTCGGCTACCAGCACAATGACGCCTTCCCCGGCAACCACCCGCTGTTTGCAGGCCCCCTGGGCTACAACGGCTCCAAGGCCGGTATGGAGCTGATCAAGCAGGCGGACGTTGTTCTTTGCCTTGGCACCCGTCTGAACCCCTTCTCCACCCTGCCCGGCTACGGCATGGAGTACTGGCCCGCAGACGCCAAGATCATTCAGGTCGACATCAACCCTGACCGCATTGGCCTGACCAAGAAGGTCACGGTTGGCATCGTCGGCGACGCCGCCAAAGTCGCCACCTCGATCCTGTCGCAGCTTGCGGACACCGCTGGTGACGAAGGCCGCGAAGCACGCAAAGCGAAAATCGCCGAAGAGAAATCCCGCTGGGCCCAGCAGCTCGCGTCGATGGACCACGAGGACGACGATCCGGGCACAACCTGGAACCAGCGCGCCCGTGCCGACAAACCCGACTGGATGTCCCCCCGTATGGCCTGGCGCGCGATCCAATCCGCCCTGCCGCGCGAAGCGATCATCTCTTCGGACATCGGCAACAACTGCGCCATCGGCAACGCCTACCCGGATTTTGACGAGGGCCGCAAATACCTCGCCCCCGGCCTGTTCGGCCCCTGCGGCTACGGTCTGCCTGCGGTCATGGGCGCCAAGATCGGCTGCCCCGATGTGCCGGTTGTTGGTTTCGCGGGCGACGGTGCCTTTGGTATCGCCGTGAACGAACTGACCGCCATCGGTCGCAACGAATGGCCCGCAGTGACGCAGGTTGTCTTCCGCAACTATCAGTGGGGCGCGGAAAAGCGGAACTCCACCCTGTGGTTCAACGACAACTTCGTCGGCACCGAACTCGACCAGCAGGTGTCTTATGCGGGCATCGCAAACGCCTGTGGCCTGAAGGGCGTTGTCGCCCGCACCATGGACGAGCTGACCTCGGCGCTGCATCAGGCGGTCGAAGACCAGAAGAACGGCATCACCACCCTGATTGAAGCCATGATCAACCAGGAACTGGGCGAACCCTTCCGCCGTGACGCGATGAAGCAGCCGGTTGCGGTTGCTGGCATCTCGGCCGAAGACATGCGTCCCCAGCAGGTCGACTGATCCATATGGATTTCTCCCCGGAACTTCCGTTCCAACTGGCCGCTGCGCAGGGGCTCTTCCTCTGTGCAGCGCTTTTTCTGGCGGCGGTGGTGCGGGGTTTATCCGGTTTTGGATTTTCCGCGATCTTTATCCTGATGGCAGCGGTGGTCACCAATCCGCTGCCATTGATCCCAGTGGTCTTTGCCTGCGAGATTGCAATGACCCTCTTTCAAGCCCGCGGCATCCGCCCCCATGTGGACTGGCGCCGCACGATCCCGCTTTTGGCTGGCGCCGCTGTTGCACTGTGGCCAGCGGTGGGGTTTCTGGCCGCGCTGGACCCCTCTCTGGCGCGGCTGATGATTTCCGGTCTTGTTCTGACGCTGTGCCTGTTCCTGCTGACGGGCTGGCAGTTGGAACGGGACCTTGGCCCGCGCGGTCATTTTGCCGTCGGAATTGTGGCCGGTGCCGCCAATGGCGCGGGTGTCGGCGGCCTTCCCACCGCAGGCGCGCTGGCCGCCCAGTCGATGCGACCGGCGGCCTTTCGCGCCACGATGATTGTGTTTCTGACCGGGCTCGACATCCTGTCTTTGCCGATCATGGCCGGTCACGGGCTGGTGGGAGCAGACACCGCCAAGGCCGCGCTCATGGCCTTCCCGATCCTCGGGCTTGGGGTCTGGGTCGGATCGCTTGGGTTTGACCGAATTACGCCGGTGCAGTTCCGGCGCCTGACACTCTGGATGCTCGCTGCATTGGCGGCCCTGAACATTGCGAGGCTGATCTGATGCCCCAAAACATTCTGGTTCTGAACACCGGCTCTTCCTCGGTGAAATTTGCCGTCTTTGATGCCGCCCTGACCGAGATCCTGCACGGTCAGGCCGAAGGCATTGGCACCGATGCAGGCCGGCTGACCTGTGGCGATCACGACATCACCCGCCCGCTGCCCGACCATGCCACCGCCTTGGAGGCGGTGCTGGACGCGCTGGCCGAGGCAGGCATAGACCGCGACCAGCTCGCCGCCGCCGCCCACCGGGTGGTGCATGGCGGCGCGACACTGAAAGAGGCCTGCGAGATCACACCCGATGTGCGCGCCCAGATCGAAGCCGCCGTGCCACTCGCACCTTTGCACAACCCGCATGCGCTGTCGGGCATTGATGCGATCAGCCGCCACGCGCCCGGCCTTGCGCAATTCGCGAGCTTTGACACCGCCTTTCACGCCACCAACCCGGATATCGCCACGACCTACGCGGTCCCGGCCGAAGTGACCGCCCGCGGCATCCGCCGCTATGGGTTTCATGGCACCTCTTATGCCGCCCTCATGCGCCGTTGGGCGGACGTGACTGGCACCAATCTGCCCGCCCGCGTGCTGGCGTTCCACCTTGGCAATGGCGCCTCGGCCTGCGCGATCCTGAACGGCAGATCCGTGGCCACCACCATGGGCTATTCGCCGCTGGAAGGGCTGACCATGGGCACCCGCGCGGGCCAGATTGACGCCAACGCCGTGCTGCGTCTGGCCGAAGAAGACGGCATCGACGCCACCCGCACCCTTCTGAACAACCAAAGCGGCCTCAAGGGCCTGTCCGGTGGCCTCTCGGACATGCGCGCGCTGGGACAGGCCGGCACGGCTGAGGCACAGTTTGCCATCGACCATTTCTGCCACTGGGCGGTGCGCCACGCAGGCAGTCTGGTGGCCGCAATGGGGGGGGTGGACGCGGTGGTGTTCACCGGCGGCATTGGCGAAAACGACGCCTATGTGCGCGGCGCAATCCTGGGCGGGCTGTCCTTCCTTGGCCTGCGCCCCGATTCAGAGGCAAACACCGCCAAGGCCACACAATTGCACCACCCCAAAAGCCGCGTGGCCGCCTGGATTATCCCCGCAGACGAAGAACGCCAGATCGCGCTGGATGCCGCGAAAAGACTGCAAACCTTCGCTTTCGACCCCAAGCAAAAGGTCCCTCCGGGATAGGGTTCGGCGAAATGTCGTATCTGTGATAGAGGCTTTTTGGGAACGATTGTTTCACCTTGAAGCCCTGGGCAGAATTGATACACAAATGATGCACCAATTGACTCACTCCTCCTGAGTCCAAGACCCGGAAGACCATCGTGACCCAAGCCGCCGCCAAGCTCCTCTCCATTCCCTTTGTCCAGACCCTGCACGCCCGCGCGCAGGAGCTGTTTCCGGGGATCGCCGTTTCCGTGATTGTCGCCGCCTCGGCGAAGTTCCTGTCGGAACATTACGACACCCCCGCCATGCTGCTGGCGCTGCTTTTGGGCATCGCGGTCAGCTTTCTGGGGGAAGAGGGCAAAACCGTGCCCGGCGTCGCCTTTTCCGCCCGCTCGCTGCTGCGTCTGGGTGTGGCCCTTCTGGGTGTACGCGTGTCGATGATGGTTCTGGCCGGTCTGGGCCTGCCGCTGATCGCGCTGACCATTGGCGGTGTTGTGGCAACCATTGGCTTTGGCCTGCTGGTTGCGCGGTTCTTTGGCCACCAGTGGCGCTTTGCCCTGCTGACCGCCGGGTCCGTGGCGATCTGTGGCGCTTCGGCTGCGATGGCCATTGGCGCCATCCTGCCGCGCGATGGCCGGTCGGAAGAACGGCTGATCTTTACCGTGATGGGCGTGACCGTCCTGTCCACCATTGCCATGATCGCCTATCCGATCCTGTCCAACTATCTGGAGTTCAACCACATTCAGGCGGGTGTTTTCCTCGGCGGGACCATCCACGATGTGGCACAGGTTGTCGGCGCGGGCTTCTCGATTTCCGAGGAAACCGGCGACACCGCAACGCTGGTGAAACTGATCCGTGTCTCCATGCTGGCCCCGGTGGTTCTGGTCGCCTCGCTTCTGATCCGCGCCTATGTGTCTGAGAAATCCGACGGCAAACAGCCACCGCTGCTGCCCGGCTTTGTCATCGCCTTTATTGTTCTGGCGGGCCTGAATTCCTTCGGTGTGATCCCCGAAGCACTCGCCAACACCCTCAGCGATGCCTCCCGTTGGCTCCTGCTGATCGCCATTGCCGCCGTCGGCATGAAGAGCAACCTCAAGCAGGTGCTCTCTGTCGGGGCCGCCGCCATCGCACTTATTGTGATCGAGACCCTGTTCATTGCAGGCTTCATTCTGACAGGGATCTCGCTTTTGACCTAAGCCATCGCCAAGGGAGGAAACATGACAACACAGCCACGGGTGGAAACATCCCCCAAGGTCTCGGACGAAATCCGACAGACCACCTGTTACATGTGTGCCTGCCGATGCGGTATCAATGTTCATATGAAGGACGGCAAGGTTGCCTACATTGAGGGCAACCGCGACCATCCCGTAAACAAGGGCGTCTTGTGTGCAAAAGGATCCGCCGGGATCATGCAACACAATGCGCCCTCTCGCCTGCGCGCGCCCCTGAAACGGGTCGGCCCGCGCGGGTCCGGAGAGTTCGAGGAGATCTCTTGGGACGAGGCGCTGGACATCGCCGCCGGCTGGCTGGAGCCCATCCGCAAGGACAATCCCGAAAAGCTGGCGTTCTTTACCGGCCGTGACCAATCACAGTCTTTCACCAGCTTCTGGGCGCAGAACTTTGGCACCTGCAACTACGCCGCCCATGGCGGGTTCTGTTCGGTGAACATGGCAACCGCCGGCATCTACACGATGGGCGGCGCCTTCTGGGAGTTCGGCCAGCCCGACTGGGACCACACCAAGCTGTTCATGCTGTTTGGCGTCGCCGAAGACCATGACAGCAACCCGATCAAAATGGGCATTGGCAAGATCAAAGCCCGCGGCGCACGCGTCATTGGCGTCAACCCGATCCGCTCTGGCTATAACGCGGTGGCTGATGACTGGGTCGGCATTACGCCGGGCACCGATGGTCTGTTCATCCTGTCGCTGATCCACTGCCTGATGAAGGCGGGGAAAATCGACCTCGAATATCTCTCGCGCTTCACCAATGCGCCGGTGCTGGTGAACCGGGACCCGGAAAGCCCCGATTACGGGTTGTTCCTGCGCGACGACACCGGTGCGCCCTTGGTGATCAACCGCACCACCGGCAAGCTCGCGCCCTTTGACATGAAAGGCGTGCGCCCGGATCTCGGCGGGTCCTTCCAGATGGGCGACGTGACCCATGTCTCGGTCTTCCAGCTGATGGCGGAAGAATACCTGAAGGACGCGCACGCCCCCGAAGCCGTGGCCGACCGCTGCGGCATCCCCGCCCCCCGCATCCGCGCCATCGCGGCTGAGCTGGCCCGCGTCGCGTTTGAAGAGGCGTTTGAGCTTGATCAGCAATGGACCGATTTCCGCGGCGACGTGCATAAATCCATGGTCGGCCGGCCCGTGTCCATGCACGCCATGCGCGGGGTTTCGGCGCACGCGAATGGCTTCCAAACCTGCCGCGCGCTGCATGTGCTGCAGATCATCCTCGGCACGGTCGAGGTCCCCGGTGGCTTCCGCTTCAAACCGCCCTACCCCAAACCGCCCGAGGCCCACCCCGCGCCCCACTGCCGCGTCACCCCCAACAAACCGCTCGACGGGCCGCATCTGGGGTTCGTCCACGGCCCCGAACATCTGGCCCTGAAAACGGACGGCAGCCCTGCCCGCATCGACAAGGCGTTCACTTGGGAAAACCCCATGTCCAGCCACGGGCTGATGCATATGGTGATCTCCAACGCCCACGCCGGTGATCCCTACAAGATCGACACGCTGTTTATGTATATGGCGAATATGTCGTGGAACTCCTCGATGAACACGCGCGGCGTGATCGAGATGCTGACCGACAAGGATGAGGACGGGGAATATGTGATCCCCCGGATCATCTACTCCGACGCCTATAGCTCCGAAATGGTGGCCTATGCCGACCTGATCCTGCCGGACACCACCTACCTCGAACGCCACGACTGTATCTCGCTCCTTGACCGCCCGATCTGCGAGGCTGATGGCGCCGCAGACGCAATCCGCTGGCCGGTGGTCGAACCCGACCGTGACGTGCGCGGCTTCCAGTCGGTGCTGGTGCAGCTTGCCAATAAGATGAAGCTGCCGGGCTTCACCCATGAGGACGGCAGCGCCAAGTGGAAAGACTACGCTGACTATATCGTCAACCACGAACGCAAACCGGGCATTGGCCCGCTGGCGGGCTTCCGGGGTGAGGACGGCGACAAGGTAGGCCGCGGCGCAGTGAACCCCGATCAGCTCAACAAGTACATCGACAATGGCGGCTTCTTCCTGACCCATGTGCCCGAGGAAGGCGCCTATTACAAACCCTGGAACCGCGCCTATCAGGATTGGGCGGTGGATCTGGGCCTGTTCGACAGCCCGCAACCCTATCTGTTCCAGCTCTACTGCGAACCCATGCGCAAGTTCCAACTGGCCGCCGAAGGCCACGGCGACCGCCAACCGCCCGAACACCTGCGCCAGCGGATCAAAGACACCATGACGCCGCTGCCAATCTGGTACGAGACCGACCAGCAGGGCAACGAAGGCTTCACCGTCAACGCGCTGACCCAACGGCCCATGGCCATGTATCACAGCTGGGGCAGCCAGAACGCCTGGCTGCGGCAGATCCATGGGCGCAACCCCTTGTACGTGCCGACAAAACTGATGCGCGATAATGGCCTCAGCGACGGCGACTGGGCCCGCGTCACCTCGCCCCACGGCGAAATCACCGTCCCGGTGATGGAGATGGCCGCACTCAACGACAACACCGTCTGGACCTGGAACGCGATCGGCAAACGCAAAGGCGCCTGGGCGCTGGACGAAGACGCGCCCGAGGCCACCAAAGGGTTCCTGCTGAACCACCTGATCCACGAACTTCTGCCGCCCAAAGGCGACGGGCTGCGATGGGCAAACTCCGACCCGATCACCGGTCAGGCCGCGTGGTTCGACCTCAAGGTCAAAATCGAAAAAGCCGCCCCGCCAGACGATCTGGAGCAGAGCCAACCGGCCCTCGACCCGCTAAAATCGCCTGTCCCCACCGCCCCCGACGCGCTCACATGGAAGGTTGGAAAATGACCCAGATCCTTCTTTTGGCCCAAAATACTCCGGGGTGCGGGGCAGCGCCCCGCCGCAACATCCGCCACACGTCAGGAGGCCAGACCCAATGACCGACCTGCCCACAACCACCGACCGCAAACTCGGTCTCGTCATTGACCTCGACACCTGTGTCGGCTGCCATGCCTGTGTGATCTCCTGCAAAGGTTGGAACACCGAAAACTATGGCGCGCCGCTCAGCGATCAGGACCCCTATGGCGCCGACCCCTCCGGCACCTTCCTGAACCGCGTGCATTCCTTCGAGGTCCAGCCCGCCCCCTGCAGCGCCCAGCCCAGCCCCACAGCGCAGCTGGTGCATTTCCCAAAATCCTGCCTCCACTGCGAGGACGCGCCCTGCGTGACCGTCTGCCCGACAGGCGCCAGCTACAAAAGGGTCGAGGACGGCATTGTTCTGGTGAACGAGAGCGACTGCATCGGCTGTGGCCTCTGTGCATGGTCCTGCCCCTATGGTGCGCGCGAGCTTGATCTGGCCGAAGGGGTGATGAAGAAATGCACCCTCTGCGTTGACCGGATCTACAATGAAAACCTCCCCGAAGAGGACCGCGTACCCTCCTGCGTGCGCACCTGTCCTGCAGGCGCGCGCCACTTTGGCGACCTTGGCGACCCGACTTCGGATGTCTCCAAACTCGTGGCCGAACGGGGTGGCATGGATCTGATGCCGGAACAGGGCACGCGGCCCGTGAACAAATACCTGCCGCCCCGCCCCAAGGATCAGCTGGGCGACATCGACGTGCTTGCCCCCCTGCTCGCCCCCGTCGCCGAAGAACCCAAAGGCTTCCTTGGCTGGCTCGACAAGGCGCTCGACGCCCTACCCGGAAATTCTTCTGGAGGATCGAACTGATGCATCCAGCCCCTTCAGTTATTGTTTTCACCACGCTCTCGGGCCTTGGCTTTGGGCTGTTGTTTTTCCTCGGCCTCGGCATGCCCGGTGCCACGGGCGGGGTGGCGTTTGTGTTCTTTGCCTTGGCTTACGCGCTGGCGGTGGGCGGGCTTCTGGCCTCGACCTTCCACCTTGGGCATCCCGAACGCGCATGGAAGGCGTTCACCCAGTGGCGCAGCAGCTGGCTGAGCCGCGAAGGCTGCGCGGCCGTGGCCGCCCTCTTGATCATGGGTCTTTATGCGATTGGGCGCATTTTTTATGCCGCCGACTGGCAGTTTCTGGGCGGCATTGGCGCTATGCTGTCGCTGACAACCGTGTTCACCACCTCGATGATCTATGCGCAGCTGAAGACCATTCCGCGCTGGAACATGGCGCTGGTGCCGGTGAAGTTCCTGACATTCGCGCTGGCAGGCGGTGCGCTGCTGGCCGGTCAGGAAACGCTGGCCACGTGGCTGCTGCTGATCGCAGGCGCCGTGGCGCTGGCCTATTGGCAGCGCGGCGACCGGGCGTTTGCCACGGCGGGCAGTGACATTGGCTCCGCCACCGGGTTGGGCGACCGTGGCGCGGTGCGCGCGTTTGAACCGCCGCACACCGGCAGCAATTACCTGCTTCGGGAATTTGTGCATGTGGTGGGCCGCAAACACAGCCTCAAGCTGCGAGTGATCGGGGTCTCGCTCGCCTTTGTGCTGCCGCTCTTGTTCCTGCTGCTGCCGGTCTCGGGCCTTGCGCTGAAACACACGCTGGCGGGACTGGCGGTGGTGTCGCACATCGCGGGCGTCTTCTGCTGCCGCTGGCTGTTCTTTGCCGAGGCCGAGCATGTGGTCGGTCTCTATTACGGCAAACGCTGAAGTTTTTTTCTCCTGACATGTCACAGCCAAGGGCGCGCCTGCGTCCTTGGTGCAGACATCGCAAAACAGGAGACAAACATGTCTGACACACACGCCCCGCGCATTGACCATTTTGCCATCGCCGGAGACCTGTTCCGCCCCATGATGGATCAGGAAACCCTGCTCAAAGACAGTGGCCTTGAACACAGTCTGATCGAATTGGTGAAACTGCGCGCCTCGCAGATCAATGGCTGCGCCTTCTGCATCAATATGCACTGGCAGGACGCCAAGGCGCATGGCGAACGCGACGAACGGCTGTATCTGCTAAACGCCTGGAGCGAGGCCTCGGTCTACAGCCCGCGCGAACGCGCCGCATTGGCCTGGACCGAGGCGCTGACCCGGATTGAAACCTCGCAGGCGCCGGACGCCGATTACGCCCAGATCGCCGCCCATTTCGCGCCCCGCGAACAGGTCGCGCTGAGCCTGCTGATCAGTGCCATCAACACCTGGAACCGCATTGCGATCGGATTTCGCATGCCGCATGCTCTGCCCGAGGGGGCAGCAGCTGCGTGACCACGGCGTCTGAACATCAAATGACAGAAGATTTTCTGTCGCTGCGGCCGCGTCTTTTCGCGGTCGCTTACCGCATGTTGGGCACGGTGCATGACGCTGATGATGTGCTACAGGATTGCTTTCTGCGCTGGCAGGGCTGCGACCCACATCAGATTGACGACCCGGTCGCCTATCTGATCCGCATCACCACCAACCTCTGTCTCGATCATCTGCGCCGCGCCAAACGCCAACGCGCGGACTACCCCGGCGCATGGCTGCCCGAACCCATTGTCACCGATGGTCCGATTGACCGCATTGACCACGATGTCTCGGTTGCCTTGCTGATGGCGCTGGAACGGCTGACACCGCTGGAGCGCGCGGCCTTTCTGCTGCGCGATGTGTTTGACACCGACTACGCCGAGGTCGCCGCCACATTGGACCGAAGCCCCGCAGCCTGTCGCAAACTGGTGGAACGCGCCCGCAGCCATCTGCAGGATCTGCGCCCGCGCAGCGTGGTCAGCGCCCAAGACGGGGCCGCGATCACCCGCGCGTTCTTTCAGGCCAGCCGCACCGGCGACACCAAAACATTGGCCCGGTTGCTGGCGCAGGATGCGCAGATCGCCACCGACGGCGGCGGCAAGGTGGTCGCTGCGATCAATGTGATCCACGGGCGCGACCGGCTGCTGCGCTTTTTTGCGGGTCTTGCCCGCAAAGGCACCACCGGGACCGACGGGCGCTGGCAGTTCTGCCATCTGAACGGTCTGCCAGGGATTGTCAGCGATCAGGAAAACGCCGGTCTGGTGCAGGCCACCTCGGTCGAAATCCAAGACGGTCAGATCACCCGCATCTATGTGGTCCGAAACCCCGAAAAGACGGCGCATCTTGCCCCGCTGCTGGACACGCCGTCCTAGGGTGTTGCGCGCCGCGCGCGCGCCCTGCTGAGGGGATGGCAACGGCTGCCCCTTACTCTGACCTCGATCGCGATCATCAGGACCCGGCCCCCATCTTTGGGGCTGTGCAGAGACAACGTTTAGCACATAGGGCGGATACGCCCTGCCACTTCCGCCCACCCGGCGGCGCCGCCACTCTGGGACCTCTCCCCCGGCACGACACCGACCAGAGACCCGAAACGAAAAAGACCGGAACGCTGGCAGCGTCCCGGCCCTTTCGGCGTGTCTAAATCACGTCAGTTTACAGCAGACCCGCATGCGCCATGGCAGCGTCGATCACGGCTTTGGTCTCATCGGTCAGACCGGTCAGCGGCAGGCGCACCTCGTCGGAACACAGGTCCAGCTTGGACATGGCGTATTTCGCGCCAACCAGACCGGGCTCAATAAAGATCGCTTCATGCAGCGGCATCAGGCGGTCCTGATATTCGAGCGCGGTTTTGTAGTCCCCCGCCAGCGTTGCGGCCTGGAATTCCGCACAAAGCTTCGGCGCCACATTGGCCGTGACCGAGATCGCGCCCTGACCGCCATGGGCATTGAAGCCCAGCGCGGTTGCGTCCTCACCGGACAGCTGGATGAAGTCTGCCCCACAGGTGCCGCGCTGCTGCGACACACGGGCCAGATCGCCGGTGGCGTCTTTGACACCGATGATCCGGTCAAGCTTTGCCAGCTCGCCCATGGTTTCCGGGGTCATATCAACCACGGACCGGCCGGGGATGTTGTAGATGAAGATCGGAATATCAGCGCAGTCATGCAGGGCGGTGAAATGGGCCACCATGCCGCGCTGGGTCGGCTTGTTGTAGTAAGGCGTCACCACCAGCGCCGCATCGGCGCCGACTTTCTTGGCAAATTCGACAAAGCGGATGCCTTCCAGCGTGTTGTTCGACCCCGCGCCCGCAATCACCGGCACGCGCCCAGCGGCGGCTTTGACCACCACATCGATGACCATCTCATGTTCGTCATGGGTCAGGGTCGGGCTTTCACCGGTGGTGCCCACGGGAACCAGCGCAGAAGAGCCTTCGGCGATGTGCCACTCAACCAGGTGTTTGAGCGTCTCCACATCCACTTCACCGTTACGGAAAGGGGTGACGAGGGCAGGCATGGAGCCTTTGAACATGGGTGCTCTCCCGAGTTAAGTTTCATTCACGTCGATGGCGGCAATCCGCCGCCTGTTTTGCACAAAATGCCGGGGATTTGAGTTGATACCGGCTGCGCAAACATTATCGTCTCAGGCTCTAGCCCCGGAGGCAGGGAAATTGCAAGAGATGAGACGCATCGTTACCGCCCTCGCGCTGGGTTGCGCGCTGATTTTGGCACCTTTCGGGGGGCCCGAAGGGTCGTGGGGCGGCGCTTTGGCACAAACCGCAGCCCTCGAATCAGCGCTGAAGGCCACGGCTGAAAAAGACTGGGCCGCCGCCCGGCGCGCGGCCGGAGCGCCCGGATCGGTGATCGGCGACATTGTCGAATGGCAGCGCCTGCGCGCGGGCGAAGGCACCGCAGCCGAGGTTCAGGCCTTTCTCGACCGGCGCGGTGACTGGCCGGGGCTGGCGCTCTTGCGTCGCCGCTCCGAAGAGGTCATGGCCGATGCCAGCCGCGATGCGATCCTGAAATTCTATGCCACATCGGCCCCGCAGACCGCCCTTGGCGCGCTGTCCCACGCGCGCGCGCTGATCGCCGCAGACCGCAAGGGCGAAGGCGAAGGCACGCTGGTCATGGCCTGGCGCACCATGCCCATGTCCGAAGAGGTGCAGACCGCCTACCTGCGCGATCACGCCCGCCTGCTGCGCCCCCATCACGTGGCCCGCCTGTCGGCGCTTCTGTGGGATGGTCACACGGTCAGCGGGGGCCGGATGCTCGATCTGGTGGGGCGTGGTCCGCGCGCGCTGGCAGAGGCGCGCATTGCCTTGCAGAAGGACTCCAATGGGGTCGATAAACTGATCAAGGCCATCCCGCGCAAGCAGGCTGCGGAGGCCGGTCTGGCCTATGACCGTTTTGCCTGGCGCGACCGCAAACGCCGCGCCGATGATGCCATTGCCCTGATGCAGGAACGCTCTACCTCGGCGGCGGCCTTGGGGGAGCCCGCGAAATGGCTGACCCGCCGCCGCGACCATGCCCGCCAGCTGATGCGCGACGGGAAATACCGTGCCGCCTACCAACTGGCGGCCAACCACCATGCGGTGCCCGAGGACGGCTATGGCTATGCCGATTGCGAATGGATCGCGGGCTATGTGGCGCTGCGGTATTTGGATGATGCGCCTTTGGCGACCTATCACTTCACCCGCTTCCTTGGCGCGGTGAATTCGCCGATCTCATTGGGCCGTGCCGGATACTGGCTGGGCCGGTCCTATGGCGCGCAGGGCGAGGTGGACAAAGCCCACGCCGCCTATCAGCTGGGCGCGAATTTCCAGACCTCTTTCTATGGGCTGTTGTCGGCGGAGGCGCTGGGGCGTCCTTTCCCCGCGCGGCTGAGCACTCCGCCCAAGACCCAATGGCAGAACGCGCCGTTCCTGCAATCGTCGGTCGCAGCCGCCGGGCTTGCGGCGCTGAAGGCAGGCGACCGGGTGCTGGCCGAACGGTTCCTGACCCATCTGGTCGAAGGACTGGAGGCCGATCAGGCGCTGGAGCTGGGCCAGATGGCCGCCGATCTGGGTGAACCCCATCTGGCAGTGATGATTTCCAAACGCGCGGCGCGCGACGGGCAGGAACTGGCAGGTGCCTATTACCCGCTGCATCCCGTGGCCGAACGTGACCTGCCGATGGCGCCCGAAATGGTGCTGGCAATCGCCCGACGCGAGAGCGAATTTGACCCCGTGGTGATCAGCCACGCAGGTGCGCGCGGGCTGATGCAGGTGATGCCTGCCACCGCCCAGAAGGTCGCCGATGGGCTGGGGATCTCTGGCCACCAGACCGCGCGACTGACGCAGGACTGGCCCTATAATGCCCGCCTTGGCGCCGCCTATCTGGCGCAGCTGGCAGGCGAATTTGACGGCAATGTGGTGCTGATGGCGGCGGGCTATAACGCGGGACCGCATCGGTCAGATACCTGGATGGAACGCTATGGCGACCCGCGGTCGCGGTCGGTGAATGTGATCGACTGGATCGAACATATCCCCTTCAACGAGACCCGCAACTATGTGATGCGGGTCACCGAAAGCCTGCCCATCTATCGCGCCCGGCTGGGCAAGGATCCCCTGCCGCAGCCGTTTAGCAAGGAACTGTCAGGACGCACGCTTCAGGTGTTCGCGCCAAAAGGTGAATAGGCCCGCCGCCACCACAAGGCCCGCGCCCAGGATCACATTGAACCGCACCATTTCACCAAAGGCGATCACCCCCAGCACCGCACCAAAGGGCAGCTGGAAATAGGCAAAGGGCTGCACGGTGGAGGCCTCGGCCACCTCGTAGCAGCGGATCAGCAGCCAGTGGCCCAAGGCCCCGGTCAGGCACAACAGCGCCATCCAGCCCCAGTCGGGCGCGCTCATCACCTCCCAATGCCACAGGCCCAGCGGCGTCACCGCCACCATGCCCGCAACGCCCGTGTAGAAGAAACTGGTCGCCGCCGTGTCCTTGCGCGCGGCATAGCGGGTCAGCAACCCGTAGAGCGCAAACATCAAGGCCGCCAAGAGCGGGATCAGCGCCTCGACCCGGAACACGCCGGATCCCGGCTGCAGGATGATCAGCACCCCCAGAAACCCAACGCCAATCGCGGCCCAGCGCCGCCAGCCAACAGTTTCGCCCAGAACCGGCCCCGACAGCGCCGCCACCAGCAGCGGGTAACAGACAAACACCGCGTGGCTTTCCACCAGCCCAAGGATGGTAAAGCCCACAACCATCACGCAAATTTCAGCCACCAGCAGCACGCCGCGCCCGATCTGCAGCAGTTTCTGGTTGCTCGCTGCCGCCTTGCGAAGGCCGCCGGGCTGGCGCAGCGCAATGGCGCAGACAAACAGCGCAAAGAACCAGTAGCGGATCGAAATCACCATAAAGACGTTGTATTCCCCCGCCAGATGGCGCGAGATCCCGTCCTGCATGGCAAAGACAAAGGTGGTGGCAATCATCAACAGAATGCCAAGACGGGCATTGTTCTGCGCGGCAGAGGTCACAGCCTGGGTCATGCGCCTGCGCCTTTGCGGGCCACGGTCATATGGCGTTTGTGGCCAAAGCCCTTCACGCGGGTCACGTCAAACCCGGCCTCTGCCAGCCCCCGACGCACAAACCCCGCCGCCGTATAGGTCGCGGCCGTGCCGCCCTCTGCGGTGTGATCGCCCACGGCCCGCATCAGGTCTTCGCCCCAAAGCTCGGGGTTTTTGGCCGGCGAAAACCCATCCAGAAACCAGCAGTCCGCTTTGTCTTGCCACGCGGTAAGCGTTTCGCGCGCATCACCAAGGATCACATTGACCTGCAAGGTGCCCAAATCACAGGTGCCGCCGCCTGACCATTTGGCAAGGAACCGGTCGGCCCAAGGGGTGATCGCCGGAAAGGCCTCAAGCGCGCGGGCCATGTCATCCGGGGTCATCGGGAAGGCCTCAAAACTGGTGAAGCGCAGCGGGGTGTCCTGCCCTGCCTGTTCCCACGCACGCCACGCAGCCAACAAGTTCAGCCCGGTGCCAAAGCCCAGCTCGGCAATGTGGAAACCGGGGGCGAACCGCGCGGGCAGGTCATTGCCGGCCAGAAACACATGCTCCGTCTCGGCCAGACCGTTCTGGAGCGAGAAATAGGGATCGTCGAATTGGTCGGACACAGGCAATGTGCCATCCCGCCACGAAAGCTGCGCCTTCTGGTCTGTCATGTGCTTTTCCTTTAGGTGAGCCCTGAGCGCATCCGTGCAAGCACACCCATACACGCAGAGCATGCGGTGAAACTGACGAAAGGGCAGGCAAATGGCAATGGCTGATATTACAGTTCGCGGCGCAGGGATTTTTGGCCTGTCGATCGCATGGGCCTGCGCCCAGCGCGGCGCAAAGGTGCAGGTGGTGGACCCTTACGGCGCAGGTGCAGGATCCAGCGGCGGTCTGGTCGGTGCACTGGCCCCGCATGTGCCGGAAAACTGGAATGCCAAGAAAGCCTTTCAACTGGACAGCCTGCTGATGTCGCGCGCCTTCTGGGCCGAGGTGGAGGCGGCAGGCGGGGTCTCTCCCGGCTATGGTCGCACAGGTCGTCTGCAGCCCCTGAACGATGACAAGGCGCTTGCGCTGGCGAAAACCCGCGAGGACAGCGCCAAAGCGCTGTGGCAGGATCACGCCATCTGGCAGGTGCGCCCGGCGTCGGACTTTGGCGACTGGTGCCCGCCCAGCGCCACCGGCTTTGTCGTGCATGACACGCTGTCGGGCCGCATGCACCCCCGCCGCGCCTGTGCCGCACTGGTGGCGGCGCTGGCGTCAAAGGGGGTGCAGGTCGTGGCCGAGGCCCCGGATCAGGGGCAGGTTCTGCACGCCAAAGGCTATGCCGGCATGCTGGAATTAAACGCCGCCTTCCCAAGCGAGACCGGCCGCATGGTCGGCAATGGCGTCAAAGGTCAGGCGGCGCTCTTGCGGTTTGATGCACGGGATTTGCCGCAGCTCTATGCCGATGCGCTGCATCTGATCCCACATGCCGATGGGACGCTGGCAATCGGGTCCACCACCGAGCGCGACTTTGACAGCCCCGACCAGCCGGATGGTCAGATCGACGACGTGATCGCCCGTGCCCTGCGCGCGGTGCCACAGCTGGAGGGCGCTGAGGTCATCGAACGCTGGGCCGGTGTGCGCCCGCGCGCGCGGACCCGCGCCCCAATGCTGGGCGCCTGGCCGGGTCGAAGCGGGCATTTCATTGCCAATGGCGGCTTCAAGATCGGCTTTGGCATGGCGCCCAAAGTGGCGGGCGTCATGGCAGATCTGCTGCTGGAGGGCCGCGATCAGATCCCCGAAGGCTTCCGGGTCGAGGACAACCTCTGACGCGGGCTTGCGCGCCTGATGCGGAACCTGTTGCCCCCGTGTGGCTAACGCAGTGACACCTCTGCCACAGTGGCCTGACTGATCAAAGCGCCCGTGTGCACCGCGCGATAAAGCGACCGCGGCGGGCGAGAGCCATCATCAATGCTGCGGTGCACCCAGTGTCTGGCCTCCATCGCCTTCAAAGACTGCGACAGCGCCCGGTCTGTTATCTTTGGCAGGCTGCGCCTGATGTCATTAAAATGGCCCGGCGCACGCAGCGATGTCAGGACCGGCAGGGTCCAGGCGCGGCGCAGCAGATCGCGTTCTTCTGCTTTGGGCAGAAGGTAGATCTTGCAGGCCAGCGCGGCGGCGGGCTTGCCCTGCTCTGTCAGCCGAAATTCCGGGCGCAGCGGGTGGCCATAGCCGGGGTTACGTTCCAGCAGACCGATTTCAATCAGATGCTCCATGCTTTGTGCAAATGCAGAGCGGCTTGCCCCGGTCGCCGCCAAAAGCGGCGCTTGCCGTCCTGCGACACCGTTGTGCAGGCTGGTCAGAATGGGCATGGCCCAGGCCCTGGCGGTAATGTTGACAAAAAGATCAATGTCCATAAAGTATAGTTAGTATATTTTTAAACGTAAGGAAAGTTCATGCCGCTTGTTTCACTGGATCAGACAATCACGCTGGCGCTGTCCGTGTCAGACCGCCACGCAAGTGCGCGCTGGTATGAAGATATGCTGGGGTTTGAGGTGCTGTATCACGCCGACGCGGCAGGCTGGTCCGAGCTGCAGACCAAGACCCCCGGCGTGGTGATGGGACTGGGCGAACACACGAAGCCTGCGCCGGGAAACTGCGTGCCCGTTTTTGGCATCGCAGATCTGGACGGCGCGCGTGCCACGTTGGAGCAGGCGGGCGTGGCATTTGATGGCGCAACAGATGTGGTTGAGGGAATGGTAAAGACCGCGACCTTCTTTGATCCGGATGGCAATGCGCTGATGCTGGCCGAGGACCTGACGGGCGGGGCGGCGTAAAGCCCCGACCAAACGGCAGTCCTTTTGCGTCGGGCAGAGGGTTTGCGCGTCGCTTCGCGACACGCCCGAGCGCGGGGGCCGCGCCTGCGGCGCGGCCCCCGCCAAGCCCAACGCTTTTGGGGGAGGCTCTGCCTCATCCCGAAAGGGGCGGGAGCCCACCGTTTTCTCGCGGGCCACTTCTGGCCCGTGCCGCGCCCCTTTCGGCGCACTTGCCCGCGCAACTGCCCGCACAACTGCCCGCGCATTCATGCGCGACTTGGACCCCGAACTCAGCTGCAAACTGCCCCAAGGACTGGCCCGCAAGCTGGCCCACAAAAAGGCCCCCAAAAAGGCTCTGTGCTCAGGTCGTGGCAGCCGCACGCAGGGCGGTCATCAATTTGCCTACCGAGGCCGCGTAGCGTTCGCTGCTCAACCGGCCGTCCTCCTCAAACGCCGTGCCCGATCCCGCCAGATGCACCGCAGGCGCGGTCAGCAGATGCGGACCAAAGGGCACCATCAGGCTGCGCAGCATGGTCTGCGCCTGCTCGCCGCCCGCACGACCAGCGGCTGCCGACATCACCGCCACAGGTGTGTCCGCCCAGGGCGCGCCCTCGGTGCGGCTGACCCAATCCAGCGCGTTTTTCAGCACGCCCGAGATCCCTTTGTTGTATTCCGGCGTGGAGATCACCACCGCATCCGCAGCTGCGATCTGATCGGCAAGGGTCTGCACGGCTGCGGGAATGCCATCCGCTGCCTCGACGTCTCCATCGTAAAGAGGCAGGTTCAGATCCGCCCAGACCACCTCTGCCGTGCCAAACAGGCGCGCGGCCTCTGTCAGGAGTTTGCGATTGGTCGCCTCGCGGCGCAGGGAACCGGAGATCAGCAGGAGTTTTGGGTCGGACATGAGATCATTCCTCTTGGGGCCGCGCAGAGCCAATAGGGCCTATCAGGCGGCGGGCGAAAACACTGTAGCCAACAGCTAGCAGGCCTGCGCCCGCAGGCCATCCCCTGCCGCCGCACAGGGACTGTGCAAAAGCTGTCCGTCCGCCACCAAAGGCGGCAGCAAAAAGGGGCCACTGGGGCCCCTTTTCGCAATGATAGTGTCCTTGCGGATTGCAGATCAGCCGCGCTGGGGGATGATCTCGATCTCGACGCGGCGGTTCTGCGCCTTGCCTTCGGGCGTCAGGTTAGAAGCGACGGGGTCGTTTTCACCGCGGCCAACAATGGCCAGACGGTTGTAGGGCACGCCGCCGGCCTGGATTGCATCAGCCACCGCATTGGCGCGGCGCTCGGACAGAGCCTGATTGTAATCGGCAGAGCCGTCGCTGTCGGTGTGGCCGATCACGCGGACAATGCTGCCCGGATAGCGCTGCAGGCTGCCAGAGACGGCGGCCAGATCGCCGCGCAGGGCGGGCGCGATCGCGGCGCTGTCGGTGGCAAAGGTGATGTCATTGGGGAAGGTCACGATCAGGCGGTCGCCTGCGTTGACGATGGTCACCGCGTCATTGTCGATGTCCTGACGCAGCTCGGCGGCCTGTTTGTCCAGCTCATTGCCGATCACACCGCCGACCAGCGCGCCAATGGCACCGGTCGCAACAACGGTTGGCAGCACGTCATCATCGGCGGTCAGCGCGCCAACGCCTGCGCCGATCAGGCCGCCAATCACGGCGCCATTTTGGACACGTTCACTTTGCAGCGGCTGATAGCTGCCCGGCTCGGTGCAGGCGCCCAGCAGTGCCAGCGCGGCTGCGCCTCCAAGAAGCGGTGTTTTTGCAATTGCCATCGGTACGGCCCTTTCTGCTCTTGTCTTGTTCTGCCGCAACGCTTGCCCGGTTTTGGGCCTGCCCTGTGGTGGGCGCGCTGCGGTTCTTTGCCCGACATATCGTAGCGCTTGACCAATGCAACAAGTGACACAGAGCTGTGAAGGGGGAAGATCGGCGGGTTATTGCGCATTTTCCCACAGGGACAGGCCCGCCTCGGGCGTCTCGGGGCCTTCGATGCGGGCGGCTTCATAGGCCAGCATGGCGCGTTTGACCGGCACGCCCCAGTGATAGCCGCCCAGAACCGACGCCGCCGCCCCGCCTTTGCGCAGCACCCGGTGGCAGGGGATCAGCCAGCTGATCGGATTTTTACCAACGGCGGTGCCGACCGCGCGCACGGCTGTGGGGACCCCGGCAAGACCCGCAATCTCGCCATAGGTGGACACCGCGCCTTCGGGGATCTGCAACAGGGCCTCCCAGACTTTGATCTGCAAAGGGGTGCCCATCAGATGCAGAGCGGCCTCGCCTGTCCGGGTCAGGGCAGCCTGCACCCATGGGGTCAGGGCAGCGGTGTCGTCGACAAAAACAGCCTTGGGCCAGCGGGACTGCATATCCGCCAGCGTGGCCGCGCGCCCGGTTTCCGCGCCAAAGGCCAGCCCGCATAACCCGCGTTCGGTGCCCATGGCCAACAGCGGGCCAAAGGGGCTGTCAAACCACCCCTGCCGGATGGTCAGCCCGTCACCTTTGCGGGCGTATTCGCCGGGGCTCATCGCTTCCCAGCGCAGAAACAGATCATGCAGCCGCCCCGACCCCGACAGGCCCACCGCATGGGCCGTGGCCAGAACCGGTTCTTTGTCCGCAAGAAGCGCCTTGGCATGGCCCAGTCGCAGATATTGCTGATAGCGTTTCGGCGACACGCCGACCCAGGCCGAAAACAAGCGCTGGAAATGCGCCGGGCTCATGCCCATCTGCGCCGCCAGAGCGTCCAGCGGAAGATCACCGCCATGCGCCGCGCTGGCCGCATCAATCACTTCGATCGCACGGCGCATGACGCCATAGTGATAGCCGCCCTCCTCAGCCGGGGACGTCGTTGAAAGGTCAATGGCAAGATCAGCAGTCATGGCACACCCAAGAAACATCTCTACAAGGCTCCACCCTAGCCGCCGCGCCGCAATCCCGCGACCCGTTTCCTGCGCTTTGCACGCATCAGCAGGCCAGCGGGGGACGGACCGCAGGTCCGGCCCCCGCCCCCGGCGTGTCGCGAAGCGACGCGCAAACCCTCGCCCCGGCGTGTCGCGAAGCGACGCGCAAACCCTCACCCCTGTGTCGCGAAGCGACACGCAACCCCTTGCCCCTATGGCACGCAGCAGCGCACAAATCCTCTGGCCCGACCTAGGAAACCTTGCGCAACACCGTTAGACCTTCTTCCAATCCAACCCAGATTTGGTTTGCGCCCCCGCATTCAAACAGGCAAAAGGCACGCCGATGGCCAAGCAACTTGACTACCACACCCTCCGCGAGATCTTTACCCGGTTTCAGGAGGCTGACCCCGCCCCTGTGGGAGAGCTCGATCACGTGAATGTCTACACGCTGGTCGTCGCCGTTGCCCTATCCGCGCAGGCCACCGACGTGGGCGTGAACCGCGCCACGGCCGAGCTGTTCAAAATCGCCGACACCCCGCAGAAAATGCTGGACCTCGGCGAAGAAGGCGTGATCGACCACATCAAAACCATTGGCCTTTACCGAAACAAGGCCAAGAACGTCATTAAGCTCTCTAAGATCCTGGTCGAGCAATACGGCGGCGAGGTGCCCTGTTCGCGCGCGGCCCTCGAAAGCCTCCCCGGTGTCGGTCGCAAAACCGCCAATGTGGTGCTGAACATGTGGTGGCGTCACCCGGCGCAGGCCGTGGACACGCATATTTTCCGCGTTGGTAACCGTTCGGGAATATGTCCCGGTAAAAATGTCGACGCGGTTGAACGCGCAATCGAAGACAATATCCCTGTGGATTTCCAACTCCACGCCCATCACTGGCTGATCCTGCACGGCCGTTATCACTGCAAGGCCCGCAGGCCGCAGTGTCCCACCTGTATCATTCGAGACCTCTGTCAGTTCGAGGAAAAGACCCTATGAAAACCTACCAGCTTGTTGGCATTGGCAATGCCGTTGTTGATGTCATCTCGCAGTGCGAAGACACTTTCCTTGATCACATGGGGATCGAGAAAGGCATTATGCAGCTGATCGAACGCGATCGCGGCGAGGTGCTTTATGCGGCGATGGAAGGCCGTGTTCAGACCCCCGGCGGATCGGTTGCAAACACCATTGCAGGTGCCGGTGCGCTGGGTCTGTCCTCGGCTTTCATCGGCCGGGTGCATGACGACGCGCTGGGACGGTTTTACGCTCAAGCGATGCAGGACGATGGCGTTGATTTTGTGAACGCCCCGGTTGAAGGCGGCGAGCTGCCGACCTCGCGGTCGATGATCTTTGTCTCCCCTGACGGGGAGCGTTCCATGAACACCTATCTGGGTATTTCCTCGGAACTGAGCAGCGCGGATGTATCCCCCGCGGTTGCGGGCGCGGCGCAGATCATGTTCCTCGAGGGCTATCTGTTCGACAAAGACAAAGGCAAAACCGCCTTTATGGAAGCCGCGCAGGACTGCCGCAAAGGCGGTGGCAAGCCGGGCATTTCCCTGTCGGACCCCTTCTGCGTCGAACGTCACCGCGCCGACTTCCTGCGCCTGATTGAAAACGAGCTGGAGTTTGTGATCGGCAATGAGGACGAGGTGAAATCCCTGTTCGAGACCGACGATCTGGACGTGGCGCTGGACAAACTCGCGGCGATCTGCCCGCTGGTGGTCTGCACCCGGTCGGGCGATGGGGTCAGCGTTGTCTCGGCTGAGGGGCGCGTGGATGTGCCGGTGCAGAAGGTTGTGCCCGTGGATGCCACCGGGGCCGGCGATCAGTTTGCCGCCGGCTTCCTGTTTGGCCTGTCGCAGGGCCGTGATCTGGAAACCTGCGCCAAAATCGGCTGCGCCTGTGCCGCAGAGGTCATCAGCCACATTGGTCCGCGCCCGCAGGTGGATATGAAGTCGCTGCTGAGCTCTGCCGGGTTGATCTAAGCGACCCACAGCCCACACGGCAAAATCGCGCGCGGGCGGGGGAAACCCCGCCCGTTTTTTTGGTGGCGCCGCTGGCGCGGCGCGGTGGCGCCTAGTTTGACCCGGCTGCCTTTAAGGCGCGGCTGAGCAGGGTGGTGAGCTGGGCCTGGTCTTCGGCCGACAGCCCTGCAACCAGTTCGGCTTGCGTCTGCACATGGGCCTCGACCGCGCGGTCGATCAGCGCCAGCCCGTCAGGCGTCAGGGCGATCAGAAAACTGCGGCTGTCGTCGGGATGGGGCCTGCGGGCGATCAACCCATCCGCCGCCAGCCGATCCAGCCGGTTGGTCATGGTGCCCGAGGACACCATCGTCGATTTCAGCAGATCCCCCACCGACAGCTCGTGCGGAGTACCCGCACGGCGCAGTGTCGCCAGCACATCAAACTTTGCAGCGTTAAGGCCAAAACGGGCGAAGGTCTGTTCCATCGGTTTGAGGTAAGCCAGATAGAGCCGCCCCACCCGTCCGATCAGCCCCATAGGCCCAACATCCAAATCCGGGCGCGCGCGGCGCCATTGCTCTAGCACTTTGTCGACATGATCCATGCCGTCGTTTTTGCCGGTATTTATCTTGACGTCAAGAGATCCGCACATATCTTGACGTCAAGAAGTTTGACATCAAGATAAATCAGGAGCCCGCTTATGTCTGCCCCTCGTCCGCAAATGTCCGACCTTGCCCTCACGGCGCTGGCCCCGATGATCTGGGGCAGCAGCTATATTGTGACCACAACGTTTCTGCCCGGACAGGACCCCTTGCTGGTGGCGCTGCTGCGGGCGTTGCCTGCGGGGCTGTTGCTGCTGGTGCTGGTGCGGCGGCTGCCGCCGGTGGCGATGCTTTGGAAAATCACCCTTCTGGGCGCGTTGAACTTTGCCATCTTCTGGGCCTGCCTGTTTCTGGCCGCCTACCGCCTGCCCGGCGGGGTGGCGGCCACCTTGGGCGCGGCGCAGCCGTTGTTCGTGATTGCCCTGTCGGCGCTTTGGCTACAGATCCCGCCACGCATGCAGGCCATTGGCGCGGCCTTGGTCGGCGCGGCGGGTGTTGCGCTTTTGGTGCTGTCGCCCGAGGCGCAACTGGACATGATCGGTGTGCTGGCCGGGCTGGGCGGTGCGGCGTCTATGGCGGCGGGCATTGTGCTGAGCCGCAAGTGGCAGGGGGATATTCCGCCGCTGACCCTGACTGCCTGGCAAATGACCGCAGGTGGGCTGTTATTGCTGCCGGTGGTGGCCTGGCGGCTTGAGAGCTGGCCTGTGCTGGATGCCGGGAACCTGTTTGGACTGGCCTATATGAGCCTGATCGGCGGCGCGCTGACCTATGTTCTGTGGTTCCGGGGGCTGGGCCGGATTGCGCCTGCGCAGGTGTCCTTGCTGGGGGTGCTGTCGCCGCTGACGGCGGTGGTGCTGGGCGCGGCTTTGGCGGGCGAAGTGCTGACCGTTTGGCAGGCGATTGGCGCGGCGCTGGCGATGGGCAGCCTGTGGCTGGGGCAGGCGAAACTGTCGCCGCGCCGCCGCCGCGCCCCTAGCCGTGCGTGACCAGCGTGAAACCTTCCGCAGCCGTGGGCGCCACAAAATGCGCAGAGAACAGGCGGAACTGTTCTTCGGTCGCAGTAAAGGGGTGATCGCCCGCCGCATTGCGGGCATGGAGCCGGGCGAGGCAGACCGCGTCCGGCACATTGAGCAGATGCAACTGGTGATCCGCCCCGGCCTCTGTGAACAGCCCGCGCATCCAGTCCCGGTTGGTGATCGTGTTGGCGGGAAAGTCCAGCACGACCGAAACACCCGCCTGCAGCAGCGACACAACATGCGGGCCAATGGCGGTGCGCAGGCGGGCCGCATATTGGACATAGTCACGGGGGCTGCGGATTTCTTCCGGGTAGAGCGCGGCCAGAAGACTGTCTTCGGACAGACGCACCGCGCCCTCCCCCTCGAGCTGTGCAGCGAGGGTGGATTTCCCGGCGGCGATCTTGCCGCAGATCATATGCAGGGTGGCCGCCATCTGCGCGCCCTTAGTCAAACGAGACCGGCGGGACCGGCAGTTCGCTGGGGCATTCCAGCCCCTTGTGACATTGCAGGATCACATCCCCCGCCGCGCCATCGGCGGCCGAGAAGGCAAAAGACACACAAGGATCGAGCGGCAGCACCAGCGCATCCGCTTCCTGACGGGCAAACAGCAAGTAGCGTTCGCCGTCCTGCAGCGCGCCGCATTGGCCGGCCTCGCAATGGGATTCGATCAGCAATTCACCGGTGACGTCCTGATCAAAGAAGCGCTCGCCCAGCATCAGCCCCGTGAAATGCGCCGAGATGCGCTGCGGTTTTTTTGGTGCAGACTTGCCGCTTTGCGGCAGCGAGGTCGGATCAAAGCTGAGCCGCCCTTCGAGCACCACATATTCCGCCGCCTCTTCGCGGGCAATGATCTGATAGACATCCCCCGGCCCCATCGGCACGCAGGTCAGCGCCGCCGCTTGCGTCGCACTTAGGATCAGCGCCGCTGCGACCTTAGAGATGAGCACGGAACGCATCGACCACACGGGCATAGACCTCTTGTTTGAAGGGCACGATATTGTCGACCAGCTGATCGCCGGGCAGCCATTTCCAGGCGGTAAATTCTGGGTGGTCGGTTTCAATATTGATCTGATCATCGGTGCCTTTGAACCGGAGGAGGAACCATTTCTGTTCCTGCCCGCGCCATTTGCCGCCCCAGATTTCGGGCACCAGATCCACCGGCAGGTCATAGGCCAGCCAGCCGTCGGTTTCCGCAACCACATCGACCAGATCGGCGGTGACGCCGGTTTCTTCTTCCAGCTCGCGCAGGGCTGCGGCTTGCGGATCTTCGCCTTTGTCGATCCCGCCCTGAGGCATTTGCCAGGCGTCTTTGTGACGGTCGCTGCGCTGACCGACCCAAACATGGCCATCCGCGTTCATCAGCATGACGCCGACATTGGGGCGATAGGGCAGTTTGGCGATCTCTTCTGGGGTCATCTTCGGCTCCGGTCGGTTGAATTGGCCCAACTTAGACCCTGAGTGACCCGGCGGCGCAAGAGGGTGACGCCGCGTTGTCAGGTGACAATCCGGACAGGAGAGGCGATTTTGGCAGGCAAAGTTTAAGGGAGAGAGTCGTGACTGCGTACCCGAACATGCTGGCCCCGCTGGATCTGGGCTTTACCACGCTGAAAAACCGGGTCCTGATGGGCTCTATGCACACTGGTCTGGAAGAGACCGGCGACTGGAACCGCGTCGCCGAATTCTATGCCGAGCGCGCCCGGGGCGGTGTGGCCCTGATGGTCACCGGCGGCATTGGCCCGAATCTTGAGGGGTCGGTTCTGCCGGGGGCGTCGATGATGACCACGGAAAAGGACGTGGCGAACCATTCGATCATCACCAAACGCGTCCATGAGGCGGGCGGCAAGATCGCCATGCAGATCCTGCATGCGGGCCGCTATGCCTATGGTCCCAAATGTGTGGCGCCCAGCGCGATCAAATCGCCGATCTCCCCCTTCCCGCCGAACGAGCTGGATGAGGACGGCATTGAAAAGCAGATCGCCGACATTGTGAACGCCGCCGTGCTGGCACAGGAAGCCGGGTATGATGGCGTGGAGATCATGGGCTCGGAAGGGTATTTCCTGAACCAGTTCCTCGTGGCGCACACCAACAAGCGCACCGACCGCTGGGGCGGGTCTTACGAGAACCGCATGCGCCTGCCGCTGGAGGTGGTCCGCCGGGTGCGCGAGGCTGTCGGCACCGATTTCATCCTGATCTACCGCCTGTCGATGATCGACCTTGTGCCCAATGGATCGACCTTTGAGGAGGTGAAGACCCTGGCCAAAGCGGTCGAAAAAGCGGGCGCGACCATTATCAACACCGGCATCGGCTGGCACGAGGCGCGCATTCCGACGATTGCGACCTCGGTTCCGCGTGCGGCCTTTGCTTGGGTCACCAAGAAGCTGATGGGCGAGGTGAACATTCCGCTGATCACCTCGAACCGCATCAACACGCCCGAGGTCGCCGAAGAGGTGCTGTCGACGGGTTGTGCTGACATGGTGTCGATGGCGCGGCCGATGCTGGCGGATGCGCATTTTGTCGCCAAGGCCGAGGCCGGTGAAGGCGCTAAGATCGCGCCCTGTATTGCCTGCAACCAGGCCTGTCTGGACCACACGTTCTCCGGCAAGCTGACGTCCTGTCTGGTGAACCCGCGCGCCTGTGCAGAGACCGAGCTGGTGATTACCCCGGCGGAGGCGGTGAAAACCGTGGCCATCGTCGGCGCAGGCCCCGCCGGTCTGTCCACCGCGCTGACCGCGGCAGAACGCGGCCATAAGGTCACGCTGTTTGATCGCGACACGGAACTGGGCGGCCAGCTGAACATGGCCAAACAGATGCCGGGCAAGGAAGAGTTCTGGGGGCTGGTCGATTGGTACAAGACCATGGTCGCCGACAGCACGATCACGCTGAAACTGGGCACAGAGGTTGCGGCAGACGACCTGAAGGGCTTTGACGAGGTGATCATCGCCACCGGCGTGACGCCGCGCGACCCGGGCATTCCCGGTCAGGATCACCCGAAGGTGCTGTCTTACATTGACGTGCTGAAGCACAAGAAACCGGTTGGCGACAAGGTCGCGGTGATCGGTGCGGGCGGCATTGGCTTTGACGTGTCGGAATATGTTCTGCACGAAGGCGAAAGCCCGACCGAGAACCTGCCGATGTGGATGAAGGAATGGGGTGTTGCCGACCCGGCAGAGCACCGCGCCGGTCTGGCGCCCGAAGGCCCGCAGCCCCATGCGCCCGCGCGTCACGTGACCCTGTTGCAGCGCAAGCTGAAAGCCCACGGCAAAGGTCTGGGCAAGACCACCGGCTGGATCCACCGCGCGCAGCTGAAGATGAAGAACGTCGAGTTTCTGGGCGGTGTGAACTATGAACGCATCGACGACGAAGGGCTGCATGTGACCTTTGGCGAGGCGCGCGAGAACCCGACCGTGGTTGCGGCAGACACCGTAATTATGTGCGCGGGCCAGATCTCGCAGCGCACGCTGGCCGATCAGCTGGCCGAGGACGGCATCACCGCGCATGTCATCGGCGGCGCGGATGTGGCGGCGGAACTGGACGCGAAACGCGCAATCAACCAGGGCACCCGTCTGGCGGCGGCTCTTTAAGCGTCCCGAGACCTCACACGCGACAAAACGGCAAAACGGCGCGCCTTTCGGACGCGCCGTTTTTTTATCCAAGCCCCGTCAGACCCAGCCCCAGCCTGCGGCGGGCGCGTGGGCGCCTGATGCGGGCATGCTTTCGCCTGCGGCGTGCTTGCTTTCGCCTGCGGCGGGCGGGGCTCTCCCGCGCCCGCAGGGGCGCTGCCCTTTGGTCAGCCCCCCTTTATGCGGCCTTGGGCCGCGCGCCGGGCCGAAGGCCCGGCGCCACCCCCAACGGGACCGGAGGCTTTTTAAAGCCGCCGGGACGGGCGGGAGCCCCCCGCCCCTGTGGGGGCAGCCAATGGCAACGGCCGACCCCAGCTGCAAGGATCAGCCGTGCGTGGCCCTGCTGTCCTGTGGCGCGTTCTCGCGATCGTCCATCCCATAGTCGCGCAGGACCTGCGCCACACGCAGCCGGTAGCCCGCAAAGATCCCCCCACGCCCCTTGCTCTGCGCCGCGCGATGCGCTGTCTTTTGCCGCCATTTCGCGACCGCGGCCTCATCCTCCCAGAACGACAGGGACAACAGCTTGCCCGGTGTCGTCAGGCTCTGGAACCGTTCAACCGAGATAAACCCCTCCGCCGCCTCGACCAGTGCCTTCAGGGCGGCGGCCTCATCCAGATAGGCTGTCTCCTGCCCCTCCGCCGGTTCCAGCTCAAATATCACGGCTATCATCGCTCGCCCTCCTCAGCGGTGCCTTCAACCCGTTTCAGCCAACACCGATCCTCGCGCAGAATAAAGCCCCGCGACTGGGCAAAGTCATAGTTCTGTTTGCCCAACGCATCCGCCGCCAGCCGGGCGCGATAGGCCTCATAGGCCGCGAGGCTTTCTATGTTGTAGATCCCATAGGCCAGATTGGCCGAGCCCTCGTGTGGGGCAAAATACCCCAACAACTCTGCGCCTGCGCGGGGAATCGCTGTGTTCCAGGCGCGGGCATATTGGCGGAAATCCTCGTGTTTTCGGGGGTCGATGTCATAGCGGATCACGCAGGTTAGCATTGTTTCTCTCCTTTGGGCCGGGGATATGGCGCTGTTATTGGACCTGCCCAGACCCTAAACAATTGCGGCGACGCAAAGCTTCGATACGCATCGAAACAATTGAAAACCCTGACACTTTCCCTCAGCCAGCGATCCCTGCGCTTGTTTCCATTTTTTGAACGATCCTGCGTTTGTCGCTGCATTTTCTCAACTTGGCCCCGTTCTTGCCCGATTTCACCCCCACAACTGTTTCCCAACAGGATACGAAAGGGATGCGCGGGATGGACCGACTGACGGAAATGGAAGCCTTTGCCAATGTGGTGGACCAAGGTGGGTTTACCGATGCCGCCAAGAAGATGGGCATCTCCAAATCGGCTGTGTCCAAACATGTCTCCAGCCTTGAGGCGCGTCTGGGGGCCCGTCTGCTGAACCGGACCACCCGCCGTGTCTCTCCGACCGAGATTGGCTTGGCCTATTATGACCGTGCCCGCCGGGTGCTGAACGATGCGGGCGAAGCGGATGCGCTGGTGACCTCGATGCAATCGGCGCCCTCGGGCCTGCTGCGGATTTCGGTGGCCACCGATTTTGGCGTCAATCACCTGTCCCCGGTGCTGTCCGAATTCCTCAATGATTTCCCCGACATCACCGTCAATATGGTGCTGAACAACCGCTATGTTGAGCTGATCTCTGAAGGGTTTGACATGGCCGTGCGCATTGGTGAGCTGGAAGACAGCTCCCTGCGGGCCCGCAAGCTGTGTGACACCACCAAACGCATGATCGCCTCCCCGGCTTACCTCGAAAAATATGGCCGGCCGACGCGCATTGACGATCTCAACAACCACAAGCTGCTGCATTATTCGAACCAGTCGAGCGGCAACCTGTGGAAGATCACTGCGCCCTCCGGTGAGAAGCGTCAGGTGCGGTCTGCGGGCTGGCTGTCGGTGAACGACGGGCAATCCCTGCTGAACGCCGCTGTGTCCGGCCTCGGCATCGCTTACCTGCCGAGCTACCTTTATTCCGAAGCCATGGCTGAGGGGCTGATCGAAGATGTCATGCCCTCCCTCCCGGTTGAGACCCAGGGCATCTATGCGGTTTACCCGCCGGGCCGGTTCACCCAGCCCAAAGTGCGCGCTTTCATTGATTTCCTCGCCCATGCCTTTGCCGACAAAGGTCTGGAGACCTGGTAACCCGAACTCCCTCCCCGGCCGACCCAAGGCCGACTTGCCCCGCCTCAGTGACCCCGTGCTGATGGCGGGGTTTTCTTTTGCGCTGTTGGACAAACCGCGCCCTAGGGTGCGATCAGGACCACTTCGACCCGGCGGTTTTCTTCGCGCCCCTCCGGCGTTGCGTTCTGAGTGAGCGGCGCCATAAAGCCGGCCCCTGCGACCTGGAGTCGGTCGCCGCGCATGCCTTCCACCTCTTGCAAATGCTGGCGCACGGCGGCGGCGCGGCGACGGGAGAGGGCGGTATTGGCGTCCAGACTGCCAACCGTGTCGGTGTGGCCGACGATCAGCACCTTCCAGTCCGGTTCCGCCCGCAAGAGGGTTGCAAGGTCCTGAAGGCTTTGGATTTTACCGCTGGTCAGCACCGCAGATCCGGACTGAAACTCCACCTCTGTCAGCACCACATGGCCATAGGTCAGCAGCATCTGGCGCAGGCCGTCGGCCCCGGTATCAGCCGTGCTGTTGGCGGCGGTGCCGGACGTTGCATCAGCAGGGCCTGTGTCAGCAGAGCCTGTGTCGGTGGGCGCTTGCGCGCTGGCGGGCACGGTGTCGGGGTCAGCGGCCTGCGCGTCTGTGGCGGACAAGGCCGGGGCCTGCGCGCTGTGACGTTCGATCACCTGCACATAGACCGCGCCGCCAGACCGCGACACCAGCAAGGACAGGGCCATCCCATCGGCGTCCCGGCTGGCCGAGAGGAACTGAAAATCGGAAATCCGCACCCGCATGTCCGGGGCGGGAATGGTGTCGATGCCAAAGCGGAAGGCAAACCCGCCGCAGGCCTGGGCGGCGCAGCTGTATTCCACGTGAAACCCTGCGGCCTGCAACGCGTCGCGCAGCGGAGCAAACACCTCGAGCGTGGTCTGCGCCCCGGTGACCCGCCAGCTGCGCCGCCAGATGTGGCCTTCGACCGCGCGGGTTGGCACCAGATCCGCCTTGGCCGGCCCAACGGGCAAGTGCAGGGTCGCCAGCCCCCGATCCTGTTCGCGCAGCAATTCCGCAGCGGGGGGCAAGGCCATCTCGAGCGGCGCGGCTGCGGCGGCAGCCCCAAAGAACATGGCAAGGAAGGCGGGCGCGAAGAGGTGTTTCATTCGGTCTCGGATGTTCGGAACTGGCTGTGATAGTCGGGGTTGGGCTGCATGGCAGAGGCGCTGGCCACCCGGTTGGTCATATTGAAAAACGCTGCCACAGAGGCAATGTCCCAGATATCGCGATCCGAGAACCCGTGTTCGCGCAGGGTCTGGCGGTCGGGCTCCTCGATCTCGGCACTCGCGGTGGTGAGTTTGGCCGCGAAATCCAGCATCGCGCGCTGGCGGGCGTCGAGCGGGGCATAGCGGTAGTTCATCACCAGCTGCTCGCCCAGTTCGGGATCCCCCGAAAGCTGCCGCACCGCCGCGCCATGCGCCACCAGACAGTAGTAACAGCGGTTCAGCGAAGACACGACCACCGCGATCATCTCGCGCTCCAGTTTACTGATGCCGCTGTCGGCAAGCATCAGGTCATTGTACATCGCGGTGAAGGCATTCAGCTTTTCAATATCAAAGGCATAGGCCTTCAGAACATTGGGGATCATACCCAGCTTGTCCTGACAGATATCAAAGTAAGTCTGCGTCGGTTCCGGCAGCGGGTCGACCATTGGCAGATCCAGCGCGGTCGGGCTGTCTACGGGGTAGTTTGGGGTTTTGGCAGTCATGCGGGCTCCTCCTTGGGCGACGGGCTCTCCGTGGGGTCACTTCAGTCGCTGACCCGATAGTGGTAGCCGTCCCCCTGCTGCATGCCAAGCCGCGCATAGAGCGCATTTGCCCCCGCGTTCGCGGCCGTTGCCAAAACGCAGAGCTCGACCGCGCCGTGATCCCGCGCCCAGATCGCCGCCTGCCGCATCATCCATTCGCCCATACCATGGCGGCGGTGGTCCGCGCGGACCTCGAGCGCGTGCAGCATGGCGCGGCCTGCGTGGATGGCGACAAAGGCGGTGGCAGCGGGTTTGTCGTCGCGGCGGCCAAGGATCGCGGTTTTGGGACCACGGACCCGCTCCATCACCGCAAGCCGTTCCGGGCCAATGCCGCCTTCGGCCCAGATTTCGCGCTGGATGGCCAGCGGTTGCCAGACGCAGAAGGTGGTGACGCGCGGGATCTGCTGATCGCACAGCAGATCCACGGGACAGGACCAGAGCCGGGTTTCGTCCCGGGCCTCATAGCCGCGGGCTTGAAGAACGACGTCAAACCCTTCCTGAGCCGGGCGGATCTGGAAAATGCGCTTTTGTCCCAGCGCATCCATGCCGGCCTCGGCCTGCATCAACGCATCGTCGGTTGCGGCGTCGCGGCCCGCATCCAGCGTCGCCGCCGACACCCGACTGCCGCCGCCCAAGCCCTCGCGCAGGGTGAAGGGCCCGGATTTGATCCGCGCGGCGGCCGGCCATGTGGCGTCGAGCAGGTCAAAGACGAAAGGCGCGCTCACGCCAGACCCAGTTTATGGGCCAGCGCGGCCACGGCGGACTCGACCCGCGCGCCATCGGTGCCGCGCACCACGATATTTGCCCCAAAGGCACCGTTTTTCTGGAACGGGTAGCAGCCGATGGACAGGTCTGCGTAGTCCTCGGCCAGGGCCGAGAGCGGCGCGGCGATCTCGCCCTCGCCGCGATCCACACGCAGGGTCTGGCTCAGCAGCGGCTGGCCGCCGGTGATCAGCGGCAGGACCGTGGCGACCATGGCCTGAAACACAGAAGGCACACCCGCCATCACATGCACATTGTTCAACGTGAAACCGGGCGCTTTGGAGACCGGATTGTCGATCAGCGTCGCGCCATCCGGGATGCGGGCCATGCGCAGGCGGGCCTCGTTCAGCTCGGCCCCGGTCTGGGCGTAGTGTTCTGCGAGAATGGCGCGGGCATCGTCGCGCACATCAATCGAGGCGCCAAAGGCTGCGGCAATGCAGTCGGCGGTGATATCGTCATGGGTCGGCCCGATCCCGCCCGAGGTGAAGACATTGTCGTATGCCTGCGACAGCGCCGTGACGGCGGCAATGATTGCATCGCGGTCGTCCGAGACAATGCGCACCTCATTGAGGTCAATGCCGCGCTTGCTGAGCTCGCCTGCGAGGTGGAACATATTGGCATCGCGGGTGCGTCCCGAGAGGATTTCGTCACCGATCACCAGCATGGCGGCTGTGGGGTTGGTCATTGGGGGATCTCCCGGAAAAGTCGTGGTTGGCGAGAGGATAGGGCGCTGTGCGGTGGGCGCAACCGATAAGGACGCAGGAAAGGGCTTTGCCCCTCTGGCCTGCGGCCATTCACCCCAGAGTTTCATGGGCCAAAAGAAGCGGTTTGATTTCGCAGAGGTTTGAGGCAGGAAGGGCGCATGGAATTTCCCACGCCCCTGATCCCCGCCACGCTGATCAAACGTTACAAACGGTTTCTGGCCGACTGCCGCCTAGAGGATGGGCGCGAAGTGACGGCCCATTGCGCCAATCCCGGATCGATGATGGGGCTGGCGGAGCCGGGCATGACGATCTGGCTGGAGCCCAATGACGACCCGAAGAAAAAGCTGAAGTTTGGCTGGCGGCTGGTGGAACATGCGGGTGGGCATTTCACCGGCGTTGATACATCCGTGCCCAACCGCGCCCTGCGTGCGGCGCTGGAGGCGGGCGAGATCGCGGAGCTGGCCGCGTATAAAACCCTGCGCGCGGAGGTGAAATACGGTGAGAAAAGCCGAATAGATTTCCTGCTGAGCCAAGAGGGCTTGCCCGAGTGTTATGTCGAAGTGAAATCCGTGACCCTGTCGCGCGCTGCGGGGCTGGCCGAATTTCCCGACAGCGTGACCGCACGCGGCACCAAACATCTGGGCGAGCTGACCAAAATGGTGGCTGCCGGGCACCGGGCGGTGATGTTCTATCTGGTGCAGCGCACCGATTGTGACCGCTTTGCCTTGGCGGGTGACATTGACCCGACCTATGCCGCCGCTTTTGAGGACGCGCAGGCGGCGGGGGTGGAGCGGCTGATTTATGACACCGTTATCAGCCCGCAGTCTGTGCGCTTGGGGCGGGCTTTGCCGCCCGTTTGATGCCGGTTTGTTATGGCCCCTCTGGTTCTTTTTTCTGTTTGCGCTTAGATAGAGCGAAACGCGACAGACATCTTTTACAGCCCGGAGCTTTTTCGCAATGAGATCCAAAGACGGCCGCACCACCAAAGACGGCATCCGCATTTATGAGCCGGGCGATTTTGCCGGCATGCACAAGGCGGGCGCATTGGCGGCACAGATCCTTGATGACATTGCCGAACACGTCTTTCCCGGCCAGACCACTGGCAAGATCGACGAGCTGATCACCAAGATGGTCAACGACGCCGGCGCGACCTCGGCCACCATTGGGTATAAAGGCTATCAACACGCCAGCTGTATCAGTGTAAACCATGTGGTCTGCCACGGCATCCCCGGCGCAAAGGTGCTGAAGGATGGCGATATTTTGAACATTGACGTCACGGTGATTGTCGATGGTTGGTTCGGCGACACCAGCCGCATGTATGTGGCAGGCAAACTGTCCCGCAAGGCCGAACGTCTGGTCCAGGTGACCCATGATGCGCTGATGAAAGGTATCGAGGTCGTGCGCCCCGGTAATACCTTTGGTGACATCGGCCACGCCATTCAGTCCTATGCCGAAAGCCAGCGCACCAGCGTTGTGCGCGATTTCTGCGGTCATGGTCTGGGTCTGGTGTTCCACGCGCCGCCGAACGTGCTGCACTATGGCCGCCCCGGCACCGGCCCCGTTCTGGAAGAAGGCATGTTCTTCACCATTGAACCAATGCTGAACCTGGGCCGTCCCGAAACCAAAGTGCTGGCCGATGAGTGGACCGCGGTGACCCGCGACAAATCGCTGTCGGCGCAGTTTGAGCATTCGGTGGGTGTAACCGCGGATGGCGTGGATATTTTCACCCTTTCCCCGAGCGGTAAGTTCCACCCGACCTACGGGTAAGGGTTTTAGAGGGGCTCTGCCCCTCTGGCCTGCGGCCATTCACCCCGGGATATTTGCAAAAAGATGAAAGCCAGAGCGCGACGCCCTGGCTTTCTTTGTTCTGGCTGTGTTGTGGCGTTCTTTGAACAGCTTAGATTTTGCAGCGCTTTTCAGATGCCAGTTTGACCAGCACTTCGTTGCGTTCATTGGCCGCTTCCAGCGCCTGCGTGGCATTGGCGTGGTTGCCGATCACCGCAGGCCAGAACAGGATGGCTGCTGCGACATTGGTGCCGGAAACAGAGCGGCCTTTTTGGGCCTCGGCGCGGATTTCGTCCAACTGGTGCAGCTGATGTTCGATCTCGGCGCAGCTGAGGTTACGGTCACCTGCATTGGTCCGTGTCACCACTTCGGGGGAGACACAGGCCGACAGGCCAAGAACGGATGCCAAGGTGAGCGCGATGGTCTTTTTCATTTGAAATTGCCTTCGATGAAATGTCTGTGGTCATAAGCGGAAAACCGCCGCGCCAAGCTAGCCAAAATCACCGAAGGCTCAATAGGTTACAATCGCAGGCGACGTTCGCATTCTTTTGTTGGCAAAGATGCAACAGATGCGGACCTAGCCCTCCTCCGCCCACATCAGGGTGATATGGGTGTCGCCGTATTTGCGGCTGCTTTCCGGAGTGTATCCTGCGGGGCAGTTTTGTGGCGCGCTTTCTTCCCAGATCAGCAGCGCGCCGGGGGCGATCCAGCCGCCGTCGCCTGCGACTGCGAGGGCTTTTTCCCCCAGACCTTTGCCATAGGGCGGGTCGAGGAAAATCACGTCAAAGGGTGCGTCCGGGTTCTGGCCCAGTTTCAGCGCGTTGCGGCGGATCAGGCGGGTCTGATCGCGGGTGCGCAGCAGGTCGATGTTCTTGGAGATAAGGCCCTGCGCGATGCGCCCGTCATCCACGAAGGTGACGTGTTCTGCCCCGCGCGACAGGGCCTCGAGTCCGAGCGCGCCGGTGCCTGCAAACAGATCCAGAACCCGTGCACCCGGAATGGCGCCGGTGTGCATGAGCACATTAAAAAGGCTTTCGCGCACCCGGTCGGTGGTCGGGCGCAGATGCGCGCCTGCATCGCCTTTGCCCACCGCGGTCAGCGCGCGGCCGCGGAAATCACCTGCGATGATCCTCATGCGCGCAGCAGCGGTTTGAGGTCGGCGCTGGCGTCGGCGACCACGGACTTATCGGCGGTTTTGCCGGCATCAATCAGCCGTTTGGCCACCATATAGGCGCGCGGATCGTTCATCGCATCCACCGCCAGAAGCTGGTCGCCTGCGTAATACCAGAAGGATGTCGTCGCGCCCTCGCCTGCGCGGGTGACAACGGTATCGTAGCCAGTGTTGAGCCCCGCGATCTGCAGTTTCACGTCATACTGATCGGACCAGAACCACGGCTGCGCGGAGTAGTCCTGTGCCGCGCCCATCATGTTCTGGGCGACCACTTCGGCCTGATCGATGGCGTTGGGCACAGATTCCAGACGGATGCGGCGGCCCTGATGCGGAAAAGAGGCGCAGTCGCCTGCGGCCCAGATGCTGGCATCCGAGGTGCGCCCCTGCGCGTCGACCTTGATGCCATTGTCCAGATCCAGCCCGGCCAATTCGGCCAAGTCAGTGGCGGGTTCAATGCCGACGCCAACAACGACAAAATCCACCGCCAGCTCTGCCCCATCGGTCAGGGTGGCACTGGTGACTTTGCCATCCGCACCGGTCAGGTGATCCAGCCCGGTGCCTTCGAGAATGTTCACACCATGGCCCGTGTGCAGGGCGCGGAAGTAATCCGAGGTCTCGGGCGCGGCGACGCGCTGCAGGATCCGATCGGCCATTTCCACCAGCGTCACATCCAGACCAAGCTTGGCGCAGACGGCTGCGGCCTCCAGCCCGATATAACCACCACCAACAATCAGCACGCGGGCGCCGGGCTGCACGGCAGGGGCCATGGCGTCCACATCCGCCAGATCGCGCACCACAAAGACCCCCTCCAGATCGCCGCCAATCGCCGCGGGCAGACGACGCGGCACCGACCCGGTGGTCAGCGCGAGCTGGTCGTAGGCAATGTCTTCCTCTCCGATCTGGATCGTCTTGGCCTCGGCATCAATGCCGTTGACCCAAGTGCCCATGCGTAGGGTGATGTCCTGATCCGCGTAGAAGCTTTCGGGACGCAGGAACAGGCGCTCCTTCTCCATTTCGCCCAGCAGATAGGCCTTGGACAGGGGCGGACGCTGATAGGGCGGCACCGTTTCGCCGCCGATCAGGGTGATGTCGCCCTCGAACCCGTCCTTGCGCAGCTTTGCCACAAGCGACGCCCCGGCCTGGCCTGCGCCGATCACTACGAAATGGCTCATCTCGCCCCTTGCCTCCTGATGCAGTTCTTCTAACCTCTGGTTCGGAGCCTATAGCACCTTGGCCCCTGTAAAACCAATCACCTGAAAAGGACCGCGCCCATGATTTCCGTTGGTGACACCCTGCCTGACGCCACCCTGATTGAAATGACCGCTGAGGGCCCCGCTGCGGTGCCGCTGGCCGAACGCGTGAAAGGCCGCAAAGTGGTGATCTTTGCGGTGCCGGGTGCGTTTACGCCGACCTGTTCCTCGGCCCATGTGCCGAGCTTTGTGCGCACCAAGGCGCAGTTTGATGCCAAAGGCGTGGATGAAATCATCTGCGTGTCCGTGAACGACCCCTTTGTGATGGCCGCCTGGGGCGAGGCCACCGGCGCCACGGCGGCAGGCATCACCATGCTGGGTGATTCTGAAAGCCAGCTGACCGCCGCGCTGGGGCTGGAATTTAGCGCACCGCCTGCGGGTCTTCTGGCGCGCTCGCGTCGTTACGCCATGCTGGTGGACCAAGGTGAGGTAAAAATCCTGCACCTCGAAGAAAGTCCGGGCACCTGCGAACTGTCCGCTGGCGAAGCCTTGCTGGATGCGATGTAATCCGCGCGAAAGGCCTTCGGGCCTTTCGACCCTAAGCAGTTTCAGTCCTTATTAAAGACCCCAAGACGATGACCGACACGCACAGCCCTGCGACCCATCCGGCCAAAGTAATGGCCGATGTGATGGAAGAGATCAATTCTGCCTGCGCCTTTGTGGCGCGCGAAGACGGGTTTGACAGCGCGCAGGCACTGCGGGTGGCGCTGCGGCGGTTGCGGTCCGGACTGACCCTGTTCCGCCCGCTGTTGCCGGTGGAGCACAATAAAGCCCTGCTGGAAGAGGCCCGCTGGCTGGCGGCCGAGGTCACCCGGCTGCGCGATCTGTTTCTGCTGTCGCAGGATACGCTGACGCCCGCGCGGGTGGCGCTGCCCAACAACGCCGCGCTTGCGGCGCTGGAAGAACGGGTGCTTGCCGCAACAGAGCGCGCGCGCACATCGCTGCTGGCGCTGTTGCAAGGTGACCGGGTCGCGGCCCTGCTGGCCGCTGCGACAGAGATGACGGATGAGGCGTTCTGGAAACCGGTGACCGGCGATACAGCCCGACTGGAGACCCTGTGTCACGAGGTCATGGAGTTGCGTCTGGATCAGGCCATTCGGCATGGGGAGACCCTGAAACGGCTGGATCCACAAAGCCGCGACAGCTTCCGCAAAAGCCTGCGCAAACTGCGGGCGACAGCGGAATTCAGCCAGACCTTGTTTGCCAACAAAAAGACCAAGGCGTTTTTGAAGCAGTTGAAAAAGCTGATGGATTCGATGATGGCGGCGCGCGATGCATCAGCGGTGCGGGCCACATTAGAGGCGCTGGTCGCAGAGATGGATGACACGGCGGCAGCCGAACGTCACATCGCCGGAGAGCTGATCAAAGCCAAAGAAGCCGGCGTCGGATTGGACAGCAAACGGCTGCAAAAGCTGTGGCGTGCAACAATTGCGCTACCGCCCTATTAATTCACTGGATTTTACGCCGGGAGCCTTCCTACACTCTGAGTAATTTTTACGGAGTGATTTATGGCTTATCAAATTTTCCGCAGCATCGCTGCGCTGCCGCTGCTTGTTCATATTGGCGCGGCGATTGCGACGTTTGTCGGTTTCAACTGGATCAAAGCGCGCCTCGACGCCAGCTATGCCGCATCAAACCACCCGGTCGATTACGCCACCGGGCAGACGACTTTTGATGGCGCGGCGATCAAAGGGTTCTACGCCCATATGAGCGATCTGGGCACGCTGGATGTCTATCGCACCACGCAGCTGATCGACTTTGGCTTCATTCTGGCGATTGCCTGCATGGGGCTGTTTTTCTGCACGCTGGTTGCGCGCGCATCGCGCGACGGCAGCTGGGGGCGCTGGCTGGGGCTGACGGCGGGGCTTTGTGCCGTGATGGGCGCGATCTGTGACGCGATCGAGAACGGCTGGTCGTTTGTGATGCTGGCTGACCCGGACGGATTCGCCGATTGGCTGGCCCTGCCCTATTCGGGGTTTGCCAGCCTGAAGTTCGCCTTCATCACCGCCGCCATGGGCTGTCTGTTGCTGAGCCTGCTGTGCGCCGCCGCCGGACGGTTGAGCCGCCGTGTGGCCATCGGCTGAACGCTTAGATCAGGCTGTCCATCTTGCGGGCCAGTTTCGCATCCAGCGCGCTGAGCCCGTCCACATCATGGGTGGTCAGTTCCACCACCACGCGGTTGTAGACATTGCTCCATTCCGGGTGGTGGTTCCATTTCTCGGCCCAGATGGCGGCTTGGGTCATAAAGCCAAAGGCCTCCACAAAGCTCTTGAATTTGAATTCCTTACGGATGGAATCGCGGCCCTCGACCATGGCCCAGCCGGTGTCAAACAGCGGCGCAAGCAGGGGGCCGCGGGTTTCTTCAGAGAGTTTCTCGGTCAATCTTGCTCCTCCTGTTGCGCGTTGCGGAAAGGACCATAGTCAGTGAGGATTTCGATCTCCTCGTCCACGGCGGCGCGTTCGGCCTGCAGGTAGTCTTCAATAGCACGGGCAAAGCCCGGATCCGCCACCCAATGCAGGCTGTGGGTCTGGGTCGGCAGGTATCCGCGGGCCAGCTTGTGTTCGCCCTGCGCCCCGGCCTCGACCCGCCCGAGCCCCATCTGAATGGCCAGGTCAATGGCCTGATAATAGCACAGCTCGAAATGCAGGCAGGGGTGATGTTCGGTGCAGCCCCAGTAGCGGCCATATAGGGTGTCACGCCCAATGAAGTTCAGCGCGCCTGCCACCGGCACGCCATCGCGTTCGGCCAAGACCAGCGCCATGTCGTCGGCCAGAACGTCCTGCGCGATATCGAAAAATCTGCGGGTCAGATAAGGCGTGCCCCATTTGCGGCTGCCGGTGTCTTGGTAGAAGTCCCAAAACGCATCCCAATGTTCGGGGCGCAGGTCCGCGCCCGAGTAGGTGCGAATGTCACCGCCAAACCCCTGCGCCTGCGCGCGTTCTTTGCGGATGTTCTTGCGTTTGCGCGACGACAGCGCCGCAAGGAAATCGTCAAAGCTGCCGTAGGCGTCGTTCAGCCAATGAAACTGCTGACTGGCCCGGTGCATCAGGCCCATGTCGCGGCCCACCTCGGCCTCGACCTCGGAACAGAAGGTGATGTGCAGCGACGACAGGCTGTTGTTTTCGGCAAATTGCACCGCGCCCTGCACCAGGGCGGAATGGCCCATGCCCTCATAGCCCGGACGCACCAGAAACCGCCGCCCCGTGGCGGGGGTAAAAGGCACAGCGATCTGTAGTTTTGGATAATAGCGCCCACCCGCCTGTTCGTAGGCATGGGCCCAGTTGAAATCGAAAATATATTCGCCCTGGCTGTGCCCCTTGGCATAAAGCGGCGCGCAGGCAATCAGCTGCCCGTCTGCATAGGCCGTCAGATACTGCGGCTGCCAGCCGGTGCCGGTGCCGACAGAGCCCGAGTCCTCCAGCGCCAGCAGGAAGCGATGCGTGGTGAACGGGTCATTGGGGCGGGTGCCATCTTCGGCCTCGGGACAGGCGCAGGCGTCCCAGTCCGCGGCCGCGATCTGCCGCAGAGACCCCAGAACCTGAACCTCGATCTGTGCCTGTTCCCTGCCGTCCATCGGTTGCTCCCGGTTCGTGTCGTGCCTTTGGCAACTATCTGGGGGCAAAGCGTCTGGGATCAAGCGGGAAGCGGCGCCGGGTAGCCCTCAAAGGTGATATTGTCCACATGTTTGCGCACTTCGGCCTCTTCTGCCTGAGAGCGGATCGTCCAGGACAGGATCGGAACGCCCGCGGCGCGCAGCTCTTGCACACGGGGACGGGCGGCATCGGCGCGTTCATGGCTGATGAACTGCGCCCGCGTGCGGTCAAAATCCGGGATCTCGCGCAGCGTGTTGCACAGCGTTTCAGACAGCGGCCACTGCGCCGGATCGTAGGAACTGGTGGTGAGGCCGCGCGGGATTTCCGGCGCGAGTTCGGCCAGTTTAGCCACGGAATGCGGGTTGAAGGACATCAGCGCGACATCGCCCCCATAGCCCTGAAGCGCGGCCACAGTCGCAGCCTCGAGCGCGCCAATATCGGTGCCCATTGCACCGTCCTGATCCTTCAGTTCAATCAGCAAAGGCACGCGGCCTGCGACCAGCGCCAGAACTTCGGTCAGGGTCGGAATGCCCTCGCCGTCACCGCCCTTGAGCGCGATGGCCGACAGCTCAGCCGCGCTGCGCTGACGCACCGCGCCCGTTTCATCTGTCAGGCGGTCGAGCGCATAGTCATGAAAGACCATCGCCTGCCCGTCCGCCGACAATTGCAGATCGATTTCAATACCATAGCCCGCATCCATCGCAGCGCGAATTGCAGCACGGCTGTTTTCGGGACGGCCAGCGTCCAGATCGTGGAAGGCGCGATGCGTGATCGGCAGGTCGCAAAAGATGCGGGGCAGCATTGGTATTAGACCTCGATTTGGAAGATGCCGTCGATTTCGACCGCAACACCCAACGGCAGGGACGGCGACGCCACAGCAGAGCGCGCGTGGCGGCCCTTGTCGCCCAGCACTTCGACCAAAAGGTCAGAGGCGCCGTTGACGACCTGCGGCTGCTGGGTGAAGTCGGCGGTGGAGTTCACAAAAGCGCCCAGCTTCACAACGCGCACCAGCTTGTCCAGATCGCCACCGCAGGCGGCTTTGACCTGTGCCAGCAGGGACAGCGCGCAGCGTTTGGCCGCAGCCTGGCCTGCCTCAACGTCCAGATCGGCGCCCAGAGTGCCGGTGATCAGGCCGTTTTCATCGGCCGAGATCTGGCCAGAGACATGCACAAGGTCGCCCGCGACCACAAAAGGCACATAGTTCGCCGCCGGTGCCGGGGCGTCGGGCAGGGTCAGACCGAGGTCCTTCAGTTTGGCTTCAACGCTCATGATGTCTTCTCCTTGATAGGCATGAGATTTCGCCCGGACCCTAGCCGGGAAATCTAACGTCTGAAAGAAGAAATGCGACACCTGAGAGACCGATTTTCAACCCGCACGCGCGCCCGGCCTTAAACCGGATGCGCCTGCTGTTGTTCCGGCCAAAACGCTCAGCTTTCGCGGAAGGCTTTGACAAAATAATCGGTCAGCGGCTGCACCAGATAGGCCAGCGGTGTGCGATCTGCGGTGCGGATAAAACTCTCCACCGGCATGCCGGGAATGAGGGTGGTGCCCGCAGGCAGGCGGTCCAGTTCACCGGGGTTGATCTCGACCTCGGCGCGGTAATGCGACAGGCCGGTGTTGCGGTCCTCGAACGCATCCGCAGACACAAGGGTCACGGTGCCAAAAAGCTCCGGCGTCTGGCGCTGGTCCAGCGCGGGCAGACGCAGGGACACGGCCTGTCCGACAAAGATCTGGTCGATGTCCGTCGGCGCCACCTGCGCGGCAATCACCAGCGGACGGTCCTGCGGCACGAGGTACAGCACCGGATCAGCCGGGCGAATAACCGAACGCGGCGTCTGCACGGTCATGCCATAGACCACGCCCGACACCGGTGCGGTGATATCCAGACGGGTCAGACGGTCGCGCAGACTGCGGCGGTTTTCAGCCAGCTCGACCTCTTGATAGCGCAGGTCACGCAGACGGGTGATTGCTTCTTCGCGGCGGCCCGTGTCGAGTTTCAGCGCCTCAATATCGAGTTCGGTGATCCGCCCTTCGGCCTGCGCCTCGGTTGCGATCAATTCGCCCAACGCGCCTTCGAGGTCGGCTTTGGTGCGGCTGAGGTTCAGCACCACAGAGGCCTGCGCCAGCCCGCGGTCCAAAAGCGACTGCTGATTGGCCAGTTCTTCGTCGATCAGATCCAGTTGTTTGCGGGTCGATTCCTGCTGCGCCTGCACGCCAATGATCTGTTCGTCGATCTGCGCGCCGCGTTTCTGCAACTGTTCGATTTCCTTGGCGATGGAGTCGCGACGGGCCTGAAACAGGCGTTTCTGACCTTCCATCAGATCGGCCACATCGGCGCTGCCTTTGGCGGCTTCGATCAGTTCCGCGTCATAGGTGATGGTATCAAGGCTGTCGCGTTCCGCTTCAAGGCGGGCGCGGCGGGCCATCATTTCAAACAGCTGACCTTCGACGATCACCAGCTGCGAGGTCAGATCATTGGAATCGAGTTTCAGCAGAACATCGCCTGCTTCGACCGTGTCCCCTTCGTCCACCAGGATTTCCGACACAATGCCGCCGTCCAGATGCTGGACAACCTGACGGTTGCGGTCAACTTCGATCCGGCCGGTGGCCACCACGGCGCCCGCGATGGTCGACAGCGTCGCCCAAGAGCCAAAGCCCCCCAGAAGAACCGCAAGGCCAAACATCCCAAGGAAGATGGAGTTGCGAACGGACCACTTGTTATTCTCGTTCATCCCTCGCCGTCCTTCTTGTTGCTGGCGCTTACTTTTTTGCTGCTGGCGCTGAGGGCCGGGTTCATGCCCGCGGTGCCCATGGAGGCGCTGGCAGAGCCTTTCACAAGGGTATCATTGCCCTTTGCGCTGTCTTGCCCCCCGGTCTTCTGGGCGGGCGCGACCTTGGAGGGTGCGCCCGGCGTCGCGGGCTGCTGGACTTGCTGACCTTTGGCGACGGCCTGCTGGCGCGCCTGAGAGGACCAGCTGCCCTGTGATTTGCGCGGCGCGGATTTCTGGATGTCCTGATGATTGGCCACCATTTCGCGCAGAACGTCGTCTTTGGGGCCAAAGGCGGTCATGGTGCCTTTGTCGATCACCAACAGCATATCACATTCCTGAATGGCTGCCGGGCGATGCGCCATGATCAGAACCGAGCGGCCATCCGCTTTCATCTGTTTGATCGCAGAGTTCAGCGCCACGGAGCCTTCGTTGTCGAGGTTGGAGTTCGGCTCGTCCAGGATCACGATCATCGGGTCGCCATAGAGCGCGCGGGCCAGACCAATGCGCTGCATCTGACCGCCCGATAGACGGCCGCCATTGGCACTGACGCGGGTGTCATAGCCATCCGGCAGCTTCACAATCATGTCATGGGCGGCGGCCTTTTTGGCGGCATTCACAACCTGAGTTGCGTCCGGCGCGGAGGACAGGCGGGCGATATTGTCGGCAATGGTGCCGTCAAACAGCTGCACGCGCTGCGGCAGGTAGCCAATATGTTCGCCCAGCACCTCGGCGTCGTATTGATTGAGCGAGGCCCCATCCAGACGCACGGTGCCAGCCGCCGCCCGCCAGGCCCCGGTCAGGGCTTTGGCCAGTGTGGATTTACCGGACCCGGACGGGCCGATCACACCAATTGCCTGCCCCGGTTCGACCTTGAAGGTCACATTGCGCAGCTGCGGGCGGGTTTCACCCGGCGCCATCACAGCCAGCGCCTGCACGTCCAGTTTTGCCTTGGGTTTGGGCAGCGGGGTGCGGTCTTCTTCGGGGGGCGTGGTGCCCAGAAGCTCTGCCAGGTTCTGCCAGCCTTTGCGGGCGCGCTGCACGCTGGCCCATTGGCCAAGGCCCAGCTCGATCGGCGCCAATGCCCGGCCCAGCAGGATCGACCCGGCGATAATCGCACCTGAAGACACCTCGTTCTGCAGCACCAGATAGGCCCCCATGCCCAGCATCGCCGATTGCAGGAACAGGCGCAGGGATTTTGTCACCGTGGTAAAGCCACCACCGGTGTCAGAGGCCACAACACTGTCAGCAAGCGACTGATCGCGCAGCACTTTCCAGCGGGCAAAGGCAGCTTTGCGCATGCCCATGGCCTGGATCATCTCGGCCTCGTTGCGGATGCTTTCGCTCATCAGGTTGGCCTGCTGAGATCCCGCATTGGCCTTTTGCAGCGGCGATGTGCTGAACAGCTGGTTCAACAGCGCAATGCCCACAAGGACAAGGCCGCCGCCAAGCGCCAGCAACCCCAGATAGGGGTGGAACAGGGCAATACCTGCAAGGAAGATCGGCGTGAACGGCAGGTCAAACGCCGCCGTCAGAACCGGAGAGCCGATCAGGCGCTGGATCGACTCCAGATCCGACAGGCCGGTCTGCGCAATTTTGTCATTGGACACAGCCGATCGGCGAATCATTGCGTCAAACACACGTTTGTCGAGATCGGCCTGGAAGTTCGCCGCGACCCGGCGCAGGATGCGACCACGGACCAGATCCAACAGGCCCATCATTGCATAAAGGAAAACCACCAGAAGCGAGAGCGCGAGCAATGTGGCCTCGGAGCGGCTGCCCAGAACGCGGTCATAGACCTGCATCATATAGAGCGGACCGGTGAGCATCAGCATGTTCACAAAAACACTGAATATACCAACAAACCAATACAATGACCGCCCGCGGCGCCGTGCCTCGAGAAGTTCTTCGTGACCGTGCTGAACAAGATTTTTTTTCATCGGGGGCCTAGTAAACCGTTTATGTGAACTCCTTATAAAGAGCGGAATGCGTTTAACAAAGGGTGTCTGGATTCTGTACCCAAACTGTCACATATGGGCGCCTTCCTGCCGAAAAGGCTGGGCATCCCGTGTGACATCACTATGTGAAGGTCGGGATCGGGCTAAAACCGAGAAGAACAGATAGTTGTGGACCAGTTTAGAATGACCGCTGCCCCCGAACAAATTTCAACCACAGATGTGGTTTTTTCGACAAAGACCGCTGTGCGGGCTGGCGCGGTTGCGCTGCTCTGCCTGACGTCGGCCTGCGCCACGCAGAACCCCGAGGCACGCGCCGCAGGCGAGATCTTTGACCCCTACGAGAACACCAACCGGGGCATTCACAAATTCAACGTCGCCGTGGACCGCTATGCGTTCCGCCCGGCATCCAAAGGCTATGTCGCCATCGTGCCGCCGGATATGGTCACGGCCTTTTCCAACTTTGCCGAAAACCTGTCGATGCCCGGCAATGCGGTGAACTATCTGCTGCAGGGCGACCTGAAAATGGCGGGCACCGCGACCGCGCGCTTTATGATCAACACCGTTCTGGGTGTGGGTGGCTTTGGGGATGCGGCCAGTGATTTTGGCGTGGCGGAAACCCGCACCGATTTCGGCGAGACCCTGCACGCATGGGGCGCGGGCGAAGGGGCCTATGTGGAGCTGCCGCTGCTTGGCCCCTCCACCAGCCGCGATGCGGTGGGCACCCTTGTTGATTTCTTCACCAACCCGATTGGTGCGCTGGAAAACAACCCCGTTGAAAACATCGATATCTATGCCGAGGTTGTCGACCGTCTGGGCCAGCGTGGCACCTATTCGGACACCGTGGACTCGATCCTTTATGACAGCGCCGACAGCTATGCGCAGGGGCGTTTGATCTATTTGCAAAACCGCCGCTTTGAACTGGGCCAGGAGGATGCAACCTCCGAAGTGGATCCGTTCGAGCTTGATACCGGAGGCTTCTAATGATGCAGCGCCGCACTTTTCTGACCACGCTCGCCGCTGCGGGCGCAACTGCCATTGCCACACCGCTGTGGGCGGCGCTGAACGAGGCCTCTGCCTCGGCGCTAATCAACAAGCTGGTGGGGGACATCAACAAGGCGATCGACAGCGGCAAGGGCAAATCTGCCATGTTCCGCGATTTCGAGAAGATCTTCGCCCGCTACAGCGATACAAAATCAATCGCGGCCTATACCATGGGTGTGGACGCGCGCCGCGCAACGCCTGCGCAGAGAAAAGCGTACTCCAAAGCGTTCCAGTCCTATATCTCGCGCAAATACGGCAGCCGTTTCCGCGAATTCATCGGTGGCCGTCTGGAGGTTACCGGCGTCAAGAAGGTGAAGCGCTGGTACGAGGTGTCCTGCGTCGCCTACCTGCGTGGTGAGTCGCCTTTTGAAGTGACTTTTTTGGTTTCTGATCGTTCTGGCAAGCCTTTGTTCTTCAACATGTACATCGAAGGCGTGAACCTGCTGCTGACCGAACGCACCGAGATCGGCGCGATCATCGACCGCAATGGCGGCGACATCGACAAGATGATCGCTGAGCTGAAAAATCTGGGCTGAAAAACTGGGCTGACACCCGCCCGCTGGATACAGCAAAGGCCCCGAAAGGGGCCTTTTTCACGTCTGGGGGCTGAACAGTGTCTCAGCGATTATCTTTCATCAGGCGCTGCTTCTGCCGGTTCCAGTCGCGCTTGGCCGCGGTTTCGCGCTTGTCGTGGTTCTTCTTACCCTTGGCGATGCCGATCTTGATCTTGGCGCGGCCGCGGTGGTTGAAGTACAGAACCAGCGGCACAAGGGTCATCCCCTTGCGCTGGGTTGCATTCCACAGGTCAGACAATTCCTTCCGCGACACCAGCAGTTTGCGGCGGCGGCGCTCTTCATGTTTGAAGACTTTTGCCTGCTCGTAGGGGGGAATGTAGGAATTCACCAGGATCAGTTCGCCATCCTCAACAGCCGCATAGCTGTCGGCAATGTTCACACCGCCTGCGCGCAGCGCCTTCACCTCGGAGCCCTCGAGCACAAGGCCGCATTCGATGTCTTCCTCGATTGCGTAATCAAACCGCGCCCGCCGGTTTTCGGCGACGATCTTGTAATTGGGATCTGTCTTCTGATTGGCCATGGGCGGCAGATGTAAGCGCGCAGGAGCCGGGGCGCAAGATGGATCAGGCTTTTTGGCTTCTGATCAAGGTAAAGACCCCACTTCCAACAACAATCACCGACCCCACAAGCGTCCAAAGGTCAGGCTGTTCCCCAAAGACCAGCACCGCCAGCACCATGGCAAAGACCAGCCGCGTATAGCGGAAGGGGGCCACCACGCCGATATCCCCCGACCGCATCGCCGCCGTCAGCGCGCTATAGGCAAAGACGCCTGCCGCGATGGTTGCCAACAGGCTGAGCCAGCCAAAAGACGAGGGCCAGACCGCACCACCGGTGACACACAGCAGGATGGCGCCCGCTACCACCAGCATGGCAAAGCCGAAAATCCCCAGCTGCGCATTGGTCATATCCCGGGGGGCTGCGCGCGTGGCCAGATCGCGCCCGGCAAAGCCCAGCATCCCAAACACCGCCCAAAGGGAGGCCCATTCAAACCCCTCAAGGCCCGGCCGCAGGATCAATAGCACCCCGCAGAACCCCACCGCGATGGCCAGCCAACGCCGCCAGCCGACGGTTTCCCCAAAGAACACCACCGCACCGGCGGTCACCACCAGCGGCGTTGCCTGCAAAATCGCCGAGGCCGAGGACAAAGGCGTCAACACAATCGCCAAGGTGAAACACAGGCGCCCTGCGACCTCGGCCACGCAGCGCCACAACAGCGGCCGCGTGCCAAAACCCGGGTGCCAGAGGGGCTGACCTTGCGCACGCGCTTGCATTGCAAACACCACCATCCCACCCAGCCCGAAGAGGATCAGGATCTGCCCTGTCGGCAGTTCGGCCGCGATGTATTTGATCACCATGTCCTCAAGCGCAAAGCCCGCCATGGCCAGCACCATCCACAGGCTGCCGCGCTGGGTGTCAGTCATCTTTGTCTCCGGCCTGTTTGGGTTCGGCCTGTTTCGGTTCGGCCTGTTTGAGTTCGGCCTGTTCGCTTGATGGGTAATGCATTGTGCTCAGGAACGTGCTTCCCTCAGGACCGGAGCGATAGCCATGAGGCCGATCGCCGCGGAAGCGCAGGCCCCGGTGCTGGGCGACCGCCTGCCATTGCCCGTCGAGTTGCATCTCGAGCGCACCATCCAGCAGAACCACATCCTCCCAGGTGCCGCTCATATGCGCGTCGCTCAGATGGGTCTGGCCGGGCTGCAGGGTCACTTCAAACGTCTCCTGCGCCAGCCAGGGATCAAAGGCAAAAACCGTTGCCACCGCAATCTCTTTTGAGAACACCGGCGCATTTTCCGCCGCAGGGGCCGCTCCGCCTGCGATCAGGCAGGTCAGCGGCAGGCGAAAGCCGCGCGCGATTTTCCACAGGGTTGCCAGCGTTGGGCTCGACTCGCCGCGTTCGATCTGACCCAGCATGGCCTTACTCACGCCGGTCAACTCAGCCGCGCGGGCAAGGCTGAGCCCCGCCGCCTGACGCCGCGCGCGCAGGTCCGCGCCGATCTGCACATCGTCCACTTCCGCTGCCATCTCTGCCTCTTGGAATTCCGCTCTGGACATCTGTGACCGTTATAACGCACAAAGGCAAGGCGTGCGTTATAACGGTCGAAACTCAAAGGTGCCCCATGCTGCGTCACTTGCAACTCTCTCATCTGTCTGCCGGGCTGATTGCCGTTCTGGTCGGCTACACCAGTTCTGTCGCCATCATCTTTCAGGCGATCGAGGCCTCGGGCGCGACGCGCGAACAGGCGGGCAGCTGGATGATGGCGCTGGGGCTGGGCATGGGGCTGACCACGCTGATCCTGTCGCTGCGCCACCGCATGCCGGTGCTGACCGCCTGGTCGACACCGGGTGCCGCCCTGCTGGCGGTGGGGCTGAATGGCGTGCCTTTGGGACAGGCAGTGGGGGCTTTTGTGTTCTGCGGGGTGCTGCTAACCCTCACCGGGGTCACCGGCCTGTTCGAACGCCTGACCCGCACCATCCCCGACAGCCTTGCCAATGCGCTGCTGGCGGGGGTGTTGTTCCAGTTTGGCCTGAGCGCCTTTGAGGCGCTGGCGACGGACACCGCGCTGGTTGCCGCCATGGGGGTGGCCTTCGTCGCCGGTAAGTTGGCCTTCCCCCGCTACGCAGTGCCAGTGGCCTTTCTGGTGGGGATCCTTGCTGCCTTTGGGCTGGGTGAATTTGCGGGGACGGAAACCGCCGCCTTCGCCCTGTCCATGCCCATCTTTGTGATGCCGGAATTTGACATCACCGTGCTGATCGGCATTGGCCTGCCGTTATACATCGTGACCATGTGTTCGCAGAACATGCCGGGCGTGGTGACGCTGCGCGGTGCAGGTTACGTGCCGCCGGTGTCCTCGGCGCTGACAGTGACGGGGCTGGCGAGCGTGCTGCTCGCGCCGTTCGGGGGCTATGCCTTCAACCTTGCGGCCATCACGGCCGCGATCTGCGCCGGCCCCGAGGCGGATGAAAACCCCGGCACGCGCTACCTCGCCAGCCTTGTTGCAGGCACGCTTTACTGCCTTGTCGGCCTATGTGGCGCCGGGGTCATTGCGCTGTTTGCTCTTGCGCCCGCCGCCTTGGTTGCGGGGATCGCAGGGCTGGCGCTGCTGAGCACCATCAGCGGCAGCTTGGGTGCGGCCCTGTCCAAGGCCACCGAACGCGACGCGGCGCTTGTTACGTTTTTTGTGGCGCTATCGGGCGTTGGCTTCTTTGGCATTGGCGCGCCCTTCTGGGCCTTGGTCATTGGCCTGCCCGTCCACCACCTGCTAAAGCGCCCCACTGCGGCGTGAATCGTAATTTGCGAGTGATTTTTCACTCGCATCCCGCCCCACAAAGGCCCATATGGTCTTAATCGAACCGAAAGACACCCCGTAGGGTTGCCAATGTTGCGCACAACTGGCCGCCGGGGAAAACCTAGGGAACCGCTAAGATGCCGATGTACCGATCCAGAACCTCCACCCATGGCCGCAATATGGCGGGCGCGCGCGGTCTTTGGCGCGCCACCGGCATGAAAGACGGCGACTTTGGCAAGCCGATCATTGCCATCGTCAACTCCTTTACCCAGTTCGTGCCCGGCCACGTGCACCTGAAGGATCTGGGCCAGATGGTCGCCCGCGAGGTCGAAGCCGCTGGCGGTGTCGCCAAGGAATTCAACACCATTGCGGTCGATGACGGTATTGCCATGGGCCATGACGGGATGCTCTATTCCCTGCCCTCGCGCGAGGTGATCGCCGACAGCGTCGAATACATGGTCAACGCCCATTGCGCCGATGCGATGGTCTGTATTTCGAACTGTGACAAGATCACGCCGGGTATGATGATGGCCGCCATGCGCCTGAACATCCCCGTGATCTTTGTATCCGGTGGCCCGATGGAAGCGGGCAAGATCGACATCGAAGATCTGGACATGAACAAGATCGACCTCGTGGATGCGATGGTTGCCGCAGCGGATGAGAAATTCACCGACGAACAAGTCCAGCACATCGAAGAGAACGCCTGCCCGACCTGCGGGTCGTGCTCGGGCATGTTCACCGCGAACTCCATGAACTGTCTGGCCGAGGCACTGGGTCTGGCGCTGCCGGGCAATGGCTCCACGCTGGCGACGCACTCGGATCGTAAGCAGCTGTTCCTTGAGGCCGGCCGCAAGATCGTTGAGATCACCAAGCGTCACTACGAGCAGAACGAGCCAGGTCTTCTCCCGCGCGAGATCGCGACTTTTGAAGCCTTTGAAAACGCCATTGCGCTGGACATCGCCATGGGCGGGTCGACCAATACCGTTTTGCACCTGTTGGCGATTGCGCACGAAGGCAAGGTGGATTTCACCATGGCCGACATTGACCGCATGTCACGTAAGGTGCCCTGCCTGTGCAAGGTCGCGCCGAACATTCACAACGTCCACATGGAAGACGTGCACCGCGCGGGCGGCATCTTCTCGATCCTGGGCGAACTGTCCCGTGCGGGCCTCTTGCACACCGATGTGTCCACCGTGCACACCGCCACCATGGGGGCGGCGATTGCCAATTGGGACATTGCGGTTGCCAATAACCCGGCCGCAGAAGAGCTGTTCAAGGCGGCCCCCGGCGGCGTGCGCACCACGCAGGCATTTTCGCAATCCAACCGCTACAAAGAGGTGGATGTGGACCGCGCTGGCGGTGTGATCCGCAACAAGGAAAACGCCTTCAGCCAGGACGGTGGTCTGGCGGTTCTGTTCGGGAATATTGCGCTGGATGGCTGCATCGTGAAGACCGCGGGCGTGGATGCGTCTAACCTGACCTTCACCGGTTCGGCTTACGTGTGCGAAAGCCAGGACAAGGCGGTGAACGACATTCTGACCGGTAAGGTCAAAGAAGGCGATGTGGTTGTGATCCGCTATGAGGGCCCGCGCGGCGGTCCGGGCATGCAGGAAATGCTGTATCCGACCTCCTATCTGAAATCCAAAGGTCTGGGCAAAAAATGCGCCCTGCTGACCGATGGCCGGTTCTCTGGCGGCACTTCGGGTCTGTCGATTGGCCACGTCTCCCCCGAGGCAGCCGAAGGCGGCGCGATTGGTCTGGTGGAGCACGGCGACCGGATCGAGATCGACATCCCCAACCGCAGCATCCACCTTGCCGTGTCGGACGAGGAACTGGCCGCTCGCCGCGAGGCACAGGAAGCGGCTGGCTGGAAACCGGTTGAGAAGCGCAAGCGCAAGGTGTCGACCGCGCTGAAGGCCTACGCGATGCTGGCAACTTCGGCTGCGAAAGGCGCTGTGCGTCAGCTGCCGGACGACGAATAAGGCCTGCGGCGCATAAGCCCAACCACAGAAGCGAACAAAAAGCCGCCTCCTGCCTTTTGCTGCGAGGCGGCTTTTCTTTGCGCCCGGTGCGGCAGACAAAAAAACCTGTGCCCCAAACGCAACCGCGCCGCGCTGATGCGCGGCGCTTGGCCCAACGGGCGGAGGGCATTTTCAATGCACGAACGGCGGGCGGGAGCCCCCCCCCTTTGCCGGGAGGGCGCTTCAGATGTTACTCGCCAAGCTTGGCGTGCACCTCGTCGAGGTCGATCTCTGAGATGGGCATCTTGTTGCCCGGGTTTTCAAAGTCGTACTTGAAGACCTCGAAATCGCGTTTGTAGATCTCGTAAACCAGATGCATCGACAGATCGTCGAAGTAATCCTCGACCGGATGGGCACGTTTGGGTCCGTGACCTTCGCTTTCGTTGAAGCGCGGGATCGCGCTCAGGTCGACCTTATGCGGGGTCTCGATTGCATCGATCACATCCTGCATGCCGTCGTTGAATTTCTCGGTCCAGACGATCTTGTTGTAGGTCCCGCCGTTGCAGATAAAGGTCGACACATGGCCGGACGACGCCGACCAGTGAATGTCCGGGTCCATCGGGCGGCGATAGCGGATGGTGTCGCGCGCAAAGAGCAGGAAACGGCGGAAGCTTTTGATCTGGTCAAATTCCTGCTGGCCATCATCGCCGCCGACCTCGATCCCGTATTCATAGGTCAGCTTGGGCACCAGATTGCCGCGATAGCGGCGGCCATTGCGCTGAATGCCGCAGATCTTGTCAAAGAAGGAACTGAGGATCCGCGTGTACGGGTTGCGCACACAGGTGAACGCATAGGATTTATGGGCTGAGACATTGTTCTGAATCAGCGGCTTGGAATGTTCCTGCGACCATTTGTGCAGCCCATCGGTGCTGTCGTGGATGTCACCGTCAAAGAAGCGACCATGGTCGGAATAGAACATGATCTGACCGATCGTCGAACAGGCGCATTTGGGCACAACCCGATACACCACGCTTTCGCTCTCCGTCATCCAAGTCCCGGGAAAGCCCATCTCAATTGCCTCTTCTTTACTTCGGATCTGATCCGTTTATGCCACTTTGCCGATCTGACCGCCAAATGCAAAACAATCTGGTTTATTCAGCCCATAAACGGCTTTATCAAGGCGATAATTCGCAAAAAACGCGCCCCTTTCCAACAGCGTTGCGATCGGGATACGCACTTTGAACTTGTAGGCTTCGGACTGTTAAATGGCAAAAATCGCTTACATCCTGCTGTGTCACAAAGACCCAGACGCCATTATCGCACAGGCCAATCAGCTGACCGCCACGGGTGATTTCATCGCCATCCACTTTGACGCGCGCGCCAAAGCGGCCGACTACAAAGCCATTCGCACCGCGCTGGCCGACAACCCCAATGTCGCCTTTGCCAAGAAGCGCATCAAATGCGGCTGGGGCGAATGGTCCCTTGTGCGCGCCACGCTCAATGCCATTGAAACCGCCGTTGACGCCTTTCCGCGCGCCAGCCATTTCTACATGCTGTCCGGCGACTGCATGGCGATCAAAACCGCCGAATACATCCACCGCTATCTTGATGAGCACGACATGGATTTTGTCGAAAGCTTTGATTACTTCGAGAGCGACTGGATCAAGACCGGCATGAAGGAAGAGCGGTTGATCTACCGCCATGTCTTCAATGAACGCACGCAGTCGTGGCTGTTCTATAAATCCATGGAATGGCAGGAAAAACTAGGCCTCACCCGCGAGGTTCCTGCCGATATTCAGGTCCAGATCGGGTCGCAATGGTGGTGCTTGCGCCGCCGTACGATTGAAGCCATCTTGCGCTTCATCCGCAAGCGCCGCGATGTGGTGCGGTTCTTTGCCACCACCTGGATCCCGGACGAGACCTTCTTTCAAACGCTGGTGCGCCATCTGATCCCCGAGACCGAGATCAACTGCCGGACGCTGACGTTTCTGATGTTTTCCGACTATGGGATGCCGGTGGTTCTGTACAATGACCACTACGAGATGCTGCTCAATCAGGATTTTCTGTTTGCCCGCAAGATCAGCCCTGATGCGCTGGAGCTACGCGAACGCCTGGGCGCGCTTTATGCGTCCGAGGGGGTGGCGTTTGAAATCTCCAACGAAGGCCGGACGCTGTATAAATTCCTGACCCAAGGCGGGCGCATCGGGCAGCGGTTTGCGCCGCGGTTCTGGGAGACCGAGGCCTCGCTGGGGCGCGAACGCGAGCTGTTGGTGATCACCTGCAAGAAATGGCATGTGGCCAAGCGGCTGGTGGAACAGATCCGCAACAGCATGGACCTGCCCGCAGTGGATTACCTGTTCCACGAAGAAGACTGCCCCCTGCCGGATCTGGGCGGGGCAGAACGCACGCTGCTGAAACGCACCCGCCATCGCCGGGCGCTGTTGCGGATGCTGTTTGACCACTGGGGCCGCAACCGGATGGTGATCTGTCTGGACCCGTCGGCCATTGATCTGGTGCGCGACTTTATTGCCGACCGCAGCCGGACACGGCTTTTGCGGATCGATTGCGAATTCAGCGATGACTATCTGGTGGGCCACGCGCTGCGGGTGGGGCTGATCGGAGAGCGCACCTCGGCCGGGGTGATCGAACGGCTGATGCCGACGATCCGCAATGATCTGGAACGGGAAACGGTGGATCTGCTGGATGCGGGGCTGGACAACCACTGGGCTATTTCTCCCGATCAAACCGAAGAAGACTGGGCCGAGGCAATCGGCGCCTTCCTGCAGGTGGATCGCGACAAAGCGCTGGAGATCGCCCGCACGCCGCATCTGTTTGCGGACTGACGCGGGCAATCCCGGTTAGATCTTATTTCGAACGGCGGAACAGGCGGCGCAGCCCTTGGGTGCGTTCGCTGACCGCATCCCCCATCGCATAAAGCCCGTCTTCCATGTCTTCGACCATCGGGTCGATCCGGCGCGCCTTGAACCGCAGCCAGCGGATATAGAGCGCAAGGATCAGGAAGCCGAGGCCCACGAGGATCACAATGCTGGTCCAATTGGTCGGCTTGTCATCCACACTTGCAGCCGGGCTGATTGCCACAGCATTGGGGAAAATCGACAGGGTCTGATTGCGCCAGCCGTAGTGTTTGACCCGCACCCACTCCGGGTCGTCCTTGTCTGAGACCGCATCATTGGCTTCGGTATACAGATTGGCAGTGTCGAACTTGAAATAGGGCGGCCAGCTCCAGCCGGTGTCTTCATTGCGATAGACAATGGGCTTTCCATTGGGGCGCACAGCCTGAATGAACTGCACGTCGCGGTTTTCCAGACCTGCGGATTGGGTATCGGGCCGCGACCAGAAGATCCGGGTCCAGTCGCCCAGCTCCTGACGTTCCTCATAGGTGTTGACGATGCGCACCACGTCGTACTGCGGCAGCGTGTAATGCAAGGTGGCGCCGATGATGGCCCAGAAACACAGGATGAACACCCATTTGATGTAGCCCATGGCAATTGCCTTCCTTTTGCGGCCAGCACTGGCGGCCATTGTGATCCTTGTGGGAAGGGATGGGGATTGCCGGTCGACCGGTCAACCCTGTCCCCGTTCAAAAGGGTCCAAACCCACGCAAAACCCGGCGAAAACCGCCGGGTTTGCAGAATTGTCCCAAAATGGGATCAGGCTTCGGGACGGTTTTTCCACCCGGTCAGGATGCCTGCCAGCATGGAGACTTCTTGATCGCTCTCCAGCTTGCCCTCTTCCAGATCCGCGCCCATCATGCCGTAGAAATCAGCAATGGTGATGTCGTGTTTCCAGACCAGCCGCGCCACATCCAGTAGAACCGCTTCGCGTTTTTCGTAGGTCACCCCAAAGTCTCCTGCTTTACCGTTGGGCCCGCAAAATGGGTGCAGACCTCTTCATCTTGAACATAGGATATTTCTCTTGTTCGGAGGCATTTGCCAAGGGGGTATCGGCGCTTATGGTGCGGCAATAGCGCTAACCCACGACATTGAAGTCCGGCCCATAGGGGTAGCCGGTGATATTTTCCGCGCCGTCGGCACCAATGACCAGAATATCATGCTCCCTATAGCCGCCCGCGCCGGGCTGGCCGTGGGGGATCGTCAGCATCGGCTCCATCGAGATCACCATGCCGGGTTCGAGCACCGTGTCGATGTCTTCGCGCAGCTCCAGCCCCGCCTCGCGGCCGTAATAATGGGACAAGACGCCAAAGGAATGACCGTAGCCAAAGGTGCGATATTGCAGCAGGTCGCGGTCTGCGAGAAAGGCATTGATGCCTTCGGTGACCTCGGCGCAGGACACACCAGGTTTCAAGAGGCGCATCCCATGTTCATGGGCGGCGACATTGGCCTGCCAGATGGCAAGGCTGTCTGCATCGACCTCTTCGACAAACAAGGTGCGTTCCAGCGCGGTGTAATAGCCCGAGATCATTGGGAAGGTATTGAGCGACAGGATATCGCCGCGTTCCAGCACCCGACCTGTGACCGGGTTGTGGGCGCCGTCGGTGTTGATGCCCGACTGAAACCAGACCCAGGTGTCGCGGTATTCCGCATCGGGGAAAAGGGCCGCAATCTCGGCCTCCATCGCGTCGCGCCCGGCCATGGCCACGTCGATCTCGCGCAGGCCTGCCTTGATGGTGTCGCGGATGGCATAGCCGCCCACATCCGCCACAGCAGCGCCCGCGCGGATAAGCTGGATTTCGGCGGCGGACTTGTGCATCCGCTGGCGCATCGTGGGCTCGTAGAGATCCTGCATATCCGCAGGGGCAAGGAAGTGATCAAGCTTGTCCTTCTGCAACAGGCTGAGGTGGTCGCTTTCATATCCGATTACCGCGCCCGTCCCCGCAACAGACGCCACCGCGCGCCAGAAGTTGTCGCCCTGCCAGTCTGTATAGGTGATATTGTCGCAAAATGACCGCCGCCACGGCTGGCCTGCGTCAATGCCTGCGGAGATGGTCACGGCCTCGGATGCGGTCACCACCAGCCCATAGGGGCGGCCAAAGGCGCAGTAGGTAAAGCCCGAATAATAAGAGATATTGTGCATGGAGGTCAGCACAGCCGCCTGCACGCCTGCCTCTGCCATGATCTGGCGCAGCCCGGCAATGCGGCTCTCGTATTCGGTGACCGAGAACTGCAGCGGTGCCTTTTCGCCATTGTGGAAACGATACATATGGGGGCGATCTGACATCGAAACCCTCCTTTCAATCAAAGAAGATCCCGGCGTACAGGACGGACCGAAGCACCCTGCGTGCGCGCAGGAGGGCGACGCCATCGCCCCGCTTCTTGGGCTTTATGGTTCCTCAGGTTTTCGCCCGAGGCAAGCCTCAAGTGACAGGTTCCCCCGGCAACAGCGCCACCATGCTGCTTTCGCGGTCAGCCAGCGCATCAATGACGTTGAAGTGGTGTTTGCCATGGGCGATCACGTGGTCTGCGTCCCAGGCCTCAACCAGCCAGATCGCCTGATCCAGAAACGCGGGCCGTTCGGCGCCGCCGACCCAGACCGTGACCTTGGCCGGGTGGCGGAGCTCCATATCCACCGGGCTTTCGGCGGCGGCGCTGGCGGCATCAAGCCCCAGTTTCTGGTTCATGGTGGTGCGCAGCAAGGGGCGCAGATCGGCAATGGGCGAAATCGGGATGACTGTGTCGATCCGCTGACCGATCTGATCGGACAAGACCCGAGGATCCAACATCCGCGCCGCCAGATGACCCCCGGCTGAATGGCCGGACAGCGCAATGGGGCCTGCCACCTGCCCTGCGGCATGGGTGACAGCGCGGGCAACTTGTTTGGTGATTTCAGCCACTGACACAGCAGGGCAGAGATCATAGGTCGGCATGGCCACCGCCAGCCCCCGCGACAGGGCCCCCACGGCCAGATGCGACCAGCGTTTGTTGTCGTAATCTTCCCACGCGCCCCCCCAGTAGCCACCATGGATGAACACAAACAGACCCTGCGGCGCGCCTTCGGGCAGGAACAGGTCATAGCGTGATCGGGCGCTATCACCGTAGGCCACATCAAGATGTGCCCGTTTTTTAAGACTGTTTCGAAAGTCTGCGGCCGAAGCCGCCCAGCGCGGTGGAAACTCCGCCGCCGCGTGAATATGTGGAACAATGGCATAAGCCTCGTCGAGTTCCATGTCTGCTCCCTTTGCAGGTGGCATCTGGACTCATTGCTGTCACTGGACAAGCGTCAAGGCAAGTGATTTCCATATGCCTAACCTTTTTGACAACGCCCCGCGGAGGACGACATGCTTGACCAACCCACTGATTTGAAATCACGTCTGAGCGATCCGGCCCTGCTGGAGACCCGCGCTTATGTGAACGGCCAGTTTATCGCCGGGGACGCGACATTTGCCGTGACCAACCCGGCCCGCGGCGATGTGATTGCCGAAGTGACCGACCTGAACCGGGCCCAAGTAGCCGAGGCCATTGCAGCCGCCAAGACCGCCCAAAAGGATTGGGCCCAGTGGACCGGCAAGGAACGTGCCGCCGTGCTGCGCAAGTGGTTTGATCTGATGATGGCCCATCAGGAAGACCTCGCCGTGATCCTGACCGCCGAGATGGGCAAACCGCTGGCCGAGGCACGCGGCGAGATCGCCTATGGCGCGTCGTTCGTGGAATTCTTTGCCGAAGAGGCCAAGCGCATCTATGGCGAAACCATCCCCGGCCATGCCCGCGACAAGCGGATCATGGTGATGAAACAGCCCATCGGCGTGGTGGGGTCGATCACGCCCTGGAACTTCCCCAATGCGATGATCACCCGCAAGGCCGCCCCGGCGCTGGCGGCGGGCTGTTCGTTTGTGGCGCGCCCGGCAGACCTGACGCCGCTGTCGGCCACCGCACTTGCGGTGCTGGCCGACCGCGCGGGCATCCCGGCGGGGGTGTTCAATGTTGTGCCGTCAACCGATGCCTCAGAGATCGGCAAAGAAATGTGCGAAAACCCCGATGTGCGCAAAGTGACCTTTACCGGGTCCACCGCCGTGGGGCGCATCCTGCTGAGCCAGTCGGCCGCGCAGGTCAAAAAGGTCTCGCTCGAACTGGGGGGCAATGCGCCCTTCATCGTCTTTGACGACGCCGATCTGGACGAGGCCGTGGAAGGCGCGATTATGTGCAAGTTCCGCAACAATGGTCAGACCTGCGTCTGCGCCAATCGGATCTATGTGCAAGCCGGGGTCTATGACGCCTTTGCCGCCAAACTGAAAGCGCGCATTGAGGGCATGAAGGTCGGCGACGGTCTGGAAGAGGGCACCATCTTTGGCCCGATGATCAACGCAAGCGCTGTCACCAAGGTCGAGGCGCATATTGCTGACGCCACCGCCAAAGGCGCGGAAATCATTCTGGGCGGCAACCCGTCGGAACTGGGCGGCACTTTCTTTGAGCCCACCATCGTCACCGGCGCGACGCCTGACATGGTGTTCTCGCAGGAAGAGACCTTTGGCCCCTTTGCGCCCCTGTTCAAATTTGAAGACGAAGACGAAGTCATCGCCATGGCCAATGACACGATCTTTGGTCTGGCGTCTTACTTCTATGCCAAGGATCTGAGCCGCGTCTATAAGGTCGCCGAGGCGCTGGAATACGGGATTGTTGGGGTAAACACCGGCATTATCTCGACCGAGCTGGCGCCTTTTGGTGGGGTCAAGCAGTCCGGTCTGGGCCGCGAAGGCAGCCACCACGGCATGGAGGACTTCCTTGAACTGAAATACGTCTGCCTATCGGTCTGAGGAATGGCGCTATCGCTTATTAACTGTTTTTCGCTGGTTTAGCGAAAGCGCCACAGAGACGTCACGCAAACGTTACATCGAAACGGCAAGCCGCAGGGACAATTGGAATTAACCAACAGGAGTTCCCGATGTCCCTGCGCCTTGTGTGCCTGACATCTGCCCTTGCGCTGACCTCTGGTGCAGCGCTGGCAGAAAAATCCTTTAGTCGAATTGCTTCCTTCCCAGTCGTTATGAACATGGCCGAGGGCGAAGATCGCAAACGCGAAAGCTCTCCCGAGATCATCGACGTCACCGCCGATGGCATGACGCTGGTTTACACCGACAGCCCGCTCGAGGCGCTGGGTCGTGTGGACATTACGGACCCTGCCAGCCCCAAGCCGCTGGGTAATATTGCCCTGCCGGGCGAGCCGACCTCGGTCGCTGTGATCGGCGCCACCGCTTATGTGGGTGTGAACACCTCGGAAAGCTACACCGCACCTTCCGGTATGCTGAAGGCCATCGACGTGGCCACCGGCAAGGAACTGGCGTCCTGTGACCTTGGCGGTCAGCCGGACAGCATCGCCAAATCCAAGGACGGCGCGTTTATTTCGGTCGCGATCGAAAACGAACGTGACGAAGATCTGAACGACGGCGTGATCCCCCAGCTGCCTGCGGGCAATCTGGTGATGATCAACACCACCGACGCGGGCCTTGACTGTGCCTCGTTGAAAATGGTGGATCTGACCGGTCTGGCCGAGATCGCCCCCACCGACCCAGAGCCCGAGTATGTTTCGATCAACGGTCTGGGCGAAACTGTGATCACCCTTCAGGAAAACAACCACATGGTTGTGGTCGCCAAGGATGGTTCCATCGTGAACCACTTCTCGGCCGGCGCGGTTGATCTGCACAATATCGACGCCACCGACGAGCGCGCGCAGCTGGTCTTCACCGAAAGCCAGCTGGGCCGCAAGCGCGAGCCCGATGCGGTCACCTGGATCGACGACAGCCACTTTGCCACCGCCAACGAAGGCGACTACGAGGGCGGTTCGCGCGGCTGGACCATCTTCAACAAAGATGGCTCTGTTGTGTACGAAAGCGGTGTTGAGTTTGAACACGCGATCATCCAGATCGGCCACTACCCGGACAAGCGGTCCGACTCCAAAGGCGTTGAGCCCGAGAGCGTGACCTTTGCCGAATTTGACGGCACACCTTATGTGTTCGTGGGCGCAGAGCGCGCCTCTGTTGTGGGTGTTTATGACGTCACCAACCCTGCCGCGCCGGTGCTAAAGCAGCTGCTGCCGTCGGGTGTTGGCCCGGAAGGCTATGTCACCATTCCTGAGCGTGGCCTCTTGGTCTCTGCGAACGAAAAAGACCTGATCGAAGATGGCGGCGCACGCGCCCACGTCAACCTGTACGAACTGCAGGACGGCGCGCCGGTTTACCCGCATCTGACCTCCGCTGGCGCGGATGAGCTGATCGGCTGGGGTGCAATCTCTGGCATGGTCGCCGACAGCGACGGCATGATCTATGCGGTCAACGACAGCTTCTACGGCTTCCAGCCCTCTATCTTCAAAATCGATCCCAGCCAGACACCGGCGCGCATTGTTGATGTGATCCGCCTGCACCGTGACAATGGCGACGCGGCGCAGAAACTGGACCTCGAAGGCATCACGCTGGACGGCGAAGGTGGCTTCTATGTCGTGTCTGAGGGTCGCACCGGCCGTGTGCTGCCGCATGCGATCTACCATGTGCAGCCCGACGGTCTGATCCGCTTCAAGAAAGACGAGATCGCTTTCCCGGACGAGCTGCTGGCCGTTGAAAAGCGCCACGCCTCTGAAGGGATCACCCGCATCGGTGACACCCTGTGGATCGTCATTCAGCGCGAGTGGAAAGACGACCCCAAGCACCACATCAAACTGGTCTCCTACAACCTGGAAACCAAAGAGTGGGGCGCGGTTCACTATCCCAAGGCCGAGCCGGACACCGGCTGGGTTGGCATGTCGGAAATCGCAGCTCATGGCGACTATGTCTATGTGATCGAGCGCGACAACCAGCACGACCACCGTGCCGTCACCAAGAAGATCTACCGCATCCCGCTGGCGGACATGCAGCCTGCACCGCTGGGTGGCGAGCTGCCGGTTGTCTCCAAAGAGCTGGTGCGCGACCTGATCCCCGATCTGAAATCCACCGGCGGCTATGTGCTGGACAAGGTTGAAGGTCTGGCGATCATGGAAGACGGCACCGTTTGGGTCTCCACCGACAATGATGGTGTGGACGACAGCTCGGGCGAGACCATGTTCTGGTCCTTTGAGCTGGAGTAATCCACCAATTGATGCACCAAATTGATGCACAATTGATACACATTTTGGAGGGGGCCTTTCGGGGCCCCTTCTCTTTTCCTGCGCCCCCGCATAGCGTGACTGCGCGCCCTTCGGGGCGTGTATTCTCAGGGCAGGGTGCAATTCCCTACCGGTGGTCACAGCCCACGAGCGGCCTGCGGTGCAGGTGACAGCAGACCCGGCGCAATTCCGGGGCCGACGGTTAAAGTCCGGATGGAAGAGAATGGGTCAGCCCGTGCCTTGGCGCGTGCTGGTCGTCTGCCTTGAGTCACATGCGTGCGAAAGAAAGGACAAACGCAGATGGCTCGACTTCAAATTTCAAACTCTCTTTTTTCTCCGGCGGTGCAGGCTGCGGGGTGCATGGTGCTGGCGGGGGCGTGTTTTGCGCTGGTGAACACCGCACTTCAGGGGGCAACGATGCTCCATGGGGCGGCAGGCCCTTCGGTGACGTTCTGGCAATACCTGATCGCACTGGCGTTTTATCTGCCGTGGATCTTTCGCCAAGGCACGGGCGCCTGGCACACGGGGCAAATGGTGGCGCATCTGGTGCGCGTGGGCTTTGCCGTGGGCGGCGTGCAGCTGTGGACGCTGGGGCTGGCCGCGGTTCCGATCTGGCAGGCGATTGCGCTGATCCTGCTGTCGCCCTTCTTTGTGACGCTGGGTGCGGGGCTGTTCCTGCGCGAAACGGTGTCGCCTGCGCGCTGGATTGCGGTAATCTTTGGCATCATTGGCGGCTGCATCATTCTGGCGCCCTGGTCAGACCGGTTCCAACTGGCGGCGCTGTTGCCTGTGGGTGCGGCGGCGCTGTGGGCGGCAAGTTCGGTGGTGACCAAGAGCCTGACCCATAAGGACAGCCCGGAAACCATCACCCTGTATCTGCTGGTGCTACTGAGCCCGGCGAACGCGGCGATTGCGCTTGGCACGGGCTTTGCGCTGCCCACATCCGCGATCTGGCTGGTGGTCTTTGCAGGCCTTGCCACCGCCTTTGCCCAGCACATTCTGGTGCGCGGCTATGCGCTGGCGGATGCGGCGTTCCTGCAGCCGTTTGACCACCTGAAACTGGTGTTCAACATCGGCCTTGGCGCGCTGGTGTTCGGGTTCTACCCGGATGGCAACCTGTGGCTGGGCACCGGTATAATCCTCGCCGCAAGCGCCTTCCTGCTGCGGCAGGAAACCCGGTTGGCGCGGGCCGGCAAGGCCGCTGCTTAACGGATCAGGGCGCTGACTGTGGCAGGCACGAGACCGTAGTGCACATCGCGTGCGGTCTCGTAGGCTTCGGCTCCGAACACAGCGCCCTGCGCCACCTCGGTGGAGAGAAAACACTGCACCGCGCCCAGCAATTGGCACACAACCACCATCGCGTCAGAGGGGCTGCCGCCTTGCCAACGGTCGGTGGCCAGCACCAGCGCATTGAGCTGTTCCAGCAGATCCTTGAGGCCGCTGACCTGAACCGGCAGCACCTGATCAAACACCTCGCGCACGACCAGCATCAAGCGATCGGGATCTTCCAATCCGAATCCACAGAGCGCCAGGAAAAAGGCGTCCAGCTGGTCTTCGGGCGTCTGGGCCTCTTGGCTGGCCACAGCGAGAAGGGTTTTGATTTCAGCCACCTGTTTGGTGACAGCGGCGGAATAGACCCGCTCTTTGCTGCCAAAATGGTGCAACAGGGCCTGTTTCGTCAGGTGCAATTCACTGGCGATTTTCGAGATACTCGCCCCGCCATAGCCTTGCGCGGCAAACAGACGGGTGGCGGCGGCGATCAGCCGCTCTCGGGTGTCGAACTTCGGATCCATTTCGGCGCTGTCTCCTGCCTCATCCCTCCCGATTGGGAAGGCCCCGGTCGCGGGGTACTTATTAAGACGCGTCATCTGCATGACTTTGAGACTATCGCTGAAACTCCCTACCGAACGGTGAATACAACGCAAAGATGCAATACACCCCCTGCCAAAGGCAGAGGGTGCCGTAAAATTTCCGTTTAACTCAGGTCAGTTGACGGTCGACCCTTCGATTTCAGCCGCTTTCGGCCGCGCCGAGGAAATTTCGATTCGCCGCGGCTTCAGGGCTTCGGGCACCTCGCGGGCGAGATCGATATGCAGCATGCCGTTTTCATGGCTGGCGCCAACGACTCGCACGTGATCGGCGAGCGTAAAGCGACGCTCGAAGGCGCGGGTGGCAATGCCGCGGTGGAGATAGGTTTTGTCGGTATGGGCGTCGCCCTTGCGCGCGGCCACAACCAGCGCGTTTTCCTTGACCTCGACGCTCAGATCTTCTTCGGCAAAGCCTGCAACGGCAATGGAGATCCGGTAGCTATCGGCGTCGGTCTTTTCGATATTGTAGGGCGGGTAGCTTTGGGTCTGCACGTCGGCGCTCAGGGCGCGGTCCATCAGGTCAGCGATCTGATCAAAACCAATGGTGGCACGGTGCAGCGGTGCGAAATCAAAATTACGCATGGGTCATCCTCTCTCAGGAGCGATTCAAATTGTGGCCCTCCCTCGGTCCTTGTGACCTCTGACGGGACGGGCAGTGAAACCCGGGCCCCGCTTGGCGGCGACCCGATGACACTGAGATATGAACGCTTTTCGCGGGTTCAACCCCTGCTTCAATCCCCGACACGCAGAAATTTTGCACCGCCCGAATTCGTGCCAAAAGCACCGCCGCCATTGCCAACCCGAATGCGCTTGACCTCGCCCTTTGGGCGCACAACAGGTGCACGGCGCAGCTGCGCCTTCAGTTCGGGCAAGCGATCTGCCAGCTTTGACACCAGACCGATCTTTTTGCCGTTGAGCGTGGAACCGGCAGAGACCACGCCAAGCACCTGCCCCCGGTTTCCCGTCCACGAAAAGACAGGCGCGCCAGATGCGCCAAAGGTCAGATCGCAGTCCACCGCCAACACGCCCTCTTGTTCTGCAACAAGGCGACAATGGCGTTGAACAGACAGGCGTTCTTCCCGGCCGCGCGCGAAAGAGGCGACAAAGATGTCGCTGTCATAGCGTCGGCCATCATGGGCCGCAAAAGCGTCCGCTTCGGTGCTGGTCACTATTTGGTCGAGGCGCAGCAGCGCCACATCATTGCGCACGCGCCGCAGTCTATCGCTGTCGTTTCGATCATACCCTTCGTGCGCCACGATCTGTGACACGCCCCGGTCGATCAATGTGCCATGTTCCGTCAACCCAGCACGGAACCGGATCTGGTCTGCGGGGCGTAGCGATCCTGATTTTTCAACCACGCAATGGGCTGCGGTCAGCACCAGATCATTGGATATCAGAACTGCCGTGCAAAACCCCTGATTGTTGAGTTCCAACCGACCAACGGCCTCCCAACCCAAAAGATCCTCGCGATCCGTCAGGGCCCGCAGACCAGAAGATTGCGCCCAGACCGACCCTGCACACAGGACGGCGAACAGTACAAGAAATCGAAATAAATTAATCAAAACCAATCCCTTAATAAAGTTGGCAGGGTCAATTGCGAATGAACTTGGCCCCTGTGTTGTTGCGCGGACCACCGACCTGTACGCGACCTACACCTGTGGGCATGGAGCGTACGCCAGCCGCGTCTTCGACTTGCGCGCGCAGCAGCGCCAGCTCTTTGTCCAGAGACACACCAAGCGAGACCTCCTCGCCGTTCACACGGGCCTTGGCCGACACCACCGAGACAATCCGCGGCATATCATGTTCGAAGGAGAACACCGGCGCGCCGGACGATCCATAGTCCACATCGCAGGACAGCACCAAAACCCCGCTTTGGCGCGACATGACCCCGCAGACCTCTTGCAGGGACGGGGCATTGTCACGGTCATGGGCATAGGACACCACGCCGACCTCGGCCCCTTTGTTGGGGCGGCGGTCGGTTTCAAACGGCAGAACTGTTGTATTGCGGATGGGGCGGTCCAGTTGCAACAGCGCCAGATCATTGCGCACGCGGGCGGCGGACAGTTCGCCATCAAAGACATAGTCGGGATGCACAATGGCGCGTTTCACCGTCCGATAGGCCGAGGCCCGACCATTGCGCCAACCGGCCAGAAATTCGACCGAAGTGGGATCAATCTTGGCGTGGGTATTGCGGTCAAACAGGCAATGCGCAGCGGTCAGGACCAGATCCGGCGCAATCAGCGCCCCGGTGCAAAACCCTTCGCCCCAGCGATCCAGACGCCCGACGGCCTCCCAGCCGCGCCCGGCCTCGATCGTATCAAGACGCCGCAGGCCGCTGCTGTCGCGCGGCTCTGCCCATGTGACCGCAGGCAGGATCAGTGGCGCGCACAGCGCCATTGCTGCCAGTGCAGCTTCAAATACCCGTCGCATCATACGGCCCCCGATAACCCGATCCCACCCGCATGAATACCTGCGGGATCGGGCGAAAATGCGGCAAAGGAAAAGCCAAAGACCGCAGCCCGACCTTTCCTCAATGCCGCGCCGCACGGCCTAGCGCAAGATCGGAACCGCCGGGGTGGCGGGGCTACGCTTAGTCGGGTTGGCCAGCGCAGGCGGTTTGGGGCCACCGGTCGCCCAGTCCAGCAGCTCGACGGTATGCACGACGGGCGTCGTCGTACCTGATCCGATCTGCATCATGCAGCCGATATTCCCGGCGGCGATAAGATCGGGGGATTTTGCCTCAAGGGTTTTGACCTTGCGCGCCTTCAACTGCCCCGAAATCTCGGGCTGGAGCAGGTTGTACGTCCCGGCAGAGCCACAGCACAGATGGCTGTCAGCAGGTTCCACGATTTTGAAACCGGCCCGTTTCAGCAACGTCTTGGGGTGGGTTTTCACCTGCTGGCCGTGCTGCAGGGAACAGGCGGCGTGATAGGCCACGGTCAGATCCGCAGCCCCGCCTTCCGGCAGGTCCAGCTGCATCAAGAGTTCCGAGATATCCATGGCAAGGTCCGACACCTTCGCCGCGTCTGCGGCCAGCGGGTCATTGCGGAACATATGTCCGTAGTCCTTGACCGTGGTGCCACAGCCCGAGGTGTTGATGACAATCGCATCCAGCCCCGCGCCGCGCACTTCGGCCATCCAAGCGTGGATATTGGCAGCGGCGGCTGTGTGGCTGTCGTCCTCGCGGCCCATATGATGGGTCAGCGCGCCGCAGCAGCCTGCGCCTTCGGCCACCACAACTTCGCAGCCCAGACGCCGCAGCAGGCGGATGGTGGCATCATTGATGTCGGTGTTCAGCGCCTTTTGCGCACAGCCCGTCATCAGCGCCACGCGTTTCTTGCGCGGGATCTCGGGCGCAAAGCTTTGCGGGTCGTCATTGCGGCTGACAGGCGGGATATGGCGCGGTGCCATATCCAGCATCGCCCGCAGGCGCGCATCGGGGATCAGCCCCCGGAACGGGCGCGCGATCTTGGCCCCCAACAGCGCCAGCCGGAACCGCGTGGGATAGGGCAGGATCTGCGACAGGATCCAGCGCAGGGCGCGGTCGTGCCAGGGGCGCGTGTAGTGTTTTTCAATATAGGCGCGCGCGTGGTCGACCAGATGCATGTAATGCACCCCCGAGGGGCAGGTCGACATGCAGGACAGACACGACAGGCAGCGGTCAATGTGTTTAACGGTCTTTGCATCCGGAACACGTTCGTTTTCCAGCATGTCCTTGATCAGATAGATACGACCACGGGGGCTGTCGAGCTCATCCCCCAGCACCTGATAGGTCGGGCAGGTCGCCGTGCAAAACCCACAGTGCACACAGGATCGCAGAATTTCATTGGCGCGGCTCGTGCCCGCATCGCGCAGCTGGGCGTCGGTAAAGTTGGTCTGCATGTCTTACCCCATCAGTCCGGGATTGAGGATCTGGCGCGGGTCAAACTTGGCCCGCAGCCCGGCCGAAATGGCCGCCAAAGGCGCAGGCTCGGGATGGAACCGCGCAAAACCACTCCCGCGCATCAGCGTGGCGTGACCGGGAACCGCCATGCGAGCGCGCAGATCTGTGCCCTTCGGAACCACCGCCCAGACCAGGCCGCCACCCCAGTCAAACAGGCATTGCGCCGCGCCCAGCGCCGGAACCAGCTGCACCGCATCCCCGGGTTTGACCGAGATCCGCCACAGGTCGCCCTCCGCCCCCACCAAAGGGGCAACATCGCGAAGACCCTGCCAAAGCTCTGCACTGTCCGGGCGGATGTCCACATCGCCGTGCACCGCCAACAGCGCCGCAAGCTTGTCCGCGCGATACGCCACAGAGCCCTCAAACCCTTCAAGCCGAACATAAGCCGCGCCCGCCTGCGGGTCATAGGCCGCGCCCGTCACATCATAAGGCGCCCCCAGCGCGGCAGACATGGCCCGCACCGCCACCGCAAGATCACCGCAGGACAGCGCCACAGTTGTCGTGGTCTCCGCACGGGGCAACACCTTGAGGCTCACCTCGCTCAAAACCCCAAGCGTGCCATGGGCGCCGGCCATCAGCTTCACCAGATCATAGCCGGTGACGTTCTTCATCACCCGCCCACCGTTTGAAACCACCGTGCCAGTGCCATCGACAAAGCGCACCCCCAACAGGAAATCCCGCGCCGCGCCACATTGGATCCGCCGGGGGCCAGACCCATTGGTGGCAAAAACCCCACCCAGCGTCGGCATACACTCAGTCCCCAACAAGGCCCGCAGATCGGCGGGCTCGAACGCAAGGCGTTGGTTTTCACCTGCAAGCAGCGCCTCGACCTCGGCCAAAGGGGTGCCTGCCCCCGCCACCAGCGTCAGCGCGCCGGGCTCATACAGGCTCACGCCAGTCAATCCCCGGGTCGTCAACGGCGCGCCCTCGCAGGCCACGCCCCGTGTCCCGCCCCCAGCAATGGCAATCGCACCGGCCGCAGCCGCGATCATCTCCGCCAGTTCGGCCTCGGTCTTAGGTGTTAGCATTTCATCTTTTCCCAAATATCCTGGGGGAACGGCCAAAGGCCGTGGGGGCAAAGCCCCCGTCCCGCTTTCATCCAGCTGTGCGGCGATTTTCAGTGACCGGCAGCGGAAAGACCTTTGCCGCGTTCAACAGCCATTTCGGGTCAAAGACATCCTTGACCTTCAACTGCGCCTCAAGGTCGTCGGGCCCATATTGATGGATCATCAGATCGCGTTTTTCGACACCAACCCCATGTTCGCCCGTCAGGCATCCGCCGACCTCAACACAAAGCTTCAGGATCTCCGCGCCCATCTCCTCACACAGCTCCAGATCACCCGGTTTATTGGCATCAAACAGGATCAGCGGATGCATATTGCCGTCGCCTGCGTGAAACACATTGGCGACTTTCAGGCCAAATTTCTCGCTCAGATCTTCGATCCCGCGCAGCACCTCGGGCAGGGTCGACACCGGGATCGTGCCATCAAGACACATGTAATCGTTGATCTGCCCCATAGCGCCAAAGGCCGATTTCCGGCCCAGCCAGATCCGCGCGGCCTGATCCGCGTCGCGAGCTTCGCGCAGTTCCAGCGGATTGTGGCGACGGGCGATGTCGCCAATCAACGCAAGCTGATGGTCGATTTCCGCATCCGATCCTTCGACCTCCACAATCAACAGGGCCTCGCACATCGGGTATCCGGCCTTAGCAAAGGCCTCGCAGGCCTCAATGCAGGGGCGATCCATGAATTCGATTGCCACCGGCAAAACGCCCGCTTTGATAATGTCGCTGACACAGGCGCCTGCGACCTCATTGCTGTCAAAGGCGATCAGCACCGGGCGCGCGCCTTCGGGTTTGCGCAGGATCCGCAGAGTGGCTTCGGTCACCACCCCTAGCTGACCTTCGCTGCCGCAGATCACCCCCAGCAGGTCCAGACCACCCGCATCCAGATGCGCCCCGCCAATTTCGACCACGGTGCCATCCATCATCACCATGGTGACGCCCATCAGGTTATTGGTGGTGACGCCATATTTCAGGCAATGCGCCCCGCCCGAATTCATCGCGATATTGCCCGCAATGGCGCAGGCGAGCTGCGAGGAAGGATCTGGCGCATAGAAGAAATCCTCGTCCTCCACCGCGCCGGACACCGACAGGTTGGTGCGCCCGGTCTGCACCCGGATCACGCGATTGTCATAGTCGGTTTCCAGCACCTCGGTCATGCGGGCAACGCCCAATAACACGCAGTCGGCGGTCGGCAGCGCCCCACCGGCCAGCGAGGTCCCCGCCCCGCGCGGCACCACCGGCACGCCAGCCTCGTGACAGATCCGCAGAACATCCGACACCTCTTGGGTTGTGCGCGGCAGCACCGCCAGCATCGGCGGGCAGCGGTAGGCGGTCAGCGCATCACATTCATAGGCGCGCGTCTCGGCCAGATCCGAAATCACTGCATCTTCGGGCAGCACCTGCAAGAGCGCCTCGATCAGCTTTGGCTTATCGGCCAAGACCATTTCGCTGGGGGAAGGCATTTCCATGTAAGTGTTCCTTCGTTCCGGGCTGACGGCACCCTTTTTCACCAAGGGCTCCGCATTTGGTAAAATAATATTACCAATTTTAGATCCCTGACAAGCCCCCTTCCCTCCGGTAGGGTGCGCTCATGACTTGGACGACGCCCTGGATGCTCACCTGGACCGAACGGCTGACGCTGTTTTCCACCTTGGATTTCATTGCCTTGGGCCTGTTGGCCCTGGCCTGGTTCTGGATTGGCTGGCGGATCGAAAACCCGCGCCCGGACCAGCCGTCGGTGTCGAACCTGATGGCCGATTTCCGCCGCGAGTGGATGGCGCAGATGGTGGCACGCAGTCCACGGATCTTTGATTCTCAGGTGATTGCATCGCTGCGACAGGCGGCAGCCTTCTTTGCATCGGCGGCCATGATCGCCCTGGGCGGTGGTCTTGCGCTGGTGGGCAATACCGAACAGCTGGCAGGTGTGGCCCAAGACCTCACACTCGCCAGCACGCCCGTGTTTGTGTTCGAGATCAAAATCCTCGCCTCTTTGGCGTTTCTGACCAATGCGTTTTTGGTTTTTGTCTGGTCCCATCGGCTGTTTGGCTATTGCTCGGTCTTGATGGCGGCTGTCCCGAACGAGGCCTCCGACCCAGATGCCTATCCCCGCGCGCGGCAGGCAGCAGAAATCAATATCACCGCTGCGCGAAGCTTTAATCGCGGGCTGCGGTCGACCTATTTTGCACTGGCTGCGCTGGCGTGGCTGGCCGGGCCTCTTGCCCTGATTGCGGCCACGCTGGTGACCACGGCGGTCCTGTTCCGGCGCGAGTTTGTATCCCAATCCCGCGCGATTCTACTGGAAAGCACCGCCCGGTTTGCGCCCGTATCGCGGCCCGTATCACAGCCCGTGTCACAGCCTGCATCACAGCCTGACGCCCGCGCGGCCTCGCAGGCCGACACGAAATCGTGACCCCACTGACCGACAACTTGGCCTAGGGTGCGCCCATGACACAATTTCGCCCCCTGCTGACCGCTGCCCTTATCCTCTGCGCTTTTGCAAGCCCGGCCTTGGCCGACCCGCCGGTGATCGAGGACGTGCAACTGCGGCAGGTTGGCGGCAGCTGGACGGTTTCTGTCACGCTGTCCCACCCGGATACGGGCTGGGATCACTATGCCGACGGCTGGCGCGTGCTGAGCCCGAGCGGAGAAGAGCTGGGCCTGCGGGTGCTGCATCATCCGCATGTGGAAGAGCAGCCTTTCACGCGCTCTTTGAGCGGGGTGACGATTCCCGAAGGGCTTCGGGAAATTCAAATTGAGGCCCGCGACAATAAAGACGGCTGGGCAGGCCGCACCAAAACGGTCGCCCTGCCTTAAATGCCGCAGACCTTAAGGTCAGATCAATTTGCGAACTTGAAACTGTCCTGACCGAGATCCAGAAATGAAATCCCTGCCGCGGGGGGGTGCTTGGCAGAGACCCGCGCCAGATACCCCGCCTCGCGACGCGCGGCATGGGCATCTCGTGCCCGGCTCATGATCATTTGAAACAGACGCTTACGCCCGTCGGACAGCTCTTGCTTGGTCAATTCCACCCGTTTGCTCCTTCTTCGCCTCAAGTCACGGCACGCCTTTCTGGCGGCACTTATTTGTGATTTTGAATAGCAGACAATTTCACACTGCCAAATAAAGCACAGGAGTTCGGCGCGAATTGGGCGGATTTCCGACCACTTTCGCCTCAAATATTTACAAAAAGGAAATTTGGAAAATCAGACCCGATGGTAAGGCGACCCGGACAGGATCGTCGCGGCCCGGTAGATCTGTTCAGACAGCATCAGGCGCACCATCATATGCGGCCAGACCATTTGCCCAAAGGAAATGGAGAAATCAGCCTCGGCGCGCAGAGACGGATCAATGCCATCCGCGCCCCCGATAATAAACGCCAGATCCGATCGGCCACCATCGCGCCAACCTGCGATCTTATTGGCAAAATCAGGCGAGGACAGAACCCGGCCACGTTCATCCAGAGTGCAGATCACCGCGCCCTTGGGCAGCGCCTTGCGCAGCAGCTGCGCTTCGGCCCCCATGCCTGCGTTTTTCTTGTCCTCTACTTCGACGATACGCGCAGGCCCAAGGCCAAGCGCCCGACCGGTGCGGTCGAATCGTTGCAGATAATCGTCGATGAGGGTCTTTTCGGGTCCAGACCGAAGACGGCCGACCGCGCAGATATGCAGGCGCATATGTCTTGTCATCACCGGACGCGGGCCCGGTGTCCCATGGAACTTTTTGTCATCCCGCCCTGCCCGGATTGGGCAGGGTCACACAGCAGCGATCAGCTGGTGCTGGTGCCTGCGGGCTGCCACATCTTTTCGATCTGATAGAATTCGCGCACTTCCGGGCGGAACAGATGCACGATGACGTCACCGGTATCGATCAGAACCCAGTCGCCGGACTCTTTGCCTTCGACTTTGCTGTACACACCGAATTCGGTCTTCAGCTTTTCCATCAGTTTCTCAGCCATAGCTGCAACTTGGCGGGTCGAACGGCCAGAGGCCACAACCATATAGTCGCCAATAGATGTCTTCCCACGCAGGTCGATCTGCGTGACATCTTCAGCTTTGTCTTCATCGAGAGAGGAAAGAATGCGGGCCAGCAGCGCTTCGCTGGTGACCTGGGAGTGCGCGGTTGCGGCCATCACGGCTGCCCCGGCTTGCGCGGCAGAAGCCGCATGAGGTTGAGCTGACAGGACATTGTCCTCCTTTGTTAGGCGCCGACCGTCCCCCGGCGCTGGGGTCCCCTCAATGATAACAACGCCAATGTCTCATTTCAATGAAGACACCCTTTGGCACAAGGCTTTGACACATGGGCTGCCTCCAAAGGAACAGCAGCAGCGGGACCGACGCCCTTTAACGCCGCTTGCGCCTTTAAACAAGGGGCATATCCCGCCTGATCCCTTGCGAGACTCGGCGCACTGCGATAAAGGGGCCGACATGGAACGTATCTTTGAGATCGCTGACCGGGCTTGGTTGCCCGCACGGTTCCACGGGGCCACGTGCTCGGTGCTTGCGCGACTGTAAGGTCGCTGCAACCTTTGGCGTGCCCAGATGCACGCCCGATATTCCTATTTTTCTGATCATCCACGGGAGAGCGAAATGACCGCCCCGAAGACACTCTATGATAAAATCTGGGATGCGCATGTGGCGCATGAGGCCGAGGACGGCACCTGCCTGCTGTACATCGACCGCCACCTGGTCCACGAAGTGACCAGCGCACAGGCGTTCGAAGGCCTGCGCATGGCCGGCCGCAAGGTGCACGCCCCGGAAAAAACCATTGCGGTTCCGGACCACAACGTCCCCACCACGCTGGACCGCGCGGACCCGGCGACCATGACCGCCGAAAGCCGCATTCAGGTCGAAGCGCTGGACAAAAACGCCAAGGAATTTGGCGTGCACTACTACCCCGTCTCTGACGTGCGTCAGGGCATTGTGCACATCGTCGGCCCCGAGCAGGGCTGGACGCTGCCCGGCATGACCGTTGTTTGTGGCGACAGCCACACCGCGACCCACGGGGCGTTCGGCGCGCTGGCGCATGGCATTGGTACCTCTGAAGTGGAACATGTTCTGGCGACCCAGACCCTGATCCAGAAGAAGTCCAAGAACATGAAGGTGGAGATCACCGGCAAGCTGAAGCCGGGCGTGACTGCCAAGGACATCACCCTTGCTGTGATCGGCGAAACCGGCACCGGCGGTGGCACTGGCTATGTGATCGAATACTGTGGTGAGGCGATCCGTGATCTGTCCATGGAAGGTCGTATGACCGTCTGCAACATGGCCATCGAAGGCGGCGCACGTGCTGGCCTGATCGCCCCCGATGAGACCACCTTCAAATACGTCAATGGCCGCCCGCACGCCCCCAAAGGCGCGCAGTGGGAAGCCGCGATGAACTGGTGGAAAACCCTCTACACCGACGAAGGCGCGCATTTCGACAAGGTTGTCACCCTGAAGGGTGAAGACATCCAGCCCGTCGTGACCTGGGGCACCTCGCCCGAGGACGTTCTGCCGATCACCGGCGTAGTGCCGAACCCCGAAGATTTCGAAGGCGGCAAAATCGAAGCGGCCCGCCGTTCGATCGAATACATGGGTCTGGAAGCCGGTCAGAAGCTGACCGACATCGAGATCGACACCGTCTTTATCGGCTCTTGCACCAATGGTCGCATCGAAGACCTGCGCGCCGCCGCCGAGATCCTGAAAGGCAAGAAGATCAAAGATGGCATGCGTGCCATGGTTGTTCCGGGCTCTGGCCTGGTGCGCGCACAGGCCGAAGAAGAAGGCCTGGCCGAGATCTTCCAGGAGGCCGGTTTTGAATGGCGCATGGCGGGTTGTTCCATGTGTCTGGCGATGAACCCTGACCAGCTGTCCGAAGGCGAGCGTTGCGCGGCAACCTCCAACCGGAACTTTGAAGGTCGTCAGGGCTACAAGGGTCGCACGCACCTCGTGTCCCCCGCCATGGCCGCCGCCGCTGCCGTCACCGGCAAGCTGACCGACGTTCGCGAGCTGATGTAAAATGCGTCCGGTGTTGCACCAATCCTATGGCACATGCCCAGTGTGTGGTGAGCGTACTGCGTTCACTAGCTACACACACTGGCTTCGCGATGATTTTCTGTGCGAACAATGTCACAGCATCCCGCGAGAACGTGCCTTTGCTTGGTGCTTGAACACCTTCGTTCCGGACTGGCGCTCAAAGGTGTTGCACGAATGTTCGCCTGCCGATCGCTCCATCTCATCCGTGATGAGGCGCGAGGCGGCGAACTATGTTGGCACACAATACTGGCCAGACCGCAAAGCAGGGCAGTTCTATGACGGCTATAGGTGTGAAAACCTAGAGCAACTGACATTCGAAGATGAGACCATCGACCTTCATGTTCATTTGGATGTTCTGGAACACGTCAACAGCCCGAAGGCCTGCTTTGAAGAAATGGAACGGACGCTGCGGCCGGGTGGGAAGATCATCTTTACCACCCCGGTTGCCATCGACAAAGCGAAAACGGAGCGGCGCGCACTCTACACAGAAAGCGGCGTTCAGCATCTTTTTGAACCGGAATACCATGGTAACCCGATCTCGGATCAGGGTGCCTTGGTGACTTTCCATTACGGGGCGGATCTGAGTGATCTTATCCTCGCTTGGGCACCAAGTTGTGCGGTCACCATGGTCACCCCGCATCGTCATGACATTGGCATTCGAGGCGACCACCGCGAGGTGTTCTTGGTTGAAAAAGTTGGCAGCCCTACCCCTGCTGTGCGGAAGAAAACAGGATGGAACAGTATGAAACGCGCACTGGCAAAACTGAGTCAACGTGCGTGACATCTCGGCCTCCTAAACGCCACACCGCTGTTCGCCTGCTAACCACTGTGAGTGCGCGCAGCTGATGCCAAAGCTTGCCGACTAAAAATGACATGCCCCCCCCAAGCGAAGGTGGGAAAACACATGAATATCCAGAGAAGGATAGAACAATGAACAAGTTCGAGACTTTCACAGGTATCGCGGCACCCATGCCGCTGGTGAACATCGACACCGACATGATCATCCCCAAAGTGTTCCTGAAATCCATTGCCCGCACCGGCTTTGGCAAGAACCTCTTTGACGAGATGCGCTACAACCGCGACGGCACCGAGATCCCTGACTTCGTGCTGAACAAACCGCAGTACCGCGAAGCACAGATCCTGATCGCCGGCGACAACTTTGGCTGTGGTTCTTCGCGCGAGCACGCCCCCTGGGCGCTGGATGATTTCGGCATCAAGGTCATTGTCTCGACCTCTTTTGCCGACATCTTCTTCAACAACTGCTTCAAGAACGGCATGCTGCCGGTGGTTCTGCCGCAAGAGCAGGTCGATGTGCTGATGAAGGACGCGGAAAAGGGCGAAAATGCCCGCATGACCGTGAACCTCGAAGCGCAGGAGATCACCACCTCTGAAGGCGAAGTCATCAAGTTCAACGTTGATGCGTTCAAAAAGCACTGCCTGATCAACGGCCTGGATGACATTGGCCTGACGCTGGAGAAAGCCGACAGCATCAAGACCTTTGAAGACCAAGCCGCACAGGCACGCCCCTGGGTCTGATCCCAGAGGCCTTTTTGGGCACGCGCCCAAACCCTCTGCACGGAGGCACCCATCTGGGTGCCTCCTTTTCTTTTGGGGCTATGCGTTTTCAGGACCGAAAACCGCGCGCCGCCGCATCCCGGCCATAATGGTTAATGCCGCAGGCCGCGTTCAGCCTTCGTGCCTCAAATCAGGCAAATCCCGGAAAACCATTTGTTTTCCTGATGCAAGCCTGCACCAGTTTGTCGATCAATTCGAACCAATCCGCAGAATTCCGTCCCGTCCGGCTTGAGCCCAGCATCAAAGCTTGCAACATTGGGGCAAAAATGAGGCAGGGCGCGCCGCGTAAAACAACGATCAAAAAGATCGGAGCGGGACGCCAATTCAGAAGTAAATCCCGGCACAGAACCGGGGCTGATACGGCAAAGGGACCAAGAGTGCTTTCTGGCATGACAGCTGCAGCTATGCGCGGACTATTGATGGCTTTGCTTATTGCACTGCCCTCTTTGATCTTGCCGCCAACTCAGGGGCATTCTCCCGAGCTGGTGACCCTGACCGCAATTCTGCTGGGGTGCTTTGTTTTTGCTGAGTATTTTTCCACCTCACCCAGCTTTCTGGAGTTTCGCGACGCACGTCCGATGAACCGGTGCCGGTTTGCGGCGCTGGCGGTTTGTGTCTTCCTTGTTTCGCTTCTGACCCGCCACGAAGCCGCCCCCACCGGGTTGACCGCATTGACCAGCAGCCTTGGTCATCTTCTGGCGCAGGGGCTCGACATTGCGTTCTCGCCGGTTCGGCTGGTTCAGCTGGTCCTGCCGCCTGATCTGTCTGACCCCGCGGTAGAGCTCGCCCGGCGGGCAACTGCCATGGCTTACACAGCCTCGCTCAGCTCGGTGCTGGTCTTTGGTTTGATCATTCGCACAGGCCGCTGGCCGCAGCGCAATGGTCCCTTCAACGTCTGGATCAACCTGCCCCTGTTTGACCCCACCACCGGCGGGGATGTGGTGACCCGTCTGCAACGGGATGCACGTCTGCATATCGCCGGCGGGGTGCTTGCGCCGTTCCTGCTGCCTGCCATGGTCAAATTGGGCAGCGGCAGCATGGACCCGGCGTTGTTTGCCAATGCGCAGCTGTTTGTCTGGGCCGTCACCGGCTGGGCCATGTTCCCGGCCATGATGATCATGCGCGGCATGGCCCGTCTGCGGGTGGCAGAGCTGATCGCGGTGCAACGGCGCAGCTTTGCGCTGGACGACGAGCTGCAAACCGCATGAGATGCCGCGCCGCATCTCTGCTTGGCGCGTTTCTGATTTTTCTTAGCACCGTGGCCGCCTGGGCAGAGCCCTTGCGCATTGCCACCTTCCACACAGAGCTGTCCCGCAAGGGGCCCGGCATTCTGGTTCGGGATCTGGAGCAGCAAAAACCCAACCCTCAAATTGAGGCTGTGATTGCCACTTTGGTCGAAGCCCAGCCCGATATTGTCCTCTTGCAGGGCATCGACTGGGACATGTCCCCCCGCGTCGCTGAGGCCCTGAGCAGGCGGCTCAGCGACGCGGGGCTTCCCGGCATGCGGGGATTTGCCCGACAGCCCAATGCAGGGTTTCCAAGCGGCGTGGATCTGGACGGCGACGGGCAGACCAATGGCCCCGGCGACAGCTACGGCTGGGGTCGGTTTTCCGGCCAGGGCGGCATGCTGTTGCTGTCCCGCCTGCCAATCGATGAAACCCGCAGTGAAACCTTCTCGGACCTGCTGTGGCGCAACCTGCCGGACCACCAGATGCCGCGCCACCCGGATGGCAGCCCCTTCCCCTCAGCCAGGGCCTGGGAGGTCTGGCGGCTATCCTCTGTGGGCCTTTGGGCGGTGCCGATCACACTACCTGACGGGCGTGACCTGTGGCTTCTTGGGTTTCACGCCGCACCGCCGGTCTTTGATGGCCCGGAGGACCGCAATGGCCGCCGCAATGCCGATGAGATCCGCCTGTGGCGCCATGTTCTGGACGGGACCATCACCAGCGCTGTCACAGGCCCCTTGGTCCTTGCGGGCAGCGCCAATCTGGACCCTGTGCGGGGCGACGGGCGCCACGCGGCGATCCGTGATCTTCTTGCACACCCCAAACTGCAAGACCCGCAGCCGCGGGATGGCGCCGGGAACGATCACACGGTGACATGGGAACATGCAGGTGACATGCGAGTCGACTACGTGCTGCCCGCCTCCCAAATGACCGTGATCGACAGTGGCATTCTGCGCAGCGCGGGCAGCCGCCATGGGCTGGTCTGGGTCGACATTCTGCCCTAAGGGGCCTTTGCCACCGCACACCCCTTAGAAACAAGGGGAAATAGGATCCAATCGCCGCGTTTCGGATGAAAAACCCTCGCCAATATTGACCCTTTGGGGCGGGGAGGCTACGCCCTTGCGCAACTGTTCAAGGAGTAGCTCTATGTCCAACCCTTCCATTCTGATTCTGCCCGGCGACGGTATTGGCCCCGAAGTCATGGCCGAGGTCCGCAAGATCATCGGCTGGTTCGGCGACAAGCGCGACATCCAGTTCGACGTGAGCGAAGATCTGGTTGGCGGGTCCGCCTATGACGCCCACGGCACCCCGCTGCATGACGACACCATGGCCAAAGCCCAAGAGGTCGACGCGGTCCTGCTGGGCGCGGTTGGCGGCCCGAAATACGACGATCTGGATTTCTCGGTCAAACCCGAGCGTGGCCTCCTGCGCCTGCGCAAGGAAATGGATCTTTATTCCAACCTGCGCCCGGCCCAGTGCTTTGACGCGCTGGCGGATTTCTCCTCGCTGAAAACCGATGTGGTTGCGGGCCTCGACATTATGATCGTGCGCGAGCTGACCTCGGGCGTCTACTTCGGCGAACCGCGCGGTATCTTTGAAGAAGGCAACGAGCGCGTGGGCATCAACACCCAGCGTTACACTGAGTCTGAGATCGAACGCGCCGCCCGTTCCGCGTTTGAGCTGGCCATGCGCCGCAACAAGAAGCTCTGCTCCATGGAGAAAGCAAACGTCATGGAATCCGGCATTCTGTGGCGCGAAGTTGTGACCCGTGTGGGCGCAGAATACCCCGAGGTCGAGCTGTCCCATATGTATGCCGACAACGGCGCCATGCAGCTGGTCCGCTGGCCCAAACAGTTCGACGTCATCCTGACCGATAACCTGTTTGGCGACCTGCTGTCTGACTGTGCCGCCATGCTGACCGGCAGCTTGGGCATGCTGCCGTCTGCGTCGCTGGGTGCACCGATGGCCAATGGCCGCCCCAAAGCGCTGTACGAGCCGGTCCACGGCTCCGCGCCGGACATCGCAGGTCAGGGCAAAGCCAACCCGATCGCCTGCATCCTGTCGTTTGCCATGGCGCTGCGCTACAGCTTTGACCAAGGCGCTGAAGCCGACCGTCTGGAAAAAGCGGTCGAAAAGGTTCTGGCCGATGGCGTGCGCACCGCGGACCTGCTGGGCGAAGAAGGCGTGACCCCGGTCTCTACCTCTGAAATGGGTGATGCGGTGATCGGCGCGCTGGACGCAAGCCTCTGATCCGTCACTTGAAGACGCTAGAAATTCAGCCCCCGGCCCCTGCGGTCGGGGATTTTCTTTTGACCAATGCCCTTTGCTTGGCCACAGGCGCAGGTTTTCCCATCTGGGGGCTTGTCAGCCCCCCGGCATCGACGTTAGCGCTATAAGAAAGACGGGCAAAGCCCGGCCGCATATTTGAAGGTCCTTTGACATGAACGCAAAAGCCGCCATTCTGGCCCTGATCGCATTCGCCATTTTCTCCACCCATGACGTGGTGGTGAAATTCGTCGGCGAAAACGTCACCGCGTTTCAGATCGTGTTCTTCAGCTCGCTTTTGTCTTTCCCGCTGCTGACCCTGCTGATGGTGCGCGACACCGAGCCAGGCACCCTGCGGCCCCGTTACCCCGGCTGGACCCTGATCCGATCGATGACCATCGCCTTCATCCCGTCCAGTGCGTTTTATGCCTTCTCTGTGCTGCCGCTGGCCGAGGTCTATGCCCTGTTGTTTGCAACGCCGCTGCTGATCACCCTGCTGTCGATCCCGCTGCTGGGTGAAAAGGTCGGCCTGCCGCGTCTGTCCGCTGTGATCGTTGGCTTTATCGGGGTTCTGGTGGTCCTGCGCCCCGGCACGCTTGAGCTGGAACTTGGCCATGCGGCGGCCCTGTTTGCAGCCTTCGGCAATGCGGTGCAATCCGTGATCCTGCGCAAGATCAGCAATGAAGAGCGCCGCTCTGTGCTGATGCTGTTTCCGATGCTTGCCACCGTTCTGGTGATGGGGCTGACGCTGCCCTACGTCTACGTCCCGATGACCGGAGTTGAGCTTGGCGGGATTGCCATTGTGGCGCTGTTTGGCTTCTGTGCGACGCTGTTGGTGGTCAATGCCTACACCATCGGCGAGGCCGCAATTGTCGCGCCGATGCAGTATTCCCAGATCATCTGGGCGACCCTGTTTGGCGCTTTCCTTTTTGGCGAAGCTGTTGATTGGCTTACTCTTTTGGGCGCGGGCATCATTATTGCCAGCGGCATCTTCATTGTTATCCGCGAGGCCAGCGGTGGCCGGTCGGACAACACACCGGTGCTGCGCACCAAGAGCCGCGCGGTCACCTCGGGCGGGGCAAATGTCTCGGTTATTCTAAAACAGCAATCGGAAGAAAAAGACGCGGAATAGGGCTTGCAATCCCCCAAGGCTGGGTATAGATCACGCGCCACGGTCGGAGCGTAGCTCAGCCTGGTAGAGCACTGTCTTCGGGAGGCAGGGGCCGGAGGTTCGAATCCTCTCGCTCCGACCAATAAATCAAATGTGAATGGTGACTGGATCTTATCCATGTGACCTCTCAACACCAAAATTACCACGAAATTTCTGCCACTTGCGCGCCTGAACTTGATAAAACATCAAGGGCGGTCTCTGTGCTGTTGGGGCCGTCACCTCCAAAGCGCAGTCGGCGCCAATACAGCATGCTGTAGGACGTTCTGGCCTGTCTCTGTCGGGCCCAGCAACAGCCTATGGATCAGCCCAATCTGGCCCTTCTCGCTGCCCCTACAGCACCTGAACTCCCAAGCGATGTCGCAATCGGCACGCCCCTGTCGCGGTCTATTGGCGACCTCAGTTCAGAGCCAAGCGGGCCAAATCCACCTCCGATCCGCCATAAAACCAAGCGCCGTTTTTGCCCGGTCACGAATCGTAGCCCTACAAGCTTTGCATGTGCGGCCCCCTCAGTTCGGGGCTCAATTCATTTCTCCGTCAATTCCTGACCAAAATGCGCCAACGAGTGACCAAAACGGCGCATTAGAATGCCAAGACGCGTGGTTACAAACGCTCTCGCAAGAGAAAGGATGCCGTTGTGTACCAGCGCGTAGCGACCGTCTCGTGAGACGCACTCGATCAACCAGAGTGAGCTACAGGACCTGTGTCGCATTTGGTTGCGCGGCTTTCCCTGTCGGGACACGCGCAAACGGCGCAGGCCCTGATGGGGAACAGGCATCACTTTCCGACTGCCGCCGTGGCTCTGGCCATGTCAATTGCCAAGACCATTGGATCGCGGCGCGATAGTGAACGACCAACAGGAGACCTGATACATGGGTATCTTCACCAAGATTTCCGGCGCCGCTTTGGCATGCGCCATGCTGGCAAGTGCTGCAACCGCGCAGGACATGACCTTCTTCCGCATCGGCACTGGTGGTGCTGGCGGCACCTTCTTCCCGATCGGTGGTACACTCGCCAACGCGATCTCCAACCCTCCGGGTTCTCGCCCCTGTGACCAGGGCGGCTCTTGTGGCGTTCCGGGTCTGGTTGCCATGGCACAGTCCACCAACGCCTCCGCACACAATGTGAACGCCGTGCAAGCGGGCCAGATGGAAGCGGGCCTGACCGGCGCTGCGACCCTGACCTTCGCTTACCATGGCACCGGCAAGTTTGAAGGCAACGCGAAACCCGATCTGCGCGTCATCGCGAAGCTGTACAACGAAGACCTGCACCTGGTTCTGCCGAAAGACGCGGTTCTGGAGAACATCGAAGCGCTGAAAGGCAAGCGCGTTGGTATCGCGCAAGCCGGTTCCGGCACCCAAATCGCCGTTGAAGCGATGCTGAACGAGTTCGGCGTGAACCGCGACAACATCGACGAGGCCGAGCTGAACATGGCGCAGTCCTCCGAGCGGATCGCCGACGGTCAGCTGGACGCCTATTTCTATGCGGCGGGCACCCCGATCTCTGCTGTGATCCAGCTGGACAACACCAAAGGTCTGGAACTGTACAACTGGTCCGAAGAAGAAGTGGCTGCTGCAAACAAAGCGGTTCCCTACTACGTTCCCTCCACCATTCCGGCGGGCACCTACCCCGGCGTGACCTATGACGTGAACACCCTCGGCGTGTCCTCTTTGATGGTCACCAACGCCAACATGGACGAAGAACTGATCTACCAGATCACCAAAGCCATGTGGTCCGACTCCGCCCGCAAACTGCTGGACGGTGGTCACCCGAAAGGTAAAGAAATCCGCCTCGAGACCGCATTGGACGGCATCGAAGGCACCGGCGTGCCGCTGCACCCGGGCGCAGAGCGCTTCTACCGTGAAGTCGGTCTGCTGAAGTAAATCCTACCTAAACCATCTGCGAAGGCAGCGGGCTTGCCTGCTGCCTTCCGTTTTTTGGAGCTCTTCAATGACCTCGCAGACACATCTCGACAACAAGGCTCTAGAAGAGCTTGAGAAGCAATATGACTCCTCACTTGTGACACGGGACAATGGCCCGCTTCTGAGCCGTTTTATCTACTGGTCGATGATCGCATTTGCGCTTTATCACCTGTGGACAGCGGGCTTTGGCACGCCGGTGGACCATGTGCACATGGGCATTCACCTGGCCGGCCTGTTCCTGTTTATCTTTGTGGGCTACCCGCTGGTCAAAACCGCGCGCAGCCTGGAATGGCGCGGGGCGTCGATCCTGTCGCCGGGCAATGTGCCACTGTTTGACTGGGCACTGGCCATCGCAGGCATTGGGGCTGCGCTGTACCTGTGGTTCAGCTGGCGGGGCTTCACAGGCTTTGGTCTGACCATTCCCGAACAAGCCATGCGTCAGGGCAACCCGACCACCACCGACGTGATCTTTGGCACCCTGCTGATCGTGGCCGTGCTGGAAATTGCCCGTCGGACCATTGGCTTTATCCTGCCGCTGATCATCTCGGTCTTTATCGTTTATGCGCTGTTTGGCCCCTATATGCCCGCGCAGATCCTGAAGCACCCGGGCGTGAACTGGCAGCAGTTTGTCAACAATATGTATTTCCCCTCCGAGGGCATCTATGGCGTGACGCTGTGGGTGGTTTCCACCGTGGTGTTCCACTTCGTTCTGTTCGGCGTTGTGGCGCAGCGCATGGGGCTAGGTCAGTTCTTTGTCGACAACGCGATGATCCTGGCCGGTCGCTACACCGGTGGTCCGGCCAAAGTATCGGTTGTCTCCTCGGCGTTCTTTGGCACCATTTCGGGGTCGTCGATTGCGAACACGGTGTCGACCGGGTCCATGACCATCCCGAACATGAAGAAGATGGGCTACCCTGGTCACTTTGCCGGTGGTGTTGAATCTGCGGCCTCCGCTGGAGGTCAGATCACCCCGCCGATCATGGGCGCGGCCTCCTTCCTGATGGCAGAGTACCTCGAGGTGCCCTACACCACCATCGTGATTGCCGCGATTGTGCCTGCGATCATGCACTATGTGGGTGTGATCTCGATCGTGCACTTTACCGCCAAACGCCTTGGCCTCAACGCCTATCCCAAAGACCAGCTGCCGAACTTCATGAAAGTCTGGCGGGACGGTTGGCACACCATTCTGCCGCTGATTGCGCTGCTGATGGTGCTGTTTTCGGGCTATTCGCCAAATATGGCGGCCTTTGTGGGCATGGTGCTGTGTATCATCGTGGGCTTCTGTTCCTTCAACAAACCGGCGACCATGATCATTCCGCTGGCGTTTCTTGGCTTTATCTTCTGGAAGGCATCGCCCTATTCCGGTGAAGGCTATACGCCGGTCATGGCAGGCATCCTGGCGGCGCTGACCATCATGAGCGTCCTGCACCGCAAAGAACGTCAGCCCATGCGCGAGCTGTTCGACAGCATGCACGTCGGCGTTCAATACGCGCTGGCTGTAGGTGCGGCCTCGGCGGCTGTGGGCATTGTTGTGGGTGTGATCAACACCACCGGCGTTGGCTTCCGCCTTGGCTTTATGGTCACCGGTGGTGCGCAGGATATCGCAAACGCGCTGGCGCCCTGGCTGAGCTGGACCGGGATCGAGGCCTTCTCGCAATCCGCCCTGCAGCAGTTCTTCTCGTTGGTGCTGATCGCAATGGCCTGTATCTTTATGGGCGCGGGCCTGCCGACAACGGCGCTGTACATTATGCTGGTTGCGGTGGCGACACCGGCGCTGACCCAGCTGGGTGTTCCGCCGCTGGCGACGCATATGTTCGTGCTCTACTACGGTGTGATCTCTGAGATTACTCCGCCGGTCTGTGCCTCTGCCTATGCGGCGGCGGGTATTGCCGGGGCGAACCCTTTCCGCACCGGTCTGAGTGCCTTCACGCTGGGCGTGGGCAAGCTGATGGTGCCGATGGTCTTTGTCTATGCGCCGACCATGCTGATTGTTCTGCCCGAGTACTTCACGATCACCTCTTTCCTGCAGGTGACGCTGAGCTGTGCTTTCGGCATCTTTGCAATCGCAACGGCTGTGTCGGCCTATTTCCTGACCCCGCTGAGCGCATGGATGCGCTGGGTGATGGCAATTGGCGGTCTGCTGCTGGTCGCGCCGAGCGTCAGTTCGGATCTGGTGGCACTGGCCTTTATGTCGCCAGTGCTGATCCAGCAGGTGCTGGCCTCGCGGAAAACCGCAGCCGTTTCTGCCTAATGTCCACGATCAGGGGCGCGATCTTGTCGCGCCCCTGTCGCCTTTTTCCAACTGCTGAGCATGGCAATCCGCGCAGCCCAGTCCCAACCGGCCTGACACGCATAAAAGGCGCCCGAGCGTTTGCACACAGTCTGCGGCCCAGCCCCACCGATCCGCACATCTTGCCTATGCGGAGGGTTATGTCGCCTGCGCCTTGTCGCCAAAACCTGTGCGTTTGCACGGATATGTCCCCCCACCGCAAGAACATAGGCTTCTCTAAAGTGTATCTTTGGGGAGCAAGAATTGCGAAATTCGGCAAAATGGCTGAGGAAGCTGTCTGTGGCTTTGGCACTGGTCGTCCTTGCGACCGGCGGCCCCACGACGGCCGACGCCAGATCCAAGGCCGCAAAACCCAAAGCCGCAAAACCGGCGCTTCTGTTTCATATTGAGACCCGCAAACGCGCCAAACACAAGCCCACGAGCTGGTTTCAATATGGCGCCAGCGCCAGCGTCAAAGCCGTCTGGGACAACAATCTGCGCCGCGATGACGGGCTGCGCGATTACAAGCGTGACCTCGGGGGCCACATTGAAACTTGGGCCCGTACGCAGATCACACCTTCGGTGGTGGCGTTTGGGCACATCCAATATGGCGCGCGCTGGATTGAAACTCACAGCAGCAGCTACCCGACGCGATCCGACTTTAGGGTGAAAGAGGCCCTTGTCTCCGTCGCCACCGGCCCACAGACGCAGCTGACCATCGGGAGGATGCGGTTTTCGGACCCGGCCAAATGGATCGCAGATGGGGCTGTTGATGGCCTCCACTTTGCCAAGCTCGGGGGCATGTCGTCCTGGGAAGTTGCGGCCTTTCGCGGAACAGACGACAGCCGCCCGACCTTCGCAATGGCGCACAAGACCTGGAAGACAGACACCGGTCGGCGCAGCATCCTGGGGATGGCCGAAACAGACGCGGAGGACCGGCGTTTTTACCTGTTTGGCCATCTGACGCATCGCCCCTCAGACCACCATCGTTTTGAACTCAACAGCGCGGTTGTTCTGGGCGACGCTGCCAATCAGAAATCATCAGGACTTGGCGTCGACCTGCGCGGCATTCGCACACTCAAAGGCGCGCGCAATCCGCAAGTGACCTATGGCTTTGCGGTGGGCACCGCTGGATTTCGGCAAACCGGGCTTCAGACCAACAAGACCTATGACGGCGGCCAGAAACAGTTCAACCGCTATGGCTATGCCTACCGGCCAGAGCTCAGCAATCTGGCCGTGGCCACTTTGGCGCTTGGCCTTCGGCCATCGCGCAAATTCAGCATAGATGCGGGCCTTCATGCCTACGCGCAGCTCCGGCCTTCCACCACAGCGCCCAGCGCCCGGATCAACGGGCAGACCACCGGGCGCTCGCGCTTTGTTGGCACCGAGATCAGCCTCGTCGGGGCCTGGCGTCCAAGTAAAAAAACCAAACTTCAGTTTGGCGTGGGGCTGTTCAAACCGGGATCGGCCTACGTCGACCGCAGCACCTACAGCCACGTCTACACGCAGCTGTCGATCTACTTCTGACCACAAGGAGGACCCCACATGAAAACCGCAAAAACCCTCTGCTTCATCCTCGCACTGACAAGCCTGTCGCTGCCCGCAAGATCCGATACCGGCCTGTATCCAGAAGCCGCCCCAGCCGACGCGAGCTTCCTGCGCTTTATTGGGTTTGAACGCGGTGAACCCATTCAGTTCGCTGGCAAAAGCTTTGACATCCCCAAAACCGAAGGCGCTCCCTATGTGCCGGTGTCCGCGGCACTTTTGCAGGGCATTCAACCGGGGGCTTTTCTGACGGTTGTCAAAGACAGCACCGGGCAGCTTCGGACCATTCAGGAAGGTGCCGTCCGGGATCCGGGCAAGGTGCATTTGTTTCTGATCAATACCACGCCGCAGAACCTGAACCTCCGTGTGGCCGGGTCCGAGACCGTCGTCATTCAGGGCATCTCTGCAATGCAATCGGGCACCCGCGCGGTCAACCCGGTCAGCATTGGCCTTAGCGTGGTTGCCGAGGACGGCGGTGAGCCCTTGCGGACGTTTCAGGTGAACCTCCAGCGCGGGCAGAACCTTAGTTTTCTGGCGACCCCCACAGGCGTCCAGCTGATCGAGCATCGGTTCGATCCGGTGGCTCAGTAGCGACACGGGATAGGGGGGAAAGGATAGGGGGTAAAGGAATGATCTTTTCCAGCGCGATTTTTGTCTTTGGGTTTCTGCCCCTGTTTCTGGGGGTCTACTATCTGGTGCCAAAACAAGCCCGATCGCTGGTGATCCTGCTGGGCAGCTATGCCTTTTATGGCTGGTGGCGGCTGGATTACCTCGCGCTGATTTTTGGCATGTCACTGGTCAGTTTCATGGCCGCACGGATCGCGGTTTCGGCCCATGGGCCTGTGGTGCGGATGTGGGCTGTGCGCCTTGGCGTTGCCTTTGACCTCGCCGTTCTAGGGTACTTCAAATACACGATGTTCGTGCTCAGCGGGTTGCAGGATCTGTCCCAAGCGCTGGGAGGCGCAGACATCACGGTGCCTGCCATAATCCTGCCCATAGGCATCAGTTTTCATACCTTCCAGTCGATCAGTTACATCATTGATGTGGCCCGGCGCGATGCGCCGCCTGCGCGCAATCTTGTTGATTTCCTCGCCTTTGGGGCGCTGTTTCCGCAGCTGATTGCGGGCCCCGTGCTGCGCTACAAGGATCTGGCAGATCAGTTTACCGAGCGGCAGCATTCGCCCGAGATCTTTCTGCGCGGCGTCGGACGTTTTGCGCAGGGGCTGGCGATGAAGCTGTTGATCGCAGACACTGTGGCCCCCTTGGCGGATCGGATCTTTGCCCTGTCCACCCCCACCGGCAGCGAGGCATGGCTGGGTGCTGTTGCCTATGCCATTCAGTTGTTCTTCGATTTTGCCGGTTACTCGGCCATGGCGATCGGGCTGGGGCTGATGATCGGATTTCGCTTCATCGAGAATTTTGACGCCCCCTATATCAGCCAGTCCATCACCGAATTCTGGCGACGGTGGCATATCAGCCTGTCCTGCTGGCTGCGCGATTACCTCTATGTGCCGCTTGGCGGCAATCGAAAGGGGCGTGTGCGGACTTACATCAACCTCCTGCTGACCATGGTGCTGGGCGGGTTGTGGCATGGGGCCAATTGGACCTTTATTGTCTGGGGGGCGTGGCACGGGGGGTGGCTGGCGCTGGAACGCGCGCTGGGGGGCACGGCGCAGACGCCGATCTGGGGCCGTGTCCTTGGCTGGCCGGTGACCATGACGGTTGTTCTGCTTGGCTGGGTGGTCTTTCGGGCCGAAACGCTGACCCAGGCCTTTGGCGTCTATACCGGGATGATAGGCTGGAACGGCTGGTCCATTTCAGACGCCGTTGCCTGGCAAATTCAGCCCACAGAAATCACTGCACTGGCAGTGGGTTGCGCCCTCAGCCTCTGGGCACCGCACCTTCGCCCATGGGCTCTCCATGCACCGCAAAGCTTGCGTCTTGCCGGGAAGACAGCGTTACTGGGGCTTACCTGTCTCGCTTTGGTCGCCCAGAGCCATTCACCATTTTTGTATTTTCAGTTCTGACAGGGAGGGATTGTGATGTTGCCAGGAAACATTCCCCAAACGGCCGCCGCCTTTGGTTTTGTGCTCGCGTTGTCTGGCGTGGGGGTCCTGAGCCACCTGCGCACGGACCATAGCTTCGCCGCCGCAGACCTGCGATCGGGGGCGTGGCAGGCCGGGTATGAGGACGCATTCGAGGCCGCAAACCCACTGGAAGGTTTTGCTATCACGGCGCTTGGCACACTGCGCTATGCGCTGTTTCGACAGGGATCGGATGGTGTTCTGGTCGGGCATGCGGGCTGGCTGTTCACCGCAGAGGAATTCGAAACTGCTCCGGGCTTTGCTGCCCGGATTGAGACCTCAGCGGAGTATGTGACACAGGTTGTGGGGGACATGGCCGCGCAAGGGATCGCAGTTCTGCCGGTTCTGGTGCCCGACAAGTCCGACCTCTATCCCCAGCACCTCAGGCATAAACGCCCCAAAGAACTGCTGCACCGGCGTGACCGTTTTTATGGCGCGCTGGAGGCCCGCGGCGTGTCCGCATTGGACGCCAGCCCTGCCCTGTTGCAGGCGGCGCAAACCGGCCCTGTCTTTATGCGCACAGACACCCATTGGTCACCACACGGCAGCCGCAGCGTCGCAGAAGCCGCCGCGCAACATGCGCTTGCCGCCGGGCTGTTTGCACCGGGAACCACAGAGGTCGAAACCACATCACTGGGCGCTCAGCCTTTTGTCGGCGACTTGATCCGGTTCGTCCCCACAGGCGCTTTGCGCCCGGTGTTTGGACCGCCGCCGGAAACCCTTGTGCAGTATGTCACCACCGTCGAAAGCAGCCTGGGCCTGTTCGACGCCGCCGACGTGCCGGTGGTTCTGGTCGGCACCAGCTTCAGCGCCCGATCCGAGTTTCATTTCGAAGGCTTTCTGAAACAAGCGCTGCGCAGTGATGTCATCAACTATGCCCGCGAAGGCACCGGCCCCTTCGCGCCAATGGAGCAGTTTCTTGCCTCCGACACGTTAAAGAATTCACCACCGCAGCTGGTGATCTGGGAGATCCCGCTGCGCTACGTTTCAAAGGACCTATTGCCATGAAAACACTCTTTGTTTCTGCCCTTGTGTCGCTTGGATTGTCCGCCGGGGTCATGGCCATGCCCTATTGCTCGGACCTGACCAGCGTTGAAACCCTGCCGAAGAAATACCAAAAACGCGGCCCCTTTTATTCTGACAGCAAAAGCGGCTGGATCATTGGCGCCGATCAGTTAAAGGGCGACTTCACCGTCACCGAAGAGACCATGCGCCTGTGGCAGGCCATTGCCGCTGAATTTCAAATGCACGGAGTGCAGCTTGTGGTGCTGGCCGCGCCGCCACGCCCGCTTTTCACGCCTCCGCAAGTTCTTAAACGCATGGGGCTGACCCCGGACGAGGTTCAGAAACCGCTGCAACGCAGCTTTAGCGCCTATATCGCAGCCCTGAACGCGGCAGGCATTCCGGCACCGGACCTGACCGTGCTGACCCAAGAAGACGGCCCGATCTATTTTAAGCGGGACACCCATTGGACACCGGAAGGCGCGGCGCGGTCGGCTGCCCTGTTGCGGGCGCATCTGGATGGCACTTCGGAGGCCGGGTTGCTGGCCAAAGTCCCCGCAAAAGATCAATACGAAGAAAAAGGATCGCTTGCCCGTGTGGTCGAAGACAGCTGCGGCCAGCGGCCAGAACCCGAAACCGTCGCAGCCCTGAACTTTACCCGCGAGGGGTCGGCAGAGGCGCTTTTGGCAGTGTCCGAGGACATGCCGGGGGTCGTTCTGGTCGGCACCAGCTATTCGGACAGGTATCAGCGCGATGCCTACCGTGTGGCGGATGCATTGGCGCATACGCTCGACAGTGAGGTGGACAATTGGTCCCTGACCGGGGGCGGTCGCACCGGGGCCATGTCTGCGTTTCTTTACAGTGGCGGACTGGACGCGCAGGGGCTGCATACGGTGATCTGGGAAAGCCCCTATACCACGCCACTGACGCAGATCAGCGGCCTGCGACAGGTCCTGGGCGACCTGCGCACCCTGACACCACGTCCGACAACGCATCTGCACAGCGGCACCATTGGCACCGACTGGCAGAACCTGCAGCAAAGCTTCTCGGCCGACAGTTTCAAAGGGATGCAAATCCAGACCCCCGGACATGACGAAGGCAGGCTGGCGGTAGAGCTGATCAGCGCGGACGGGAAGAAGACCCGTGTGAAGCTCGATAAATCCAAACGCCTGCCTCAGGACCTGCGAACCGACACATGGACCTTCAGTTTTGAGGCGCTGGAATTCACCGATGTGGCCCGCCTCAAGCTACGCCTGGCCAATACTGCGGACCAGCCTTTCACGGTGACGCTTTATCGCTAACGCCCCATGCGGCGCTTTGCGCAAAGGTATATCCCACCTACCAAAACGCGACCAAACGTAGCCGTGTGCCCGCGTTCGGCTGGTTGGATCGTCCGGTAAACTAACCGGGCGACGTTCACCCCTATACGATTTGACCCCAGGAGATAGCGATGAACATTCGACACGAATGTCCAAAGCCGAATCTGTCCTATTCGGTCACTGCCCCTTTGAAGCTGCATTGCCAGAATGGGCAGCTCCATGTCGCGCAACGCTGGTCCCTGACCGGGGTTTGGCTGGAGGACGAAGACGTCGACCTGCAGGGCGAAGTCACGCTCACCGTGCCGTTTCAGGGCATTGACGTGTCTTTTCCCGTACTGCTGACGGAACGCACCGAGGATGGGGGGTTTCACTTTAAGGACCTGACGGTGCGCCAGCGCGAAACACTGTCCACTTTCTACCAAGGGGTCCTGTCAGGGCGCATGGTGTCGACCGAAGATATTATCACCAGCCTCGACACCCCGGTTGATCTGGTCCCAATGTCCGAAACCGAAGAAGAAGAGGCCGCAGGACGCGCAGGGCAAGCCCCCAGGGCACTGCGCATTGTGTTGAACGTCGGGCTCTTTGTGCTGCTGGCAGGCGTGTTGGCGGTGTTTTTAGGGTCTAAACTTCTGAACCGCATTTCGCACATTCAGCTGGATCATGCCCGGTTTCAGGCCCCGATCACCGAATACGTGGCACCGGATGCCAGCTATGTCAAAAGCCTGCATGTGCGCATTGGCGAAACGGTGGAACCCGGCGATCTTTTGGTAAAACTCTCGGACCCGGATCGCGACAGTGATGTCGAAGATGTGCGGATCGAAGTGCTAACAGCCGAACGCCGCCTGCACAGCGCGCAGGACCGTCTGGACCGCCATATCGCCCAATATGCGGTGAAACGCGAAGATCTGTGGCGCGCGTTCTATCGCCTCTGGCTGCCCCTGCGCGCCAAAGATCCGCGGATGTTGATCTACCCTCCGGACGTCCAGAGGGCCTGGGAGGCCTATGTTCATTTCACCAACGGGATAGACGACGGCCCCGGCGGATATTGGGAGATGCGCGCCTTGCTTGAGACCACGGTGGAGGATCGCCAGCTGGACCTGCGACATTGGAAGCGCGAGCTGCGGCATCGCAAAGCCGCGGTAGGTAATCTGGTGCTGCGCGCCCGCGGGCCCGGCACGGTCACCGAAATTGATGCCATCAAGAACAGCACAGTCGCCCGAGGCGCTCGCGTGGTTGAGGTCGAAGACCGCACCCCCCGCCTTGCCGTGGCGTGGCTGGATGACCGTATGGCGACCCATGTGCATCCCGGTATGGACGCCATGATCCATTTTTCCTACCGCGGCGAACGCCGGTCTGTTCCCGGCGAGGTCCTGAAGATCGAAGCCGGAGCAGACGTGGCGCGCCCTGATCGATATGGCATGATCCTGACCATCAAGGCCGAGGGCGTGGGCGTCATGAACACCCGCAAATGGTTTGGCCGCAACGCCCCGGTTCATATTGCCCTGCGCCGCCCGATGTTCTGGGACAGGTGGTTCAATGCAGGCACCTGACACCGTTCAAGGCTTTGAAAAACACCTCGACGGCTGGCTCGACGGGCTGTCTTCGCCCGCAAAACAAGGGTTGGCCAAATGGCCGACAAAACAGCGGATCCTTTTGGCCTGCCTCTTGGCCAGTTTGATCACCGCTTTGGTTTTCCTGCCCAATCGGTTTTTTGACCCGGATCTTTTGCATGTCTCGCTTGTGCTGGGAGTTCTGGGTCTTTGGCGGTTTGGCTGGTGGTTCACCCATTCGATCCGCGCCGCCATCTATGGCCGCCTGATCTGGCCCGGAATGCGCCGCCGCGCAGACCGGGTGTGGCAATCCGGCTGGCGGCCACGGCGGCTGCATATTCAAATGACCACCTACTACGAAGACCCCGCGATCACCCGGCGGGTGATCGGCTCGATCATTGGCCAGATCCGCCGCGAAGGTATCCCGACCACGCTCTGGATCGGCACCGGCTCCAGCTATGATGAAACGATCATCACCGAATTTGCCCGCACCCATGGGGCGGATGTAGACGCGCAGCTGGTGTTCCTGCGTCAGAACCAGCCGGGCAAACGGATGGCGATTGGCATGGTGCTGCGCGCGATGAACCGGGCAGGCATCCAGCCCGACGATCTGGTGATCTTTATGGATGGGGATGCGGTCTATGGGTCGGACGTTCTGGAAAAGACCTGTTCGATGTTCGGCGCAGACCCGAACCTGCAGGCGCTGACCACCAACGAAGAAGTGCTGTGTTACGGTCCCGACTGGATTCAAAGCTGGCTGTCGATGCGGTTTGCCCAGCGCAGGCTGGCCATGCAAAGCCACGCCTTGTCAAAGCGGGTGCTGACATTGACCGGCCGGATGAGCGTGTTTCGCGCCAAGCACATGATCGACGAACGTTTCATACGCACCATCGAAGCCGATCATCTGGACCATTGGTTGTGGGGCCGCTTTCGGTTTCTGTCCGGCGACGACAAAAGCACCTGGTATCACCTGCTTAGCCGCCGTTCGAAAATGACCTATGTGCCGGATGCCTGTGTTTATACCATTGAACAGATCGAAGGATCTGGCACCGGGCGCATGGTCCAGAACTTCCGGCGCTGGTCTGGCAATATGCTGCGCAACGGGGCCCGCGCCATCGCGCTTGGTCCCGGCGTGTGCCGCCCCTTTATCTGGTGGTGCGTGGTCGATCAGCGCATTGCCATGTGGACCATGCTGGTCAGCCCGATCATGGCCCTGCTGAGCCTGTTCATAGAGCCTGCCTATATCCTGAACTGTCTGATCTGGATTGTCGCCAGCCGAACACTCTTGTGCCTGTTCCTGTTCCGCTACGCACGTGAACCGGACATGAGCTGGCCGTTCATTCTGTATTTCAATCAGATCATCAACGCCGGCGTGAAGGTCTTTATGGTGTTTCACCTCAGCAAGCAGAAATGGTCAAATCGTGGCAACCAAAGCGCGGGCGACGGGACGTCGCTGGTTGACCGGTTGCAGAACGCTTGCGCGAAGTTTCAATTGGTTACAACGGTCACAGCCTTTGTCACCGGGCTAGCGATCTACATTGGCCTTCTGGATGCGTCGATCATCTGGAACTGACGCCTCTCGCCCGCGCGAATCCGCCATACTTTCGCGCAACGCGCTCCCTTCCGCGCAGGCCACATCCCCCCTTGGACAGGATGCATCTTCTCGAAGCTGCGTTAACCTTAATGCATCAGGAAGAGGAGTGTCAGAATGATCTATCCCGTTATACTTGCAGGGGGTTGTGGTACACGTTTGTGGCCGGTTTCCCGCCAGAGCTTTCCCAAACAATTCACGTCTTTGGTCGGCGAAAAGAGCCTGTTTCAGCAGACGCTGGACCGCCTTTCCGGGCCAGGTTTTGCCCCTGCGATTGTTGTGACGCACGATGACTATCGTTTCATTGTCGACGATCAGACCCAGGAAGAGGACCAAGCCGACATCACCGTGATCGCCGAACCCGTCGCGCGTAATACGGGCCCTGCCGCGTTGGTGGCGGCGCTGAGCATGCAAGACACCCCGGACGCGGTCATGATGCTGATACCCAGCGATCACGTCATCGAAGACAAGAAGGCATTTGAAGCTGTGGTGCGCTCTGCTGAAAAGGTCGCCAAGAAAGAAGGGATCGTTTTGTTTGGCGTGCCCCCCACACGTGTTGAGCCGGGGTTTGGCCATCTGCATATTCCGCAAGCCAATACGGATGAAAACGGCCTGCAGCAGATCGCCAACTTTGTCGAAAAACCGGACCGCGCCACCGCCGAGAAGATGATCGACAGCGCCGAATACTTTTGGAACGCAGGGATGGTTCTGTGCCGCGTCGGCACGCTGGTTGATGCCTTTATGGAACATGCGCCACAGCTTGTGTCGGCCTGTGAATCAGCGCTGGCCTGGGCAGAAGAAGATCTGAGTTGCCTGAAACTCCACGCCGAGGCCTACGCCCAATGCGAGTCGATCGCACTGGACTATGCGGTGTTGGAACATCAACGCAATATGCGCGCGGCGATTTTGGATTGCGGATGGTCTGACATGGGCAATTGGAGCGCATTGCAAAACGCGTCGCCCAAGGACTGTGACGGCAATGCGCTAAGTGGCAACGCCACTGCAATTCGCTGCGAAAACAGCCTGCTCAAATCCGAAAACCCAGACATCGCGCTGGTTGGGCTGGGGCTGGAGGACATTGTGGCCGTTGCCACAGATGATGGCATCCTCGTCGCCCATAGTGATGCCGTGGACGACGCTGCCCTGACGGTTGATGTCCTAAGCCAGCAGGAAGCGGTTCAGGCCAAATCCTTCCGGCGCAACTATAGGCCCTGGGGCTATTTCGAGACGCTGTCTCTGGGGCATCGGTTCCAGGTCAAGCGGCTGATGGTGAAACCCGGCGGACAGCTGTCGCTGCAAAGCCACGTCCATCGCGCCGAACATTGGGTTGTTGTCGCAGGATCAGCGCGGGTGACGATTGGGGATAAGGTGACCCTCCTGACAGAAGACCAGTCGACTTACATTCCCTTGGGTGAAATTCACCGATTGGAAAACCCCGGAAAACTGCCACTCCACCTGATTGAAGTACAGTCAGGAAGTTATTTGGGAGAAGACGACATCGCAAGATACGAAGACATATACAATAGGACGACAATCGTGGCCTGAAGTCGCAATCAGAAAGAATGTACCCCCGGTTTCATCCGGGGGTTTTTTTATACGCATTCCCGAGAGTATATCTTTCGTATAGGTTATTTCGCTTTGGAGTTGCAATTCACCCGTTTTGGCACCTACGCAAAAGTTCACCTGACCCTATCCTAAAACTTGAATCAAATTAAACAGAAGGGCTGGGAAATGAACATTGAGGGACTCTCCTTATACGCTGCGGATGAAATTCAGGTCCAAAAGACGGAAAAAGTCGCAATCAGTATTGTTGGGCTAGGCTATGTTGGCGCAGTGTCCACCGCCTGTCTGGCAGCGCTGGGGCATCGGGTGGTCGGCGTCGACATCGACCCCGACAAAGTGGAAGACATTCGCGCAGGCCGCAGCCCGATTCACGAAAAGAACCTGGGCAAATACTTGATGAAAGGCGTGTTGAACGAACGCGTAACTGCCTCTGTTGATTTGATTAAAGCGGTTCAAGAGACCGATGTTACCTTTGTATCTGTGGGCACCCCAACCGCACAGGACGGTGGCTGCGATGACCGCTACATCCGGCAGGCCGCGCGCAATATGGCAAAGGGTCTTGTCCAAAAAGACGATTTTCACGTCTTTGTCATGCGCTGTTCTATTCCGCCCGGGACAACGCTGAATGTTATGGCCGACATTATTGCCAAAACATCGGGCAAAAAAATGGGTCGCGACTTTGGCGTTTGCTTCAACCCGGAGTTTTTGCGGGAAGGCGTCGCGATAGACGATTTTTTCAACCCACCAAAGACAGTCATTGGCGCAATGGATGAAAAAACTGCAGAAATTGTGAAGTCGATTTACACGCCCATTGACCCTTCTCCAATTGTCACAACAATCGACGCGGCCGAAATGGTGAAATACGTGGACAACGTCTGGCATGCGGCAAAAGTGTGTTTTGCCAACGAAATTGGCCGCTTGTGTAAACCGATTGGCGTCGACAGCCACGAAGTGATGGGTATTTTCACGCAAGACACGAAATTGAACCTGTCGCCCTACTACCTGAAACCGGGGTTTGCCTATGGCGGGTCCTGCCTGCCCAAAGAGGTGCGCGCGGTGGCGCATATGGCCCGCGACACCGGCGTCAGTGTGCCGATGATCTCGAACCTCGATGTGTCCAATCAGGCGCAGATCGACGAGGCCGTCCGGCTGGTGCGCGAAACCGGGGCCAAACGGGTTGGTATTCTGGGGATCGCGTTCAAACCGGGCACCGATGACCTGCGCGAGAGCCCGGCGCTCGATCTGATGGCGCGTCTGCGTGCAGAGGGTATCGAACCTTTGGCCCATGATCCGGCGGTGAACAAAGACACCCGGATTGCCGATCAGCTGGCCTATGTCCGCCATGGAAACGCTGGCTTGCAAACCCTGGCCGAGGATCTTCCCACGCTTTTGCGAGACGACCTCAATGACGTGCTGAGCGCATCAGATGTGTTGGTCGTCTGTCATGCCACACCGACCTACCGCGAGGTTGTCCGCAGCTGTCGCCTGCCAGTGGTCGATCTGGTGCGCCTGTTTGACGCCGCGCCGACGGACGTCGCCGTTCAGGGCATCGGCTGGTAATTCGCGCATTTGCGCTCAAGGGGGGAAAGGGAGGACATCATGGTTGATGCAACAACACATTCAGGCTCAGCAGGTGCTGACGACCTAACGGGGTCAGGCGCTGCTGATGTCATGGTCGGTCTGGCCGGCAATGACGCAATAGCCGGACAAGCCGGTGACGACGCGCTTTATGGCGACTATCAGTCGGACAATCATCTGGACGGAACCAGCGGCGCCTATGGCTTTGCCGATTATGGCGCCTCGGGGCATTGGACGGTCACATCGCTGGACGATGGCCATCAGGCCATGTCCCAGACCATCACAACCGAAGCAACCGGCGTCTATTCCGTGTCGTTTGAGATCGCAGCGAACTTTGCGGCTGGGGTCACCTCGGTTGGGGTCGAAATTCTGGTCGGCGACACAGTCATCAAAACCGTGTCCTCGGACAGCGGTGCGTTTGGGGTGCATGATGTGTCCTTTACGGCAACCGGAGCGGAAACGACCCTGACCGTCCGGTCGATCGAGACAGAGGCAACCGGTCCTGTGATCGACACCAGCGGGCCGGTGTTCCACTATGACAAAGAGGTGGTGATCGGCGGCGAAACCACAACCGTCGCTGCTTTTGCTGAAGGACAGTCGAACCTGCTGCAGGTGCTCAATGGGACGCTTTATGTTTTTGACACCGCCACCAGCACCTATGAAAAAGCGGGCGTGGACGGCACGGTCAATGTGAACTCTATGGGGTTCAATCAACAAGATGACCTGCTTTATGCCATCGCCGTCGGCAGTGGTACCGATGCCCTTGGCAATGCGGTTGCCGCCAGTGATCTGGTGATGATTGATGCGGATGGGCACACTTATCGGATCGGGGAAACCCCATACCGGGCCTGGACCGGGGATTTTGACGATCAGGGCAATCTGTGGTCGTTCAATTCCAGTATGAACCACATTGCAGTCATTGATGTGGACACTTTGGACGGTGACGGGAACCCGCTGACAACGGTGCATAAACTGCCCCGCGATCTGGTTCAGAAAAGCTTCTACGATCTGGCATTTGACGCGGAAAACCAGATCTTTCGAGGCGTCTGCCGCCCCAGCGCCGAGGGCCAGCCTGCTACATTACTGACCGTGGATATCTCTTCCGGCACGCCTGAGTTCAGCGAAATCTCTGTCACCCATACTGTGATCGATGGGGAGACACAGGTCGGCGTGCCCGCCATCACTTTTGGCGCTGCGATCTATGACACCGATGGCAATCTGTTTGTGGGCGGCAACTCTGGCGACCATGACATGGACAACAGCACCCGCAGCGCGGGCGGCATCTACAAGGTCATCGTCAATCCCGACACCAGCACTGCCACGCTAGAGCTGATCACATCCGCACCCAAGTCCTATTCCAACGACGGCGCCGCAGATCCGCGGGCGCTGAGCCCGTTTGTGGATGTGGACCTGTCGTCCAGCGTTCTGATCCGCAATCTGGAGATGACCGCAACGGCCGAAGGTGACCTCAGCTATGACGACACGTTGGAAGGTGCAGGCGGCGAAGACCTGCTGGTTGGCGGCCTGGGCGAAGACGTCATTATCGGCGGCAGCTTAGGCGACGTGCTGGATGGGGGCACGGGCGACGATTCCCTTTATGGCGGCGGCGCCCCCGGCAGCGGTCCGGCGGGGCGGTCCTATTATGACGCCGAGGGCGCGCGATTTGATGCAGATGGTCATCCGCTTGCCCCGGACGACGACAGCCTGTCGGGCGGGACTGGCGATGACCACCTGTCAGGATCGGCAGGGCACGACACGCTGGAGGGCGGCATAGGCAATGACACCCTGTCCGGTGGCTCTGGGTTTGACACGCTCCGGGGCGGGGACGGCGACGATGATCTGTCCGGCGGCGCTAACACCGACGCGCTTTGGGGCGGGGCTGGGGCCGATACCATGGTCGGGGGCAGCGGCGATGATACGCTTTATGGCGGGGCCGATGCCGACCAGATGAATGGTGGCAGCCATGACGATCTTCTGTACGGCGACGCTGGCGACGATCATATGACGGGCAGCTCTGGCAATGATGTACTGAACGGCGAGGACGGCGCGGACACGTTGATCGGCGGCAGCGGCGATGATGACCTTTATGGCGGCGATGGCGATGACAGCCTGACTGCTGGGTCAGGGGATGATGTTGTTGTTGGCGAAGATGGCGCGGATCGGGTCATTGGCGGCACCGGCAATGACCAGCTGTCTGGGGGCGCCGGACGGGACCGGCTGAAAGGCGATTCCGGCAATGACACGCTGGATGGGGGCGCGGACCGCGATCACCTCAGCGGTGGCTACGGCAATGATGTGCTCGACGGCGGAGGCGGACGCGACCAGCTCTATATGGGTGCGGGCGATGACATTGCCACGGGTGGCGCCGGCGGTGACAGGTTCGTATTCCGCAACGATGACCTCAGCGGCGGCACCGATGAGATCACCGACTTCTCAACCGAAGACGGCGACCGTTTTGACCTGCGGCAACTGGACCTGGCCAGTACCGAAGCGGAGGAACTGACATGGTTCGAAAGCTACGTCACCATTCTCGCCTCTGGGGATGCCGTGGTCACCTTGGGCAGCAGCACCGTCACGCTGACTGCGGTGCTGGAAGACGACGCCCTGTCATCTGCGGACCTGTTCGACTGTTTCCTGTTCTGACCCAGAATTGTTCAGGGGGTGAATAGGACCACGACCACAACCTACTGAACAAAACTACGGCCGCGCTGGGGAGTAGCGCGGCCGCTTTTTATAAAAAATGGAGCACCGGCATCGGACGGCAATTGACCGACCAGCCTACAAGGAGGGGAAGAGGACTGCGCGCCGGCGCTCCAACTGCGTCACATGTGGACGTAGATATCGCTGCCTTCGACAGAGACATCGAACCGGCGGGTTTTCACCTTGGGATCGACCAGAAACTCGCCCGAGCGGATGTCAAATTCCCAACCATGCCATGCACAGCGCACGATCTCTCCGGCGCGGTCATAGACGAACTCGGTGCTGTCGGTTTCCTTGGTGGTGCCACAGACCGGACCTTCGCACAGCGCAGCACCCTTGTGGGGGCAGATGTTCAGCAGCGCATGGAACCCGTCGTTGAGCTTGAACACACCGATGGGCATGTTGGACACGGTGACGATCTTGGCCGCATCGGTGGGGACGTCTTCGACTTTGCAGGCAAAATGTTTGTTGGTCATTGCAGACTCTCCTTATTCTGCGGCCTGCGCGGCCGGGCGCGGCAGGCGGGTGTAGACATCCAGGGCGTTGAGACCAAAGATCTTTTCGCGCCATGCCGGGGGCACATGCAGCTTGTTCACATCGTCGTAGTCCCAATGCGGGTAATCCGAGGCGAACATTAGGGTGTTTTCGCCATCCATTGCCTCCAGCGTTGCCCAGAGGTGCTGGATGTTTTCCGGCTGCTCCAGTGGCTGGGTAGAGAAGCGGAAGTGGTCCTTGAAGTATTCGGATGGCAGACGCTTCAGCCACGGGGTCTCTTTGCGCAGCGCTTTGTAGTTCGCATCCAGACGCCACAGCACAGACGGCACCCAAGCCACGCCGCATTCAATGACAACCACTTTCAGGGACGGCCATTTCTCGAACACGCCGTTGGCGATCAGGCTGGCCATATGGGTCATTGCGGTCTGCGGCAGGATCGCGTGGGTTTCCCAGAAGAAGGTGGTCGGGCCCGCACCGATCGGGGTGGAGTTGATACCGCCCTGACCGCCAAGGTGCATGGCAAACGGCAGACCCATTTCCGCGCAGGCCTCGTAGATCGGGTGGTAGAACGGATCGCCATAGGGGCGGTTTGCACCATGGGACACCAGCACCTGAACCATCCGCGGATTGCTGCCCAGACGGCGGATTTCGGCCGCCGCCAAATGCGGATCCTGCGGTGCTACAACAATAGAGCCCCAGAACCGGTCGTCCTTCGGCAGCCAGTAGTCGATCATGTAATCGTTGTAGGCTTTGCACAGGGCGTTTGCATAATAGGGGTTTGCCAAGGTAGAGGCCTCAATCGGCTCGTCCCCGGTCAGGATCGCCACGTCGATATTGTATTTATCGAGGTGTTTTTCCTTCATAATGGCGTAGTTGTCGTCTTCCTCTACGGGCTGAACGTCATGACGCGCAAACCCTTCGGGATGGAACCAAGGACGGTGACCATGGGGGAAAGCCCCGCGAGGGCCCGTGCGTTCACCCCGAAGGAACATATCCTTGAAAAGCCCCTCCTCCATGTAGGGCTCGAGAACGGTGGCACTGCACCAATAATTGTGGCAGTCGCAATCAACAGTAAACATGCGGCACTCCTCTTGCTTGTGCATGTCGGAAAATCCGGGTCGCACGGGCTGGTCGGATCCAGACGATCAGTCGCCCGGCTTGAAGATGAGGCCTTGATAAATCTTCAGTTCAAACGGATAAACGCAGCGCAAACACCCTCTTCAATCGAAAAGGTCGATTAAATGAACCGCCTGCTGCTGCTGACCTATCTGGATGTTTTGGAAACGCGGAACTTCAATCGCACCGCTGAGCGGCTCAATATCACCCAGTCCACAGTCAGTTCGCGCATCCGGCAATTGGAAGAAGATCTCGACACCCGCCTGTTTGAACGTGGCCGCGGCGGAGCAGAGCCCACGGCCGCCGGTCGGCGGTTCGAATCCCACTGCCGGTCGCTGCTGACCTCGTGGAGCCTGGCCAAACGCGAGCTGTCAGGCAGCGGAAAAAACCGACCCCAGCTGCGGGTTTCCGCGCAGATCAACCTGGTTCGGTCCCTGTTGCGCGACTGGGCCGAGGCAATGCGCGCCGATGTGCCACGGATCGAATTGTACCTTGAGGCCAACTTCTCGGAACAGATCCAGCGCGACGTGCTCACCGGTGAAACGGACATTGGGATCGTCTTTGCCCCGCGCCAGATCCCGGACATGCATCTGACGGAATTCGGTCTGGAGCACTATGTCATGGTGTCCACCGACTGTGACCAAATGGCAGATCTGGATTGGAGCCGGTATTATCGCGTGGCCTACACATCGCATTTTGACCGGCAGCACAGCGAATTATTTGCAGGCCAAAGCTTTGCGCCAACCACGCTCAGCAGTGACGACCTTGCGTTGGGGTTTCTGCGATCCTACGGCGGTGCCGCCTATGTGCCCTCAATGGCGGTCGAGAAGATGAAGGAAGCCATCCCAAACATAAAGCTGGTGTTGGATGCCCCCCTCATTCCGCAGCCGCTCTATTCGGTTGTGCACCTGCGCAAGCGCCATGACCCGCTTGTTGTTCAGGCCTTGGCGCATTTCAGGAATTTGGTCGAAACCCATTCAATCGACAAAGTCGATTAATGTGGCATTTCTGATGCATTTTTTCCGATAGCCTGTCGGCGTATCCCTTCGCCAAATTCAAAGCGGAGGCCGCCGAACCATGCTCATTGCTACCGATAGCTTGTTTTCTCTCAGCTCAGCCAACACCCAGCCCTGTTACGCTGGCGGACCTGCCACGCTGATCTGCAAAGCGGTCATCAGTGAGACCCACGACAGCAAAACTTTTGTGTTTGAGGACACCCAGAGCCGCAGCTTTGACTTCAAGCCGGGCCAATACGTGACCTTTGCCTTTGACATCAACGGCGAACGCCATGTCCGCGCCTACTCGATTTCCTCTACACCCACGCGTCCGCACAACATTCAGGTCACCGTCAAACGGGTGCCGGATGGGTTGGTGTCCAACTGGATGAACGACAGTCTGGCACCGGGTATGACGGTGGAAATCGCCGACATTTCGGGGGCGTTCAACTGGATCGACATCCCCTGCGACAAGCCGCTGTTTCTGTCTGGTGGATCTGGCGTGACCCCGGTGATGTCGATGCTGCAATACATCACCGATGTGACCCTGCCCAAAGACGCTGTTTTTGTGCATTTCGCCCGGTCCCCGAAAGACGTTATTTTCCGCGACCAGCTCGAATTTATGGCAAAACGGTTCAGCAATGTGACCGTTCACCTTGTCGTCGACAGCAATGACGAAGAGGGTTTCGCAGGTGAAACCGGGCAGATCTCGGCCGAGCTGCTGGCCCGCCTGGTTCCCGATCATGCAGAACGCAGCATTTTTATGTGTGGCCCGGAAGGCTTTATGAAAGCGGCGCGCACTGTTGCAGACGCCCTGCCCTTCGCCGCGCTGCATCAGGAGAGTTTTGGCGAGAAGATTACGCTGGATGAGGCCACCGAAACCGGCGGCGAAGTGTTCTTCTCGCTCTCGGGCAAAAGCGGCCAATGCGCCAAAGGAGAAACCCTTCTCGAAGCCGCATTAAACGCCGGTATCTGGATCGATTCTGCCTGCCAGCAGGGGGTCTGTGGCAACTGTAAGGTGATGGTCACCCAAGGCGAGGTTGAGATGCAGGACATGGGCGGTCTGATGCCCGGCGAAGCCGAAGCAGGCTATGTCTTGACCTGCTGTAGCTGGCCCAAAGGCCCGGTGGCAATCGACGCATAAGCGACTGTTTTACTTTTCAAAAGGCAACTGACACCCATTGTCAGCCGCCTTTTTGAATGCCGCAAGTTTGGCAAGGGGGGCAATTTTTGAACACCCGCAGCCAGAGCTTTGAAGTTCGTGAATAAATCGCAAAATATTTCCTAATGTCAGGTCCTTCACCAGCCATTAGTGCTTGACCTCCACTCTCGCCTTATCTGCTAGTTTCGGTTTGGTGAAGTAAAATGGGTCTGCAAAAATTCCTCGTCACATGCGGTTTAGTTTTGGGGCTGTGGGCGATACCTGCCGCCAATGCCACGCCGCTGCAACCGCCACTGCAATTGCTGATTGATGCCGATTACACCATCAGCGCCAGGGCGGCCCAATCGATCGAACTGGGCCTGCGCACCGCTCTGGAAGAAGAGGGATTCGAACTTGGCGGTCAGCAGGTCGAAGTTGTGCCGATGGACCATCGCGCAAACGTAAAACGGTCTCTGCGCACCTATGGGCAATACCTCAAAAGCGAACGCGCCTTGGCGATTATCGGGGGCATGCATTCGCCGCCCTATCTGACCCACAAGGATTATTTAAACGAAAACAGCATCCTGACCCTGCTTCCCTGGTCCGCGGCCGGGCCGATCACCCGGGCGACGCCAGGTCACGAAAACTGGGTCTTCCGCCTGTCGGTGGATGACAGCCAGACCGGCGAATTTTTCGTGCGGCAAATGGAACAAACCAATCAATGCGCGCGGATCGCGCTGGTTCTTCTGGACACAGGCTGGGGGCAGGCGAACCGCAAGTCACTGACCAAAGCCCTGTCGCTGCGGGATCGAACTCCAGCCATTGCCACATTCTTTCCCTCTGGCATTAGTGACACAGCCGCAGCGTTGCTTGCCGAAGACGTCGGAGCGGCCTCGCCCGATTGCGCCGTGCTTCTTGCCAATTGGAACGACGGAGCCACCGTGGTGAATGCCCTGCATAAAGAGCTCCCCGAGCTTCGCATCTTCAGCCACTGGGGCATTATGGGCGGGGAATTTGCCAATGAAGTGCCGCACACAACACGCAGTGATATGGAAATCACGGTTTTGCAGACCTGTGGACTGCGTCAGGAAGCGGCCGCAAATCCTGTTCTGCAATCGGCTTTGCACCGTGCAGCGCCCACGACGCAATCGCTCGCTGAAATTCCTGCGCCAACGGGTTTCGTTCATGGGTACGACCTGGGCCGCGTCATCGTTGCCGCAGCCAAGCAGGCACATTCCCATTCCCACTGGGACGGTCAAAACATTGAAACCATGCGCCAGGCGCTGCGCACGGCCCTTCTATCCTTGGATACCCCTGTCGACGGCATTCTGAAGCGTTACGCCCCGCCATTCTCTGCCAATGTGGCTGGCAACGCGGATGGGCATGAGGCACTGGGAATTGACGATTTGTGCCTCGCGCGGTTCCGGAAGGACGGACGGCTGGAACATGCGCATTAACAGAATGGCCAACCCCCAGGACACCTCGACACTAGTTCAACGCAGGTTCTGGTCTCTCATTTGCCTGATTTTCCTTCTGGCTGTGACGTCATCTGCCTTTGCGGTGAAACTGACCTCCACACCCATTTTGGTGGGCCAGCAGAACGAGGCCGTTCAGACCCGCGTCGCAACAGATGCGCGCAGCCTCGAAGCCCTTCTGGAGCGTCACCTGCTGCTGCTGGAGGTCATCGGCAAAGCGCCGGACGTGTCAAACGTCGTCATGGGCTATGCCCGCAATAAAGAAATCGTATCACAATATCTGGAAAATGGGCATCAGCCGGACGATCTGTCTTGGGTTGCGGTCTATGACATTCTTGGGGCGGAAATCGCAATTCATGCCCCCAAGCCCGACATTCGCGCGCTGTTTGACACAACCGAAATCGAAGCGCTGGTCGAAGATATCACCGGGATGGCGCCGACCGCACTGCATCATGTGGTGTTGCAGGAACAAGGCGCGCATACCTATGTTCTGCTGACGGCCCCAATCCTTCACGCTGGATATGTAGAAGGCGCGGTTGTGGCGACCTTTGAAATCGATCGCGCCACTGTTTTTCCAGAAAGCGAGATCGTTCAATCCATTCGCATGGTGCATACATCTGATCTGGACGCTGGACATGTTCCGCTCGCGGAGGGGGCGGTTTCGGCGGCATTGGAGAAGGTGGATCTCGCCATTGTCATGGAGCCGGATCAGGACAGTGTTCGGGCCGCAGAAAGACGTCTGTTCACCAATACGGTGGCTGCGATTGCAACTGTGCTGGTCATCGCATTCGCTGTTTTTGCCGCCGCCGGGCGGGCCGCGCTTGTCGAACCGCACCAGCGTCTGGCACGCCAGAAGAAGGATCTTGCAGAACTGGCAGCTGTCGCGGAACGGGCAAATGACGCGATTATTGTCACGGACATTCGCGGCATCGTGACCTGGACAAACCCGGCGTTTGAACAGCTTTCCGGTTTCACAATGCAGGAAATTCATGGCCAAAAACCGGGCGATGTCCTGCAGGGACCAGAGACCGATCCCGAACATATTGCGCTGATGCGCAAGGCGCTGCTCAACCTAGAACCCGTCAAACTGGAGCTGTTGAACTACCGAAAAGACGGAAGCTCCTATTGGGTGTCGATCGGTATTTCGCCGCTCTCCAATGAACATGGCGAAGGCTACGGCTTTGTGTCGATTTCGCATGACATCACGCAAGAGCGTGCACAGCGCGACGCCATCGTCCAAGCCAAGCAGGAAATCGAATATCAGGCGCTGCATGACCCGCTGACAGGCTTGCCCAATCGACGGGCCTTGAACCTTGCGTTGCAGGACCGCAAAGCCACCGACCCGGATGATGCCACCATCGTGCGCATCGATCTGGACCACTTCAAATACGTCAATGACACGCTTGGCCACGAAGCGGGGGATTTTGTCCTGTGCAGCGTCGCGGATATCTTGCGCGACGAAACCAAAGAAGGGGATCTGCCCGTGCGCGTTGGCGGCGACGAATTTGTGATCCTGCTTGGCGTTGGAAACACGTCAGCCGTTGGCGAAACCGTGGCACAGCGCATGCTGGAGCGCATCCGCCAGCCCACATCTTTTGAAGGTAAAACCGTGCGTGTCGGCGCCAGCTTTGGCATTGCCAGCACCCACGACGGGCTGCTTCCGATTGACTCGCTCACCATCGGGGCAGATGCCGCGCTTTACGAGGCCAAAGACATGGGACGCGATCGCGTTCGTCTTTACACGCCGGCGCTGCACGATACGGTCATCGGGCGCAGAACACTGGCGCTTGAAATCCGGCGTGCCATCGCGAACCGGGAATTTGTCCCGTATTTTCAGCCACAGTTTGATGCCCAAACCCATGACATCGTCGGTGTTGAAACACTGGCGCGCTGGCATTCCCCCACTTTGGGCGTCATGCATCCTGGACAGTTTCTACCCATTGCCGAGCAGCTTTCGGTGGTGGATGACATGGACGCCATTATTTTTGACAAAGCCGTGGCAGAGATTTCAAACCTGCAACGGACCGGGATCACCATTCCCAAAGTGTCGTTTAATGTCACAGCCCAGCGCATCCAGAATCCAAAGGTCTTTGATCTATTGGAATCGCTTCCGGAAGGCGCGCCGCGGATCGGGTTTGAGGTGCTTGAGTCCGTGCTGGTTGAAGAGCAATCGGATTTGTTCAGTTTCAGCCTCGACCGGATTCGCGACACCGGGGTTTGCATTGAAATCGACGATTTTGGCTCTGGCCACGCGTCGATCATTGGCCTGATGCATCTGCGCCCCGACATTATGAAGATCGACCAGCGGTTGGTCATGCCTATTCTGGAATCAGAAGACGCGCGGGCACTGTTGCGGCAAATTATTGGGATGGCTGACATTCTTGGCCTAAAAGTCACCGCCGAAGGAGTTGAGACAATGGCCCATGCCGAAGTGCTGGCGGAAATGGGCTGTCATACGCTTCAGGGCTATGCTTTTGCACGGCCACAGCCGATCGAAGGCTTGAAGGCTCTTATCGAAGGTCGAGACCCCTCGATAAGCCCGCGCAACAAACGGGCCTGAGGCCCTGCCCACCCGCAACAGTTGGCGCTAACCGGCACGCGAGACGTCATTTCCGTGAAGGCAAAGACGCGCAACGCGCTGGACCACAGGCTTTGCTGCCCCTATAACCCGTCGGCAAACACCAACCGGGGGCTCTCGGTCTGGCGCTTGCGTCCGGGTCCGAGCTGTTTTTCGACAGCGGAATAGCCCCCTTCCGACGCCACGCGCCGCGTTTTCGCCCCCTGAAAACCCTTCGGTGCCACGTCCCTAAAGGGAGACTAGCCTGATGCCCCTCGACCTGTCGCATATGCGTTCCACTTTGGCTGACCATTATGATCTGGCCCCGTCGGCGGAACTGGCTGCCAGCATGGGTGACATTTATGGTCGCATGGACCGGGTGGTCTCGCCGCCGGATTGGGCCATCTATGCCCCTTACGTCAAAGCCATCAACGCCCTGAAGAAAGAGCGCAACGCCGTCATCCTTGGCCACAATTACATGACGCCGGAAATCTTCCACGGGATTTCGGATTTTGTCGGAGACAGCCTGCAGCTGGCGATCAAGGCCACCGAAGTGGAAGCCGACGTGATCGTTCAATGCGGCGTGCACTTTATGGCGGAAACCTCCAAGATCCTCAGCCCGTCCAAAACCGTGCTGATGCCCGATATGGAAGCAGGCTGCAGCCTTGCGGAATCGATCACCGCAGAAGGGGTCGAGGAAATGCGCCGCCGCTATCCCGGCGCGCCTGTGGTGTCCTATGTGAACACCACCGCCGAGGTCAAAGCCGCCTCTGACATTTGCTGTACCTCGTCGAACGCTGCGCAAATCGTGGCCGCGCAGGACAGCCACACGGTGATCATGACCCCGGACCAATACTTGGCGCAGAACGTAGCCCGCGATGTGCCGCAGAAGAATGTGGTCTGGTGGGAGGGTTCGTGCATCGTGCATGAGCAATACACCGCCAAGGACCTGCGCGACTTCCGCGAATGGAACCCCGGCACCCGGTTGATCGCCCACCCTGAATGCCCGCCGGATGTTGTGGACGAGGCCGATTTCTCGGGTTCCACCAGCGGCATCATCAAATACGTCACCGATGAGAAGCCAGAAAAAGCGATGCTCATCACGGAATGCTCCATGGCGTCCAATATCGCGGACGAGCTGCCCGAAGTCGACTTTGTCGGCCCCTGCAACATGTGCCCCTACATGAAGAAAATCACCTTGGAAAAAGTGCTGTGGTCGCTGCACAGCATGGAAGGTCAGGTCGAGGTCGACGCAACTGTCGCAGAAAAAGCGCGCCTGTCTGTTCAGCGCATGATCGACCTGTCGCGCCAATTGGGTATCTGAACCGCACATGGACACCCTTAAAACCGAGCAGATCGTCATTGTTGGCGCCGGGCTGGGGGCGCTTTATGCCGCGCTCAAGCTTGCGCCTTTGCCGGTTGTGATGATCTCGCCAGAACCTTTGGGCCACGGCGCCAGCTCTGCCTGGGCGCAGGGGGGCGTGGCGGCGGCAATGGATGCGGCCGACAGCCCGGAATCTCATGCCTGCGACACCGAATCCGCAGGGGCCGGCACCGTTGATCCAAGGGTCGCACAGCTGGTCACCCGCGAAGCGCGCGCGCATATCCTTGACCTGACAACGCTGGGCACACCGTTTGACCGCACCGAAGACGGCGCATACGTGCTATCGCGCGAGGCAGCGCACAGCTTTGCCCGTGTGGTCCGCGTCAAAGGTGATCAGGCCGGCGCAGAAATCATGGCCGCCTTGATCGAAGAAGTCCGCCAAACCGACCGGATCCAGGTGCTCGAAGGGACCATGGCGACCCGGCTTGAGGTTCTGGATGGGAAAGTCTGCGGTGTAGAGATCCAATCCTCTGCCCCTGAAGGATCCGCCCCTGTGATGCTGCGGGGCCGGGCCTATTTGCTGGCCGGAGGCGGCTCTGGCGGTCTTTACCAGACCACAACCAACCCACCCCGAATCCGGGGTCAGGTCATCGGCATGGCCGCCCGCGCGGGCGCTGAAATCGCCGATGCGGAATTTGTGCAATTTCACCCCACCGCAATGGATGTCGGCGAAGATCCTGCCCCCCTGGCCACAGAAGCCTTGCGCGGGGAAGGTGCGACCCTGATCAATGCCACCGGTGAACGGTTTATGCAGACGGTGCATCCCGACGCCGAGCTTGCACCACGCGACATTGTCGCCCGCGCGATCTTTAGGGAATGGCTGGCAGATCGCCGCCCGATGCTGGACACGCGGGATGCGCTTGGCGCGCGCGTTTTGACTGATTTTCCCGCCGTGGCTGAGGCCTGCGCGCGCAATGGCATAGACCCAGTCAAAGACCCAATTCCCGTCGCCGCCGCCGCGCACTACCACATGGGCGGCATTTCCTGTGATTTGGATGGGCGGACCAGTCTGGGCAATCTTTGGGTCTGTGGCGAAGCCTCCTCAACCGGGCTGCATGGGGCCAATCGATTGGCGTCAAACGGTTTGCTCGAGGCATTGGTGTTTGCCCGCCTGTGCGCGCTGGATATTCAAACACAGTGCCCCGTCGGCAATGCGGCTGATCCGGTCACACTGCACCTCGGCCAGCCTGGACGGCAGACGGACGAAGATGCCGTGCGCGAATTGCGCCAGTGCATGACAAAATATGTGGGGGTGCAGCGCACGGGCGCGGGTCTGACCGCCGCGCTTCAGCGCATTGCAAGTCTGGAAGCCGCACAGCAGGATGACCCGAATTTCCTGAACATGAGCGCCACAGCCACGCTGATCGCGGCGGCCGCTTTGATGCGCGAAGAAAGCCGTGGCGCGCATGCGCGGTCGGATTTCCCCGACGCCCACCCCGGCCCCGGCCACCGCTCTCGCCTATTGTTGACAGAAGCGCTCGCCCTGCGGGCCAAGGTTTGTGAGACCTGACATGACCCATTCCGCCCTTCCCGACCTGATCCTTGAACCCATGGTACGCACTGCGCTGATGGAGGATCTGGGCAGCTACGGCGATATTACCACGCGCACTGTTGTGCCTGCCGATACCACCTATGCTGCGCGTCTGAATGCGCGCGAAGATGCGGTTGTGTCTGGCATGCAGATCGCGGCGCTGGCTTTTCGTCTGGTTGATCCGACGCTTAAGGTGAAAACACGTGTTGCGGATGGTCAGAGCTGCAAAGCCGGTGACACCCTGATGGAAATCCACGGCTCTGCCGCGTCGATCCTGACCGGGGAACGGGTTGCGCTGAACTTTGCCGGGCGCTTGACCGGGATCGCGACCAAAACCGCCGGTTTCGTGGCTGCGGCCAAAGACACACACACCCGTGTCACCTGCACCCGCAAGACCACACCGGGCCTGCGCATTGCTGAAAAAATGGCGGTGCTGCACGGTGGTGGCTTCAACCACCGCTATTCGCTGTCGGATGCCATCCTGATCAAGGACAACCACATTGCCGCCGCCGGTGGCGTGCGTGCGGTCCTTGAGGCCAGCAAAGCCCAAGCCTCGCATATGATGGCTGTTGAAATCGAAGTCGACCGACTGGATCAGCTGGAAGAGGTGCTGGCAGTGGGCGGTGCCGATGTGGTGCTGCTGGACAATATGGACAATGACATGCTGCGCGAGGCGGTTGCGATGGTGGCCGGCCGGATGAAGACCGAAGCCAGCGGCAATGTCACCCTTGAGCGGATCGCCTCCATTGCGGCAACCGGCGTGGATTATGTCTCTTCCGGGGCTTTGACCCATTCTGCCCGCACGATTGACCTCGGTCTCGATTTCTAGGCCGCTGAACACAGTAAAACCGGCGGGGTCGAACCACGCCGGTTTGAAGGCCAATGAAGGCGGTGTCGGACCGCGGCGCCCCCAGCGCCCGGTCCAAACCATCTGTTACTGGAACAGCTGCAGCAGGGTGCCCGGCGCTTCGTTCGCGATGGTCAGCGACTGAACGGCCAGTTCCTGTTGGGTCTGCAGCGCCTGCAGACGAGCGGAGGCTTCTTCCATGTTGGTGTCAGTCATGGTGGACACACCCATGGTCATGGAGTCGACCAGCTTGGAGACAAAGTCAGACTGGTCTTCCAGACGGGCCGCAGCCGCACCCAGAGAGGCCGCGCCTTCGATTGCCACGTTCAGCAGGACCTCAATGTCGTCCAGTGCGAGGGCCGCAGTTGCAGAGTCTGTGATTGACGTCAGCGAAGCGGACAGGTCGAGGTTCCCTTCAAAATCGACGGTTGCGACAGCGATTTCAACCGCGGTCACAGTGCCACCAGCACCCTGACGGTCCAAAGAGGCCAGAACGCCCAAGCTGGTTGTGGAATTGCCATCAATATCCGAGCGCAGCAGGTTTGCACCGTTGAACTGAGCCGCAGAGATGATTGAGTCAATCTGCGCGACTTTGGAGTCGATGTCGTTCTGGATCGTGGCGTGTTCCACGTTCTCAGACTGTGCCGAAACCACCAGTTCCTTGATCTCTTTCAGCTTTTCTACGATCTGTTCAGACGCAGCAGAGGCCACGCCGACGGTTGCTTCACCGATGGCCAGACCTTCTTCGATGGCTTCAAAACCAGCGATATCGGATTCCATGGTTTTGGAGATTGCCCAAACAGCCGCGTTGTCTTTGGCTTTGCCCACTTCCTTACCAGTCGAGATGGCGGACTGGGTCTCATCTAGGCTATCGTTGACTGACTTGAGGGTCTGCAGCGCAACCATTGCGCCATTGTTGGTCAGAATGCTGGACACAGCTCAGTTTCCTTCGATCAAGGAGCACTTTGGCTCCGGTACGTATCCTTGCCCCGTTGTGGGGCTCTCGTTCGTCATTTAGCGACACTGTTGCGTCCACCTTCCGGCTTCCGCGCCACACCCTTTGAGGCGTGCAAGAAGGAAATTAGTCGGATGTGTTCTAACGAAACGCTAAAACCGATTTTTATAAATCTAAAATGCAATTCAAACAGTTCGGATCCCCCACCAAATCGACCATAAACCATTGATTTTCAATCATAAAAAATACAGACTCAACCGGGCATCGCAGCTAAATCGACTGAACGCAGCGCATCGTAAAACCACCGAATCCCTTTGCGCGGCAAAAAGAAGCGCCGAATTAATTAAAGGTTTACCCTAGGGAATCCCGCCGTCATGCTACTGTTAACCTGACGGGCTAGAACGGGGCCCGGTCATGAGGCGTTGCATGTGAAGTACAGAAACATTTTCCTGTCCGATATTCACCTCGGCACCCCAGGGTGCCAGGCTGAACTGCTTCTTGATTTCCTGAAACATCACGAGGCCGACAACTACTATTTGGTTGGCGATATTGTGGATGCTTGGCGCATTCGCCGCAAAGGTTCAGACTGGCCGCAATCCCACAATGATGTGGTGCAGGCCTTTCTGTCCAAAGCCCATGATGGCGCATCCGTCTATCTTATCCCCGGCAACCACGATGAATTCCTGCGGTCGTATCTGGGCACGCATTTCGGCGGGATTGAGGTCGTAATGAGCGCGGATTTCACTGCGCTGGATGGCAAACGCTATCTTGTCACCCATGGGGATCAATATGACTCGGTTGTGGTCCACGCCAAATGGCTCGCCCATCTGGGCGACAGCGCCTACAACTTCATGCTGTGGCTCAACACCCGCATCAATAAGCTGCGCCATCTTTGGGGCGGGCAATATTGGTCCCTGTCCAAATGGGCCAAACATCAGGTCAAACAGGCCGTCAACTTCATCAGCGAATATGAAAACGTTTTGACCGCCGAGGCGCGGCGCGGCGGCTATGACGGGGTGATCTGCGGGCACATCCACAGTGCCGCGATCCGCCCAATGGATGGGCTCTTGTACGTCAATACCGGCGACTGGGTGGAAAGCTGCACCGCAGTGGTCGAAGAAGCCGACGGACGGCTGGCCCTGATCGACTGGGCGCAACTGACCCGCGAAGCCCAGTCCCGAAACCGTCGCAGCAAACTGCGCCGCCTACGCCGCGATCGCTTCACCCAAGACGCCGAAGGTCACGACGAGGATCGCGACGAGAACCACGACGAAAACCACGGCGAAGACCAACTGGAAAATTCCTGAACGAGGCCCTCCCCCGATGAGCACCACAGCCAAGGCACAACTGGATTCTGCTGTTCTTCAAGAATCCGACACCGCAACCAGCCGCCTAGAGCGCCTGTTTTCCCGTTTGTTTCTTGGTCTGGTCTACCCGCAGATCTGGGAAGATCCGGTCGCGGATATGGCCGCTTTGCATATCCAGCCGACGGACAATCTGGTCTGTATTGCGTCGGGGGGCTGCAATATGATGTCCTACCTGACAGCGAACCCGGCCTCTGTCACCGCAGTGGATCTGTCCCCGGCCCATGTGGCCCTTGGGAGGCTGAAGCTGGCCGCAGCGGAAACCCTGCCGGATCACGCCGCGTTTTATCAGTTCTTTGGGCAGGCCAACCTCAAAAGCAACCGTGCGCTTTATACGCAATATATCCGCAAGGCCTTGGACTGGCAGGCGCGCGCCTTCTGGGAAGAGCACACCCCCTTCCGTCCGCGTATTTCCCTGTTTGAACGCGGCTTTTACCACCATGGGCTGCTGGGCCGCTTTCTTGGTGCGACCCATTTTGTCGCGCGTCTGGGCGGTGTGAACTTTGCTCCGCTGCTGGCTGCGCGCACGCTGGAAGAGCAAAAAGCCTATTTCGATGCCGAAATCGCACCGCTGTTTGACATGTGGATCGTGCGCAAGCTCGCGGGGTTTCGGGCATCGCTGTTTGGTCTGGGCATTCCACCTGCTCAATATGACAAACTGGCGGCAGATGGCGATGGCGACGTGCTGCCGGTGCTGCGTGAACGGGTGCGCAAGCTCATGTGTGATGCGCCGATCCGCGACAACTACTTCGCCTGGCAGGCCTTTGCCCGCCAGTATGACCCGGCGCCTGATGGATCGGTGCCGCCCTATCTTGAGGCCGCAAACTTTGACAGGTTGCGCACGGCGGCTCGACGCGGGCGCATTGTGAACCGCTCGCTCACTGATCTTCTGGCCGAAGCCCCAACTGCGTCCAAAGACTGCTACGTGCTGCTGGATGCGCAGGACTGGATGAATGATGAACAGCTCAATGCGCTCTGGGACGAAATCACCCGCACAGCCAAGCCCGGCGCGCGGGTCCTGTTCCGCACCGGCGGCATAGACGATATCCTGCCCGGTCGTGTCCACGACACGACGCTTGCGCAGTGGCGCTATGACGAACCCGCCTCGGCCACAGCCACGGCGGCGGACCGGTCTGCGATCTATGGCGCCGTGCATCTTTACCGGTTCGAGGGCCAGCCAGATGTTTGACCAGTCCCCCGAAGGCACCGAACCTCACGCCGCCCTCATGGATGACACCTACCGCTATCAGCGGCTGTTTTATGATGTGACGCGGAAATACTATCTGTTTGGGCGCGACCACCTGATCGCGGCCATGGCCCCGCCTGCGGGCGCGCATGTGCTTGAGGTGGCCTGTGGCACCGGTCGCAACCTGCAACTGGTCGCGCGCCGCTATCCGCAGTGCCAGGTCTATGGGCTCGATATTTCTGCGCAGATGCTGATCTCGGCCCGCGCAAAACTGGGCGAAAGCGCCAAGCTGTGCGAAGCTGACGCCTGTGACTTTGACCCTGCCCTGCTGTTTGACCAGCCCCAGTTCGACCGGATCTTTATCTCTTACGGGATCTCCATGATCCCGGACTGGCAAGGCGCGCTGCGCATGGCCTACAGCCAACTTGCACCCGGCGGCGAACTGCATGTGGTGGACTTTGCCGACCAATCCGGCTGGCCTGCGTGGTTTGCGCGGCTGCTGCGCCGCTGGCTGCAGAAATTCCACGTCACTCCGCGCATGGAGCTGGCAGCCGAGCTGCACCAGATCGCAGCCGACACCGGGGCAGAGGCCCAGCATCAGCTGCTGTATCGCGGATACGCACAATACGGCGTTTTGCGACGTCCTGAGGCTTAATCAAGAACCTCGCCCAGCGCCTGCGACAGGCAATCGATCATGAATGCGATGTCGCTGTCCTCCAGAATGAAGGGCGGCGCCAGCAGGATATGATCGCCCCGACGCCCGTCGCGCGTGCCCGGCATCGGATAGCAGATCAGACCCGCATGAAAGGCGGCTTTCTTCAACTTGCCCGCAAGGCCCTGTTCTGGGGCAAATGGGCGTTTCTCACTGCGGTCCTCAACCAGCTCCAGCCCCCAGAACAGGCCGCGGCCACGAATATCCCCCACATGGGCGTGCTGACCAAAACGGTCGCGCAGCGCTGCTTCGACTTTTGCACCTTGGGTTTGCACGCGGCTGATTAGGTCCTGCTCCAGCAGTTCGCGCACAACCGCGCGGCCAGCTGCCGCCGCCACCGGATGGCCAATATAGGTGTGACCATGCTGGAAGAACCCGCTGCCGCCAGCGATTGTGTCATAGATCGTGTTGGAGCACAGCATTGCGCCAATCGGCTGATAGCCCGCGCCCAAACCCTTGGCGATGCACAGGATATCCGGCGCGACCCCATCTGCGTCACAGGCAAACAGATGTCCTGTGCGCCCCATGCCGCACATGACCTCATCCAAAATCAGCAGCACACCATATTGGTCGCAGATCTCCCGAACGCGTTTGAAGTACCCCGGCACAGCAGGCACCGCACCCAGCGTCGCGCCAACCACCGGTTCGGCAATGAACGCCATGACGCTGTCTGGTCCAAGGCGCAGGATTTCCGCCTCCAGCTCCTGCGCAACCCGCTGGCCATAGTCCGCGAGGCTCTCGCCTGCGTCTCGTTCCGCATATTCATAGCAGGGCGCAATATGGCTCATTTCGACCAGCAACGGCGCAAACTGTCGGCGACGCCATTCATTGCCACCAGCGGACAACGCCCCGAGCGTATTGCCGTGATAGCTTTGCCGCCGGGCGATCAGATGGCGGCGGTTCACATCGCCGCGCTCCAGATGGTACTGCCGCGCCAGCTTGATCGCGGCCTCCACCGCCTCGGACCCGCCCGAGACAAAGTAAACCCGGTCCAGATCCCCCGGCGCTTTGTCGATCAACATCGTTGCCAGCTCTTCCGCCGGATCCGAGGTGAAGAACCCTGTGTGCGCAAAGGCAAGCTGATCCACCTGCTCCTTGATCGCCTCGCGCACCCGCGCGTTGGAGTGCCCCAGACAGGATACCGCCGCCCCGCCCGAGCCATCAAAATAACGCTTGCCACTCTGGTCAATCAGATAGCAGCCATCGCCGCCTACGGCCGTGGGCAGCTCTGCATGGCAATGACGGGGAAAGACATGGGAACGGGTGGTCATAACGCGATCCTTTTCAAAAGCGCCGCAACCGAGGCGGCATTGTCTGCGTGGGGATTGCCATCTTCGGCGGTCAGGCTGTTTTCAAAACCAACGCGCAGGGCGCCACCTTCTTGTGCGGCGGCGGCAAGGCAGGCGTGTTCGTCCGGGCCAAAGGCACAGACCATCCAGTTCGCAACACCCGGAAGGGACGCTCGGAAGGGACGCAGGTCCGCCGGGGACGACACTTGCCCCGCGCTGTATCGGCCCAACACAAACAGCACGCTGTCCTGACCGGGGCGCACAATTCCGCGCTGCTGCCACTGCTGCAGCAATTTGATGTCATCCACGTCATACAGGATGTGCTGCACCTCGCAGGCCATCTCGGCGCAGGCAGCATAAAGCGATGGCGCCAGTTCCACGTCACGCGCCACCTCGCGCACCGATACAGACGCCCAGCGCGGCGCGACCTCGGTCAGGCATTGAACCTGTGCCGAGACATCAAAAATCCCCGCGGCCTCGGTCGTGATCTGCACTTTCATCTGCGGCACAGCCTCAGCCAGTTCAGCCAGCGCTTCGCGGTATCGGCCCGCGTCCAAAGAGTGAGAGCCATCGTCATTGCGCACATGCAGATGCAGCGCCTGCGCCCCTGCGGCGTGGCAGCTGCGCGCTGTCTCCACGATCTCGGACAGGGTCATTGGCAGCGCCGGGTGGTCGGCTTTGGTCCGTCTGGCCCCGTTGGGTGCTACCATAACAAACGGGATGGAGGTTCCTGCTATCATCGCTCAGGCCTTCATGCGGGTGCCATCGGGGTCAAAAAGCGGCCCCAGTGTCACAGTTGCATCAAACATCTGCCGCGCAATATCAATCTGCACGCGCGCGCCATTTTTCACCGCTTCGGACACATGCGCCAGGGCAACCGGCTTTCCAATCCGGTATCCAAAGGCACAGGAGGACGTCTGACCGATGATTTCACCCTCCAGATAGATCGGCTCATGGCCCAGCGGCACGGCGTCTACGTCATCCAGGACCAGCGAAATCACGTGGCTGGAAACACCTGCCGCACGCTGTTCGGCCAGCGCATCGGCACCGGTAAACCCGCCTTTCTTGCGGGTGGCGAAATCGAGCCCGGTCTGCACCGGCGTCACGTCGCTGTCCAGCTCGTGACCCATGGCACAGAAGCCCTTTTCAATCCGCATGGAGGATTGGGCAAACAGGCCTGCTGGTTTGGCCCCGGCTTTGGTCATCGCCGCATAAAGCGCAGGCGCGTCAGCGGCCTTGCAAGTGACTTCCCAGCCCGCTTCACCGACATAGGACAGCCGTGCCGCGCGCACCGCCACCCCTGCAAGCGTGGCTTCGGAATGTTTGAAATAGCCGATTTCGTCCAGATCACCGCCAAGCTCGCGGGCAATTCGCGCTGCCTCTGGCCCCATCAGCCCCAGAACGGCGTAGTCTTCGGTCACATCTGACAGGGTCACATCATAGCCGTCCGCGGCACGGGTGAACCAAGACAGATCGCGCTTGATGGCATTGGTGCCGACAAACAGCCGATAGTGATCCTTGGCGATGCGCTGGGCGGTGATGTCACTTTCAAAGGTCCCGCGGTCATTCAGCACTGCAGAATATATCACAGCCCCCGGCGCACGCGCCATGAAGCCCGCACAGGTCTGCAGCAGGAAGGCCTCGGCATCCGGTCCCTGGACGTCGATCTTGCCAAAGGGGGATGCATCAAAGATCGCGGCCTCCTCGTGGGCGGCTTTGACTTCGGCGGCGACATTTTCAAACCAGTCGGGTTTGTCGAACCGCAGGGTGGGTTCTTCTGTCTTGCCGAAATAAAGCGGGCGTTCCCAGCCATAGAACTGCCCCATATGCGCCCCTGCCGCCTTGTAGTCCGCATCCAGCGGCAGGGCGCGCAAGCCCCGGGCGGTTGAGAGCTGTTTGCCCGGGAATGCAATTTCATAGTGCGTGCCCAGAATTTCGGGCGCGCGGGCCATGAGGTGGTCGATGGTGTTGAAAACCGGAGCAAAGCGCTTGGCATCCGCCTCGGTCAGATCGTATGCGGTGTGGCCGTGCACAATCGCATGGGCCAGGTTCATGCCTGCGCCCCCGCCCGACGCCAGCCCAACGGAGTTCATGCCGCAGCCAAGGAACAGACCCTTGGTCTCTGCGGTTTCCCCGAGCATGAAGGTGCCATCGGGGGTAAAGCTCTCTGGCCCGTTCAGAAGCATTTTGACTTCGGCCGTTTCCAATGCGGGCAGACGGTTCAGCGCCAGCTCCATCATAGGCTCGAAATGATCCCAATCCTCGGGCAGTAGGCCAAATTCAAAGGTCTCGTCCAGAACGCCGGGTTTGATGGGTTTGCCCATGGGTTCGAAACAGCCCACCAGCAACCCGCCAGAGTCATCGCGGATATAAAGGTGGCTGTCGTGGTCCGACAGGGTGGGGGTATTGCCGACAATCCCCTCGATCGGCTTGGTCAGCAGATAGAAATGCTCGCAGGCCAGTGCCGGAACCTCAGCTCCTGCCAGTGCGCCCGCGTCCCGTGACCAAAGACCGGTGCACAGTGCGATTGCATCACACATAATGGTGCCCTGTGTGGTCTCGACGCCTTTGATGCAGCCATTTTCAGTCAGAATGCCGGTTACGCCCGTGCGTTCAAAGATCTTGGCGCCAAGCCCCTTGGCCGCCTTGACAAGCGCCGCGCAGACATCCGAAGGGCTGACACGTCCGTCATCGGGGGACCAGACCGCCCCCAGAACATCATCGGCATTCATCAGAGGCCAGCGTTCCTTGGCTTCACCGGCGCTGATCGACGTCGCCTCGATCCCATAAGCATGGGCCAGGGCTTCCTGCCGTTTCACATGGGTCAGACGGTCCTGCGTGGTGGCAATAGACAGGCTGCCTTTCTGGATCCAGCCGACATTCTGGCCCGTTTCCTGTTCCAGACGGGAATACAGATCCACCGAATATTGGATCATGCGCGTCAGGTTCCGCGAATGACGCAGCGCCCGCACCTGCGCGGCCGAATGCCAGGTCGTGCCCGAGGTCAGCGCATTGCGCTCCAGCAGCACCGCATCGCTCACGCCCATCTGTGCCAGGTGGTACAGGGTGGAACACCCCATGATCCCGCCACCGATCACAACGACCGAAGCATGTTCGGGCAAATTTTGATCCATGTTCTGTCCCATGGCCATATGCACCTTTTCCAGTTTGGCGATTTGTCTCTTAGAACTGAGCCCACGGGGAAAAAACGTCAACTTTGCCCTTAAATAACGTATGTTATTCAGATAGGTGGCATCAGAAAGGTCCGAATCGTCGTGGATCCATCCAAGAAAAATAGAACAATATCAGAGCTGAAGGAGATGCTTCCCGCCCTCAGCCCGCGCTTGCAGGTGGTTGCGAAATACATCCTCGACCACCCCTCGGACTTCGGCTTGGACCCGATCCGAAAAACAGCTCGGAAGTCCGGCGTCAGCACCTACACCCTTGTTCGACTCGCCGAGCACCTTGGGTTTTCAAGCTACGACAGTCTGCGTGAACCCTTTCGCCTGGCGCTGGTCGACACCGCCGCCCCGACGCCTCAGCCGGGCTGGCTCGAAAGCCTGGGCGAAAAAGGCGAGATCGGCAAAACACAGTCAGAGGCGGTGCAGAACTCACTCGCGATTGTCACGCGCTCGCTGGAGCATCAGAACCCCGGACAAATGGCCCGCATTGTCGAGATGCTGTTGAGCGCGCGCACGGTCTATATCACCGCCGTTCGGGCCAGCTACGGCCTTGCTTACTATCTACATTATGTGGGCCGCATGGCCCTGCCCTCCATGCAGTTGATCCCGCGCCATATGAACAGCGCCATAGATGAATTGCACAATGCCACCAGCGAAGACGTGCTGATCGCGATCACCTTTGACCCTTACTCACGCGAAACGGTCGAGGCCTGCGCCTTTGCGCGCGCAAGGGGCGCAAAGCTGATCCTGCTGTCAGACAGCGAAGTCATTTCCTCGGCGTTTCAGCCCGACGAAGTCATGCTGGTGACGGTTTTGTCGCCACATCATTTCGCCTGTTATTCGGGGGCAACCGCAGTGATCGAAGCGCTGGTGTCTCATTTGGTCCAACAGGGCGGGCCGGAGGCCATGGCTCGAATCAAATCCTACGAAACGTTACGAAGTAACACCGACGCCTACTCCTCTGCCCCTAAAAAACATTAGTTTTTACGTGACAGATTTTCCCGTTTGGGCCCTGATGTGGGAACAGACGCGCAAGATGTTTGCTCTGCAGCGTCGAGTTAGGGGAGTTTATGACTATGTCTATCAAACAAACAGTGCTGGGTTTTGCGACAGTAAGCGCCCTGGCCTTCGGTGGTGCGGCGCAGGCCGCGGACCAGACCTTTATCACCATCGGCACCGGCGGTGTGACCGGCGTTTATTACCCGACCGGCGGCGCGATCTGCCGTCTGGTGAACAAGGGCCGCAAAGAACATGGCGTGCGCTGCTCTGTGGAATCCACCGGCGGCTCCGTCTACAACACCCGCACCATCCGCGAAGGCGAGCTGGACTTTGGTGTTGTGCAGTCCGACGTGCAGGTTCAGGCGATGAATTCTCAGCGGTCCTTCAAAGACGACGCGCCTTATGACGGCCTGCGCTCTGTCTTCTCCGTCCACCCCGAGCCGCTGCACGTGATGGTGCGCGCGGATGCGGGCATCAACTCTGTCGCGGACATGAAGGGCAAACGCGTCAACATCGGCAACCCCGGTTCCGGCACCCGCGTTCTGGCCAATGTTCTGATGGATGCCGCTGGCGTGACCCCGGATGATTTTGGTCTGGCCGCTGAGCTGAAGTCCTCTGAGCAGGCCGCAGCGCTGTGTGACGGCAAAATCGACGCGGCGATCTGGGCGGCGGGCCTGCCCAATGGCTCCACCATGGAAGCGACCTCCACCTGCGACGTCAAAGTTCTGGACCTGACCACCTCGGGCACCGACAAGGTTCTGGCGGAAAACACCGCCTACGCCGCGGCCACCATCCCCGGCGGCCTGTACCCGGGCAACGAGGGCGACATTGCCTCCTGGGGTCCGAAAGCGACCTTCGTGACCGATGCGGGTGCCTCTGATGAAGTGGTCTATGTGCTGGTGAAATCCATCTTTGAAAACTTCGACGACTTCAAAAAGCTGCACCCGGCCTTTGGTCGTCTGACCCAGGAAGAGATGGTCAAAGACGGTCTCTCCGCGCCTCTGCACCCCGGTGCGGTCAAATACTACAAAGAGCAAGGCTGGATGTAATCCTACCCACCGAAAGGCTGTGGGCCCGACGGGAATGTTCGCGCCGGGATCGCGACCATATTTCAGGGTGAAGGGTGCTATGAC
>NZ_CYSD01000013.1 GCF_001458415.1 Tritonibacter multivorans | reverse complement strand
ATGGCACTACATCGCGCCGGGCAAGCCGATGCAGAATGGCTTCGTGGAGAGTTTCAACGGCCGGATGCGCGACGAGCTGCTCAACGAGACCATGTTCCGCAACCTGGCTCACGCTCGTGTTGTGATCGCGGCCTGGGCTACCGACTACAACACCGAGCGCCCGCACTCGGCCTTGGATTACCAGACCCCGGCTGACTATGCCCGAACCCTGAACACTGCAATCGCCCGCCCCGCTGCGCCAGATGAAAGCTCCGCGCGTCGGGCGATTGCTCAACCCGCGCCGATTGGCGTAAACACCAACCGGGCTCAAATCGCGGCTGGATGAAAGTTCAGTGGCAGGTCAGCCCCAGCCCCGCAAAAAAGAATGGCTTTGCCTTGCGCGCCTTTTTGTAGAGCGTCATTGAATTCGTTTGACATAATTTCTCCAACTTCGATTGTAAGAATGAAGGCAAGGCTCTGAACGGTGCTTCACTGGCAGATCACTATGTTCAGTGGCACCATGCCATAGGTAGTGTTTGCGTGATATGTCTTTGAATATACGTGTGCAATCTGAAGTGTCTATCGAGAATTCTTGGAGCCTATAGAGTGTGTGTTTGGGGCTACTGCCGTGGATGACGAAGGGCGCTTTCAAAGGCCCACGCGGAAGTGCAGGCGTGGATAGACGAGGTGCATTGTAAAAGGGCGGATGCATCTTCCGTTCAGCGGGCACGTGACTTTTTGTTGATGGACAGAAACGAGCACGCTTACAAAGAACAAACTTCCTATGGAAAGACCGGGAGAAACCCATCTCCCGTTAGTCAAACGCGTCAGACTAACGGAGATACCACCATGACCGCGCAAATCGTCAATATCGCCCCTGAAATCGAAGCCGCAATCCTCGCAGGAGAGCTATCAACAATCGAAGTCACCGAAGCCCGCATGAAGCTTCAAGACGGGGTTTTCACACTCAACGCTAAAGATCTGTTACCTCCAAAGCAGGATCCCACAGAAAGCAAGAAAAAGCCTAAATCAGGCGCAGAACGGCAGCGCGCGCTGGCTGAACGTAAGAAAGAAGCTGGTCTTGTCAGGGATTGGGTTCACAAAACCGTTCTTGCGATGACGAAAGAAAGAGGTGGTCCTGGACATTCGACCAGTTTGCCGCCGTGCTAAGCTATAGCATTGGTTTCATTTCAGGCGGCAAGCTTCAGGTCCGGAGATCGTCTATCATAGGCCTCGTCCGGCGTCATGATCCCATGTGATGAGTGCGGGCGTCTTTCGTTGTAGTAAGTGATCCAGTTTCCGATCCCGTCGCGGGCTTCGGAGCCGGTTTCGAAAGCGTTCAGGTAGACGCATTCGTATTTGAGGGATCGCCAGA
>NZ_CYSD01000012.1 GCF_001458415.1 Tritonibacter multivorans | reverse complement strand
GGGGGGGGTGTTGTTTTCACGCGCCGGGATATCCGCCCGCTGGGTGGGGGGTAAACGCACCCCCCCCCCGCGCCCCCGGGCCCCCCCCCCCCCCCCCATACCCCCTTGTTGGGTGTTTTACAGACCCCCCTTTTTTTTTTTTTCTCTTTACTGGGGGGGGTGGGGGGCCCCCCCCCGGGGGGGGGGGGGGGGGCCCCCCCCCCCCCCGCGCGCCGCAGGCGCGCCTCCAATAGTTCGCGCCGCAGGCGCGCCCCAAAAGAAACGCGCGCCCAATGGGCGCGCGCTGTGAAGTGTTGCCGTGGCGGTTCGGTTACTTCTGCGCCGCTTGCGCTTTGGTGATCCGGTTCACGTGGCCCATCTTGCGGCCGGGTTTGGCCTCGGCCTTGCCATACATGTGGATGGCGCAGTCGGGCTCTTTGGTGAGCTCGGGCAGGCGGTCCACATCGGCGCCAATGAGGTTTTCCATCACCACATCCGCGTGTCGCTGACCATCGCCCAGCGGCCAGCCGACCACCGCGCGAATGTGCTGTTCGAACTGATCCACAGCACAGCCGTTCTGGGTCCAGTGGCCTGAATTGTGGACACGCGGGGCGATCTCGTTCACCACCAGCGCTTGCGGGGTGACAAACAGCTCCACCCCCATCACGCCAACATAATCGAGCGCGTTCAGGATCTTGCCCGCGATCAGAACCGCATCCATACGGCGCGCTGGCATCAGGCGGGCGGGCACGGTGGTGGTGTCCAGAATGCCGTCTTTGTGGACGTTTTCGCCGGGGTCATAGCAGGACACCTGACCATCCACAGAGCGCGCGGCAATCACCGACACCTCGTGGGTGAAGGTCACGAACCCCTCCAGCACCGCATCCGCGCCCTGCATGGCCTCAAAGGCGGCGTCCGCGTCGCCGGGCTCCATGATCCGCGCCTGACCTTTGCCGTCATAGCCAAAGCGGCAGGTTTTCAGGATCGCAGGCGTGCCGACCTGAGCAATCGCGGCCTCAAGGCTGGCGGCATCGGTTACGGGGGCAAAAGGCGCGGTGGTCAGGCCGAGGTCACGCAAAAACGCCTTCTCAACCAGACGGTCCTGGCTGACGCGCAGCGCTTCGCGGTTGGGGCGAATGGGCTTTGCGGCCTCCAGCGCGTCCAGCGCGGCGGTGGGAATGTTTTCAAACTCATAGGTGATCACATCCACGCTGGCGGCAAAGGCCTTGAGCGCGTCAATGTCGTCATAGCCTGCGGTGGTCACCTGATCGGCAACCTGGCCTGCGGGCGGGTTGGCGGAGGGTTCAAAGATATGGGTTTTAAACCCCAGACGCGAGGCCGCGACCGACAGCATACGGCCCAGCTGGCCGCCGCCGAGGATACCAATGGTGGAACCGGGTTGAAGCGCCTCAGTCATCAACGGGCTCCTCGGGGATAGAGGCGGCAAGCGCTGCGCGCCAGTCGTCCAGACGTTTCGCCAGATCGGCATCGGCCGTGGCCAGAATGCCTGCGGCCATCAGACCGGCATTTGCCGCCCCTGCCGCGCCAATGGCCATCGTGGCCACCGGGAAGCCCTTGGGCATCTGCACGATCGAATAGAGGCTGTCGACCCCCGACAGGGCGCGGGTCTGGACCGGAACGCCCACAACCGGCACGCGGGTTTTAGACGCCATCATGCCCGGCAGATGCGCCGCGCCGCCTGCGCCCGCGATGATCACATGCAGGCCGCGATCCGCAGCAGATTTGCCGTATTCCCACAGCCGGTCCGGTGTGCGGTGGGCGGAGACGATCTTGGTCTCGTAAGCCACGCCCAGCTCGTCCAGAATATTGGCTGCTTCCTTCATCGTGGGCCAGTCCGACTGGCTGCCCATGATGATCCCTACTTTGATGTCGGCCATCGCTATTCCCCTATGGACTCCCCTGTGGAAGTGGCGCGCACCTTAGCCATTTTGCCACAAATGGCAATGGAGCTGAGGCCTGTGGGGCGGTGGGAAAAGCGATCAGGGGGACAGGGCACTGCCTGCGTGGCCAGATTGGCGCGGGCAGACAGTGGCCGAAGGTGGGATTTTCTGCTTTCATCGCGAAAAACAAAGGGTCTTTGCAGCGGAGGCGGGCTGATGCCAATTGCACAAATTTTTGTCACAGAGCCGGTGCTGGCTGCTGTTCCTGCGGCCGAGCGAGGCGATTTGGTGCGGTCTTGGGCGGATCTGGCGGGCGAAAGCGGTGCGGGCGCGCGGGCGCATATGACCGTGAACCTTGTGCCCGTGGCGCAGCAGCTGGGTCGGCCTATCCCGGTTCTGGCGCAGCTGAGCCTGCCGGATCTGTGGCGACCCGATCAGGTCGAGGCGCTTGCGCTGGGTCTGGCGCGGGCCTGCGCGCAGCTGTTTCGTCTGGAGGCGGGGCAGGTGCAGGTGCTGTGCCACGGCCTGCCAGCCGGGCATGTGGCGACGGATCAGGCGATTGAGCGATGGTAGCGCGCGCAGGCTGCACAGGCCTTTGCAATTTCGCGCCCTAGCTTGTATCACCCGGCCATTGATTGATGTGTTTACCATTCAGAAAGGTTTTACCGTGTCGTTTTCTCAAACGCTCCAGACCGCCCCGTTTCGGTCGTTGATGGCCCTTGCCTGCTCCGCGGTGCTGGGTTTGACGGCCTGTAGCCTGGTGCCAGAACAGGCCGCGCGCTGGGAGATGGAAGAGCTGGAGGTCAGCCGCAGCTGTAACCTGACCGATGTTGCGCTGGATTTCTCGCAAGGGGGCAAACGGGATCTGGGCAGTGCCTTCTACCAGATGACCCTGTCCCCTGACCGCAGCGCGGCGCAGGTCCTGAACACGGCCACGGGCTGTCTGGACACGATCCGCTCTGATACCGGTCCGATGGAAATTGACGATGACCTGCGGGGGCTGCGCCTGTCAGAGGGCGGTGAGGTGACGGGGGCAGAGGCCTTTGACGCGGTGTTTGCCGCCTGCGAGGCGCGCCGGGATCTGGGGGAGCTGCGCGCCTATGAGGTGCTGTCCGACGAAGCAGCGGCGCGGTTTGTCAAAGCCAACCCTGGCGTATTGCTCGAGGCGGCGGGGCCTTGTGATTTCTACCTTAACGATATGCAGCTGTGGATGCGCCTGCGCACGGCGTCGCATACCTATCTTTATGCCTCAATCGGCGAAACGCTGATCGTCGAGGAAATCCTACCGGAATGAAGACGTCTTTGATCCTGACCGAAGGATAAGGTGGGGCTTACCGTATGGTAGGCGTTCTTATGCAATAATATCCGGGGTCAGGCGGTCTTCGATCACGGCGATTTTGTCTTTCAGCAGCAGCTTCTGCTTTTTCAGACGCCGCAGGGTCAGCTGGTCGGCGGTGCCGCGTTCCTCGAGTGCGGTGATCGCTTCGTCCAGGTCGCGGTGTTCACGGCGAAAGACCTCCAGCTCGACCATCAGGACGTCTTCGGTGGCCATGGACAGATCAGAGCGCTCGTTCATGTGTGACTCGTTTTTAATTGCTGCGTTAAGGGTTGCGTAACCATCCCCACAATAGGCTTTGCTGACCCACGGGGCTAGGGGCCTTATGCCGGTAAACGGCGATGAAGGGCGGACAAATTGCCGACGCAGGCGGGGCCTGCAAAACGGGGTTTGGCCGAACCTTGGCGATGGAGGGAAACAGGGGGGACTTGTGAAACACAGAAAACTTCCCATATTCTAACAGAGCGGTTGCCGAACTGGGACCGCGAAAAACGTCGCTTTCGAACTAAGGACGAACAACGTGTCGAAACTCACACTGGGCTCTTACCCGCATATGCTCGGGTTTGAACAATTGGAACGCCTTCTGGAACGCTCTGCGAAGTCGGGCAACGAAGGGTATCCGCCCTATAATATCGAGCAGACCTCGGATTATTCATACCGCATCACCCTGGCCGTCGCCGGGTTCGCCGAAGAGGATTTGGCGATCACCGTTGAGGACCGCCAGCTTGTGATCCGCGGGCGCCAGCGCGATGACGCGGATGGGCGCGTATTTCTTCATCGCGGCATTGCCGCACGCCAGTTCCAGCGCATGTTTGTGTTGGCCGATGGCGTCGAAGTGGGCGAAGCTGTGATGGAAAACGGTCTTCTCCATGTGGACCTGACGCGGTCGCGTCCGGAAACCGTGGTTCAGACCATCAACATCAAAAAGGGGTAAGCGATGCAGACAACTGTAGAAACACCGCAAGAGCCAGGTCGCGTGGTCTATGTAAAGGCCGTCGAAGTGGCAGATCTTCCCAAAGATGTGCAGGCCTCTGTGCCCGGCCGCGAGCGCCTTTATGCGGTCCACGACGCCGAGGGCGAACAGCTGGCGCTGGTGGCCGACCGCAAGCTGGCCTTTATGCTGGCGCGCCAGCATGATTATGCGCCGGTGGCTGTGCACTAACAGCCCCTCAGGACCGCGGCCGTGGTCGCTCCGGACAGGCAATCCGGACAGGCAAGATGACAGGCGCCGCGCCGGTACAGACAAGACGTCAGCCCCGTGCTTTTTGCGCGGGGCTTTTGTTTTGTAGCAATACAGTGGCTTTTGTTTGCGCCCGTTTAAGGAGAGTGGTCCACTCTGGGCATGATCAACACAGGAGGCGAGAGCATGGCGCGTTATGATTTCGACTGGGTGGATGCCTTTACCGATCGGCCCTTTGGTGGCAATGGCTGTGCGGTGGTGCATCAGGGCGCCCATCTTCCCGAGGCCGTGGCCTGTGCCTATGTGCGCGAAACCTCGCTGTCTGAATGCACATTTACCGGCCCGTCCGAGGTCGCAGATATCAAGGTGCGCTACTTTCTGGCGGGGTGCGAAATCCCCTTTGCAGGTCACCCGACGATTGCCACCGTGGCGGCGTTGCGGGATCGCGGCTTGATTGACGCGGGCCGCCTGCGGCTGGAAACCGGGGCCGGGGTGGTGGATATCACCCTGAACGGGCCAGAGATCGAGATGACCCAGATTGCCCCGCAGTTTGGCGCGCTGGTGGACCCGGCGCTGGTGGCCTCCACTGTCGGGCTGCCGAAAGAGGCCATTGCCGCGCCGCCGCAGCTGGTGTCCACGGGGCTGCCTTTTGTGATCACCGTTCTGAAAGATCACGCCGCGCTTGAGGCTGCGATGCTCAACCTCGATGCGCTCAAACAGCTAAACGCGCGCTTTGAAAGCGTCGGGCCGATTGAACCGTTTCTTGTCACCCGAACGGGCCGGGTCGAGGGCGACACGTTTTCGCGTTTGCTGCTGCCGCCGCCCAACCCGCCCGAGGATTCCTTTACCGGCTCTGCCACCGGGGCCATGGCGGCCTATCTGTGGCACCATGGGCTGATGACCAAGGACAGCTTTATCGCAGAGCAGGGCCATCTGATGGGGCGCCCCGGTCAGGCACGGGTGACACTGGTTGGAAAACCCAGCGATATTCAGGGCGTCAAAGTCGCCGGTCAGGGTTTTGTCCTCATGCGTGGGACGGTGGATCTGCCGGATCAGCTCTCGAGCCAAAGTGTTTAGATTTTAACGCTGCGCCATCAGCTGGGTGGGGCCGCGCGCGCCCGCAGGGCGCGCGCGGCCCCTGGTCGTTTCGGGCGCAGCCCGAAGCGAAACCGCTCTCACCCGCCCGCAGCCGCGAAAAAAAACGGCGCCCCAAGCGGAGGCGCCGTTCTTTGTGTCAGTCTGTAAGCCTGTGGATCAGGCTTTGATCAGGCCCATGCTTTCCAGCTTCAGCAGCACCTGATGTGCGCAGTGATCGACGTCTGTGCCTTCGGTCTCAACGCGCAGCTCGGGGTTCTCCGGCACGTCATAGGGGTCAGAGATGCCGGTGAACTCTTTGATCTTGCCTTCGCGCGCCAGCTTATACAGGCCTTTGCGGTCGCGGCGTTCGCACTCCTCGATCGAGGTCGCAACGTGCACTTCGACAAAAGCGCCGAACTGTTCGATGCCCTGACGGACCTGACGGCGGGTGGTGGCATAAGGCGCGATCGGCGCACAGATGGCGATACCACCGTTTTTGGTGATCTCGGAGGCCACATAGCCGATCCGCTGGATGTTCAGGTCGCGGTGCTCTTTCGAGAAGCCCAGCTCGGAGGACAGGTTCTTGCGAACAATGTCACCGTCCAGCAGGGTCACAGGACGGCCACCCATTTCCATCAGCTTGACCATCAGCGCGTTGGCGATGGTGGATTTGCCCGACCCAGAGAAGCCGGTGAAGAACACGGTGAAGCCCTGCTTGGAGCGCGGCGGCTTGGTTTTGCGCAGCTCGGCCACCACCTCGGGGAAGGAGAACCACTCGGGGATTTCCAGACCCTCGGCCAGACGGCGGCGCAGCTCGGTGCCGGAGATGTTCAGGATGGTGACATTGTCACGATCTTCGATCTCGTCATTGGGTTCGTACTGGGCGCGTTCCTGCACGTAGACCATGTGTTTGAAGTCGACCATGGTGATGCCGATTTCTTCTTCATGGGTGCGGAACAGGTCCTGTGCGTCATAGGGGCCGTAGAAATCTTCACCGGCAGAGTTTTTGCCCGGACCTGCGTGGTCGCGGCCAACGATGAAGTGGGTGCAGCCGTGGTTTTTACGGATCAGACCGTGCCAGACGGCCTCGCGCGGGCCGGCCATACGCATCGCCAGGTTCAGGAGCGACATGGAGGTGGTGGCCTGCGGGTATTTGTCCAGAACCGCCTCGTAGCAGCGCACGCGGGTGAAGTGGTCGACGTCGCCCGGCTTGGTCATGCCGACAACCGGGTGGATCAGCAGGTTGGCTTCGGCTTCGCGCGCGGCGCGGAAGGTCAGCTCCTGGTGGGCGCGGTGCAGCGGGTTGCGGGTCTGGAAGGCCACAACTTTGTTCCAGCCCATTTTGCGGAAATAGGCGCGCAGCTCGTTCGGGGTGTCGCGACGGGCGCGGAAGTCATAGTGCACGGGCTGCTGGATGCCGGTGACCGGGCCGCCGAGGTAGATTTTGCCCGCCTGGTTGTGCAGGTAGTCCACCGCCGGGTGGGCAATGTCGTCTGCGCCAAAGACTTTTTCCGCTTCCAGCGCCTTGTTCGGCTCCCAGCGGTCGGTGACGGTCATGGTCGCAAGGATCACGCCTTCCTGGTCGCGCAGGGCGATGTCCTGGCCGATTTCCAGCGAGGCTGCGAAGTCTTCGGACACATCGAGGTTGATCGGCATCGGCCACAGCTGGCCATCGGCCAGACGCATGTTTTCAACAACGCCATTATAGTCGGCCTCGGACAGGAAGCCTTTGAGCGGGTTGAAGCCACCGTTCATCAGCAGTTCCAGATCGCAGATCTGACGCGGGGTCAGGTCAAGGCTGACCAGTTCGCCTGCTTCGACTTTCAGTTTCTGCGCGCTGTCATAGGAAACATACAGCTCCGGGATGGGGGCGAGATTGTTTTTCATGAGTTTCATCCTCGATTTCAATGGCACAAGGCCGCTTGCGACACCGGTAATTTCGGCGTGAAGTGCATCGTATTCAGCAAATTTTCGGTCCAGGAAATCTTTGGCAAGGCGGGCTTTTTCCGCATTCCCGTGTTCCGTGATCCCGTAGGTAAAGCGCTGGCGCTTGTCGGGGCCTGCCCGGTCCGAGATTTGGATCAGACCAGCCTCTGCGGCGGTGCGCAGCTGGGTATTGAGCGAGCCCAAAGACACCCCAAGTTCCCCGGCAATGCTGCGCTGCGACGCCTCCGGCGTCAGCTCCAGCTGACGCAGCAGCCGAAAGAGCATGTCTTCCTCTGCAATGGTGGCTTTGGTCTTTTGCGCGGTCATATCAGGTCTTTTGGCGTGGCTCTGGATATGCGTTCAGCATTGAACGCGTTCATGCGTGAACACATTACACAGGCGGTCTGTTGAAGGAAGTGAAATTTTTGTGGCACTGCAGAAAAACGCCGGTCTTTGTCAGATCTGCTTCCCCATGGGAAACAGTTCCCCCTGAAGCTGCGCAATTGGAACGCTTTCCGTGCGCGGCTGCTTGGAAATTACGCAAGAGACTGCGTCAAAAGTAAGACAGATGTGGGGGCGGGCGGATTATTCTGCGTTTAGGCGACTCGATAGGTCCGCCGCGCGGGGCAGGGCCAGCGCCTCAACGGGTTTCTTCACGCCGCGCAGGACATGGCGTTGGTAGTCGCTGGCCGGCCGTTTGATCCCCGCCGCCTCGATCACCGCGCGGCTGACCAGAAGTTCGACGCCCAGCTGTTTGGTTTCCGCCTCCAACCGGCTGGCGGCATTGACGGTATTGCCGATCAGGGTGCGCGGCGCATGGTCGGCGGTGCCGATTTCCCCCAGCACAACGGTGCCCAGATGCAGGCCAATGCCGATCCGCAGGGGCTGTTCGCCATCTGCTTCCATGGCGGTATTGAACTGTTCGAGCGCCGCGCCCACGCCTTCCAACGCCCGCAGCGCGGCCCCCGCCACGGTGTCGGCAGGGCCGGCCTCGAACAGGGCAAGGAACCCATCGCCCAGATATTTGTCCACCCGTCCGCCCTGCGCCGTGATCTGCGGCACCACCGCATCAAAGAAGCGGTTCAGAAGGAACACCACATCATAGGGCAGCAGGCCGGTGGAGCGTGCGGTGAACCCCCGAATGTCGAGGAACATCACCGCCACCGGTTTTTCTTCGCCCGCGCCATTGCGGTTGCGGCGCCGGCTGACGGGGGCAAAGGCGCGGGTCACGGTCAGGGGGGCGGTGGGGCGGATCTGGCAGGCGAGGCGGCTGCCTTCGGGGGCTTTGGCGGCGCGCAGGGCGCGGGCCTCGGCTTCGCTTGGGGGATCCAGCGTGTCGCCGCCCTGCGGGATCAGCACCCGGCAGGTGGTGCAACGCCCCTTGCCGCCGCACAGCGAAGGGTGATCCATGCCATTGCTCTGGGCGATTTCCAAAAGCGTCATGCCGCGTTCGCCGGTGATCTGCGGGCCTTCGGTATAGGTGATCCGCACCGAGCGCCGCAGGCGCAGCCAGCGGGTGAGCGCATAGCTGACAAAGGCCGCCCCCAAGAGCAGCCCATAGGTGGCATTGCCGCGGTCGCTGACCATGGCCAGAAACGCAAAGCCTTCGGGATCCGGCCAGTTGAAATCGGCGCGCATGTCGTCCCAGTAGCCATCCTCAAAGGCCAAATCGACCAGCCGCCGCCCTTCGGTGAGCAAGCCCGCCAGCGAAAATGCAGGCAGCAGCACGGCGCCGGCAAACAGGACGCTCTGGCAGCGCTGCCAAAACGGCGTGAGTTTCAGCCAATGGTGCAGGCCAATGCAGCCGTGCACCCAAACCACCAGCAAAAGCGCGCTCTGCCACCAGATCGACGGGTTGCCCCACATCAGCAGGATTTCATAGGCATAGCTGTCATTGACCTCCAGCACCTCGTCTGCGACGCGGGTAAAGGTGATATGAGCGATCAGCTGCACCGGGATCAGCAGGCCCAGAATGGTCTGCACCCAGGCGGTGGGGGGCAGGCGCAGATTGCGCCGCTGTGACAAATCCCACACGGCCAGCCCGGCGTGGATCAGCAGCGCCCCATAGAGCAGTACAGACCCCGGCAGGCTGCGCTGGAGCAGCTGGCGGGCGTCTTGCAGCGCGTCCATCCAGCTGGGGCTGAGCAGGCCAAGGCCGAGGTTCAGGAAGTGAAACAGAGCCCAGACAAACAGGATCAAGCCGCTGATGATCCGCGCCCGAGCTTTCAGGCTGCCTTGCCAGATAGAATTTGCCATGCATCTGCCCTGCCTTGTTTGTTTCTAGGTGTGTCAGATGCTTCTGCGGGTCAAGCCCTTGCGCTGTTTCTTGCGCCTCTGGGTCAGGACTTGAAAAACAAAGCGACCTGTAATCAGGTGCTGCGCAGCCGCAGGTGTTTCAGAGGTTTTCTCGCGAGGGCTTTCTGGACCTTGGGGCTGGAATTTGAAGAAGGTTGATTTGATGACGATCCGGAAATTTCTACAGCTGGTCAGCAGTGGTGTGATCTTGGCCCTGCCGCTGGCCGCAGGGGCGCAGACCGTAGACGTGGATGCACGCGGCAAACAATTGGTGCTGCATCAGGATGTGGACCTGACCCGCAAACAGCAGCGCCGGTTGGACCGGTTTCTGAAGAAGGCGGATTTTTACGGCGCGCTGGCGGCGAATGTGACCGATCTGCGCGATGAGGCGTTTGGTGCGGCTTGGAATAAACATTCGCTCAAGGCGGCGACCTCGATTGCGATGGACTCCTGTCGGCACAAGGCCAAGACCCCGTCAGACTGCGTGCTGCTGGCAACCGTTGTCCCGGAGAACCGCACCAAGCTGCCGCCCGAGTCGCAGATGCTGTCGGCGCGGGCCCTGCGTGAATACGAGTATATGTTGTTGGAGCGTCTGGATGCCCCGAACGCTTATTTTGCGATGGCCACCAACATGAAAGAGACCTGGGCCTGGCGCGTCAGCGAAAAGAGCCTCGCCGACGCCAAAACCAAAGCGCTGCAGGGCTGTCGGGAAAACGTCAAAAGTGGCAAAAAGGGCAAGCCCTCTGCCTGGGACAAGGCCACCTACAAGGCGGAACACGACGTCTGCCGGATCCGCGCGATCCTAATGCCGCGCTGAGCCCGTCGAAGGCCCCCGAAACTCCCACAATAAAAGGCCGCCTCAGGGGGCGGCCTTTTTTGGGATTTTGGGACCAATTAGTCGTCTTGTTCAGCGAGGAAGCGTTCCGCGTCCAGCGCGGCCATGCAGCCCATACCGGCCGAGGTCACAGCCTGACGGTATTTGTGGTCGGTCAGGTCACCTGCGGCAAAAATACCGGGGATCGAGGTTTCAGTTGTGCCCGGTTTCACTTTGACGTAGCCGCCATTGTGGGTTTCCAGCACGTCTGCCACCAGTTCGGTCGCGGGCGCATGGCCAATCGCCACAAACACGCCTTTGGCCGGGATATCGGTGATTTCGCCGGTTTCAACATGTTTGACTTTGACGCCTTCAACACCCAGCGGGCTGTCGGTGCCATAGACCTCGTCCAGCTGGTGGAACCAGAGGGTTTCGATCTTTTCGTTCTTCATCAGGCGGTTTTGCAGGATCTTTTCCGCGCGCAGCTCGTCGCGGCGGTGGATCAGCGTCACTTTGGAGGCAAAGTTCGTCAGGAACAGCGCCTCTTCGACGGCGGTGTTGCCGCCGCCGATCACCACGATCTCCTGACCGCGATAGAAGAAGCCGTCACAGGTGGCACAGGCAGAGACGCCAAAGCCTTTGAATTTTTCTTCCGTCGGCAGGCCCAGCCATTTGGCGCGCGCACCGGTCGCCAGGATCACCGCATCGGCAGTATATGTGTTGCCGCTGTCACCCTTGGCCACAAAGGGGCGCTGGCTGGTGTCGAGCGAGGTGATAATATCGCCGATGATTTCGGTGCCCATGGCGCGGGCGTGGGCTTCCATATTGACCATCAGGTCAGGGCCTTGAATTTCGGTGTGACCGGGCCAGTTTTCGACCTCGGTTGTGGTGGTCAGCTGACCGCCGGGTTCAATGCCCTGAACCAGGATCGGCTCCAGCATCGCGCGGGAGGCATAGACCCCTGCGGTATAGCCTGCAGGGCCGGAGCCAATGATCAGGACCTTGGTGTGGCGCGTTTCGCTCATGTCTCATCCTCGAATTTGCCAAAAGCGGTCTTGCCGCCGTCGGAACATGCATATAACTGCAGCCCGCGTTCGCTTAAAGCCCTGGGTTACGAAGTTGTGTGATCAATGTTGTCGCAACTTCAGCGCAGGGCTGTCGCAAAGCCATCAATAATGTTGCTTGGGTGTGAAATAATATTGCGTGCCAAACAGGTGCTGCTATAAGAATCCCAATTGCCTGAAGAGGTCCGCATGGTCACAACCCGTCTTGATCCCATTGATCGCAAGATTCTTTCCGAGCTGCAGGCCGATGGTCGTATGACCAATGTCGAGCTTGCCAAACGTGTTGGTATCTCAGCGCCGCCCTGTTTGCGCCGGGTGCGCAGCCTTGAAGAGGCGGGCTATATCCGGGGCTACCACGCGGAGGTGAACTCGCGCGAATTGGGATTCGAAGTGCAGGTGTTTGCCATGGTCGGGCTGGAAAGCCAGGCCGAGGCAGAACTGTCGGCCTTCGAGGAAAAATGCCGCAGCTGGCCTTTGGTCCGGGAATGTCACATGCTGAACGGCGAGGTGGATTTCATCCTGAAATGTGTCTCCCCCGATCTGTCGACCTTCCAGTGCTTCCTGACCGGTGACCTTCTGACCACGCCGAATGTGGCCAGTGTCAAAACCTCGCTGGTCATTCGCGGCGCCAAGGATGAACCGGGCGTGCCTTTCGATGTGCTCGAAGAGCGGCTGGCGCGCGAAGCCTGAGCCACCCGCCATCGGCTGACCAGCCGCCATGCCATGCAAAAGCAGACAGCTTGCTGTCTGCTTTTTTCTTTGCTGACTGTGCGCTTCAGGTGGGGGCTTCGGTGCGCTGGCGCAGCATATCGAGACCCGCCCGGAGGCAGATCGTGACAACCGCCGCTTGCCCAACCATCACGGCAGGCCAGATCAGCGCAAACTGTGCATCCAGGTATTTTTGTGGGCCAAACGACACGAGCCCCATCAGGGCGGCCAGAACCGCCAGCTGGCGCCCCGTCCCGTGATCCGGGCCTAATACGATGGCGGCCGCCGCCACAGCGAGGCTAGCGCCAATAAAAGGCGCAATGCCGAAGAGTGGGGTGGCCACAGGCGGATGCGGCGGGATGCCTGCATAGAGCGCGCTGAGCATGACCGTTTGCAACACAATCAGCACCAAGAGCGCAGCGGTTTCAGGTTTGGGGGCGTGCATTTTGGTCTCCATTCGAAGCATGAGGGTGAATCCGTAATGAAGTGTACGGTTGTCTATATCCGTAATCAAGTGTACGGTCCCCTGTCAACAGGGCCGTGAACCGAGGGCGGGCAATGAGGGAAGACAAACAAAGAGAGCGGCGCGATCAGATCGAGGCTGCGGCCTATGCGCTTTTGGCGGAAAAGGGCTTTGCCGGGACGTCCATGCTGGCCATTGCCAAACGGGCGCGTTGCTCAAACGAAACGCTTTACAATTGGTATGGCGACAAACTGGGTCTGATGCGGGCCATGGTGGCACGCAATGCGGCGGCGGCGCGGGCGCTGTTGGTAGCCGCACCGGCCCAGGGCGAAACCCTTGCCGAGACATTGGATGTCTTTGGCCCGCGACTGCTGTCGATTTTGCTGTCTGATCGCGCGGTGACGCTCAATCGGGCGGCGGCGGCGGATGTCTCGGGCGCATTGGGGGGCGAAATTGCCGCCAGCGGGCGTGAGGCGATTCTGCCGCTTCTGGAGGCGGTGTTTCTGCGCGCCCGAACGCAAGAGGGGCTTGTGATTGACGATCCTGCGGCAGCGGTGGATCTGTATCTGTCGTTGCTGATCGGAGACCAGCAGATCCGCCGGGTGATTGGGCGCCTGCCAGAACCAAGCGCGCGCGCGCAGGCCAAACGCGCAACAGCCGCCCGAGAGCGGCTGCTGAAGCTCTTGAAGTGACGGGCCTTAGGCCTGTGTGGTCAAGGCGCGTTCAAAGGCCAGAGGGCCAAAGTCGGCAATGCTCTCCACATGGGGGAACATGTTCAGGAACAGGGTTTTGATCGGATAGCTGACCAGCCGCAGCGCATCCGTGCCGGGGTGGTAGCTTTCAAACAGCAGCCCGCCGACCTTTATGACCGCGTGGTTGCGCAGGCAGATGTGGAACATATCCACCGGCGCGGGCGGGGCGGTTTCAAAGATGTTTATCCCGTCCTGAAAATCCTGCACGGGTGTCAGGATTTCACCGGACTGGGCGCTGTGGCGCAGATGCGGCGGCGTTGCCAGAAGCCGCGCCGCAGGGCCGGCCACCACACAGGAGCTTGGCTTTTGCATGCCAAAGCTGTCCGCCATAAAAGAGGTCAGCTTCATCGACGCCCCCGTGGCAGAGCTACGGGCGGGGATCAGCGTGGTCATGCCTTTCCAGACCACTTCTTCAAAGTGGCCATCGGCCGTCTGGATCTGGTCGCCGGGCAGCAGATCTTCGATCGCGACGGGGCCAAAATCCGTCTCCACCAGCGAGCCGCGGGAAAAGGCGGTAAAGGCCTGTTCAAACAGCGGCAGGGCCGGGGCGATGTGGCGGGTTTCCGTCACCGACCCATTGGGCAGCAGGGTGCAGACCTCGTAGCGGCGCAGCTGCGCCGAGGGCTTGCCATCGGTCTTTGGCGTGTTGCGCAGCAGCTGATTGGCCGCTGTGGCATTGGCAGCTGCACGTTGCAGCGAGTGTGCGAGCGTCATGGTCTCGGGTCCTCTTTAAGCACGGTCGTCCGGACAGGCTGGGGTGCAACCGGGTCCGGACGGAGTGCGACACCACCGGGGCGAGCAGGCCGGGGGGTGCCGAATTCTCTCAGGGTTCTCCGTGAGAAGATCGGTTCAGGTTCAGCCGTGGCAGCCCTGCAGAGGGTTCGTCTGCGTCGAGCCGGGCTTGGTGATCAGCGGAGCGTCCTGTGCCGGTTGGGTCGAACCATGCATCCACGGCAGGGCAATCACATCCGTTTCGGAGGATCGCAGGATGGATTGAACGAACCGTTTCGTCTTCGGCATACTTTAACTCCTGAGTACTGCCCTGCACCGTAGCGGAGGACCGCAGGGGCGAAGGCAGGGCCTAAAATCACGTATCTGTCTTAAGATTTGGCATCCTAATGCGGTGCGAATATGGCTGCATGGTGAAATTCGTAGGTGAAACGTCAGAAATGAGGCTAGGCGTCCTAACCTTTTGGTCAGGAAGTAATCCTTATAAATTAGATATTTACGGTGATGTTATTTTTGCTGTGCCGGCAATGTGGGCAGCCTGCGGTGGGAATGTGGCACGATATGCGGGAGCAGGTTCGCTCTGCGCCATATTGTGAGGTTATAATGTATCGATGCGCCGCCTTGACCTTGCAGGTGATCCGGCGTGCGCCCCGGTGATCCGGCGGCGGCCGGTGGGCGCGCAATAAGGTCGAGACAGGGTCAACACAGGCCCAAGACAGGGCCAACACGGGGGCAAGCCCGATCGGGTTTAAAGGCGGATGCAGGCCACCAGACGGCCATAGTCGGCCTCGCGCGCATGGGTGGTGCGGCGGTACGAATAGAACAACGCCGGGTCTGCATAGGTGCAGTGGCGCGTCCATTCCGCGGCTTTGATCCCCAGTGCGCGCAGGCGGGCAAGGCCAAGGCCCGGAAGGTCAAACAGGAAACGGTCCCCTTCGCCTGCAATAAAGAAGCGGGCGAATTCGGGGTCTTTGTCGGTGAAATCGGCGTGGAATTCCGGGCCGACTTCGTAGGCGGGTTGCGAAATGCTCGGCCCGATCACCGCGCGGATCTGGTCGCGTTTGGCGCCCAAGGACTCCATGGTGTCCACCGTTGCATCCAGCACCCCATCCAGCGTGCCGCGCCAGCCCGCATGGGCGGCGGCGACAACGCCTGCCTCAGGATCCGCAAACAGCACCGGCTGGCAATCGGCGGTCAGCACTGACAGCACCAGACCGGGGGTGGCCGTGACCAGCGCATCGGCGCGGGGGGCGGCGTCATCTGCAGCCTGCGGGGCGTCGATCACCGCAACCTCGGCGGAGTGGATCTGATGCATGCGCACAAGACTGTCCGCGCCCATGGCATCGGCCACGCGGGTGCGGTTCAGCATGACGGCTTCGCGCAGGTCACTTGACCCAAGGCCGCAGTTCAGACCCTCGAAGATGCCCGAAGACGCGCCGCCCTGACGGGTGAAGAACCCGTGGGCAACAGGGGAGAGAAGGTCAGAGGTGATGGGGTCTAGTGTCATGGCTCGAGCCCTGCCGGCGGTTGTGCGTGTTCGGGGTAGATCCCGATGACTTTGAACAGGTTTCCCATTTCCTGCGGGTGCGTCAACCGTCGATGCGCGGCAATCAGCCGGTCCAATTGCGACCCGGACAGACCTTGGGCGAGAGAATTTGCCCGTTGGGTGATGCCAAGACGTTCCAGAAAGATCCCTTGTGGGGTCACCCGGCTGTGGCGCGCGCCGCCTGCGGTGGTGGCGGTGGCCAGCGCTTCAAAGTCCACATGGGTGGTAAGGTCGGCTTCGCCGGGTGTGTGCAGCGGGTCGGCGGGCGCATGGGCGCGCAGCGCCTGCAGTGTGTCCCCAAGCGAACGCCAGTCGCCGTAATCCACAATCACCGCCGCACCGCCCTGGGTGGCAATGATCTGTGCGATCTGTTCGGTGATCGGCGCTGCAGCTGGGCAAAGTTCGACCAGATCGCCGTCTTTGGTGTCTGCCAACCGATCGGTCAGTGCGGCTTGCGGCGCGGCAGCGCCGAGGCCGAAGGTGAGCGTACCGTCATTCAGACCAACACAGCGTTCGCGCCACAGATCGCCATCGCGCAGGAACTGGCGCACGGGCAGGGCGTCGAAGAACTCATTGGCCAGCAGAAACAGCGGGGCGTCGGGCAGGTCGGCAACCGTGTCGAGCCAGTCCGGGGCATAGCCCGCAAGCGTCTTGGCCTGCGCGGCGCGCAGGGTGGGGGAGGCCTCGACCAGTTTGATCCGCATGGCGGCATGAAAGCCGGGCACGGCTTTGGTGGCGCGCAGAAGATCGACCATCAGGGTGCCGCGTCCGGGGCCCAGCTCGGCCAGAGTGAAAGGCGCAGGGGCGCCCTGATCGAGCCAGCTTTGCGCCAAACTCAGACCCAGCAGTTCGCCAAACATCTGGCTGATCTCGGGCGCGGTGGTAAAGTCCCCCGCCTCACCCAGCGGGTCGCGGGTGGTGTAATAGCCGTGGACCGGGTGCAGCAGGCAGTCGGCCATGTAATCCGCTACGGTCAGGGGGCCGTCTTGCTGAATGCGGCTGGTCAGGTGGTCCAATAGGCTCATGCGGGTTTGCCTTCCGCTGCGGGCCGGGCGCGGAGCATAAACCACAGGCCAAGGGCGATCATCGGGATCGACAGCGCCTGGCCTTGGGTGAGGCCCCAGCCGTCAATCTGCCATGCAAGACCCAAGGGGTTGCCGGGGCTGACAAACTGCGCATCGGGCTGGCGGAAAAATTCGACAATGAAGCGCGCGGCGCCATAGCCTGCAAGAAATAAGCCGAGAACAAGACCGGGGCGCAGGAAGGCGCGCCGCGCGTAGACCAGCCAGAGAAGAACCGCGCCCAGCAACAGCCCTTCGAGCCCGGCTTCATAAAGCTGGCTGGGGTGACGGGCGCAGAGATCGCCAAGGGGCTGGCCGCAGTCTTGTGCGGCCTGACCGGGAAAGATCACCCCAAAGGGCGAACTGGTGGCGCGGCCCCAAAGTTCGGCATTGATGAAATTCGCAACCCGCCCCAGCAGGAGGCCGGGGGCGACGGTATGGGCGATCAGATCCGCCATGGACAGACGGGTGATGCCGTGGCGCGCGCTGTAGATCCAGGCGGCGACGATCACGCCGATCAGCCCGCCATGGAAGGCCATGCCGCCTTCCCAGACCCGCAGGATCTGCGCGGGGTTCGCCAGATAGTAAGCGGGTTGATAGAACAGCACATATCCCAGACGGCCACCAAGGATAACGCCAAGGATGATCCAGGTCATCAGATCCTCGACCTGACGAGGCTGCATTGGGGCCTGAACGGCTGGCCAGAGGTCGGCACGCCGGACCGCGCGCACTGCCAGCCACCATGCTATCAGCAGCCCCACAATATAGGCCATGGCATACCAGCGCAGGGCAAATTCCATCCCGAACAGAGAAATGGTGAAAATCTCGGGTGAGAGATTGGGAAAAGGGATCATGGGGTCCTCGGCTGTGGACTGCGGGCAAATGGAGGGGCGGGAACGGCTTGCCGTTTCACTGTTTGATCTCCATATAGAGGGCGAGCCCTTCGGGGGTAAGTGATTTCTGGGAGAGCCAAGCTGATGCAGACCCGCAATAAGATCCTTGATGATATTTCGCAGCTGATGACCAATGCCATGGGCGTAGCTCAGGGCGCACGCGAAGAGGCAGAAACCGCGATGAAAAGCATGCTGGACCGCTGGCTTGCCGATCGCGACTTTGTCACCCGCGAGGAGTTCGACGCGGTGCGTGCCATGGCGCAGAAGGCGCGGGAAGAAAACGAAGCCCTGAAGGCGCGTCTGGATGCGTTGGACGCCAAGGGCTGATCAAGTCTGATCAAGTCCGATCTGGTCCTGATCTGGGCCTGATCAGGGGAAGGGGCTTTGCCCCTCTGCGCAGCGGCGCATTCACCCCAGAGTATTTCCGGCCAAAAGAAAACAACGGCGTTCCGGGTGGGGCGCCGTTTTTTACTGCGCGGCGGCGGTCAGCCGCGCGGCGATGGTGTCGTAGTCCTTGGCGAGGTGGTGGCCGCCTTCAAAGCTGTGTTTGGCAATAGGTGCTGACACGCCGGGGCAGGCCGAGACTTTTTCTTTGGTGCCATAGAGACAGAGGATTTTATCTGCGGGCAGGGCGGCGGCGAGGCGGTCGATTTCCGGTGTGACCTTGGTTGCGCCGGTGGCCTGCCCCAGCCAGCCGCCAACGCGGATTTCAAAGCCGGTTTGTTGTTCGGGGGCCAGCAGCGCCACGGCGGCGAGGTCCTGTTGTAAACTGGGGGGCAGGGCATTGGCGGCAAAGGGCATGGTATTGGCCCCCAGCGAGAAGCCGACCAGCATCAGGCGGTTTGTCCCGAAGGCCCGGCGGTAGTGCGCGTCAATGCGGGCGATGTCTGCGGCGATCTGGACGGGGCGTTTTTCCTGCCAGAGGTAGCGCAGGGCTGAGAGGCCCACTACCGGAATGCCTGCGGCCGCGAGGCGGTCGGAGACTTCTTTGTCAAAGGCCGCCCAGCCGCCGTCGCCGGACAGGAAAATTGCGTAAGTGTCCGATTGGGTGGCGGTGGCGTTCTGATGGAGCGTCAGGGGCAGATCGGCGAGGGGGCCGGGCTGTGCTGCGGTGCCCAGATCAAAGGCGCTGTCGGTGCCCGCCACGCGCAGGTAGCTTTGGTAGAAGGCTTTGCGCGGGTCGGGGTCAGGCGCGACGATGGTGGCCCCCGAAATGCCCTGCGTGGCGGAGGTTTCAGCCGTTTCCGTGACATCCAGCCAGCGCAGCGGGGCCTTTTGGCCTGCGGTCAATGGGGTTGGGCAGGGGGCTGTGCCTGGTTTCAGATCAAGCGTAACCAGTCCTTTGAACTGCGCCGTGCCGCCGGTGGAGGCGGCCGCCAGTGCGATGGCGCCGCCACCATTGGGCAGGCCGACCAGAACCGGCGTGCGGGCCAGCGCGCCGTGCTGTTGCTGCTGGCTGCGCGCCAGATCGGCCAGTGCGGTGCCAAGCGCGCTGCAGTCGCCGCCCACGCGGGTCAGGAGCCCTTCGCCATCGATGACCAGCACCATGGTGTGCATCTCGCTCAGGCGCTGGGCGCGGGCGGTTTCCTCCGCGCCCCAGCCATCCTTGCCGGTGATGAACAGGGCGGTGGAGCGGGCCTCTTTGCCGTCGGGCAGTTGCACGGCCAAAAGGCCCGGCGGGCCGACAGGGCGCAGGAAGGCCGGCAGGCGGGCCAGCAGCGGCGCAAAGGTCAGAAAGATCAGAAACAGGAAGAGCAGGATAATCTGGATACGGGTCATGGCGCGTGTTGTGCAGTCTGAAGTGTGAGCGGGCCCCTCGTCGGGCAGGTATGCTCTTGCGCTTATCCTGCAAAGGTGGGAAAGGCCAGCGCCTGCCTGTACGGGCGTCTGGGGATGCGGGCAAATCGGGGTCACCTTGCTGTGAGCCCGCGCGGATATGGCGTGATTCTTCCGAAATGCGGCGCATATTGCGCCAGCTTGTGGCGGGGCACTGGGGGTTGCTGCCGCCGACCTTGGCAGGGTTTTGTGACGTTTTGACCAAGGGCCGGCATTTTGAGGTTAATTTGATCTCATCCACAACTTATTGCAGTTATCCCCAAAATAAAGGTTGCCACAGATCTCATGTCGCCGCACCATATCTAGTATGGAGCGGGGAAACCTCCCCGGTCCATAGAGGCGAAAGCTAGTGTTGGGGGCTATCTGCTGGCCCCTCAGCTAGAGACCAGAGAGGTGACGACATGGCCCTTTCCGAGCATCAGTTTCAGGACGATCTACACCCAATCGACATTGTCGAGAACATCGCATCCCATCATGACTGGGATTTCGATCGTATCGCCGATGATCAGATCGCTATGGCGGTCGAGGGGCAGTGGCGGACCTATTCACTGACCTTGGCGTGGTCGGATTACGACGAATGCCTGCGCATGGTGTGTTCGTTCGAAATGGAGCCGCCAAAAGACAAAGAAGCGGCCCTCTATGAGCTGGTCAACAAGATGAATGACCAGTGCTGGACGGGCGCGTTTACCTATTGGGCCGAGCAAAAGCTGATGCTGTTCCGCTATGGTCTCGTGCTGGCCGGTGGCCAGATGGCGAGCCCGCAACAGGTGGACGCCATGGTGCAGACCGCCGTGGCCAATTGTGAACGCTATTACCCGGCGATCCAGCTGACCACATGGGGCGACCGCCCTGCGGATGAGGCGATGAATGTCGCCATTGCAGAGGCCTACGGGCGCGCGTAAACCTGTCCCCAAAGGCCCCTCTGCGGAGGGGCCGCAACAGAAGGGGACTGATGATGAACATGACCGATATTGCAGGCCGTGGCCTGGTGCTTCTGGGCTGCGGCAAGATGGGCTCTGCGATGCTGGCGGGCTGGCTGGAGCGCGGGCTGAGCCCGGAAAAGGTCTGGGTCATGGATCCCAATCCCTCGGACTGGCTGAAATCCACCGGCGTGCATATCAATGCGGCGCTGGATGGCACCCCGTCGATTGTGCTGATTGCCGTGAAACCACAGATGATGGGCGCAGCCCTGCCGGGCATGGCCGATCTGGGTGGGGGCGCGACCTTGTTCCTGTCGGTTGCGGCGGGCACCTCGCTGGCCACTTACGAAAAGATGCTGGGCGCAGAGACGCCGATTGTGCGCGCTATGCCCAACACACCTGCGGCCGTGGGCCGTGGCATCACTGCGATCATTGGCAACACGCGCACCAATGCCACTGATCTGGACCGGGCCGAGGCGCTGCTGTCGGCCGTCGGCCAAGTGGTGCGTCTGGACGCCGAAGGCCAGATGGATGCGGTGACCGGGGTGTCGGGGTCTGGCCCGGCTTATGTGTTCCACCTGATCGAAACACTGGCCGCAGGCGGGGTGGCGCAGGGCCTGTCTGAGGAGCTGGCAATGCAACTGGCCAAAGCAACCGTTGCAGGCGCGGGCGCGCTGGCGGAGCAGTCCGGCGACAGCCCGTCGCAGCTGCGGGTCAATGTGACCTCTCCCAATGGCACCACGCAGGCGGCACTTGAGGTGCTGATGAACGAGGAGGGTGGCTTTCCGGTGCTGCTGCCCCGTGCCGTTGAGGCCGCGACCAAACGGTCAGAGGAGCTGTCGCGTGGCTGATGAGATCTCTTTCGATGAGTTCCTGAAGGTTGACGTGCGCATGGGCACTGTGATGCGCGCAGAACCCTACCCCGAGGCGCGGCGCCCGGCGATCAAGATGTGGATCGATTTCGGCCCGGAGCTGGGGGAGAAAAAGACCTCGGCTCAGGTCACCGCCCATTATGCGCCGGAAACGCTGGTCGGCAAGCAGGTGCTGGCGGTGGTGAATTTCCCGCCGCGCCAGATCGGCAAGTTCATGTCCGAGGTGCTGGTCTTGGGCCTGCCGGATAAAAACGGCGAGGTGGTGCTGATTGGACCCGATGGCGCGGTGGACGCGGATCTGCCGCTGGGCGGACGGCTGCACTGATGGCGCGGGTTCTGATCACTCGGCCAATGACGGAAGCCGTGACGGCGCGGGCAGTGTCGGAGTTCAGCGCAGAGATCCGGGCTGCGACCACGCCAATGACCCGCGCTGAAATTGTCGCAAGCTTGCAGGATTATGACCTTGTGGTGCCCACCCTGGGCGATCTTTTCACGGCCGAGGTTTTTGCGGCGGCTCCCAATCCCCGCTGCAGGTTGCTGGCAAATTTTGGGGTGGGATATAACCACATTGATGTCGCAGCCGCACAGGCGGCCGGGGTGGCGGTCAGCAACACGCCCGGTGCCGTGACCGATGCCACCGCCGATATTGCCCTGACGCTGATGCTGATGACCGCACGGCGTGCAGGCGAGGGCGAGCGGCTGGTGCGCAGTGGGGCGTGGCAGGGCTGGCACCCGACTCAGATGCTGGGGATGCACCTGACCGGCAAACGTCTGGGTGTTGTGGGGCTGGGCCGCATTGGCGACGCCATTGCCCGACGCGCGCATTTCGGGTTCGGGATGGAGATCGCCTATGTGGCACGCAGCCCAAAAGCCACGACCTATCCGGCAGAGCGGGCGGCGGATCTGCGCGCGCTCGCGGCCACCGTCGATGTGCTGGTGCTGGCGGTGCCGGGTGGGGACGACACCCGCCATCTGATCAACGCGGATGTGCTCGCGGCCATGAAACCCAGCGCGCTGCTGATCAATATTGCCCGGGGTGAGGTGGTCGATGAGGCGGCGCTGATCGCGGCGCTGGAAACAGGGCAGATCGCGGGCGCGGGGCTTGATGTCTATGAGTTTGAACCAAAGGTGCCAGAGGCCCTGCGCGCAATGGAGCAGGTGACCCTGCTGCCGCATCTGGGCACGGCGACCGAGGAAGTGCGCAGTGCGATGGGGCATATGGCGCTGGACAACCTCGCGGCGCATCTGACGGGCAGGGATCTGCCCAATCGGGTCTGAGGAAAAGGGCGCCTCTGGCTGGAGCGCTCTTTTTTCGCTCCGCCCTTTTGGGGGTCGTTGCAAATAGGGCGAAGCCCCGCACCAACGACTTATGGCGGCCTCTGTCCCGCTTGAACGGTTTCAATGTTGCATCCTTTAAGCCTTTGATTGGTCCGAGGGGGCTTGCGGCCAAGACAGACTGTCGATCAGCTGGGACTCGGAGAGCTGCAGTGCGGATGGGGTGGATGGCGTCTGCACCAAGCGTCGCATTTTGCGGCACACTGCAGAAGTCATCTTCTGTCAGGAAAGGAGCCCCATCATGGAAGTTACGACAATAGGATTGGATCTTGGGAAGGACGTTTTCCAAGTTCACGGTGTCACAGCTGACGGCACGGTTGCCTTCAATCGTTCGATCCGGCGGCGACAATTGCTCAAGTTCTTCGAAGCGTTGCCGCGTTGTCTGGTTGGTATTGAAGCCTGCGGATCTGCGCATCATTGGGCACGTGAGCTGACTGCGATCGGTCATGATGTACGGTTGATGCCTGCCACCTACGTTAAGCCGTATGTTAAACGCGGCAAGACAGACGCCGTTGATGCTGAGGCGATTTGCGAGGCCGTCACACGACCAACGATGCGGTTTGTCGCTGTGAAGTCGAAAGAGCAGCAGGCCCTACTGACCATCCACCGGGTGCGCCAGCTTGTCGTTCGCCAGAAGACCCAGATGTTGAATGTGATCCGTGGTCTTCTGCGTGAGTTTGGTCATGTAATCGGGAACGGACCAGTCGCCGCAATGCGCTTCATCAAGACGTTCCAGACGGATAACTGCCTGGACATGCCTGACGTGGCAAAGAGCATGCTCAAGACGCTCTGCGAACAGGTTAATGCGCTCGATGACCGGGTCACGTTTTACGATAAACTGATCGAGTATCATTCTCGGATCGATGAACGCGCCAAACGCATTAGGACCGTTCCTGGCGTCGGCCCCATCACTGCTTCGGCCATTGTCGCAACCATCGGCGACGGCCAACAGTTCAAGAATGGACGCGAGTTTGCTGCTTGGCTGGGACTTACGCCGCTGAACAAGTCGAGCGGTGGTAAAGAGCGCCTGGGCCGCATAAGCAAGAAGGGAGACCGATACCTTCGACGATTACTCGTGATCGGCATGACCTCTCAAGTTCAGCGTGCCCGTGGCTATCCAGAACGTGTGCACCCTTGGATCATGCAGCTTCTTGAACGCAAACCCGTTCGCCTCGCAACGATTGCTATGGCGAACAAGGCGGCCAGGATCATTTGGGCGATCCTCACCAAAGATACCTACTACCGCCAATCGGCGGCATAGAAGGAGCCGAGAAAACACGAATTGCAAGACGAATGCCATGATGGCACGTGCGGTCATCCGAAAACCTGAAATCCCGTGCTTTGTCCTGAACTCTCAGGTTCGCGTCGCCGATTGGGAACAGGTTTGCGGAACCCATCAAGGCCAGCAGCAAATACCAACACTGCGACCAAAGGCCGGACACAGGACTGTACTGACCAACCGCGCAATCAACGCATTTTTTTCTTGCAAAGCAGACGCCATCCACACAGGACAAAGCGTCCTTTCGCCGCATTGGCCCCAACGGCAGCTTTCGGCACCTTGCGTATTCAGAGAATAACACCAAGAACTGGCAACCGGTCATTCGCCGCGAGCGCAAGTTGGTCCAGCTCTTCTATCACAAGCACAGGTTGACCTTCTGCTGTCTACTGTTCGCGTGCAACCTACTGGCAAAGGTGGCCTTGATTTTCCTGGTGGCGTTCCGTATGCCCTCATACCGACCGGCGCAATGGCGGCAGGTGTCCGGGCCGCTGCACCGGCCATTGCCCTGCGGGCATAAATGCCGGTTATATCGACGCCGACGTGTTGACGGATTTGGATTTATTCGGAAACGATTTCGTTACGGTGAAACGTCGGTTCCTGGTAAGGTTCATTTTCTACACAGTCATAGAAAACCCTGTCACACACCGTTTGTAGAGCTGGCGAAAACCCTCGGCACATGTGATCGTCGGCAAGTTGGGACCTCCTTACGCCATTCCCACCGGCTCCTGATTGGGTCGCATATCATCAGGTCGCGCCATCAGGATCTCGTTCAAGTCAGCCTTCATCGCAGCGTAGTCGGGATCATCGAAGACATTGCGAAGCTCATGCGGGTCCTTCTCCAGATCATACATCTCGCCTGCGCCGGATTGCAGGTCCAGGGTCAGTTTGGCCGTCTTGCTGCGCACGGTGCGCAGAGACAATCCGACACCCACGCGACCGGGCAGAAGCTCCCATTCGCTCATTGCGGCCTTGCGCGTGCCGTCCCCCGAAATGACATCGCGCATGGACTGGCCGTGAATATCCATCAGGCTGTCTGCGCCTGCCCAATCCATGAAGGTCGCGCCCAGATCAAGGGTCGAGAGCGGTTCAAAGCTGACTTTTCCGACCGGAACATCGGGGCCTTTGACGATGGCGCGGACATTCAACAGTCCCTCAAACGGCATCGGCCCTTTCAGAACCAACCCATGGTCGCCCAGCCAGTCGCCGTGGTCGGCGGTGTAGACGATATAGGTGTTATCGGCCAAACCCTGCGCTTCGAGTTCGGTGATGATGCGTCCGACTGAATGGTCGATCAGGGACAGCTGGCCATAGGTATTGGCTATCACCTCGCGCAGCTGTTCATCCGGAATTTCAGGATAACGCGAATAGCTTGTGCGGATCTCGGCGCCCTTGCCTTCGATCTTGGTCTCGACCGCCGCCTTGTGCCACCACGGTCGGCCCTCGAAGTCGCGGGTTCGGTGTTCCGGCAGATCCACGTCTTCCGGCCGATGCAGGGACGCCCAGGGTTCGGGGCAGTCAAACGGGTGGTGGGGGTCGGGAAAGGACACCCACATACAGAACGGTTTCTCGTGGTCCTGCTTGATGAAATCAATTGCGCGGTCTGCGATCCATGAGGAATTGTGCCAGGCCACAGGCAACTTTGATGACCAGACCTGTGGCGCATCCTTATGATCGCGGTGGCTTTCCCACAGCAGCTTGTTTTTCTGCGCGCCCCGACCGTCGCCGTAGTACCATTCCTCATAGGCCAGACCGGCAGGTGGTTCTTCGGGATGCCACCAGTTGTGGCCGATGTGGACGAGTTCGGCATGATCAAAACCCATATAGGGCCCGCGCCATCCCTCTGGCACCTTGGCCGATCCGGGAATGGACTCGACCGTGTCGCTGTCGCCAAAGGTGTGATAGGTCGCAAAATGCGCCTTGCCGATCTTGGCGGTGCGATACCCCGCCGCAGACAGCGAGGCGGCAAAGCCTTTTTCGCCCAGCTCAGGGTCCAAATCGATTCCATTGTCATGCACACCATGGGTGCGCGGCAGAAGACCTGTCAGGATCGACGCCCGCGCGGGCTGACAGACCACACAAGGCGTCACAACCGTTTCAAGGCTGGTGCCTTCAGCGGCAAGCATATCCAGATGCGGCGTGTAGACATTGCGGCCGCGAAACCCATAGCAATCGCCGCGTTGCTGGTCAGAGGTGATGAACAGGATGTTGGGGCGGGTCATGGCATGTCTCCTTTTGGCTTGCGAAGAGACACGAAAATCACCGCCAATGCGCAGAGCATGAACATGGCGGCGATCGGGCTTTTGAAGAGGAACCAGGGATCGCCTCCGGTCGCGGAAAATGCCTGTCGTGCGGTGTCCTCAATACGCCCGCCGAGAATGAACCCAATCACAAAGGGGAGCGGTGAGATCGCAAAGCGCATCATGAAATAGCCAAGGATGCCAAAGCCGAAGGCAAACCAGATGGCGCTCATTGAGGTTTCCTGAACATATAGGGACGCAAGCGTCAACAGCAGGACAACCGGCAAGAGATATTGCTTTGGGATGCGCACAAGGACCCCAAGTGACCGCATGAAGACCCCACCCACCGTCCAGTTCAAAAGATTGGCCAGGATCATGGTCGTGAACAGCCCGAAGGCGATCACCAGTTCGGGGTTCAGATCGGACGAAAACTGAAAAACCGCCGGCCCCGGATTGAAACCGCCAATGGATTCTGCAGCCAGGATCAGGAAAACGGCGGCCGTATTGCCGGGAATGCCAAGGGACAGGACGGGGATCAGGTTTGCGCCCGAAACCGAAGAATTTGCGGCCTCGGTCGCGGCAATACCTTCAGGCGCGCCCTGCCCGAACGCCGGATCGCCCGGTTTCTTGGTTTTGGTATAAAGGCGTTTGCTGGTCGCGTACCCGATGGTGGCCGCCAGCGTTGAGCCAACGCCCGGAAGGGCCCCGATGGTCGTGCCGATGAGGGCCGAGCGGCCGATATAAGGAAAGATCCGGCGAATGTCGGCCCAGTGCAGTCGCTGGTCGCCTTCCTCCTTTGCGACTTGAATTGCGCCTGTTTGGCGTTTTTGGGCCCAAAGGTTTTCAAGCTCGGAAAAGATTGCCCCAATAACCAGTACGCCAATGACCGCAGCGGTGATGGGGATCCCGTCTGACAGGGCCGCCGTGCCAAAGCTCAGCCGCGGGTAAAAGTCCTCTCCGGTGCCGATATAGACGGCCAAGAGCCCAAGCCCGCAGCTGAGCAGCCCTTTGGCCGCCGACCCGCCGACAACGGCTGCGATAAAGCTGAGCGATAGGATAAGAAGCGCCGTCTTCTCGGGCAGGTCCAGATGGGCCTCAACCAGGATCGCAAGAAATGGGGCACAGACGATCAGGACAACATCCGAAAACGTGTCCCCTGTGACAGATGAAAAATGCGAGATCTTGAGGGCTTTGCGCGCTTTGCCCGACTGCGCCATCGGATAGCCGTCCAGCGTGGTCATATAGGCGTCAGGCGTGCCGGGGGTGTTGAACAGGATCGCCGGAACCGCGCCGCCGACGGTGGACCCTTTCATGACGCCGATCAGGAACCCCATCACCGGCAAAAGCGCATCCGCGTTAAAGCCGAAGATTGAGATCAGGATGGGTAGGGAGATGGCCATCGCTATGACCCCGCCAAGACCCGGTGTTGCGCCAACAACGATTCCAAGGATCAGCCCGAAGGCAACCATCATCACAGTGATCGACACCGAAACGCCAAGAAGCGAAAAAGCCTCGGGCCCCTGAAAGACCGCAAGGATGCCGAGCCAGACATAGTCAAAGGTGCCCAAATCGGCCATCAGACATCTCCATTCGGTGGCAGCAGCACGTCGTCAAACGGGAGATCATACAGGGCGATAATGCCGACCACCGCCGCCAGTGCCACCCAAAATGCACGCCAGGACACACGCTGCTCCACAAAGGACACAATGCAAAAGACCATCGTGCTGCCGCCGAGGACAAAACCAATGTATTTCCAGGGCGCCGTGTCACGAAGAAGCCTGTATTCTTCTGCCCCAAACACGCTGGTCACAACCGGCCCAGACCAGCGCATCAGCAGAATGCCAACGAGACCAAAAAACGAAATCGCTCCGATGAATGTCAGGTTCTGGCGTGTAGGGCGCGGGTCACGAGACCTGCGCTCGAACCACAGCATTACTCCGGCCAACAGAATGAAAGCCGCGGCCAAAGTCGGCGCAAGGCTATCGCCAACGATATAGCGACCGCGTTTGCGTTCAACCAACCAGGTTTCAACATCGAGCGGTATCCAGATGAAGGCAAGGATCAAAGCAAAGGCAATACAGCCCAGACCCAGTGCCGTGCTGGCAGAGAGATTGCGCATATCGGTCTCTTATGTTGGCAAAGACGATCGGGCGGCGTATCGGCCGCCCGTGCTATAGGCGTGTTCGCACAGAGCCTTATTCGGCCGCTGCCGCAGCAAGTGCGCCCGAAGACTCAAAGCCCTTCTGAACAACGGCCTCAAGTTCTTCTCCGGCGATGATCATGGCTCCGCCAAACCCTTTGGTCAGGAACGCATTGGCTTTTCCACCTTCTTGCGTTGCAACTTCAGCAATTGCAGAGGCGATCGCGGCGCGGGCCACAGGATCCATGTCCTTTGGACCGGCGAACAGGAACGCAAGTTCACTCACAAAGTTCACGCCGTATTCCGAAAGCAGCGGCGCCTCAGGCGAATTGATCAGAGGTTCGCTGCGGGCCGAAGCCAGCTCGACCATATCACCAGCCGCAACGGCTTTGGCCTGAATGCCCGCGCCAAAACCCACATCCATGTCGCCTGCATTCAAACCGTTCATCACAGCCTTGCCGCCCTTGACCGAGATGATGTTGAAGTCGACGCCGTTTTCTTTACCAACCAAATAGGCAATGTCACCTAAGGCCGGGGACATGACGCCAAAACGGATATCCTCACCGCCTTTGGCGGCTTCGATCACATCACCCAACGTGGACCAACCTTTGTCGGCCCGCGCAACGACCGCCATTTGCGTGCCTGCGGTGGTGGTGATCGGGGTCACGTCCTGTGGGGACCCGGCTTTCGCGGTGACCATACTATAGCCAAGGCTGCTTGTGACGATCATGGCAATCGTTGTGCCATCTGCCGGTGCATCTTTGACTGCATTCACTGCGTTCAGCCCACCCTTGCCAGTGACTTGCTCGGGAATGACTTTCCAGCCTTGCGTTGCTTCAAGCTCTTCGGCAATCAGGCGGGCCTGTGTGTCAGCGCCGCCGCCCGCCGCAAAGGCAATCACCATCTTGATGGGCCCCGGCGGGGCCCAATCCTCTGCCAATGTGGCCGTAGATGTCCCGATAACCGCGGCGGCAACCACCGCAGATTTAAGCAACTTCCTCATGTTTCCCTCCCTGAAGTGCAATGTCGTTGGGAACGTTTGTCATTTCGAAAGGTGGAAAAGTCAACATTTAAGTTGACTTTTCCACCAAACTGCCCGAATTTCGATTTGAAAGAAGGATCGCGGAAAATGACAAATTCGGATGATAGTGCGATCGGGTTGGGCCTATTGCTGCCCTTCCAGATCGCGCAATTGCACACTGCGCTGAACGCGCAGGCAAAGGTCATCATCTCTGCCTATGGTGATCTGAATCTTGCCCAATGGCGGATCGTTCGGGTTGTCGCCCTTGGCGTCGAAAGCACCACAACGCCGGTGCGCAAAGCGGCCGGTATAGACAAGAGCCAGTTCAGCAAGATGCTGGGCGCTCTTGAGCAAAAGGGTTACGTGGTGCTTCACCCTTACAAAGCTGACAAACGCCAACATGTGATCGAGTTGACCGACAAAGCGCATCTCGCCCACGCGCGGCTTGGGCCAGTGCTGGACGAACGCCAGCGGCATCTGGTGGCGACGCTCAGCGAAGAGGAGCTGTCCGTCATCTACAAGGCGATCAGGGTCATGGCAGCAGCTGCGCAAAAGACCGATTTCGACATCCCGATTCCTGCAATGGAAGAAGAATAACCTATGAAATCCTCCCCCAACCTCCTCGTCATCCTTTCGGATCAACACCAGGCGCGAGCCATGTCCTGTGCGGATCATCCGGTGGTGCAGACACCGCATCTGGACGAACTGGCAGCACGTGGCACACGCTTTACCAACGCCTACACGCCGTCCCCCATTTGTGTGCCGGCCCGCGCCGCCTTTGCAACAGGTCGGCAGGTGCATGACATTCGCAACTGGGACAATGCGATGCCCTACAAGGGAACGCCGCGCGGCTGGGGGCATGCGTTGCAGGACAAAGGCGTGCGCGTAGAATCCATTGGCAAGCTGCACTACCGCCACCAAGAGGACGACAGCGGCTTTGACGCCCAGCATATTCCTATGCATGTGGCCGATGGAGTCGGCATGGTGTGGGGCTCCATCCGCCGCGAAGACGAACGTGTTTACAACAAACACGTGCGGATGATGGGCGACACAATCGGGCCGGGCGAAAGCAGCTATACAAAATACGATCGCAGCGTCACGGACATGACCTGCGATTGGCTGTCTAAAACACAGGACAGCGCCGCGCCATGGTGTCTCTATGTCGGGCTTTTGGCACCGCACCACCCGCTGATCGCGCCTCAGGAATTCTACGATCTTTATCCGTTGGACAAGCTTCCGGCGGACAAGCTGCGGCGCAAGGATGGCTACGTGCGTCATCCCTGGCTGGACAAAATGGCTGACGCCATGGTCGCGGAGGACGGCTGGAAGGACGAAGAAGAGCGGCGCGTTGCGATTGCGTCGTACTACGGTCTGACCAGCTACATGGACCACAATGTCGGGCGGATCGTAAGCGCGCTGAAAGACAGCGGGCAGTTCGACAACACCACGATCATCTACTCAAGCGATCATGGCGAAAACCTGGGCGTGCGCGACCTGTGGGGCAAGATGAACATGTACGAGGAATCTGCCGCGATCCCGTTGATTGTCGCGCCAGCCCCCGATCTGGGGGTCGATCCCCGACCGACCAGCGCGACCACGACTAGCCTGCTGGACATCTCGGAAACGATCATCGACCACTTCGACGCCGCGCTTCCGGGCGAACGCCCCGGAACTTCGCTGTATGACATTGCCGCCTGCGAAGACGACACCGACCGCGCCGTCTTCAGCGAATACCACGCGATTGGCGCGGTGTCCGGCGAGTTCATGCTGCGAAAGGGCGATCTTAAACTGATCGAATATGTCGGCTTCGAGCCTGAGCTGTTCAATCTGGCCGAAGACCCAGAGGAACTGACCAATCAGGCGCAGAACCCGGCCTATGCGGATGATCTTGCCCGGATGCAGGCAGAGCTTCGCAAGATCTGCGATCCGGACGCCGTCAACACCGAAGCCTTTGAGGATCAGGACGCGATGATCGAGGCCTATGGTGGCAAAGAGGCTGCGTCGAAATTGGGGGCGCCTTCGGCGACGCCGCCGCCCGCCACCTGAGCGGCGTTTGGGACCATTCAAAACGAGGATCTGCCATGACGCAGGACACTATTTCTTTGGCTTTGTCTGAGCTGCGGGCTCTTTTGGGGGACCGTTTGTCCACCGGCCAATCCGTGCGCGAAATCCATGGCCGCGACGAGGCCTATTCGGAACCCGCATTGCCGGACGCCGTGGCCTTCCCCGACAACACCGAAGAGGTGTCGGCGATCATGAAGATCTGTTCGGCGCATAAAGTGCCCGTTGTGCCCTTTGGCATCGGCACATCGCTGGAAGGCCATGTGATCCCGATCCATGGCGGCATCAGTGTGGACACAAGCCGGATGAACAAGGTGCTGGACATCCACCAAAGCGATCTGGACGCGGTGGTGCAACCAGGTGTGACCCGCAAACAGCTGAATGACGATCTGCGGGCCACGGGACTGATGTTCACGGTCGATCCGGGCGCAAATGCCACGCTGGGCGGGATGACCTCGACCCGCGCGTCGGGCACCAATACCGTGCGCTATGGCACCATGCGGGAAAACGTTATGGCGCTCGAGGTTGTGTTGCCGGATGGCAGGGTGATCAACACAGGATCGCGTGCGCGCAAATCTTCGGCAGGGTATGATCTGACCCATCTGTTCGTCGGCTCCGAGGGCACCTTGGGTATCATCACCGAACTGACGGTGCGCCTGTTTGGACGACCCGATTCCGAACTGTCAGCCACCTGCGCCTTTGACACGATTGATGATGCGGTGAACACGGTGATCACGGCCATTCAAATGGGACTGCCCATGGCCCGGATCGAGCTTTTGGACGACGTGCAGATGAAGGGCATGAACATCTTCAACCCTGACCTGAACCTGCCCGAAAAACCGCATCTTTTCATCGAGTTTCACGGGTCTGAGGCAGGCGTCAAAGAACAGGTGGACCTGTTCGAAAGCGTCGCGGAAGAATTCGGCGTCTCCGGCTTTGACTGGGCCACAAAGCTGGAAGATCGCGAACGGTTGTGGCAGGCGCGTCACAACGCCTATTACGCGGGTAAGTCGCTGCGCAAGGGCTGCGAGGGGCTTGTCACGGATTGCTGTGTGCCCATCTCGGCGCTGGCAGATTGCATCGCCCGCACAAAAGAGCTGATCGCCGAATCCGGCCTGATCGCCCCAATCGTAGGGCATGTTGGTGACGGCAATTACCACCTTTTGATCCTGGTCGACCCGGACAATGGCGACGAAATGGCGCGTGCCAAGCAACTGGCATCCGATGTGAGCCGGACAGCGCTTTCTTTTGGGGGGACGGTGACGGGCGAACACGGCGTCGGGACCGGCAAGAAGAAATACATGCCAGAGGAACACGGAGAGGCCTACCTGCTTATGGCGCAGCTCAAGCAGTCCATTGATCCGCTGAACATCATGAACCCCGGCAAGCTGGTCTCGGTGAACTGACCGGAAACGCCGTGTTGTACTGCCAAACAGAACCGGCCCCCGCATGACAGACTTCACATCCAAAGTGCTGCAAGTGTCACTGGTCCTTGCAACAGCCATTGTAGGGGCTTTTGCAGCCCGTGTTATGGGCTGGCCTATTCCCTTCCTTCTGGGAAGTCTGGTGGCAACGGCGATCCTTGCGCTGACATTTGCCGCGCGCGCCGGCAGGCCGGTGTTCTTCCCCAAACCCCTGCGAGAGGTGTTCATTGCCGTGATTGGCGCGATGATTGGCACGACCTTCACGCCCGACGTGTTGACCATGGCGCCAACCCTTGCCGTCACCCTGTGCGCGATGATGGTGTTTGTCGTTCTCGCGCTGGCGTCGAACTATGCCATTTTTCACTATCTGGGCGGCTATGACCGGCCCACTGCGTTCTATGCAGCCATGCCGGGCGGGTTGATCGAAGCGGTGGAATTGGGGACGCAAGCGGGCGGCAATGTCGAGACACTGAGCATCCAGCATTTCGTGCGTATCATTCTGGTGATCCTGCTTGTTCCCTTGCTTTTTCTGGTGATGACCGGAGAAACGGTGGGCAGCGCCGCAAGCCAGACCCTTGAAAAGAGCGCCTCCGACTGGCGGGATTGGCTGATGGTGGCTTTGATCGCCCCCATTGGCCTTTGGATCGGCAAAGCCTCGCGATTGCCAGCGGCCCCGCTGCTTGGCCCATTGGTTTTAACGGCGATCCTGCAATCTTCGGGGGCCATTGATCTGGGCGGGCCCCCAGCACTTCTCAATTTGGCGCAACTGATCGTCGGCGCAAGCCTCGGCGCGCAGTTTGCCAAGACCACCCCACGACGATTGCTGTCGGCTCTCGCGCTTGGTTGTGTATCGGTCATGGTGACGCTTGCCATTGCTTCTGGGTTTGCATTGATGCTGGGACAGCTCCTTTCAATATCTTTCCAGACATTGCTGATCAGCTTTGCGCCGGGCGGGGTCACCGAGATGAGCCTGATCGCATTGAGCCTCGGTGTCAGTCCGGTCCTTGTCTCGACCCATCACCTTTTTCGCATATTGTTCACCGTGGGCCTGGCCGGATTTCTGTTCAAGCGGTTTGGCAATGGCCCAACAGACACTTAGGCTCACCCCATGACAAAAGACACGAAACAAGGCAGCTGCTGTAGCCCCGCCCGACGTGCTGGGGCAGACGCCCCGCCTGCCGCACCCATCGTGACCTGCGGCAGCCGGATACCAGAGGATGCCCTGCGCATTCCCGGCGGCAGGTCGCTGACGGGCACCAACCATCCCGAAATCCTGCATGACGGCGAAGACCCGTTCCGCAACACCCGCGTCACCCCTTTTCGCATCGGGGCAACCACGGTCACAAACGCGCAATTTGCCGCGTTCATCCGCGACACCAACTATCTCACCGAGGCCGAAAGATTCGGCTGGTCCTTCGTGTTCTGGATGCAGGTCCCAGAGGCGCTTGGCCCGACACTCGGCGTCAAGGATGTCGAATGGTGGCGCCGCGTGGATGGCGCCAATTGGCGCGATATCAACGGGCCGGGCACCATGGAGACCGCCTGGAGGCCGGACCATCCCGTTGTTCATGTGTCGTGGAACGATGCACAGGCCTATGCCAAATGGGCCGGGGGTCGACTGCCCACCGAGATCGAATGGGAACATGCTGCCCGTGGCGGTCTTGGCGATGTGCGCTTTCCCTGGGGCGACCGCGAACCCGATGACGCCACGTTCCAACCCTGCAACATCTGGCAGGGCGATTTTCCCAAAACCAACAGCGCCAAAGACGGTTTCGTCACCACCGCACCGGCTAGGCATTACGAGCCGAATGGCTATGGACTTTACAATGTGGTCGGCAATGTATGGGAATGGACGGCCGACGCCTATCGCATCAAATCTTTGAAGAAACACGTGCGCCAACGACTTGCAGCGATGAAAGGCTATAAACTGTCCAAGGGTGGATCGTTCCTGTGTCACGCCTCCTATTGCTATCGCTACAGGATCGCCGCCCGGTCCGGGACCTCGCCAGACAGTACCACCACCCACCAAGGTTTTCGTGTGGTCTGGTCGGAATAGGCAAGGTACCACTGCACGGCATTCTTTCGACCAACGCCGAACCTATTTGTCATGACGAATGCCGGAAACGATGGGCTGCGCTGCAGCGCTTACGCGCACCCATGAACGGCAAGTTTGGGCTGATTTTGTTGAAAAACTCGTCCTTGATCGAAGGGCTGTCGGCTGATTCAATTCCTGTAGGGATGGGAGGATCGACGATTATGGGACCGCGGCAGGAAGCGCAACCGGCGCTGTTCTACGAGTTCTCGCTTGAGGATCATGTTCCGCAAAACCACCTGCTGCGCTATATTGATCGATTTAAGGATCTGTCTGGGATCCGCACCTGCCTTGCCGATTTCTACAGCCATACCGGGCGGCCTTCGGTCGATCCGGAGCTCCCCATTCGGATGCTGCTGGTCGGCTATTGCTTCGGTATCCGGTCTGAGCGGCGGCTTTGCGATGAGGTGCATCCGAACCTGGCCTATCGCTGGTTTTGCCGCCTGGACCTCAGCGCCCGCGTCCCTGACCACTCAACCTTTTCCAAGAACCGGCATGGCCGTTTCCGTGACAGCGAACTGCTGCGGCACCTGTTCGAAACGACTGTCGCGCGGTGCATCGAAAAGGGCTTGGTCAGTGGCCAGCGCATGGCCGTTGATGCCAGCCTGATTGAAGCGGATGCCAACAAGCAGAGCTCTACGCCGAAGGAGGAGTGGGACGCCGGGTCGATCAATCCCGCCGACGCGCCCCGGGCCGTTCGCGAGTATCTCGCCATGCTGGATGAGGCTGCATTCGGTGCCGCCAGCGAGGTTCAGCCCAAGTTCACCTCCCATTCTGACCCGGCCAGCCAATGGACGGCGGCGCGCAAGGGACCGGCTTTCTTCAGCTATTCCGACAACTACCTGATCGACACGGACCACGGCGTCATCGTGGACGTCGAGGCCACCAGATCGATCCGGCAGGCCGAGGTTGGCTCGACGAAGACCATGCTAAAGCGCGTGAAGGCCAAGTTCGACCTTCATCCCGAGCACCTGATCGCGGATACGGCCTACGGCACTGCGTCTATGCTGGGCTGGCTGGTAGACCGAAAGAACGAACCCCACATCTCGGTCTTCGACAAGTCAGGGCGGAATGACGGGACATGGACCCGCGCCGATTTCGCGTAGGACGCCGAGAATGACCAGTACATCTGCCCTGAGGGGCACGAGCTGAAGCAATTTCGCAGGAACTATTCCGACCCGAACCGAGGTCCGACTGGCAAGGGGACGGCTCGCTATCGGGCTCTGAAAGAAGTCTGCCAGGCTTGCCACTCCAAGGCAAAATGCTGCCCGAACACTGATGCCCGCAAGATCACCCGCGAGGAACATGAAGACGCCCGACAGGTCGCCCGCGACATTGCGAAGACAGACCAACACGTCATCTCCATGAAGCTGCGGAAGAAGGTCGAGATGCTCTTCGCCCACCTTTAACGGATCCTGGGCATAAACAGGCTGCGATTGCGTGGACCCTGCGGTGCGAATGACGAATTTCTACTCGCCGCAACCGCCCAGAAACTCCGGAAACTGGCCAAAATCCTTCCTGCACCGCAGCAACCGCGAAAAGCCTGCCAGAAAAGGCATGCGCGCCAGGTTCAGCCGTCTTTATTCTGCGCCAGCGAACGGCTGTTTTTCAACAAAATCGGCTCAGAGCTGCTCTTTGCCGTAACGCGGAACCGTGGCGCAGCCGTCGCGCAGCATACCGCCCCAGCAACTAGCCCCACACAGCATTAGGCCAGGCCGCCCGCCTGACGACGGGCTGAGGTTTGGCTTGGGGGCTGCTGTTGCGCGATACACGGGCCAAAAACGGTGCCGCGCCGCGCGGATGCGCGGCGCGTGGCCCAACGGGAGGCGATCCTCTTTGGAGGATCTGCCGACGGGCGGGAGGGCTTGCCTTGCGCGCAGCGGCGGCGGTTTAGCGTGCCATCATGAGTTCGAGGTTCGCTTTCACCGCAGGCCACTCTGACGCGATGATCGAATAGACCGCGGTATCCCGGATCGTGCCGTTTTTCATAATTATATGCGATCGCAGGATCCCGTCGAGCTGCGCGCCGAGCCGTTCAATCGCCGCGCGGCTTTGCCGGTTCAGGCGGTGGGTGCGGAATTCGACCGAAATGGCGTCTTTGTCCTCAAACGCGTGGCGCAGCATCAGGAATTTGCACGCCGTGTTCAGACCTGTGCGCTGCACCGCCTTGCGGCACCAGGTGGAGCCGATCTCGACCCGGCGGCTGGCGTGGTCGATGTTCATATAGGTGGTCATCCCCACCGCGCGGCCCTCGGGATCCAGAATGGCGAAGGGCACCATGGTGCCTGCGTCCTGCAGGCCGAGGCGGCGGTCAATCTCGGCCTCGATCTGCTCGGGTGCGGGCACGGTGGTGTACCAGAGCTTGTGCAGTTCTCCGTCCGCCGAGGCCGCGCGCAGGTCGGCGGCGTGGTCTTGGGACAGAGGGGCAAGGGCGTACACGCTGCCTTGCAGATGGGTCGGGGTGAGCCAGAGTTTGGTCATATCAGGGCCTTCAACAGTCGTATCGTATCGTTCGACCCCTCAGATAAAAATAAAGCGGCCCTTTGCGTAGGGCCGCTTTTTGACTTTTTGACTTGTCCAATTTGACCTGTCCAATTTGGCAGGGCTGTTTTTCAGAGCGTTTAGCCGAAGACCGCAGTCAGCGCCTTGTCCACTGCATCGGTGATCTGGTCGATGTCATCCGCGGTTGCGATCAGCGCCGGGCTGAAGCAGAGCGTATTGTTGCGACCGGGGATCGAGCGGTTGGTGACACCGATGATCACGCCATGCTTGCCACATTCTGCAACCACCGCTTGGGCCTTGGCTTCGGGGACCGGGTCCTTGGTGGTGCGGTCGGTGACCAGTTCGCAGCCCTGGAACAGGCCTTTGCCGCGCACGTCGCCGATGACCTCGTGCTTCTCCATCAGCGCCTTCAGGTTCGCGTTCATGCGTTCGCCCATGGCGATGCAGTTCTCGAGCAGGTTTTCGTCTTCGATGATCCGCATGTTTTCCAGCGCCGCCGCCGGACCCGCTGTACAGCCCCCAAAGGTGGAGATGTCACGGAAGTAGTTCATCGGATCGGTGGCATCGTCTTTGAACATGTCAAAGACTTCTTCGGTGGTCACAAGGCAGGCAATCGCCGCGTAACCAGAGGCCACACCTTTGGCCATGGTCACGAAGTCGGGCTGGATGCCATAGTGCTGGTAGCCAAACCAGGTGCCGGTCCGACCAACGCCGCAGACGACTTCGTCGATGTGCAGCAGAACCTGATACTGCTTGCAGATTTCCTGCACGCGGTCCCAATAGCCTTCGGGCGCCTCAATCACGCCGCCGCCTGCGGTGACGGGTTCCAGACAAAGGGCGCCGACGGTTTCGGGGCCTTCGCGCAGGATGACCTTTTCGATCTCATTGGCGCAGGCAATGCCAAACTCGCGCCCCGACAGGGCCGCCAGTTCCGGACCCAGCTCGTGCTTGCGGTATTCCATGCAGTGCGGCACGCGGACGAAATCCGGTGCAAAGGGGCCGTATTGCGCGTTGCGTTCGTCCTGACCGCCGGCCGACATGGTTGCCAGCGTGGAGCCGTGGTAGTCGCGCTCGCGGTACAGGATCTTGGTTTTCTTGCCGCCGTATTTCTTGTGTGCGATCTGACGGATCAGCTTAAAGGCTTTCTCGTTCGCCTCGGAACCGGAGTTCACATAGTAGACGCGGGACATGCCGGGCATCTTCTCGATCAGTTTTTCCGCAAACAGCGCGCCAGGCACAGAGCCTGCGGCCTGAGCAAAGTAGTTCATTTTCAGAACCTGATCATAGACCGCCTTGGCAATGCTTTCGCGGCCGTAGCCGACGTTGACGGTCCAAACCGCGCCAGAGACAGCGTCGAGCCACTCTTTGCCGTTCTGGTCCCAGACACGCATGCCCTTGCCTTCGACAATAATGCGGGGGTCCGAAGTCTCGAACGGTTTGTGCTGCACCAGATGGTGCCAGACATGGGCCTTGTCGGCCGCAATAACATCGCTGAGATCGTTTTCCGAGAACGCGCCGTGCATAGCGAGATCCTTTCCCTGTAAGGCCGGAGCCTTCGTGAAAAGGACGGCCGATTGTTCATCTGTCTCCACATGAGGCCAGTTCGGTCCCGCTGAGTAGGGCCAGCCGCTGTGCTCAGATAAGTCCAAATATTTGACCGTATAGTCAAATTTATTCACGCAAACCGGGCATCCGGCAAGGGGTTTGCCAAAAAAATGAGCAACCACAGGGGGCGGCTGTCAGCCGACTTGGTCAATCCAGTCAAGGGATTGACCATGCGGGCCGGTCCGGGCAAGCGGCTGGCCGTTCCTGAGCAGCAGAAACTTGTCCGCATGGCGCGGGGTCTCAGGACCGGCGTATTGCGGGAACACGCGCAGCCCCTCATTGCTGAGCCAGACTGCCTGTGAATTGAGCATGTCTTGGGCAAATCGATCCCGCGCGGCCTGATTTTGGACATAGGTCAGGACGGCCGTGTGAAAGACCACAAGGGTCGCGCCCTGCGGGGCCTCTGCCATCAGCGGGGCAAGGTCGCGGGTCAGGTCACCGGCACAGAGGCGCGGGGGCGCGGCCTGCGCCACGGATATGGCGGCGCGCAGCCGGGCAAGACGGGCGTCCTGCCCTGGCCAGACCAGCGTTTCCAGCCAGGCCACATCCTCGGGGTTGTTCACATCCAGCGGGTTCAGATCCAGCCCGGCGCGCCAGACAATATCCGGATGCTGACGGGGCAGCGGCGCATTGGCGGATGTCTTGCAGGCAAAGACCGGGGGGGCGTATGGCACCGGTGAAACGGGCGGGCTCGTTCCACTGGGGGGCGCGGGCAGGGTCGCATGGCCCCAGTCATAGCCATAGGCATCCGGCAACAGGCACAGACCGGCAGAGGCGCCGACCTCGATCAGCGCAATGGGGCGCTGTGTCTGGTCCTGAATCTGGGCCAGCGCGGGCAGCAGGGTGGCGCAGCGGGCGGGTTCGTTGGTCTGGGTGGTGCGGGTCTGCATGACAGCGGCGATGTCGGCGCCCTTCTCGGTCAGGAGATCTTCAAGCTCTTCGGGCGCAATCACCCGCCCGGCGACCAGACGCAGGGCGGCCAGAAACAGGTTCGGCTGTTGCCGGTTGGCTGGCAGGGGGGCGAGAAACGAACAGGCCGAGGCTGAGGCGGCCACAGCCAACGCCAGCGCCTCGTATAGCGGCGCCTGACCCGCCGCCTCGGTGGTGGCAAAGCGGCGATAGCGGGCGGCGATCTGGGACGTCTGCGGTGTCATGGCGGCTGTCTCTCTCTATTGCGCTCACACTCTACGCTGTCGCGAATTTGCGCAATGGGCCTGACACTCTGCGGGGATGCTATCTGGGCAGGAGCTGTGGAAATCGTGAGGGGTACATTTTAGACGTCGCGTGGCAGGGCTGAGCTGGCTTAGGGTTGTGCCAAATCTGCCGTTTCGAGCGTCGAGGAGACCCGCCATGAACCAATACGCCAAAGCCAGCGCGCCCACGGGCGCTGTCCTCTGCGATCTGCGCAGCGATACCGTCACCCGCCCCGATGCCGCCATGCGCGCCGCCATGGCCGCGGCTGAGGTCGGTGATGACGTCATGGGCGATGACCCCACGGTGGCCCGGCTCGAGGCCACGCTGGCCGAACGTCTGGGCAAAGCGGCGGGGCTGTTCCTGCCTTCGGGCACGCAAAGCAATCTGGCGGCGATGCTGTCCCATTGCGGGCGCGGCGAAGAGGTCATCACCGGGCGCGGCTATCATGTGTTTAAATACGAGGCCGGCGGGGCCTCGGCCTTGGGCGGGATTGTGATGGATCCGCTGGAAGTGGCATCTGATGGCGGGCTGGAGCCTGCGGCGATTGCGGCTGCGGTAAAGGAAGACGACAGCCACCATCCGGTCAGTCGGCTGCTGAGCCTCGAGAACACCCACAATGGCAAAGCCGTGTCACTGGAGCGGATCCGCGTTGCGGTGGACGCGGGCCGTGCGGCGGGGCTGATGGTGCATCTGGACGGCGCGCGGCTGTTCAATGCGGCCACTGCGCTGGGAGCGGCTGCGGCAGAGGTCACGGCACCGTTTGATACGGTGTCGGTCTGCCTGTCCAAGGGGCTTGGCGCGCCGGTGGGCTCGGTCCTGCTGGGGCCTGACGCGTTTATCGCGCGGGCGCGGCGCTGGCGCAAAATGCTGGGCGGCGGGTTGCGTCAGGCCGGTGTGCTGGCGGCGGCGGGGCTGCACGCGCTGGACCACAACGTGGCGGGGCTGGCCGCAGATCATGCACGGGCCGAGGCGCTGGCCGGAACGCTGCGCGCCCTTGGCGCTGGTGCGGTCGAGCACAACAGCAATATGGTGTTCTTCACGCCGGACAGCGCGGTAAATGCGCAGCTTGGGGCAGAGTTGGCGGCGCAGGGCGTTCTGATTGCAGCAGGTGAGGCGGGGCCGATCCGCATGGTGCTGCACCGCGATGTGACGGATGAGGCGCTGGCGGCGGTGCAAGGTGGATTGCAGCGGTTTTACAGCTGACCAAAGCGCCTGCCGCAAAGGGCGCGCTCCCGCCCGATCGCTTGTCGCAGCAAAGCTGCGTTGCGATCGGTTGGGCATGGCGCCGCGCCCGTGGCGCGGCGCGGCACCGTTTGGCGCTGAGTGGGCGCGCTACATTGGCCATGTGCCACCGCCGCAGCGCGCCGCAGGCGCGCTGCCTGGCCCAACGGGAGGAAATCATCTGTGATGATTGATCGACGGGCGGGAGCGCCCCGGCCGCTTGGCGCAGCCAAGCGGAACGCAGTGTCGGCGGGGCTGCACCTGGGCCGAGATGGAGCTAGATTTCCTTGCGGGCCATCATGGCGGCGGTGATGGTGCCGTCGTCGAGGTAGTCCAGCTCTCCGCCAACTGGCACGCCCTGTGCCAGCGAGGTGAGCTTGACCTGCCCGCCCAGCTGATCCGCGATGTAATGCGCGGTGGTCTGGCCGTCGATGGTGGCGTTCAGCGCAAGGATCACCTCGCTCACCGCTTCGGCGGCAACCCGGTCCACCAGACGCGGGATGCGCAGGTCTTCGGGGCCGACCGCATCCAGCGCCGACAGCGTGCCACCCAGCACATGGTACCGTCCCTTGAACACGCCAGAGCGCTCCATCGCCCAGAGGTCGCTGACATCCTCGACCACGCAGATCTCGCCATTGGCGCGGGTCTCATCGGCGCAGATGCCGCAGATGTCCGAGGTGCCGACATTGCCGCAGTTCAGGCATTCGCGCGCGGTTTCGGCCACGCGCCCCAGCGAATCCGCCAGCGGCGTCAGCACCAGCGCCCGTTTGCGGATCATATGCAGCACCGCGCGCCGCGCTGAGCGCGGCCCAAGCCCCGGCAGTTTCGCCATCATCGCAATCAGATGTTCAATATCGCCAATGTCAGTGTCGGCCATGGGGCGGGATCCTGTTCTGGGTCTGTTCATATAGCCTATGAAGGGCGGGGCGGTGCAAGGGGCATCGCATAGATTCTGACTGGGATTTCGACAGGGTTTTCGACTGGGATTTTGACCGGGATTTCGACAAGGGTTTTGCGAGCCCGCACCACAGTTTTGCGCGCAGGCCCGCGCTGTGGCATACTGTGGATGTTTTTATTGTATGTGTTGAGGATTTTGCGAGTGACCTACATATTTCACCCAATGGGCCCCGGGAACATCGTTGGCGTTGCGACGCCAGAATGGGACGCTGAATTTGGCATCATCGCAGGCGAAGACCACGGCGCTGCCGCTCTATCCGGTGTGTTTCGCTATGGATTGCGGTCTTTAAAATGCAACGAAGTGCCACAAAGGTTGATCGCGAACGAAACTCGCAAGAAATGGTATGACAGCTTCTTAATCACCGGATCGCTTAGCGTTGTGCGCGAACCTGTCAAAGACATTATCGAAGGACTGGATCCTGGGGTCCATCAATTTTTCCCGCTGACGATTGAAACCAAACGCGGGAAGATGATTGAGGGGCCGTGGTTTGCGATGAATGTCACGGCGCGACAGGACTCGGTTGTGATGGAGCAATCGTCTGTCAATGTGAATAAGCGCTTCCCCGATGAACTTTGTAGTTTTTTTCATGACGGCGAGGATCGGGTCACGGTGGACGCTGGTCGTCAATCCGGTCTGCATTTATGGCGCGAGCAACGGTTTCGGGGGAGCCTCTTGGGTTCGGACGCTTTGATGGCTGAGCTGAAAGCGCAAAAGCTGCGGTTCTTTCCCCGCGCGTTTCGGGCGCTGGACCTTTTGGTCGAGGCGGACTGAACGCCGCCTCCCGAGGCCAGCCACCGGTTTAGCTGTCGTTCGCTGGCGTCAGACAGGCCGTCCGGTTCCGGCAGGGCGCTGTTGATACAGGGGATTTTGCCGAAACGGCCAATCTGTGGCATGCTTTGGGTGTTGTTTTATGAGTTGAGGATTTTGCGAGTGACTTACATATTTCACCCAAGCGGGCCCGGGAACATGGTCGGTGTTGAGAAACCGGAATGGAAGGAAAAATTTGGCGTCGGTTCCGGTAGCGATCCGAGCGCTGCTGCACTGTCAAGCGTGTTCCATTATGGATTGCGGGAGCTGCTTGAGGACGAGGTGCCAAAAAGGTTAATCGCAAAAAAAATCCCCCAAAAGTGGCACGATAGTTTTCGAGTGAGTGACGCGCTGAGTGTTGTGCGCGAACCTGTCAAAGACATTATCGAAAGGCTGGACCCCGGGGTCCATCAGTTTTTCCCGCTAACCATCGAAACAAAACGCGGGAAAATCATTGAGGGACCGTGGTTTGCGATGAATGTCACGGCGCGACAGGACTCGGTTGTGATGGAGCAATCGTCTGTCAATGTGAATAAGCGTTTTCCCGATGAACTTTGCAGTTTTTTTCATGACGGCGAGGATCGGGTCACGGTGGACGCTGGTCGTCAATCCGGTCTGCATTTATGGCGCGAGCAACGGTTTCGGGGGAGCCTCTTGGGTTCGGACGCTTTGATGGCTGAGCTGAAAGCGCAAAAGCTGCGGTTCTTTCCCCGCGCGTTTCGGGCGCTGGACCTTGTGGTCGAGGCGGACTGAACGCCCCCTCCTGAGGCCAGTCACCGGTTTAGCTGCCGTTCGCTGGCGTCAGACAGGCCATCCGGTTCTGGCAGGGCGCTGTTGATACAGGAGATTTTGCTGAAACGGCCAATCTGTGGCATAGTGGTCTTGTTTGAACGAGTGCTTTGTGGAGTTTCATTATGACCTATGTGTTTTGCCCGCCGGGGCAGGGCAATGTGCGCGCGACGGATATGCCGGAGTGGCGCAAGAGATACCCGGTTCCTTCTGAACACAAACCCAATGGGGCCGATTTGTCGGCTGTGTTCATGTATGGCGAACGGCGGCTGTTGTCGGAAGAAGTGCCAAAACGGCTGATCGCCAAACATCCGCGCAGGATCTGGCCGGATGCGTTTCTGGCGACCGGGTCTTTGTACGTGGTGCGCGAGGCGATTGCCGAGATCATCGACACACTTGACCCCGCCCGACATCAGTTTTTCCCGCTGCGGCTGGAGACGCCTTATGGCAATGCAATCGCGGGGCCGTGGTTTGCCATGAATGTCTTTGCCCGTCAGGACAGTGTTGTGATGGAAAAATCCTGTGTCTATCAGAGCAAGGACCACCCCGAGGAGCTGTGCAGTTTTTTCCACGATGGAGAGGATCGCGTCACCGTGGACCCGGACCGGCAGACGGGGCTGCATCTGTGGCGCGAGAGGCGGTTTCAGGGCAGTCTTCTGGGGTCTGACACGCTAATGGAAAAGCTGGCGGCAAAAGAGCTGGGGTTTTTTCCCAATGCCTTTCGCGCCTTTGACCTTGAGACCCGGGTGTTTTGACAGCTGGGCGCACAAAAAAACGCCTCGGCGCAGGGCCGGGGCGTTGCAGATCCTGAGCGGGACAGCCTTGATCAGAAGGGCAGTTTCATGTCTGCCGGCAGGCCGAGGCCTTCGGTCAGCTTGCCCATTTCTTCCTGGGACCGCTCGGCCGCTTTGGCTTGCGCGTCTTTGACCGCGGCGAGGATCAGGTCTTCGACCACTTCTTTGTCGTCGCTGTTGAAGATCGAAGGATCAATGTCCAGCGCCTTCAGGTCGCCTTTGGCGGAGGCGGTGGCTTTGACGAGCCCTGCGCCTGCTTCGCCGACGACCATAATATTGTGCAGTTCTTCCTGCATTTCGCCCATCTTGCTTTGCATTTCCTGGGCTTTTTTCATCATCCCGGCCATATCACCGAGGGCACCGAGGCCTTTGAACATGGGTATCTCCAATCCATCCGTCTTCTTTGCGCTCTAGATACGAACGCTTCTGCCCTAGGGCAAGGGGGCTGGGGTTTATAGCTGTTGGGAGAAGGGGGCGCTGCCCCCTCGACCGCAAGCGGTCTCACCCCCGGGATATTTTGGAAAAGATGAAGTGAGAGCCGGATCACGAAGTGGCAAACGACGTGGGGCGTCGTTTGAGGCTCGAACGGGCGGAGCCCAGCCGGACCACGAAGTGCAACGAGGTTGGGCGTCGTTTGAGGTGCGAACGGGCGGAGCCCAAATCTTTCAGGTGGGCCGTGCCGCGCGAGGCGGCGGCGGCTTGGCCTCCGACCGGGCCTTGCGGAAAAGATCTACTGGGCCGTCTTCGAGGCGTGGTTCACTCCTCGAAGGGGTCCCATTCGTCTTCGACCTCGGGGAGGGCTTCGGCCTGGACCTCGGCCTGCAGTTCCTCAACGGTGCGGATCTTGGCGATCTTGGCCTTGGGGAAGGCGTGCAGCACGGCCTGTACCAGCGGGTGAGCGGTGGCCTCTTCCTTGAGTGCGTTGGCGGCGGCGTCGCGGGCCTCAGAAATGGTTTCAGCGGTGCCGTCGGGTACGATCGAGACCACCCAGCGACTGCCGGTCCAGTTCTGCAGCGCCGAGCCCAGCCGGGCGGCGAGGTCTTTGGGCGCGTTGGCGGAGGGCGTGAATTCGATCCGGCCCGGCTGATAGGCGACAAGGCGCACGCCGCCTTCGACCTCGACCAGCAGTTTCACATCGCGGTTCTGACGGATCAGTTCGATGACATGTTCAAAGCTGGGATAGCGGGCAAGGGCGGCATCGGCACGGGGGGCGAGGGCCACAACCTGCCCCCCTGCCTGACCGCCCGGATTACTGGCGGACATGGTGTGCCCGGCGGGATTGCCCTGCGGGCCACCCTGGTTCATGCTGTAGGCTTGGGGCTGTCCCTGACCTTGTGGGGCGTGTTGCACGGGCATGCCGCCACCGGGTCCACCTGGACCACCGGGATGCGGCGGGGGCGGGGTGTCTTGCAGCTTGCGCAGCAGTTCCTCGGGCGAGGGCAGATCGGCCACATGGGTCAGACGGATCACCGCCATTTCTGCCGCCATCATCGCGTTCGGGGCGCTGGCGACCTCTTCCAGCGCTTTCAGCAGCATCTGCCACATGCGCGTCAGAACCCGCATCGGCAGGGCCTGTGCCATGGCCTGACCGCGCTGGCGTTCATCGGGGCTGATGGTGGGATCCTCAGCCGCGTCGGGGGTGATTTTCACCACCGAAACCCAATGGGTGATTTCGGCCAGATCGCGCAGGACGGCCATGGGGTCAGCGCCTTCGGCATATTGCGCCGACAGTTCGGTCAGGGCGGCCGCCGCATCGCCGCGCAGGATCATATCGATCAGATCAAGCACCCGGCCGCGGTCGGCCAGACCCAGCATGGCGCGGACCTGATCGGCGGTGGTTTCGCCTGCGCCATGGGAAATCGCCTGATCCAGAAGCGATGTCGCATCGCGGGCCGAGCCTTCGGCGGCGCGGGTGATCAGCGCCAGCGCGTCCTCCGTGATCTGGGCGTTTTCTGCGCCCGCGATTTTCTGCAACAGGCCAATCATCACCTCGGGTTCGATCCGGCGCAGGTCAAAGCGCTGGCAGCGGGACAGAACGGTGACGGGGACCTTGCGGATCTCGGTCGTGGCAAAGATGAATTTCACATGGGCGGGCGGCTCTTCCAGCGTTTTCAACAACGCGTTGAAAGCCGAGGTCGACAGCATGTGGACCTCATCGATGATGTAGATCTTGTAGCGCGCAGAGGCCGCGCGATAGGCCACGCTGTCGATGATTTCGCGGATGTCATTGACACCGGTGCGCGAGGCCGCGTCCATCTCCATCACGTCCACATGGCGCCCTTCCATGATCGCCTGACAATGTTCGCATTTGCCGCAGGGTTCGGTGGTGGGGCCGCCGTTGCCGTCTTCGCCAATGCAGTTCATGCCCTTGGCAATGATCCGGGCGGTCGTCGTTTTACCGGTGCCGCGAATGCCTGTCATAATGAAGGCCTGCGCAATCCGGTCGGCGGCAAAAGCGTTCTTCAGCGTCCGCACCATCGCGTCCTGACCCACAAGGTCGGCAAAGGTCTCGGGACGGTATTTGCGCGCGAGAACCTGATACTGGCCACCGGATGGGGTGCCGGATTGGGGATCGCTGGAGAGGTCGCTCATGAATTCTGGGCCCCGGTATTGGGAGGTGTCTTGGGTCAATCTGTGCCATCTTGGGCGACCCTGAAAGCCGGGCCGGTTGCGGCAACTTGCACAGCCTATGCTGTTGCGGCGGCGGCGTCCACCATTGAGCGCCCCGCGCGGTGGGTGGGGCTGAAACTGCGGCGAAAAAGGAATCGTTAGGGACAATGGCTGATTCCCCCCTAAGCTGAATGCCGGAGCAGCCAGCTGCAGGGCTGCGACCTAGTGAAGTACTGGGTAAAGTACTGGGTGACGTACTGGGTGACGTACTGGGTGACATGGGGGAAACCATGGGGGAAAACAGAGCCATCGAGGTGGAAACCGCCTCGAGTATGAAGACATTGCATGCGCTGTCTGTGCTGGACGGCATGCTTGCGATCTGCGCCGCGCCGGGGTGGCGGGGCAACTATCAGGCGGATCTGGATGACATTCACGTCTGGCGTCCGGGTCTGGTGGTGTCGATGACCACCGATGCCGAACATGTGGAATTCGGATCCCCGCATCTTGGCAGCGATATTCAAAGCCTGGGCAGCCGCTGGATCCACTTGCCGATCTGGAAGGACACGGTTCCAAGCCCCGATGTCTCTGCCCTGTGGCCGGACGCCAGTGCACAGATGCGGCAGGCCCTGTCAGGGGGCGGGCGTGTGCTGATGCATTGTCGGCGCGGCTGTGGCCGATCGGGGATGATGGCGCTGCGGCTGATGATCGAATGTGGCGAGGCCCCCGAACAGGCCCTGTCCCGGCTGCGGGCCTTGCGCCCCTGCGCCGTGCACACCGGTGCGCAGCTTCAATGGGCCTATACCGGCTAGCGCTGCGGTTTAGACAAGCGCTGCGGGGGCTGCCAAGGGGCGGGCCTCTCCAAAGCTCTGAGGCGCGGCGGTGCCGTGATAGGGCGCAGCAGAGGGCGACAGCATGGCATCGGCAAAGTGGTTCAGCGCGGTGAAATCGGCGTCGTCTTCGGTGCCGCAGAAGACCCGGATGCGGTCGTGGCTGGCCTGAAACCGCGCGAGACAGGCACGGTCGCAGCCTTCAAGCTGGCTTTCGCCGGTCACTTCAAACCCGTCTTCTGTAGCGCCTTTGGCGCTGGCCAGGGCCCTGGCCAGCGTGCGCAGCATCCGGTTGGCCGCCGGGCAGGGGCGGCCAAGGTGCATACACATCGATAGGGTAAAGCTGTGGGTGTCTTCGGCGGTCATATCGGCGGTGAAGCCGGGGGTCATATCGTTCATTTCACTGCGACCTCCGCGCAAAGGGGAGGGTGTGGACAGAACCGGGGCGTTTGGGATGCCTGCCAGCCCAAGGGCTGCGCGGGGCGGAAACGGGCCACCGGATCTCTGCCGGACACCCCGCCCGGGTTCGAGTTTTCACGGATGGCAGGTCTCCTGACTTGCGGGTCACGACGTCGCTTGCACCTTCCCAGCCGGGCCGAGGGCCGTGGCCAGTGGCATTTACAAGGACGCTCGCCGCTTACAGTTGCGGGGGCAGTCGCGGCATAGGCACCAGAGGCGCCGCACCGTGTTCCCTTTTCATTCTGCCGCCTCAGTTTTGAGGAAGCGGAAACCATCTGCCATCACGCTAGCGGTGCAGATCGGGAGTCGTCAACGGAGGATTTTGCGTGCGCAGAAATTTTTGCTGCATTGCAGTGCGGATCAGCGCAATTTAGTTGCGCGTTGCCCGGTCGCACACAAAGGCCGATCCCTTGGCCGATCCATTGAATGTCTTCGGATGTCTGCGGATGTGTGCGGGGGGAGATAAGTGAGAGGTTGGACATCGACCCAAGCGGGGCTCGTTGTGGCTGCTTCCTTCCGGACCTGACCAGGTTGGCGAGGCGCTCGCCCGCGCCAACCTCTCGAATCCCGATATAGGGAAGTGACGGAAAAATGACAAGGTGCCTTTGGACATTGAAGGGGCAGATTGAGAAGGGGCAGATTGAGAGGGGGCTTGAGGTTGGGAAACAAACCCCCGCGTGATCTGCGCTCAGAGATCCAGTTCCAGCGCAAGGAACCCGCGCGGGGTCAGGTCTTCCTGCAGGCGCACGCCAGCGGGCAGGTCGTCCAGATGCGCGCGGGCGCCGGGGCCGGTCAGGGCAAGCGCCGAAACGCCGAGATCTTTGGCAAATCGCCAGGGGTACGGCAGGTCTGCCAGCGGATCCTGCGGCAGTTGGCCCTGAATGTAGGATTGCAGCGCATCGCGCACCGAAATTGGCGGCAGTTCAACCGGGGTTGCCGATTTCAGCATCAGGAAGTTGCCGCCGCCATCTGCGCGGTAGCTGTTCACCGCCACGGCAAAGCGCATGTCATCGCTCACTGGTTGGCCCTGATAGCGCAGGTCGCGAATGCGATGGGCCTCGGACGCGACAAGGGTGCCATCCGCGCCAAAGCGCGCAGGCGCAGTGGGGTCGATCTGGTACTGGATGCCAAAAATACTGTCAAAATTATGCCCGGCCCGCAGCGGATCCCCCAGCAGGGGCGCGCTGTTCTGGCCGGTGCGGCCAGCCGTGGCGTGGCGGAAGTAGCCCGCAGCCATCTCCAGCCAGTCGCGCAGGGTCGCGCCATCAACCACAAGGCAGCGCAGTTCGTTGGGATACATATAGAGGTCGGCCACATGGCGCAGGCTCAGCGGGCCTGCGGGCACATCGGTAAAACAGCGCGGCCCGGCGCGACCGCCAAACTTTGCAGGCGACATGGCCGACAAAAGCGGCAGATCTGCCCAGCCCGTGCCCGCCAGCGCCTGCCGGACAGCGGCGGCCTGGGCCTCTGCGGCCAGTGCAAGCGCGCGGTCGGGGGCCAAGAAGGTGAAATAGGAATGCAGATTCTGCGACGCCTGTCCCACGGGTTCAGCCATGGCGGCGCGGGTCAGCTGGTGATCTTCTTCCAGCAGGGTTTCCAGCCCCAGATCGGTGTCCACCGGCGGCAGGCCCGCCGGGCAGATGGCGCGCAGCTCTGTCTGTGCGGCCTGACGCTGCCAGCGCGTGCCGTCAAAGGCAAAGCTGAGGTCGATGACCCCAAGGTGCGACCCGGCTGTGCCGGGCATGACGGTGGGCGCGGGCAGGGCGGGGGCCTTGCCTTCGGGGTCCGGCAGCAGCAGATGGGTGTGGCCGCCCACCACCGCATCAAGCCCGGGCAGGGCGGCGATGGGGCGCAGGGCGTTTTCCATCATGGGTTCTGCATGTTCTGCGCCAAGCCCGGTATGGGCAAGCGCCACAACCGCGTCGCAGCCCTGGTCGCGCAGGGCGGCAATGCTGGCGCGCGCCACCTCTACCATATCAAGGAAAGTGGCCCGGCCGCTCAGATGGGCGCTGTCCCAGGTGGCGGTCTGCGGTGGCAGGACGGAGAACACGCCAATCCGCAGCGGCGGAAGGTCCGCGTTGTCGCTGATCTGCCGCTCCAGCACCACATGAGGCGCAATTGGCAGCGGCGCGGTGTCCTGTGTCAGCTGGATATTGGCGCAGAGGACCGGGCAGGGGGCTGTTGTCAGCACATCCCGCAGCACATCCAGACCAAAGTTGAACTCGTGATTGCCCAGCCCCACGGCGTCATAGGCAAGATAGTCAAAGGCACGAACGGCCGGGTGCACACGCCCCGCGCGCAGCACCACAGAGCCGCCCTGAACCGCCACTTCGCCCATGGGCGTGCCCTGCATCCAGTCGCCATTGTCGACCAACAGCGTGGCCCCCGGCGCGGCGTCGCGGTCCATTTCGGCGCGCGCATCGGCAATCAGCTTGGCGGTCCGGGTCAGGCCAATGGTCGGATTGTGGTTGTCTGAGTAGTAGTCGAAACTTTGCAGATGAACATGCACATCCGAGGTCGCCAATACACGCAGCCGCCCGGCTGCCGCGTCTGCGGCAGATCTGGTTTCGACTGATTTTGCCTGCGGCTGTGTCATGACGCGGGGCATGGTCCTTCTGGATGTCTTAACCTTTCTTCAATCAGGGAAGCGGGTTCGGGGGAAGCCCGGCGATTTTTTGCCGAGATGTTTTGGAAGAGCGTGGCATTTTTGCAGTAGCGCGTGACCCTGTTGCCACCGGAGCGCGGGCGGCCGGATCCGGGCACAGTCCCGCTTGTGCTGCGGGCCGCCCTATCGCTACAAGCGGTGCAAGTATCTGAGGTATGACCAATGTGGCCAAAGGCTGCGGGCAGGGATTTATGAAACGGGCAGAAGAGGTTGTCTTTGGCGGCAGCGGGCTGGATCGGGCCGCGGCGCTGCGCAATGATCCCGAAGGGCTGCAAGCCCTGTGGCAGGATCCACGCAGCCGCGTGCTGCTGATGTGGCGTGGAAAACCGCTGTGTTTCCGGGCTGCTGACCTGCCTGAAGATTACGCACCTGATGGCCTGGGCCTGCTGCCGACAACACATGATCTGGTCGGGTTCGAGGGCACGCTTTTTCTGGGGCTGGACGAAGACGGCGGCGGCTATTTTGCGCAAAATCTGGTCTGGGACCCTGCGGGCGATGCGATCCCCGACGGGTTTCTGGATCTGAGCGAACAGCAGCATCCCGACCTGCCACAGACCCATGTCTTTGCCGAATTGCGCCGGGTGATGACCCGGCTGACCCCGCGTGAAGCAGAGCTGGCCGCCACCGCACGTGCGGTGCTGAGCTGGCACCAGAGCCACGGCTTCTGTTCGGCCTGCGGCGCGAAATCCGAGATGCTGGAAGCAGGCTGGCAGCGGCAGTGCCCGTCCTGCGGCACCCGCCATTTCCCGCGCACCGATCCGGTGGTTATTATGTTGATCACCCATGGCGACAAGGTGCTGCTTGGCCGGTCGCCGGGGTGGCCCGAGGGGATGTATTCGCTGCTGGCGGGGTTTGTGGAGCCCGGCGAGACGCTGGAAGCCGCCGTGCGGCGCGAAGTTTTCGAGGAGGCGGGCATCACCGTTGGCGCGGTGTCCTATCTGTCCAGCCAGCCCTGGGCCTTCCCCATGTCGCTGATGATGGGCTGTGTCGGCGTGGCCACCAGTGATGAGATCAAAATTGACCCGCTGGAGATTGAAGATGCCCGCTGGCTGACCCGTCAGGAGGTCATGGCCTCTTTTGCGGGCGCCCACCCATTGGTGAAGCCCGCGCGCAAAGGTGCAATTGCACATTTTCTTCTGGAAAATTGGCTGGCGGATACGCTCGGGTAATGAACATAGTGGATACTTAATTGGCGTGGTGCGACTCAGGGCTGGATGGGATGTAGCCCGCAGCGAGCGCGCCCATACGCGAAGTGGAAGAGGTGAACGCATATGCAGTTTGTGGCCAAAGAAGACATTGATGCCCCAATCGAGGAGCTGTTTGAAGCTTTGTCCGATTTTGAAGGGATGGAACGCTCTGCCATCCGGCGCGGTGTTGAGGTCCAGCGCAAAGGCGATATTTCGGCCCCTGCGCCGGGGCTGGCCTGGGACACCGAATTCACCTTCCGCAGTGCGCAGCGCAAGATCGCCGTGGAACTGGTCACCTTTGAGCCCAGCACCATTATGGCCTTTACCGGCGAAGGCAGCGGGATCTCTTCGGATATGGAGGTCGAGCTGATCGCCCTGTCGCCGCGCCGCACACGTCTGACCGTAACCCTGAAGCTGAAGCCAAAAACACTGGCAGGCCGCCTGATGGTGCAATCGCTGAAACTGGTGCGGGGCAAGGTGGCGCGTCGGTTCAAATCCCGCGTGTCGGATTTTGCCCGGATGGCGGTCGACAAGAACGCGCAGGTCGCCTGAGTCGATTCGGCTGATCCGCGCCCTGCACTTGGGCGTTTGACCGGATCAGCCCGCTGATTGTCCCGCCGCCAAAGCGGTCGCGGTGGATCGCGCCAGGCTTAGCGCTTGCGGTCGGTCGGGTAGACGCCAAGGATTTCCACATTGGTGGTGAAATACCGCAGCTCGTCCAGCGCGAGCTGCACATTTGCGTCGTCCGGGTGGCCGTCAATATCGGCATAAAACTGGGTCGCGGTGAAAGACCCGCCGACCATATAGCTTTCCAGTTTGGTCATGTTGACGCCATTGGTCGCAAAGCCGCCCATCGCCTTGTACAGCGCGGCGGGGATGTTGCGGACCTGAAAGACAAAGCTGGTCATCATCCCGTTCTCGCCGCGCCGGGTCAGATCCGGTTCGCGTGACATGGTCAGGAAGCGGGTGGTGTTGTTGCCCTGATCCTCAATATGGCGGGCCAGCACATTGAGCCCGTAGATTTCACCGGCCAGTTCGCTGGCCAGCGCAGCGGTGCGTTTGTCACCTTTGGCGGCCACTTCGCGGGCGGCGCGGGCATTGTCAGAACTCACCCGGCCGCGAATCCCATGGTCGGACAGGTAGGTGGCGCATTGCGGCAGCAGCACCAGATGCGAATAGGCTTCTTCGATATCCTCGACCGTGGCGCCGGGCACGCCAAGCAGATTGATGTGCACCCGCACAAAGGTTTCATCAATGATGTGCAGACCGGAATGGGGCAGCAGGCGGTGAATATCAGCCACCCGGCCATAGGTGGTGTTTTCCACCGGCAGCATCGCCAGTTCCGCCTCGCCCGAGCGCACCGCATTGATCGCATCCTCGAAACCGCGGCAGGGCAGCACCTCCATGTCGGGGCGTTTGTTGCGGCAAGCTTCGTGGCTGTAGGAGCCGAGCTCCCCTTGGATCGCGATTTTCTGGGTCATAGGTGCGTCATCTTTGCAAAAACTTTTTCATCCGGTCATTTGGTCGCGGTGTGTATACCTTGTCAGGGTATTGGGGAAGCCTTAGACATCAAAACAGACAGCTGAAATGGACACGCCATCATGTTTGACACTATGACCCTGACCAAAGCGACCGCTGGTTTGTGCGGCGCGCTTCTTGTTCTCCTCCTTGGCAAATGGGTTGCCGAAGAGCTGTATCACGTGGAAGCACATGGTGAGGCTTCTTATGTGGTTGAAGTGGCCGACGCGGGCGCCGCCGCCGATGAGCCGGAGGTTGATTTCTCTGAGCTGCTGGCATCTGCCGATGTGGGCAAAGGCGCGAAGGTCTTCAAGAAGTGCTCTGCTTGCCACAAGCTGGAAGCGGGCGTGAACTCTACCGGTCCCAGCCTGTATGGTATCGTCGATCGCCCGAAAGCGGCGGAAGCGGGCTATGCCTATTCTGGCACATTGGCTGGCATGGGCGGCGACTGGACCGTCGACAACCTGAACGCTTTCCTGACCAAACCCTCTGCTTACGCGCCGGGCACATCCATGTCCTTCTCTGGTCTGAAGAAAGACAAAGATCGCGCCAATCTGATCGCCTATCTGCAGGGCATTGGCGGCTAAGGCCGGACCTGCCTGAAAAAATCTAGGCTGTCTCGGGGCTTGTTCCGAGAACCAGAGCCGCTGCGCGTGTCGCAGCGGCTTTTGCGCATTTTGCGGCGTTTTATTCAGCAATCTGCAATCGTGGTTAATTTTCGCTTAGCTCTCCTCTGCTTCAATTCGCTGTAATCTCGAATTCGTTGCTTGAAACTCTATGTGACGGACCATTAGCTTGAAGGCTAAGAATATTGCCCTCAGGCAAAGTCATAGGCAGGAAGGGGAAACAGATGTTGCAGAGATCGAAGAGCGTCACCAAAGCCGTCGCAGTTGACCACAAGCGGGTCAAAACCTGGGGTGGTGTCATGATGGCCGGGGCTGCCGCGCTGGCGCTGATGGTGGGACAGGCCCGTGCTGACACCGACGCGATGGTCACAAGCCACGGCTATTCCTTCTACGGTGATCTGAAATACCCGGCCGATTACACGCATTTTGACTATGTGAACCCCGACGCACCAAAGGGGGGCGAGATTTCCATTCCCTTTGTGGGTTCGCTTGATTCCATGAACCCCTATTCCGGCAAAGGGCGTGCGCATCTGTTTTCGATCTACCCCTATGAGAGCCTGCTGGGCGACGCGCCAACCACCTCTGCCCCTGCAGATGTGTACGGTGAACAATACTGCCTGCTGTGTGAAAGTCTGGAATACCCGGCGGACAAGCCTTGGGTGATTTTCCATATGCGCCCCGAGGCGCGGTTCTCGGATGGGACACCTGTGACCGCGCATGACGTGGCCTTCAGCCACAATCTGTTTTTGGATCAGGGTCTGAAATCCTATGCCGATGCGGTGCGCAAACGGATCCCGAAGGTCGAGGTTCTGGATGACCTGACGCTGAAGTTCTATTTTGCCGATGGCATTTCGCGCCGCAGTCTGATTGATCAGGTGGGCGGCGTGCCGACGTTTTCGAAGAAATGGTTTGATGAAACCGGCCAGAAACTGAACGAAACCTGGATCGAAGGCCCGCCCGGCTCTGGCCCCTATGTTATTGATGAAATCGACCTCAGCCGCCGGATCGTGCTGAAACGCGACCCGGACTATTGGGGCAAGGATCTGGCGTTTAACGTCGGGCGCAACAATTTCGACAGCATCCGTCTGGAAATCTTTGCCGATGACACGGCGTCTTTCGAGGGCTTTAAGGCGGGCGAATATACCTTCCGTGCCGAGAGCGACAGTCGCAAATGGGCGACGGCTTATGACTTCCCCAAGGTGCGCGATGGCTTTGTAAAGCAAGAGGCGCTGCCCAATGGGTCACCGCCGACGCCGTCGGGGATCGTGTTCAACCTGGCCTCGGAACCGTTCAAAGATGTGCGCGTGCGTCAGGCGCTGGCGTTGATGTTCAACTTTGAATGGACCAATGAAAGCCTGCTGAACAGCCTGTTTGCCCGTCGCGAGTCCTTTACCCAAAGCACGCCCTTGATGGCGATGGAAGCCCCCACAGGCGCGGAACTGGAGTTCCTTCAGGGCCTTGGTGATCTGGTCCCGACCGAGATGATTGAGACCGCGGTCTATGTGCCCGAGACCTCGAATGCGGCCCGTCTGTTTGACCGTCGCAAGGCGCGCGCGGCGGCGAAGCTGCTGGACGAGGCGGGCTATGGTGTTAACGGCGAAGGCAAGCGCCTGACCCCGGATGGGGAACCGTTCAAACTGGAGTTCCTGTTTTCCTCGGCGTCCTCGCCGACCACCAGCGCGGTGATGGAGAACTATGTCGCCAACCTGCAGGCGATCGGCATTGAGGTGGTGTTTGATGCGGTGGACACCGCGCAATACACCAAGCGCGAACGCGACCGGGATTACGATCTGGTGGTCGACAGCTATGCGAGCTTCCTTGGCGCGGGCACCGGCCTGATGCAGCGGTTCGGCTCTGAGGCGGCAGAGTTTTCGCTGTTCAACCCGGCAGGTCTGGCCTCGCCGCTGGTCGACAAGATCATTGAATCCGCGCTTGCGGCCACGACCCGCGAAGAAGAAGAAGCCATCCTGACCGCGCTGGACCGCGCGCTGCGGTATGAGTTCATCCTGATCCCGCTGTGGTACAATCCCGATCACTGGGTTGCCTATTACGATGAATACGAACATCCGGCGGAAATCCCCCCTTACGGTCTGGGCTACCTTGATTTCTGGTGGTGGAACGCCGACAAGGCAGCCACCCTGCGCGATGCGGGCGTTCTGAGGTAACCCCCTGATGGCAAGCTATATTCTGCGGCGTCTTGCGCTTGTGCTCCCCACACTTCTGGGGATCATGATCGTCAATTTTGCCCTCGTGCAATTTGTCCCCGGTGGCCCCGTTGAACAGGCCATTGCACGCCTGGAAGGCGGCGGTGATGTGTTTGGTGGCTTTGCCGGTGGCAACAATGACGCAGGCGGCGAAAGCGTGGGCGAGGTCGACAGCCGATACGTCGGTGCGCGCGGCCTGCCGCCCGAACTGATCGAAGAACTGGAGCGGCAATACGGCCTTGATAAGCCGCCGCTCGAACGTTTTGCGACCATGCTGTGGAATTACATGCGGCTGGATTTCGGGGAGAGCTATTTCCGCAAGATCGGGGTGATTGATCTGGTGATGGAGAAAATGCCGGTGTCGATCTCGCTTGGGCTCTGGTCGACGCTGATCGCCTATCTGATCTCGATCCCGCTTGGCGTGCGCAAGGCGCTGCGCGATGGCAGCAAGTTCGACAGCTGGACAAGCGCCGTGATCATTGCGGCCTATGCGATCCCCGGTTTTCTGTTTGCGATCCTTCTGCTGGTGCTCTTGGCGGGCGGGTCCTATTGGCAGATTTTCCCACTGCGCGGGCTGACCTCGGACAATTGGGAAAGCCTGAGCCTGATGGGCAAAATCGCCGATTACATGTGGCACATCACCCTGCCGGTGATTGCCTCTACCATTTCGGCCTTTGCCACGCTGACGCTGCTGACGAAGAATTCGTTCCTGGATGAGATCAAGAAACAGTATGTGATGACCGCGCGGGCCAAGGGGCTGAGCGAGAGCCGCGTTCTGTACGGCCATGTTTTCCGCAATGCGATGCTGATTGTGATCGCGGGCTTCCCGTCGGTCTTTGTCGGCATCTTTTTCACTGGCAGCCTGATTATCGAGACGATTTTCTCGCTCGACGGGTTGGGGCGTCTGGGGTTCGAGGCCGCTGTGGCGCGCGATTACCCGGTGATCTTTGGCACGCTGTTTATCTTTGGCCTGATGGGCCTCGTTGTTGGGATCCTGTCGGATATTATGTATGTGCTGGTCGATCCGCGCATTGATTTCGAGAAGAGGGAGGGCTGAGGCCATGGCGCTTTCTCCGCTGAACCAGCGACGCTGGAACAACTTCAAACGCAACCGCCGCGCCTTCTGGTCCTTGTGGATCTTTGGCATCCTCTTTGGCCTGTCGCTGTTTGCTGACCTTCTGGCCAATGACAAGCCGATCCTGGTGAACTATCGCGGTGAGTATTTCACGCCGATCTGGAATTTCTATCCCGAGACCGCCTTTGGCGGCGATTTCCAGACCGAGGCTGTTTATGGCGACCCGGAGGTCAAATGCCTGATTGCAACGGGTGGGGTGGAAGACTGTTTCGACGATCCCGAAGGCATCATCGACGCGGTCGCGGCAGGCACCTTTGCGGCGGATGGGTTTGACAAGGGTTGGGCGATCTGGCCGCCGATCCCTTACAGCTTTGACACTGCTGTGGACCGTCCCGGTGCTGCACCGTTGCCGCCCAATGGGCAGAACCTGCTGGGCACCGATGATACCAAACGCGACGTGCTGGCGCGCGTCATTCACGGCTTCCGCCTGTCGATTGTTTTTACCCTGATCGTGACCGGGGCCGCGACCCTGATCGGGATTTTTGCCGGTGCCATTCAGGGATATTTCGGCGGCCTTACGGACCTGATTTTCCAACGGATTATTGAGATCTGGGGCTCTACCCCCTCGCTCTATGTGATCATCATCATGTTTGCGATCTTGGGGCGAAGTTTCTGGCTCTTGGTGATCCTGATGATCCTGTTCAGCTGGACCGCGCTGGTTGGTGTGGTGCGGGCCGAGTTTCTGCGCGCACGCAATCTGGAATATGTCCGCGCAGCCAAGGCGCTGGGGGTGGGCAATATGACGATCATGTTCCGCCATATGCTGCCCAATGCGATGGTGGCGACGGTGACCATGCTGCCGTTTATCATTACCGGCACCATTGGCGGGCTGGCGTCGCTCGATTTCCTTGGCTTTGGTCTGCCATCTTCGGCGCCCTCTTTGGGTGAGCTGACGCTGCAGGCAAAACAGAACCTGCAGGCGCCCTGGCTGGCCTTTGTCGCCTTTACCACTTTTGCCACCATGCTGTCGCTTCTGGTCTTCATCTTTGAAGGCGTGCGCGATGCCTTTGACCCCAGAAAGACCTTCTCATGAGCGCGATTTTGCAGGTGAAAGATCTGCGGGTGTCCTTCCGTCAGGAGGGCCGCATCAGTCAGGCCGTCAAAGGCGTGTCCTTCGCGGTCGATCGCGGGGAAACCGTGGCACTGGTTGGTGAATCCGGGTCGGGGAAATCCGTCTCGGCGCTCTCGACCGTGCAATTGCTGGGGGACAGCGCCATCGTCGAAGGCTCCGTAACCTATGACGGAACCGAGATGATCGGCGCAGACGAACGCACCCTGCGCCGGGTGCGGGGCAATGATATCTCGTTCATCTTTCAGGAACCGATGACGTCCCTGAACCCGTTGCACACCATTGAAAAACAGCTGGGCGAAGCCCTTGCGCTGCATCAGGGGGTTGTCGGCGGCGCGGCCCGTGGCCGTATTTTGGACCTTCTGAACAAGGTCGGCATTCGCGATGCAGCAAGCCGTCTGGGCGCTTACCCGCACCAGTTGTCGGGCGGCCAACGCCAGCGGGTGATGATCGCCATGGCGCTGGCAAACAAACCGGACGTGCTGATTGCGGACGAACCCACCACGGCTCTGGATGTGACCATTCAGGCGCAGATCCTTGAGCTTCTGGCCGAGCTTAAGGACAGCGAAGGCATGGGGCTTTTGTTCATCACCCATGATCTTGGCATCGTGCGTAAATTTGCCGACCGCGTCTGCGTGATGAAGGATGGCGAAATTGTTGAGACCGGCCCCACAGCCGAAGTGTTTGACGCGCCACAACACCCCTACACACAGATGCTTCTGGCGGCAGAGCCCTCGGGCACGCCAGAACCAGTGCCTGCAGACGGGGCAGAGCTGGTCTCGGCCGAGGACCTGAAAGTCTGGTTCCCAATCCAGCAGGGGTTTCTGCGTAAAACCGTCGGCCATGTGAAGGCGGTGAACCCGATGTCACTGTCGGTGCGCGCAGGCGAAACCCTTGGGATCGTGGGCGAAAGCGGGTCGGGCAAGACCACGCTGGCGCTTGCCATCATGCGGCTGATCGCCTCCGAAGGTGCGGTGCGCTTTCAAGGCAATGACCTGCGCCAATGGTCCACGCGCGAATTGCGGCGTCTGCGCAAGGACATGCAGATCGTGTTCCAAGATCCGTTCGGCTCGCTCAGTCCCCGGATGACCTGCGCGCAGATCATTGCCGAAGGTCTGGCTGTTCACGACGTCGATAAATCCCGCGCCCCGCGCGATCTGGTGGCCGAGATCATGGAAGAGGTCGGGCTCGACCCGGCGGCAATGGACCGCTACCCGCATGAATTTTCCGGCGGTCAGCGCCAGCGGATCGCCATTGCCCGCGCCATGGTGCTGCGCCCGAAACTGGTGGTGCTGGATGAACCCACATCGGCGCTCGACATGACGGTTCAGGTGCAGATCGTGGAACTGCTGCGCGACCTGCAGGCCCGCTATGGGCTGGCCTATCTGTTCATCAGCCACGACCTCAAGGTGGTGCGTGCCATGTCGCATAAGGTGCTGGTGATGAAACAGGGCGATGTGGTCGAGGCAGGCGCTGTAGAGAAAATCTTCGACGCGCCCGAACAGGACTACACTCGCACCTTGCTCGCGGCCGCGCACTGACCCCTGCTGTTTCTTTTGGCCCAAAATACTCCGGGGAGTATGAGGGGCAGCGCCCCTCACTCTTTTTTGACTATGCGTGTCAGATCGCAGAAGAATGTTTGGCGGTGTCCATACCATAGGCATCGAACACCTGTGCAATCATCCGGGTCAGGGGGCGGCCCTCGCTTAGAACACAGAGCACCCCATCGGTGATTTCGACCATGCCGGGAAAGGCGCGCGCGGCCTCGGCAAACAGCGCGTCTATCTGTGCGCGACCACCGCCAAATTCGGCCTCCAACGCCGGGGCGGAGATTTCGAAACTGCACATCAGGCTTTCAATCATCCGGGCGCGCAATATGTCGTCGCCCATAAACTGATGCCCGCGTTTGGTCGAAAACCGACCCGCCCGGATCGCCGCAGTGTGGGCGGATGTCGAGGGGTCATTCTGTGCATAACCCTGCGGGAAGCGTGAAATCGACGAGGCCCCCAGCCCGACCAAAACCGGGCTGGGGTCCACCGTATAGCCCTGAAAATTGCGCCGCAGCTGCCCGGTGCGTTGCGCGATCGCCATGCTGTCATCGGGGAGGGCGAAATGGTCAATGCCGATCTCGCGGTAGCCGTCCCAGGTAAACAGCCGCCGGGCGGTGTCAAACAGACCCAGACGCGCTTGCGGTGTGGGCAGGGCCTCGGTCGGGATCATGGTCTGACGCCGCGCCATCCACGGCACATGGGCATAGCCATAAAGGGCGACACGATCGGGCGACAGGCTCAGCAGCTTTTGCACACTTTCCGTCAGCCGTTCGCGGGTCTGATGCGGCAGCCCATACAGGATATCGGCGTTCAGGCTGGCAATGCCCCGCGCGCGCAGACCGTCGACCACCCGGCGGGTGTCCTCATAGGGTTGGATGCGGCCAATAGTGTCCTGAATTTGCGGGTCAAAGTCCTGCACCCCAAGAGAGGCGCGGTTCATACCCAAGGCCGCCAACACATCCATGCGCGGCGCGTCGATTTCCATCGGGTCGATTTCAACCGAGAACTCTGCGCCCTTGGCCATTGGGGTCACGGCAAAGATGGCCTCTGCCAAATCCCGCATCATGTCAGGCGACAGAAGCGTTGGCGTGCCACCGCCCCAATGCAGCCGCGACAGGGTGACGCCACTGGGCAAATGCCGTGCAAACAGCGCGATTTCTTCTTTCAGAAGATCCACATAGGCCTGCACAGGGGACAGCGTCTGGGTGCCCTGCGTGCGGCAGGCGCAGAACCAGCAGAGCCTGCGACAGAAGGGCACATGCACGTAAAGAGAGATTTCACTCCCCGCCGGAATCTGGCTAATCCACGTACCAAAGCGCCCTGCGTCCACATCGTTTCGGAAGTGGGGCGCAGTGGGATAGCTTGTGTACCGCGGCACTTTGGCGTCGAAAAGGCCGAGTTTGGCCAATTGTGAATCCTGTGTCATGCGCATAGGATAAGTGAAATCCTACGCATCGCTTTGATGCAGATCAATCGAGGTCCAGATGAGCGCGCCACAACTGCAAGCTGTACAATGTGCCGATTGCCCGATCCGCCACCGCGCGGTCTGTGCGAAGTGCAACACGGATGAGCTCGAGACGCTGGATCACATCAAATACTATCGCACCTTTGAGGCCGGGCAGCCGGTGATCTGGTCCGGCGATGCCATGAGCTTTGTGGGCTCTGTGGTGTCGGGGATCGCGACCCTGACCCAGACCATGGAAGACGGCCGCACCCAGATGGTGGGGCTGCTGCTGCCGTCTGATTTTGTCGGCCGGCCGGGGCGCGATACGGCGGCTTACAATGTTGTGGCGACGACCGAACTGGTCATGTGCTGTTTCCGCAAAAAGCCGTTCGAGGACATGATGGTCGAGACGCCGCATATTGCGCAGCGTCTGCTGGAAATGACCCTTGATGAACTGGACGCGGCGCGGGAATGGATGCTGGTTCTGGGGCGCAAAACCGCACGCGAAAAGATCGCCAGCTTGCTCGCCATTATCGCCCGTCGCGAAGCGTCCCTGCATAAGGAAACGGTCAAAGGCGAAATGGTCTTTGACCTGAAACTCACCCGCGAGGCGATGGCGGATTATCTGGGTCTGACGCTGGAAACCGTGAGCCGCCAGATTTCTGCGCTCAAAAAGGACGGTGTGATCGTGCTGCAGGGCAAACGCCATGTGACGGTGCCCGATATGCAGCGCCTGATGGAAGAAGCGGGCGACGACAGCGACGGTGGGTTCCTCGTCTGACGCCGCCCGGTTCGGGTTAGCCTTCGATGTCTTCCATTTTGGTCGCATTCAGCTGCGCATAGTTTTCCGCGCCAATGCGATCATGCAGTTCAATCTGCGTTTCAAGGAAGTCGATATGGCCTTCCTCATCCTTCAGAAGTTGCTCAAACAGGGACATGGACACGTAATCGCCCGCGTCTTTGCACACGTCGCGGGCTTCTTTATAGAGCGCCTGCGCCTCGTATTCGGCCTTGAGGTCGCATTCCATGCACTCTTTGGGGGTTTCACCGATGCGCAGCGGCGCAAGGGTTTGCAGGTTGGGATGGCCTTCGAGAAAGATAATACGCTCGATCAGCTTGTCGGCGTGTTCCATCTCCTCAATACTTTCCTCCCGGCTTTTCTTTGCCATGGAGCCCAGACCCCAGTCATCCTGAAGCCGGTAATGTAGCCAGAACTGGCTGACCGCCGTCAGTTCGTGGCGCAGCGCTTTATTGAGATAGTCGATAACCTTCGGGTCGCCCTTCATGGGGTGCCTCCTCACTCCCTGACACAGTTCGGCCAGCGCGCAGGTTGCGCAGCTGCGCCGGTACGCTCAGCTTATCATTGGCGCGCATTGTGTCGAGGAACAGGGACATGCACCCACCACAGTCAGCCTTCTTGCCAAGCGCGTGGTAAATTTTCCCCGGAGTTATAATGACTTCTGGGTCAGCGGTGCGCATCCAATCGATCGCGGCATTGATGTCGTGATCAGAGATGCGGGTGCAGTGGCAGATAATCATGGGAGGCGTCGTATTCTGATGATTCTGGTTTGTTGTGCTCCGCTTATATCTGATTAAAACAATCGGAAATCAACCGGGCGCGGCGATTTTGTGCCGCTATATTCCGAAAGTTGAAAGCTGGGCGTGCAGGTGAGGGCGCTTTGGTGTTTGGATTGCGTACAAAAACGGGCGCTGCCCCGAAAGGCCGCGCCCGCAATGCGATTGCCCGTTCTGGGGTGTTAATGCGCCAAGAACACCGGCAGGGTGGCGTGTTCCAGCATCGACCGCGTGGTGCCGCCCAGAATTGCCTCGCGGAAGCGGGAATGCCCATAGGCGCCCATGACCAGAAGGTTGGCGTCGCAGTCTTGTACATGGCGCAAGAGCACATCCGAGATCCGTGGCAACGTGCGCGACAGGATGTCGATCTCGCAAGAGATGCCGTGACGCACCAAGAGCTGGCAGAGCCGCCCGCCGGGGTCAGAGCGTTCCGGCCCATGACGCGGCGGGTCGACAACCACAATCCGCACCAGATCCGCCTGTTGCAGCAGCGGCAGCGCTTTCTTCGCGGCGGTCAGTGCTTCGATGCTTTCGTCCCAGGCCACAACCACCTGACGCGGGGGCTCTAGCGTGGTGCCAGTGGGCAGCGCCAGAACGGGGACGCGGGCGTCGAACAGGGCGGCTTCTACAATGGATTCGTCTTCCGGGTTAGCGCCGGGGCCATAGGGCAGGCCCGCCACCATCAGGTCGGCATAGCGGGCATGGTGGCCCACAAGGCGGCCGATTTCTTCGCTGCGGGCCACGGTGGCCTCTACGGCAAAGGGCACCTGCGAGGTTTTCAGCTGCGCGTTGGTTTCTGCACGCAGGGATTTGGCCACCGACTGCGCTTGCTCCATCGCGTGCTGCACCGTGATCGCCGAGGCGGTCGAATCGTAATAGGCGGTGCGGGTGTGGTCGATGCCGATGCACAGCACATCCAGATGCCCGCCTGCCTTGGCGGCAATGGCTTCGGCCTGTGCCAGGGCCGTGTGATTCTGATCCGGCGCTGTGCGCGTGGCCAAAATTGTCTTGTAGGTCATGGGTCTGGACCTTTCCTGCAAAAGGGCTCCGTCAGGATCGGAGCCCGCTGAACATGCCGCAGGCTCTGCGGCGAAGGTGCGTGTTTCCATCCCCTTTATGCCGCTCTGGCCAGAGTGGTGTCTTGATGCAGATCAAGGTGCGTTGAAGTTGCGTGATTTAGAACCGCCTCGGATCACTACGTCCGGCGGGCCTGCGCCCCAAACGCATTTTCCGTCGGCGCCAAACTTCGCAAGAGGTTCTTCGAAACTTCTCAAAGGGGCATGAAATGTCTAATTATATCAAGCTAATCGTGCTTGGCGTAATCACCGTCTTCATGGCGATTGCGGCAAACTACGGGCGAGATCTGGCCTATCAGGTCCATGCCATCCTGTTGATGGTCGTGGCTGGCGGGTTGTTTCTCTACACCCTTCGCAACACTGATGAGCCAGAGCCCGTCGGTGTTTACAATCCCGGTGAATACTTTGACAGCGTCATTCGGGCAGGCGTCATTGCGACGGCCTTCTGGGGCGTGGTTGGGTTTCTGGCGGGGACCTTTATTGCGTTTCAACTGGCCTTCCCGGTTCTGAACTTTGACTGGGCGGAGGGTTTTGCCAACTTTGGGCGTCTGCGGCCGTTGCATACATCGGCGGTGATCTTTGCCTTTGGCGGCAACGCGCTGATTGCGACCTCGTTCTACATTGTGCAGCGCACCTCGGCGGCGCGCCTGTGGGGCGGCAACCTCGCGTGGTTTGTGTTCTGGGGCTATCAGCTGTTCATCGTGCTGGCGGCGACCGGCTATCTGCTGGGCGGCACCCAATCGAAAGAATATGCGGAACCTGAATGGTATGTGGACCTGTGGCTGACCGTGGTCTGGGTGGCCTATTTGGCGGTGTTCCTAGGCACCATTATCAACCGCAAGGAGCGCCATATCTATGTGGCGAACTGGTTCTTCCTGGCGTTTATCGTGACCGTTGCGATGCTGCATCTGGTCAATAACCTGACCATTCCGGTGTCGATCTGGGGCAGCAAATCCGTGATCGTCTGGTCCGGTGTTCAGGACGCGATGGTGCAGTGGTGGTATGGCCACAACGCTGTGGGCTTCTTCCTGACGGCGGGCTTCCTGGGCATGATGTATTACTTCATCCCCAAGCAGGCCGAACGTCCGGTGTTTTCGTACAAACTGTCGATCATCCACTTCTGGGCGCTGATCTTCCTGTACATCTGGGCCGGTCCGCACCACCTGCATTACACCGCGCTGCCGGACTGGGCCTCGACCCTTGGCATGGTGTTCTCGATCGTGCTGTGGATGCCCAGCTGGGGTGGCATGATCAACGGTCTGATGACGCTGTCTGGCGCCTGGGACAAGCTGCGCACCGACCCGGTTCTGCGGATGCTGGTGATCTCGGTTGGCTTCTACGGCATGTCCACCTTTGAGGGCCCGATGATGTCGATCCGCGCGGTGAACTCTCTGTCGCACTACACCGACTGGACCATTGGTCACGTGCACTCTGGTGCGCTGGGTTGGAACGGTATGATCACCTTTGGGGCGCTCTACTATCTGGTTCCGGTGCTGTGGAAACGCGAGCGTCTGTATTCGCTGTCCATGGTCAGCTGGCACTTCTGGCTCGCCACCATTGGGATCGTCCTTTACGCCGCCTCCATGTGGGTGACCGGCATTATGGAAGGCCTGATGTGGCGTGAAGTGGATGCGAACGGTTTCCTTGTGAACTCTTTCGCCGACACCGTGGCTGCGAAATTCCCGATGTATGTGGTGCGCGGTCTGGGCGGGGTCATGTTCCTCGCGGGCTCCATCATCATGTGCGTGAACCTCTGGATGACTGTCCGGAAGGCCCCGGCCCGCGAGGCCAGCCTCTCTGTCGCAGTCCCGGCTGAATAAGGAGGGATGAGCAATGGCAATTCTCGACAAACATAAAATCCTAGAGACGAACGCGACGCTTCTGCTGATCTGTTCCTTCCTTGTTGTCACCATTGGTGGCCTGGTGCAGATCACCCCGCTGTTCTATCTGGAGAACACCATCGAGAAGGTGGAGGGCATGCGGCCCTACACCCCTCTCGAGATGGCGGGGCGCGAGATCTACATCCGCGAAGGCTGCTATGTCTGCCACAGCCAGATGATCCGCCCCATGCGCGACGAAGAAGAACGCTACGGGCATTATTCGCTGGCGGCAGAATCCATGTATGACCACCCGTTCCAGTGGGGGTCCAAACGCACCGGGCCGGATCTGGCCCGTCTGGGCGGGCGGTATTCGGACGAGTGGCATGTGGACCACCTGCGCAACCCGCAGGCCGTGGTGCCGGAATCGGTGATGCCGAAATATGGCTTCCTTGAACGCACCCTGCTGGAAGGCGAATACATCGGTGACATTATGGCCACCAATGCGCTGGTTGGTGTGCCTTACACCGAGGACATGATCAAGGAAGCGCAGCGGGACTTCCGCGCGCAGGCGGATCCCGACAGCGACTATGACGGGCTGCTGGAGCGCTACGGCGAGGACATCAATGTGCGCAACTTTGATGGCCAGCCGGGCGTGTCCGAGGCCGATGCGCTGATCGCTTACCTGCAAATGCTGGGCACGCTGGTCGATTTCTCGACCTTCACGCCTGATGCAAGCCGCTGAGGGAGGGAACCATGGAAACCTATACCCTGCTTCGGGAATTCGCAGACAGCTGGATGCTTTTGTTCCTGTTCACCTTCTTCATGGGCGTTGTGTTCTGGGTCTTTCGCCCCGGCAGCCGCGCGGAACATCAAGACAGCGCCAATATCCCCTTCCGCAATGCTGATAAGCCTGCGGCCCAAGAGACGGAGGTCTGAGCGATGACCAAACCTGTCGATAAATTCAAAGGCGATCCAAATACCACTGGCCACCAGTGGGACGGGATCGAAGAGTTTGACAACCCAATGCCGCGGTGGTGGCTATGGACCTTCTATGCCACCATCATCTGGGGCGTGATCTATACCATTGCCTACCCGGCCTGGCCGCTGGTCAATTCGGCCACCGCAGGTCTGATGGGCTGGTCGTCGCGTGCCGATGTCGCGGCAGAGATCGCCGCTGTGGAAGAGGCCAATGGCCCGATCAATGCCAAGCTGGAGCAAATGGAGCTTGCGGCCCTCACCAGCGACCCAGAGCTGAACCGCTATGCGGTCTCTGCGGGGGGGGCGGTGTTTAAAACCTGGTGTGCGCAGTGCCATGGCTCTGGTGCGGCGGGGGCTGTTGGCTATCCGAACCTTCTGGACGATGACTGGCTCTGGGGTGGCTCTGTCGAGGACATCCACGCCACCGTGTCTTATGGCATCCGCAATGAGGAAAGCGACGATGCGCGCTATTCCGAGATGCCCGCTTTTGGCCGCGATGAGCTGTTGGAAAAAGGCGAGATCGACGCGGTTGTGAACTATGTCATGTCGCTGTCCGGCACCCCAGAGGATGCAACGCTTGTCACCGTAGGGGCTGAGGTCTTTGCCGACAACTGCGCGTCTTGTCACGGCGACACTGCGCTGGGCGACCGCGACCAGGGGGCGCCGAACTTGGCGGATGCGATCTGGCTCTATGGTGGGGACTACGCCAGCCTGAAAGAGACCGTGACCAATTCGCGCTATGGCGTCATGCCCAATTGGGACAGCCGCCTGACCGAGGCCGAGATCCGCGCGGTCACCGCCTATGTGCACCAGCTGGGTGGCGGTGAATAAGTGCGCTGAGGCAGACCCAAAGAAAGCCGCCCAACCGGGCGGCTTTTTGCATTTTGCGCCATTTGGTTGATCGAGGTCAAAGTCTGCAAGTGGTGGTGGTGGCACATTGGGGCTGCACGTTGGCCCCTTTCCCATGAGGGGTCTACCTCCACTAGGGATGGCCCAATACCTGCCGTTCCTCTGGCGCCGGTCTTTCGAGTGTTCGCGCGTTTCCTGAGAGACCGGCGTTTTTTCCAAAAACGCTAACCCATTGACGTGTCAGAGCCATGGTCGATGGCGCGGTTGCCGTCATGGATTTCGCTCCAGATGGCGAGGCCGGTCCAGCTGATCACATAGGCTGCGCCAAGGCCAATCATGACCTCGCCCGGAATGGGGCCGACATCTGATCGGGTGATCACGTCACTCCAATGCGAGATCGGACCCGGATGCACCATGACCTTGCCTGCATAGGCGGCGGATTGGATCAGCAGGATCCATAGGTAATTGCGCCGGATGCGTCGCCCGATCGCGGTGAGGAACGACACGTGATAGCCCGGTTTACGATAGTCCCCGGCCAGCACTTTCTGCCAGTTCTCCTCCAGATGCAGATCGCCATCATCCAGCATCGGCGCGTAGAAATGGGTTTCCATCCATCGGGCGCGGGCACGCCAGACGTTGAAGTACCTGTAACGCCGCGCCTCGAGCATCAGAAAGAAGATGATCAAAACCCCCACCAACACCAAGGGCAGGGGGGAGGCATCGGGGGACGAGAAGGAAATCGACAGCGCCACGCCCAGCGTGACCACGGACCAGTTGGTGGTTGTGTCAAGCCGCGTGCGCCAGATGGTCGAACGGTAAACCTCGGCCCGGTACAAATGGGCCAGCGCCCCGATCTCGGCGGCGTTCAGGGATTTTCGGTCTAACGGGTCCGGTTTGCTGGCGTCGGCGATGGCGGCTCCTCCCTTCCGCAGTCACCCCCAGCCTAGCGCAGGGAAATGCTGTGGGTCAAAAGCATGTTTTTTGAAGGACGCGACAAAACGACCGATGAAAACATCCAAGTACGATACCCATTTTTGATCCACGTCAAAGTTCTGGCCGCGTGCTTCTGGGACAAGCAAGCTGAGCCAATAGCCAGACCGGAGAGCCTCCGTGAGCGATTCCCAACAAGTCCCCAGCCTCTATGCTGCCCGTGAACCGATCTTTCCCCGACGGGTCAGCGGCAAGTTCCGCAATCTGAAATGGGTCATCCTCGCGGTGACGCTTGGGATTTATTACCTGACCCCTTGGATCCGCTGGGACCGGGGGCCGGAATTGCCGGATCAGGCGGTTCTGTTGGATCTGGCCGGGCGGCGGTTTTACTTCTTCTGGATCGAGATCTGGCCGCATGAGTTCTATTTCGTTGCGGGCCTTTTGATCATGGCAGGGCTGGGCCTGTTTCTGTTTACCTCTGCGCTGGGGCGGGTCTGGTGCGGCTATGCCTGTCCGCAGACTGTCTGGACGGATTTGTTCATTCTGGTGGAGCGCTGGATTGAAGGCGACCGGAACGCCCGCCTGCGTTTGCACCGGCAAGCCAAATGGGACCTGCGCAAGGCCCGTCTGCGGGTGACCAAATGGGTGGCTTGGCTGCTGATCGGCCTCGCCACCGGGGGGGCTTGGGTGTTCTATTTTGCCGATGCGCCGACGCTGGCGGTGGATCTGGTCACAGGCCAAGCGCATCCTGTCGCCTATACGACAATGGCGATCCTGACTTTCACCACCTTCTTTTTTGGTGGGTTTGCCCGCGAGCAGATCTGTATCTATGCCTGCCCCTGGCCGCGCATTCAGGCGGCGATGATGGACGAGGACACGCTGACCGTCGGCTACCGCCCCTGGCGTGGAGAGCCGCGCGGCAAACATCGCAAATCCGAGGAAGCCAAAACGATGGGGGACTGCATCGACTGTATGGCCTGCGTCAACGTCTGCCCCATGGGCATCGACATTCGCGACGGCCAGCAGATGGAATGCATCACCTGCGCACTGTGCATTGATGCCTGCGACGACATTATGGACAAGGTTGGCAAACCCCGCGGTCTGATCGACTATATGGCGCTGTCGGACGAGCCGCGCGAGCGCGAAGGCCAGCCGCCACGCCCGATCTGGCAGCATGTCTTCCGCCTGCGGACGATGGTTTATACCGTGCTTTGGGGCGGCGTCGGTCTGGCGCTGGTGTTTGCGCTGTTCATTCGGTCGGACATCGACCTGACCGTGGCACCGGTGCGCAACCCCACATTTGTCACATTGTCCGATGGCGCGATCCGCAATACCTATGATGTGCGCCTGCGCAACAAACATGGGGAGGCGCGCCCGTTTGAGCTGAGCTTGGGCAAGGCCGATGGGCTGGATCTGCGGCTGGAGGGTCAGGATGGCACTGCGGTCACCGTTCCGGCCGACACGGCGCTGCTGCAGCGGGTCTATATTGTGGCACCCAAAGACAGTGCTGCTGCCGAGGCAGAGGCCACAGACCTGCGGATCTGGGCCGAAGATGTTATCAATGGAGAGCGCGCGCACCGCGACACCACCTTTAATGGACGGGGGAACTGACCCATGGCTGATCAGAGTGCTGAACACACCGGACGCAAGCCCCGCGAATTCACCGGCTGGCATATGCTGGCGGTCTGCGTGGGCGCTTTTGGGGTCATTATCGCGGTCAATATCTCGCTGGCGGTGAATGCGGTGCGGACCTTTCCGGGGCTTAACGTCAAGAATTCTTACGTTGCCAGTCAGGAGTTCGACACCCGCCGCGACGCGCAGCTGGCGTTGGGCTGGGATGTGTCGGCTGTGGTGGAAGGGGGCGAATTGCGCCTCAATATCCGCGACGCAGGGGGCAGCCCGGTGCAGCCTGCGACCCTGCAGGCGGTGCTGGGCCGGTCGACCCATGTGCAGGACGACCGCGCGGTGGACTTCACTTTTGACGGCACGGCGCATGTGATGCCGGTGGATCTGAGCCCCGGCAAATGGGTCCTGCGCCTGCGCGCGGTCTCTGAAGATGGCACCGAATTCCAGCAGCGCATTGAGCTGCACGTGAGAGGCTAAGCCATGACTGCCGTCGATCCTGATTATCTGCGCCACCAAACTGCGGTCTGTCCGGGCTGCGCGGCAGGTCCGACCGAACCCGTCAAGGACGCCCCAACCGAGGCGCGCTTGGCGATTTCCCTGCCAACCATCCACTGTCAGGCCTGTATTTCGGCAGTGGAGCGTGGGTTGAATGCCGTGCCCGGCGTGCGCGATGCGCGGGTGAACCTGACCCTGAAGCGCGCCCTGATCGAGGCCGAGCCCGAGATGCGCGCTGCCGATCTGATCCCGGTCTGCGAGGGCCTTGGCTATGAGGCGCATGAGCTGGACCTCACCGCGCTGAGCGCAACCGAAGCCGACAAGGCGGGCCGTGATCTGTTGTTGCGGCTGGCGGTGGCGGGGTTTGCCTCGATGAACGTCATGCTCTTGTCGATCTCGGTCTGGTCCGGGGCGACGGATGCGACGCGCGATATGTTCCATTGGATTTCGGCGGCGATCACCTTTCCGGCGATCCTCTATGCGGCGCAGCCGTTTTTCAAAAACGCCTGGTCGGCGCTGCGGGTGCGGCGGCTGAATATGGATGTGCCGATTGTGCTGGCGCTGGTGCTGGCGCTGGTCACATCGCTGTGGGAAACCACGCTGTCGGGCGAACACGCTTATTTCGATGCAGCGCTGACGCTGACCTTCTTCCTGCTTGCAGGGCGGTATCTGGACCATCGCACGCGGGCGGTGGCCCGATCTGCCGCGGAAGAGCTGACCGCGCTGGAGGTGCCCCGTGCCCTGCGTCTGCGTGACGGTGTGGAAGAAGAGGTCGCCGTGTCTGACCTGCGCGAAGGCGACATGGTGTTGGTGCGCCCCGGCGGGCGGATGCCGGTGGATGGGGAGGTTGTGTCGGGACATTCCGAGCTGGACCGGTCCCTGCTGACCGGAGAGACCCTGCCGGTTGCCACAGCCCCGGGGGATGTGGTTTCGGCGGGTGAAGTGAACCTGACCGGCCCGCTGACCCTGCGGGCCACCGCCGTGGGCGAGGAGACCTCGCTCCATCGGCTGGCGGATCTTGTGGCCATCGCAGAGTCCGGGCGGTCGCGCTATACCTCGCTCGCCGATCGGGCGGCAAAGCTCTATGCGCCCGGGGTCCACATCCTGTCGGCGCTGGCGTTTCTGGGCTGGTATCTGTTCACTTTTGATATGCGCACGGCGTTGAACATTGCGGCGGCGGTGCTGATTATCACCTGCCCCTGCGCGCTGGGGCTGGCGGTGCCTGCGGTGACCACGGCCGCGTCCGGGCGCTTGTTCCGGGCGGGGCTTCTGGTGAAACACGCCACCGCGCTGGAGCGTCTGGCAGAGGTCGACACGGTTGTGTTTGATAAAACCGGCACCCTGACCGAGGGCCAGCCTGAGCTGGTCAATCTGGACCAGATCCCTGAACAGGATCTGGCGGTGGCGGCGGCGCTGGCCGCAGGCTCTGCCCACCCGTTGGCGCAGGCGATTGCCAAGGCCGCGCGCGCCGCGAATGTGGCACCTGCTGCGGTCGCGGACCTGCGCGAGGTTCCGGGATTTGGTGTTGAGGGACACTGGCAGGGGCATCGCGTGCGTTTGGGGCGGGCAAGCTGGCTGGGCGCGCCGATCAGCCGTCAGACCATGACCTGGCTGGATCTGGGATCGGGTGCGCCGCGTGGCTTTGGCTTTGTTGATGCGTTGCGCCCCGGCGCGGCAGAGACCGTTGCGGCACTGAAGGCGTCGGGAAAGTCCGTTCTGCTGATCTCGGGCGACAGCGCACCGGCAGTTCAGGATCTGGCAGAACGTCTGGGCCTGACCGACTGGCAGGCAGAGGCCGTGCCGCAGGACAAATCCGCCCGTGTTCAGGCCCTGTCGGAGGCTGGTCACAAGGTGCTGATGGTGGGCGATGGGTTGAATGACACTGCCGCGCTCGCTGCGGCGCATGTGTCAATCTCGCCTGCGTCTGCGTTGGACGCGGCACGGGTGGCCTCTGATATTGTTCTGTTGGGGCGTGATCTGACCCCGATCCATGCGGCCTGTGGGGTGGCGCAGAAAGCGACCCGCCGCATTCGCGAGAACTTCCGGATTGCGACGCTGTACAATGTGATTGCTGTGCCGCTTGCGGTGGCTGGTCTGGCGACACCGCTGATCGCGGCACTGGCAATGTCCACCTCGTCGATCACCGTGTCTTTGAACGCGCTGCGACTGCGCTAGGAGGGGCTTGATGTCGGTTATTTCTTATTTGATCCCGATTTCACTGGTCCTGGGGGGGCTGGGACTGTGGGGGTTTGTCTATACCCTGCGCAGCAATCAGTATGAGGATCCCGATGGCGATGCCCGCCGCATCCTGAGTGACGAATGGGACGACCATCCGCGCCCCTGACGGGCGCGGGCAGGCGGGGCGCTCCCGCCGCCTTCATCTGAATTGCAAATTCAGCCTTGGCTGTTGGGCCCGGCGCCGCGCTTTGGCGCGGCGCGGTCGCGTTTGTGGCTGTGTCGTGGAATGCGGCGCGCCGGGATCAAGAAGGCCCAAGCGTATCGCAGGAGACATTGCGTGCGCGCAGGCGGCTGCAGGCGCTTTCAGCCCCTTCCTGGGTCATTCCCAGGAAATGAGCATCAAAGCCACGCGGGCTCTGCACCACTTTGCGCAGGGATCCGTCCAGCGTTTCCATTTCAGACAGGGCAGTGCGCAGCAGCACCTTTTCGGCCTGATAGCGGCTGGCATAGCGGCCCACATTGATGCCCCAATAGCGGCCACCGGATGTGGAAATCCGGGTCACCAGAACGGGTTCCTCGGGCGCGACTTCGGCGGTGCGGGTTGCCAGATCTGTCGGGCGCATACGCGGGCGGGGGCCGCTGTAACGGGCCAGAACCGCAGGGGTCTGTGCAGCGGCGCTCACAGCGGTGTCTGCGGCTGCGGTGCCCTCCTGAGCTGCGGCAACTGCTGTGGCAACAGCGGTTTCGCGGCGCGGACGCAGGTCAATGATCGGACGCGGCGCGCTGTCGGGGGCGGTGATGTCCTGTGCCGACACCGACAGCTGTTCAATTTCGGTTGCGTCTTCCGCTGAGGTGTCAGCTGACACTTCGGCCAGCAGGCTGTTGATGCTGTTTTGCAGTTCCGGATCCTGTGGCGCAGGCTGGGCTGCAGCCACCAGCAGCGACGACGGGCGCATGCGTGGGCGGATGGTGGTCTTGAGCGGACCGGTTTGCAGCTTCGGCTTTGGATCGGCGGCCGCGACCTGAAGGTCCTTGTTGCCGGTGTAGCGCGGCAGGGCCGGTTTGCGCAGCTTGGCGTAGGAGGGCGCGCGGCGGAAGCCGAGGTCCAGAAGCTCGGCCACTTTGGCATTGCGAGAAGGCGTGGATTTGCCGCCAAAGACGGTGGCAATAATGCGTTCATTGCCGCGCTTGGCCGAGGCCACGAGGTTGTAGCCCGCCGCGCGGGTATAGCCGGTTTTGATGCCATCTGCGCCCCGGTAGCTGCCCAGTAGACGGCGGTTGGTGTTGTAGACCACCTTCAGCCCCGCATCGGTCGAGGTGCGGGAGAACAGATTATAGTACTCGGGGTAATCATAGAGGATATGGCGTCCGAGAATGGTCATGTCGCGGGCGGTGGACTGGTGGCCCTTGGCGGTCAGGCCATGCGCGTTCTTAAACGTCGTGCGGGTCATGCCCAGCGATTTGGCGGTACGGGTCATGCGACGCGCAAAGGCAGCTTCCGAGCCGGAGATCGCCTCACCAATTGCGGTGGCCGCGTCATTGGCGGATTTCACCGCAGCGGCGCGCAGCAAGTAGCGCAGAGCGATTTTCTGCCCTGTCCGCAGGCCCAGCTCAGACGGCGGCTCAGCCGCGGCATTGCGGCTGATGGTGATTTTCTTGTCGAGCGAGATTTCGCCGTTCCGCACCGCCTCGAACGCAATATAAAGCGTCATCATCTTGGTCAGAGAGGCCGGGTGAAGCCGGGTGTCGGCATTGCGGGAATGCAGCACCTTACCGGTGCGCGCATCCATCACCATGGCCGCATAGGGCGCGGCGATCGAAAAGGACGGTGTCAGGGCGGCGACCAGCAGGGTCAGACCCAACAAAAGCGCCGCACCTGACCTCCGCATGGCGACTGCCATGTTTCGGGGACCAATAAAGGTGTCCGGACTCCGGCTGTGGGAACCCTGCGCGATCTTTGCCATGTCTGCCTCGTGTCGTCGATTTTTCGACTGACTCTTTGTGGTTGCAAAGAGGCTAACACAGCTTGGTCAAGGAATAAACAATTGAGCGTTCGCTGAAAATTAAATCCAATCCGAGATTTGTCCATATTTTGCGGGGCGTTCCTGGGTGCCCACCACATCTCGGTTTCGTTAAGCCTTCGTTAGGAAAAAACTTGCGCGCGCGACCTTCCTGCAACGCTTGGGCTGCTCAAAGGTCGCGCGATTTTACGGTTAAACCTCGATGGTCAGGTAATGGGGCGACAGAAACCGCAGCTCCACGCCGAGCGCGGTGGGCGACGGCAGGCCCTGCGCGATTCTGTGGGCCAATTTGTCCTGCAGCGCTTGCAGGAAGGCGGGGGTGCGATGCGCTTTCTCCAGCAATGCAATCTGCAACAGGACGTGGCGATGATGGGTGTCTGCCACCGCAAAGGCCCGCCCTTTGCAGGCCCCGGACGAGGGGTCGTGGGTGTGAATGATCGCCTCAATATCCCGCAGCAGCGCAGGGGCATCGAGGGCGAGGTCTTGGCTGTAGTACAGTTCAGCTTGGGGCATGGGCGGTTCAGTCCAGTTGGTCCAGAAGGGCGGGCAGGGCGCTGAGATCGGCGATTTCATGGTAGCGGGGGCTGTCGGTGGGCGGTTCGGCGTGTTCGACCTCCCAGACCAAACCGTGCGGGACATAGGTGCCCCAGCCGCCGGCCTCGACAACAGGCACCACATCGGACCGCATGGAGTTCCCGGCCATCATGGCGTGGGCCGCGCCATCGCCGTGGCGGTTGAAAATGTCTGTATAAACTTCGGGCGTCTTCTCTGACACGATCTCGACCGCATCAAACAGGTCGCCAAGGCCGGATTGTGCCAGTTTCCGTTCCTGATCCAGCAAATCGCCTTTGGTGATCAGCACCAGTTTGTATTGACCCGCCAGCGCCTCAACTGCGTTGCGGGCGTGGGGCAGCAGTTCGATCGGATAGGACAGCATCATCTGACCCGCGACCAGCAGTTCCTTGATCACGGTGGTCGGCACATCATGGCCCGAGACATCAATCGCGGTCTCGATCATCGACAGCGTGAAGCCTTTGACGCCATAGCCATAGCGGCCCAGATTGCGTTTTTCCGCGTCCAGAAGCAGCCGGTCCAGTTCCTCGCGCCCCAGATGTTCGGGCGTGTGATCCATCATCAATTCGGCAAAACGGTCCTGCGTCATGCGAAAGAAACGCTCGTTGTGCCAGAGCGTATCATCTGCGTCAAAACCCACTGTCGTGATCTGTCTTGCCATTATAGTGTTCTCAATCTCTTTTCCTTATGCACCGAAAGCCTATATAAGCCGGTGTTGAATTTCCATGTATGACCGGAATACGAGAAGCGATGCAGCAGCCTGTGATGATGTCGGACAATACAGATGACGAAAACGATCTGGGTCTTTTGACCAAGACGCGTCCGCGCACCCAGCGCCCGCCGCGCTATAAGGTGCTGCTTCTGAATGATGACTACACCCCGATGGAATTTGTGGTCATTGTGCTGGAACGCTTCTTTGGCATGACCCATGCGCAGGCCTTTGAAATCATGCTGACGGTCCATAAAAAGGGCCTTGCTGTGGTTGGCGTGTTCAGCCATGAGGTCGCGGAAACCAAGGTCGCACAGGTGATGGATTATGCCCGTCGCCACCAGCATCCGCTGCAATGCACCATGGAAAAAGAAGAGTAACCTCAAGCGGTTAATCTGCCAGGCGCGCGGCGCACTGGCGAAGAAAGGACTTCCCCATGTCTATTCGTCTGACCCTCGCGGTAGAGGCGCAGGGCTTTGTTGTGCCCGAAGAAGGCCGCGTTCTGGTGATGCAGGCCACCGCTGCGCATGACCTGTCTGCCCTGCCGCGTGACCGTGTGCTGGTGGTACAGCCGCTGAAGCCGGACCATGACGGCTGGGCCGCGCAGGGTTTTGCTGTGGCCGCTGAAATTCCTGCCGATGAACGCTTTGCGGCGGCGGTGGTTTTTGCCACGCGTGCCAAGGCGGAATGCCGCCAACGTGTGGCCGAAGCGGCGGCAGTGACCGATGGTCAGCTGCTCTTGGATGGGGCCAAGACCGAGGGCATTGATTCTCTGTTGAAAGAGCTGAAAAAGCGCACAACACCGTCGGCGGCGATTTCCAAAGCGCATGGCAAGGCGTTCTGGATCGAGGCCGGGCTGGATCTTGCCGATTGGCTGCCCGGAGAGCGGGCCCCTGTCGAAGGGTTCGTCACCGCGCCTGGTGTGTTCTCGGCCGATGGGGTCGATCCGGCCTCGCGGATGCTGGCGGCGGCACTGCCAGAAAAGCTGGGCGCACGGGTCGCGGATCTGGGCGCCGGTTGGGGGTATCTGTCGGCGGCGGCTTTTGAACGTGCCGGTGTGAAATCGCTGGATCTGGTGGAGGCCAACCATGTGGCGCTGATCTGCGCGCGTCAGAACGTGACCGACGAACGCGCGTCCTTCCACTGGGCGGATGCCCGCGACTGGGGGGCGAAATCCAGCATCGATACGGTGATCATGAACCCGCCATTCCATTCGGGCCGCAGCGCCGAGCCGTCGCTGGGTCAGGCCTTTATCACCAATGCATCGCGCATTCTGGTGGGCTCTGGCCGGCTGTATCTGGTGGCGAACCGCCATCTGCCCTACGAGGCAACGCTGGATGGCGCTTTTGCCAAAGTGACCGAGGTCGCAGGGGATCGCAGTTTCAAGGTTCTGCTGGCGGAACGTCCCAAACGGGCACGCTAGGGCGTCGCGCACCATTAATTTTGTTCAAAACCCGAAGTATACGGGGTAACGTCCGCTTCGGTGCCAGCCGGTTTTGCGGCGGAACAAAACACATGAGGGCTTCTAGGATGAGTTTCTCCATCAGCGGCAAGACCGCCATTGTCACCGGTGCGGCCAGCGGTATTGGCCTTGCGATTGGCCGCCAGCTGGCCAATGCGGGCGCCAATGTGATGTTTGTGGATACCGATGAGGCCGCGCTGCTGGCCGAACTGGGCGAGCAGGCCGAGGACAGCAATATCCGCTATTTTGTGGGCGATATGCGCGAGCGTCTGGCGGTGGCGAACCTTCTGTCGGCGACCATTGATGCCTTTGACGAAATCGACATTCTGGTGAATGGGGCACGGCAGGTTGTGACCTCTGACCCGCTGGACCCGCAGGATGAAACGGTCGAACAGCTGTTGCAGCAGAACCTGATGACGGCCATGCGGCTCAGCCAGCAGGTTGCCAAACGCATGATCCGCCAGTCCGAAGACAGCGAAGACGCGGGCGAACAGGTTGGCACAATTATCAATCTTTCGTCGATCTCGGCGCGCCGGACGCACCCGGATCTGCTGGCCTATTCCGTGGCGTCAGCCGCGCTGGATCAGATGACCCGGTCGCTGGCCGTGGCTCTGGCGCCGCATCGCATCCGGGTGAATTCAATCGCCTTTGGCTCGGTGATGAGCGCGTCGATGAAAGAGGTGCTCAAGGGCAACCGCCCCTTGCGCGAAGACATTGAACAGCACACGCCACTTGGTCGCATTGCGGCGCCCACCGAATTGGCTGAAACTGCCTTGTTCCTGGCCTCTGAGGCGTCGGCCTTTCTGACCGGTCAGGTGATCACAGTGGACGGTGGTCGCACGCTTTTGGACCCGGTGACCGTTCCTGTGCACTGAGTTTGAAGGACACGATCGATGACAAGCCCCGCGCAAGAGATGCACTCTGAAAAAGCCCGCGCTGCAGACTGGTTTCGCGCGCTGCGCGATCAGATCGTTGCAGCCTTCGAGGCGCTGGAAGACAACCACAGCGAAGGCCCCTTTGCCGATATGGCGCCGGGCCGGTTCGAGGTCACTGAGACCACGCGCGAAGGTGAGGGCGGCGCGGATGCAGGCGGTGGCCTGATGAGTGTCATGCGCGGCGGCCGGGTGTTTGAAAAGGTTGGCGTCAATATTTCCGAGGTCTACGGCACCCTGGGCGAACGTGCGCAGATGGCAATGGCCGCGCGCAAAGGCCTGCCGGGGATGAAAGAAGACCCGCGTTTCTGGGCCTCGGGCATTTCTTTGGTGGCGCATATGCGCAACCCGCATGTGCCTGCGGTGCACATGAACACGCGGATGTTCTGGACGCCTCATGGCTGGTGGTTCGGCGGTGGGTCGGACCTGAATCCTTGCATTGAATACGCCGAGGACACGGCGCATTTTCACGGCGTCCAAGAGGCGCATCTGGCGCCGCATGGGGATGACCTTTATCCCAAGCTGAAGGCCTGGGCCGATGAGTACTTCTTTATCCCGCACCGGGGGCGGGCACGTGGCGTTGGCGGTATCTTTATGGATGACCGCAACAGCGGTGACTGGGCGGCGGATTTTGCCCTGACGCAGGACATTGGCCGCGCGTTTCTGCCGGCCTATGTGCCACTGATCGAAAAACGCCGGGTCCAGCCCTGTGACGACGCCGACAAGGACGCGCAGCTGATCCACCGTGGGCTCTATGCGGAATACAATCTGGTCTATGACCGGGGCACCAAGTTTGGTCTGGAAACGGGCCATGATGCCAATGCGGTTCTGATGAGCCTGCCGCCCTTGGCGAAATGGGTGTGATCCCTCTGGCCGGAGCGGTTGGCCGGGACCTGCCGAGGCGCTGATTTTACGCTGTGAGACCTTGCTTTTGACAGGCTGTCCCGGTCCAATCGGGGCAGCTTTTGTTTTGCGAGCAGGAGAATTTATGCGGCGGCTGTTTGCTTTGGCACTTTTCCTCTTGGCGGCCTGTGGATCTGGTCCCGGATCTGCTCCGGATACAGGTCCACCTTCGACCAGCGCGAACGCCGCATCGGTGGCCCGGCTGGCGGTTTATCCAAAGTTTGGTGACAGCGACCCGCATGACTGGCAGGGGCGCCGCCCGCACAATTACCCGGTGCATGGGATCGACGTGTCGCGCTGGCAAGGCGCGATTGATTGGTCGCGTATTCGGCGCGAAGGCGTCAGTTTTGCCTATATCAAGGCCACCGAAGGCGGGGATGTGCTGGACCCGAAGTTCCGGGACAACTGGCGCGGGGCGCGCCGGGCGGGGGTGAAGCGCGGGGCCTATCACTACTATTATTTCTGCCGCTCGCCCGAGGCGCAGGCGCGGTGGTTTATCCGCAATGTGCCCCGCGACAGCAGGGCTTTGCCGCCAGTTCTCGATATGGAATGGAACCATCAGTCGAAAACCTGCAAGCGGCGACCAAAAGGGGCGCAGGTGCGCCGCGAGGCGCAGCGGTTTATCAATCTGATCGAACGCCACTATGGCAAGACACCAGTGATTTACACAACCGTGGATTTCTGGCGGGACACCGGGATTGGGCGGCTGCGCGGCGCGCAGTTCTGGCTGCGGTCGGTGGCAGGTCACCCGCGCGAGGTCTACCCCGGCGCAAACTGGCTGTTCTGGCAATACACGGGCACCGGGCGGATGGCCGGGATTGCCGGTGACGTTGACATCAATGTCTTTGCGGGCAACCCAGAGGCTTGGCTGCGCTGGGCATCGCAATAGCGGTTTTTGCCATGGCGCGAGCCCTGTGATTTGGCGACCGGAGAGAGGGTTTGCGCTGCGCTACGCGCATCGCCGGGAGGCAGGCCGCGCCTTCGGCGCGGCCTGCCTGGCCCAACGCTTTTGAAGGAGGCTCTGCCTCCTGAAAAAGGGGCGGGAGTGCTCCGCCCGCCGCAGGCGAAGGCGGGTCCAACTTTGACGATGCCTGACGAAATACAGGCGGGGCTGGGCGGTTGCGCGCTTAGCTATGCCAGTCAAAAAAGCCCGGACCAGCCTGATTGCGCAGCTGCGCTGCCAGGGACTGACCAATGTCACGCGCATCGGACACAGCACCGCTCAGCGCGCCAGAGATCGCTTCGGAGCCGTCCGGGCGCAGCAGTTCGCCGCGCAGGTGCAGCTGACCACCTGTCAGCTCTGCCAGCCCTGCGATGGGGGTTTCGCAGGACCCATCCAGCGCCTCGAGGAAGGCGCGTTCTGCGGTCAGGCGTTGGCCGGTTTCACCGTGGTGGATGGCGGCCAGCATCTCGCCTGTGCGGTCATCGCTGATCCGACGTTCAATGCATATGGCGCCCTGCGCAACGGCAGGCAGCATGTCGGTGACCTCTACCGCCGTCGCGGGCACCTGATCCAACATGTCCAGACGGCTGAGGCCTGCCATGGCCAGGAAGGTGCATTGCGCGACGCCATCGTTCAGTTTCTTCAGGCGGGTCTGCACATTGCCGCGGAATTCCACGACCTTCAGGTCCGGGCGGCGATAGAGTAGCTGTGCCCGGCGGCGCAGAGAGGACGAGCCCACAACCGCGCCTTCGGGCAGATCGGCAATGCCCTTGAACGACGGGGACACAAAGGCATCCCGCACGTCTTCGCGCGGCAGGAAACAGTCGATCACCAGCCCCTCGGGCTGCACTGTCGGCATGTCTTTGGTCGAATGCACCGCAATGTCGATGGTGCCGGCCAGCATGGCCTCTTCGATTTCCTTGGTGAACAGACCCTTGTTGCCGATTTCCTTGAGCGGTCGGTCGGCGTCGATCATGGCGCGGTTGTCGCCCGTGGTCTGGATCACCACGATCTCGAACGCCTCTTCCGGCAGGCTGAACGCCGCGCTGAGCCGCGCGCGCGTCTCATAGGCCTGCGCCAGCGCCAAAGGCGAACCACGGGTGCCGATTTTGAGGGGCGAAGCGGGGGAGGGCAGGGTCAATGTCATGGCCACAGCCATAATCGCGACATTCTGTCGTGGCAAGCGCGCGGCCTTCCACCTTGACAATTTGCCGCTGAAAGCAGACCTCGGAGGGGCATCAAATTAAAAGAGGCAGATCATGAGCGAGCAGAAGAAAATCCTGAAAGCCCTTGCAGGCGAAACCCAGGACGTGCCGCCGATCTGGATGATGCGTCAGGCGGGCCGTTACCTGCCGGAGTACCGTGCCACCCGGGCGCAGGCTGGGGATTTTCTGTCTCTGTGCTATAACCCCGAGCTCGCGGCCGAGGTCACGTTGCAGCCGATCCGTCGATACGGGTTCGACGCGGCGATCCTTTTTGCCGATATCCTGCTGATCCCCCAGGCGCTGGGCGCGGATCTGTGGTTTGTCACCGGCGAAGGCCCGCGCCTGTCGACCATCACCACCCAAGGCGATTTTGACAAGCTGGGCCCGGTGTCGGACATTCACGAGACCCTGAACCCGATCTACGAGACAGTGAAAATCCTGTCGCGCGAACTGCCGCAAGAAACCACGCTGATCGGTTTTGCAGGCGCACCCTGGACCGTGGCGACCTATATGATCGCTGGCCGTGGCACTCCGGATCAGGGTCCGGCCCATGCGTTGCGGCAGGAAAACACCGCCCTGTTCGAGGCGCTGCTGGATCGCATCACGGCCGCCACCATCGAATACCTGAGCGCGCAGATCGAAGTGGGCGCTGAAGTGGTGAAGATCTTTGACAGCTGGGCGGGGTCGCTCAAGGGCGAGGCCTTCCGCAAATACGCGCTGGAGCCCTGCCGGGTCATCACAGCGGCGCTGAAAGACCGCCATCCGGGCATTCCCGTCATCGGTTTCCCGCGTGAAGCAGGCGAGGCTTACGTGGGCTTTGCCAAGGAGACCGGGATCGACTGTCTGGCGCTGGATAACTCTGTCGCGCCGGATTGGGCGGCGGCCAACCTGCAAGTCGATGGCTGCGTGCAGGGCAACCTCGCCTCGCGCCATATGGTCACGGGTGGCCAAGAGCTGGTGGACGAGACCCGCAAGATCGTGAAGGCGTTCTCCAAGGGGCCGCATATCTTCAATCTTGGCCATGGCATCACACCGGACGCAGATCCCGACAATGTGCAGCGGATGATTGATACCGTCCGCGAGGGCTGATCCGCACCGTCCCCCTGTTGCCGCTTGGGCGGCGGCACTTTATCCCTGTAATTGTGAACTGCTTCACATTGTCTCCTGCGCCTCTGGGGTAGGAGACTGGGATCAAATAAGGGACGGCCTATGACCTCTATCCTGTCCATCAAGGACCTGCGTAAAACCTATGACGGCGGGTTCGAGGCCCTCCGGGGGGCGACGCTCGATATTCGCGAGGGCGAGATCCTTGCGCTGCTTGGTCCCAATGGGGCGGGCAAGACAACCCTGATTTCCACGGTTTGCGGCATTACCAAACTGACGTCGGGAACGGTGACGGTGGGCGGATTTGACATCCAGTCGGAATACCGCGCCGCGCGCGGCCTGATCGGTCTGGTGCCACAGGAACTGACGCTGGAGCCGTTTGAGACCGTCTTTAACACCGTGCGCCTGTCGCGGGGCTTGTTCGGTAAGCGGCGCAATGATGCGCTGCTGGAAGAGGTGCTGAAGAAGCTGTCGCTTTGGGACAAGCGCAATGCGCAGATCCGCGAACTGTCGGGCGGCATGAAGCGCCGCGTGCTGATCGCCAAGGCGCTGAGCCATGAACCCCGTGTTCTGTTTCTGGACGAACCCACCGCCGGCGTGGACGTAGAGCTGCGCAAGGATATGTGGGAGGTCGTCGCCGACCTGCGCGACAGCGGTGTGACCGTGATCCTGACCACCCATTACATCGAAGAGGCCGAGGCCATGGCAGACCGGATTGCGGTGATCGCCAAGGGCGAGATCCTTCTGGTTGAAGACAAAGACCACCTGATGCAGCAGATGGGGCAAAAGGAACTTGAGGTGCAGCTGACCGACACGCTGGCAGCCGTTCCAGAGGCGCTGGACAGCTATGATCTGCGCCTGGGCGAAGGCGGCAAAAGCCTGATCTACACCTATGACACCCGCGCCGAACGCACCGGGATTACCGCACTTTTGAATGATGTGGCTGCGGCAGGCCTGACGCTTGCGGATGTGCAGACCCGCCAATCCAGCCTCGAAGATATCTTTGTGACGCTGGTCAATGACGCCCGCCCGCAGGAGGCTGCACAATGAACTGGACCGCCATTGCCGCCATCTACCGCTATGAGATGGCGCGGTTTTTCCGCACGCTTGCCCAAAGCTTCCTGTCGCCAGTGATTTCCACCTCGCTGTATTTCGTGGTCTTTGGCGCCGCGATTGGCAGCCGGATCCAAGAGGTCGAGGGCGTGCCTTATGGCGCCTTCATTGTCCCCGGCCTGATCATGCTGACCGTGATGACCCAGGGTATGACCAATGCCTCCTTCGGGATTTATTTCCCGAAATTTATGGGCACGATTTATGAAATCCTTTCGGCGCCTGTGAACTTCCTTGAGATTGTCATTGGCTATGTGGGCGCGGCCGCAACCAAGGCGTTGTTTATCGGGGTGGTGATCCTTGCGACCTCGGCGCTGTTTGTGGATCTGACCATTGCCCACCCGCTGGCAATGGTGCTGTTTCTGGTCCTGACCTGCGTCAGCTTTGCGCTGATGGGGTTCATCATTGGCATCTGGGCGCGCAGTTTCGAACAGCTGCAGCTGATCCCGCTTTTGGTGGTGACCCCCTTGGTGTTTTTGGGAGGCTCTTTCTATTCGATCAGCATGCTGCCGCCGTTCTGGCAGACGGTGACGCTGTTCAATCCGGTGGTCTATCTGATTTCGGGCTTCCGCTGGGCGTTCTTTGATCAGGCGGATGTGCCTGTCGGCCTCAGCCTGTTGGCCATCGCCGGGTTCACCGCGCTGTGTCTGGCCATCGTTGGCTGGATCTTCCGCACCGGCTGGCGTCTGCGGGACTAAGCCAGCGGGCGGCATGATTTGCATATGAATGTGGGGCGATCTGTTGTGCAGACGCCCCCATTCGCGTTCAATTTACCTATGTGGGAATTTCCCGCGCCTCGAAACCTTGTTTGAGGGACGCGCGCATTCTACATGGGCGCCATGAGATTTCGTCTGCCTTTCGTCAAACGCCCGCCCGTGGTCTCTGTCGTGCGCCTCAATGGCGCCATCGGCATGGCCGGTCGCGGGGCGCTGAATGACATCACGCTTGCTCCAGTTCTGGAGCGCGCGTTTCGCCGTGGAAAACCCGCAGCCGTCGCACTGGAGATCAATTCTCCCGGCGGGAGCCCGGTGCAAAGCTCGCTGATTGGCGCGCGTATCCGCCGCCTGTCCGAAGAACTGGATGTCCCCGTCATCGCGTTTGTCGAAGACGTCGCAGCGTCTGGCGGCTACTGGCTGGCCGCCGCCGCGGATGAGATCTACGCCGATGAAAGTTCGGTTCTGGGGTCGATCGGGGTGATCTCCGCAGGTTTCGGCGCGCATGTGTTTCTGGCCCGTCAGGGGATCGAACGCCGCGTCCACACCGCGGGTAAAAGCAAATCCATGCTCGACCCGTTCCGCCCGGAACAGAAAGAGGATGTCGCTCGCCTTGAAGGGTTGCTTGGGGATATCCACGCCAATTTCATCAACCATGTGACCGCGCGGCGGGGCGACAAGCTCGACACTTCAGAAGAGCTGTTCACCGGCGAAGTCTGGCTCGCCCGTCGGGCCGAGGCGCTGGGTCTGATTGATGGGATCGGGCATCTGAAACCATTTCTACAGGCGCGCTTTGGCAAGAAGGTCAAATTCCGCCGCTATGGCGTGAAGCGCCCGATGCTGGGCCGCATTGGTCTGTCCGTGGCGCAGGACGCCATGGCGATTGTCGAAGAACGCGCGCATTTTGCACGCTTCGGCCTCTGATCGGCGGGTGCGGGTGTGCTGGTAAAAATCGTCACCTTCTTTCTGATCGGGATGGCGGTTCTGGCCATGTTTGGCCGCCTGCGGTTTCCCGGACAGAAAAAACTCAATTCCGCCCGCTGCTCCAAATGCGGGCGTTTTAAGATCGGCAAGGGCCCCTGCGACTGCAAGGGGAAACCTGGCAAAAAAGGAGATCCCCGATCATGATGCCCTGGTTGCTGTCCGGTCTCGGACTGCTCATCCTGCTCTTGGCGGGCGATGCGCTGGTGCGCGGCGCTGTGAACCTATCCCTGCGCCTTGGCGTGCCTGCCCTGATTGTCAGCCTGACGATCGTGGCCTTTGGTACCTCTGCGCCAGAGCTGCTGATTGCAATCAGCGCTGTTCATGAGGGATCGCCGGGGATTGCGATGGGGAATGTGGTGGGATCGAACACCGCCAATATTCTACTGGTCCTGGGCGTGCCCGCCCTGATGCGGGCGCTGCACACCAGCGAATGCGACACGCGCAAGAACTACGTGTTCATGCTGCTGGCAACCGTGCTGTTCATTGCGCTGGCGTTCTTTGGTGTCTTTACCTTCTGGTCGGGCCTGATCCTGCTGGCGGCGCTGGTGCTGGTGCTGGGCAATGCCTTCCGCGAGGCGCGGGCGCATCGGGCAGCCGGTGAACCGGACGAGCTGGAAGACATCGAAGAAGCCGATCCCGACATGCCTTACTGGCGCATTGGGATCTACCTGCTGTTGGGGCTGATCGGCCTGCCGCTGGGGGCGGATCTGTTGGTGGAAAACGCCACCGTGATTGCCCGCATGTATGGGTTGAGCGAGACCGTCATTGGGCTGACGCTGGTGGCCATCGGGACCTCTTTGCCGGAACTGGCCACCACCGTGATGGCGGCGCTGCGGCGTCAGGCCGAAGTGGCGCTTGGCAATGTGATTGGGTCGAATATGTTCAACCTGCTTGCGATCATCGGTATTGCCACCTTTGTGGGCCCGATCCCCGTCGCCAAAGAGTTCCTGACCTTTGACCTTTGGGTGATGCTTGCGGCGTCGCTGGCGATTGTCCCCTTCGTGTTCATGCGCCGCGATATCACGCGGGTCTGGGGCATCGCCCTGACGGCGGTCTATGGTCTTTATATGGCGGTGCTGCTCTAGGCGCGTTGCCCCTTAATTGGATTGAAATTTTTGGCCTGCATCCCGTGCCGTTCGGGGCGCAGGTTTTTTTGTTTTTAAAACATCGCCAGACAGGCCGTGTCCGGGTGGTGTGCGCCTTGGGTTTGCTGCGCCCTGGACCCTGTGGCAGGAACAGAGGCCGAACAGCGCAGGGGCCTTTGGAACTTCGGCGACTTGGGGGGGGAGCAAAGGTGCATAAGTACCTGAAATTGCGGCGCCACTGTTCAATTTCCCTAGGGTCAGCCGAACTTATACACCCGAAACAAAATGGTTACTGAAGTGTTACAAAAACTCTTTAGGATTCAAGCACTTGCCATTTGGTCAAAAAAGTTTTATTTAAAATCATATACTTAACAATATGCCTGTTTTTTAATCAACCCTAGTTTTCCGCCCAAAAACAAGGGAAATTCGCAGATAGCCCAAAGATATCACCGGGGTTATCCACAGGATCCGTGGATGTATCCACGCTTGCAATCGTGATCGAATGATTGCAGCACGAAGCAGGGAATCATATGTAGGCTAAATGAGCGACCCGATCGAAACCCCGTCTTCCGAAACGACCGAAAACAGCGGCCTGCGCGGCTATGCGGTGATTCAGGACTACCTGAAAAATCTGGAGACCGCACCGGGGGTTTATCGGATGCTGGATGAGGACAGCCGGGTGCTTTATGTGGGCAAGGCGCGGAACCTGCGCGCGCGGGTGTCGAACTATTCCCGTCCCGGTCACAGCGCCCGGATCGAGAAGATGATCGCGCAAACCGCGTCGATGATGTTCCTGACCACGCGCACCGAGACCGAGGCGCTGTTGCTGGAACAGAACCTGATCAAGCAGCTGAAGCCCAAATACAATGTGCTGCTGCGTGACGACAAAAGCTTTCCCAATATTCTGGTCGGCAAGAACCACGCCTTCCCGCAGATCAAAAAGCACCGCGGTGCGCGCAAGGAAAAAGGCAGCTATTTTGGCCCCTTTGCCAGTGCCGGCGCGGTCAACCGGACGCTCAACCAATTGCAGAAAGCCTTCCTGCTGCGCAATTGCACCGACGCGCAATTCGAAGCCCGCACACGGCCCTGTCTGCAATACCAGATCAAGCGCTGCTCTGGCCCCTGCGTCGACCTGATCTCGCGCGAGGATTATGCCGCAAGCGTCCGCGATGCGGAACGGTTCCTGTCGGGGCGGTCGACCAAAATTCAGGAAGAACTGGCAGAGCAGATGATGGCCGCCTCGGAAGCAATGGAGTTTGAACGCGCCGCCGCCCTGCGCGACCGGATCAAGGCGCTGACACAGGTGCAGACCAGCCAGGGCATCAACCCGCGCGGCGTGGCCGAGGCGGATATTATTGGCCTGCATATGGAAAGCGGTCAGGCCTGCGTTCAGGTGTTCTTTATCCGCGCGAACCAGAACTGGGGCAATCAGGACTTCTACCCGCGTGTGGCCGAAGACATGAGCCCAGCCGAGGTCATGGGGGCGTTTCTGGGGCAGTTCTATTCCACCAAGGAACCACCGCGCCAGCTGATCCTGTCCGACGACATCGAAGACCAAGAGGTCATGGCCGAAGCTTTGGGCGAAAAGATCGACCGCAAGGTCGAGATCGTGGTGCCGCAGCGTGGGGAAAAGACCGAACTGGTCGCCAGCGCGGTGCGCAACGCCCGCGAAAGCCTTGCCCGGCGGATGGCCGAAAGCGCCACACAGGCCAAGCTGCTGCGCGGCATTGCCGAGGCTTTCAGCCTGGAGGGGCCGCCGCAGCGGATCGAGGTCTACGACAACTCGCACATTCAGGGCACCAATGCGGTGGGCGGCATGATTGTCATGGGTCCCGAGGGCTTCATGAAAAACGCCTATCGCAAGTTCAATATCAAAGGCGAGGACCTCGTTCCGGGCGATGACTTCGGCATGATGAAAGAGGTGCTGAACCGCCGCTTTTCCCGCCTGCTGAAGGAAGACCCCGATCGTGACAAAGGCCTCTGGCCCGATTTGCTGCTGATCGACGGTGGCGCGGGGCAGGTCTCGGCGGTGGCCGAAATCATGGAAGAGCACGGCGTGCAGGACATCCCCATGGTCGGCGTCGCCAAAGGGGTGGACCGCGACCACGGCAAGGAAGAGTTCTACCGCCCCGGCGCGCGCGCCTTTGCCCTGCAGCGCAATGACCCGGTGCTGTATTTCATCCAGCGGATGCGGGACGAGGCGCACCGCTTTGCCATTGGCACGCACCGGGCCAAACGGGCAAAGTCCATGGCCGCAAACCCGCTGGATGATATTGCCGGTGTCGGCGCCAACCGGAAGAAGGCGCTGCTGACCCATTTTGGCAGCGCCAAAGCGGTCAGCCGGGCAAACCTTGCGGACCTGAAGGCGGTGGATGGTATCTCGGCAGCGCTGGCCGAAAAGATCTATAACTATTTCCAGGACAGCTGAGGCCTAGGCCAGCAGGCGTTCGGCCATCGCTTTGGCTTCGGCGGCGGGAGCGTCGCTGTGTGACATGGCGGCCAGAACAATCGCGCCTTCCTTGAGGATCAGCATCTGGCGCGCCATCGCCTCGGGGTCGGCGCATTCGGCCGCCCGGCAGAGCGCGGTGAAATGCACCAAAAGCAGTTCCTTGTGCTGATAGGCCTGCTGGTTGATCGGGTCGCTGGCCTGCTGAAACTCGGCCGCGGCTTTGACAAACATACAGCCCTGATAGCCCGGCTCGCGAAACCATTCGCCAAGCGCGTCAAACATCGCAAGCAGCTGTCCCTTGGGCGTATCCGCAAGGTCCTCCATGCGGCGGTACAGCCAGTTGCGGAAGTTTTCGTCGCGCAGCCGCAGCACCGCAAGGATCAGTTCTTCCTTGGTGCGGAAGTGTTTGTAGATCGAGGTTTTGGAAACGCCGGTTTCCTTGGCGACCAGATCCATTCCCGTGGCGGTAAAGCCATTTCGGTAAAACAGGGGCAGGGCGTTTCGAATCAATTCGGCGCGTTTGTTCTGGCTCATTCAGGGGGTCCGGCTGTTGTTGTGTGTTAAAAATGGACTGAGTGTACCGATCAGTCAACTTTATTTCCGGGCTCTTTTGCTAATATTTCAAACGTTTCCGTGAGATTTTGGAGAGTGCGTCTCACAGTATGCGGAAATTTCACTTGGAAAAACGTGAACAGATCGGTACACCTCTCGATATGAAGTTAACCGATCTGTTCACCTTGGCGCGTCGATAGCGCCCCGCACAAGCAGGAGACACGTCATGTCCCGCGAAATCCTCTCTGCCATTCTTGCCGCTTTTCTGGCCGGTATCCTTTTGTCGCCGGTCACCATGCCAACCGCTGGCGGGGCAAATGCCCTTGTCGCCGCGACAGCGGGACCGCTGCGGGCGCTTTGAGCCGAGGCTAAGGGAAAAGAAACCGGCGTCGGGCGTGCTCTTCCCTTTTCGCGCCCGTGATCAGGCGTTAGGTATGTGCGCATGATCTGGAACGTGCCAAATATTCTGACCCTTCTACGCCTGCTGGCCGCGCCTGCGCTGGCATTGGTGTTTCTCGCCCTCGCCCGCCCCTATGCGGATTGGGCTGCTCTTGTTCTCTTTGTTGGGGCTGCGGTCACGGATTGGTTTGACGGCCATCTGGCGCGGGCCTGGAAACAGCAGACCAAAATCGGCGCAATGCTCGACCCGATTGCCGATAAGGCCATGGTGGTCATTGCCTTGATGATCCTTGTCGGGTTTTCCGGTCCGGACTGGAGCTACTGGCTGGCGCTGCCCGCCGCGCTGATTCTGTTCCGCGAAGTCTTTGTGTCAGGTCTGCGTGAATTCCTTGGCGACACGGCGGGCACTTTGAAGGTGACCAAGCTTGCAAAATGGAAGACCACTGCCCAGATGGTTGCCATTGCCACCCTGTTTGCACAGGGCATTTTTGAACATCATCTGGTGGTTGGCAGCCTTGGTATGGACCCCGCGATTGTCGAAGCGATCCTGACCGGCGCAGAGGACGACGTGATTGGTTTGCGGTTCTTCCTGCAGGGCATGATCTGGACCGGTATGGCCGGGTTGGTGTTGCTGTGGGTTGCTGCAGCCCTGACCGTGATTACGGGCGCTGATTACCTGAACAAGGCGCTGCCGCACCTGAAGGAGACGACGTAATGGATGTAATGTATTTCGCTTGGGTGCGCGAACGGGTCGGACTGCCAAAAGAAAAGGTCGAAACCTCCGCCGCCACTGTGGCCGAGCTGATCGAAGAGCTGAAATCTCGCGAAGACCGCTACGCCGCTGCCTTTGCCGATCTGTCCGCCCTGCGCGTGGCGCTGGATCAGGAACTCAGCGATTTTGACGCCCCGCTTGAGGGCGTGCGTGAAGTGGCGTTTTTCCCTCCGATGACGGGCGGCTGAGCGTATGAAGATCGTCGTTCAGGAAGCCCCCTTTGATTTCGGCGCAGAGGCACAGGCGTTTTCAGATGCGGCCAAAGGGGCAGGGGCGGTTGTGACCTTCACCGGGGTTGTGCGCGAAGCGGATGCGGGCGCCATGGCGGTGATGGAGATCGAACATTACCCCGGCATGACCGAAAAGGCGCTGGAAAAGATCGCGGCCGAGGCCATGACACGCTGGTCGCTGACGGATGCGCTGGTCATTCACCGGCATGGCCGATTGGTGCCCGGCGACCAGATCATGATGGTCGCCACAGCGGCACGCCATCGCGTCGCAGCCTTTGAGGCGGCGGAATATCTGATGGATTACCTGAAATCCCGCGCGCCCTTCTGGAAGAAAGAAATCCTCGACGATGGCGCCGCCGCCTGGGTGGATGCCAAGGACGAAGACGAGGACGCGCTGAGCCGCTGGTAAGGGGGCTCAGATTGGCTCTCTGGATCGGTTGCGACGGCTGTATTACCCGCCGACCACTTGATTGCGCAGGGCTTCGTTTTCCTGACGCGCATCGCGCAGACCATCCATGGCCGCGCGCAGCTCTGCTTCGGTCTGGGCCAGCTGGTTGCTCAGTTCTGCTTCGCGCTGCTGAAGATAGGTGATCGCCTGATCACGGGTCTCTTCTGCTTCGTGCAGTTCCTGGCTCATCCGGTCCAGATCCGCCACGTCGCTTTGGCGGACGCGGGTAAACCGGTGGACCAGCCAGTTGGCAAACCATCCCAGTGCAAAAGCCACGAATAGAATAATGGCTGTGGTCAGGATGAACTCGGTTCTGTTCATTCGCCTGCGTTCCCTTCCTGCGCCTCGGCGCTTGTGCTCTTGTCCTCGGTCAGGCGGAATTCGATCCGCCGATTGGCCTCGCGGCCTTCTTCGCTGCCGTTGTCGGCAATTGGGTCTGTCTCACCGTAACCTTTGGCGCTGAAACTGCCGGTCAGCAGGCGACGGGCCGCCAGTGCGTTCAGCACCGATTGTGCCCGCGCTTGGCTGAGGTTCAGGTTCATTTCTTCGCGACCCTGGCTGTCGGTGTGGCCCTGAATTTCCAGCGGGAGTTCGCCACATTGTTCGAGCACAGCGGCGATCTTGTCCAGCACGCGTGTGCTGCCTTCGGCCACAGTTGCAGAGCCCGGCTCAAACGCGATCTTTTCGACCCGCTGCACGGCAGCAAGCTCTGCTTCACACAGGGCCGGGGCCATAAGCCGTTCCGGCGATGACGGCGGCGCCTCGTAGGTGATGTCGAGCTGGTAGCGTTCCGCTTCACCCAGCTTCTCCGACAGCATCCGCGACACTTTGGCCGAGGCCTCTTCTTCGTGGCTCATGCCGCGCAGGGTGATCGTGTCTGCGTCGACCAGCACAATCCCGCGTTCCAGATGTGCCAGCGCCTCCAGACCAGCCAGAACCCGCAGGGCCCAATCGTCGGGGAGGTCGTCGACATTGCGGGTGGCGAGATGCACATTGCTGCTTCCGAACCGCGCACGGGCATAGCTTTCGGCGGTTTGTCCCTGCAGGTCATCGGCCAGCCGGCCGCGCATCTGCACCTGACCTTCCGGGCTGAGCGTGGCCGAGAATTCCTGCGCGTCGGTGTTCTTTTCTTCTTCGGGTCTGGGCAGAACCGCATGCAGCGCGAAGACGTTTGGCAGGGCCTGTTCCAATTCGCCCGCGACGCGTTCAAACAGGGCCTCTTCGGTGCCCATTGCTGCAACCAAAGTGACGTCGGTGTTGGACAGCGTGACAGAGCCTTTGCCAATTAGGGACAGGCTGTGAATGGCCTGTGTCGCGGCCTGTGCCCAGTTCACGGAGGGTACGCCAAGGCCGATTACGCATTCCGTTGTTGCCCGCAGTCCGGCCTCTTGCGCGGCGCGCAGAATGGTCACCCGGGTCTGCGCGCTTTCGGCTGAACACGCGTCAAAGCGGCCGCCGTTTTCATCCATCACATAGCGCAGAATGAAAGGAGAGATCACCGGGCGCGGGGCGGCGATTTCAATATTGGCTTTTACATTGGCGGGCAGAAGGCGGTTCAGCTGGGTTTCCAGGGCCGCTTTGGCCTCGGGGCTGTCTGAAATTGCGGTGATTTCAACAGTGCCCGCCTGAACCGAGATTTTGCTGCGCGGCAGAAGGGCCAGTGCTTCAAGCCCAAACGTCAGCGCCGCGCCCCAGTCTTTGGGCGCGCGATAAGCCGCGGTTTCAAGGAAATCTGTGACCGGCAGATCCTGATCCAGGTCTCGCAGGGTTTTCAGGACACGTCTGTGATTGCTGCTGTCGGGGATCAGGCCAATGATGGAGATGCCCGCATCATTGCGCAGGATTTCGGTGGAAAACCGTGGCGGGGCAATCCCCTCGGAGGGTTTGACCTCCATCTTGTCGATCACCCTCGCCGCATCCACGACACCGCCCACCAAGGAGATTGCCGCAAACCGGTCGGCTTCATCGGGGGCTTGGCCGGACAGTTCCACCTGCAGGCCGTCGGCGGCCACCTCGGTCCAATTGAACCCATTGGTGTCCAGCGCGCGGCGCACGGCGATTTCCGTGCCTTGCTCCACGGCTGTGGCGGCAAAACCGGCGACGATCAAGCTCAGCCCTGCCGCGCTGGCAAAAGTGGTGGCAAGGATCAGGAGCGAGGACAGGCGCATTGGGTCGCAGTTTCCGTAAGCAGTTGGTTGCACATGGTCTTACAGGTTGGGCCCGCGCGGATCAATCACGCGGGCGGCGCAAATCAAGCCAAGAGAGCCAGGCAGAAGAAAATGAGCGGAATCAAGCCGGTGTCGCGGTTGGAGCGGAACACAGCCAGAAGTTTCGCCGGGTCTTCGTCGTCAAACCGTTTCAATTGCCAAACCATATGCCAGCCCATCGCCCAAGGGCCGACCAGCGCCAACGCCAGCGCCATCACCGAGGCTTCGGTTTGCAAGGCTGAAATGATCGCAACCGCCATCAGCAGAACCGTGGCCACAAGGAACCGGCGCAGCCACATGGGGCTGCTTGAGCCAAACAGGCGGGCGGTGGATTTCACCCCGATCAGGGCGTCGTCTTCGGTGTCCTGATGGGCATAGATGGTGTCGTAGAACAGTGTCCAGGTCATGCCCGCAAGGTAAAGCACCACCGCAGGCCAGCCGAGGCTGCCGCTATGCGCAACCCAGGCCAGTAGGATGCCCCAGTTGAAGGCCACCCCCAGAAACACCTGCGGCCACCAGGTGAACCGCTTGGCAAAGGGGTAGACCGCGACCGGAAGCAGCGCCAGAACGCCCATCGCAATGGCCGCCGCGTTCAGGGTCAGCAGCAGGCCAAAGGACACCAGCGCCTGAAGCGCCATCCAGACCAGTGCCCCTTTGACGGAAACCTGACCGGAGGGAATGGGGCGCGAGCGGGTTCGCGCCACCTGCGCGTCAAAATCGCGGTCGGTGATGTCATTCCAGGTGCAGCCCGCACCGCGCATCAGCCAGGACCCTGCCGCACAGACAAAGGCAATCCAAAGATCGCTCCAGTTGCTGGACTGGCTGTTCAGCATCGCCAGCACCAGCCCCCAGAGGCAGGGCAGGAACAAAAGCCATGTGCCAATGGGCCGGTCTGCACGGCTGAGCCGCAGGTAAGGGCGCGTCCATTCCGGCGCGAGTGTGTCAACCCAGTTGCCTTTTACCGCATCCTGAACCTGACCGTCTGGCGTTGGGGCCTTGCCTTGCATATGTAGTCTCTCATGAGTGCAAAAGTCAGACTGTATGTAGATCACCCTTTGGGGGCAGGGCAATCGGTTCCTCTGGACCGCGATCAGGCGCATTACCTTTTTGGGGTGATGCGATTGGCGCAAGGCACCCGCGTGGCGCTGTTCAATGGACGCGATGGGGAATGGCAGGCCGATGTGGCCGAGGCCGGGAAACGCGGTGGCAGCCTGACCTGTCTGGAGCAGAGCAAACCGTTGCAACTGCCGCCGGACCTGTGGCTGATCTTTGCGCCGATTAAAAAGGCGCGGACCGATTTTATTGTGGAAAAGGCGGCCGAGATGGGCGCGGCCCGGATTATGCCGGTGGTCACCGATTTCACCAATTCCGAACGCATCCGTCAGGACCGCCTGCAGGCCCACACGGTGGAGGCGGCAGAGCAATGCGGTGGCACCTATGTGCCTGAGGTCGCGGATCTTCAAAAACTGTCCCGCCTTCTGGATCACTGGCCCGAGGATCGCCAGTTGATGTTCTGCGACGAGGCCGAAGTCGGCAATGCGCTGGAGCTGGCAGCGGATGCGCATAAAGATGCCCCTTGGGCGATTGTCATTGGGCCCGAAGGCGGGTTCTCTGATGGCGAACGCAAACGGCTTGCGGCGATGGCGCAGTCTCATGTGGTCAGCCTTGGCCCGCGTATTCTACGGGCCGATACGGCGGCCGTGGCGGCGATGACATTGTGGCAGAAAACTCTGGGCGATTGGTAAGGAACAGTTGAGATGGCATGGCGCGCGGCAGAAGAGACGGATCTGGATTGGATTGGCGCGCTGTTGCGCGACCATATCCAGACGTCCATGTTCCTGTTGGACAATCTGCAGAAATACGGGCTTGGGTCCGATGCGCCTTATGGCATGCAGGTCTGGTGCCTGAACGCCTGTGACGGCATCTTTGCCATCACCAATTCTGGTTCGGTTATGATGCAGGCACCACATGCAACAGAAGCGGACTGGGGCGCGCTGGGGCCGCTGATCGCCGGGCGCGAGATTGCCATTGTCCTTGGGGATTCGGTCCAGTCCCGCGCCTTTATGGATGTCACGGGGCTTGCTGCCCATCCCACCACCCGCGATGCGGATGAGCCGGGGTTTCACTTGAACCTTGAGGAACTGGTGCTGGATCGCCGCGCCGATGAAGCCCTGCGGCCCTTTTCCGATATTCCACATGAGCAGCTGATGGCGTGGGGCACGGCCTATAACGTCGAGGTCACAGGCAAGGACCCCGCGGTTGCCCGTGAGCTGACCGAGATGAACACCGCCATTTACCTCGAGCGCGACAGCCACCGGCTGTTGTATGACGGCGACCGCCCCGTGTCGCGCACCGGGATCAATGCACAAGTGGGCGATGTGGTCCAGATTGGTGGCGTCTACACGCCGCCGGATCTGCGGGGGCAGGGCTATGCCCGTCGCGCGGTGGCCTATCATCTGGACGAGCTGCGCCAGAAGGGTGTCCGGGCGGCGGTTCTGTTTGCCGCCAGCGACAAGGCCGCCAAAGCCTATCGCGCGATCGGCTTCAAACCCGCAGGCAGCTTTACCCTGGTGGTCTATGAGCCGCCCGTTGTTTTCAAACAAAGCGTCGAAGAAGGACCCTGCTGATGACCTTTATCCGACCCGAGGCCCGTGCGCAGCTGTGGAACTGGCGCGAACTGATCGCGGCGCTGTGTCTTTTGCTGCTGGGCCTCCACTGGGCGCTGACTGGGGTCGGCGTCTGGACGATCACCGGCTGGGCGGTGATTGCGGTGTCCGTTCTTTTGGCCGTGGTCGGCGCGCAGCGCGTGCGGTTTCGCCAAGGCGGCGGCGGGCCCGGCGTGGTGCAGGTGGTCGAAGGGCAGATCTCTTATTTTGGACCATTGACTGGCGGCGCGATAGCGGTGTCCGAACTGCACAGCCTGACGCTGGACCCGACCGCGCGCCCGCCCCATTGGGTGCTGGAACAGCCGGGCCAGGAGGCCGTTGCCATTCCGGTCAATGCTGCCGGGTCCGAGGCGCTGTTTGACGTCTTTGCCGCCCTGCCGGGGATCAAGACGGAACGGATGCTGAACGAGCTGCAAGGCTTGCGCGGGGAAGGCGGTGCTCACCCGGTCGTGATCTGGCAAAGACGCGAAGAGGCCCCCGAGCGTCGCTGGCTGCATTGACTCTGCTGCGGTTTGCGATCACCAGTGAGAGCCCGGTACAGATTGCATCTTGCAACAGAGATCGGGCGACTTATGTCAGGCAGACACGAAAAAACGGGGGCTTCAGATGTCCATTCCTCAGTCCGGTGGCGGGCCGATCGAACGCCACGAACAGCTAGCTGAATATCTGGCCTCTGGGTGCAAACCCAAGGACGACTGGCGCATTGGCACCGAGCACGAGAAATTCGGCTATTGCAAAGATACGCTGAAGCCGCTGCCCTATGAGGGCACGCGGTCGATTTTGGCCGTTCTGGAAGGTCTGCGCGACCGCCACGGCTGGGATCCGGTCACCGAACAGGGCAAATTGATCGGCCTTGTCAAAGGCATGGCCAATGTCAGCCTGGAGCCCGGTGGGGCGCTTGAACTCTCCGGCGCGCCGCTCGAGACCATTCACGAGACCTGCGACGAGGTGAACACCCACCTGCGCGAAGTCAAAGACATCGCCGATGAGATCGGTGTTGGGTTCATCGGCCTTGGCGCCGCCCCGATCTGGAGCCATGAGGAAATGCCCCTCATGCCCAAGGGCCGTTACACGCTGATGAACGACTATATGGAAAAAGTCGGGACCATGGGCCGCGCGATGATGCGCCGGACCTGCACCGTGCAGGTGAACCTCGACTTCGCGTCCGAAGGCGACATGGTGCAAAAACTGCGCGTGGCGCTGGCCTTGCAACCCGTTGCAACGGCGCTGTTTGCGAACTCGCCCTTCTTTGAGGGCAAACCCAATGGTCTGAAATCCTGGCGCAGCCATATCTGGCGGCATCTGGATGACGCGCGCACCGGCATGCTGCCGTTTGTGTTCGAGGACGGCATGGGGTTTGAACGCTATGTGGATTATGCGCTCGATGTGCCGATGTATTTTGTCTACCGCGATGGCAAATACATCAATGCGCTGGGCATGTCCTTCCGCGACTTCCTGAAAGGCGAGCTGCCCGCGCTGCCCGGTGAGATCCCGACGCTCAGCGACTGGGCCGATCACCTGACCACCGCCTTCCCCGAAGCGCGGATCAAGAAATACATGGAAATGCGCGGTGCCGATGGCGGCCCGTGGCGTCGCCTGTGCGCGCTGCCCGCGTTCTGGGTGGGGCTGATGTACGACCAATCCGCACTGGATGCGGCCTGGGATCTGGTCAAAGGCTGGGATGCAGAAACCCGCGAGGCGCTGCGTGTTGGCGCCGCTGTTGATGGGCTTCAGGCGCAAGTCGGGTCGATCAAGATGCATGATCTCGCCGCGCAGGTGCTGGAACTCTCTGAGGCAGGCCTGATCTCCCGCGCGCGTGCAGGCGCCGGCGGCATGGTCCCGAACGAGACGCATTTCCTGAACGCGCTGAAAGAAAGCATCGAGACCGGCAAAACCCCTGCTGACGAGCTTTTGGATTGCTACAATGGCGATTGGGGCGGGGATCTGACCCGGATCTACGGCGACTTCAGCTACTGAACGATCAGGGCGCCCCAGCGGCGCCCTTTTTTATATGGGCTAGGCTTCGTGCTGACATTTAGTTATCATGATAACGAATCAAGCGAAGCGGAGTATTCAGATGACGTTGACCTATCTTGCCGAAATCCACCCCAAGCCCGAGTGTTTTGCAAAGGCGGAAAGCGCCGTGCAGAGCATCATTGCCCAGACGCGCGCAGAAGAGGGCTGTCTGGAGTTCACCTTCTATGCGGATGCAAATCGCGAGCGGCTGTATATCCTTGAGACCTGGACCGACATGGCCGCGTTCGAGTTTCACCACGCGCAGGATTACGTGCTTTCGGTCATGGCGGAATATGGGGACTGGTTGCATCAGCCACCGGTCTTGACGGAAATCACCGAACGTCCGGCGTTAGATGCGGCCTGATGTTTTTCCTGAAAACCCTGCCAAGTCTGGACATGGTGCGTGGCTACACGGGTGACGCAGGCGCGGCTGAAACCGTGTTGGACGCGTTGGGCATGCTCCGACGAGCCAGCCTGCTGTTGCGGGACATAGAGCAGTATTTTGCACGCCACGGCCTGTCGCAGCAGAAGTTCCTGATCATGGTGGTCATCGACCGCGAACCCGATCGCAACAGCCTGCGCCTGAGCGAAATTGCAAATCGGTTGGATGTGTCCAAACCGGTGCTTCATCGCACCATCAAGGCAATGACTGCGGCTGACCTGCTGATGTCAAAGCCAGATCCGAAGGACGGTCGGTCGGACCTGATCCAGCTGACCCCACAGGCAAAGGATCTGCTGACACAGATCATGCCGGGGTATTTTGAGATCCTGCTTGGGGCGGATCGTCCAGTCCAAGACACCGGATGATCAGCCGGTTCCTGCATCTGGGCCTGTGTTGGGTGTGTGCCTTTTGTACTGTCAGCGGTTTGTAATGGGCGATGGCGGCGATCCAAGTCCCAACATCATTGCGGACTTTGCTGCTCACGGGTGTTCTGGTACCGCTGATGATCTTGTGTATCGGTCCCCTGACAGCCGGTTGGGCTGCGCGATTGGCGCAGGCGTTGGACAGCAAGTGGCATCCCTAAGCTAGGCCGCGTTTGTTCCAAAAGGAACCGGCGACAAGTTGCCCTGTCGCCGGTCCGTGTTCAGTGAGTGGTGCGTGTCTTATTGCAGCAGGTCTGCCGGGGCTGCGTCCTCAATGGTTTCCCAGGACACGTCTGCTTTCTGGATGAAGCCCGGGATGTCCGCGACCCAGCGTTCCTGAATGTCTTGGGACAGGTTCAGGTACAGAACGTCGTCAACGATTTTCCAGTGGTTCGGGTCACCGTCGAACTTGAAGCCCATTGCGGTGCCAAAGGCGCAGTAGCCGCCGTAGGCCGGGATGTAGGCTTCGGGGTTGGCTTCAAACAGGGCTTTGTTTTCTTCGGTTGCGAACCAGTAAGTCGCCTCGTCAAAGGTGGAGGTCAGTTTGTAGTCGCCCTTGGTCGGTGCGCCTTCGGTGAAGTAAGCAACCGGGTCAAAGCCCTGCAGTGCTAGACCCGTCGAAGAGGCATTCACGTCCACGCCTGCGGCCAGCGCAGAGGTTGCCAGAGCGACGGAAAGGGCAATGCCGCCCAGGAAAGATTTGGTTTTGGTCATAGTTCATATCCTTCAGATCAGACCGGGCAGAGCGAATTTCCCGGCAATGGGGTTTTAATGTCTTGTGGCCAGCGGCGTCCTTGCTGCCACGACACCGATCTGGGGATGGGGGCGGTAACGTTCAAAACACTTCATTTTGTATGTGCGTGGATGGTCAGTGACTTTCGCAAATCTGCACAGCCGATCAGGGGCCAGCAGAAAAAAATCCCCGCACCGGGTCGGATGCGGGGATGAATCTCAGTGCGTCGTCAAAGATCGAAGAACAATCAGCGTTGCCCGATTTTTGGCTCTGTCCCTGCGCGGATGCGGCCAATGTTGGCGCCGTGGCGCCACAGCACGATGCAGGCAAGGCAGATGGTGAGTGCAACACCGCTGCCAAAGGAAAAGGCGACCGCCCAAAACGGCGATGCCATTGCTGCGGTCAGGGCCCCCATCGACGAAATCCGGCTCAGCAGCGCCGCAAACAGCCATGTGGCGCAGCAGGCAAGACCCACAGGCCAGGCCAGTGCCAGCATCAGGCCCAGGAATGTGGCCACGCCTTTGCCGCCCTGAAACTTCAGCCAGACCGGGAAACAGTGACCAAGAAAGGCCAGAAGACCGGCGATCTGGGCCGCATCTTCGCCGGCCAAAGCGCGCGCCAGAAGCACAGCCGCCGCGCCCTTGCCCGCATCCAGCAAAAGCGTCAGCGCCGCCGCCGCCTTGCTGCCGGTGCGCAGCACATTGGTGGTGCCAATATTGCCTGATCCGATTTCGCGCAGATTGCCCAGCCCCATCGCGCGGGTCAGCACCAGACCAAAAGGAATAGAGCCCAGCAGATAGCCGATAACCGCCCACAGCAGCAGCAGGGGCACAGAGCTGGTCAGCTCGGGAAACATCTGGATCATGGCTCTCTCCGGTAGACTTCGCGGCCGGACACATATGTGGCCAAGACCCGACCCTGCATGCGCTGGGTGTCAAAAGGGGTGTTTTTCGATTTGGACTGCAGTTTGAACCGATCCAACACAAAGGGGGCGTCGGCGTCAAACAGAACCAGATCCGCAGGCGCGCCTTCGGCCATGCGGCCGGCGTCCAGCCCAAGGCGACGGGCCGGGTTCAGGGCCAGGGCACGGAACAGCGTGGGCAGATCCAGCAGATCCGCATGATAAAGCCGCAGGGCCGCAGGCAGCAGGGTTTCCAGCGCAACAGCGCCCGCTGCGGCCTCTTCAAACGGCAGGCGTTTGCTTTCTTCGTCCTGCGGGGTGTGCATGGAGGAAATCGTGTCGATCAAACCCGAGCGCACGGCCTCGACCACCGCGAGCCGGTCGTCTTCGGACCGCAGGGGCGGCTTCACTTTGAAGAAGGTGCGATAATCCGCCACGTCCAGTTCGTTCAGGGTCAGGTGGTGGATCGAAGTGCCGGCGGTGATGTCTAGCCCATTGGCCTTGGCGCGTTCCAGCGCGGGCAGGGCGCGGGCGGTGGTGATCTGGTCGGCGTGGTAGCGCGCGCCGGTCATTTCCAGCAGCGCAATATCGCGGTCCAGCCCCATGCGTTCAGCCATGGGCGACACCGACGGCAGACCGCGCAGGGCGGCAAACTTGCCCGAGGTCGCAGCAGCACCTGCCGAGAGGCCGGGTTCCTGTGGGTGGGCAATGACCAGCGCACCGCAGCTGCGGGCATAGGTCAGGGCGCGGGTCAGGACCTTGGTGCTTTGGACCACGCGGTCGCAATCGGTAAAGGCCACGGCGCCGGCATCCATCAGAAAGCCGATCTCGGTCATCTCGCGCCCTTCGCGCCCTTTGGTCAGGGCGGCCATGGGCAGAACGTTGACCGGTGCGTCAGCCTGCGCGCGCCGTTGGACGAACTCCAGAGTTTCCGGATTGTCGATGGTTGGCGTGGTGTCGGGGCGTGTGACCATGGTGGTGACGCCGCCATAGGCCGCCGCCCGTCCCGCAGTGCGGTAACTTTCCTTGTGACGTTCGCCGGGCTCGCAGACTTTGACGCCAATATCGACCATGCCGGGGGCCAGATATTTGCCACCGCAGTCTATGACCTCTGCACCTGTGGGCGCAGGGGCATCTGCGGACAGCAGTGCGGCGATCTTGCCTGCCTCGATCAGCACGGCCCCGGGGGTCACACTGTCGGTTTCAGGATTGATGATCCGGGCGTTGGTGAAGAACAGGCTGGATGCTGTTGTCATGTCGGGGGTCTCCATCAGGGCGTCCGTCACGTGGCGAGCACGTAGATCAGCAGTAAAATCAAGGTCATCACAATGGCAAACAGGGTTGCACCAATGCGGCGAGCCTTATTGCGGGCGGCACGCGGTGACAGGCGCTGAGGCTCTTCTTGGGCTTCGGGCTTTGCGCGCCAATTCGTTTTTGTCTCGCCCAGACGCAGGATCAAAGAGATCGGCGCAGCCGGGGTCAGGGTGGCCCCGGCGTCAGCAAAGGCGCGGGCGCGGATCAACAGAAGATGGCCGGTATAGGCTGCCAGCTCCTCGGCATAGGGCTCCAGATCCGCCAGCGGAATGCCGATCCCGTCATGCAAGTAGCCAACCAGACCAATACCTTCCAGATCGGCGGCATCAAAGACCTCGACCTGATTCATGTCTATGTGTTCAAGCCCAAGGACCTGCGCCAGCGCGCCTTCTTCCTCGCGCAGGAACCGCACCTGTTCGGGCGGCATATCAAGCGCAAACAATAGGATTTCAGAGCGGGATCCTTTGAGGATTTCAACCACATCTGCCAAGGGATCAGGCCTCGCCTTCTGTGCGGCGTTGACGCAGATTGCGGGCCAGCAGGTCCATCGCAGCCATGCGCACCGCAACGCCCATTTCCACCTGTTCCTGAATCACCGATCGTTTGATGTCGTCGGCGATAGTGCCGTCAATTTCCACGCCGCGGTTCATTGGGCCGGGGTGCATGACAATGGCATCCGGTTTGGCCAGCGCCAGCTTGTCCGCATCCAGACCGTAGCGGTGGAAGTATTCGCGCTCGGAGGGGATGAAGCCGCCATCCATGCGCTCTTTCTGAAGGCGCAGCATCATCACCACATCCACGTCCTTCAGGCCTTCGCGCATGTCGTCATAGATTTCTGCGCCAAATTCCGCGAATTGGCTGGGCACCAGTGTTGGTGGGCCCACGAGGCGGATGCGGTTTTCCATCTTGCCCAGCAGGATCAGGTTGGATCGTGCCACGCGGCTGTGGGTGACGTCACCGCAGATGGCAATGTTCAGGCGGTGCAGCCGGCCCTTGGCGCGACGAATGGTCAGCGCATCCAGCAGGGCCTGTGTCGGGTGTTCGTGCTTGCCGTCGCCTGCGTTCAGCACCGCGCAGTTCACTTTCTGCGCCAGCAGATCCACGGCGCCGGAATGCGGGTGGCGGACCACCAGCAGATCCGGGTGCATCGCATTCAGCGTCATTGCCGTGTCGATCAGGGTTTCGCCCTTTTTGATCGACGAGGCCTGCATCGCCATGTTCATCACATCCGCGCCCAGACGTTTGCCCGCCAGTTCAAACGACGCCTGTGTACGGGTGGAGTTCTCGAAGAACATATTGATCTGGGTGAGGCCCGCCAGCGCATCCGAATGCTTCTGCGTCTGCCGGTTCAGGTCGACGTATTCTTCGGCCAGATCCAGGATTGCTGTGATTTCGCGAGGATGAAGCGGTTCGATCCCCAAAAGATGTTTTTGCTGAAAGGCCGATGGGTCTGACTGGACGGTCATTGGCTGCAACTCTCCCCGATTTTCGCCGGTTATAGGCGGGGGAGTGTATTGGGACAAGAACTCTTGGCTGTGGCCGCAAAGATCGCACATCGCAGCGTAGCGACCGGGCGCGGGCCTGCTTTGCACCGCTTGGCATTTACCTCAGTCGTCGAGAGGTTTAGCGTCAGCCTCATGGAATCGCAGCTGGATTATTGGAGCGCACGGGCGCTGTTGGAGTGGCAGGTCGAGCTGGGCGCGACCGATGCGATCGGTGATGCGCCCGTCGACCGCTATGCGCTGGAAGACCGCAAACCCGTAGCTGCCCCCGCAAACCGTCCAGCGACACCGCCGCCGCCTGTAAAACCCAAAGAGGTCGACCCCGTTGCAGTGGCCACAACACTGGCCGCGCAGGCGGGCGATCTGGCGACGCTGGAACAGGCATTGGCCGGGTTCGAACACTGCGCCCTGAAACGCGGTGCGCGCAATCTGGTCTTTGCCGACGGCCAGCCCGATGCGCGCGTGATGATCATTGGCGAAGCGCCGGGGCGCGACGAGGACCTGCAGGGCAAGCCTTTTGCAGGGCGCGAAGGGCAGCTGTTGGACAAGATGCTCGCCGCTATTGATCTGTCGCGCGACGCTGGCGTCTACCTCACCAATGTTCTGCCCTGGCGCCCGCCGCAGAACCGCGACCCCCAGCCTGCGGAAATCGCCATGCTGATGCCGTTCCTTGAACGCCATGTGGCGCTTGTTAAACCGGATGTGCTGGTTGTCATGGGCAACACGCCTGCGCAGGCCGTGCTTGGAAAACGTGGAATTTCCCGTGTGCGCGGCCAATGGGACCGGGCCTGGGATCTGCCGGTGATGCCGATGTTCCACCCCAGCCATCTTCTGCGTCAGCCACAAGCCAAGCGACAGGCCTGGGCGGATTTGCTGGAGCTCAAAGCGCGTCTTGCGTCCTTAAATTAGAGAGGCCCTTATGCCGACACTCAGGATCCTAGCCTTCTCCGATCTCCATCTTGCCGCGAACCGTGCAGCGGCGCTTGTGACAGCCAGTTCAGAGGCTGATCTGGTGATCGGGGCCGGCGATTTCTGCAATGCGCGGCAGGGGCTGGATGAGGCGATGGAGATGCTGTCCGGCATTTCTGTGCCCATGGTTGTCGTGCCGGGAAACGCCGAAGATGATGCCGAACTGCGCGCAGCGGCCCTGCCGAATATGACGGTACTGCATGGCGATGGCGCTGTGGTCGAGGGGCTGCGGTTTTTTGGCTTCGGCGGCGCCGTGCCCGAGACACCTTTTGGCGACTGGTCCTTTGACCTGAGCGAAGCCACCGCCGCGGCCGCGCTTCGGACGTGCGAAGCGGCGGATATTCTGGTGACCCATTCCCCGCCCAAAGGGGCAGGGGATACAACCGGCAGCGGCCTGTCTGTTGGCTCTACCGCCATTCAGGCGGCCATCACGCGGTTGCAGCCGCAGCTGGCGGTCTTTGGGCATGTGCATGAAAGCTGGGGTTTTCGCGGTGAGGTCGGGGCCACCCCATGTGCTAATCTTGGCCCACGCCCGAACTGGTTTGAGGTCACAGTATGATCGCGGCAACAACTCTTTTGGCGTTTGTACCCGCAGCACTTGCGCTGAACCTGACGCCGGGGGCGGATATGATGTTCTGTCTGGGGCAGGGCCTGCGCGCAGGCAGCCGGGCGGCGCTGGCGGCCAGCCTTGGCGTGGCGTTTGGCGGCATGGTGCATGTGACGCTGGCAGGTCTTGGCGTTGCCGCGGCCATCGCGGCGGCCCCGCAGATGTTCGATGTGATCCGCTGGGCCGGGGTCGCGTACCTCTTGTGGTTGGCCTGGGGCGCGTTTCGCCACGGGGCCGATGTGCAGGAGGGTGCAGAAGAGGCCCCTGGGCGCGCGTTCCGCAGTGGGTTTTTGGTCAATCTGACCAACCCCAAGGTGATCCTGTTTGTGCTGGCTTTTGTGCCGCAGTTTGTGGATCCCGGTGCCGGGCCGGTATTGCTGCAGTTTCTGATGTTTGGCGCCATTATCGGTGCTGGTGGTGTTGCCGTGAACGGGCTTTTGGTGGGGCAGTTTGCAGGCCGCGCGCGGCGGCTTTTGTTTGCTTCGCCTGCGGTGTCACGCTGGCTTGGCCGGGTCACCGGCACAATTTTCGCCAGTCTCGCCCTGAGACTGGCGCTTCTGGAAAGGACCTGAGGATCCCCATGTCCCGCATTGACGAAACCCTTGAATTCATCCCCACGCGCATTGCCGTTCTGACGGTGTCGGACAGCCGCAGCCTCGACGAAGACCGCTCGGGCCAGACGCTCGTTGACCGCCTGACGGGGGCTGGGCATCTGCTGGCTGACCGCAAGATCCTGCGCGATGAACGCGGCGAGATTGCAGATCAGCTGCGCGCCTGGGTTGCCGACCCTGAAATCGACGTGGTGATCTCGACCGGGGGCACGGGCCTGACCGGGCGGGACGTGACGGTTGAAGCGCACCGCGACGTCTACGAGAAAGAGATCGACGCCTTTGGCACGGTGTTTACCATTGTCTCGATGCAGAAGATCGGCACCTCGGCCATTCAAAGCCGCGCCACCGGTGGCGTTGCAGGGGGCACCTATCTGTTTGCCCTGCCCGGAAGCCCCGGCGCTTGTAAGGACGCGTGGGATGAAATCCTCTCTAAACAGCTGGATTTCCGTCATCGCCCCTGTAACTTTGTCGAGATCATGCCCCGTCTGGACGAACATTTGCGACGGAAGTGATCCCAATAGCCGTATAAGTGCGTATACTTGAAAGGAACCTTCTAAAGGGAAGGTCCTTTTGTTGCCGAGCTACCGCAAGGATCCTGCGCATGCGCTTTCTTCGACACAGTATTACGGGTCTGTTCCTTCTGGGGGCCGCTTTGGCGCTGATGCTGTTTGCCGCCCAGCTGGTGGTATCCGCTGTCCAAGTCCGCATGGCCGAAGAACCACGCGACCGCCCGGCGCGGGAACGGGTTTTTGCGGTGAATGTGGTGACGGCGGAATTGGCGACCGTGGTGCCAGAACTCGAAGCCTTCGGACGCGTGGAAAGCCGCCGCACGCTGGAACTGCGCGCTGCCGTGCCGGGGCGCATTGTCTGGCTGTCCGAGAATTTTCAGGAAGGTGGCCGGGTTCAGGCCGGTGATATTCTGGCGGAAATCGACAAGGCCGACGCGCAGTCGGCTCTGGCGCGGGCCGAGGCATCGATGATGGAGGCTCAGGCCACGCTGCGGGACGCGGATCGGGCTTTGACGCTGGCGCAGGACGAACTGGAAACCACAAAAGCGCAGGCGGATCTGCGGCAGCGGGCGTTTGACCGTCAAATCAGCCTGCGCGACCGCGGTGTCGGCACCGAAGCCCTGGTCGAAGCTGCCGAGCTCGCTGCGGTGCAGGCGCGCCAATCCGTGATCACCCGCCGTCAGGCGGTGTCTCAGGCCGAAGCCCGCGCGGATCAGGCCCAATCCCAGGTTGTGCGCTCTCAAATTGCCTTGGACGAAGCGCAGCGGGATCTGGTCGATGCCACAGTCACGGCGCCTTTTACGGGGACGCTGCAAGAGGTCTCTCTGGTCGAAGGGCGGCTGGTGTCGAGCAATGAAATCCTGGCTGAACTAGTGGACCCCGACCGGCTTGAGGTCGCGTTTCGGGTCTCTACGGTGCAATACGCGCGGCTGCTGGATGAAAACGGCACGCTGCGTGACTCGCCGGTGTCGATCACGCTGGATGCCTCTGGCGCCGACCTGAGCGTTCCGGGCCGTGTGTCGCGCGCCAGTGGTGCGGCAGGCAATGGTCAGACGGGGCGCCTGCTGTTTGCCCGGCTGGACAGCGCAAAAGGGTTCAAACCCGAAGACTTCGTGACGGTGGCCGTGTCCGAACCTGCGTTGCAGCAGGTGGCGCGTCTGCCTGCCTCTGCTTTGGATGCCAGCAATCGTGTCTTGATCCTCGGCCCGGAAGGGCGGCTCGAGGTTCTGCCGGTCACGCTTTTGCGCCGACAGGGCGATGATGTGCTGGTCCGCGCCGAAGGTCTGGAGGGCCGTCAGGTTGTGGCCAAACGCACGCCCCTTCTGGGGGAAGGTATCAAAGTGCGCCCCCTCAATCCGGATCAAGCAGAGCTGACGCCTGCAATGATCGAACTCAGCGCGGAACGCCGCGAGAAACTGCAGGCCTTTGTGCGCGACAGTGGTCGCATGCCAGAGGCCGCCAAGGCCCGCGTGCTGGATCAACTGGCCAAGGCCAAAGTTCCGGCCGCGCTTGTAGACCGTCTCGAACAGCGCGCGGGAGGCTGACATGCGCCAGCTTCCCTCCGGTCCCGGCGGCATCCTGAGCTATTTTACCCGCCATCGCACGGCTGCGAATTTGCTGCTGGTGATGCTCTTGGTCTTTGGCCTTGCGGCCTTTCCCAATATGCGGGCGCAGTTCTTTCCCGATGTGATCGTGGAGACGGTGCGCGTCAATGTCAGCTGGGACGGGGCCGGGCCGGAAGATGTGGACAGCGCTATTGTGCAGGTTCTGGAACCTGCCCTGCTGGCAGTGGATGGCGTGTCCGAGACAGAAAGCACCTCGCGCGAGGGATGGGCCAATCTGTCGATCGACTTTGAACCCGGCTGGGACATGGCCCGCGCCGCTGACGATGTGCAGGCGGCGGTGGATGGGGTCACAACGCTTCCTGAAGACGCCGAAGAGCCCAAGGTCATCCGGGCTGCGTGGCGGGATCGGGTTACAGATGTGGTGATCACCGGCCCGATTGGGTCGGCGCAGCTGGGGCTTCTGGCCGATGAACTGGTCCGCCGCCTGTTTGCCGAAGGGGTGACGCGCTCTACCATTCGCGGTGTGGCCGCCCCGCAAACCCTGGTCGAGGTGCCCTCGGCCAGTTTGATCGCCCACAACATCACCATGGCCGTGATTGCCAGCGTGATTGCCGCCGAGGTCGAGGTCAATCCGGCCGGTGAAGTCGACAGCGCCAATGCCCGTGTGCGCACCGGCACCCAGAAACGCCGCGCCGAGGAGATTGCCGCCATTGTCCTGCGCACTGAAGCGGGTGGCGCGGCGCTGACCATTGGTGATGTGGCCACCATCCGCGTCGAAGGCGTGGACCGCAATCGCAGCTACTTTGTCGGCGACAATCCCGCCATGTCGGTGCGTGTGGACCGGTCCAACCAGGGCGACGCAATCCGCATTCAGGGCCAGGTCAATGACGTCGTAGACGACATGCGACTGAGCCTGCCGGATGGGGTCAAAATCGACCTGATCCGGGCGCGCGCGGAATCAATCACGGCGCGTCTGGACCTGTTGATCGACAATGGGCTGGTCGGGCTGGGGCTGGTTCTGATCCTGTTGTTCCTGTTCCTCAATGCGCGGATCGCGTTCTGGGTGGCCGCCGGTATCCCGGCTGCCATGTTTGCCGCCATTGCGCTGATGTATCTCGGTGGCCTGACGCTGAATATGATCTCGCTCTTTGGGCTGATCATTACATTGGGCATTGTGGTTGATGACGCCATTGTGGTCGGGGAACATGCCGATTTCCGCGCCCGCCGTCTGGGCGAATCCCCTGTGGTCGCGGCCGAGAACGCCGCGCGGCGGATGGCAACGCCGGTTTTTGCCGCCACGCTGACCACGGTAATTGCCTTCTTTGGCCTGACTGCGATCAGCGGGCGTTTTGGCGAGCTGATCGCCGACATCCCCTTTACGGTGATTGCGGTGCTGATCGCATCGCTGGCCGAATGCTTTCTTATTCTACCCAATCATATGGCCCACGCGCTGGTCCATGCGCAGGCGCGCCATTGGTATGATGCCCCAAACCGCGTGGTGAACCGGGGGTTCCGCTGGTGTCGCGACAGCTTGTTCCGCCCGCTGATGGTCTGGGTGGTGCGCGCCCGCTATGCAGTGGTTGCGGGGGCTTTTGTGCTGCTCGCTAGCCAAATGGCGCTGTTCATCAGCGGAGAGGTCACCTGGCGGTTCTTCAATGCCCCCGAAAGGGGATCGGTGACGGGCAACTTCGCCATGGTCGAAGGGGCCACGCGCGAAGATACGCTGGAACAGATGCAGGCCTTCCAAGCCTCGGTTGAAGAGCTTGGCGCTGAATACGAGGATCGCTATGGCCGCAACCCCATTGCCTATGTAATTGCCGAGGTCGGCGGCAATTCGGGGCGTGGCCTGTCCGGCGTCGACACCAAGGACCGCGACCTGTTGGGTGGGATCGCGATTGAACTTATTGACGCAGACCTGCGCCCCTATAGTTCTTTCGCCTTTGTCGGAGAGCTGCAGGACCGCGTCACCCGCATGCCCCTGACCGAGGTGCTGTCTTTCCGCAGCTGGCGGTCGGGTCCCGGCGGCGATGCGCTGGATGTGGAGTTCTTTGGCGCTGACGTGGTGACCCTGAAAACCGCAGCCGAGGAACTGAAAAAAGCGCTTCTGCCCTTTGGCGAAGTCTCTGCCGTTGAAGATGACCTTGCCTATGACAAAGAAGAGCTGGTGCTGGATCTGACCCCGCAGGGGCAGGCGCTGAATTTTACCATTGAAAGCCTTGGCCGGGCCCTGCGCGCGCGGCTCAATGGGATTGAGGCAGCGACCTATCCAGACGGGCCGCGCTCGGCCGAGATCCGGGTTGAACTGCCCAAGGGCGAGCTGACCGCGGATTTCCTTGAACGCACGCTGATGCGCACATCAAACGGCGATTATGTGCCGCTTGCGGATATTGTCTCGGTCACGCAACGGGCCGGGTTTTCCAGCGTGCGGCGGCAAAACGGTCTGCGGGTGGTCAATGTGACCGGCGATATTGCCGATGATGACCCGCAGCGCGCGGCCGAGATCACGCGCGCTATTGCCGAAGAGATCCTGCCCCGCATTGCCGAAGAGCAGCAGGTGGATTACCGCATGGCGGGCCTGTCCGAACAAGAGGACACGTTCCTGCAGGATGCGCGCAATGGTCTGATCCTATGTCTGGCCGGGATCTACCTTGTGCTGTGCTGGATCTTTGCCAGCTGGACCCGGCCGCTCGTGGTTATGGCGATTATTCCCTTCGGACTGGTTGGGACAATCTGGGGCCACTCCCTTTGGGATGTGCCGACCAGCATGTTTACGGTTGTCGGGCTCTTGGGAATGACAGGGATCATTATCAACGACTCGATTGTTCTGGTTGGCACGATCGATGATTACGCCCGCGAACGGGGGCTGGTGCCCTCGATTATTGATGGCGCTGCGGATCGCCTGCGGCCTGTGATGCTGACCACGCTGACAACCGTGCTTGGGCTTGCGCCTTTGCTCTATGAGGGATCGCAGCAGGCGCAGTTTTTGAAACCAACGGTGATCACGCTGGTCTATGGGCTTGGGTTTGGCATGTTTCTGGTGCTGCTGGTGGTGCCTGCGCTGGTGGCCATTCAGGCGGATGTGGCACGCCCGCTGGCCGCGATCCGCCGCGCCCGCCGGGCCGTGCGGCTGCGCGGGCTTTTGGCGGTCTCGGCAATGGCGCATCTTGGCTGGCTGGGGGCGACCCTGGGCTATGCTATGGCAACCGGCAGCCTGAACCCCATTTTGCGCGGGGTCGGCCTTGGCGCATTTGACCCTGTGCGTGGGTCGCTTCTGGCCTGTCTTGCGGGCATGCTGGTGATTGCGGTGCTGAGTTACTTCGCAGGCGCGGCAGGCGCGGTGCGGCGCACACGGGCCAAGGCCTCGCGGGCAACTTCGGCCACCTGATCCAGAAGCTTCAGGTCGCTTGTGTCCAGCGCATCAACCGGGATCCAGGCGGCATCGGCCGCATCATCTGCGGCCTGCAGAGTGCCGCTGGGATGGGTGCAGAGGGTGGCGACCAGCAAATAATGTCGCTCCACCGCGCCATTGCTGTTTCGTTGAATGACATCAATATTGCGCAGGTGACCGGCGGCCTTTGCGGTCAGGCCCGTTTCCTCGTGCAATTCACGCAGTGCTGCGTCACTTGCGGTTTCACCCAGTTCCACATGGCCGCCGGGAAATCCCCAAAAACCTGCATTGGGCGCTTTGCCACGCTGCACCAGCAGCACATGCGGGGCGTCATTGATGTCCTCACAGAGGACCGCAATGGCGCCAAGAACCGGACGGGCTGTCATATCTGTTGTCCCCTCGTGCTTATCCTGCGGTGCAGCCGCGGATATCCACGGCATGGTTTTGCCCCAGAACGGTGATCCGCAGGGTGGAGCGATCGACCGCAAGCGGTCCGTCTTCCAGCGCAAACAGCTCTGTGCGGGCAATGAGTGTGCCGCCTGTGCGCTCTGTCTTTGTGTCGCCTGCAACCACATCAGCACGACCGCTTTCAATCACGGCGACCTCTTGGCCACCGGCGCTGGGCATGGTGACGCGCGCTTCGACTTCGAGGCCATATGCGCCGGGTTTCAGGCGGCAGGTCGCAGCGGTCACGCCCGCTTCGGCGGCGGAATAGGGGCGGGCGGCAAGCGCGGCGGCAATCACCGGGTTGCGCGTCGCGTCCGGGTCCGGGCGGTGATCAAACGCCAGCTCTGAGGGGATACAGACGTCCTTGCAGATGCCCAGCTGCATCTCGCCCCGCAGGCGCAGGGGCGCGCCGGGGCGTTCGGGGGTGATTTCGACCGGCAGGATCATTTCATCATGATAGCCAATGGTGCGCAGTCCCGCTGTTTCAAACACATCGGGCGTCGGCCAGGCAAAGGTCACCTGACCCACATTGCGCGACCCTTTCCACGACACACGTGGCGGGATGCCCGCATCACCGGGGCTGCGCCAATAGGTCTTCCAACCTTCGGCCAGACGCACCCTGAGGGCGGCCTGATAGGTGCCACGCGGCGTCCAGCCGCCATCCAGAACCTCCATCTCGGCCACATTGGCAAACCGGTCTCCGGCAGTCGCAGGGACAGCACAGCCAACCACAAGGGCGGCGCAGAGGGCAGACAGGGCACGTCGAGGGTCGAAAGCAAAAGGCATGGTTGTTCAATCCATGTTGAATTGGGCAGATCAGTTGTGAGCCAAGCCGCGCGAAAAGCCAAGTCACGTTCCAGCGAGAGCGCTTAAACCCGCGCAAGATGCGCCCGATTTGACGGCGGCAATCGTGCTGCATCTGCACGGCACGCTTGCGCCCAGACCAAGCGAGGGGCAAGGTAGGGGAGAGAAGACAAGAAAAGGGCAGCCCATGACCGATCTGGAGATGGATCTCACAGGGAAAATGCTGATCGCCATGCCGGGGATCGCCGACGGGGTCTTTGATCATTCCCTCGTGTATCTCTGCTCGCATAATGCCGAAGGGGCGATGGGGCTGGTTGTCAACCGCCTGACCCCCGAGGTTGGGCTGAAAGAACTGCTAAAGCAGCTGGAAATTCCCGCATCGGCCGCAGCAAAGGCGCAGCCGGTCTATTTTGGTGGGCCGGTTGAACTGCAGCGGGGCTTTGTTCTGCATTCCTCGGATTACACCTCGAAGGTCAATTCCCTCGAGGTGAGCGAAGACCTGTCCATGACCGCGACGCTGGATGTGCTGGAAGACATTGCCGAAAGCAAAGGGCCGGACAAATATCTGGTCATGCTTGGCTATTCCGGCTGGGGGCCGGGGCAGCTCGAGGGTGAGATCGCCCAAAACGGCTGGCTCACCACGGACGCAAGCTTTGAGCTGCTGTTTGAAGTCCCGCCGGATGAGAAATGGCAAAAGGCGTTGGAAACCTTGGGGGTGGATGCGATTTCGCTCTCGGCCGAGGCGGGACACGCCTAGGTCTGGTTCAATCTCTCGGCGCAGCCGCGCGGCGCAGGCGGTCATTGATCGCCACACCAAGGCCCGTTTCAGGAACCGCAGCCACGGCAATGGGCAAGGCGCGCGCGTCCAGCGCGTGCAGATGGCCAAACAGATTGGCTGCGGCCTCTGCCAGGTCACCGGTGTCAGACAGGTTCAGATCGCAGTCCATCGGCCCAAACCCCAACAGCAGTTCGCCGGACGCAACCGAGGTGGCGTTCAACCGCACACGGGCATTGGGCGCGTAATGCGACAGCAGTTGGCCGGGCGCTGTCAGCGGATCTGCGGCATCGCGTAGGACCAGGGGCTGGCCCAAGGCGGCTTCGATATCCTCGGCCGCCAGACCACCGGGGCGCAGCAGCATCGGCGCGTCGCCTGCAAGGCCAACAATGGTGGATTCAACGCCAACACCGCAGGCGCCATCATCCAGAATCGCTGCGATCTTGCCTTCCAGACCGGCAGCCACATGCGCGGCGGTGGTTGGGCTGATCTTGCCTGACGGGTTTGCCGACGGCGCAGCCACTGGCCCGCCGACCGCTGTCAGCAGCCGGCGTGCGGCGTCTTGCGCAGGCACACGCACCGCCAGCGTCGAAAGCCCTGCCGTGACCAGCGGCGACACGCCGTGACCTGCGCGCAGCGGCAGCACAAGCGTCAGCGGACCCGGCCAGAAGGCTGCGGACAGCACATCCGCCCAGTGATTCCATTCCACCAGCTCTTGCGCCATTGCCACATCGGCCACATGGGCAATCAAAGGATTAAAACTTGGCCGCCCTTTGGTTGCATAGATCGACGCCACCGCCGCGCCATTTTTTGCATCCGCCCCAAGGCCATAGACGGTTTCGGTGGCAAAGGCGACCAGACGGCCGTCGCGCAGAAAATCCGCGGCCTGGGAAATGCCTGCGGCATCAGGCGCCAATCTAAGGGTCTGTTCTGACGTTGCTTTCATAAGATCCTGCTGGCCCCTTCGTCACCTGTCGTGGTGACGCCGCGTTTTGATTGCACTGCTGCCCCACCTGTTTACCTAATCGAGCAAAGCAAAGTACATAGCGGTAAGACCGCTTGAAGCCAAGGCGCCCGGTCCTCAACAGGCCGCAGAGGCGCAATCGGCACTGAATAGGGGATCCCATGAGCTTTCGCGCGCCTGTAACCGAACATGAATTCATCCTGAAGGATATCCTGGGCTACGAGCAGATCGCAGCCACCGAAAAATTCGCAGAAGCGCCCGGCGATGTCGCCACCGCGATCCTGTCGGAAGCCGGCAGAATGTGTGAAGAGGTCATCGCGCCCCTGAACCGCGCAGGCGACCTGAATCCGGCCTATCTTGAAAACGGCGTGGTGCGCACATCCCCCGGCTTCAAAGAGGGCTTTGACGCCATCGCCGAAGGCGGCTGGGTCGGCATGAGTGCCGATCCCGAATACGGCGGCATGGGCCTGCCAATGTCGCTGACCACCTCTGTGATGGAGATGCTGTCGTCCTCCTGCGTCAGCCTGCAACTGCTGCCGCTGCTGACCCAGGGGCAGATCGAAGCGCTGGAGCATCACGCCTCCGACGCGATCAAGGAACTCTACCTGCCCAAACTGAACTCGGGCGAGTGGACCGGGACCATGAACCTGACCGAACCGCATGCGGGTTCGGACGTGGGTGCGCTTTCGTCGAAAGCAGAGCGCAATGATGACGGCACTTATTCTGTGACCGGTCAGAAAATCTTTATCACCTGGGGTGATCTGGATTTTGCCGACAACACGCTGCATCTGGTTCTGGCGCGTCTGCCCGATGGGGTCCCCGGCACCAAAGGCATTTCCCTGTTCCTCGTGCCCAAGTTCCTGCCGGACGAGAACGGCAACCCCGGCCAGCGCAACAGCGCGAATGTTGTCAGCCTTGAACACAAAATGGGCATCCACGGATCGCCCACCTGCGTGATGCAGTTTGATGGCGCCAAAGGCTGGCTTGTTGGCAAAGAGCACGGTGGCATGGCCGCGATGTTCACCATGATGAACAATGCGCGTCTGGGCGTTGGTGGTCAGGGTGTTGGTATTGCCGAAGCGGCCTATCAGCACGCGCTGTCTTACGCGCTGGAGCGCAAGCAGGGCCGGACGGAAAACAACTGCATCGCTGACCACGCCGACGTGCGTCGTATGCTGATGGAGATGAAAGCCGATCTGTTTGCCTCCCGCGCGATCACGCTGGCCTGTGCCGGTGCCATCGACATGACCACCGCCACCGGGGATGAAGACTGGAACGCCCGCGCGGCCTTCCTGACGCCGATCGCCAAATCCTTTGGCACCGAGGTCGGCATGCGCGTGTCGGAAACCGGCGTGCAGATCCACGGCGGCATGGGCTTTATTGAAGAAACCGGCGCGGCGCAGTTCTCGCGCGATGTGCGTATCACCGCGATCTACGAGGGCACCAACGGCATTCAGGCCATGGACCTTGTGGCCCGCAAAATGATGGACGGCGGCGATATGGCCAACCGTATCATTGACGAGATCGAGGAACAGGCCGAACGCGCCCGCGCAACCCACCCGCGCATGGCCGAAAGCGTCTGGCAGGCCTGCGAATCCCTGCGTGAAACCACCGAATGGCTGGTGGCACAGGGTGACCTGAACGACCGTTTTGCTGGTGCGGTGCCCTATCTGATGGCCTTTGCCCGTGTTCTGGGTGGCCACTACCACCTCGCGGCTGCTATGGCCGATCAGGGCGGAGCGCGCGAAAAACTGGCCCGCTTCTATATCAACCGCCTCCTGCCGCAGCATGCCTCTTATCTGGCGCATGCGCAGGCCGGGGCCGAAGGCGCCTATGCGCTGACATTTGAAGAACTGGCGAGCTGACACATGACATCGGTCCCTGACGTTTCCCCGAAAACCCCATGGACCGAACCGCCCACTGAGGGCGAAGCCATAGAGATTGCGGCAGGCGTGCTTTGGATGCGCCTGCCGCTTCCGATGAAGCTCGATCACGTCAACATCTACGCCTTTGATGAAGGCGACAGCTGGACGCTGGTCGACACAGGCATGTCCTCGAACAAATCCCGCCGCATTCTGGAACGACTGATGGCGAGCCCTTTGGGGGGCAAACCGATCAGCCGCGTTCTGGTCACGCACCACCATCCCGATCACGTCGGCAATGCAGGCTGGTTCCAGTCCGAACATGGCGCAGAGCTGGTCACCTCGCGCACCGCCTGGCTGTTTGCCCGCATGCTGACGCTGGATGTGCAGGAACACTGGCCCGAAGAAACTCTGGCCTATTACCGCAGTGCCGGTATGGACCCCGCGTTTTACGAGGCCCGCAAGACCGATCGCCCCTTTAATTTTGCCGATACCGTCTACCCCATGCCGCTGGGCTTTACCCGGATCAAACAGGGCGATGTCTTCCGCATGGGCGGGCGCGATTGGGATGTGCACATGGGCAATGGCCACGCGCCGGAACATGTGACGCTGTGGTCGCGCGATGACAATCTGGTGATCACCGGCGATCAGGTGCTGTCCTCGATCAGCCCCAATCTGGGCGTCTATGCCACGGAACCCGAGGCTGATCCGGTGGGCGAATGGCTGGAGGCCTGCGAGCGTCTGGCGACCCTCGCGCGGCCCGAACATCTGTGTCTGGGCGGGCATAAACTGCCGTTTTCACGACTGCCTTTGCGGATGCGTCAACTGATCGACAACCACCACGGCGCATTAGAGCGCCTGATGGACTTCATGTCCGAACCCCGCACGGCGGCGGATTGTTTTGCACCGCTCTACAAGCGCGAAATCGGCGCGGGTGAATATGGGCTCGCCTTGGTCGAAGCGGTCGCCCATTGCAATCACCTCTGGCTTGACGGCAAAGTGACCCGTGAACGCGGCGCAAATGACGCATGGGTCTATACGCGCCGCGACTAAGGGAGCAGACATGCAAGACACCGTCGAAACATCCGCCGAGCTGGCCGAAGCCGCAGCCCTGCGCAAATGCCACGAGGTCCACACGGACGCCAAGGCCAAAGCCGCCACCAACCCGGCTGCCGCCCTGTCCGAAGAAGCGGCTAAAGCCGCCAAAAGCCCGGCGCAATGGGCCTACGAGCGGCTGATCCTCTATATCAAGAACTTTGAAGAGCAGCTCGACACCTCGGAAGAGGTCGCGATGGGCTTTGTTGGCGGGGATGCCGGTGTTCTGCGTATCGAAGGCATGGGCTATTTTGACCCCGATATCGTCACCTTTTACGGCAGCGACGGGTCTGGAGCGCGCACCCAGCTGGTGCAGCACGTCAGCCAGCTGAACGTTATGCTGCGCGCGCTGCCAAAACCGCGCGAAGCAGAACCAGCGCGCCGGATCGGGTTTGAACTGGCCTCTGACCTCACGCAAGAGGCGTAAAAGGTACATTTGCCCTGCGGCAATTTGCATTAGGGATCTGGACAGTATGGCGGTCATCGCCCGGTGACAGATCCCGCCAAATCCGCTAAGCACAAGATCAGATCACCCCGAGATTTGGAGGACGACGGACCAATGGCGGAACATAAACACGGCACCATGGACATCACCGTGCAGGAAAAGACCTACGCGGGTTTCATCTCCTTTGTGGCGCGCAGCTGCGTGGTTCTGATTCTCTTCACGCTCTTCCTGGCCATTTTCGCGGTCTGACTTCTGTTTTGTGACCCGGTGGCCTTGGCCACCGCAGGGCACAGCAAAGAAGGTTGCTCTCATGCAATTCGGTAATGTGGTGCGCCTGTTTTTATGCGGGCTTCTTCTGGTGTTGGCAGGCTGTGCCAGTTCACCGCAAAAGCCAAACGCAGATGCGGCCACTTTGGCGCAAGCCGCCTATCGTGACCCCGGCGCGCCCTCGATGATGTTGATCACCATGGTCAACAATCGCACCGGCAAGGGGGGGCACACATCGCTGATGGTCAATGCCAGCCAGCGGGTGATCTTTGACCCGGCAGGGTCTTTCAAGGCCGATGTTGTGCCGGAATACAACGACGTCCTGTATGGCATTACGCCAGCGGTGTTCAAAGCTTACCGCGGCTCGCATGCGCGCGAAACCTTCCACGTTGTCACGCAAGAGGTCGCATTGACCCCCGCACAGGCCGAACGCGCGTTTCAGCTGGTGACATCGAACGGTCGGGTGCCCGGCGCTTATTGTGCCAACGCAACGTCGGGCATTATGGCGCAGATCCCCGGTTTTGAATCGATTGACCGCACCTTCTTTCCGGTTCGGTTGCAGGAGCAGTTCGGCACGCTGCCCGGTGTGATCACCCAGCGCTATTACGAAAACGACAGCGAAGATCTGCAAGTGGGCATTGCCGCCAATAATGCGCAGCTGAACGCGCAGTAGCAGAGGCTGCGGTCGGACGTGCGGGGGCGTTGTCGCCCACGCCGTTGAAAAGGGCCGTTTTTGTGGTGGTGCGCGGCAGAGCGCGCGGCTAGGCTTTGGCAAACGGACCTGATGCCTGGGAGGGGCGCCGTGGCGACGGAACCCAAAAACACAAGCTACTTGATTGCGCCTGATCCACAGGCGCCGCGCCTGACACGGCCAGTGTCGGGTGTGGATCAGAACGGTGAGACGACCGAGATCGCCGTGGTCGAGGAACGCCCCCTGACGATCTATCTGAACCGCCAAGAGATCGTCACCGCCATGACCATTGGTGACTACCCGGAATATCTGGCGCTGGGGTTTTTGAAAAATCAGGGCATGTTGCTGCCCGATGATGAGGTCACCCGCGTCGACTACGACGAGGAACTGGAAACTGTTGTTGTGCGCACCGCGCGCGAAACCAGCCACGAAGAAAAACTGCAAAAGAAAACCCGCACCTCGGGCTGCGCGGTTGGCACCGTTTTTGGCGATATGATGGAGGGGCTGGAAGGCGTCACCCTGCCACAGACCGAGGTCCGCAGCAGCTGGCTTTATACGCTGGCGCATCAGATCAACCGCACCCCGTCGCTGTATCTTGAGGCCGGCGCGATCCATGGCACGGTGCTGTGCCGTAAGGATCAGCCGCTGGTCTATATGGAGGACGTGGGCCGCCACAACGCCGTCGACAAGATCGCGGGCTGGATGCTGTCGACGGGCGAAGAGGGCACGGACAAGATCCTCTATACCACCGGGCGGCTGACGTCCGAGATGGTGATCAAAACCGCGATGATGGGCATCCCGGTTCTGGTGTCACGCTCGGGCTTTACCGCCTGGGGCGTGGAGATCGCGCGCGAAGTCGGCCTCACCCTGATCGGCCGGATGCGCGGGCAGCGCTATGTCTGCCTCGCAGGCGAAGACCGCCTGACCCGCGACATGTCCGCCGAGGAGGCCCCGGTGGAAGAAAAGAAACACCGCCGGAAAAGCGCGGGGTGATCATGAAACCTCTTGGTGTAATCCTCGCAGGCGGCCTCGCCACGCGCATGGGCGGCGGCGACAAAGGGCGGCTCGAAATTGACGGCCAAAGCCTGCTGACCCGCGTGCGGGACCGTCTGGCACCGCAGGTTGCGGGGCTGGCGCTCAACGCCAATGGCGACGCAGACCGCTTTGACGACCTTGGCCTGCCCGTGGTGCCCGATAGCATTGAAGGCTTTGCCGGGCCCTTGGCCGGCGTTCTTGCAGGCCTCGACTGGGCGGCAGAACAAGGGGCGGAGGCGATTGTCACCGCAGCCGCCGACACGCCGTTTTTCCCGACCGATCTGGTGGACCGCCTGCTGGCAGCGGCCTCGGGGCAAGCATATCCCCTTGTCATGGCAACCACGCCGCGCACCGGGAACGAATTGAAATCTGGCGGTGGCAAGCGCGTCAACCGCCACCCCACCTTTGGCCTCTGGCCGGTCAGCCTGCGCGATGATTTGCGCGCTGAGCTGCACAATGGGCTGCGCAAGGTGGTTCTGTGGACCGACAAACATGACGGTCGCGAAGTTCTGTTCCCGGCCGACCCGTTTGATCCCTTTTTCAATGTAAACACGCCCGAGGATCTGGCGCAGGCCAAGACATGGGCCAAGGACTATCTCTCATGAAGATCTATGGTGTCACTGGCTGGAAAAACAACGGCAAGACCGGTCTGATGGAACGTCTGGTGGCTGAATTCACCGCGCGCGGGCTTTCGGTTTCGACCCTGAAACACGCCCATCACGCGACGGATGTGGATCAGCCGGGAACTGACAGCTACCGCCACCGGACCGCCGGCGCACAAGAGGTGGTGCTGGCCTCGCCCAATCGGGTGGCAATCATGCAGGAACTGCGCGGCGCGCCGGAACCGGCGCTCGAGGAGCTTCTGGCGCGGATGCGCCCCGTGGATCTGATCCTTATCGAAGGCTTCAAACGGGCCCCACACCCCAAGATCGAGGCCCACCGCGCCGAGGCGGGCCAGCCGCTGATCGCGCCGCAGGATGCTTCGGTCCGTGCCGTGGCGAGCGACGTGACGCTGGATCTCGACCGGCCGGTGTTCCATTTGGATGACACGCAGGCGATTGCGGATTTCATCGCGGCAGAGCTGTCGCTGCGACCCCTGTCGGAGGCCCAGAAATGAGCCTGAAGCCGCCGCCCCTCAGCAATGACTGCTTTGCGCTGCCACCCGGTGTCAGCTGGACACCGGTGGATGAGGCCTTGGCCCATCTTCAGGCGCGTCTGACGCCTGTTGCAGCCGAAGACGTGGTCCCGCTCGGTGACGCATTGGGCCGCATTCTGGCCGAAGATATCTGCGCCAAACGGTCCAACCCGCCGCAGCCGAACACGGCGGTGGATGGCTATGGGTTTGCCGGTGGACGGGCCGACGGACCGCATAGCCTGGCCTTGGTCGACGGTCGCGCCGCCGCGGGTGGCGCTTATGACGGGACCGTGCCTGCGGGCATGGCGATCCGGGTTCTGACCGGCGCCGCCCTGCCCAATGGCGTGGATACGGTTGTTCTGGAAGAAGACGTCACCACCGATGGCGCGCAGGTGGCGTTCAACGGGCCGGTGAAAGCCGGGTCCAACACCCGTACAGCAGGCGAGGATGTCGCCGCCGGGGACAGGATCCTTTCTGCCGGGCGGGTGCTGACGGCGGCGGATCTGGCGCTGATGGCAGCGACCGGGTTGGCGCAGGTGCCCGTGCGCAAACGCCTGCGGGTGGCGGTGATCTCGTCCGGGGATGAGCTGTTGGAACCGGGAGCCCCCGCCGCACCGGGGCAGATCTATGACGCCAATCGGGTCATGTTGCTGGGGCTTTTGCGTCAATGCGGCTATGTGGCGGTCGATATGGGCCGTATCGGCGATGACCGCGCAGCACTGCGGGCGGTTCTGGACCGTGCGGCAGATCAGGCTGATGCCATACTGACCAGCGGCGGAGCCTCGGCCGGGGATGAGGACCATGTCTCTGCCCTGTTGCGGGAAAGCGGTGCTCTGCAGCAATGGCGCATTGCCTTGAAACCGGGCCGTCCGCTGGCTCTGGGGATGTGGTCTGGCACGCCGGTCTTTGGCCTGCCTGGCAACCCGGTTGCGGCGCTGGTGTGTACGCTTGTCTTTGCGCGTCCGGCGCTGGGGCTCTTGGCGGGGGAGGGTTGGCAGCAGCCCGAAGGCTTTGTCCTGCCTGCTGGATTTGCCAAGAAAAAGAAACCTGGCCGCCGTGAATTCCTGCGTGCGCGGGTGCGGGCGGGCAAGGTCGAGGTGTTCAAATCCGAAGGCTCGGGCCGGATTTCGGGCCTCAGCTGGGCCGAGGGGCTGGTCGAACTGCCCGATGGGGCGCTCGAACTGAAGGAGGGGGATCCGGTGCGGTTCATCCCCTACAGCAGCTTTATTGGTTCCTAGTCGAAAGTGCCTGCCACACGTCCCAGCAGCATGAAGGCGCGCGCCGTGCGTGTGTCGCTCAGGGCCGAGATTTCCTCGTCCGTGGCACTGTCTTCGAACCTGCTGAACATCTGGTCGAACCGGCGCAGGAAGTGATGCGCGGCATCGCGGAAGATCGGATCCTGCTTCATTCGCGCAGAGCTGAGCGCAAGGGAGCTGCGGTCGCGGACGCCCCCAAGGGCCGCCACCGCGCGACCGCGGGTGCCTTGGGCAAACTGCCGCCAGATGTCGGGACGGGCGCGATCTGGGCGTAGGTCATCCATATAGATGCCATCTTGGCTGAGCAGGGTCAGAATGTCCTGCGCGGCGCGGATCACCTGCGCGCCACTGCGGTCCTGCAACGCCAGACGCAGGGCGACAAAGCCTTCTTCGTCGTCGGCGCTTTCGGGGAAATTCAGCGCGCGGATGAAATGCCCGTTTGCCAGCGGCGGCGCCATGTCCTCGGAGGGGGTGCCAAGCGCAAGAGAGCCCTGTTCGCTCACCGTTTCCATGGCTTTGACCGGAATGGCCGGGCGATCCGGCGTGCGGCGGCTGGTCTGGAAGGTCGCAAGCGCCACTTCGGTCTTGCGCGTGCTTTCCATGATTTCCTCGAGCTTTTTGGTGACCGAGGTCTCTGCCACCGAAGCGGAGGATTGCGAATGCGACAGATACATGTGCCGCAGGCTGGAGATTGCGGCGTGCAGCCGTTCGCTTTCTTCGCGCATCAGCCGCGCAGAGCGCAGGGAAATCGCCGCCACCACCAGCATGATCACCGGCATCATCACGGCCAGAATGCGCACCAATGGCGCGTTCCATTCCGGCGAGGCCGCGGTTTCCGGCGCAATCACATAGACGGTCACCACCACCAGCGCCCAGGCCACGCCCAGCAAAAGGGCCACCGTTTCCGGCAGCCCGAGCGAGCGGGCCTCTTGCCCGGTCAGTTCCCCAAGCCGCGGACCCGCGGTCCCGGAGTGGGCTGCATGTTCCTGTTGGCTCGGGTCGCTGCTCATCGGGCGCCTCTTTGTTTGGCTCGTCTTGAACCTGTGGCCATCGCCTTTGCGGAGAACGCGGCCAAAGGATGTGCAGCCCCGCAGTCGGGGCCGGGCACTTAGGCGTAGACGATCTTCAGGATCTCATAGGACCGTTGACCGCCGGGGGTACGCACTTCCACACTGTCGCCTTCGTCCTTACCAATCAAGGCGCGCGCGATGGGGGATTTGATATTCAAGAGACCGGCTTCGATGTTGGCCTCGTGTTCGCCAACGATCTGCCAGGTCTTTTCTTCATCGGTGTCTTCGTCGACCACAGTGACCTTGGCGCCGAATTTGATGGTGCCGGACAGTTTCGACGGGTCGATCACATCGGCCAGACCGATAATGCCCTCGAGCTCCTTGATGCGGCCTTCGATGAAGGACTGCTTTTCGCGGGCAGAGTGGTATTCGGCGTTTTCCGACAGATCCCCCAGTTCGCGGGCCTCGGCGATCGCTTGGATAATGGCCGGGCGCTCAACGCTTTTGAGGTTTTTCAGTTCCGCTTCCAGGGCGCCAAAGCCCTGAGGCGTCATGGGGATCTTATCCATAGCTGTGTCCGCTTTCGTTTTTTTGCCCGCGCCGGGTGGGGCGCTGGGATCGTGTATTGATCGTCTCTGTCAGAACGTCACCGCCCCGCCGCAGGTGGCGCGGCGGGGCGTCTGAACGTGTTGGTAAATACCTGACCCAATCATGGGCCGAATTGCAAGAGGGCGAGGCTTGCGCTGCGCGGAGTTTCACCCATCCATGAGGCGATTAACGCTGAAATATTCTCCACAGCCAAGGATTTGCCCGGTTTGGGACGCTCCGGCTGCACCGCAGCATTTCAGGAAGAAAGGCGTCAATCATATTGCACAACCTCGTATTCGACGCCCTGATCGTCCAGAAAATAGAACCGCAGACCGGGTTCATAGTCGGCATGGTTCATGGGCGTGAACCCCTGTTCGCGCACCGCGGCCTCTGTGCGCTCAATGTCCTCCACGACCACCGCCAGATGATTGAGCGCGCCTTTGTTGGCATAGCGCGGATGTGGTTCGGCCAGATCATTGGCGGGGCTGTACAGCGCAAGATAGCTGTCCTTGCTGCCCACATGCACGGTGTAGCCGCCATTCAGCGCCGGACCCTGCCAGCGGATGCGCCAGCCAAAAACCTTCTCCATCCACGCCGCGGTGTCGGTTGGTTCAGCCACGGTCAAATTCGCATGTTCCAGTACTGCAGTCATCTCTCAGGCTCCTTTCTCTTGCCTGAGTCGGGTGTAATTTCTAAACCTAACTTGAGCTCAAGCTATTTTTTGAAAGGGCCCATCATGCCCCAGCCCGGACTGTCCATCGGCTATCTGGCCGAACGCACCGGCCTTGCCGTGTCTGCGATCCGTTATTACGAAACCCAAGGTCTGCTGACGCCCTGGCGCAATGCGGGGGGGCAACGGCGGTTTGAACGCGCTGATATCCGGCGGCTGTCCTTTATCCTGATTGCGCAGAAGTTCGGGTTCACCCTGCCGGAAATCCGCGACCAGCTGGCGACGCTGCCGGGCAAGCGCACGCCGACCAAAGCGGACTGGCAAAAGCTGTCGACCGCGTTTCGCGGGCATCTGGATGCGCGAATCGCCCAGCTGGAAACCCTGCGGGATCGGCTGGATGGCTGTATCGGGTGCGGGTGTTTGTCGCTCGATAGCTGTAAACTTTACAACCCACAGGATGCAGCCGCAGCATTGGGGCAGGGCCCGCGCTATGTCATGGGGGATGATGCCGCCGATTTGGGCATTGATCCGGGGGAATTGCGTGCAGATTCGGACTGAAACTGCTGTGATCGACGCTACCGTGGAAATCCGCAGTACAATATGTCGCTTTTGATCGTCTTTGCCACATTGAACGTAGGGTATGGATTGACCTTATTATGCTGCAACCGCTAAGCAGCCGCGCAAGAATGTTGCGCTTTGTAGCCACAAACCACATGCGCACGTGGTAAAGCTAGCCAAGGGAGCCCTCGAATGGCCGAGATTGAACGCGAAGCAATGGAATACGATGTTGTGATCGTCGGTGCAGGTCCCGCTGGCCTGTCCGCTGCGATCCGACTGAAGCAACTGGACGCCGACCTTGACGTGGTCGTGCTGGAGAAGGGCTCTGAAGTGGGCGCCCACATCCTGTCCGGTGCGGTTCTTGACCCCTGTGGCCTCGATGCGCTGATCCCCGACTGGAAAGAAAAAGGCGCGCCGCTGAACACCGAAGTGAACGAAGACAACTTCTACTTCCTGGGTGAAGCTGGCCAGGTTCGTATCCCGAACGCGCCGATGCCGCCTCTGATGAACAACCACGGCAACTACATCGTCTCCATGGGCAACGTCTGCCGCTGGATGGCCGAGCAAGCCGAAGAGCTGGGCGTCGAGATTTTCCCGGGCATGTCCTGCTCCGAGCTGGTCTACGGTGACAATGGCGAAGTCAAAGGCGTGGTTGCCGGTGTCTTTGGTCTCGAAGAAGACGGCTCTTATGGCCCCAACACCGAGCCGGGCATGGAACTGCACGGCAAATATGTCTTCCTGTCCGAAGGCGTTCGCGGCTCATTGTCGAAGGAAGTCATCGCCAAATATGACCTGCAAGCCGGTAAGGAAGTGCAGAAATACGGCGTTGGCATGAAAGAGATCTGGGAAATCGACCCGGCCAAGCACAAGGAAGGCACCGTCACCCACACCATGGGTTGGCCGCTGAACTCCAACGCGGGCGGTGGTTCCTTCATCTACCACCTGGAAAACAACCAAGTGTACGTCGGCTTCGTGGTTCACCTGAACTACAAGAACCCGCATCTGTATCCCTACATGGAATTCCAGCGCTTCAAGCACCACCCGATGGTGGCCGAGCTGCTGAAAGGCGGCAAGCGCGTGGCTTACGGTGCCCGTGCGATCACCGAGGGTGGCTACCAGTCCATGCCGAAGCTGACCTTCCCGGGCGGTGCGCTCTTGGGATGTTCTGCGGGTATGGTCAACGTGCCGCGCATCAAGGGCAACCACAACGCCATGCTGTCCGGTAAGGCCGCAGCCGAAGCCGCCTTTGACGCGATCAAAGCAGGCCGCGCGGCGGATGAGCTGACCGAATACGAAACCTCGGTCCGTGAGGGCGCGATCGGCAAAGACCTGAAGATGGTGCGCAACGTCAAACCGATGTGGTCCAAATGGGGCCTCACCGCGTCGCTGGCGCTGGGTGGTCTGGACATGTGGACCAACAACCTGTTTGGCTTCTCCTTCTTCGGTACCCTGGGTCACGGCAAAAACGACGCCGAATCCACCGAACCGGCGGATAAGCACAAGCCGATCGATTACCCGAAACCCGATGGCGTTCTGTCCTTTGACCGTCTGACCAACGTCTCCTTCGCGGCGACCAACCACGAAGAAAGCCAGCCCTGCCACCTGCGTCTGGCTGACCCGGAGACCCCGATCAAGGTCAACCTGCCCAAATTCGCAGAACCGGCGCAGCGCTACTGCCCGGCTGGCGTCTATGAGGTGGTCGAAGACGAAGACGGCCCGCGTTTCGTGGTGAACTTCCAGAACTGTGTTCACTGCAAGACCTGCGACATCAAGGACCCGTCCCAGAACATCACCTGGACAACCCCGCAGGGCGGCGACGGCCCGAACTATCCGAACATGTGATCGGCAGATCGCAGCTTGTTCAACAGAATATGGGGCGTCCGGACGGGCGCCCCATTGCAGTTCCGGGGGCTGGGCACTACGATTCGTGGGATTACTATCCATTTCGATGGGGGAAGCCTTCGTGCCCGTTTCATTCCTGCGCCGCCTCAGCACTGCCGCGATTTTGCTGGCAACCGTATCCACCGTGCAGATCGGCAGCGCCGGACCCGCGCAGGCAGATGGGCTGGTTGGGGCCTATCTGGCTGGCCGCAGCGCCACCCAAGACAGTGATTTTGCCGCCGCCGCGCAGTATTTCACCCGCGCACTGGTGCGGGATCCGGCAAACCCCAACCTTATGGAAAGTCTGGTTTATACCCAGCTGGCGCTTGGCAATCTGAAAGCTGCCGTGCCAGTGGCGCAGCGGATGCAGGACAGCGGCTTGCGCAGTCAGGTGGCCAATATCGTTGCCGCCGCCCATGCAGGCGAAACCGGCGATTTTGCTGCCCTCCTCGACCGGGATCTGGAAAACGAACAGATCAGCCCCTTGGTGGATGGTCTGCTGACGGCTTGGGCCCATATGGGGCAGGGCGCGGCAAAAAAGGCGCTGGAGACCTTTGATGAGGTCGCCAAACAGCAGGAACTGCGGTTCTTCGCGCTTTACCACAAGGCGCTGGCGCTGGCCTCTGTCGGGGATTTCGAAGGCGCGGAGCGCCTGTTCTCGGACAATGGTGGCCAGCTGGGCCGCAGCTCGCGGCGCGCAGCCATTGCCCGTGTTGAGGTGCTGTCGCAGCTGGGCCGGACGGATGATGCCCTTCAGGTTCTCACCGAATCCTTCGGAAGCGATCTGGATCCGAGCCTGACCCGGATGAGCGAGGCGCTCGCCGCCGGAGAGGCGCTGTCCTTCACCATTGCCCCCAGCCCCCGTGAGGGTCTGGCCGAGGTCTTTTTTGTGCTGGCCTCTGCCCTGCAGAACGAGGCCGCGGATGACTATGTGCTGCTCTATGCGCGCTCTGCCACTGCGCTGCGCCCGGACCACGTGGATGCCCTGCTGCTGAGCGCGGAGCTGTTGGACAAGCTGGGCCGCTATGAGCTGGCGATCGCCGTCTACAAACAGGTGCCGCGCGAAAGTGCGGATTATCACGCCGCGGAACTGGGCCGCGCCGAGGCCCTGCGCCGCGCCGCCAAACCCGGCGCCGCCGCCGAAGTTCTGGAACAGCTGATCCGGGATGTCCCGGATTCGGTTATTGGCCACATGGATCTGGGCGATCTGATGCGGCAGGAAGAAAACTATGCAGCGGCTGTCGCGGCTTATGACAAGGCGCTGTCGCTGGCGGGCGAAGATGCAGGCAACCGCTGGTTCCTGTTGTATGCGCGCGGGATCTGCCACGAACGTCTGAAAGACTGGGACAAGGCCGAAGCGGATTTCCGGGCGGCGCTAGAGCTGAACCCGGATCAGGCGCAGGTGCTCAATTACCTTGGTTACTCGCTGGTGGAACGCCACGAGAAACTGGACGAGGCGCTTGATATGATCGAACGCGCGGTCACGGCCCGTCCCGACAGCGGCTATATCGTCGACAGCCTTGGTTGGGTGCTCTATCGCCTTGGCCGCTATGGCGAAGCTGTGGGTCATATGGAACGCGCGGTTGAACTGATGCCGGTGGACCCGGTCGTCAATGATCATCTTGGCGATGTCTATTGGGCTGTGGGTCGTCATCTGGAAGCAGAATTCCAGTGGAAGCGCGCCCTGTCGTTCATTCCCGAAGATGAAACCGACGGAGAGGCCGATCCCGATCGCATCCGCCGCAAGCTGGATGTGGGACTTGATCTGGTGCTCGAAGAAGAAGGCGCAGAGCCGTTGAAGGTGGCCAATGACGGCTAAGACGCCGGTGTCTGCCCCCGTTTCTGCCCCGTTTCTTGCTCCCGTTCTTGCTCCGGCCAAAGTCAATCTCAGTCTTCATATCACTGGCCGTCGTGATGACGGCTATCACCTGTTGGATTCGCTGGTGGCCTTTGCCGATATGGGCGACCGGCTGACCCTGACGCCGGGCGATGCGCTGTCGATTGATGTCGCTGGCCCCTTTGCGTCCGGCGTGCCCACCGACGCGCGCAATCTGGTCTGGCAGGCGGCCGAAGGTGCTGGCTGGACCGGGCATATCAAACTGGCCAAAAACCTGCCACATGGGGCAGGGATCGGCGGCGGGTCGTCGGATGCTGCTGCGGTTCTCAACGCCCTGGCCGCGCAGGGCGTGGATATCCCCGAGGGGCTGGCCCTGTCGCTGGGGGCGGATGTGCCCGTCTGCGTCGCAGGTCGCGCCACGCGGATGCGCGGGATCGGCGAAGACCTGACAGCTGTCGCACTGCCGCAGCTGCATGCCCTGTTGGTGAACCCCGGCGTTCACGTGCCGACGGGCGCGATTTTCAACGGGCTGGAACGGCGCGACAACGCCCCCATGCCGGAGGAGATCCCGGCCTTCACAGGCCCCGAGGATTGCGCCGCATGGTTGGCCGAACAGCGCAATGACATGGAACCCCCTGCCATACAGAACGCGCCGGTGATCGACCGGGTGCTGTCGGACCTGCGCGGCACAAGTGACGCGCTGATGGCGCGGATGTCAGGGTCTGGGGCCACCTGTTTTGCGCTCTACCCCACGAAAAAGGCCGCCCATATGGCGGCCTATGACATCGGCACAGAACAGGCCGATTGGTGGTGCTACGCCACTACCCTGAACTAAGGCACCCTTAGTTCAGGCGCGCCACCACGTAAGCTGCCAGATCGCTCAGCATCTGGCGGATCGGGTGCTCGGGCAGGATTTCCAGCGCTTCGCGGGCTTTGGCGGCCCAACCCAGCGCATCCTGACGGGTGGCTTCCAGAGTGCCGTATTTCGCCATCAGCTCCAGCGCGTGCTCCAGATCGCCGTCTTCTTGGCGGCCTTTTTCAATGGTGCGCACCCAGAAGGCGCGCTCTTCGTCCGTTGCCTGCGCTACGGCTTTGATCACCGGCAGAGTGAGCTTGCGTTCGCGGAAGTCGTCCCCGACGTTTTTACCGGTCGCCTTCGTGTCGCCCTGATAATCCAACAGGTCATCGGCAATCTGGAAGGCGATCCCCAGCGCGTCGCCGTAGTCATAAAGCGCCTGAACCTCGGCCGCCTCGCGCGCGGCGATCACGCCACCCACTTCGGTTGCCGCCGAGAACAGCGCAGCCGTCTTGCCGCGCACCACCTGCAGGTAAATGTCTTCCGTGGTCTTCAGATCGCTGGCGGCGGTCATTTGCAGCACTTCGCCTTCGGCGATGGTCGCGGCGGCATTTGCCAGAATGTCCAGAACGCGCAAAGATCCGGTTTCCACCATCAGCTGGAAGCTGCGTGCAAACAGGTAGTCGCCCACGAGGACCGAACTTTTGTTGTCCCACAAAAGATTCGCCGTCGGACGCCCCCGGCGCTGGCCGCTTTCATCCACCACATCATCATGCAGTAGGGTTGCGGTGTGAATGAATTCGACTGTGGCGGCCAGTTTCACATGGTCATCGCCTTCATAACCGCACATCTTGGCCGCAGCGAGCGTGAGCAGCGGGCGCAGGCGTTTGCCGCCTGCCTCGACCAAATGGGCGGTCACTTCGGGAATGCGCGGCGCGTGTTTGGAGGCCATCCGGGTCTGGATCAACGCGTTGACGGCTTCCATTTCGGACGCCAGCGTATCGGCCAGCAGTTCATGGGGCTTTTGCGTGTTCATCTGGTCCATTCTTTTCCCGATTGGGCGTCTGTCGAACTGGTGTCTCGACAAGCAAGCGCCCATGCCCTTACATCCATGATCATGAAAGAACTTTTGCGCAGCACGGATCCGACAGTTCTGGCCTTTGCCACAGCTCTTCTTGAGGGAGAGGATATAGACTGCTTTCAAATGGACGTAAATATGAGCATCCTCGAAGGAGGCATCGGAATTTTCCCCCGACGCCTGCTTGTGCGGGCGGACGACCATGCACGGGCGCTTCGTGCGATGCGCGACAATGGAATTGCCACCAGCGATGACTGATCTTGCCCTTTTTGCCGATGCGGATCTTACACAGGACGGTTTTCTGGATGGCCGGGTGCAGATCCAGCAGCCAAAATCGGGCTATCGCGCCGGCGTAGACCCTGTTTTCCTTGCGGCCAGCGTCAATGCGCGACCGGGACAAAGCGTGCTGGAGCTGGGCTGTGGCGCGGGGCAGGCGCTGTTGTGTCTGAACCAACGGGTGTCGGGGCTGACCCTGTCCGGGGTAGAGCTGCAGGCCGCTTATGCGGATCTGGCGCGACGCAATGCCGCGCTGAATGACGCAACGGTAGATGTCTATTGCGCGGATCTGGCCGCACTTCCCGAAGCGCTGCGTCAGCAGTCGTTTGATCACGTGATCGCCAACCCGCCCTATTACCGGGCAGGCGCGCACAGTCAGGCGCGCGATGCAGGCCGCCGGACCGCCTTGGGGGAAGAGACCCCGCTTGACGACTGGATCAGCATTGCTGCCAAACGCCTCAGGCCGCGGGGGTATCTGCATATGATCCAGAAAGCGGACCGGCTCTCTGATGTGCTGGCGGCCTGTTCCGGGCGGCTGGGGTCGCTCGAGGTGCTGCCCTTGGCCCCGCGCGACGGGCGCATGGCGGAACTTGTGATCCTGCGGGCCCGCAAAGAGGGGCGCGCGGCGTTTCGGCTGCATAGCCCGCGCATTCTGCATCAGGGCGCGCGTCACGATCAGGACGGCGAAGACATGCGGCCAGAGATTCGCGCCGTCCTGCGGGATGGGGCAGCGATTGGCTGGCCTGCGGGCTAGGCCGGCCGCCAAGCGGGCTGGCGGGTCTGTTCAAAGGGTGATTCACCGCCGATCACCAGATATGCGCGCGCTTTCCTAATCGGCGGTGTTTGGCCGATTGAGACGAATTGCGTCGAAATTCACGGCCTTCTTTTGCGACCGCAGCGTGACAAGCGCCCCTGTGCTGTGCTCCACTCTCTCCTGTTGTGAACTCAGACTGTAGAAAAGGAGGATAGACGATGAGCCTCAGCTCGCATCTCACCGAATTGAAGAAGAAGCACGAGCATCTCAGTTTCGAAGTCGAAGAAATGGAAAAATCCCCAGCCACCGACCCTCTTAAGGTAGCAATGCTGAAGAAGAAGAAATTACAGCTGAAGGACGAAATCTCGCGTCTCATGGACGCCTGACATCGGAATTCCGCACTTGGACGTGAAGAAGGGCTCTGCGTTTGCAGAGCCCTGTTTCGTTGGTCCGATTGGGTCGCTCAGGCCTGATGGGACGCGCGCGCTGCCAATGCTGCACCGCCGGTGATCAACAGGGCGGCCAGCCCCAGCGACCATGTGGGTGCGGCCACGCCAGCGGCCACCAAAATCACGGTCGACAGCAAAGGCGCGGCATAAGAACTGGTGCCCAGCATCTGGATGTCGCCCTTCTTGACGCCAATGTCCCAGACGTAAAACGCCAACCCCACAGGGCCCAGCCCCAGCCCAATCGCAGAAGCCCAGCCCAGCGTGCCCTGCGGCCAGATCGTGTCTTCCAGGGCCAGATGCAGCACGCCGGACCCCAGCGCGCTGGCCAGACAGAACACCGCAACCGAACTGGTCGGCGCATCACCAATCAGCCGCGATCCCACCGAATACCCCGACCACGTCAGCGCACAAAGCAGCGCAAGCCCATAGCCCAGGGCATATTCCATCCGCAGCCCCTGCGCGCCGCCTGCAACCAGCAGCCCCGCGCCCGCAAAGGCCAGCACCGCGCCAATCAAATGCCCACGCCGCAGCTGTTCGCCGGGCAGGAGGCCGGAAAACAGCACGATCAGCAACGGCCAGAGATAGGCAATCAACCCCGCCTCGGCGGCAGGGGCCGCCCGCAGGGCGGAAAAATAAAGCGCGTGATAGCCAAAGATCCCAAGCGTGCCAAAGGTATAGACCCGCCATGGCACCGCCACCAGTTCTGCCCAGCTTTTGGTCGCCGCGACCCAGATCAAACCAATCGCACCGCCAATGGCAAAGCAGATTGTGTTCAGCAGTAGGGGCGGTGTTGGCGCAGTGCCGACAGTCAACAGGGCCAGCAGTGCCCAAAGAAGTACTGCAATAAAGCCAATGGCGGTCGCGCGGGTGCGGTTCACTCGGAAACGTCCTCTACCGGGATGATTTCAATGTCAGCCCACATATCTGCGGTCTTGTCGATCTCTGCAAGGAACCAGTCGCGAAAGGCGCGGATCTGCGGGCGCTTCTCGGCCTCTGGCAGGCAGAGGAACCGAAACCGCGCGCGGGTTTCGATCGCCAGTTTGAACGGCACCACCAGACGGCCTTCCTGCACGTCTTTGATAATCATGGGCCGCCGCGCCAATGCCACGCCAAGCCCCGCACAGGCCGCATCGACCGCATGATCGGCGTTTGAAAAATGCGTGCCCGGCAGCGGGTCATCCGCCACCCCGGCAGCGCGAAACCACGCGGGCCAGTCGCAGCGCGGATTCAGAAAACTTATGGAATCATCATGGATCAGCGGGGCGTCTCGCAAGCTTTGCGGCGTCGGGAACCGTTCGGCCAGATCGGGGGTCATCACCGGAACCATCCATTCCCGCCGCACTGGCACCGAAGACAGCCCCTCATCCGCGCCGGTGCCAAAGCGGATCGCCACATCCACATCATCGCGGCGCAGGTCCACCATCTTGAGAGAGGCCGACAGGCGCAATTCGATCTCGGGGTGGCTGCGGGCAAAATCAAACAGCCGCGGCGCCAGCCATTTGGCCGTTAAAGCAGGCCCTGCCGTTACGGTCAGGGTCGTGTCATCCAGAAGCCGCCGGGTTGAACTCCAGGCCTGCGTCAGGGCACGAAACCCCTCATCCGCGCCCGGTGCCAGCGTGCGCCCGGCCTCTGTCAGCTCGACCGCGCGATTGAGGCGGCGAAACAGGGGCGTGCCCAGATGTTCTTCCAGCGATTTGATCTGAAACGACAGGGCGGCGGGGGTCACGTTCAACTCGGCTGCCGCCATGGCAAAGGACATATGCCGTGCCGCAGCGTCAAAGGCCCGCAGCGCGGTGAGGGGAGGGAGGCGGTCGGACATGTCAGACAAGTTTTCCTTAAGTGAAAGCCGAAGAAGTCTCGTTTGTAGCCTGAACAGCAAAGGCGCATATTGGCTGCAGGTCAAGGATACTCAATCGAAACTAAAGGAGGCCGACATGTTTGAAGCAACCACTCACGCCGATGTCAAACGCGCCATGGAGCAGGCGCACAAGGAACGCAGCGCCGCCGTGCGCCGCCTCTTTTCCGCCCTGCGCCTGTCTGAATGGCGCGGCATCCGGATTTCCCGCTGGGCCTGAGCGCGCAGGGTTCTTACGGGATTAAGAAAGGGCCGGTCGCAACGACCGGCCCTTTTGCATGTCTGGCAATCGGGGTCAGACGAAGAACTGACCGCCGTTTGCAGAAATGGTGGAGCCGTTGACAAAACCGGCGTCGTCGGATGCCAGGAAGGCCACGCAGCGTGCGATCTCTTCCGGTTCGCCCAGACGACCGGCCGGGATCTGGCCGATGATGCTGTCGCGGACTTTCTCGGGCACAGCCATGACCATTTCGGTTGCGATATAGCCGGGGCAGACCGCGTTGGCGGTGATGCCTTTGGCTGCGCCCTCTTGAGCCAGCGATTTGACGATGCCCAGGTCACCGGCCTTGGTCGCGGCATAGTTCACCTGCGCGAACTGACCCTTCTGACCGTTGATGGAGGAGATCACCACAATGCGGCCAAAGCCACGCTCGCGCATGCCCGGCCAGACCGGGTGCACCGTGTTGAACACGCCGGTCAGGTTGGTGTCGACCACCTGATGCCACTGTTCCGGGGTCATCTTGTGGAAGGGCGCGTCACGGGTGATGCCTGCGTTGGCGATGACAATGTCGATCGGACCCAGCTCTGCCTCGACCTTTGCGATACCGGCGGCGCTTTCCTCGTAGTCGCCGACGTTCCACTTGTAGGTCTTGATACCGGTTTCCTCAGTAAACGCGGCGGCGGCTTCGTCATTGCCGGCGTAGGTTGCTGCGACCTCGCAGCCCTGGGCTTTCAGCGCTTTGGAAATTGCCGCGCCGATGCCGCGTGAGCCGCCGGTGACGAGAGCGATACGTGCCATTTTAGTAGTCCTCCAACTTGTCTTCACTTCGTAATCATATTGCACAATGAATGCTGCAACTGCAATAAAATTTCGCGATGAAATTTTGCACATGCAGAATCATGGCGCCACTCCGGAGAGGAGATTTGGCGCACCCCCACCATAATCGGGCCAATGTAACGGCCCAGCAAAAAAGAAAGGGGCACCCGCGGCGCCCCTCTAACTTGCTTGTTTTTAATGCGATTTTACGGACGCTCAACGCAGAGCGCGACACCCATGCCACCGCCGATACACAGGGTCGCCAGACCCTTCTTGGCGTCGCGGCGCTTCATTTCGAACAGCAGCGTGTTGAGGACGCGGCAACCGGACGCACCAATCGGGTGGCCAATGGCAATGGCGCCACCGTTCACATTCACGATCGACGGATCCCAGCCCATGTCTTTGTTCACGGCACAGGCCTGCGCGGCGAAGGCTTCGTTGGCTTCGACCAGATCCAGATCGTCGACGGACCAGCCTGCTTTCTCCAGCGCCTTGCGGGAGGCATAGATCGGACCAACGCCCATGATGGACGGGTCAAGGCCTGCGGTCGCATAGGATGCGATGCGCGCCAGCGGCTCGATCCCGCGCTTTTCGGCGTCATCGGCGCTCATCAGCAGGGTTGCGGCTGCGCCGTCGTTCAGGCCAGAGGCGTTCGCTGCGGTGACAGAACCGTCTTTGGTAAAGGCGGGGCGCAGTTTCTGCATGGCTTCAATCGTGGCGCCGTGGCGGATGTATTCGTCCGAATCGACAATGATGTCACCCTTGCGGTGCTTCACGGTGAAGGCTGCGATCTCATCGGCAAATTTGCCGGCTTTCTGGGCGGCTTCTGCCTTGTTCTGCGAGGCGACGGCGAATTCATCCTGCTGCTCGCGGCTGATCTGCCATTTCTCGGCAACGTTTTCGGCAGTCTGGCCCATGTGGTAGCCGTTGAACGCATCCCACAGCCCGTCGCGGATCATGGTGTCGATGTATTTCATGTCGCCCATTTTGGTGCCGGCACGCATATGTGCCGCATGGGGGGAAAGGGTCATGTTTTCCTGACCGCCGGCCGCAACGATGGAGGCATCGCCCAGCATAATGTGCTGTGCGCCCAGGGCGACAGCGCGCAGGCCGGACCCACAGACTTGGTTCAGGCTCCAGGCCGCTGATTCTTGCGGCAGGCCGGCGTTGATATGGGCCTGACGGGCCGGGTTCTGGCCCTGAGCGGCTGTCAGAACCTGACCAAGGATCGTTTCCGACACTTCGGATTTGTCGATGCCTGCACGTTCTACGACGGCTTCCAATACGGCTGCGCCCAGATCGTGGGCGGCTGTATTGGCGAACGCGCCGCCAAAGCTGCCGACAGCTGTGCGCGCGGCGGATGCAATAACTACATTGGTCATGATTGGTGGTCCTCTGCCTTTGAAAGCGGAAACACACATCGCGGGGGCACCAGGGCCAGCAGCAGCGCCGTGGCCGGGGGCGTCGACCGCGAATGCGACGTCTCCTCCCTATTGAGGACAGGCATAGCCCATGTTTGCAGTTGCAGCAATAGTTGTGAACTTTCGCGCAATAAAATATCGCAAAACGATCACTGTGCGTAACAATGATGTAAAGGCTTGAATGGCCGTTCAAGTGGCCCTTGGCGCGATGGTCCTTGCATGGGGGGACGTTGCCCTTAGGTTAGGCGCGCTTCTGTTCGTTGCGCGCTTCCCAAGGTGGATTGATGGTCGGCGCGCCATAGAGGAACCCCTGCAGACAGTCCGCGCCCGCATCAATCAGGAAGGCGGCGTCTTCTTCCCGCTCTACCGACTCGGCCACGACAAACATGTCGAACTGTTTGGCAATGGCAATCAGCGACCGCACCACGGATTGGTTGTCGTGGTTGGCGTGGACCCCGCGCACAAACTGGCCATCAATTTTGACCGCATCAAAGAAGAACTCGCGGAAATGTCCAATTGCGGTTGTGCCCGCGCCAAAGTTATCCAGCGCAAAGGCAATGCCGTGCTGCTGCATCTGATCCATAAAGTCGATCACCAGCTCGGGCGCGGCCATGGCAGAGGCTTCGGCGATTTCCAGAACCAGCCGCTCTCCCAGAAACTCATCCCGTTTCAGATAGGTCTCCAGCACGCGCATCCATTGGCTGTAGCCAATCGACCGTGCAGACATATTGATCGACAGGCGAATGTTTGGGTTGCGCGACAGGGTTTTCAGCCCCTGTTCCAAGGCCAGCGCGTCCAGCTTGCGGCCCAGCTCGCGTTCTTCGATCACCGGCATGAAGTCGCGCGCGGGAATGATTCGACCCGTGGCGTCCATGACACGGATATATCCTTCAAAAAACGCGATCATGCCGGGGTTTGCCGCCTGTACAATCGGCTGGAACGCCAGAAGTGTCTGGTCGTGTTTGACGGCCTCGGCGACCATATCAACGGTGCTGCGATCCCGGGCAACCACGGCTGCATTCAGCGGGTTTTCGCCCCCTTCGGGAATGTCGGTTTTCCAAAAATGGCGTTTCTTCACGTCGCTAACCTCGGGCTTTGGGCCGAATATCTACCAAACAAAAGCTGAGTCTCCCCAGCTACCTGCTCGTATAGTACTCTGTTCCAAAAGGGTTGCTCGAAAATTAAAGCGCGCCTTTTAGCTAAAGGCGCGCGGTCGGATCGACGTCATTTCTGCTGCGCGGGGTCAGTCTTTTGCCACCAGGGCCGCAACAATGGCCCTTGCGCTGTCCGAGTACCAATCGGCATCGCCACGCAGGCGGGCGATTTCCTGACCTTCGCGGTCCAGGATCACCGTGGTTGGCAGGCCAAAGACCTTCATGTCCTTGGCCAGCAGACCCTTGCCGTCTTGGTGGCGGGGCAGGTCTGTCAGGCCGTTTTCATCAAAGAACTTTGCAATGCCGCCGGGCGTATTGCGACCTGTCGCCAGGGTCAGCACTTCGAAATCTTCGCCGCCGAATTCTTTCTGCAGGGCCGAAAGCATCGGCATTTCCTTGCGACAGGGGGCGCACCATGTCGCCCAGAAGTTCAACAGCACCACTTTGCCGCGATAGTCCGCAAGGCTGCCACTGCCCGCCTTGTCGGCCAGTTGAAAGCTTTTCTCGGACGCCGCCATTGGGGTGGGGTGAAAGATCAGCTTGCGCATATCCCCTTCACGCAGGTCGGCAAGGGCGACCTCTTCCGCATGTGCAGCCCCCAGATGCACCGTAGACAGCACAGCAGGGGCGAGGATGTTTGCACCCAAGGCCATCGCCATATAAAGGGGGATCAGACGAAACAGACGCATATTATCTCCGTAGGGTTCAGCCAGATGACAGACAAGACCTCGAACCAAATGTGGGGCGGCCGCTTTGCCGCCGGACCGGACGCGATCATGGAGGCGATTAATGCCTCGATCGGGTTCGACAAGCGGATGGCCTCCCAGGACATCGCAGGTTCGCGGGCCCATGCGGCGATGCTCGCCGCGAGCGGTGTCATTACGGATAATGACGCCGAGGCGATCCGTGAAGGGCTGCTCACCGTTTTGTCAGAGATTGAAAGCGGGAATTTTCAATTCTCCACCGCGCTGGAAGACATCCACATGAATGTCGAAGCGCGCCTGAAAGAGATCATTGGCGAACCCGCAGGCCGTCTGCACACAGGCCGGTCGCGCAATGACCAGGTTGCGACCGATTTCAAACTCTGGGTGCGCGACCAGTTTGATGCAGCTGAAGCGGGCCTTCTGGCGCTGATCAACGCACTGCTGAGCCAAGCCGAAGCCGGTGCGGATTGGGTGATGCCGGGCTTCACCCACCTGCAGACCGCGCAGCCGGTGACCTGGGGCCATCACATGATGGCCTATGTGGAAATGTTTGGCCGCGACCTGAGCCGTGTGCGCGACGCACGCGCCCGGATGAACGAATGTCCGCTGGGCTCTGCCGCGCTGGCTGGGACCTCTTTCCCGATCGACCGCGAGATGACTGCTGCGGCGCTGGGTTTTGATCGCCCGACTGCAAATTCGCTGGATGCGGTGTCGGACCGTGACTTCGCGCTCGAATTCCTGTCGGTGGCCTCGATCTGCGCCATGCACCTGTCCCGCTTTGCCGAAGAGCTGGTGATCTGGTCCTCTGCGCAGTTCCGTTTTGTGACCCTGTCGGACCGGTTCTCGACCGGCTCGTCGATCATGCCGCAGAAGAAGAACCCGGATGCGGCAGAGCTGATCCGCGCCAAAGTGGGCCGTATCTACGGCGCCAACACCGCGCTGATGATGGTGATGAAGGGCCTGCCGCTGGCCTATTCCAAAGACATGCAGGAAGACAAAGAGCAGGTCTTTGACGCCGCCGACAACTGGATGCTGGCGCTGGCTGCAATGGAAGGCATGGTCAAAGACATGACCGCCAACCGCGACAGCCTTGCAGCGGCGGCTGGTTCGGGCTTCTCCACCGCGACCGATCTGGCCGACTGGCTGGTGCGCGTCCTCAAGGTGCCGTTCCGCGATGCCCACCATGTCACCGGCACATTGGTTGCTATGGCCGAATCCCGCGGCTGCGACCTGCCCGATCTGACGTTGGACGACATGCAGGGCGTCCACGCGGGCATCACTGACGACATCTTTACCGTGCTTGGCGTCGAAAACTCTGTAAACTCGCGGATGAGCTATGGCGGCACCGCGCCTGCGCAGGTGCGCGCGCAAGTGGCCCGCTGGAAAGAGCTGCTGGGTTAAGCCCCGCAGCCTATTGCAAAAGGAACTGGCCCCATGATGCGGATCGTCTTTCTTGCCTGTGTCACTGCCGCCTCTGTTGCCCTTGCGGGCTGCGGCGCGGATGGGGAACCTGTGCGTCCGTCGCTCAATGCCGGGATTGGCATTGGCCCGGGCGGCGTGCATGTCGGCGGCAATGTTGGCGTTCGCAAAGGACCGGTGTCCATTGGCATCGGGCTCTAATCGCTGTGATTTAGGCGCCGTGCCAGCGCGCGCCTTGAAAACAGCCTCTGCATGATCACATATCAAAGGCCTCCACCCGCGTGGGGGCCTTTGTTGTTTGGAGCATTTTGATGAAACACAGCTTAGCAGCTTTCCTGCTCTTGGCGCTTGCGGCCTGTGGCGGGCCCTATGTCGACCAGCCCGCGCGCAAGACCCCCGAGCGCAAGACCGAGGCGCCGGTAAAAACCGGGGTGACAATTTCCGGCGAGGCGCGCGTTGGGGTGAAAACAACCCTCTGAGCCAGCCGGAACTGGGCTGTGTTGCGCCTGTGTTGCGCCTGTGTTGCGCCTGTGCCGCGACGGCGAATTGTACCCCGCGATCAGAATCCATTGATCCCCGCGCCCGTTTTGCCCTAAAGGCGGGGCATGGATCATTTTCTCTACCGCGACGGCGCGCTCTACGCCGAAGACGTGCCGGTGGCCGAGATTGCGGCTGCCGTGGGCACCCCGTTCTATGTCTATTCCACCGCAACCCTCTTGCGGCACTTCCGCCTGTTTGACGAGGCGCTCTCTGGCATGGACCATCTGGTCTGTTTTGCCATGAAAGCCGCCTCCAACCAGGCCATCCTGAAAACGCTGGCCCAGGCCGGTGCGGGCATGGATGTGGTGAGCCAGGGGGAATACCTGCGCGCCAAGGCCGCAGGCGTTCCGGGCGACAAGATCGTGTTCTCGGGCGTTGGCAAAACCGCCGAGGAAATCCACACCGCGCTGACCGGCGGCATCCGTCAGTTCAATGTGGAAAGCGAACCCGAGATGGAGACGATCAATAAAGTCGCGCTCGACCTTGGTGTCACCGCGCCGATCACCATCCGCGTGAACCCGGATGTGGACGCCAAAACCCACGCCAAGATTGCGACCGGTAAGTCCGAGAACAAGTTCGGTATTCCGATTTCCCGCGCCCGCGAGGTTTATGCGTTGGCCGCGTCGATGAAGGGCCTCGAGGTGATCGGCATTGACGTCCACATCGGCTCGCAGTTGACCGAGCTGGAGCCCTTCCGTCTGGCTTACCAGAAGGTCGCCGAACTGACCGAGACCCTACGCGCCGATGGCCACAATATCCGCCGCCTCGATCTGGGCGGTGGTTTGGGCATTCCCTACGAGCGCTCCAATGACGCGCCGCCCCTGCCGGTGGAATATGGCGCCATGGTCAAGGAAACCCTCGGCCATCTGAATGTCGAGATCGAGATCGAACCGGGCCGCCTGATTGCGGGCAACTCCGGGATTATGGTCTCCAAGGTCATCTATGTGAAACAGGGCGAGGACCGCCAGTTCCTCATTCTGGATGGCGCGATGAATGATCTGATCCGCCCGGCTATGTACGAGGCGCATCACGACATTATTCCGGTGATCGAGGCCGAACCGGGCACCGAACAGACCGCCTATGACATTGTGGGCCCGGTCTGCGAATCCGGCGACACCTTTGCCAAAGGTCGGATGATGACACCGCTTCAGGCCGACGATCTGGTCGCCTTCCGTTCGGCGGGCGCCTATGGCGCGGTGATGTCCAGCGAATACAACTCGCGCCCGCTGATCCCTGAAGTTTTGGTCAATGGCGATCAATTTGCGGTCATCCGCAAGCGTCCGACCTTTGACGAAATGATAAACCGCGATACCATCCCCGAGTGGCTGTAATCGCGTAAGCCCCGCCGCCGGTCAGCCTGCGGCGGGGTCTTCCCAAGGAGATGCGCGTCTGGCCCGCCAACAGGAGGCCGCGCGGCATGATCCAACGCCCTTCAGACAAGACGCCCCATCAGGCCAAAACAGCTGTGTCAAACAGCCGGTCTTCCCCTGTGTCGCCCCCTGTGTCGCGCCCTGTGTCGCCCCCTGTGTCGCGCCCTGTGTCGCGCCCTGTGTCGCCCCGAGTTTTGCGGCGGGCGGTATGGCTCACGCATCTGGGGCTGATCTGCGAAACCCTGTGGCGCGCCTTCTGGCCGCTGTTCAGTGTGCTGATGGCCGGGATGGCCTTTGTGTTTCTGGGCGGCTTGTCCTCTGGTTCGACCCCTGTGCTGTGGTCCAGTGTCGGGCTGGCGGCTGTTGCGGCGATCGCGGCGCTGGCTTATGCGCGGCCCCGGCTGTTCTGGCCCCGCCAGTCTGATGCGGTGGCGCGTGTGGATGCTGCCCTGCCGGGGCAGCCGCTGGCGGCCTTGCGCGATCAACAGGCCACCGGCACAGAGGATCCCGCAACCGTGGCCCTTTGGCAGGCGCACCGCGCCCGCATGGAACGCCGCGCCGCTGCCGCCACCCCGCAATCCCCGGATCTCAGCCTGACCGCCCGTGACCCCTATGCCCTGCGCTTTGTTGCGGCTGTGGCGCTGATGGTTGCGCTGTTGTTTGGCTCTCTGTGGCATACCCGCGATCTGGTAGAGCTGGCACGTGGCGGCGCAGGACAGGGCCTGTCCGGCCCCACGTGGGAAGGCTGGGTCGAACCGCCGCGCCACACGGGCCTGCCTGCGCTTTACCTCAATGACCAGCCTGAAGGGGCCTTGTCCCTGCCGGAAAACAGCCGCATCACCTTGCGTTTCTATGGCGAGGTCGGTGCGCTTCAATTGGCTCAGACCCTGACATTGGCCGACGACGCAGACCCAAGCGCGCCCGAACAGGCCTTTACCGCGGTGCAGGGCGGCGCGCTGCAGATCCTGGGTCCAAACGGGCGCGCCTGGCAGGTCAGCCTGATCGAAGACCGCGCCCCCTCTGTCCAATCCGAAGGCAGCAGCGAGGTCGCCGCCGATGGCAGTTTGACGCTGCCGTTTTCGGCCCAAGATGACTATGGCGTCACCGGCGGTGTTATTCGGATCGAACTGGACCTTGCGGCCATTGACCGCCGCTATGGCCTGACCATTGACCCAGAGCCCCGCGCCGCACTGGAGCTGCCACTGCCGCTGAGCCTCACCGGTGACCGCCGCGCGTTCACCGAAGCGCTGATTGATGACTTCAGCGAACATCCCTGGGCCAATCTGCCCGTGCGCTTTACCTTTGTGGCCGAAGATGCCGCAGGGCAGCTTTCGGACCCCGCGCTATTGCAAGCCCCGCTGGGCGCGCGCCGGTTTTTTGATCCCGTTGCCGCTGCGCTGATCGAACAGCGCCGGGATCTGCTCTGGAGCCGCCAGAATGGCCGCCGCATTGCGCAGGTCCTGCGCACCATGGGCCATTACCCATCCGAACTGTTTGGCGAGGCAGGACATTACCTGCAGCTGCGCGCCATCCTCTCCAAACTGGAGGCCGCTTTGGACAGCGGCGGGCTTGACCTCACAACGCAGGACCAACTGGCCGAGGCGATCTGGACTTTGGCAATGCAGTTCGAAGAGGGCGAGGTGGGCGATGCACTGGAACGGATGCGGCAGGCACAGGAACGCCTGTCACAGGCCATGCGCGATGGGGCCACGGACGAAGAAATTGCCCGCCTGATGCAGGAACTGCGCGACGCCACGCAGGACTACATGCGCCAGTTGTCGCGGCAGGCCGCCGAAGAAGCCGAGGATCTGGATCCGGGAGAGCAGAGCGAAAACTCCATGACGCTGTCGCAATCCGATCTGCAGGCGATGATGGATCGCATTCAGGAGCTGATGGAACAGGGCCGCATGGCCGAAGCCGAGCAAGCCCTGCGCGAGTTTCAGCAGATGATGGAAAACATGCGCGTCACCCAAGGTCAGGGCGGGCAGGGCAACAGCCCCGGTCAGCAGGCGATGGAAGGGCTGGCGGACACGCTGCGTGACCAGCAGGATCTGTCGGACGACTCTTTCCGTGACCTTCAGCAGCAATTCAACCCGCAGGGCCAGCCCAACGGGCAGCAGGGCCAACAACAGGGTCAGCAACAAGGTCAGAATGGCCAGGGCCAAGACGGGCAGGGTGAAAACGGGCAAGGTCAAGAAGGACAAGGCCAGCAAGAGGGCACTCAGCAGGGTCAGGGCTCTGGCCCCGGCGATCTTGCGCGCCGCCAGCAGGCTCTGCGCAATCAGCTGAGCGACCAACAGGGCAATATGCCCCTCGCTGGACCGGAAGGCGAAGCGCTGGGCGACGCGCTCGACCGGGCAGGGCGTGCGATGGACGGGGCTGAACAGGCCCTGCGCGATGGTGAATTTGGCGACGCCATAGATCAGCAGTCCGAGGCGATGGAAGCCCTGCGCGATGGCATGCGCGCACTGGGAGAGGCGCTTGCCGATCAGCAACAGAACCAGCCCGGTGGGCAGCAGGATGGCAATCCGGGGCGCATGGGCAACGCGCTGGATCCGCTGGGACGCTCCCGCAATGGCCAGTTCGGCGATTATCTGGGCGATGATATGCTCAACGGCGGAGAGCTGCGCCGGCGGGCTTGGGATCTGCTGGAAGAGCTGCGCCGCCGCGCCGGTGAACGCGACCGCAGCGAACAGGAACGCGACTACCTCAAACGCCTGTTGGACAATTTCTAAGACGGTTCAACTGGCGCCGCGGGTGACCCGGCGCGCCGACAGCGGCATGGCCGTTAGGCTTCGGCGCTGAGGCCGCGCACCAGATCATCCAACCACAGGCGCAGCCCATCGACCCAACTGACATAGGTTGTCAGGGCGCTGTCCGCTTCGGGCAGAACATCTGCGATATCGGGCGCCTGAGCATAGACAAAGACCGCAATTCCCATCAGCAAAAGCATCAGGACAAAGCCGCTGCGGAAACCGCCGCTGCGCTGCTTGGCGGCAACGACAGTGTCTTCTGCCGCACCGCTGTGGGTCATCGTGTCATCGCCGGACAGATCCTGGCTGACGTCTTCGATATCGGGCAACAAATCACGACGCGAGGTGCTGCGACGTGTGCGCCCCCCAAAAGGCGCCGGGGCTGGCGCGGGGTCTTTGAGTTCGGGTTTGTCTTCGGATTGCATCAACCCCTGAACGGCAGCAGCAACGGCCGCATGTTCCGCGGGATCGGCCACTTGCACCGCACCCGAGGTGTCAGATGGCTCTGTAACTTCTGTAACTTCTGGGGCTTCGGTGGCGTCGCTGTCTGGCGCAGCGGGGTCTTCCACGTCGGGTTCTGGTGCTGCTGCGGCGGGATCTGCCGCCGCGACCTCGTCGGCGGGGGCGGCCGGCTTCGGGCTGCCTTCCGGATCAAAAGTATCTTCCAGCCCCATTTCTGTCTGCGTTTCCAGACTGCCTTCGGGGGCTGAACGCAGGGCGGCTTCGCGTTCGGCCTCTTCGCGCAGGATCTGCGACACCTGCGGATCAATGGCGCGTTTGGGGCGCTCTTCGGCGGCCGCGTCGATCGGCATTTCGGCCTCTGGCGCGTTCTGTTCCTGTTCCGCAGCCAGCGCTTCAGCAGAGAGCTGAAACCACGTATCGCCGCAGTTCGAACACTGCACATCGCGCCCCTCTGGCGGGATTACATCCTCGGGCACTTCATATTGTGCACCACAGTTGGGGCAGGTCAGTCGCATCAAAATTCCCCGGTCGCCTCAAATCGCCATATCGGTAACGTTTCCCGCGATCATAAGCCGTTCAATAGGCTGGCAAAAGAAGAAATGCCGAAAGCAGGCGCTTATATTCCTGAGCGTTGCGTCCACGAACCATGACGGCACGGGGCCTCGCAGGCTGGGCAGGGGGTTAGGCAGGGGTTTAGGCAGGGGTTTAGGCAGGGGGGGGGGCGGAGGTCAGGCGAATAGGGGGGATCGGTTGAACACCCATTGAAACTGCCCGTCCAAAGGTGCACAAACAGCCCGGTATTCTTGGGGTTGAATGGGGCCAAACGTGATCGAGCTGGACAATCTGGGCTATAACTATGGCGGGGGCGAGCTCTTGAGCGATGTCTCCATTCAGCTGGGGTCAGGCTCCTTTCATTTCCTCACCGGGCCTTCGGGCGCTGGTAAAACCACGCTTCTGAAGCTGTGTTATGGCGCGCTGACGCCAACCTCTGGCCGGGTGCGGGCGTTCAATATGGACGTGCGCGGTCTGGACCGGGACCAGATGGCCCACCTGCGCCGCCGCATTGGCGTCGTGCATCAGGACTGCCGGTTTCTGGATCACCTGACACTGAAGGAAAACATCGCCCTGCCGCTGACCGTCTCGGGGCGTGACATCGCCGATGAAGAGGCCAATCTGCGCGAGCTCCTCAGCTGGGTGGGGCTGACCGACCGGATGGATGCGCGTCCGCCCGAATTGTCCGGTGGCGAACGCCAGCGCGCTGCCCTAGCACGCGCCGTTATCCTGTCGCCAGACGTCATTATCGCCGATGAACCCACCGGGAACGTTGATTGGGAAATGTCGCAGCGCCTGCTGCGGCTGCTGGTTGAACTGAACCATATGGGCAAGACGATCCTTGTGGCGACTCATGATCTGTCGCTGATCCGTGCGGCCAAAAATCAGGTGCAGGCACGGGTGCTGCGCATCTCCAGCCGACAATTGCAGCTCGCGGGGGCAGACCTATGACGTTTCTGAAAGCCCTGCTGCTGGGCGATGCACAGGCCGACCGCGTTGTGCCGCCCACCGGGTTCACCGCGCAGCTGACCCTGTTTGTCTCGGGCGCGATGGCGTTCCTTTGTGTCTTTGCGCTCGCCCTGTCGATGGCCTCGGGCCGGGTCGCGGACCGCTGGGCGGACGAGCTGGCCCGCGCCGCCACCCTGCGCATCAATGCGCCCGCCGCCCAAAAGGCCGCCCAAACCGAAGCGGCGCTGAAGATCCTCCAGCAGACCCCCGGTGTGGCCTCTGCCCGCGCGTTGACCGCCGAAGAACAGGCAGCCCTTCTGTCGCCGTGGTTCGGCTCTGGCCTGCCGGTGGACAGCCTGCCGATCCCGCAGTTGATCGAGGTGATCGAAGATGAGGCAGGCTATGATGCCACCGGCCTGCGTCTGCGTCTTCAGGCCGAAGTGCCCGGCGCGGTGCTGGATGACCACGCCCGCTGGCGCCGCCCGCTGGTCGATGCAGCCCTTGCGCTGCGGCGCCTGTCGGTGGTGTCCATCCTGCTGATCGGCGGCGCGATGGCGGCCATGATCACCTTGGCGGCCAATGCGGCCCTGTCAGCCAACGCGCAAGTCATTGAAGTGCTGCGCCTTGTGGGCGCGCAAGACAGCTATATTGCGCAGGCCTTTGTGCGCCGCTTCACCCTGCGGGCCCTTGCCGGCGGCGGGGCGGGCATGGCGCTTGGCATGATCGGAGTTCTGTTGATGCCTGCCGCCTCAGATGAGGGCGGCTTCCTCACCGGACTGGGGTTCCAGGGGGTTGGCTGGCTGTTGCCATTGCTGATCCCGCTTCTTGGCGGTGCTGTTGCCTTTGTCGCCACCACCCGTGCAGCCAATAAAAAACTGGGAGAGCTTGCGTGAGCCACGCCATCCAATATCTTCGGTCCCTTATCTTTGTGGGGCAGATGTATCTGATGATGCCGATTTTTGGCCTTGTCTTTGCGCCTTGGGCGATCTTCAGCAAAAAGGGCGCGCGCGTCTGCTGCAAGAGCTATTCACGCTATGTGTTCTGGACCGCCCGGCTGCTGGTTGGGATCCGCTGCGAAGTGCGCGGCACCGTCCCGCAAGGCGAAGTGCTGATCGCCGCCAAGCACCAGTCTTTTCTGGACATTATGATGATCTTCACCGCGCTGCCGACGGCCAAGTTCATTATGAAGCGCGAAATCCTCTACACCCCTGTGATTGGCCAATACGCAAAGCTGCTGGACTGTGTGGCGGTGGATCGCGGCAAACGCGGTGCAGCCATCCAAAAGATGGTCGAAGACGTTGAGGCAGGCCGCCAAGACGCAGGCCAGCTGATCATCTATTCGCAAGGGACACGCGTCGCACCGGGCGCAAAAAAGGAATACAAAGTCGGCACCGGGGTTCTCTATGAACAGCTGAACCAGACCTGCGTGCCTGTGGCGACCAATGTGGGTGTCCTTTGGCCGCGCACGGGCATTGGGCGCAAACCCGGCACGGCGGTGGTTGAATTCCTCGACCCGATCGAACCCGGTCTTGGTCGCGAAAGCTTCATGGAAACACTGGAAACTCGGGTCGAAGCAAAGTCAGATGAGCTGATGCGGGAAGCGGGGTTTGAGCCAGATGGACTACATCAAAACGCTTGAGGATTTGGAGGCGCGTTACGGACAACCCGGCGCGCCTTCTTTGCGCAAAGTGGTGCGGCAGATGACGCCGCTGTATCGCAAATGGATCATGGCCTCGCGGCTGTGCATGCTGACCACGGTTGGTCCTGAAGGGACCGATGACAGCCCCCGTGGCGATGATGGTCCTGTGGTGCTGGAACTGGATCCCGGCACGCTGGCTTTGCCCGATTGGCGCGGTAACAACCGTCTGGATTCCCTGCGCAATATTATCCGCGACGGCCGCGTGTCGCTGATGTTTCTGGTGCCGGGCTCCAACAATGTGATCCGCCTCAATGGCACTGCGCAGCTTACCGCAGATGCCGCGCTGCGGGCGCGGTTTGACAAGGATGGCAAGCAACCCGCCACCGTCATCGTGATTTCTATTGGTGAAATCTATTCGCAATGCGCCCGCGCCCTGATGCGGGCGCGCACCTGGACCAGTGGCGACGAAAGCGCGGGCCTGCCCACTGCCGGTCAACTGCTGGCCGAGGCCTCCTCAGGCGCAGAAGGGGGCGACACTTATGACCGTGAATGGGCGCCACGCGCGGCCAAAACAATGTGGTAACTTTTTTGGGTTTTCCGCGACGGAACCCCAGCGCTGCTGCGTGAAGAGATCCGAGAGCAGGGCAAATGCCTTGGGCTCACTCGCATTCTGCTGTGCGTAAAAAGCGTGACCACCACTCACGTGGCAAGGGCGGCCTTCGCGGTCGCCCTTACTGTTTCCAAATCGCCCATAGTTTCGCCGTATTCCCAAGATAGGGAGGGGAAACGACTCCATCGGCCGCAGGTCTGGCCATATGAGCGAGGTATGAGATGCAGGATTTTCTAGCGACCTTTTCCGGGCATGTGGTCAGCGTGCTGATGAACCCTTTTGATCCCAACCAAAGGATCTTCCTGCTCTATGTGCTGACCTCTCTTTTGGCCGCATTTCTGATCTGGCGGGCGCATCGCCATGCCAATCGCAGCGAAGGCAAAAGCAGCTTTCTGGGGTTCCTGTTCCCGAAATCTGTCTGGGACCACCCCTCTGCCTGGTTGGATGTGCGCTACTTCTTCTTCCACAAGTTCCTTGGCCACTTTTTCCTGCTGGGGCTTTTGGGCGCCAGCGGCGCAGGCATGTTCCGCCTTGTCACCGGTGAGGCGATCACCGGGCTGACCGCCACCCAACAGGGGCCGCTCAGCTGGGGCATTGTTGTGATCTATATGGTGGTGTCGGCCATTGTTGTGGATTTCATGGGCTATGCGGTCCACTACTTGCAGCACAAGGTGCCAATCCTGTGGGAATTCCACAAGGTACACCACAGCGCCGAAGTCATGCACCCGCTGTCGAACTACCGAGAACACCCGGTTGATAACCTCCTCTATATGCTGCTGATCGGCGGTGGCTATGGGGCGGTCACCGGGGTTGCCTATCTGATGTTGGATGTGGTGCCCGCGCTGCCTTCGGTTCTGGGCGTGCCGATCCTGATGTTCCTCTTCAATATCGCGGCCTACAACCTGCGCCATTCCCATGTCTGGCTGCGCTGGCCGGGCGCCTGGTCCAAGATCTTCCCGTCGCCTGCCCACCATCACGTACACCACAGCTGCCACCCGGATCATTTCGACAAGAACTTTGCCTTCATGTTCCCGCTTTGGGATGTGGTTTTTGGCACCTACATCATGCCCGAAGACAATCGCGACGTGAAATTCGGTGTGGCTGGGATGAAGTCAATGGAGATGGACAGCTGTTGGAAACTCTATTGGGTGCCTTTCAAGAAGGCTGCGAAACGCTTGCGCAAAGGACGGCGCAGCAAAACGGGGCAGTCCACACCGGCGGAATAATGCAGCCGATAGGGCACGTCGCTATTGCGAGGTTGGACGTCTGACAAAGCTGAGAATGCTACCGGCGTTTTCTCCCCAATCGGGATAGGAAAACGCATAGACCCCCCAACGGTCAGGCGAGGCCAGCCCACCCTGCATCCAAGCTGTGGAGATTGTCTCGGGCCCTAATGTGGACTTTGGGTCAAAACGCAGGCTTGGGAAAAGGTCAGGGACCAGCGCATCCAGACGTGCTTTCAGCTCTTCTGCCTGCTGCCGTGTCAGGGCACTTGGGGCCGTTGTCTTTATACTACAGCGGCGCGCGTTACGGGTGAGAATGGTGGCAGACGCCGGGTCGACCCAATGCGTGCTCTTGGGAAACAGGTCCCGCCGGATCAATGATGCCTTCATCTTGGCCTCCAAATGTTTGGAGGAAGGCGGGAGGCAATAGTCTTGGAACAGTTCGACAATCTGTTCTGCGCGGGTTTGGTGCGGCCAAAGCGTGCTCGCCCCGGTGTAGCCAAGTGCTAAACCACCCAGAACAACAACATACAGACTGCGTTTCTTCACATCTTCAATCCAAAGAAAAAGGCCCGCTCAAAAATGTCGAGCGGGCCTTCCGTGACTTAGCTGTGGATCGCGCCGTCGCCCAGGGCCAGCGCCGCTTCGCGCACCGCTTCCGAGAACGTCGGGTGGGCGTGGCAGGTCAGGGCAATATCCTCGGCAGAGGCGCCGAATTCCATGCCAACGCAGATCTCGTGGATCAGGTCACCCGCCGCCGGGCCAATGATGGCTGCGCCCAGCACGCGATCGGTTTCGGCATCTGCGATCAGCTTCACAAAGCCTTCGCCCTGGCCCACGGCCTTGGCGCGGCCATTGCCCATGAAGTTGAACTTGCCAACTTTGATCTTGCGACCTTCGGCCTTCAGCGCATCCTCGGTGGCGCCAACGGTGGCAACCTCGGGCGTGGTGTACACGACGCCGGGAATCACGCCGTAGTTCACATGGCCATGTTTGCCGGCGATCACCTCGGCGGCGGCCATGCCTTCGTCTTCGGCTTTGTGGGCCAGCATCGGGCCTTCGATCACGTCGCCAATGGCATAGATGCCGGGGACATTGGTCTGCCACTGCGCATTCACCGCGATCTGACCGCGCTGGGTCATCTCAACGCCAAGCGCGTCCAGACCCAGACCTTCGGCATAGGGCTTGCGACCTGTGGCAACAAGCACCACATCGGCGTCGATGACCTGTTCATCGCCGCCCGCTTTGGGCTGGTATTTGACCTTGGCTTTGGTCTTGGAGGCCTCGACCCCCTGAACCGCGGCGCCCATGACAAAGGTCAGACCCTGCTTTTCAAGGATCTTCTTGAAGGTACGCTGAACGTCCTTGTCCATGCCGGGGCAGACCGCGTCCATATATTCAACCACGGTGACCTCGGACCCCAGACGCGCATAGACCGAACCAAGTTCGAGACCAATCACGCCCGCGCCGATGACAACCATTTTCTTCGGAACCTTAGGCAGTTCCAGCGCGCCGGTGCTGTCGACCACAACGCCTGCGTCATTGTCCACAGTCACGCCGGGCAGCGCCGAAGGCACAGAGCCGGAGGCAATCACGATGTTCTTGGTCTCGTGGATGTCATCGCCGACTTTGACCTTGCCCGCCGCAGGGATCGACGCCCAGCCCTTGAGCCAGTCGATCTTGTTCTTCTTCATCAGGAACTCAACACCGCCGGTGTTCTGGCCGATGACCTCGTCCTTATAGGCCTTCATCTGGTTCCAGTCGACGGAAGGCGATTTGCCCTTGAGGCCCATCTTGGCAAAGTTGTGCTCTGCCTCGTGCAGCTGGTGCGTGGCGTGCAAAAGCGCCTTGGAGGGGATGCAGCCCACATTCAGGCAGGTCCCGCCAAGGGTCTCGCGCCCCTCAACGATGGCGGTTTTCAGGCCCAGCTGGGCGCAGCGGATGGCCGACACATAGCCGCCGGGGCCCGCGCCGATTACGATGACGTCATAGGATGCCATTTTGATGTGCTCCTTGATTGTTGAGCGGGGAGGGGGCGCTGCCCCCGGCGCTGCGCGCCTCCCCCGGGATATTTGGGAAAAGATGAAAGAAAAGGGTCATGCATCCGGTTCAGGCTCGATGGCGATGTCCTCAAAGCGATTGGTCGCAACCAAGGCTGGCACCAGGAAGAAGAAGACCAAGATCAAGCCGTCTAGCAGATTTGGCGCGCTGGCGTTCGGTCCGTCGTTTGGCCAATGCAGCCCGTCAAAGGGGGCAATTGTAAAACTTCCAAGCCCCAGAGCCGCCAAAATCATCGGAGTTACGACCGTAAAGAACCGCCGATTGCGGCCTTTGCCGGTCAGATAATGTAGTGTGCCGCACTCTTGGCAACGCACTGCATCGATTTTGTTCCAACCACGATAAGGATTTGTTCGGAACATCAAGCCCACCGGCTGAACGGTGTTACAGCTCTGGCACCGAAGATTGGCAATGCGTGAGGGTAGCAAAGGGCGTTCGCCTCGTCTCAGTCGCTTTATGCGGAGAGGGGAATGAGGCGAACGCATGGATCGGAACCCGTCTTACAGATCCATCAGCAGACGACGGGGATCTTCCAGCGCTTCTTTGACGCGCACAAGGAAGGTCACAGCGCCTTTGCCGTCGACGATGCGGTGGTCGTAGGACAGGGCCAGATACATCATCGGGCGGATCTTGATCTCACCGTTGATGACCATCGGACGGTCCTGGATCTTGTGCATGCCAAGGATACCGGACTGCGGGGGGTTCAGGATCGGCGAGGACATCAGGGAGCCGTAGACACCACCGTTGGAGATGGTGAAGGTGCCGCCCTGCATCTCTGCCATGGACAGTTTGCCGTCGCGGGCACGCTTGCCTTTTTCGGCAATCGCCTTCTCGATGTCGGCAAAGCCCATTGCATCCGCGTCACGGATCACAGGCACAACCAGACCGGTGGGGGTGCCCGCCGCGATGCCCATGTGGACATAGTTCTTGTAGACGATGTCGGTGCCGTCGATTTCCGCGTTGACCTCGGGCACTTCTTTCAGCGCGTGGCAGCAGGCCTTGGTGAAGAAGGACATAAAGCCCAGACGCGCGCCGTGCTTCTTCTCGAACTGGTCTTTGTACTGCTTGCGCAGGGCCATCACCTCGGTCATGTCCACCTCGTTGTAGGTGGTCAGCATGGCGGCGGTGTTCTGGCTGTCTTTCAGACGCTTGGCGATGGTCTGGCGCAGGCGGGTCATTTTGACACGCTCTTCACGCGCGGCATCATCTGCGGCAACTGGGCCGCGGGGTGCGGCGGGGGCTGCGGCCGGGGCCGGAGCGGATTTCGCGGCGGCAATCGCAGCAGAGACGTCTTCTTTCATAATGCGCCCGTCGCGACCGGTGCCTTGCACATTGGCGGCAGACAGGCCGGCCTCAGCCATGGCTTTTTCGGCCGAGGGTGCATTGGCGATGTCCTTGGTGCCAGCGGCCGGAGCAGCAGCTGCCGCAGGTGCCGCAGCCGGGGCCGCTGCAACCGCAGCGCCTGCGCCAGCGATGACGCCTAGTTTCGCAGTTGCGTCCACGGTGCTGCCTTCGGGCGCGGTGATTTCAGTCAGGACGCCAGCGGCGGGGGCGGGAACTTCAACCGAAACCTTATCGGTTTCCAACTCGCACAGCATTTCATCCTGCGCAACCGCGTCGCCGACCTTTTTGAACCAGGTGGAAACGGTCGCCTCGGTCACGGATTCGCCAAGCGTCGGAACCATAACATCGGTTGCGCCCGCTGCCGCTGCCGGAGCAGCCGCCGGAGCTTGCGCGGCAGGCGCGGGCGCCGCTGCGGCTGCGCTGCCAGCTTCGGCGATCATGGCGAGGAGCGCATCCACGCCCACGGTGTCGCCTTCATTGGCGACGATCTCGCCCAGAACGCCCGCTGCGGGGGCGGGGACCTCAACGGTCACCTTATCGGTTTCCAGCTCGCACAGCATCTCATCAGCTGCCACGGCGTCGCCGGGCTTTTTGAACCAGGTCGCAACCGTCGCTTCGGTCACGGATTCGCCCAGGGTGGGCACGCGCACTTCGGTGGTCATATCTCTGTCTTCCTCAGATGCTCAGCGCTTCGTTCACAAGCGCTGCTTGTTGTGCTTTGTGTTCGCTGGCCAGGCCTGTCGCAGGCGAGGCCGATGTGGCACGACCGACATAGGTCGGACGGGTATTTTTGGCTTTGATACGGGTCAGGACCCATTCGATGTTCGGCTCGATGAAGGACCAGGCGCCCTGGTTCTTCGGCTCTTCCTGACACCAGACCATGTCGGCGTTTTTGAAACGCTCCAGTTCCTTCACGAGGCTGATCGCCGGGAAGGGGTAATACTGTTCGATCCGCAGCAGATAGACATCATCGATGCCCCGCGCGTCGCGCTCTTCCAGCAGGTCGTAATAGACCTTGCCCGAGCACATGACGACGCGTTTGATCTTGTCGTCTGCCACCAGTTTCGTGTCAGAGTTGCCTTGCTGCGCATCATCCCACAGCACGCGGTGGAAGCTGGAGCCGGTGGTGAAATCGGCGGCTGTGGACACGGCCAGCTTGTGGCGCAGCAGGGATTTCGGCGTCACCAGGATCAGCGGCTTGCGGAAGGTGCGGTGCAGCTGACGGCGCAGGATGTGGAAGTAGTTCGCAGGCGTTGTACAGTTCGCCACGATCCAGTTGTCCTGACCACACATCTGCAGGAAGCGTTCCAGACGCGCCGAAGAGTGTTCGGGGCCCTGACCTTCGAAACCATGCGGCAGCAGGGTGACCAGACCGGACATCCGCAGCCATTTGCTTTCGCCCGAGGAAATGAACTGGTCGAACATGATCTGCGCACCGTTGGCAAAGTCGCCGAACTGGGCTTCCCACAGGGTCAGCGCGTTTGGTTCCGCCAGCGAATAGCCATATTCAAAACCCAGAACCGCATATTCCGACAGGGCCGAGTCGATGACTTCATAGTTCGCTTGCCCTGCGCGGATGTGGTTCAGCGGGTAATACCGTTCCTCGGTCTCCTGGTTCACAATGCCAGAGTGACGCTGCGAGAAGGTGCCGCGGGTCGCGTCCTGACCGGCCAGACGCACCGGATACCCTTCGGTCATCAGAGAGCCGAACGCCAGCGCCTCACCGGTTGCCCAGTCAAAGCCTTCGCCTTTTTCAAACATATTGGCGCGGGTCTGCAGGAAGCGACCCACGGTTTTATGCACCGGGTAGCCCTCGGGCAGGGTGGTCAGGCCCTTGCCGATCTCTTCCAGCGTCTCCGGTTTGATCGCGGTTGCACCACGCTGGTAGTCCGCATCCTGTTTGTCCAGATGCGACCAGCGGCCGTCCAGCCAGTCAGCTTTGTTGGGTTTGAAGTTCTTACCCGCCTCGAATTCCTCGTTCAGGTGGGCCTGGAACGCGGCTTTCATGTCCTCGATCTCGCCCTCGGGGATCAGGCCATCCTTGACCAGACGCTCGGTGTACAAGGACAGGGTGGTCTTGTGACCCTTGATCTTCTTGTACATGAGCGGGTTGGTGAACATCGGCTCATCGCCTTCGTTGTGACCAAACCGGCGGTAGCAGAAGATGTCGATGACGACGTCCTTGTGGAACTTCTGGCGGTATTCGGTCGCAACCTTGGCGGCGTGTACAACCGCTTCGGGGTCGTCGCCGTTCACGTGGAAAATCGGGGCCTCGACCACCAGCGCGTTGTCGGTTGGGTACGGCGAAGAGCGCGAGAAATGCGGCGCCGTGGTGAAACCGATCTGGTTGTTCACAACGATGTGGATGGTGCCGCCGGTCTTGTGACCGCGCAGACCGGACAGGGCGAAACATTCCGCCACAACACCCTGACCTGCAAAGGCCGCATCGCCGTGCAGCAGGATCGGCAGAACCGCCTTGCGTTCGGCACGGTCGGCTTTCTGGTCCTGCTTGGCGCGGGCTTTACCCAGAACAACCGGGTTCACCGCCTCGAGGTGCGAGGGGTTCGCGGTCAGCGACAGGTGCACCTTGTTGCCGTCAAATTCGCGGTCAGACGACGCGCCGAGGTGATATTTCACGTCGCCAGAGCCATCCACGTCCTCGGGTTTGAACGAGCCACCCTGGAATTCGTTGAAGATCGCGCGGTACGGCTTGCGCATCACATTCGCCAGCACCGACAGACGGCCCCGGTGGGGCATGCCGATGATGATGTCTTCCACACCCAGGTTGCCGCCGCGCTTGATGATCTGCTCCATCGCGGGGATCAGGCTTTCGCCGCCATCCAGACCAAAACGCTTGGTGCCCATGTATTTCACATGGAGGAATTTCTCAAAACCTTCGGCCTCGACCATCTTGTTGAGGATCGCCTTGCGGCCTTCGCGGGTGAACTGGATCTCTTTGCCGTAGCCTTCGATCCGCTCTTTCAGCCAGGAGGACTGCTCGGGATCTGAAATATGCATGTACTGCAGCGCAAAGGTGCCGCAGTAGGTGCGCTTTACGATGTCGACGATCTGGCGCATGGAGGCAACCTGCAGGCCCAGAACATTGTCGATAAAGATCGGGCGATCCATGTCGGCATCGTTGAAGCCATAGGTCTTCGGGTCCAGCTCGGGATGCGGGTTGTTGCCGTGCATGCCCAGCGGGTCCAGGTTTGCTGCCAGATGGCCGCGAATACGATAGGCCCGGATCAGCATCAGCGCACGGATCGAATCCAGCACCGCACGCTGAACCTGCGCGTCCGACACCTCAACGCCGGTGGCTTTTGCCTTCTCGACGATCTTCTTGCCTGCAGATTTGCTCTCAGCAGGGGCAACAGGCCATTCGCCGGTCAGCGCGCCATGCATGTCATCGGCGGGTTGCGGCGGCCAGTCATTGCGCGCCCAGGACGGGCCCTCGGCCTCTTTTTTGACGTCCAGCTCTGCGTCGCCCATGGCGCGGAAGAACTCGGCCCAGGCGGCGTCTACCGCGTTCGGGTCTTGCGCGTATTGTGCGTAAAGCTGTTCCAGATATTCCGCGTTGTGCCCCTGCATAAAGGAGGAGGCGTGGAAGATATCATTGGGGCTTTGTTCGGTCATTTGGTGTGCCTCGTTGGTGCGTTTGGACCGTATGTCTTTGACCTTGGGTCAAGTCCGGAAGGCCAATCTGCTGGTACCCTGACGGGTGAAGTCTTTCTCAACTGTAAAGTTGGGGAGGATCTTGCGGCGAAGGTGGCCAGCTGCGTGATGCAGAGGCCGCATTGGCGACAAGATCGCCTGAAATCTGGGTCAGACATGGCGAGGGGGCGGATGGTTTGCACCCGCCCCAAAGCCCTGTGGGGACACCCCCGGCTGTATGACAGCCGCGGCGCATCAGCCCTTGTTGATCGCTTCCATGACAGCTTCGCCCAGGGTGGCGGGGCTGTCTGCAACGACGATACCTGCGGATTTCATCGCTTCGATCTTGTCTTCTGCGCCGCCTTTGCCGCCGGCGACAATCGCGCCCGCGTGGCCCATGCGGCGGCCCGGAGGCGCCGTACGGCCGGCGATGAAGCCTGCGATCGGCTTCCAGCGGCCTTTTTTCTTCTGCTCAGCGATGAACTCAGCCGCTTCTTCTTCGGCAGAGCCACCGATTTCACCGATCATGATGATGGATTCGGTTTCCGGATCATCCAGGAACATGTCCAGCACGTCGATGTGCTCGGTGCCTTTGATCGGGTCGCCGCCGATGCCAACCGCCGAAGACTGGCCCAGACCCAGATCAGAGGTCTGCTTTACAGCCTCATAGGTCAGGGTGCCGGAGCGGGACACAACGCCGCAAGAGCCGCGCTTGTGGATGTGGCCGGGCATAATGCCGATTTTGCATGCATCCGGGGTGATGATGCCGGGGCAGTTCGGGCCGATCAGACGCGAGGAAGAGGTCTCCAGCGCGCGCTTCACTTTCATCATGTCCAGAACCGGGATGCCTTCGGTGATGCAGACGATCAGTTCCATCTCGGCGTCGATCGCCTCGAGGATGGAATCGGCTGCAAACGGCGGCGGCACATAGATCACGGAAGCGTTTGCTTCGGTGACATGCTTGGCTTCGTGCACGGAGTTGAACACCGGCAGGCCGAGGTGGTCCTGACCACCTTTGCCCGGGGTCACACCGCCGACCATTTTGGTGCCATATGCGATGGCCTGTTCAGAGTGGAAAGTACCCTGCGAGCCGGTCAGGCCCTGACAGATAACTTTGGTGTTTTCGTCGATAAGGACTGCCATTTTAGGAGTCTCCTTAGAATTTCGGGGCGCGCAAATAGAGCGCGCTGAAAGTTGGGGAAGAAGGGGGCAGGCCCCCCTCGGGTTCCTTAGCCTTTGACAGCTTTTACGATCTTCTGAGCACCGTCTTTCAGGTCCTCGGCTGCGATCACATCGAGGCCGGAGTTGTTGATGATCTCTTTGCCGAGCTCAACATTGGTGCCTTCCAGACGCACAACCAGCGGAACCTGCAGGCCCACTTCTTTCACCGCGGCGATCACGCCTTCGGCGATGACGTCACAGCGCATGATGCCGCCGAAGATGTTCACCAGGATGCCTTTGACGTTCTGGTCAGAGGTGATGATTTTGAACGCCTCGGTCACTTTCTCTTTGGTCGCACCGCCACCAACATCGAGGAAGTTTGCAGGCTCAGCACCGTACAGTTTGATGATGTCCATGGTGGCCATCGCCAGACCCGCACCGTTCACCATGCAGCCGATCTCACCGTCGAGCGCAATGTAGTTCAGATCGTATTTGGAGGCTTCCAGCTCTTTGCTGTCTTCTTCGGTCTCGTCGCGCAGCTCGGCGATGTCGGCGTGGCGATACATTGCGTTGCCGTCAAAGCTGACCTTGGCGTCCAGAACTTTCAGGTCACCGCTGTCGGACACGATCAGCGGGTTGATTTCCAGCATCTCCATGTCCTTCTCGAGGAAGGCGGTATAGAGCTGGCCCATCAGTTTCACGCATTGCTTCACCTGCGCACCGGTCAGGCCGAGGGAGAAGGCGATGCGGCGGCCGTGGTACGCCTGATAGCCGGTTGCCGGGTCAACAGAGAAGGACAGGATCTTTTCCGGGGTCGCTTCTGCAACTTCCTCGATGTCCATGCCACCCTCGGTGGAGCAAACGAAAGACACGCGGGAGGTCTGGCGATCGACCAGCAGGGCCAGGTACAGTTCGCGTTCGATGCCGGAACCGGCTTCGATGTAGATGCGGTTGACCTGTTTGCCCGCCGGGCCGGTCTGGTGGGTCACAAGGGTGCGGCCCAGCATCTTTTTGGCTTCTTCGGCTGCTTCTTCAACCGATTTGGTCAGGCGCACACCGCCTTTTTCACCAGCGTCGGCTTCCTTGAAGGAACCTTTGCCGCGGCCACCTGCGTGGATCTGGGCTTTTACAACCCAAAGCGGGCCGTCAAGCTCGCCTGCTGCGGTTTTGGCGTCTTCGGCTTTGAGTACCGCGCGGCCTTCAGAAACCGGCGCGCCATAGCTCTTGAGGAGGGCCTTGGCCTGATATTCGTGGATGTTCATGAGAAACTGTCCCGTCTGGCTACAATTGTCTTTCCTAATACGCCTACATACGACAGGGGGGTTAAAGGTTTTTCTGATCCTGCCGTCATAATACCGTTAGATTTTTTATATTTGTGATCACGCTTATTTAGGTGTGATCACAAAACTTCTCGCGGCGGGCAGAGTTCGAATTTTAGTGATTCGCGGATCGTCTTTTGGCGTTTCGACTGTTAGCGCAAGTCATTCCTCGCGCCTGGCGCCGGGGGCGACATCCCGTGCCTTTTTCATGATCCTGCATGGGGCGCGCCCGCAAACGTCAGCGGCTGCCAACGCGCGAATGTGTCGGCTTATGCTTGGGGCCTTTGTCAATCACCGCGATGGAATCGTGAATATGCACGCCGGTCACCTGACCGTTGGTCGAGGCCACGCGCGGTGGCGCCTTGTGGGTCCATCCGTGCAGGTCCGTAACCAGATCTGAAACCATGGCAAAGAAGTTGCCAGGGGTGTCGAGGCCACCGCCCCAATCTTCCCAATACGCCGTATGCAAATCTTCGATCATGTAGAGCCCGGGCAAGCTCAGCCGGGGGAACAGCGTGTGAAAACTGGTGCGAATATGGTTCATCACATGGCTGCCATCGTCGAGCACCACATCAACGCCACCCATTTCGTCGACCACTTTGTTCAGGAAGTCAGGATCATCCTGCGAGCCAATTCGGACCATGCCGGCCTGACCGTCAAACTGGGCGCAGTCTGGGTCAATGTCGATCCCCATGATCGTGGCGTCGGGTCCAAAATACTCGCGCCAGATCTGTAGGGATCCGCCTTTGGACACTCCGATTTCCAGAAACTTGAAGTTGCTTCCCCGGAATTTGGAAAAATATTGGTCATATAGAGGAATGTAGTGATGCCACTTGTGGACCACAGGGCCCTGATTGTTCGCGAAAATATTCAACAGGTCGCCGTCGAAGTTGTATTTCTCGCGAATGTCCGCCGCGACATCGTCACCATGAAATCGGTATTTCCCTATCATCTCAAATAGACCTTATTTTGCCACAGGTTCATGCTATCAGCCTCACCTAACGATTGTGTCTCGTTATTTCAAAGCCTTGAGTTTGCCGGAGATGAATTGAATGACTACTGATGCCGAGGGTGTGCTGCGTTTGCCATCTCAACCAGACGGATCCCCGTCCAAAGTGTTGATGGTGCCGCAGGCCGTCGTGGTGCCCCCTGATCAGGCGCGGTTCAAGCAGCGTGCCGGTGTTTTGGACCGCAACGGTTCATATGTTGCCCAAGGGGCGACATCGCGCTTTGAGAGCACCATAACGCTGGAGCCAAAGCAACCAGAGGCCATTCGCGCGCAGCTTGAAGGCCGGTGGCTGTGGGCCGGCGTTTTGTTTGATCATTTCGGACATTATCTCGTCGAAAGCATGTCGCGTCTTTGGGCCTTTCACACGGGCCTCAAGTTTGATGGCATTTGCTATACGCCCAAACGGCCGCGTCGAAAGGGGCCTTTGCTTGGATTTCAGGACGACGTGATGCAGGCCTTCGGGATCACGCGGCCGGTGCACATTATCAAAGAACCAACACAGATTGAGCACCTGACCGTGCCTCGGCAAGGGTTTGGGCTGGGCGATCTTGTGTCCGGCACGCCGGAAATGCGGGATGCGGTTCGGATCGCTTTTGGTCGCAATATCGCTGCCGAAGGGCCCGATCGCCTTTATGTGTCCCGCTCGAAATTGGGCGCAAGCGATGGCGGGATCATGAATGAGACAGAGGTCGAAGCAAACCTCGCTGCGGAAGGCTACGAGATTTTCCACCCGCAGGAGCATTCGATCTTTGAGCAGATCGCCCGCTATAAGGCAGCAAAGCAGATCATTATTTCGGACGGGTCTGCCGGGCATCTCTTTGCTTATGTTGGGCGGGAACACCAAAGGGTTGCTTACCTGCCCCGGCGCAGTTTCTGGGCCGATGGGATCACGGACCATATTGCCGCTTTTTCAGGCCGCTCACCGACAGTCTTGACCTCTTTGGCTCAGGAGTGGCTGCCGCGCGAAAAGAACAACGCCACCCGCGGACATGCTTTTGTGCTGCATGATATGGCAGCGCTGCAGGCAACCTTGGCCGAGAACGGATTTGTTGCAGGCGCTCCGGTCTGGAGCGCTTCGGATCCAGACTTGATCGCAAAGCATCTGGAGGCGCGCGGTCTCCTGGACACGTTTCACGATGTCTCGGGGCTGCAGTAAGATCCAGTGCTGAAAGTTCCAGTGCCGAACACGGCCCGGAGGACGAAAAAGGCCACCCGAAATTTGGGTGGCCTTCATCAGTTTAGAGCGATCGCTGCGCGGGCTTATGCCAGCGAGCTGTCGATCTCTTTGCAGGCGTCGACCAGGCCTTTGACGGCGGCGACGGAGGTGTCGAACATGGACTGCTCTTCTGCGTTCAGCTTGATGTTGACGATACGCTCAACGCCGCCAGCACCGATCACGGTGGGCACGCCAACATACATGTCTTTCACGCCAAGGTCGCCGTCACAGTAGGCCGCGCAGGGCAGGACGCGCTTCTGGTCTTTGAGGTAGGCTTCAGCCATCTCGATCGCAGAAGTCGCCGGTGCGTAGAAGGCAGAGCCGGTTTTCAGCAGGCCAACGATCTCTGCGCCACCGTCACGGGTGCGCTGAACAATCGCGTCCATTTTTTCTTGCGTGGTCCAGCCCATCTCAACCAGGTCGGGCAGCGGGATGCCTGCAACGGTGGAGTAACGGACAGACGGCACCATGGTGTCGCCGTGGCCGCCCAGAACGAAGGCGGTGACGTCTTTCATGGAGACATTGAATTCTTCGGCCAGGAAGTGGCGGAAACGTGCGGAGTCCAGAACACCCGCCATGCCGCAGACTTTGTGCGCGGGCAGGCCAGAGAACTGCTGCAGCGCCCAAACCATGGCGTCCAGCGGGTTGGTGATGCAGATCACGAATGCGTCCGGCGCGTTGTCGCGGATGCCTTCGCCAACAGATTTCATAACCTTCAGGTTGATGCCCAGCAGGTCGTCGCGGGACATGCCCGGCTTGCGCGGAACACCCGCGGTCACGATGCAGACGTCTGCGCCGGCGATGTCGGCGTAAGACTGGGTGCCCTTCAGCGAGGCGTCGAAGCCTTCGGAGGGACCGGATTCTGCGATGTCCAGCGCTTTGCCTTCAGGGGTGCCTTCGGCAATGTCGAACAGGACGACGTCGCCCAGTTCTTTAAGTGCTGCGAGATGTGCGAGGGTGCCACCGATCTGACCTGCGCCGATAAGGGCGATTTTGGGTCGTGCCATAGGATTTGCTCTCCGGTCCGGTTGAAATTTGCACAGATGCCTAAGGCCTAACCGCCTTCCGCGCAAGTCCTCTGCGCTGCAGCGCGCAAGATGCGCCTGCGAAACCGTGCTGAAACAGCGTCAAACAAGATAGTTTACCGCTAAAGACCACGTGGTCGTACAGCGGGCGTTTTTACCTGTTTTTCTCGAAACGGGCAAAAGCGTGCCTGTTTTTTGGGCTGTTTGAGAACGATTTTTCCGTAAACCCGCAGGGCAGCGCGCGCTGATTCGCGGCGCAGGCTGCAATCAAAGCCGGAAAAACGAAGCCAGAAAACCGAAGACGGCAAAACGACGTCTGGGGTCAGGCGTCTTTGTCAGCTGTCGGCAGCGCTTCGGCCAGAACCTCATAAGCCTGACCAGAGGCCACCAGACATGTCATGCCCTGTGGGGTGGTCACGGTGATGGTCCAAGACCCGGTTTCATCGCTGGCAAAGGTTTCCATCAGCATGCCCTTCTGGCCCATGCCAATGCTTTGGCGGCTTTCGCCATATTTCTCGGCCAGACGTTTCAGCACCAGATCGCGCGGCGCGCAGTTCTGGGTTTGTGCGGATGCCGCAGGAGACAGGCCAAACACGGCCAAAGTTGCAACAATAAGCGTCTTCTTCATCGGTTTTACCCCTTTCGGAACGACTTCCCCGGCCAGGGCGCGCGACGCACCCCAGTGTCCGGGAAGGACCGGTTGATTGACGTAATCTTGACTGTGTGGGCACCTTTCGTGTGATGCCCCGCAGCGCTAGAACCAAAGGGGCCTGGGGAGGGACAGGCACCGAAGAAAGCGCGGCATAACACCCAGTATGTGGGCAAGTTGCTGATATCTGGTTAATGGTGCGTTCACCTTGATTTAAAAAGAAAAATCCGGAACGCCCCGGCTGTGACGCAGGGAATTTCTGCAACGCGGCGCAATTTCTCTTGAAAATAATGCAACAAATTCGTACCCGTTACAGCAAGATTATAACTCGGAGGAATTTCCATGGATCCCCGTCAGCGCCCCTATCGCTCGGTTCTTTATATCCCCGGCTCCAAGCCCCGGGCGCTCGATAAGGCGCGCGGGCTGCCGGTGGATGCGATCATCTTTGACCTTGAAGACGCCGTGTCGCTTGAGGAAAAAGAAAACGCCCGTGAAACGCTGGCAGCAGCCCTGACCGAGGGCGGCTATGGCGCGCGGGTGAAAATCGTGCGGATCAACGGGCTCGACACCAAATGGGGCCGTGCGGATGCGGAGGCCGCGGCCAAGATGGGCGCGGATGCGATCCTGCTGCCCAAGGTCGACAGCCCCGCCGATCTGGATGCGCTGGCCGAAATCACCGGTGACACCCCCCTTTGGGCAATGATGGAGACCCCGCGCGGCATGCTGAACGCGGCGGCGATTGCTGCGCATCCGAAACTGCAGGGCATGGTCATGGGCACCAATGACCTTGCCAAGGAACTGCAGACCCGCTTCCGCCCCGACCGCCTGCCGCTGATGGCGGGGCTGGGCCAATGTCTGCTGGCCGCCAAAGCCGAAGGCAAGATCATCGTTGATGGCGTCTATAATGCCTTTAAGGATGCCGACGGCCTGAAGGTCGAATGTGATCAGGGCCGGGACATGGGGATGGACGGCAAAACCCTGATCCATCCGGCGCAGGTCGATGTGGCCAATGCAGCCTTCGCGCCCTCGGAGGCCGAAGTGGACCTGGCCCGCCGCCAGATCGCCGCCTTTGAAGAGGCCGAAGCCGCAGGGCAAGGTGTTGCCGTTGTTGACGGAAAAATCGTTGAGAACCTTCATGTGGCCACTGCACGTGAAATCCTTGCAAAAGCAGATGCAATCTCCGCGCTCGCAGGTTAGGTGTTAATCACCTTAACATACAGCGGAGAGACCGATGGCACTGCTTGTCCTAGGCATCATTCTTTGGTGGGCGGCCCACCTCTTCAAACGCGTGCGGCCCGAAGCCGCCACCGCCATCGGGGAGGGACCGCGCAAAGGCGTGGTCACGGGCCTGCTGCTGCTGTCGGTCGCCCTGATGGTGATCGGCTATCGCGGCGCGGACTATATACATGTGTGGTCGCCGCCCGCGTTCATGGTGCATATCAACAATCTGGCGATGATCTTTGCGCTGTACCTGACCAGTCCGGGGCCAAAGAAGGGCGCGCTGTTTTACAAACTGCGTCACCCGCAGCTGGGGGGCTTCAAGCTCTGGGCTTTTGTGCATCTTCTGGTGAACGGGGATCTGGCGTCGATCATCCTGTTTGGCGCGCTGCTTGCCTGGGCGGTGGTCACGGTGATCACCATCAACAAATCCGAACCCGACTGGCAGCCGGGGCCGAAGGGGACTATTGCAAAAGACGCGATGTTCTTTGTCGCGTCGATCGTGCTCTTGGGCGTGATCGGATACATCCACGGCCTCATCGGCCCCTCACCATTCCCGGGGTAAGCACATGAAACTTTACCGTTTTCTTTCCGAGGACGACACCTCCGCCTTCTGCCACAAAGTCACCGCCGCCCTGAACAAGGGCTGGGAACTTCACGGTGAGCCGACCTATGCCTTTGACGCCTCCAATGGGGTCATGCGCTGCGGTCAGGCTGTCGTGAAGGAGGTAGAGGGCACCTACACACCCGACACGAAACTAGGAGAGCACTGATGGCCAAGACCAACAAGGGGCGGTTTTTCGAAGACTACAAAGTGGGCGATGTGATCAAACACGCCGTGCCACGCACCGTATCGGGGGGCGAACGCGCGCTCTATCATGCGCTCTATCCCGCGCGCCATGCGGTCTATTCTTCGGATCAGTTCGCCGCCTCTGTTGGTCTGCCCAAATCGCCGCTGGAGGATCTGCTGGCATTTCATGTGGTCTTTGGCAAAACCGTCCCGGATGTGTCGCTGAATGCGGTGGCGAATCTGGGCTATGCCGAAGGGCGCTGGCTGACGCCGGTGTTCGAGGGCGACACGCTGCGGTCCGAGAGCGAGGTGATCGGGGTCAAGCAGAACTCCAACGGGAAATCCGGTGTGGTCTATGTGCGCACCCGGGGGCTGAACCAGAACGATGAGGTCGTGATGGAATATGTCCGCTGGGTGATGGTGCGCAAAGGCAATCTGGATGCGCCTGCACCCGAAACCCAGATCCCCGATCTGGCCAAGGTGATTGATGCAGGCGATCTGGTGATCCCGGAGGGGCTGGATTTCACTGGGTATGATTTTGACCTCGCGGGGGAAGCGCACCGCTGGGGCGACTATGAAGTGGGCGAGAAGATCGACCATGTGGATGGTGTCACGGTCGAGGAAGCCGAGCATATGATCGCCACGCGCCTGTGGCAGAACACGGCCAAGGTGCATTTTGACACCACCGCGCGCCCCGATGGCAGCCGCCTGATCTATGGCGGGCATGTGATCTCCATGGCGCGGGCGCTGTCGTTTAATGGTCTGGCCAATGCGCAGATGATTGTGGGTCTGAACGGCGGCGCGCATGCAAACCCCTGTTTGTCCGGCACCACCATCCGTGCGTGGAGTGAGGTGCTCGACAAAGCTGAAACCTCCGCTCCCGGTGTTGGGGCAATCCGTCTGCGACTGGTGGCGACCTCGGGCGGGGCGCCGTTTGATCTGAAGGGGGAAGATGGCAAATATAAGCCTGAGGTTCTGCTGGATCTGGATTACTGGGCCTTGATGCCTGTTTGAGCTGGGGAAGGGGGCTCTGCCCCCGGCCTTGCGGCCTCCCCCGGGATATTTCTGAAAAGATGAAAGGGGGGGCGCATGGCGCGCGCGATCTATCTGACCCATCCAGACGTGGTGATTGATCCAGAGGTGGCGGTCCCAGACTGGGGGCTGAGTGAGAGTGGCGCGGCGCGGGTGGCGGCATTGGCGCCGCGGGCGCGTCTGCAGGCGTACCATGTGGTCAGCAGTGCCGAGCGCAAAGCGCTGGAGACGGCTTGGCCTCTGGCCGCGCCAAGGGCTGAAATCGAGGTCCGTCCCCGCATGCATGAAAACGACCGCTCTGCGACAGGGTTTTTGCAGAGGCATGCATTTGAAGACATGGCGGATGCGTTTTTTGCCCAGCCCGAGGCAAGCGTGCGCGGATGGGAGCGCGCGGTGGATGTGCAGGGCCGGATCCTGGCCGAGGTTGACGCCGTGATTGCAGCGCGCCCCCACCAGAACCTTTTGTTCTGCGGCCACGGTGGGGCCGGGACGCTTCTGTATTGCGCGCTGGCCGGGCAGCCCATTTCGCGCAGGTGGGATCAAAAGGGCGGCGGCCATTGGTTTGCCTTTGATACGGAGAGCCGCAAACCCGAAAACCACTGGACGCCAATGGAAGCCTTGTTTGCCTGATGCGGCTTCCGGATATGGCCGCAGACCCGCGCGCCACGCGATAGCCAATGCGTGGCCTTATTTTCACCTTAAAGGCGAGCAAATAGGGTGCTATCGTTTAGGTTCTGTTCATTAAGAAATTGCATCCATGTCCAATTCTGAAGTCTCAACGGCCAGCTATGGTACGGCCGTCGCCCTTTGTGGCGTGTTCGGCGTGCTCGGCCTGCACCATTTTTACCTTAGAAATTTCGTGCATGGGTTTATCGACCTCGGCCTTGCCGTTCTGTTCTTTGTGCTTCTTTTTTCGGGGCATATCGGGCTGGCTTATTTGGCGCTTTTGGTGGATGGGCTGCACACGATTGTTATGTTCTATCTGTTGATCACCGAGCAGGCGCGTGATGGCGCTGGGCGTCTGGTGAAATTGAAATAAGGAGTTTTTAAATGACCAATCAATCCGTTGAGGTGAATACCGCTTTCAGTGAGAAAAAATTCGTCCCCGCCGTGCTATTGTGCTTCTTTCTGGGCGGGCTCGGGGTGCACCGCTTCTACCTCGGCAAGGTGGGAACCGGCATTTTGATGCTGCTGACCTTTGGTGGTTTGGGGATCTGGACCATTATTGACTTTGTGCGCCTGGTGATCGGGTCGTTGAAAGACAAGGACGACCTGCCGCTGGCGCGCTAAGCGCGGCCTACAGCGTTTAACCTGAAACGCTTTAAACGCATGGCTGAGGGCCTGTTTTCAGGCTGATTCAGAGAGGCGGGGTGTTCCCCGCCTTTTTTGCATGAATTAACCCGACTAATTTTATCAGCAAATGGGTTTGTGATCACGCGATTTCCGCTTGTGATCACATATGCGATTTTTATGCTTTTATGACAGCGGTAACAGCCGATTTTTACCTTCCGTTTGGGTGACAGGGGCTAAAAAACCGCTAAAACAAAGCCAGCTAATCGGAAAGGAGCCAACATGGCCGATGTCAATCGGGGCAATCGCCCGCTTTCGCCGCATCTGACGATCTATCGCCCGCAGATGACCTCCCTGTCGTCGATCATGGTTCGCATCACCGCCATCGCTTCGCTGGTGTTTGCCGTTCTCGTGGTCTGGTGGTTCCTTGCCGCCGCAACCTCGCCCGAGGCCTTTGCAGGCATCGACGGGTTCCTGCGCAGCTGGCTTGGAAAACTGCTGCAACTGGGCGCGACCTGGGCGATCTTCTATCACATGCTGGGCCGCCTGCGCCACGTCGTGTGGGACCTGGGCTACTGCCTTGAGGTCGAGATTTCGGAAAAACTGGGCCTGTGCATGTTTATCGTGGCCACTGCCCTGACCCTTCTTATTGCGATCGTGGTGTAAGGAGCATGTCTATGAACTATATGACTGACCGCAAACGCGCGACCGGCCTTGGGGCTGCGGGCGCTGGCACGCATCACCACTGGCAGATGATGGGCACCTCCATCGCGCTGGTTGTTCTGGTCCCGCTTTTTGTTGTGACCTTCGCCATTGGTCTGGGTGGCACCTACGAGGACGTGATTGCCTTCTTTGGCCGTCCGGTCCCCGCGATCATCACCGGCCTGTCGCTGGTGGTTGGGATCATCCACCTGAAGTCCGAGGCCGATGAGGCGATTGTCGACTACATGCACGGCACCGCACAGAAGCTCGCGCTGAAGTTTGTGGCCGCCCTCTCTTACACGCTGATTGCCGCGGGTCTTTTCGCCCTCGTCAAGCTCGCACTGTAACATATGCGGTAAGGAACAGATAAGATGACAGCAGCATATGAATATGAAACCCACGAATATGACGTCGTGGTTGTTGGTGCGGGTGGCGCGGGTCTGCGCGCGACGCTCGGCATGGCCGAACAGGGCCTGCGCACCGCTTGTGTAACCAAAGTGTTCCCGACCCGCTCGCACACGGTTGCGGCGCAGGGTGGTATTGCAGCAAGCTTGGGCAATATGGGCCCCGACAGCTGGCAGTGGCACATGTATGACACCGTCAAAGGCTCTGACTGGCTGGGTGACACCGACGCGATGGAATACCTCGCGCGCGAAGCCCCCAAAGCGGTTTACGAGCTGGACCACTATGGCGTGCCGTTTTCGCGCACCGAAGAAGGCAAGATCTACCAGCGTCCGTTTGGCGGCCACACCACGGAATACGGCGAAGGCCCCGCGGTGCAGCGCACCTGTGCGGCGGCTGACCGGACCGGTCACGCGATCCTGCACACGCTCTATGGTCAGTCGCTGAAGAACAACGCGGAATTCTATATTGAGTATTTCGCCATCGACCTGATCATGTCCGAAGACGGTCAGTGTCAGGGTGTTGTCTGCTGGAAGCTGGATGACGGCACCATGCATGTCTTCAACGCAAAGATGGTGGTGCTGGCGACCGGCGGTTACGGCCGCGCGTATTTCTCTGCGACCTCTGCCCATACCTGCACCGGCGACGGTGGCGGCATGGTGGCCCGTGCGGGTCTGGCGCTGCAGGATATGGAATTTGTTCAGTTCCACCCGACCGGCATCTACGGCTCCGGCTGTCTGATCACGGAAGGCGCACGCGGGGAGGGGGGCTATCTGACCAACTCCGAAGGCGAACGCTTTATGGAACGCTACGCGCCGAACTACAAAGACCTCGCACCGCGTGACTATGTTTCGCGCTCCATGACCATGGAAATCCGCGAGGGCCGTGGTGTGGGCGAACATGGCGACCATATCCACCTGAACCTCAGCCACCTGCCGGCCGATGCGCTGGCGGAACGTCTGCCGGGTATCTCTGAGTCTGCAAAAATCTTTGCAGGCGTGGACGTCACCAAAGAGCCGATCCCGGTGCTGCCGACCGTGCACTACAATATGGGCGGTATCCCGACCAACTATTGGGGTGAGGTTCTGAACCCAACTGCCGAGGATCCGACCGCTGTTGTGCCCGGCCTGATGGCTGTGGGTGAAGCGGGCTGTGCCTCGGTTCACGGTGCAAACCGTCTGGGCTCCAACTCGCTGATCGACCTCGTGGTCTTTGGCCGCGCCGCCGCAATCCGCGCCGGTAAGGTTGTCGATGCCGAGGCCCCGAACCCGGTTCTGAACCAGGCGGCTGTTGACAAGGCCTTTGATCGTTTCGACGGTCTGCGCCACGCCAAAGGCGAGATTGCCACGGCTGATCTGCGTCTGGAAATGCAGCGCTGCATGCAGGCCGACGCGGCCGTGTTCCGCACCGACAAAACCCTGAAAGAGGGTGTCGAGAAGATGACCGGCATTGCCGCGAAGCTTGACGATGTGTCCGTGACCGACCGTTCGCTGGTCTGGAACTCTGACCTGATGGAAACGCTGGAACTCACCAACCTGATGCCAAACGCGCTGGCAACCATCGTTGGCGCCGAGGCCCGCAAAGAATCCCGTGGCGCGCACGCCCACGAGGACTACGCGGACCGCGACGACGAGAACTGGCGCGTGCACACCGTGTCCCACGTTGAGGGCAACGATGTGAAGCTGACTTACCGTCCGGTCATCACCGATCCGCTGACCAACGAAGCCGAAGGCGGTATCTCGATGGCAAAAATCGCGCCCAAGGCGCGGACGTTCTAAGGAGACAATCAGATGGTTGAATTTGCACTTCCCAAGAACTCCCGCATCACCACGGGTAAAACCTGGCCAAAGCCCGAGGGTGCGACCAATGTCCGTAAGTTCCAGATTTACCGCTGGAACCCGGATGATGGCAAAAACCCGCAGGTCGACACATACTTCCTGGACATGGACAAATGCGGTCCCATGGTTCTGGACGCGCTGATCAAGATCAAGAACGAGATCGACCCGACCCTGACCTTCCGCCGCTCCTGCCGCGAAGGCATCTGTGGCTCCTGCGCGATGAACATCGACGGGATCAACACCCTGGCCTGTATCTATGGCCTGGACGAGGTCTCCGGCGACGTCAAAATCTACCCGCTGCCGCATATGCCGGTGGTGAAGGACCTGATCCCGGACCTGACCCACTTCTATGCGCAGCACGCGTCGATCATGCCCTGGCTGGAAACCAAGACCAACCGCCCCGCGAAAGAGTGGAAGCAGTCCATTGAGGACCGTAAAAAACTCGACGGCCTCTATGAGTGCGTAATGTGCGCGTCCTGCTCCACATCCTGCCCGTCCTACTGGTGGAACGGCGACCGCTACTTGGGCCCAGCCGCCCTGCTGCACGCCTACCGCTGGATCATCGACAGCCGCGATGAAGCCACGGGCGAGCGTCTGGATAACCTTGAAGACCCCTTCAAGTTGTATCGCTGCCACACCATCATGAACTGCGCGAAAACCTGCCCCAAGGGCCTGAACCCGGCCAAGGCAATCGCCAACATCAAACAGATGATGGTCGAGCGTAACGTCTGATCTGACGGCTTATGGATTGTAAAAAGCCCCGCCAGCGATGGTGGGGCTTTTTTTGTTTGGGCCGCGCCGCAGAACATCACCCTGCGGCAAGGGCCCGGTTTTCGGGCCCCTTTGGGGCTGCGGTGTCAGGGGGGGCGAAACCGAACTTGCAGGCCGTGCCGAAATCCCTGCCTTTGGTGCCTTTTGGCGACTTCCTGTTTGGAAATTGGCAGCAGGCGCTTATGTTTGCGCCAACCCTCCCTCCTTTTATGAAAGAGAGCGCATCATGCAGTATCGCAAGCTTGGCACCTCGGACCTGAATGTCTCCCGGATCTGCCTTGGCACCATGACCTGGGGCGTGCAGAACACCTATGAGGATGCCGCCGCGCAAATGGATCTGGCGCTGGAGCGTGGCGTCAATTTCTTCGACACCGCAGAGATTTACCCGGTGCCGCCGAACAATGATTACGCAGGCACCACCGAAGACATCATCGGCCAGTGGTTTGAGGCAACCGGCAATCGTGACAAGGTCATTCTAGCCACCAAAATGGCCGGACCTGCGCCGTTGTGCCGGGGCCGTGGCCTGACACCCGCAGATGTGGAAGAGGCCGTGGATGGCTCGCTCAAGCGTCTGAAAACTGATGTTATCGACCTCTACCAGCTGCACTGGCCACAACGTCAGTCGAACTTCTTTGCTCAGCGCGATTTCCAGCCGCATCTGCACACCTCCATGACCGGCGAGGACATGGAAGGCATGCTGGAAGCGCTGGCAAAGATGATCGAGAAGGGCAAGATCCGCGAGATCGGCGTCTCGAACGAAACCCCTTGGGGCATGATGAAGTACTTGCAGCTGGCTGAAGCCAAAGGCCTGCCGCGTATCCAGTCGAGCCAGAACCCCTACAGCCTGTTGCAGCGCAACTGGGATGTGTCTTCTTCCGAGGTGGCGATGCACGAACGTGTGGATCTGCTCGCTTATTCGCCACTGGGCGGGGGCATTCTGTCGGGCAAATATCTGGACGGTCAGCAGCCCGAAGGCGCGCGCTTCACCCTGCCGTGGGGGGAAATGATCATGACCCGCCACAGCCAGAACCGCGACAGCCAATATGTGCGCAACTATGTGGAACTGGCCCGCGACAACGGTATGACACCGACGCAGCTGGCCATTGCCTTTGTGAATTCGCGTCCCTTCTTGGGCTCGAACATCATCGGCGCCACCACCATGCCGCAGCTCGAAGAATGCCTCTCGGCCGAAGACATCACCCTCTCGGACGAAGTGCTGGACGCAATCGAAGAGCTGCACAATGCAAACCCCAGCCCGTCCCTGACGCGCGGCGGTATGCGCGACGCAGGCTAAGTCCGGCGCAATCAGATCCCAGACAGCCCCTGCCATCTGGCGGGGGCTTTTCTGTCAGGGGGCGCCACTGTGTACCATTGCACGCTGGCTTTGCGGTTTCTGCATGGCGAGTTTGCAATCTTGGCCGATGTGCTGCGCTGCGGCATCGCCTATATCTCTGGCCGTGGGAGCCTGGAACTCCAAGCCGCGTGCCAGCCACTTGAACGTGACACGCGACGTCCCATTCAAGGATATGATGCAATGACCTCTGATGTCACCGAACTGAAAACCGCCAATACCAAAGCCGACGAAGCGCTCGCCATTCTGGACGAAGCCTGGGCCTACTACACCCCGGAAACACATGTTGCGGCGCTGAAAATGGACGAAGCAAACGACGACGCGTTTGTGTTCTACTACGACGCAGCCTAAACGCAGGCCGCGCGATTTCCTCCGCAATTTCTATTGCCGGAGATGCAACAGGGGCGTAGCCAAGGGCTATGCCCTTTTTGCTTCTGATCCTTCTTCTTGGTGTTCTCGCCTATCTCTATTGGCAGCGCAGCACCACAACGCTGACCCGCCAGTGCCGTTGGCGCGAAGACCGGCGTGCGGGCGGCTGGGCCTGTGCCGCCTGCGGTGCCCGCCAAGGCGGCAGTGCCACCCCCCGCGATTGCCTGCGCCCCAGATCGCTTGCCAAAGGCGCGCGACTTCGTTTGTCTGAACCGACAGAAGCGGAGGACGCGATGACCGATCAGCGACAAGAGCCAACAGATGCGGAGGCGCGCCGCGCCGTCCCGCCGGTGATCTGTTATCCCACCGACACCCTGCCACGCCCGGATCTCAGTCTGTATCGGGCGGCGCGTAAAACCGCCCGGCCGCTGTCGGCAGTGACGGTGCCTCCGCGCGATGGCCGCTGTTTCCGGGTGCCCGCCGGTCATTTCTTTCGCATCACCTGCCGCGAGGGCGCGCAGGTCGGCGATCTGAACCTGTGGAACGCCAAAGACCTTTCCGAACGGTTCTACTCCGGCAAAACCCGCGCGCTCCACGGCAGCCATGTGTCCACAGGTGACCAGCTCTGGTCGTGTTTTCCCTTTATGCGCCCGATGGCGACGATCCTGCAGGATACGCTGGACTGGTATGGGATCGACGAATTCGGCGGCGCGGTCCACGATGCGATCGGCACCCGCTGCGACCCTTACACGGGCCGGGTTCTGGGCGGTGCGGATTACCACTATTGCTGCCACTCCAACCTGACCCGCGCTTTGGCGGCGGAAACGGGCCTGTCACTGGCCGAGGCCGAACCCAATGTGCATGATGTGCTCAATGTCTTTATGTGCACCGGCTTCACCCGCGACACGGGCCAGTACTTTATGAAAGCCAGCCCAGTCCGGCCCGGTGATTATCTGGAGTTCTTTGCCGAAATAGACCTGATTGGCGGTCTCAGCGCCTGTCCGGGCGGCGACTGCGGGGCTGAACACACCAGTGACGCGGCCGCCTGTTTCCCGCTTGAAGTCGAGGTCTTTGCCCCCGCCGCAGGGGCTTTGGGCGATTGGCAAAGCCCAGCCCTCAACCCTTACGACCGCAGCCATGGTCTTTAGGACAAAAAACTCCCGCCGCTGTAACATGCAAAAGGGGACCCCAAGGTCCCCTTTGTAGGCATCACACTTTGGCCGGGACCTTAGGTGAATGCGGCTTCCAGCGCGATTTCGACCATATCGCCAAAGCTGCGTTCGCGTTGATCCGACGGCAGCGCCTCACCGGTCTGCAGGTGGTCCGACACAGTCAGAACCGCCAGCGCACGGCGGCCATGACGGGCGGCCAGCGTGTACAGTTCGGCCGCTTCCATTTCCACACCCAGAACACCGTGACGCACCATCTGTTCGTTCAGATCGGGGCGTTCATCATAAAACGTGTCCGAAGAATAGATGCCCCCCACATGGGGCTTGCTCCCTCGGGCCTCAGCCGCGTCCACGGCAGCGCGCAAAAGGGACCAATCCGCACAGGGCGCGTAATTTACCTCGCGCAGAATTGTGCTGGACGGAGACGCCACAGTGGTTGCGGTCATTGCAATAATAACATCGCGGACCTTCACCGACGGTTGCATGCCCCCACAGGAGCCAATGCGGATCAGCGTTTTTGCATCAAAATCACGGATCAGTTCATTGACGTAAATGGACAGCGACGGCATGCCCATTCCACTGCCCTGAATGGAAACAGGGTTGCCTTTCCAGGTGCCGGTAAAACCCAACATGCCGCGCACGTCATTTACTTGGCGTACATCCTGAAGAAAAGTTTCCGCCGCCCATTTTGCGCGATAGGGATCACCGGGCAAAAGAACGGTTTCGGCGTAATCGCCTTTTTCCGCACCAATATGAACAGTCATTCTTTATTCCGATCAGATTTCGAGTTCGGAGATATCGACCCCATCGGTCAGGGCTTTGTGCACCCAATGCGGTTTGCGGCCACGGCCTGTCCATGTTTCAGAAGGGTTTTCCGGGTTGCGATATTTGGGGGCGGCTTTGGATTTCTTTGCGGCCTGCGCTTTTTGCGAGGTGCCAAGAACTTCATCCAGAGAATACCCGTATTGAGCAGCGGCCTGTTCTACTGCTCTCATCGCTTCATTCAATTCGCGCTGTTCTGCTTCTTTCAGGGCGACAGCGACGTCGTCTTGAAGTTGCAGAAGCTCTTTCCGTGACATTTGCGTCAAGTCAATGGACATGGCTTTCTCCAGTTTTTTTGTACCACGAAGAATTTCGCGCAATAAGCTAGTTATTGCGCGAATGCCAGATGCTAATCAGCATCTATTTTTATATTTTTAAATCGCAGGCTGAATAATGCCGGATTTATTGGAGGATTTAACGATCTTGATCCGGTTTTGCGAGATTCACAATGTCGTGCATAATCGCGTTCAGCTCGAAATTCTTAGGGGTATAGACTCTGGAGACCCCCATTTCGCGCAGTTTCACCGCATCATCATCTGGAATAATCCCCCCAACCACAACAGGGACGTGACCAAGCCCCGCGTCCTCTAGCTGCGCCAGCGTGTCCTTGACCAAAGGCAGATGGCTGCCCGACAGGATCGACAGGCCAATCACATGGGCACCGTCTTTTTCGGCGCTGTCGGCAAGCTCCTGCGGGGTCAGGCGAATGCCGTCATAGGTAATGTCCATACCGCAGTCGCGGGCGCGATAGGCGATCTGCTCTGCTCCGTTGGAATGGCCGTCCAGACCCGGTTTGCCAACCACGAACTTCAGACGACGCCCCAGCTGGTCAGAGACCGCGTTGACCGCCTCGCGCAGGTCATCCAACCCTTCGGTCATATTTGACTGCGACGCCGACACGCCGGTCGGGCCGCGATAGGTGCCGTGGACCTTGCGCATTTCTTCCGCCCATTCACCGGTGGTGACACCGGCTTTGGCCGCTTTGACAGAGGGCGGCACAATGTTTGCGCCAGTTCGGGCCGCTTCGCGCAGGTCCGCCAGGGCCTCGGCCACGGCTTTTGCATCCCGCGTGCTGCGCCAGGAGTTCAGGCGCGCAATCTGCTCCTGCTCCACCGCCGGGTCGACCACCATAATACCACCGTCTTCGGTCTGCAGCGGCGACGGCTCGCCCTCGGTCCATTTGTTCACACCAACCACAACGGTTTCATTGCTTTCGATCTTATTGATCCGCTCGGCGTTGGAATCCACAAGGCGGGACTTCATATATTCGATCGAGGCCACCGCGCCGCCCATGCTTTCAAGCGTTTTCAATTCGGCGCGCGCACCTTCTTTCAGCGCTTCCACCTTGGCATCCACCGCCGGGTTGCCATCAAACAGATCGCCATATTCCAGAAGGTCGGTTTCATAGGCCAGGATCTGCTGCATCCGCATCGACCACTGCTGATCCCAGGGGCGCGGCAGGCCAAGCGCCTCGTTCCACGCGGGCAGCTGCACCGCGCGGGCGCGGGCTTTTTTCGACAGGGTCACCGCCAGCATTTCGATCAGAATACGGTAGACATTGTTTTCCGGCTGCTGCTCGGTCAGGCCAAGGCTGTTCACCTGCACGCCATAGCGGAAACGGCGCGCCTTGGGGTCTTCAACCCCATAGCGTTCCTGACAGATCTCGTCCCACAGATCGACAAAGGCGCGCATTTTGCACATCTCGGTCACAAAGCGGATGCCTGCGTTCACAAAGAAGGAAATCCGCTGCACCACGCGGGGGAAATCCTCGGCCGAGACACGCGGGCGCAGTTCGTCCAGAACCGCTTGGGCTGTGGCCAGCGCAAAGGCCAGCTCCTGCTCCGGTGTCGCGCCTGCTTCCTGCAAGTGGTAGGAACAGACGTTCATCGGGTTCCATTTGGGAACGTGCTTATAGCAGTATTCGGCCACATCCCCGATCATCTTCAGGCTGGGTTGCGGCGGGCAGATATAGGTGCCGCGGCTCAGGTATTCCTTGATCAGGTCGTTCTGCACGGTGCCCTGCAGCTTGGAAATATCCGCGCCCTGTTCTTCGGCCACCGCAATATAAAGCGACAAAAGCCACGGCGCGGTCGCATTGATGGTCATCGAGGTGTTCATCTGCTCGAGCGGGATTTCATCAAACAGGGTGCGCATATCGCCCAGATGGCAGACGGGCACGCCGACCTTGCCCACCTCGCCGCGCGACAGCACGTGATCGCTGTCGTAGCCTGTCTGCGTCGGCAGATCGAAGGCCACCGACAGGCCGGTCTGACCCTTGGCAAGGTTCGCGCGATACAGCGCATTGGACTTCGCCGCCGTAGAGTGACCGGCATAGGTACGGATCAGCCAGGGGCGGTCCTTTTGGCGGACTTGGGACTGGTCGCTCTGCGCGTTTGTCATGGCGGGCCTCCTCACGGGATGAATCACGGATGGGTAATTTTATTTCGCTTGGCTGATGTAAACTGGAATTTTCGACCCTTGTCAATTCGCCGCGATGCAGCGACGAGGGCGGATGTGATTTCCGTGACGTCTTTGTTGCGTGAAATACGGTGGGCAGGGCGCAGGAAGGTCGATTGTTGCCGCGCGTGGCGCTTGTCTCGCTGGACGGGTGCAGGCAAGACTGCGCTATGACTCAGACTGTTGAACTCCCGCTTTGGCTTTTTGTGCTGATCCTGCTGTTTGCAGTGGTCACCTTTGCCTCGCATTTCCTGTTTCCCTCGGTGCGCTGGTTCTTCCGGCGGCGGCTGGAGACGGCGGTCAGACGTCTGAACAAACGGCTGGAGCGCCCGATCGAGCCCTTCAAGCTGGCGCGCCGCTATGACATGATCCAGCGCCTGATCCACGATCCTGCGGTCATGCAGGCGGTCAGCGAGCGCGCAGCCGAGGCAGGCGTGCCGGAAAACGTGGCCTTTGAAGAGGCCCGCCGCTACGCCCGTGAAATTGTGCCCTCGTTTTCCGCCGTGGCTTATTTCAGCTTTGCCATTCGCGCGGCGCGGTTCCTGTCCAATGCGATTTACCGCGTTCGGGTCGCCCATGTGGATGAACCTTCGGTCGCGGGCATCGACAAAAACGCCACGGTGATCTTTGTGATGAATCACCGGTCGAACATGGATTACGTTCTGGTGACCTATCTGGCGGCGGACCGCTCGGCGCTGTCTTATGCGGTGGGGGAATGGGCCCGTGTCTGGCCGCTCAGCCGTCTGATCCGGGCCATGGGCGCCTACTTTATCCGCCGCCGGTCCCGCAACGAACTTTATCGCAAGGTTCTTGCGGCCTATGTGCGGCTGGCGACCAAGGGCGGCGTGACCCAGGCGATCTTTCCCGAAGGCGGGCTATCGCTGGATGGTGCCATGGCGCAGGCCAAGCTGGGGTTGCTGAAATACATCGTCGAAGGCAGCGAGGCGCAGAATGGTCAGGACGGCAAAGACGTGGTCTTTGTTCCCGTCGCGCTGAACTATGACCGGGTGCTCGAGGACAAGATCCTGACCTCGGCCGCACGTATTGGCCAGCGCCGCTTCAAGGCGCGGATCGGAATTATCATGTTCCGCATGCTGCGCCAGTTCTGGCTGTGGCTGACCGGACGGTATCACCGGTTTGGTTATGCTGCGGTCAGCTTTGGCCGCCCCCTGTCCCTGTCCGAGATCGCCGCAGACCGCAGCCAGGATGCCCGCACCAAAGCCCTGTCGCGGGAACTGATGGCCCGGATCGGAGAGGCGGTGCCACTGGCGCCGGTGCCGGTGGTGGCCTGGATCCTGCTGCACCGGGGAGCAATGGATCGCGCCGGTCTGGAGGCGGAAATCACCCGGCTGACCGCGGATCTGCCGCTTGCTCATCTGCACCTGCCCGAAGGCGGAGAGGCCCATGCGGTTGACGTGGCGCTGCGGCAGTTGTTGCGCCGCCGATTGCTCCGCGAAGGGGCGGACGGACGCCTGACCATTCGGGACGGACAGGCGGATCTGATGTCCTATTATGCCAATTCAATCGCCCATCTGATGCCCCCTCCGGACCCGGCACCAGACCTATACGAAGGCACAGCCACGGACGCAGTTGCAGAGAATGCTGCATCTGCAAGGTTATAAAATTGCTCTGACGTAGCGAAAGAGGTTGCAATATTACCCTCCCGTTCTTATTCCTCAGATAGGACGAGCGATTCTGCATTGCGGCGAACAGCCCAGGGCAGAGCCGCCAAACCAACTGAAACATGGGACAAATCGCTGAGGGAGGCCGAGATGGCTCTGGACACGCAGGACAGCATCGCAACGTACGACGCACCGGAAAAAGACCTTTACGAAGTGGGTGAAATGCCCCCGATGGGCTATGTGCCCAAGCAAATGTACGCCTGGGCGATCCGCCGCGAGCGTCAGGGCGAGCCGGACAAGGCGATGCTGCAAGAGGTTGTCGACGTGCCGACACTCGACAGCAACGAGGTGCTGGTTCTGGTGATGGCGGCGGGCGTGAACTACAACGGCGTCTGGGCGGGGCTTGGTGTGCCGATCTCTATGTTCGACGTGCACAAGCAGCCCTACCACATCGCCGGTTCCGATGCCTCTGGCATCGTCTGGGCCGTGGGGGACAAGGTCAAGCGCTGGAAAGTCGGCGACGAAGTTGTGATCCACTGCAATCAGGATGATGGCGACGACGAGCACTGCAACGGTGGCGATCCGATGTACTCCGACAGCCAGCGCATCTGGGGTTACGAGACACCGGACGGGTCGTTCTCGCAGTTCACCCGCGTTCAGGCGCAGCAGCTTATGCCGCGTCCGAAACACCTGACCTGGGAAGAAAGCGCCTGCTACACGCTGACGCTGGCGACCGCCTACCGGATGCTGTTTGGCCACGAACCCCACGATCTGAAGCCGGGCCAGAACGTTCTGGTCTGGGGTGCATCGGGTGGTCTGGGCTCCTATGCGATCCAGCTGATCAACACCGCAGGCGCCAATGCGATCGGCGTGATCTCGGATGAAAGCAAGCGTGACTTTGTCATGGGGCTGGGCGCCAAAGGCGTTCTGAACCGCAAGGACTTCAACTGCTGGGGCCAGCTGCCCACCGTGAACACCCCCGAATATGCCGAGTGGTTCAAAGAAGCACGCAAGTTCGGCAAGGCGATCTGGGACATCACCGGCAAGGGCAACAATGTCGACATGGTGTTCGAACACCCCGGTCAGGCGACCTTCCCGGTCTCGACCTTCGTCGTCAAAAAGGGCGGCATGGTTGTGATCTGCGCCGGTACCTCGGGCTTCAATTGTACCTTTGACGTCCGTTATATGTGGATGCACCAGAAGCGCCTGCAGGGCTCGCATTTTGCCCACCTGAAGCAGGCGGCCTCGGCCAACCAGCTGATGGTCGAACGCCGTCTGGACCCCTGCATGTCCGAGGTCTTCCCCTGGGCCGAGCTGCCGGATGCGCATATGAAAATGCTGCGCAACGAACACAAGCCGGGCAACATGTCCGTTCTGGTTCAGGCGCCGCGCACCGGGCTGCGCACGCTGGAAGAGGTCGTCGCAGGCTAAACAGCGCCCAATTTGGGATCATGAAACTTAACAAACACCCGCAGGCGGTCGCTTGCGGGTGTTTTTGTCGTAAAAACAGGGTGAGGGCCGGTAAGCATACTGCCAAAGCTGTTGTTGTTGTCCCGGCGTGGGGCTAGCGTGAAGCCATCGCCTGAAAGGCCCTGAAATTGTTTTATCACATCTGCGCTCACTCTTTTGACTGTGACCCGTGCTGGGGGGCCTGTTGGGGCCCCTTTGGGGGCGTGCGTGTTTTGAAGGGTGCGGGGGGCGACAATGGCGCGTGATGATGTTGCCGAACCCGACGGCCTGGACGGGATTTTGGCACAGATCGAACGGCTGACCGATCTGTCGGATGTGCCGGGGGTGCTTCACGCGATCCAAAACCATTTTGAACTGGCCCACGTGGCCTATCTCTGGATCGACAAGCTGGGTGGACGCCACAAGCTGACCAGCCTCGGCGACGACTGGAAAACCCGCTACATCGAACGGGATTATTTCCGGGCGGACCCGGTGCTGACCGGCTGTTTTTCGGCGATTGACCCGGTGGACTGGCGGGATCTCAATTGGTCGGGGCGGCTCTCTGCGGCTTATCGGCGGGATGCCATGTCACATGGGGTAGGGCGGCAGGGCTACTCTGTCCCGCTGCGCGGACCGGGCGGTCAGTATGCGGTGCTCTCCGTGACCAGTGACTGGGCGGAACCGGTTTGGGATGCATTCAAAGACGCCAGTGGTCGCGATCTGATCCTGCTGGGGCACTACCTGAACCGCGTGGTTCTGGAACTGAGCACAGAGCCAGACCGCGCAGGCGATGCTATGGAAGGCCAGGCCCTGTCGCCGCGCGAATTGGCCAGCCTGGCCCTTCTTGCCGAAGGCAAATCCCGCGCCAAAGCCGCCGAAGCGCTGGATATTTCCGAACACACGCTGCGGGTCTATATTGAAACCGCCCGCAAGAAACTGGGGGCTCAGAACACCACCCATGCGGTTGCCAAGGCCGTGGCGACCGGGCTGATCGCGCTTTAACCTCTCGCCCCTCTGGTGCCCGACTTCCCACCCCTGTAGGGTCGCGCCAACAACAGAGAAAAGCGCATATGACAGAGCCTGCCAAACCCCCAGCCGTGCAGTTTTCCGAAGATCAGGCCGCAGCCTTTGATGCGGTGACAGCCGCCCTGCGCGATGCGGGCGTCGATCTGGAAGAAGAGCTGCTGCAATCGCCCAAAGGGGCGGGTGGCACATTGGCCGTCATCGGCAAGGCGGGCTCGGGCAAAACCCTGCTGCTGGCGCAGCTTTACAAGGCGCTGGAAGCGGCGGGGGTCGAGGTCGTCTCGGGCGATTACGAGAGCAAGAAGAAAACCGAAAAGCGCACGCTGGCGATCCTTGCGCCCACCAACAAGGCGGCTTCGGTCCTGCGCCTGCGCGGCGTGCCCGCAACCACCATTCACCGCATTCTCTACACGCCCGTCTATGACCCGGAATATGAAAAAATCGCCGAATGGCTGGCCGGTCACGGCGAACAGCCGGATCTGGAAGAACTCACCGAAGAAGCTTTGGCGCGGGCCAAAGCGTTTTACGAGCAGAACAAATCCATGCCCGGCGCGCTGGCCGCGGCGGGACTGCGCGGGTCCGATTTTATCACCGGCTGGAAACGGCGGGACGAACCCTTGGACATTGGTTTCATTGATGAGGCCTCCATGCTGGATGACCGCCAGTTCGAGGATCTGAAAGAAATCTTCCCGAACCTTGTGCTGTTTGGCGACCCGGCGCAGCTGGCGCCGGTCAATCAGTCGGGATCGATGGTCTTTGACAAACTGCCAGAGCCGCGCCGCCTGATCCTCAACCGCATTCACCGCCAAAAGGCCGACAACCCGATCCTTGATCTTGCCCATGCGCTGGCCGACCCGCAGCTGGGGTTCGAGGATTTTGAACGGATGATCGAAGACAGCGCCCGGCGCGACGAACGGGTGGTCTGGGGCCAACGGGTGGAGGTGGACCTGATGGCGCGCTCACCCGTTCTGGTCTGGCGCAACAACACGCGCATTCGCCTGATCAACGCCTTTCGCGCGGTCCACGGCGCCCCCGAAGACGAGCTCTTGCCCGGCGAACCCTTGATCTGCGACGGGATTGAGCTGCCGCTGAAACACCGCAAGAAACGGCTGGATCTGGAGGCCCGCGGCCTGATCAAGGGCGCGCAGGTGGTCTACCTCGGTCCCGGTCGCAAGCCGGGGTTTTCCCGCCTGCATGTGATGGGGGCGGAGGATCCACAGGTCTCGGCGGCCTCCATCGTGAAAATCGAAAAACCTGACGAAGAAGAACCCTTTATCCCCTTTGCCGCCCGTATGGGGGCGACGTTTTTGCACGGGGCGGCGGTGACAATTCACAAGGCGCAGGGCTCCCAATGGGATACGGCGCAGGTCTTTGCCCCCGATATCTTTGCCGCCGCCCGCATGGGACGGGTAGAGGCGGGGCAGCCCCTGTGGAAACGGCTGGCCTATGTGGCCATCACCCGCGCAGAATCGCGGCTGATCTGGGTGGTGCGCAATCGTCTGGCCAAGCCGACGCTGGGCCTGCCGGTGGATGACCTGCGCGCCGCCGCCGCGCCGACTCTCACGCTGGAAACACAGGAGGCAGACCTATTATGAAAACCGTCATCGTCACAGGGGCCAGTTCCGGGATTGGTCAGGCCGTTGCCGACTTGTTTCTCGCGCGCGGCTGGACGGTTGGCCTTCTGGCGCGCCGCGCTGAGGTGCTGGAGCAGATGGCAGCAGGCCAAGATCGTGCCATCGTAATTCCCGCAGATGTGACGCAGGCGGATCAGGTGGATCAGGCCTTTGATCGCTTTGTTGCGCAGGCGGGGCGGCTGGACGTGCTGTTCAACAATGCTGGGATTTTTCCGGCGCCCGGGCTGATTGATGAGATCCCGCTGGCAGACTGGCAGCGGTCGGTGGATGTGAACCTGACAGGCATGTTCCTGTCGGCCCGCGCGGCCTTTCGCACCATGCGCAGGCAGGACCCGCAGGGCGGGCGGATCATCAACAACGGCTCGATCGCGGCCCATGTGCCCCGCCCGCAAAGCGCGCCTTATGCGGCGACCAAGGCCGCGATCACCGGGCTGACCCGGTCTTTGTCGTTGGATGGCCGCGCCTTTGACATCGCCTGTGGTCAGATCGATATCGGCAATGCGCATACGCCGATGGTGGCGGAACTGTCTGCCCGTCACGCCGCGGCCAACCCGGACGCGGCCCCCTTGGACAGTTTTGATGTGGCGGATGCGGCAGCCTCGGTTCTGCATATGGCAGAGCTGCCAGCGGAGGCAAATGTCCAGTTCATGACCGTGATGGCGACCAAAATGCCCTACATCGGCCGCGGCTGAGGGGGCGCTCCCGCCCGTCGCCGGATCCTCCGCTGGCGCGGAGCGTCCGCTCCCGTTGGGCAAAGCGCGCCTTGCGGGCCGCAAGGCGCGCGCCCCCAGCCGCTGCTGTGGCGCGAAACATGTGCCGCATACGGGGCCGCAGCCCGCGCGCAGCGAGGGCTGCCAGGCCCAACCGGAGGAGATCATCTTTGATGATCAAACGACGGGCGGGAGCGTTTGCCTGCGGGGCGGGGCGTCAGCGTTGGCGCAGCGCCTGGAAAACGGCCGAAGCGCCCCAACCGGCCAGAGAGGCGATCACCAGCGCCAAAATCCCATAGAGCACCGGCTGCTGGCGCGACAGGTTGAACAGAAACCGCTCCAGACCAACTTTGCTCACCTCAATCGTGGTCTCGTAATGGGACACAACCTCACCGCCGCGGGTCAGGAAAATACGGGTGGCATAAAGCCCCTCGGTCAGGTCCGCGGGCATCGACAGCGCGGTGCGAAACAGGGTCTGCTGATCCACGGCCACGGTGTTTTCCCGCAGGGAATACAGCCCCCGGTTTTCGCGAATGCGGATCACGGCTTCGGAGAACGCAGCCCCATCTTCCACGCCCGCACCCACCAGCCGGATTGCCCGGCGGATCGACACATCGTGGCGCAGGTCTTCGGTGTCGCTCAGCACCTGTGTCAAAGGCGCTGAGGTTGCAACCGTGTAGAAACTGGGCGCGTGATCCACCAGCACCGCGTCGGTGTTGACCCAGATCCCGGCCTCGCGCGCTTTGCGGCGCACCATCACCGGCTCTTGCGGGCCAGAGACGGTGACCAGAACCTCCAGCGGCGCCCCATCAGGCAGGGGGGATTCGCGTTTCACCGCGCCAAAAATCAGAATTTCCGACCCGTTGAACGTAGCCGTGATCGCCACCTGATCCTGGCTCAGGCCCAGCACCACCTCTTCGGCAGTAGCCGTGCGCGACAGCACCAGCAGGGGCAGGCAGATCGCCAGCAGGGACAAGAGACGGCGCATCACGATCTCCCCGGGGTGGCAAGCGTATAAAGCTCGCTTGGTTCCAGCAGCAGATCCAGCGCCAGCTTGCCGCAGACCAGCAGAACCAGCGTTGCCAGCAGAATGCGCAGCTGTTCGGCGCGCAGTTTCACACCAATGCGGGTGCCAAACTGTGCCCCCACAACGCCACCAATCAACAGCAGAACCGCCAGAACAATATCCACGGTCTGGTTGGTGATCGCATGCAGCATGGTCGAGGCCGAGGTGACAATAATGATCTGAAACAACGAGGTGCCAACCACCACCTTGGTGGGCATGCCCAACAGGTAAATCATCGCAGGCACCATAATGAAACCACCGCCAACCCCCATGACCGCGGTCAGAACGCCCACGAAAAACCCCACAGCAATGGGGGGGATGACCGAAATATAAAGCCCGGAGGTGCGGAACCGCACCTTGAACGGCAGGCCGTGGATCGGGCTGTGCCGCGACCGTTTCGGGACCGCGCCGCTTTTGGCTTTGCGCCAGGCGTTCACACTTTCGATGAACATCAAGCCGCCCACAACGCCCAGGAAAATCACGTAACATAGGGTCACAAACAGATCGACCTGGCCCAGAGACTTCAGATAGTTGAACAGTGCCACACCGCAAAACGCGCCCGCAAGACCGCCTGCCTGCAGCACCGCGCCCATTTTCAGATCGACGGTTTTACGCTGAAGATGGGCCAGCACGCCCGACACGGAGGAGGCGACAATCTGATTGGCCCCCGTGGCCACGGCGACCGCAGGCGGGATGCCAATGAAAAACAGCAAAGGCGTCATAATAAAGCCGCCGCCAACGCCAAACATGCCAGAAAGAATGCCCACCAGCCCGCCAAGCCCGAGCACGATCCAGGCGTTCACAGCAACTTCGGCAATGGGCAGGTAGATCATCATGTTTCACTTTAAACCGCCGCAGACTGCGTAAATCAACAGCAAGCCGTGCCGCAAAGCAGCATATTTTTGTGACTGGGCAGGCGTGCCACAGATCGTAGGGCTGGCAGGATCTGCAGGCGTTAAAAAAAGCCCCCGACCGTTTGGGCGGGGGCTCTCTTTGTTTTGCATCTTTACGCGGTGGCTTAACGTTCTTTGACGTAGGGCTGACCACCGGCTTTCGGCGGGATCGCCTTGCCGACAAAACCAGCCAGGATCACCACGGTCAGGATGTAGGGCAGGGCCTCCATGAACTGAACCGGAACCACAAAGCCGCCAAGATCAATGTTCTGGAAGCGCAGCGCAATCGCCTGCAGCAGACCGAACAGCAGGCAGGCCCACAGGGCTGCGACCGGGCGCCATTTGGCAAAGATCAGCGCCGCCAGCGCGATATAACCACGGCCCGAGGTCATCTCTTTGACAAAGCCTGCTTGCAGACCGGTTGCAAGGTAAGCACCGGCAATACCACACAGCACGCCGCAGATCGCAATCGCGGCAAAGCGCAGACGGATCACGGAAATACCCGCAGTGTCCACGGCTGCCGGGTTTTCCCCCACCGCGCGCAGGCGCAGACCAAAGCGCGTGCGGAACAGCACCCACCAGGTCAGGAACACACACAGACCGGCAAGGTAGACGATGATCGAATGGCCCGAGATCAGCTCCGAATAGACCTGTTGCAGCACATTGGCCTCAGACAGCAGATCAGACAGGCGGCGGCCGGTCTCTGCGGCCTCGGTCGGGCCAATGGCAAAGGGCAGCTCAATCGGTTCAAACCGGCCACCGGACAACAGCGAGGGCGTGCGGCCACCCTGCTGGAACCAGCTTTGCGCAATCAGAACCGTCAGACCCGAGGCGAGGAAGTTGATCGCCACACCAGAGATCAGCTGGTTGCCCCGGAAGGTGATCGAGGCCGCACCATGCAGACCCGACAGCGCCAGCGAAGAGCCAATACCTGCCAGCAGACCAAACCAGACATTGCCGGTGATCGCTGCCACAGCCGCCGAGAAGAAGGCCGCCATCAGCATCTTGCCTTCAAGGCCAATGTCAAAGATGCCGGCACGTTCGGAAAACAGGCCCGCCAGACAGGCCAGCAGCAAGGGGGTGGCCAGACGGACGGTGCTGTCCAGCACCTGAACGAGTGTCAGGAAATCCATCAGGCTTTCTCCTTCCGAAACGCGAGGAAGAGTTTTTCAATCGGCATCCGGACCATATTGTCCAGCGCGCCGGTGAACAGGATGACAAGCGCCTGAATGACCACGATCAGCTCGGTCGGGATCGACGACCACAGCGCCAGCTCTGCGCCGCCCTGGTACAGGAACCCAAAGAGGATCGCAGCAAGGAACACACCCACCGGGTGGTTGCGCCCCATCAGGGCCACAGCGATGCCGATAAAGCCCGCGCCTTCGGTGGCGTTCAGAACCAGACGTTCCGCTTCGCCCATCACATTGTTGATCGCCATCAGACCGCAAAGCGCGCCCGAGATCAGCATGGTGATCATAATGATGCGCACCGAAGAAATACCGGCGTAACGGGTTGCGGGCTCGGATTTACCCAGCGCGCGGATCTCGTACCCCAGCGGCGTGCGCCAGATCAGCGCCCAGACAAACACACAGGCCGCCAGCGCCACAAACAGGGTCACGTTGGCCGGTGCGGATTTGGAGAACTCGATCCCGATCGGCGCCAGAATGTCATGCAGCGACGGCAGATGGGTCGCGGCCGGGAACTTGGCCGATGCCGGGTCCATTGCGCCTTGGGGTTTCAGCACCTCAACCAGCATGTAGTTCAGCACGGAAAACGCGATGAAGTTGAACATGATGGTGGTGATCACAATGTGGCTGCCGCGTTTGGCTTGCAGGTAAGCGGGGATCGCCGCCCAGGCCGCGCCAAACAGGCCCGCACCCACAGCCGCCACAACCAGCGCAATGGTCCAATGGGGCAGGGGCAGATACAGGCAGAACAGCGCCACGCCAAGACCACCCAGCATCGCCTGACCTTCGCCACCGATGTTGAACAGACCCGCATGGGCCGCCACGGCCACAGCCAGACCTGTGAACATGAAGTTGGTGGCATAATAAAGCGTATAGCCCCAGCCATAGGTGGAGCCGAGCGCGCCATTGACCATCAGGTTCAGCGCCTCAACGGGGTTTTCGCCAATTGCGAGGATCACAAGGGCGGAAATGAGTGCGGCCAGCAGGATGCTGATCACCGGGATCAGCACCACATCGGCCCATTTTGGCATCTTGTCCATTTACGCGGCCTCCCCCGCGACGCCGGCCATCATCAGGCCGAGTTCTTTTTCATCGGTTTGATCTGCGGCGCGTTCGCCCATGATCTTGCCGTCAAACATCACAGCGACCCGGTCAGACAGCGACAGGATCTCTTCCAGTTCCACCGACACCAGCAAGATGGCCTTGCCCGCGTCGCGCAGCTCTACGATCTGCTGGTGGATAAATTCAATTGCGCCAATGTCGACGCCACGGGTCGGCTGACCGATCAGCAGGAGATCCGGATTGCGCTCGATTTCGCGCGCAACTACGATCTTCTGCTGGTTGCCGCCCGAGAAGTTTTTCGCAGCCAGCCACGGCAGCGGCGGGCGCACGTCGAACTTCTCCATCTTGCGCTCTGTGTCGGCGCGCAGGGCGGCATTGTCCATCAACAGGCCCGCGTTATAAGCCGGGTCCCGGTGGTAGCCAAAGGCGACGTTTTCCCAGGCGTGGAAGTCCATGATCAGACCTTCGGCCTGACGGTCTTCGGGGACGTGGCCAATATGGGCGTCACGGCGCGCACGGGCATCCGACCCCGCACCGGTCATCGGCAGCTCAGACCCGTGCAGTTTCACGGAACCGGAAATGCGACCCCGATCAGCGCGCATACCGCCCAGCACCTCAAGGAGTTCCGACTGGCCGTTGCCTGCAACGCCAGCAATGCCCAGAATCTCGCCTGCGCGGACCTGCAAATCAATGCCTTTGACCCGCTCCACCCCCATGCTGTCGGTGACCGACAGATTTTGGATTTCGAGAATAGGCTTGCCCGGTTTCGCGGGCACTTTGTCGACCTGCAGCAGAACCTTGCGGCCCACCATCAGCTCTGCCAGCTCTTCCGGGCTGGTTTCGGCGGTCTTCACGGTTGCGGTCATCTCGCCACGGCGCATCACCGACACGGTGTCGGTATATTCCATGATCTCACGCATTTTATGCGTGATCAGCAGGATGGTTTTCCCTTCCGACCGCAGACGGTCCAGAATGCGGAACAGCTGGTCCGCCTCTGCCGGGGTCAGCACGCCGGTGGGTTCATCGAGGATCAGGATTTCCGCTTTGCGATAGAGCGCCTTCAGGATTTCCACACGCTGCTGCATGCCAACGCCGATCTCATCGATGCGGGCATCGGGATCAACGTAAAGCTCGTATTCTTCTTCCAGCGCCTTCAGCTCTTTGCGGGCGCGCGACAGGGACGGCATCAGCATGCCGCTGTCTTCGGCGCCCAGCACGATGTTTTCCAGAACAGTAAAGTTCTCGACCAGCTTGAAGTGCTGGAACACCATGCCAATACCGGCCGCAATTGCGGCCTGGCTGTCGGGGATCTCGGTGCGATTGCCCTTGATCCAAATCTCACCTTTGTCGGCTTTGTAAAAGCCGTACAGAATGCTCATCAGCGTCGATTTGCCCGCACCGTTCTCCCCAATGATACCATGGATAGAGCCGGGGGCTACGCTGATGGAAATGTCCTTGTTTGCCTGGACGGGGCCAAAGGCTTTGGAAATGCCTTTGAGTTGGATTGCTGGTGCCGTCATGTGGGCTCCCCTGTCACCTCATCACCGGTTGCGCTAACGGAGCCGGGTCGCGCCGCGCCAGTTAGTTACTTCGCATGTTCCGGGTTTGGGAAATACAAACCCGGAGGCCGTGCTATTACGACCTCCGGGCCATGATGCAAAGCCCTGAAGCGGAATCAAGCGTTGCGTCACACTGATTTTCTCGCTTCAGGGCGAAAGACTTTCGCTTAGAAGCTCAGAGCCGGGCAGCTGTCGTCGCTGGTGTAGTTGTGAACGCTCACGTCACCGGCGATGATTTTTGCTTTTGCGTCTTCAACGGATGCTTTCATCTCGTCAGAGATCAGCGCAGCGTTGTTGTCGTCCAGCGCGTAGCCAACACCGTCTTCGGCCAGGCCGAGGGTCTGGATGGTCGGCTCCAGCGCGTCGCCTGCTTTCAGCACCTCATAGACGGCAACGTCAACGCGCTTCAGCATGGAGGTCAGGACCTTGCCCGGGTGCAGGTGGTTCTGGTTGCTGTCAACGCCGATGGACAGGATGCCTTCGTCTGCGGCGGTCTGCAGAACACCAACACCGGTGCCGCCAGCAGCGGCGTACACAACGTCCGCGCCCTGTGCGATCTGTGCTTTGGTCAGCTCAGAGCCTTTAACCGGGTCGTTCCATGCGGTCGGCGTGGTGCCGGTCATGTTGGCGATGACGGTTGCATCGGGGTTCACAGCCTTCGCGCCTTCTGCGTAACCGCAGGCAAAGCGACGGATCAGCGGGATGTCCATGCCACCGATGAAGCCAACGGTGCCGGTCTTGGAGGCCTGTGCCGCCAGCATACCAACCAGATAGGAACCTTCCTGCTCGGAGAAGCCGATCACGTGCACGTTCGGCGCCTGAACCCAGCCGTCGATGGTGACGAAGGTGGTGTCGGGATAGTCGCCCACAACTTCAGCCAGCGGCGCGCTCATGGCGAAACCCATGGTGATGATCGGGTTTGCACCGGTTTCGGCAAAGCGGCGCAGGGCCTGCTCACGCTGGGCTTCGGACTTCAGTTCGATTTCCAGATACTTGCCGCCGGTTTCTTTCGCCCAACGCTCGGCACCATTGTAGCCGGCTTCGTTGAAGGATTTGTCGAATTTGCCACCGAGGTCAAAGATAACGGCCGGATCGGCCAGTGCTGCGCCTGCGGTCAGGGCAACGGTTGCGGCCGCGCCCATAAGCGTTTTGAAGAGGGTCATTCACGTACTCCCAAGTCTTGTTCCGGTCTTTAAAGACCCTTTTATCCTGTGCCATGCGGGCGCGCCCGGCAATGGCCTAGGTCAAGTTATAGGGCGATTTAGCGTGCGGCTTTCCGAAATGGTCAACAGTTTTTTGACCATCCGGTCGAATATCCGCGCAATTTCCTTAAAGAAACGCACGTTTCATCAGCAATGCATCGACAGGCGCCGCCCCGCGTCGCGCATAATAGGCTTTGCGGCGCGCGAAAAGAGCGAATCCGTCCCTCAGGTACAACTGTTGTGCGCTAACATTATCCTCTGCCACTTCCAGAAACACTTCCGTAGCGTCACGCGCCTGCGCCTCTGCCTGCCAAAGCGGCATTAGGGCGCGCGCCAAACCCTGTCTTTGGTGGTCGGGATGGGTGGCAAGGGTCAGCAGTTCCGCTTCGCCCGCAATCACCCGCACAATCGCAAAGCAGCGCGCATCACCAATGCCAAAGGTAAAGCGATCGTCCAGAAGATCGGCGATCTCGGTTTCAGACCAAGGGCGGGACTGGGTGAACGCGGCCTTGTGGGTGGCGGCCAGATCCGCCGCCTGCGCAGGCAACAGCAGCTCAGCCATCGATCAGCGCGGGCGGCTGGTCCGACGACGGCGCGGCATCTGCGGCGCGCAGGTACAGCGGTGCAGGGGCGTCTGTCTCAGTTTCAAACCGCGCCATCGCGTCGCGGGCAATCGCAACGGCAATACCGGGGGGCGTGGCCATGGGCGCACAGGTCAGCCCGGCATCGCGCGCGGCGTCCTCGGCCTCCTCACGTGGCATCAGACGCGGTGCCTGATCCCCGAGCGCGGCATAGAGCTGATCGCGCGGGGCGGGCACGGCGGCCAGCTCGCCCTCTGCGGCCCTTGCGTCAAACCCATCGACGCCGACCGCAGGAATATCCAGACCCAGCGCCAGCCCCCGCGCGGCCGAGACGGAAATGCGGATGCCGGTGAAATTGCCGGGGCCCACGCCCACGCCAATCGCATCCAGATTGTTCCACGTGACACCAGCCTCGGCCAGCACCTCTTCCAGCAGCACCATCAGACGCTCTGCCTGACCGCGGCCCATCTCTTCGACCCGGTTCACCAGCACATCCGCGCCACGCAACAGGGCGGCGGCGCAATGGGGGCCAGAGGTGTCAAATCCAAGAACCAGCGGCGTCGATGTCATTCGGAGGGATCCTTGTTAGCAGCGTTCAACCGCTCTCTGGCAGAGCCCGCGTCATGTGGCAACCCGTCGTGTATATGCAGCCACGGCAGGGCGGACTGGCTGTGACAGTGGTGTTCCGGCGCAATCTCGGCGGCTTGGTCCAGAATGCCGATGGGCACATAGACCTGCCCGGGCAGATAATCGAATGTCGCCGCCAGTGGGGAGCCGCATTTGGAGCAGTTCCAGCGCGCGACGCCGGGGGAATGGGACACACCGGGGCCCAGATCCGTCTGCAAAGCGGTGGCTTCAAATGCAACAAAGGCGCCCACGGGCGCCCCTGTCCATCGTCTGCAATCCGCACAGTGGCAAAAGGCGGCGGTCAAAGGCGCGGCCGAAAGCGTCAGGCGGGACGCGCCACAATAGCAGCGCGCCGTGTAGGTCTTGCCTGTTGCCTCAGACGGCAACCGGGCGGACCTCGGTTACTTCAGGGATATAATGACGCAGCAGGTTCTCGATGCCCATTTTCAGGGTCAGCGTCGAAGACGGGCAACCGGCACAGGCGCCCTGCATGTGCAGATACACCACACCGCGGTCAAAGCCGTGGAAGGTGATGTCGCCGCCGTCCTGGGCCACGGCCGGGCGCACGCGGCTGTCCAGCAGTTCCTTGATCTGGTTGACGATCTCGCCATCTTCGCCGGTGTGTTCGGCGTGGCCCGAGGCCTGCGTTTCGCCTGCGGCCATCACCGGCTGGCCGGATTGGAAATGTTCCATCACCGCGCCAAGGATGGCGGGTTTGATGTGGTCCCACTCAATGCCTTCGGCTTTGGTGACGGTGACAAAGTCATTGCCAAAGAACACGCCGGTGACGCCGTCCACCGCAAAGATGCGGGTGGCCAGCGGCGAGGTACCTGCCGCCTCGGAGGAGGGGAAATCAGCGGTGCCCGCTTCCAGAACGGTTTGGCCGGGCAGGAATTTCAGCGTCGCCGGGTTCGGCGTGGATTCGGTCTGGATGAACATAAGGGATCTCCGCGTTTGTGCTTCCGATATGCGTTCGGACGCGCTTGAAGTCAAGTTTTAGAACCATTCTAACTTAATTCCAAGCCCAAATCGCTGCGATATTATAACAGGCCTAACGAAACAGGGGGCCGGAGCCCCCTGTTTCTGTACTGTATATATAGGGTGATCAAAGCGCGTTCAGCTGCGCCAGCGCCGCATCATAGCCCGCCTGCGGGTCCGCGCTCAGCAGCGAGGGCTGGAAGCGCACCATCTGAACATCGGTGATGCCGATCGTGTTCAGCCACCACTCCAGATAGTTCGAGTGGAAATCAGCGCCGTATTTCGCATCCGCCCCCGGCGCCCAGACGCCGCTGGTGGTGATCACGGTGGCGCGTTTGCCCTCCAGCAGGCCGAAATACCCGCGTTCTGGATCAAAGCCGAACAGCATGCCCGGCTGGGTGATAATGTCGATATAATGCTTCAGCCTATAGGGCACGCCGCCGTTCCACATGGGCACACCCAGGACAATGTGATCGGCCTCAAGGAACCGCTGGGTGATCGACGCCACCTGATCCCAGGCGCGCGCCTTGACCGGATCCATTTCACCGACCCCAAAGAACGTCATCTTGGCGGCGGCCGGGTCGCCGTCAAAGGCGGGCAGGTCTTCGGCCCAGAGGTCGAGCCGGTCAACGTCGAGCGTCGGATCTTCGGCTTGCTGGCGGGCGACAAAGGCGGCAGCCAGCGCATTGGATTTCGACTCGGCCCCGCGGGGCGAGGCAAGGATATGGAGCAGTTTCGACATGGGGGTCTCCTGACATTTGGGTAACCAGTTAAATTGCACTTAGACGGTTACGTAGGCCCGAGTAACTTGTCAAAACAGATTTAGACGGTTACGCCTGATCCAACGCGAATGTGAAACCGCTGTGATCGCGCGGGACGGTTGACCGTAAGGAGAGCGCAAGTGACCAAAGCCCCCCAAAGCACCCTGCCGCCGCCGCAGCTGATTGCCGATCATCCGGGTCTGGAGATTCTGAACTCCTGCGGCGCGCCTTACGGGACGCATATGGACTGGTTGGAGACCGGCGAAGAACTGCTGTGCTGGATGCGCGCGGCGGGGTTTTTGACCGAAGAGCAGACAGCCCAGCTGTCCGGCCTGCCTGCGGTGGATCTGAAAATCGCTGCGGCGCTCGCCCGCACCATCCGCGAAACCTACCGCAGCAAAGGGGTGGGGGACGATCTGGTGCTGCTATTGAATCAGAACATCGCCGCCGGAGAGCTGCGCTGTCGATTGGAGATGGAAGAGGGCGTGCCGGTTCTGAAAGAAGACCTGCGCACTGAAACCGCCGAGGATCTTTTGGCGATCCTGTCCTATCACATGGCACGCCTGATCAGCGAAGCGGACGCCGACCGCCTGAAGACCTGCGATGGGCCGGGGTGTGATTTCCGGTTTCTGGACACCAGCCGCAACAATCGTCGGCGCTGGTGTTCCATGGCGATCTGCGGCAATCGCGCCAAAGCGGCCGCGCATCGGGCACGGCAGAAAGACGGCAGCGACGATCCCGCGCCTTAGGTGATCGCTTCGAGCTTTTCTTTGCTCATATCCCCCGGAACAACGGTGATCGGAATGGGCAGGGTGCCGGCCGAACGGGTCAGCTGGGTGACAATCGGCCCCGGTCCCTTGCGATCCGCCGCCGCGCCCAGAACCAGAACACCCACTTCGGTGTCGGCTTCGATCTGCGCGAGGATCTGCGGCACTGCTTCGCCTTCGCGGATGACCAGCTCAGGGTCCACGCCCTGACGGTCGCGCATCCATTTGGCAAAGACCTCGAAATGGGCGTGAATGCGTTCGCGGGCCTCTTCGCGCATCACCTCGCCGACGCCAATCCAGTGATTGAACTCTTCCGGGGGGATGATCGACAGGATTTCAACGCCGCCGCCGGTCTTGGCCGCGCGCATGGCAGCAAAACGCATGGCGTTCAAACATTCGCGGCTGTCATCAAGGACTACTAGGAATTTGCGCATTAAGGCCTCGGTTTTGTTCAGACGTCTTCTGTAGCGCTTAGTGTGGCGTAAGGGCCGGGTGCTGGCAATAGATCAACGCGGCCGGTCAGTGCGGCAGATTAGTGCGGCAGATCAGCGGGGGCGACCAAAGGGGCAGATTCGGGAAGGCCAATCGGTGTGCCGCAGCGGGCCCCGGCCGCAGATGCGATTCACGTGAAATAACGGGAAGGCCACCGGGCGGGTCAAAGCCCCGCTTTCAGCCGCGCATTTGGTTTTGAAATCGGCTTTCTGCGCCGCCCGGGCGGGTCGAGCGAGGTGCCAAATGGGCAGGCTGTCGCAAAAACTTCGATAAAAATTCAGAAAATAAACATTACCTTTGCACGAAATTGCGAGACAGGACTTGTGTGATATGCATAGATAAGGTGTGTGCGCTCGCATTGTGACCTAAGTCTTGTGTCCATAGGCGCGCGCGACAGAGGCAGTCCTTTACCCGAAGGTGGGGATTGTTTTCGAAACGTGAAAGAGGTGGATTGCGGAGATGCAGCAACATCGGGTCACAGGTGCTGCCGGGATAGGGTGGAGAAGCTCTGCCAAATGTCCTTTGCCTGTTGCCAGATCCGGTGCGGCTGATCTGTTTGTGGCACAAGGGAGCATCCTTTTGCACAAGCTGGGACAGAACGCTGGGCTGAAATCCGGTCATAAATGCGGCCAGAAATTCGGGCCGAAATCTGCGCAAAACACAGCCCCTTGGCCCTCTGCTGGCCGGTGCAAAGGGGGCTTTCTTTCACAACAAACCGTCCTGATTTCAAACAGTGCTGCGTTCATGGGGCAATCCCCGGGGGACGCGGCGCCATTGCGACGATCAGGACAGGCCCATGCACATCAGGTCAAACAGCCTGTTTTTGCACATGGGTCGGTGGGCCGAACCGCATTTGGCGCTGAATTTGGGACCGAACCTGGTGCCGAATTTGCTGCTGCGGAACGGCCAGGGATAAGCAGCTGTGCACAGCTCGGTGGGGGCCGAGAATGTTTTTCCGAGGAAGGAGACAGGCATGTATGCCGTGCACAAAGAGATCCGCCCCCAGGTCGCGCCTCAAGACGCGCCTCAGGTCGCGTCGCCTGATCAGGCAACCGCGCTTCCTTCACAGCGATCCCAGGACGCGCCCCTTGCCGAGCCAGCCCAGAAGCGGGCGGCGGCACTGGAACTTATGAAACAACTCGAAGCGCGCGCGGCCACGCGGTCCGAAGCCCGTCGCGCGCTGATTGACCGCTGTGGCCGACTGACGGCGCGGGCCCGGCTGTCGGCGCTGCTGGATGCAGAGCATCCCTATCTGCCTCTCTACAATATGGCGTCTTATCTGGTGGACGGGCCGGACCCGCTGCGGGCGCTGCCGGGGGCGTCCCTGTTGGGCGGGATCGGTTTTGTGGCCGGGGTGCGCTGTGTGGTGGCGGTGGATGATGCGGGGATCAACGCAGGTGTCATGACCGCGAAGACCGCCGAAAAGCTGGCCGGGCTGATCCGGGTGGCCCATCGGCAGGGCTTGCCTTTTGTGCATCTGATGGACAGCGTCGGCCCGGATTTGCACAAGGTCGATGGCACCCAATGGGATGCTTTGGGCACGGCGCTGGCCGAACTGGCCCGCAAAGGCCCGCCGGTGGTGTCGGTCCTGCATGGGTCTGCCATTGGGGCGGTGTCGCTGTTTGCGGGGCTGTCCGATCATGTGATTGCAGTGCGCAAAGAGGCGCTGGTGATGCTGGCGGGTGCGGCTCAGGTGCGGGCGGTGACCGGTGAGGTCGCCCGCGATGCGGCGCTGGGCGGAGCGGAACTGCATTCGGAGGTGACCGGTCTGGTCGATCAGCTGGCCGATGATGATGGCGAGGCCATCCAGCAGGCGCGGGCCTATCTGGCGTCCCGCTGGTCACAGGAAAGCGCCCCCACCACAGCCGAGCCGCCCTTGGCAGTGGCCAGCGTCGCGCCCGAAGAACTGGCCGTGCAGATCGCGGACGCAGGCGCGGTGGATCCGTACAAGCCGGGCTATGGTGTGGGCTGTCAGTGTATGCTGGCGCGCATTGGCGGCCATGCGGTGGCCATTCTGGCCGCAGGCGATGCGATGGATCCCGATGCGCTGCGCAAATGCTGCGCCTTTCTGGACCATGCGGAACAGGCCGGGTTGCCGGTTCTGTTCCTGCTCAACAGCAATGGGTTTGCGTTGGGACGGCAGGCGGAACGCGGTGGGATTGTACGACTGGCGGCCCAGCTGATGGCCCGTGTTGTGGCGCTGCGCACCCCGCGCATTGCGCTGCGGCTGGGGGCGGCGCATGGGGCGGCGGGCTTTGTGCTGGGCGGTTTGTCCGGCGCATTGGCCGGAGGGGTGGGGGGCATGGATTTCATGTTTTCCTGGCCCGGATCCGAGGCTGCGGTTCTGCCCCCACAGGAGGCAGGGCGGACGCTGGAGCAGGTGGCGCTGCGCAGCGCCCAACGGCGCAATCTTGCGCTGGATGAAAAGCGCCTTGGCGCGCAGCGGGCTGATCTGGAGGCGCATCTGACCCATCAGGCAGCAGCCCTCGTGCGCTCGGGGCAGGGCGGTGACATGGGGGTGATTGATCCGCGCGACAGTCGAAACGTGCTTCGGATCTGCCTCGACACCTGCGCCGCGGCCGGGAAGCGGCGCGTCAACGTTTGAGGTCGGTGCGACCCTTGCGTCCGCGCCGCCGATGCAGGCGCGCGCCCAGATCATAGGATCGATTGGCGTGCCCCACACGCAACCGCGCCGGGCGAAGCCCGGCGCCCGGCCCAACGGGACAAGATCATCTGAGATGATCGCAGGCCGGGCGGGAGTGCCCCCGCTGCGGTCCGGCCCGCGTCAGGGTCTGTGCTTTAGGTCCAGGTGCCTTCCGCCGCTGCGCGTATATTGCGGATGTTTTCACCGTAGACCTCCGGGTGTTCTACCGAGCCACCACGGAAGACAGCTGAGCCTGCAACCAGCACATCCGCACCGGCTTCGGCCACCAGAGGCGCGGTTTTCGGGTCCACACCGCCGTCGATCTCAATATGGATCGGACGGTCGCCGATCATCTCGCGCAGGGCGCGAATCTTCCCGGTCATGTCGATGAACTTCTGCCCGCCAAAGCCGGGGTTCACGGTCATGACGCAGACCACATCGGTCAGGTCCAGCAGATGCGCGACGGCTTCGGCCGGGGTGCCGGGGTTCAGGGCCACGCCGGACATCATGCCTGCGCCGCGAATGGCCTGCAGGGTGCGGTGAATATGCGGGCCTGCTTCCACATGAGCGGTCAGCACATCAGCCCCTGCATCGGCATAGGCATCAATATAAGGATCCACCGGCGCAATCATCAGGTGCACATCCATCACCGTCTTCACATGCGGGCGGAAGGCTTTGACGGCCTGCGGGCCAAAGGTGAGGTTCGGCACAAAGTGGCCATCCATCACATCCACATGCACCCAATCGGCGCCCTGCGATTCGATGGCCTGGATTTCCTGACCAAAGTTGGCGAAATCAGCAGAGAGGATGGAGGGGGCGATCTTGATGGAACGGTCAAAACCCATTGCGGCAGTCTCCTGAGGGGAAGGGATCAAGTCTCGCCGCCCCTATAGCGGCTCTATCCCCTTGCGCATAGAGCTTTCCGCAAGGGCTGTTTACAAAAGTTTTACCATTTCGACACACAGCGATCACTGAGCATCCGTAGGTAGGCGCGGTACTTATTCGGGGGCCGCTCGTGCTGCGCATTGACAAACTGACCAAGACTTTCGGCGATAAAACTGCAGTTGATGCTGCCTCGCTGGAGATCGACAAGCCCTGTATGCTGGGCATTATCGGCCGATCCGGTGCCGGCAAATCGACCCTCTTGCGCATGCTAAACCGCCTTGGCGATGCGTCCTCGGGCTCTGTCACCTTTGAGGGCCGTGAAATCACCACCCTGAAGGGCCGCGAAAAACGCGCCTGGCAGTCTGACTGCGCGATGATCTTCCAGCAGTTCAACCTGGTGCCGCGTATGGATGTTGTGTCAAACGTTCTGCACGGCACGCTCAACCGCCGCTCCACGCTGGCGACGCTGTTTAATCTTTATCCGATGGCGGACATTCACAAGGCGATCGATATTCTGGATCGTCTGGGCATTGCCGAACATGCCGCCAAACGCGCCGAGGCCCTGTCGGGTGGTCAGCAGCAGCGTGTGGCCATTGCCCGCGCCCTGATGCAGGACCCCAAAATCATCCTCGCCGATGAACCGATTGCCTCGCTGGATCCGATGAACGCCCAGACCGTGATGGAGGCCCTGCGCCGCATCCACGAAGAAGACGGGCGCACCGTGATCGCGAACCTGCACACGCTGGACACCGCACGTCGCTACTGCGACCGCGTCATTGGCATGCGCGATGGTCGCATCGTCTTTGACGGCCTGCCCGAGCAGCTGACCACCGGTGTGGCCCGCGAGATTTACGGCGCAGGTGCTGACTTCTCTGAGGCGGCGACCTCGACCGAGATCGAGACGCTGGAGAAAACCGACGCGCATGGCTACACCGCCGCGCTGGCCCATTAAGACCCCCGATTTCATCAACCTCGGGGCCGCAGAAACGCTCCGGGGATACCAACAACCGGAGTGACCTAAGATGAAAAAACTGATCGCTGCCGTTCTGGCAACCACCGCGCTGACCACCCCCGTTATGGCGGAAGGCATTTCTGAGTTTCGCATCGGCATCCTGGGCGGTGAAAACGCCCAAGACCGTCTGAACAACAACGAGTGCCTGCGCGCCAAAACCGAAGAGCTGCTGGGCGTTGAAACCAAGCTGTTCGCACCGGCTGACTACAACGGCGTGATCCAGGGTCTGCTGGGCGGCACCATCGACATGGCATGGCTGGGCGCGTCCGGTTACGCAAAAACCTACCTGTCCGACCCGGAAGCGGTTGAGCCGGTTCTGGTTAAGGTCAACGTTGACGGCGGCTACGGCTACTACTCTGTTGGTTTTGCCCGCAAAGACAGCGGCATCGCATCCCTGGAAGACATGAAGGGCAAGACCTTCGGCTTCGGTGACCCGAACTCCACCTCTGGCTACCTGATCCCGTCGATCGAGATCCCGACTGCAACCGGTGCCTCCATGGAATCCGGCGACTACTTTGGTGAAGTGAAGTTCACCGGCGGTCACGAGCAGACCATCGTTGCAGTGAACAACGGCGACGTTGACGGTGGCGTCACCTGGGCCGACGGTCTGGGCGAATGGGAAGACGGCTTCAACTCTGGCGCGCTGCGTCGTGCGGTTGACGCAGGTCTGATCGACATGAACGACATGGTCAAAATCTGGCAGTCCGCGCCGATCCCGGAAGGCCCCGTTGTTCTGCGCAAAGCCCTGCCGGAAGACGTAAAAATCAAAATGACCGGTCTGATGGCTTCGCTGCCGGCGATGGACTACGACTGCTACTACGGTGTTGCAGCTGGCGACTCCAAAGGCTTCCAGCCGATCACTCACGAAGCTTATGAGGTGATCATCGAAGCCCGCAAGCTGAAGTCCAAGTAATCCAACTGGACGCCTCATGATCGCGGGGTTCGGGTTCGTCCCGGACCCCGCATTTTTGGCCCCGATGTGGGCTGACGATTTCACAAGATTTTCTCAGGACAACGAACATGGCAGATCTGAGCGCCGCGCCGTCCTCGGTTGAGGACATTCGCACGGCTTACACCGAGCACACCCAGCGCAAACGCCTGTATGGCGGGATCATGCTGGTCTTGTTTGTTGCCCTTATGGTGGCGGGGTTCCGCACCGCTGACGACCGCAATGCGGGGTCTTTTGCGGATGGGGTCCACCGGATTTTTGACTATCCGGGCGAGGTGCTGTCGGAGGCGGCAGAGAAAGCCGTGCAGCTGCCCGGCCATCTGGTGCATTTCTACCCGGCGCTGATCGAGACGATCAATATTGCCGGTGCCGCAACCCTGATCGGCGCGATCTTTGGCACGCTGCTGTCGCTGTTGGCGACGCGCGGCATGGCGCCCTGGCCCGCGCTGATCCCGGTGTTTCGCCGCATTCAGGACCTGTTCCGCGCGATCCCGGAGATTGTGATTGCGCTGGTGCTGATCTTCCTTCTGGGCGGCGGTCCGGTGCCTGCGATGATCGCGATTGCGATCCACACGGCGGGCGCGCTGGGCAAGCTGTTTTCCGAGGTGAACGAGAACGCCTCGCTGAAGCCTGTCGAAGGGCTGAATTCGACCGGCGCGGCTTGGGCGCAGCGCATGTGGCTGGGCGTGATCCCGCAGGTGGGGCCGAACTATGTGTCCTATGCGCTGCTGCGCTTTGAGATCAACATCCGCGCCTCTGCGATCCTTGGCTTTGTGGGTGCGGGCGGCATTGGCTACGAGCTGAAGAACTCCATGTCCTGGGGGCAGGGGCGTTACGACGAAGCGGCCGCGATCTTTATTCTGCTGTTTGGCACCATTGTTGTTGTTGACCAGATTTCCGGCCTGTTGCGTGACCGGCTGACCCACGGAGCGAAGCTATGACAACTCCTGAAATGACGATTGGGGACACGAACATGGCCCTGAAAGGGCAGATGGACGGGCTGTTCCTGAAGAAGCGCCTGTTCAACTTTGGCCTGCCTGCGCTGGTGCTGCTGTATCTGACCTATGTGTTCTTTGCCTTTGATGTGCCCGGCCTGTGGGCCAAGGCGTCGATGGACAATGCGCGCACGCTGGTGTCGGATATCTACAGCTACAAGACCCATGTGACGCGCGACAATCGGTCGGGCGATGTGTCTGTCGCGATCGAAGGCGAACGCAAGGGCGAATACCCCGCGGGCGAAGGCCCTGCCTGGGTGGAATTTGGCGAAACCACCGTGGTGGATCTGGAAGATGGCTACGAGGTGCGCTTTGGCCCGGAAACCGTGGAGTTTGACATCCCCGGCTATGGTCTGATCCGCGCCACCCCGGACCGTCGCAAGGGCATTCAGGCCGAGCTGCCGTCCGAGGTGGTGCCGGATTGGATCAATGTGTCCAAGAACCGCATGGCGGTGAAAACGCCAAACGGCCGTCTGACCGTCACCCGCAACCGGGCCGAGGTGTTCCGGTATTTCACCGGCTGGGAGCTGTTCTTTTTCACGCTCGACAGCCCCTATTACGGGCAGGGCCCTGCAGAGCTGCTGAGCCGCGCGATTGCGGGGGAAAGCGGTGCGATCTGGCAGGACTTCTGGACCAACAAGATGTGGCGTCATCAGGATGTGGCCTGGGCGATTGGGGAAACACTGCTTATGGCGTTCCTTGGCACCTTTGGCGCTGCGATGATTGCCCTGCCGCTGGCCTTCCTTGGCACCCGGAACTTTATGCCCATTCGGCTGATCCGCATGGTGACGCGCCGTTTCTTTGACTTTGTGCGCGGCGTGGACAGCCTTATCTGGACCGTGGTTCTGGCCCGTGCCTTTGGCCCCGGACCCCTGACCGGCGCGCTGGCGATCCTGATCACCGACACCGGTACCTTCGGCAAGATCTTCTCGGAAGCTTTGGAAAACGTCGATGGCAAGCAGATCGAAGGCGTGGCCTCCACGGGGGCAAAACCGATCCAGCGCTACCGCTTTGGGGTGATCCCGCAGATCACGCCGGTGCTGTTGTCGCAGGTGCTGTATTTCCTCGAATCCAACACCCGTTCGGCGACGATTATCGGTGCGATCACCGGGGGCGGTATTGGCCTGTTGCTGACGCAGGCGATCATCACCCAGAAGGACTGGGAAGAGGTGTCTTACTATATCGTTCTGATCATCCTCATGGTGATGTTCATGGATTGGTTCTCGGGCTGGCTGCGCAAGCGTCTGATTCAGGGCGACGGCGACGGTCACTAAGACCGGGTCACAGGACACAAAGGCCCCCGGCATCCGCGCGGGGGCTTTTTCTTTTTGACGGAGACTGATGATGGCGAAACTGAGCGCAGAGACCCCGCATATCCACGACGGCTGCCAGATCACCGACAGCCGCTTTGGCGCTTTTGTCGAGATCGGCGCGGGCAGCCGCGTGGCGCATTCAGCCTTTGGGGACTACAGCTATTGCGACCGGGGCTGTGACATTGCCAATGCGCAGATCGGCAAGTTCTCTAATATTGCCAGTGCGGTGCGGATTGGGGCCACGGATCATCCGCTGACCACGGCGTCGCTGCATCATTTCCTCTATCGCTCGGCCAGCTATTGGGAGGACGCAGAGGATGACGCCGATTGGTTTGTGCGCCGGGCCGCGCGCCATGCGGTCATCGGGCACGACACCTGGATCGGCCATGGCGCGATGATCAAACCCGAGGTCACCATTGGCCATGGTGCGGTGGTGGCTGCGGGCGCGATTGTGACCAAGGATGTGGCCCCCTACACGATTGTCGGGGGCAATACCGCATCCTTGATCCGGCGCCGGTTTCCAGTGGCCGTCAGTGAGGCGATGATGGAACTGGCGTGGTGGGACTGGGACCATGCGCGCCTGCGCCTCGCCCTGCCGGATTTCCGCAGCCTTTCTGCCGAAGCCTTTCTTGAGAAATATGCCTGACCAATCGGTCAGCTGTCCTCGTCCTCCAAGGTCAGCGCAATGCGGTTGCCGGCGAAATAGCTGCTGCCATATTCCACTGGTCGGCCGTCGGCATCGACATTCAGGCTGACCGTGCGCAACAGCGGGTCGCCTTCGTTCACCCGCAGATGCAGCGCCTGCGTCGCCGTGGCGGCCGTTGCCGTGATCCGGGTCCAGGCGCGGGTGTAGTCGGTGATGCCAAACTGCCGGAAGGTTTCGGTGACAGAGCCGGTTTCGCGGATCACCTCGGGCAGGGTGGGGAAGCGGTCGGCGGGAAAGCAGCTGCGCGCCAAGGACACCGGCTCTGCATCGGCAAAGGACAGCGAGTCGTTTACGTGCAGCAGCGCGCCGACGTCGATTTTCAGCGCGGTGGCTTCTTTTTTATCGGCGCGGCGGGTGGTGACGGCCAGCTGTTCCCCACTGGGGGCGCGGCCTGCGGCGCGCAGGTTCTGGCGAAAGCTCACACGCTTGCCCAGCGGGTAGTCGGCCTTTGGCGTGGCCTTGGCCTGGGTGGCGACAAAGACGCCGGCACCGCGGCGGGGATGCACCAGCCCCTGGTCTGTCAGCTCTGCCAGCGCGCGGCGCACAGTGTGGCGGTTGACGCCAAATGTGCCCGCCAGCTGCGCCTCGGACGGGAGCTTGGCACCAATTGCGTAGCGACCGCTTGCAATGTCGGTCTCTAGGCTGTCGGCAATGGATTTCCAGATTGCAGTGCGCGCCATGCCCACCCCCTGTCATGATTTCGTCACCAAAGCTTCACGTGCCGGGGACTTCCCAGTGATCCGCGAATCTCCTATGATTTGTCTAGTTGTATAGTTAACATAGACAGGTTTGCCAAGAGGTGGCGGATGACCGAGATGAAAGAGATTGCGCAAGAGGCGCGGCGCGACTGGATGAGCCTGCTGGCGCGTTCAACGGCGGCAGATCTGGCGCGGCTTTGGGCCGAGGCGGGCCTTGCGCCTGCGTTTGACTGGCTGCGCCGTCCCGAAGTTGGCGGTGTCATGATGCGCGGCCGTCAGGGCGGCACCGGCGCGCCGTTCAATCTGGGCGAAATCACCGTCACCCGCTGCGCGCTGAAGCTGGCGGATGGCACGGTGGGGCACGGCTATGTGCAGGGGCGCGACAAGCGTCATGCGGAACAGGCCGCCCTTGTGGATGCGCTAATGCAGACCGGACAGGTGCCTGCGATTGAGGCCGCTGTGCTGGCGCCGCTGCGCAGGGCTCAGGCGGCGCGTCAAAGCAAACGTGCGGCCAAAGCGGCCGCCACCAAGGTCGAATTTTTCACCCTCCAGCGAGGAGAGGATTGATGCAGAGCAGCGTTTACGAGGGCGGATTTGCCCAGCCGCCGGTCCAGTCTGCTGCGGCCTTCCGCGCGGCGATGGAGGCCATGGCGCGTCCCGGCACAACACATCAGGTGACCGGTGGTCAGGCGCCGGGCCTGTCGGTTGCTGCCTCGGTCCTGTTGCTGGTGCTATGCGACACGGACACGGGTCTGTGGCTGGCGCCGGAATTGGACAGCGTCGAGCTGCGCGCCTGGGTGGCGTTTCATTGTGGTGCCCCAATTGTCGCGCCCGAACAGGCAGATTTTGCACTTGGCGCGTGGGGCGATTTGCCCATTGGTCAGTTTGCCATTGGCACAGCCGAGTATCCTGACCGTTCGGTCACGCTGATTGTCGAAGGGGACTGGCAGGGTGAAACAGTGAACCTGACCGGGCCGGGGATTGAAACCGCACAGGTGGTCGACCTGCCCGAACCCTCTGTTTTCACAGCAAACGCCGCCTGTTTCCCGCTGGGGTGGGATGCGTTCTTTACCCGCGGTGACACGCTGTGGGCGCTGCCGCGCAGCAGTCAAATTCAGGAGGGTTAAGCCGATGTATGTTGCAGTCAAAGGCGGCGAACGGGCGATTGAGAACGCCCATGACTGGCTGGCCGAGGAACGCCGGGGCGACCCGGATGTAGGAGAGCTGAGCCTTGCGCAGATCCGCGAACAGCTGAAGCTGGCGGTGACGCGGGTGATGGCGGAAGGCTCGCTTTATGATCCCGATCTTGCGGCGCTGGCAATCAAGCAGGCGCGCGGCGATCTGATCGAAGCGATCTTTCTGATGCGCGCCTATCGCACCACCCTGCCGCGCATTGGCGCGAGCCTGCCGGTGGACACCGAAGAGATGATCTGCGACCGCCGGATCTCGGCCACGTTCAAAGACCTGCCCGGCGGGCAGGTTCTAGGACCGACCTTTGATTACACCCACCGTTTGCTGGATTTCAAACTCGCCGCAGAAGGCGAACTGCCCGAGGCCGCGACGAGTGAGGCGCGCCCCGAACCCGTGCCGCATGTGACCAGCTTTCTGGATGCCGAAGGGCTGATCCAGCAGGAGCGCGCAACCGATGATGTTCCACGTGACATCACCCGCGAACCGATGGCGTACCCGACCGACCGGTCAACACGCTTGCAGGTGCTGACGCGCGGGGATGAGGGGTTCATTCTGGGCCTCGCGTATTCGACCCAGCGCGGCTATGCGCGCAACCATGCTTTTGTCGGCGAGCTGCGCATTGGCACCGTGCCGGTGGAAATGGAGATCCCAGAGCTGGGGTTTGCCATTGAGATCGGCGAGGTGGAGCTGACCGAATGTGAAAGCGTGAACCAGTTTGCCGGGTCTAAAACCGAGCCGCCGCAGTTCACCCGTGGCTATGGTCTGGTGATGGGCGCGGCAGAGCGCAAGGCGATTGCCATGGCGCTGGTCGACCGGGCGCTGCGTTGGGAAGAGCTGGGCGAAGACAATCTTGGCGCGCCTGCGCAGGACGAGGAATTTGTCCTGAGCCACTGCGACAATATTCAGGCGACCGGGTTCCTCGAGCATATCAAGCTGCCGCATTACGTCGACTTTCAGGCCGAGCTGGAGCTGGTCCGCAAACTGCGCAGCGAGGCAGAGGCAAACATTGCGACACAGGAGGCTGCGGAATGATGTCAGTCGCCGCCACCTCCGTCGCCACCGCCATCAAATCCACCGCCGTCATAACTGGTGTTATCTCCATACCAAGCGCCGCCGGGCGCATCGGGGTGAGTTCTAGAACTCCGTTCGCGACCATCAAAGTCGATCCAGACCCAGTGGCCGGAACTGTCTTGATGAAGGGAGCTGCGACGTCGGGCTTTGCGACGTTGGTGCCAAGCCATCGCCACGACGAAAATAGCAAAAATGCCAATGAAAATTGCGGCTTCCATAACTGGTCCTCAACAAAGGATGGGGCTCAAAATGTCTGACTACAACTTTGCATACCTAGACGAGCAGACCAAGCGGATGATCCGGCGGGCGATCCTGAAGGGGCTGGCTATTCCCGGCTATCAGGTGCCCTTTGCCAGCCGCGAGATGCCAATGCCCTATGGTTGGGGCACGGGCGGGGTGCAGGTGTCGGCCGCGGTTCTGATGCCCGATGATGTGTTCAAGGTGATCGACCAGGGCGCCGATGACACAACGAACGCGGTGTCGATCCGCAAATTCTTTGAACGCACTGCCGAGGTTGCGGTCACGGAAGCCACAACCGAGGCCACGGTGATCCAGACCCGCCACCGCATCCCCGAGACGCCACTGACCGAGGGGCAAGTGCTGGTCTATCAGGTGCCGATCCCTGAACCGCTGCGGTTTCTGGAGCCGCGCGAGACTGAAACCCGCAAGATGCACAGTCTGGAGGAATACGGATTGATGCACGTGAAACTTTATGAAGACATTGCGCGCCACGGGCAGATTGCCACCTCTTACGCCTATCCGGTGAAGGTCGAGGGGCGCTATGTCATGGATCCTTCGCCGATCCCCAAATTTGACAACCCCAAGATGGAAATGGCCGCCATTCAGCTGTTTGGGGCCGGGCGCGAACAGCGGATCTATGCGCTGCCGCCCTATACCAAAGTGGTGAGCCTGGATTTCGAGGACTACCCGTTCGAGGCCAGCAAACCCGACAAGGCCTGTGACCTTTGCGGGGCAGAACACAGCTATCTGGATGAGGTGATTACGGATGATCAGGGCGGGCGGATGTTTGTCTGCTCGGACACCGATTATTGCGCGTCCCGCCGGGCGGCGGGGCATCGTGGAGCCTTGGCGGCGGAGGACGCAGCATGACACCGTTGTTGCAGGTGAAAGACGTCACCAAAATGTATGGGCAGCGGATTGGCTGCCGGGGCGTGGGCTTTGATCTTTATCCCGGTGAGGTGATGGGGATTGTCGGCGAAAGTGGCTCGGGCAAGTCGACGCTGCTGAACTGCATGGCGGGGCATATGGCGCCCGATGCGGGGGAGGTTGTGTTTCACACCCGCGATCGTGGGCCGGTGGATACGGTCACCATGTCCGAACCCGAGCGGCGGATGCTGGGGCGCACCGACTGGGCCTTTGTGCATCAGCATGCGCGCGACGGGCTGCGCATGTCGGTGAGTGCCGGTGGCAATATTGGCGAGCGGCTGATGGCCGTGGGCGCGCGGCATTATGGCGATATTCGCACGCAGGCCGAAGACTGGCTGGGGCGGGTTGAAATCGATGCCGCCCGTCTGGATGACCGCCCGACCGCGTTTTCCGGTGGCATGCAGCAGCGTTTGCAGATTGCCCGCAACCTGGTGACCGGCCCGCGGCTGGTGTTCATGGATGAGCCCACCGGCGGGTTGGACGTCAGCGTTCAGGCGCGGCTGCTCGATCTGTTGCGCGGGTTGGTGCGGGACATGGGGCTGTCGGCGATTATCGTGACCCATGATCTGGCCGTGGTGCGGCTGCTGGCGGACCGGCTGATGGTGATGAAGGACGGCCATGTGGTGGAAACCGGCCTGACCGATCAGGTGCTGGATGATCCGCAGCATGGCTATACGCAATTGCTGGTGAGTTCCGTGTTGCAGGTGTGAGGAAGGGGGCCAGCCCCCTCTTGGCCTGCGGGCCAATTCACCCCCGGAGTATTGAGAGGCCAAAAGAAGATGATTGAAATTCGAGACGTGTCGAAAGAGTTTACCCTGCACAATCAGGGCAGTGCGGTGATCCCGGTGATGGCGGGTGCCAGCCTGTCCGTGCAGCCCGGAGAGTGCGTGGGGCTGGTGGGCAGTTCGGGCGCGGGGAAGTCCACGCTGATGCGGATGATCTATGGCAACTATCTGGCGGCCGGCGGCGAGATCCGGGTTGGTGGCGTGGATGTGGTGTCGGCGGAGCCGCGCGAGATCCTGGCGCTGCGTCGCGAGAGGCTGGGCTATGTCAGCCAGTTTCTGCGGGTTGTGCCGCGGGTGGCGACGCTGGATGTGGTGGCGGAGCCGCTTCTGGCGCTGGGCGTGGCGACGGCGCAGGCCCATGGCCGCGCGGCGGAGCTGCTGGCCAAGCTGAACATTCCCGAACGTCTGTGGTCGTTGAGCCCGACGACCTTTTCTGGTGGCGAGCAGCAGCGGGTCAATATTGCCCGTGGCTTTGCCCATGATTACCCGGCGTTGTTGCTGGATGAGCCGACGGCGAGTCTGGATGCAGCCAATCGCGCGGTGGTGCTGGAGCTGATCCGTGCGGCCAAGGCGCACGGGGCGGCGATCGTGGGGATTTTCCACGATGAGGCGGCGCGCGATGTGGTCTGTGACCGGGTGGTGGATGTGGCGCAGTTTACACCACAGGCTGCGGCATGAAGGGGCCGGTGGTTGCCATTGTCGGCCCCTCGGGCGTTGGCAAGGACAGTGTCATGCAGGGTTTGGCGGTGTCTGATCCCAAGATCCGCCTGCTGCGCCGGGTGATTACCCGTGCGCCCGAGGCGGGTGGGGAAGATTATCAGGCGGTTACGGAGCCGGAGTTTCAGGCGCTGGTGGCGCGGGATGTATTTGCGCTGCACTGGCAGGCGCATGGCCTGCACTATGGCGTGCCCCGCGATATTGAGCAGTTGCGGGACGGTGCGAGTGCGGTGCTGGTGAACCTGTCGCGGGCGGTGCTGCCGGCCGCACAAGAGGTGTTTGATGACTTTCGGGTGATCTCGCTTCGTGCGTCACAGGAAGTGCTGGCGCAGCGTCTGGCGGGCCGTGGTCGCGAAAGCGCGCAGGACATTCGCGCGCGGCTGACCCGCGCGGACCTGCCGCTGCCCGAAGGCCTGCGGCAGGTGTTCAAGGTGGATAATTCCGGCGCGCTGCAGGATGCGATCACGGCGATCCGTGCGATTATTGAAGCCCCCGTTGGCGACGCGGCTCAGCCAGAGGCGAGGGGGTAGCGTTGGATCAATTCAAAACGGCCATCCGCGCGTTCGCCGACCAGCGCCAGATCCGTGATCTCAAAGGGCTGGGGCAGCAGCGGCAGCAGGGTCTGCGTCAGGTAGGCTTCGGTCGCGGTCACTGTGGGTTTGTCCAGCTTGCCCGAGAGCGTGATGTGAAAGCGGAACAGCTCCATCACATGCGGGTAGCCCCACTGGGTCAGGTTGGCCTCTTGCGCGGGCGACAGGCCATTGCCGCGGCGGCGGGTCAGCTCGGCTTCGGTCGGGGGCGCGCGGAACGCATCGAGGGTTTCGACACAGGCGGCGGCCAGCTGGTTCAGCGCGGTTTCGTCCCCGGTGGGGCGCAGGGCCAGAAAACGGCCCAGTTTCGCGATCTCCAGCCCTTCAAGGCGCAAGGGTTTCTGGCTGGTGGCCAGTGTCGCGCAGGCGTCGCGCAGGGCGGCCTCGGTCTGGCCCTCGGCCAGGCGCATGGGCGGCTTCAGCGTGGCGTGCAGCCCGTATTTACGCGGTGTTTCGGTGATCGCCGCGACATCCAGATCACAGGCCGGATGCGCCAGAGGCTGTCCGGTTTCCATGTCCCAGCCCAACCATGCCGCGGCCCATTGGGCCCAGGCGGCGTCGGCTGGCGGCGCAAAGTAGAGCGCATATCGCGCAAATGTCATATTGGCCTCCTAAAGGGGGGCATTCTGTTTCGTTCCGCGAGCAATAACCCGAGAGTTGTGACCCTGAGATGACACAAGAGATGATCCTTGCCAATGCCACGCTTGTTTTGCCACAGGAAACCCTGTCTGGCAGCCTGACCCTGAAGGATGGCGTGATTGCAGAGATAACACCGGGCGCAGCGGTGCCTGCCGGGGCCATTGACTGCGGCGGCGACTATCTGGCCCCCGGTCTGGTGGAACTGCACACGGACAATCTGGAACGCCACATCGAGCCGCGCCCCGGTGTCGACTGGCCCCATGCGGCGGCCATTCTGGCCCATGATGCAGAGCTGGCCTCCTGTGGGATCACGACGGTGTTTGATGCCATGCGGGTGGGGTCGATCCCGCGCGGAAAGGGGCGGTATACCAAATATGCGCGCGAGCTGAGCCGCGAGCTGCTGGCCCTGCGCGAACGGGATGCGCTGAAGATCAGCCACTTCCTGCATTTGCGGGCAGAAGTGTGTTCCGAAACCCTTGCTGAGGAGCTGGCGGAGTTTGGCCCCGAAGACCGTGTGGGTCTGGTGAGTTTGATGGATCACACGCCGGGGCAGCGGCAGTTCCGCGATATTTCCAAGCTGGAGCAGTACGTGAAATCCAAACGCGGCATGTCGGATCAGGAATTTGTCGACCATGTCGCCCATCTGAAAGCGCTGCGGGACCAATATGGCGATCATCACGAGGCGGTGACGGTGTCCGAGGCGGCGCGCTTTGGGGCGGTGCTGGCCAGCCATGATGACACCACCACAGAGCAGGTCGCGGTCTCTGCCGAACATGGCATTCGTCTGGCAGAATTCCCGACCACGGTAGAGGCGGCAGAAGCCTGCCGGGCGCATGACATCAAGGTGATGATGGGCGCGCCGAACCTGATCCGGGGGGGATCGCATTCTGGCAATGTGGCCGCAGCCGAGCTGGCGGATCTGGATCTGCTGGACATTGTGTCGTCAGATTATGTGCCCGCCGCGCTGCTGCTGGCCGCGGTGAAGCTGGGGGGCATGTGGGATGACATGGCGCGGGGCATGGCCACCGTAACCCGCACCCCGGCGCTGGCGGCCGGGCTGACCGATCGGGGCGAGATTGCGCCGGGCAAACGCGCGGATCTGATCCAGTTCCGCATGACCGAAGGCGCCCCCGCCCTGCGCGCGGTCTGGGCCCGCGGCGCGCGCGTGTCCTGAAGCGGTTTGAAAAAGGAAAACGGCCCTGGTCGGGCCGTTTGCTTGATTTTGGTTCTGTGGGGCAGGCCGGGCCTGAGCCATCCGCCGTGCGCTTAGGCGCGGTAGAAGAAATAGCGCCCTTCGGGAATGCCGGCGGGCCCGTCCAGATCCTGAAACCCGACCAGCGGCTGACCCGAGACGATCACACCGCCGGGGGCCATGACCTGTGCGATCATCGGCGACAGGCGGGCGGCTTCGGCCACGTCTTTTTCTTTGACCCCAAAGCCAAAGTCATAGTGCGCCATCACGACCGGGCGATTCATGTCTGACAGCCGGTTCAGCATGTCTTCGGCTTCGCCCTGCAGGAAGTCCTGTTCTGGCGGCACGCAGGAGGGGTGGCATTGCAGCTGGCGGTCGATCACCCAGATGCGGCGCTGCGGCAGGAGTTCGCGCAGGTGGTCATAGGTGCGCCCATTGCCAAGCCCCATATCGAGCGCGTCGCCCGCCAGATCGGCGGTCTGCTCGGCGGCCCAATTGAGCCCGTCGCGTTGGGCGGTGAGGCGGCGAAGCATGGAATCGAGACGGCTCATGTGGGGATGTCCTTAGGTGTGCGGAATACGGGCGTCGTAGTGCCAGGGGCGGGCGGGGCCGCTCAGGAGCTTGTCGATGAGGGTTTCGCAGAACCCCCAGATCGCCGTGTCATGGGCCAGATGGTGGGTCAGGAGGCCAAAGGGCTCCAGCCGGTCGCTGCGGCCTTCGCGGCGGTCGGCCAGCTGGTCCGTGATCCGGGCCACCAGCCCGTCCAGCGACAGCAGGCTGCGGCTGCCGTGCCAGTCGATCGGGTCGACATGGGTGTTGACCTGTTCCAGCCCCGGCGCGGCGAGCCGTGTTTTCCGTGGCCCATAGGTTGAAATCGCGCCAAAGCCTGCGCCGGCCATCCACGGCAGCAGATCTGCCGAGACCCGGTTCCAGGGCGGTACAAACAGCGGCAGAAGGGCGTCGCCAAACATCTCGCGCAGCTGTGTGAGACCGGCTTCTGCCTCGGAGAGGGCGTCTTCGACAGGGCGCGAGGCGCCAAATTCGGCTTTCTTCTGGTCTTTGGGAGCGTGGTTCTTATGGGCCCAGCCATGCACAACCGGCAGCAGATGCGCCGAGGCGCCCACGGCGTCCACCAGCGACGGGGCGGCCGATTTTGGGATCACCGCCAGATGCACCGGCAGATCAAACTGACGGGCCATGGCGTCCAGGCGGCCAAGGGCTTCGCTTGGTTCGGTGGCGTCATCATCGCGCCACCACAGCGGCAGGTGCAGTCCCTGCTGCTGCCACATTTGCAATTCGCGGTCGAGGGGAGACCAATCGGCAGTCATTGGCGGTCCTTCATTCGTTTTTCTGCAATCTCCACGCTTTGGGTCGCGCCGTCAAACCTGAAGTTGTGGACGTCGCGTTGCGGCTGACGCATAGCTGAGGTGATGGCCTCGCACAGGCGGTCCGGCGTGAGCGCAGCGGCGGGGGACACGACAAATCCCGGCAGTTCGGCGAGACTGCGGGCGCGCAGACCCTGTTCCACCTCATTGCCCGCATCAAAGGGGACAAAGACCGACGGCGTGCCCGCCTGCAGCAGATCCAGCGCGGTGTTGTAGCCGCACATGCTGACAGAGGCCGCAGCATGGGGCAGCATCTGGCGGAAATCGGGGCGGGCGGGTTCCAGAACGGCGGGCGAGCTCGGATCCGCCAGCCGCGCAATCCGCGCCTGCGCGTCGCGGCCTCCCACCAGCAGACGGACGCGGTGGTCGGGCATCTGCTTGGCGGCTTCAATGGCGCAGGCAAAGAGTGCATCGCCCACATCACCCCCCCCCGCGCTGACGAGGATTTCGCCCGCGCCGAGGTTGTCGGGATGGGGGATCGCGGCTGGGGGCGCGACATAGCCGGTGTAGATCAGCTTTTCAGCCAGCGCAGGCGTCACCGGCCAGCTGGCGTCCAGCGTGGTGGTCGCAGGATCCGAATGGACCAGAACGCCGTCGTAGAACTGGCTTATCAGTGCCTCGGCCTGTTCGGCTTTCTTGGGCTTGGAGGGCGGGGCAAGGATGTCGCGGATCGACGACAGGATCAGCGGGCGCTTGGGCAGGGCATGGGCGGCCTCAAGCAGGGCGCGGAACTCTGCCCGCAGGGAGCGGCGGCCAAAGGGGAACAGTTCGGTCAGCAGCACGTCCGGCTGGATCTGATCCAGCAGGCCTAGCAGCGCGCTTTGACGGTGGGTCAGATAGTCCTGATCCGCGACGGTGCCTTCCGCAGTCAAAAGCCGCGAGAAGTCCACGCCGTCGGATCGCAAGGGTGGTAGCTGCACCAGCTCTACCCCATCGGTGTTCAGCTGCGGCGCAGGAAACCCACCCGAGGCCAGCGTGACCTGATGACCGGCCTGCGCGAAGGCACGGCCCAGGGTCAGGCCCCGCGACAGATGCCCGGTGCCCAGAAGATGGGTGACAACAATCAAGACCTTCATGGGGTGTCTTCCTTTGGCAGGCGGATGGGGTCGGGCCAGGGGGTGAGCCCATCGGCAGAGAGGTCCACGACAAACAGGCGGTTGCGTTTGATGGCAAAGGGGGCGGGGCCGTCGAAGTTCCAGCCATAGGCGCGGGCAAGGATCATGCGCATGACGCCGATGTGGCAGACGGCGACGGTATCTTCGGTGAGGGCGTCAAGCCAGGGAGACAACCGGGCCCAGACCTCGGCCGGGGGTTCGCCGTTGGGCGGGCGGTAGTTCCAGCCCCAGTTCTCAATATCGCGAAAGCCGCTGCTGGGGTCGGCGCGCAGGGGGGCGCCGTGCTGGCCTTCCCAGTCACCCCAGTTCATCTCGGTCAGGGCGGGGCTTGTTTTGGGCCTGCGCCCGGCGATTAGTTCAGCGGTCTCAGAGGCGCGGGTCAGCGGGCTGGACCAGAGGTCGGCCTGATCCCAGGGGGCGGGCAGTGACAGGCTGCGCAGATCGGCGCGGGCCTGATCGTCCAGCGGGATATCGCTGCGCCCCTGAATGCGGTGTTCGCGGTTCCAGGCGGTATGCCCGTGGCGCAGCAGGGCCAGTTTGATCGGGGTGTGCGGCATTACGGGGCCTCTGGGGGCAGGAGCGGCGCGAGCGCGGACCACAGCCGGTCCCGGGCGGCAGGCGCAAGGTGGCGGGCGGCGATGTGATCGCGGGCGGCTGCACCGTCGCTGTGACGCGCCTCGGGCGTGGTCAGCAGATGCTCCATCACTTGGGTCATGGCAAAGGCGCCTTGGCTTTTGTCCGGGCGCGGCAGAGCGCTGGGCGCCAGCACATCACGCAGGCCGGGGCGGTCCTGTGCCACCACGGGCAGCCCATGGGCCTGCGCTTCCAGATAGACCATGCCAAAGGCCTCGTTCACGCCGGGCCAGAGGAACAGCGATGCCTGCCCATAGGCCGCCGCAAGCGCGTCGCGGTCCAATTGCCCCAGCAGGTCCACATGCGCGCCAAAGGGGGCAAACAGCGCCTCCACCTCGGCGCGGGCGGGGCCGTCGCCCGCCACACAGAGCCGCCAGTCGCCCGCCCGCCCCCGGCTGTCGAGGCACGCCAGTGCCGCGGCAATAAGACGATACGAGGCCAGTTTATCACCGCCGCGCATCATGCCGACCGCCAGCATGGGGCCGTCCAGCGTGCTGGCGGGCGGCAGGGTGTCTTGTGGCAGAAAGGGGGGCAGATGCACCAGTTTCTGGTTCGGCGCCCGGTCGCGGTTCAGGGCAAAATGGTCCTGTTCGGTCAGGTAGAAAATCACATCCGCCGCATCGGCGGCCTGATGCGCGGCCTCGGCAAAGCCCGCCCAGGGACCAGAAAGCCGTTTCTTGGCGCGGGTGCTTTCCACTTGCACATAAGGGATGCCACGGGCGGCGGCGACACGCGGGCCGATCAGATCCGGTGCTTTGTAGTAATTGTGATAGGTCACCCAAAGGGAAATCTCGGGCAGCTCTGCCAAAAGGCGCGCAACGTCAGCTTCGGCCTCGGCGCGCAGCTGCGACTGGCGCGAAAGTGCGCCCTGTTTCTCGTGGCTGCGAAGTTCTGAGGTCAGCGTGACCTCGGCCCCTTCGCCCTCAAGCAGGGCAATCAGGTTCCGCGCCATCTCGCGATCACCCGAGGGCACCGGATGGTTCGGTGATTTCATGGGCGCGTAAAAGCCGATCTTATGGCCTGCGCCGCGCCTCATGCGGGGACGGGATGGCTGGCGCTGTCGAGCATCTGGCGCAGCAGTTGATCCAGCCGGGCAATGCCGGGGTCCATGCGGAATTCCGCCCGCAGACGGGCCAAGGCGGCATCGGCCATGGTGCGGCAGCCTGCGGGGTCGCGGGCCATTTGGGTCAGGGCCGCGGCCAGCGCCTCGGGCGCGTCTTCCGACAGGAGACCGTGGGTGCCGCTGGTGATGAATTCGGGGATCGCAGAGACAGGCGTCGACAGGATCGGCAACCCTTGGGAGGCGGCCTCCATCAGCACATTGGGCAGACCGTCGCGGTCGCCGTCTTCGGCAATGCGCGAGGGCAGCACAAACAGATCGGCGGCGCGCATGGCGTCAATCACCTCAGGCTGGTCGCAAGCCCCGCGCCAGGTGATGCGGTCTGCGACGCCGTGATCTTCGGCTATACCTTCAAGCAGGTCTTTCAACCCGCCGCCGCCAATATGGGTCCAGTGCCAGTCCAGATCGGCAGGCAGCTGGGCGAAGGCGGCGATCAGCCGGTCAAAGCCCTTTTTCTCGACCAGTCGGCCGACGGACATCATCTGAAACGGGGCATCCGGGGCACGCAAGCTGCGGGTCGGCGGTTCCGGGAACCGGCTGAGATCCAGCCCGTGGTAGACCAGATCCACCGGCGTCCCATCCGACAGGCTGCGCAGATGTTCGGCATTGAACGCGGTGCAGGTGGCCCCAAAGACCGCGCCATGGCTGCGGGTCGCCAGCTTTTCGCGCAGCTCCCACTCGGGGGAGGTGTAGATGTCCTTGGCGTGGGCTGAAAAGCTCCACGGTAGACCGCGCATGATCGCGGCATAGCGCGCAACGGAGGACGGCGTGTGCAGAAAATGGGAATAAAGCCCCAGAACCTCGGCCGGGGCTTCCGCCGCCAGTACGCAGGCTTGCCCAAAGCGGCGGATGCGGTTGTGGGTCGGGTCGCGTTTCAGGTCCTCGCGCCAGATTTTATAGGCCGCGCCATATCCGGGAAGGGCGCGGGCAGCGTCACGGGCGGCGGCCACACGGTCCTGTTCCTGATACAGGTATTCCGGCAGGTAGTTCACCCGCGCCTGCAGACGGTCGTGCAGGGGGTGACGTTTCTTGTCGGTGGGATGGCGCAGGGACCAGATTTCAAATTCTTGGCCCGCAGCTTCGAGCGCGACCAGTTCCTGCGCAATGAAGGTTTCGGACAGGCGGGGCCAGCCCTTGACCAGGACGGCAAGAGTGGGACGTGTCATTCCGCAGCTTTCCGGGATTGATTTGCCAGCAGGGCAGAGATCCGTTCGGTCACATATTCGAGCCCATCCAGCAGGCCGTTCCGAATTGCGGTCGAGGGCGCGGGCTGTTTTTCCAATGCACGAATGGCGCGCACCATGGCTTCGGGTGTCCAGCCGTCGCGGGTCTCGTCCAGCATGGTCACAAGGCCGAGCTCTTCGGCGCGGCTGGCACGGATCCACTGCTCCAGACGCGGCGTGGTGCGGGGCACGATCACGGCGGGTTTGTCAAAGGACAGAACCTCGCAGAAGGTATTGTACCCGCCCATGCAGACGACGCCCTGCGCGCCTGCAAACAGGGTTTCGATTTCGGACTCAAAGCCAACGGCGGTGACGCGGCCTTCAAGGCGGGCGACGCGTTCCTCAAAGGCGGCGCGGGTGTCGCCGGACAGGAAGGGGCCGTAGACCAGCACCGCGCGCGGCGCGAGGGTGGGGTCACGTTCGTAAGCGGACAGGACAAGATCCACCATCATTGCGCCATCGCCGCCGCCCCCGGGGGTGATCAGCACATAGGGCTGTTCCGGCGGCGCGCCGACCTCGCCCAGATCGCGGCGCAGGTAGCCGGTCCAATGCATGCGCGCCTGCGCATCTTCCGACAGATCCAAGCCCTGCGTCGGGTCATAGATGCTGCGCAGGCCATAGACCCAGATCTCGTGATAATAGCGTTCGGCCGCATCCAGCGCCCATTTGCGGTCCCATTCGGCGCGCAGCACCTCGGGTTCATCCAGCACATCGCGCAGGCCCAGCACCAGCTGTGCCTTGCCGCGTTCCTGCAGCATATCAAGCGTCGGCAGCAGCTCGCCGCGGAACCCGGTGGGTTCCTTGTCGACAACCAGCACATCGGGGTCGAACTGTTCGGCGGTGGAGCGGATCAGCCCGGCGCGCATTTCGGTGGTTTCCTCAATGCTCATCCCCATGGTGCGCGAGGCATAAGAGCCATCGGCGCGTTTGATCACACCGGGCAGGCGCATGTGGTCGACGCGGGTCGGAAAGGCAAAGCGCCCCGCCACCGGAGAGCCGGTGAGGATCATCGCCGAGGCCGAAGGATCCGCTGCCGTGATCGCCCCGGCCAGCGCCCGCGAGCGACGCAGGTGGCCAAGGCCAAAGGTGTCATGGCTGTAAAACAGGATCCGTGCGCCCCGTTTGATGGGGCTGCTGGCGGCGTTGGCTTGCGGCATATCGGACTTTGGCATGTCGGGCATTTTAGTCCAGCAAAGCTGAGGCCGTCCCCTGCGCCGCGAAACAGGCGGGGGTGGACAGTGGCATAGGAACGGAAGCCCGTTGGAATGCGCCCATGGTGTGCCTCGGTACTGGCAGCGCCCGGTTTGGGGTCGGCTGGCTGCTTTTGGATCTTTCCCGCCCCGATTGTTCGCTTTGGCTTTTGCACATCACACAGGATCGCAAGCACCACTTGGGTCACAAAAAACGGGCGGTTCTTCAGCACGATATAGCCCGCAGCCCAAAAACATGCAATCAAACCGATATCACCTGAATTTGAAATGCGACCGAATTTCAAGAATTGCGCTAGATTTGGCACGCTGCCGTTCTGGCACACGGAAAGATGGAAGTTTCGGACATGAAACATAAACAGATTGCAAATCTTTTGGCCGGTTTGTCAGCCCGCGTCTTGGCCCGTTTTATGGCCTGTGTTTTGGCTGTGGCATTTGCAGTGTTGCTGCCACTGTCGAGCCTCGCCCAAGAGAGCGACGCGGACGCATTGGCCGAAGCCATCCGCAAGGCGGCTGACAGTGGCGTCGGGGTGATCGTGGTCGACAGCACCGGCCGCCCGCTTGAAGCCGCAGAGCCGCAGGACGAAGCGCCGGTGGAAAAGGAGGGTGAGTCTTCGGCCATGATGATGGCGCAATCCGAGGTCAAAGCCTTTCGCGAAGCCTTGAACCAGCGGCTTGAGGCACTGCCCAATGCGCTGCGCGAAGTGGCCTATATCCTGCGCGCCACCAGCCCCGATGGGACCATTATGGCCTATGCCAAAGTGCTGGGCTGGAGCGTTCTGTTCCTGGCGATTGGCCGGTGGGTGACCACCGAAATCTACGGCAAGCGTCTGGTGCGCCGGTTTGTGGTCGCGCGGATCAAGGAAAAGCCCGAAGGCTACGCCGAAAAGATGCCGTTCTTGGTGGTGCGCTTCTTTGCGGGTATGGGCGGCACGCTGTTTGGCATGCTGTTTGCCTTCCTTGTCACCATGGTGATTTTTGGCCCCTCTGGCGATACTTCGATCGAGTTGACGGCGCTGGCGATCTATACGGCCTATTTCCTGGGGCGCACGGCCTCTGATCTGTGGCGTATGGTGCTGTCGCCGTTCCTGTCGCAATACCGGATCCCGGTCTTTTCCGACCGCGCCGCCAAGCGGATGTTCTACTGGGCGTCGGGGCTGGCGGTTTTTGATATCTGCGCGGTGCTGTTTTCCACCTGGGTGATGGATTTTGGCCTGAACAATCTGGTGTCGGCCATGGTCTATGGCTGCCTGATGCTGGCCTCGACCCTGCTGAATGTGCTGGGGGTGCTGATCAACGGACGGTTCATTTCCAATGCGATCCGCGGCGGCATGGATAAATCTGACTGCCCGCTGTTTCTGCGGATTTTCTCGCTCGCCTGGGCGCCGCTGATGGTGGCGTATCTGGTCTTTGGCTGGCTGGAACTGGCGTTTGATCTGGTGCTGGATCGCCCGGTATCCCTGCCGCCGACCGCCGGGCTTTATATGGTGATGATGTGCGTCTTTGTGGTGTACGGCGTGATCAATTACCTGATCGAGGTCTATTTTGCCCGCCGCGCGGTGCCGCAGGTCGAGGTGCTGGACACCCTTGAGGACGGCGACGTGGCAGAGGGGGATGTGATGGCCTCTGACCGGCCCGCCCATCCGATCGCCACCTTCAAGGCGCTGGCGCAACGGGCGGCGAGCATTCTGGGCTTTCTCGCCGGTGCGATTGCGCTGATCTTTGTCTGGAACCCGGATTTTGAGGTGGCGCCGAATTCGGTCATGGACCGGGCGCTGGATGTGATCGCCGTGCTGTTTATCGGCTATATCGTCTTCCACATGGCGCGGATCTGGATCGACAGCAAAATCGCCGAAGAAGAACAGGACGAGGAAGAGGGCGAACTGGGCGACGAAGGGGGGGGCGCCAGCGCCAGCCGTCTGGCGACGCTGCTGCCCTTGTTCCGGGGGGCCATTCTGGCGGTGGTGATCGTGACCATCATTCTGATTGTGCTGATGGAGATCGGGATCAATGTCAGCCCGCTGTTTGCCGGTGCCGGTGTGGTTGGTCTGGCGGTGGGCTTTGGCTCTCAGACCCTTGTGCGTGATATTTTCTCGGGGGCGTTCTTCCTGCTGGATGATGCCTTCCGGCGCGGCGAATATATCGACATTGGCAACGTGAAAGGCACGGTCGAGAAGATCTCGGTCCGGTCGTTCCAGCTGCGCCACCATCTGGGCGCGCTGCACACGATCCCCTTTGGCGAAATTCAGGTTCTGACGAACTATTCGCGCGACTGGGTGATCATGAAGCTGCCGTTGCGCGTGACCTATGACACCGACGTCGAGAAGGTGCGCAAGCTGATCAAGAAACTGGGACAGGAGCTGCTGACAGACGAGGTGATCGGCCACAACTTTATCCAGCCGCTGAAGTCTCAGGGTGTGATCGAAATGCAGGACAGCGCGATGATCATCCGGGTCAAGTTCATGACCAAGCCGGGGGATCAGTGGCTGGTGCGCAAGAAGGTGTTCCAGGAAATCCGCGATCTGTTTGAACGCGAAGGCATCAAATTCGCCCACCGCGAGGTCACGGTGCGCGTGGTCGACAGCACGGAAAAGGGCATGACACCTGCGCAGCGGGACGCCGCCATGGGCGCCGCGCAGCCTGCCATTGAAGACGAATTCATGGAAGCCAATGAGGGCGGTGACTAAACCGGGAGGCAGCGCCGCGCGCGCCCATCGGGCGCGCGCGGCGCTGGTCGCTTTGGGCAAAGCCCAAAGCGAAACCGCTCAGCCAGCGGGCGGCCGGGACAGCAGGGGTGAAGCCAGAGGGCGCCCTTTCGGTCGAACGCAAAAGGTCCATCCGGAAGCCGTTCTGCAAGTCTATTTGCCCCCCCAGGCAGCGGGGTTGCGCCCCACCGGTCCTGCGGCGTGTTGCCAGGACATCTGACATCCCAAAAGCGCAAGCGGAGGCGTCAGCCGCTCTGCCAGCCCCCAGCCGCTGCGCTCGGGCAGGGTGAAATCCCGATCCTCCGCGCCGGTCAGGACCGGGCCTTCTGCCGTATCAGACAGCGCGGCCAGTGTCTCTGCCGTGCGCGCCAGCGACAGCCGCGCTGTTGCCACGGGTTCGCCGCGCGCGGCGGCTGCCAGTGCGCTCAGACAGGCGGCGGCCATGAGGTACCCTGTCGCGTGATCCAGCGCCTGCACCGGCAAAGGATGCGGCCCCTCAGCACCGGCCCAGATGCGTCCGGCATCAGAGATCCCAGCGCTCATCTGCACCAGACTGTCAAAGCCGCGTCGCTTGGCCCAGGGCCCGGTCCAGCCATAGGCATCGAGCGTCACGTCCAACCGGTTCGGCGCGAGTGCGTCGCGGACCTCTGCCCCCAACCCCAAAGCCTCCAGCGCATCGGGGCGATAGCCATGGATCAGCACATCAGCCTCCGCCAACAGCTCTTTCAAACGGTCAAGGCCGGTCTCTGACTTCAGATCCAGAACGCCCATCCGCTTGCCCAGCGTGATATCCTGCAGCACGCCCGGCTCGTCCCAACCGGGCGGGTCAATGCGCAGAACATCGGCGCCGAACCCGGCCAGCGTGCGGGTGCTGACCGGACCGGCCAGCACGCGCGTCAGATCGAGCACCCGCAACCCGGCCAGGGGACGCGCCAGCGTCGCCTCCGGGCGCGCGCGAAGGGTCACGCTCCGCGGGGATGTCCAATCAATCAGCGGCTCCTGCGCCAGGGCTTGCCCCTGCGGATGCGCCAGCCACTCGGCACGGCTGCGCATGGCGGCGGCGACCCCACCGTTGGCGACCACTGCGGTCTCCAGCGCGTCGCGGTCCCATGTCAGAACGGCCTCAGTCACGGCCTCGCGATTGCCCGCACAGCCCAAAACCGACAGCGCCGCATCGCGGTGGTGGGGCAGGTTGGTGTGCAACCGGATCCAGCCGTCGCGGGTCTGGTAGTTCCCGGCGATCGGATCCCAAAGATCGGGAACCTCCCACCCCACCGCGCGAAAACTGTATTTGAACCACAGGGACGCCAGCCGCTGGTCGACGGTGACCTCGGGGCGGCTGGGGGCAAGGTTCAGCGCCGCAACCAGATCCGCCAGCGCCACCCCGACCGCGCCGACTGAGGCATTTGCCAGATCCGTGACCGCAAAGGCGCTGTCATAGCGCCCCTCCCCTGTGATCTGAAATTGATCGGGCGTGGGAAGGGCACGGAGCAGGGCCATGGGAAAATCCTATTGCTGGTAGGGGTCCAGACTGTCGCGCAGCCCGTCGCCTAAGAAATTAAAGGCTAAAACAATCACGATGATAGGCAGCATCGGAATTGCAGTCCACGGGTAGATCTCAATGCTGGCAAGGTTCTGCGCGTCGTTCAGCATCACCCCCCAACTGACCGCAGGCGCGCGCAGCCCCAGCCCAAGGAACGACAGCGCGGTTTCGCCCAAAATCATCGCCGGGATCGACAGCGTGGCCGAGGCAATGAGGTGGCTCATGAAGTTCGGCAACAGGTGCTTGCGGATCACTCGCCCCGAGGACGCCCCCATCATTTCCGCGGCGCGGACGTATTCTTCCTCGCGCAGGGACAGAAACTTGGCGCGCACGGATCGCGCCAGCCCCGGCCAATCCAGAATGCCGAGGATAATGGAGATGATGAAAAACACCGCCACCGGCGACCAGTTCGACGGCACCGCTGCCGACAGCGCCAGCCACAGCGGCAGTTCCGGCAGCGACCGCAGCACCTCGATCACCCGGTTGATGACCCAGTCGATGCGCCCGCCGAAATAGCCTGCAACAGAGCCAAAGAAAATACCCAGCACAAAGGACACGGTGATGCCGATCAGGCCCACCGTCAGCGACAGCTGCGCGCCGTACAGAATACGCGAGAAGATATCGCGCCCAAGGCGGTCAGACCCCCAGAGGAACAGGGTCGCCCCATCGGGGGCACAGAACAGATGTGTGCGCGACGGGATCAGCCCCGCGATGTGGTATTTGCTGCCTTCGCAGAAAAACTCGATCTGCTTGGGGGTCTCAAGATCCGGTTTCACGATCCACTGAAACGTCTCCATATCCGCCTCGGATGTCAGCGGATAAATGAACGGGCCGAGGAATTCACCCTCGTGGAACAGATGGATGCTTTGCGGTGGGGTGAACAGATGTTCGGCGTCGCGTTCGTTTGGCCCGTAAGGCGCGACAAAGCCCACAAAGGGCAGCATCAGATAGCAGAACAGCAGGAAGATGCCGGAAATCAGCCCCAGCTTGTGGGTGCGGAACTTGCGCCACACCAGCAGCCAATTGGGCGCGTCGAGATCCTTGCGCTCCACCTCGCGCAGCGAAGCGTCGGCGTCAAAGGGGGCGTCATCGACGTAGCGGTTGTCTTGGGTCATCCGTCGCGCCCCTCATAGCGGATGCGCGGGTCCAGAAGGACCAGAAGCACATCGGAAATCATGGTGCCGATCAGCGTGAGCAGGGCGACGAACATCAAAACAAAGCCCGACAGGAACATGTCCTGGCTTTTCAGTGCCTGCAACAGCACCGGGCCAATGGTCTGCAACCCCAGAACGACCGAGACCAGAACCGACCCCGACACCATCGATGGCAGCAGGTTGCCGATGTCAGCGACAAAGGGGTTGAAGGCCACCCGCAGCGGGTATTTCGCCAGCATCCGGCTGGGGCGCATGCCCTTGGCCACGGCGGTTTCGACGTAAGGCTTGCCCAGCTCATCCAGCATATTGGCGCGCAGCCGCTGCATCATTGCCGAGGCCCCAGAGGTGCCGATGACAAAGGTCGGCACGATCAGATGCAGCAGGATGGATTTCACCTTGTCCCAGCTCATCGGCATGCCTTCATATTCCGGCGCCATGAGGCCGCCAATGGGCAGGCCAAGGTGTTTATTGCCATAGTAAAACAGGATCAGCGCCAGCAGGAAGTTCGGCGTGGCAAGGCCCAGATAGCCAATGAAGGCAGCCGTATAGTCGATCATGGTGCGCGACTTGGCCGCGGCGATCACACCAAGGGGCAGGGCCACCATATAGACAAACAGCACCGCCGCGAGGTTCACCAGAACCGTCAGCCACAGGCTGTCGCCGACGATTTCACTTACGGGGCGGTCAAACTCAAACGACCAGCCGAAATTGCCCTGCAGCATGCCGGAAAACCCGTGCGGGCCGGGCAGGAAGCCCATCCAGATCAGATATTGCTGCCACAGCGGTTTATCGAGCGCATATTCCTGCCGCAGAAATTCAGCCTTGGCGACAAGGCTTTCCTGACCCGAAGCGCGGAATTCGGCGATCTGGTTGGACAGATAGTCCCCCGGTGGCAGGTTGATGATCCAGAAGATCAGCACTGACACCACAAGGAGCGTCAGCAGCATGGTGCCAAAGCGGTAGATCGCGTAGCGCAGAATTTCCATTAGCCGTCGCCACCTTCGAAGTAAAATTCATCCGGGCGATGGACGCCGAAATGGGCGCCGGGATCCCAGGCCCAGATGCCTTTTTCCGGCACATTGCGCAGCTTGTGCGAAACCACCACCGGCTGCGGCGCGCCGGCCACAATGCCAATGGCAAAGACATTTTCGGCATGGATCTTCAGCATCTCGCGCCAGGCGGCGGCGCGGCCATTGGCGTCTGTGGCATTGTTCCACTCTTCCAGCAGCTCCATCAGACGCATGGCGGGCACCAGATCAGGCGCTTCGCCTGCCAGACCGCCGGTCTGGTAATGCTGGCCCCACTTGGGCCACGAATAAAACACCTGATCGGTCGGCGCGAGGTAGATCGGCGAGGTATAGGACTGCGGCAGGCCATTGTCCCAGCCGAACCACACCGACGCCATCGACGACCCCGAGAACACGCGGTTGCGCATAATGTCCCGATCCAAGGGGCGCATGATCAGTTTTACCCCCACGTCGCGCCAGTCGTCGGTGATGATTTGCAACGCGTTTTCAACCTCTTGGCGTTCGCCTGCGGTTTCAATCACCAGCTCCATCGGGCGGCCGTCGGGCAGTTTGCGAATGCCATAGCCGTCTTTTTCGGCCAGCCCTGCTTCGTCCAGCAGTTTATTGGCCATCGCTGGGTCATATTGCGCCCAGGCGTCGCGCAGGGACTGGTCGAAGAAGGGGCTTTGTTCCAGCACCGTCATGGCGCCGGGCTTGGCCAGTTTGAAATAGAGCGATTTGTTGATGGCCGCGCGGTTGATCGCAACCGACAGCGCGCGGCGCACGCGGACGTCGCGGAACAGGTCGCGCCAGACCGGGTCGGCGGTGTTCAGGTTTGGATAGATCGCGATCTGCGAGGCTGTGCCATTGGACCACAGCTGGGTGCGGTAATCGCCCGCGGCCTCGCCTTTGCGCAGGATCGGAATGTCGCGGAAATCAAGACCGCGCGCCTGCAACTCGGCCTCGCCTGCGTTGGATTTTGCGGCGACCAGACCACCGGCGACAATCTCCATCTCGACGGTGTCGATATAGGGAAGCTGCACGCCATTGCTGTCGATGCGATGGTAGTAGGGGTTGCGGACAAACTGGTGGCGGATCTTCTTGCCGGCGGTGGCATTGATCCAGGGCTGCAGCGTTGGCAGGTCGGGATTGTCGAACTTCGACATATTGTCCCGTTTGTTGTGCAGCGCGGCCCAGCTTTTGACGCGGGCATAGTCGATTTCGCCCTGCAGATCAGCGGCCGAAGCAAAATCCTGATGGAACTGTTTCAGATAGTTCGACGGGCGGTAGATAAACGGCGGCACGGCCTGCGCCAGCGTTTGCAGGAAGTTCGGATTGGGCTGGGACCATTCGAAGACAACGGTTGTGGCGTCCGGGAAGCTGACCTGTGGCAACTCCCCATGGATGCGCAGGAAATCATCGGGGCCGGTCGGGGTCAGCTGGTCATTGTTGGCGATGTGTTTCCACCAGTATTCAAAGTCAGCCGAGGTGAAGGCATCGCCATTGGACCATTTGTGGCCGGGGCGCAGGCGCAGGGTGAACTTGCGGTTGGCCTCTTCCTCGAAGCTTTCCAGAATATCCGGCACCAGTTCGTAGTTTTCATTGAACCCAACGAGGCGGGCATAGCCATAGACCACCATCTGACGGATGTCCTTGGAGCGGGTGACCATGGTGTTGAGCGTGCCGCCCTGAACCCCCAGCGTGCGACCCTTGGTTTCCAGATCCACAACCAGCGGCACCTCTGGCAGGCGGTCGCCAATGGCAGGCAGGTGGCCCAGGTCAACTTCGGCTTTCCAGAATTCGCTTTCCTGCAGGGTTGGGCCTGCAAGGGCGGTCAGTGGGGCGAGCATGCAGGTCGCAGCGAGGGCAAGTAGGGAACGGGGGGCATCAAACATGGCAGCGCACCTTATGTCCTGAGGCCGTGGCCTCAGATCCTTTGTCGGGGCTCATGGCCACGAGGGGCGGCGCATCCGAGCCTTTGAACCGGAATTGTTCCGGCCAGTGCTCTGGGCTGCCGGCCCCCTGGGCCACAAGCTTGAGATTAATCGGGCGATTGACGTCCGGCGTCGGCTGGGCGGCAATCAGCGCCTTCGTATAGGGATGATTGGGATTATGGAAAAGCTCTTCTGGAGGCGCTTGTTCCACAACCAGCCCGCGGCGCATCACTGCAACCTCATCGGCGATGCGCGCCACCACGGCGAGGTCGTGGCTGATGAACAAATACGACAGGTTCTGCGCGTCGCGGATGTCTTCCAGAAGGCTCAGGATCTGGTCCTGCACCGACACATCCAGCGCCGAGGTGGGTTCGTCACAGATCAGCAGGCTGGGGTTCAGCATCAGTGCGCGGGCAATCGACAGGCGCTGGCGCTGGCCGCCCGAAAACGCATGTGGAAACCGCAACAGCATGTCCGTTGGCAGGCCAACCATCTTCAGCATCTCACCCGCGCGGTCCCGGCGTTCAGAAGCGCCGCCAATGTCGTGAATTTCCAAAGGTTCGCTGAGCGTATCAAGGATGCGCATACGCGGGCTGAGCGAGGAGTAGGGGTCCTGGAATACCATCTGCGCCTCGCGCTGGAAGGCGCGGCGTTGTTTGCGGTCCATGCGGTGGACGGCCACCGGGGTGGCATCGGGCGTGGGGCGGAACAGAACCTGCCCACCTGCGTCCGGGGCCTCGGCCCCCAGGGCGATGCGGGCGGCGGTGGTTTTGCCCGAGCCACTTTCGCCAACGATCGCCAGTGTCTTGCCGCGCGGGAGGGAAAAGTCGAGCCCGGCACAGGCCTGCACCTTCTGTGGTGCGGCCCAGGCCTTGCCTGCGCGCATGGTAAAGGTCTTGGCCACATCGCGCATTTCAAGGATCAGATCCCGTTCCACGGGGCGGTCCTGGGCCACCGGATCGGGGATCTTGGGCGCGGCGTGGAACAGTTTCTGCGTATAGGGGTGTGCGGGGGCGCGCAGGATCGGGGCGGCGGGGCCTGCCTCCATCACCCGGCCTTTGTGCATGACCACGACCTGTTCGGCCATATTGGCCACAACGCCCAGATCATGGGTGACGAGGATCATCGCCATGCCGGTTTCCTGCTGCAGCTCTTTCATCAGCCCCAGCACCTGCGCCTGTGTGGTCACATCCAGCGCGGTTGTCGGTTCGTCGGCGATCAGCAGGTCGGGCTTGGCCACCATGGCCATGGCGATCATCGCGCGCTGACGCATTCCGCCAGAGAGTTCAAAGGGATAGGACCGCCAGGTGCGGTCGGGATTGGGGAAGCCGACGCGTTCGAATTGCTCCAGCACGCGGCGCTTGGCGTCGCTGTCCGAAATCCGGCCATGCAGTTTCAGCGCCTCGGCCACCTGATTGCCGATCTTATGCAGCGGCGACAGCGACCGCATGGGTTCCTGAAAGATCATCGCAATGCGGTTGCCGCGAATATGGCGCAGCTTGCGGCTGCTCAGCGTGGCAAGGTCAACGGGATCGCCATTGGGGTTGAACAGCATCCGCCCCGAGCGGATCTGGGCCGCACGCGGCAGGATCTGCAACAGGGCGCGGCAAGAGATTGTCTTGCCCGATCCGCTTTCCCCGACCAGCGCCAATGTCTCCCCGGCGGAAACCGAGAAGTTCACATCTCTGACAACCGGTTCGGATTTCCCAAAACCGATCGAGAGGTTTTCGACCGACAAAAGTGGCTGCATTCAGCCGTGCCGGGCGAAGGAATGGCGCAAAGTCATGGTGATACGGTGTCTCCCTTTTTTTGAGCTACCTTCGCGCGAGGCTGCCCGTTTAGTCAAATGTGATTTCGCGCCCTAAGGCCCGCTGTTGGAAATTTGATCGCACATTTCCCCTAACCACCTGTAGTCTTGGGGCACATATTAGGCGCATGCGACAGCATCACGACATTTGAACCAGAGCTGAAGGAAGTTTTCCATGGTGACACGACTGGACCTTTTCATCGACCGCATGGTGTCGCAGCGGGCCTGCATCGACTTTGCCATTGCAGAGACCGACGCGATGGACGGCCCGGTGTTCGAACTGGGTCTGGGCAACGGGCGCACGTTTCACCATATGCGCGAACGGATCACCGGACGGGATGTCTATGTCTTTGACCGGTCGGTAGAAGCGCATCCTGACAGCATCCCGGCAGATCATCTGACGGTGCTGGGCGACGTGCAAGAGACCCTGCCGCAGGCGCTGGACCGGTTTGGGGCCACGGCAAGCCTGATCCACGCGGATCTTGGCGGGCATAATCTGGAAAAGAACGATGCTTTTGCGCGGCTGATCTCGCCATTGGTGGAGCCGCTGCTGGCGCCGGGCGGGATCATGGTGTCGTCAGACCGGATGTATTTTGACGCGCTGGACGAGATGCCATTGCCCGCAGGCGCGGTCAAAGGGCGCTGTTTTGTCTATCGCCGCTGAGGGGCGTTCCTGACCGATTGGGCGGGCTGCTTATTGGGCAAATCCCGTGGCCCAAAGCCCGGCCATGCCAATGTAGGTCACGTGGTGCAGAAACTGGTCAAAGCCCACCGCGCGCCAGAAGGCGCCCTGTGACGGGTCGAGCTGTTTGCAATGGGTGTGCCAGCCCTTCCAGTAGTCGATGTGGTAATGCACCACCCATTCGAGCGCCGGGATCAGGAACATCACCCAGAGCGGACAGCCAAACAGCAGGCCGATGAAAAAATAGACAAGCACCGAGCCCACCGCATGTACGGCGGCGTGCTGGGCCCGCCCCCAATGGAGATAGCTGCACCGTCCGGCAAGCATCTTGGCGGTTTGCAGATAGAAATCCGCAAACATGTGTTTCGCTTCCAGGAGGAAGATCAGAAGCAGCACGGCAGCCACATGTTCTGGCACTTGTTCGGTCTCCTTTCGGATCGCTTGCCGATCCCTGCACCGCAGTTCGGGTGCCCGGCAGAGCTTAGGCGGTTTTTTGACTATCGCAACCGTATCTCTGCGTCGTCTGTGAGCTAGGTCACAGAGTCATTATGTGACGGTGGGTGATAGTGGAGACACCTAAAGATAATGCTGCCGCTACCAGCCATTGCTTGGCCGCGCAGGCCGCGCTAGGCAGGGAAGACTAAAAAACTCTGGCCGATCTGGAGCAAACCCATAGAACGCTCGCTGTTCCAATTCATTTGGAAATACTCTCGCCGTGACCAGCTGGTGCTGCTGGCGGTCACCGCCTGTCTTTTTCCTCTTTTGTATCTGACGCTGGAACTGCCCAAGCGCATCATCAATGACGCCATTGGGGCGCAAAGCGATGTGATTGATGTCTTTGGCTATCAGGTGCCGCAGCTGACCTATCTGTGGGCGCTGTGCGGGGGATTCCTGCTGGCCGTGCTGGCGCATGGCCTGACCAAGATGCGCATCAACACGATGAAAGGTGTGCTGGCCGAACGGATGCTGCGCCGGTTCCGCTATCAGTTGATCGCGCGGGTGCTGCGTTTCCCGCAGCCCTATTTCGAACGTGTGAGCCAGGGCGAGCTGGTGTCGATGGTCACCGCCGAAAGCGAACCCATGGGCGGGCTGATGGGCGATGCCGTATCGCAGCCTGTGCTGCAGGCGGGTCAGATGCTGACCATTCTGTATTTCCTCTTTGCCCAGAACGTCTGGTTTGGTCTGGCGGCGGTGGCGCTGATCCCCTTGCAGGGCTGGTTGATCCCGCTGTTGCAGCGGCAGATCAACCAGTTGAACAAAAAGCGGATCAAACAGGTGCGCGCGCTGGCCTCCGAGATTGGCGAAAGCGCGGCTGGGGCGTCGACCCTGCGGGTCAATGGCGGCTGGCGCTATCGTATGGCGCGGGTCACGGATCGTCTGGGGCATCTCTATGACATTCGGTTCGAGATCTACCAGAAAAAGTTCTTCATGAAGTTTCTCAACAACTTCATTACCCAGCTGACGCCGTTCTTTTTCTATGCGGTGGGCGGCTATCTGGTGCTGCAGGGCAAGGTGTCGCTGGGGGCGCTGGTGGCAGCGCTGGCGGCGTATAAGGATCTGGCCTCGCCGTGGAAAGAGCTGCTGGCCTATTACAACCAGACGCAGGATATGTCGCTGCGCTGGGAGGTGATCCTGGAACGGTTTGCCCCGCCGGGCATGGTCGATGAGGCGTTGATGAGCGGGGAGCCGGATCGCGACACCCGTCTGAAAGGCGATATCGCGCTGGCCGGTGTCAATGTGCGGGATGCGGATGGCAATCTTGTGCTGGAGGATCTGACGGCGACCTTCCCCGGCGGTCAGATGATTGGCATTCTGGCCCCATCAGAAGAAGACAGGCGGGCGCTGGCCGAGGTGCTGACCCGCGAGGTGCTGCCCTCGAGCGGGCAGCTGAGCCTTGCCGGACATGATATCCGAAGCCTGCATCAGACGGTTCTGGCGGCACGGATGGGGCTTGCGACCTCGCGCCCGGTGCTGTTTCAGGGATCCTTTGGGGAAAACGTGCTGATGCCCTTGCGGCTGGAGCCGCGCGAAGAATGCGGTGATCCGCTGGCGCAGCAAAAGGCCATTCGCGCAGGCAACAGCCCCGATCCCTTTGGGGTGGACTGGGTGGCGCCGGAACTGGCTGGGTTTGACCACAAGGACGAGTTGCGCGCGTGGTGGCTGAAGCTGGTTGATGGGATCGGGTCGCAGACGACCCTGTTCCGCCGCGGCACAGAGCTGAGCTTTGATGCGCTGGACCATCCCCGTCTGGCCGAGGCGCTGGTGGGGCTGCGCCCCAAGGTGCACCAGGCGCTGGAGCTTGCGGGGTTTGACGGGTTTGTGCATTTCAACGCGCCGGATCGGTATAACCCGTCCCTGCCGGTGGCGGAAAACCTGCTGTATGCCACCCGTCGCGAGCCGATCACGTTTGAACATCTGGCCGAACAGGAAGAGTTCCTCGAGACATTGCGCCGCATTGGGTTGGACCGTGACCTTCTGGGACTGGCCCAGGAAGTGGTCGAGATGCTGCGCCAGATCTTTGGCATGGATGGCACCACGCATCCGCTGTTTCAGAAGCTGGGTCTGCGGGCCGCGGATTACGAGGCAACACTGAGCCTTGTGCAAAAACTGTCGTCGCATGGGGCGGCCAGCCTGACCCCGCGCGAACTGGCGCAGATGATGATTGTGCCGTTCTCGATCTCGGCCGAGGCCATTGGCCCCGCCTTCACCGAGGAAATGGAAACGCGCATTCTGTCCTTGCGGGCTTCGCATGGGCGCGAGCTGCTGGCGACCCTGGGCGATCTGTTTGTGCCGCTGGATGATGCGCGTTTTGCCCCCGGCTTTACCGTGCTGGAAAACGCCATCTTTGGCCGCGTGTCCGATATGGCGGGCGCGCGCGGCGAGGACCTGCGCAAGCTGGTGGGCGATGTGATCCTCGAGGCGGGGCTGGGCGATTGGGTGGTCGAACTGATCTTTGACCTGCCGGTGTCCGTTGGCGGGCAAGGATTGGGGGCGAGCTTTGCCGAACCCTTGGCCTTCTGCCGCGCCACGATCAAAACGCCGGATATTTTGATCCTCGACGAAGCTCTGTCGAGTTTTGACGCCGACACCCGCGCGGCGATGCGGGAAAACCTGCGGGCGCTTCTGCCAGATGCCACGGTGATTTTCCTGCAGGCGGAATTTGTCGATCCTGACAGTTTCGACAGCTTCTTTGAGCTGCGCCACGGGCGTTTGCGCAGTGAACGCGCCGAAGAGAGCACAACCAGCGAAGACAGCGCCGCCTCGGCCGATCTGTCGCGCAAGCTGCGAGCGTTGGAAAGCACGGCGCTGTTTTCCAGCCTCAACCGCCGTCAGCTGCGTCTGCTGGCCTTTGGCGCGCGCTGGTACGAGGCAGAGACCGACACCACCGTGTTCCACAAGGGCGACCCGGCAACCGATGGTGTGTATCTGATCCTGGAAGGCGAAGCGGGGCTGTATCAGCCCACGACCGCATCTGTCGCAGAGGGCGAAAAACCCTCGCGGGGGCATCAGGTGGTCACGGTTGGGCCCGGTGCGCTGGTGGGGGAACTGGGGTTGATCCGCAAGGAACCCCGCGCGTTGTCGCTGGTGGCCGAAACCCCGCTGACCTGTCTGCGGATTGGTGAGGAAGAGTTCCTCGCCGTGGTTGAAAACGATGCCCACACAGCCTTCAAGCTGCTGCAGGTGGTGTCGGGCTACGTGTCAAGCTGACCGAGTGGTTAGGGTAAAGAAGAAGGCCGCAGCGGGTGCTGCGGCCTGTGTTGTTTGTTGCCTGAAGGATCACTCCTCGGCGGGCGGTGCGCCGCCTTCAAAGCGGTTCCCGTTGGCGTAATCACAGGGGGCTTCCTGCATGCCAAGATGCAGGTCGCGGCCTTTGTAGGGATGAGCGCGGGCGAGGTCTTCGTCGACCTCGATCCCCAGACCCGGCGCGTCGGGCGCGGTGATATAGCCGCCCTCAACTTTGATCGCGCTTTTGATCAGCGCGTCGTGGAAGGGGGTCTCAATGGTTTCGGCCATCAGGATGTTCGGGATCGAGGTGGCGAAATGCACGTTGGCGGCCCATTCCACAGGACCCGCATAAAGATGCGGCGCCATCTGCGCATTATAGACCTCGGCCATGGCCGCGACCTTCTTCATCTCCCAGATGCCACCGGCACGCCCCAAGGCGGGCTGCAGGATTTCGGCCGCGCCAGCACGCAGCACCGCGCCAAACTCGGCCTTGGTGCAGAGCCGTTCGCCACAGGCCACGGGGATGCGCACATTGCGGGCAATGCGGGCCATGTCTTCGATCATATCGGGCGGGCAGGGCTCTTCGTACCACAGCGGGGAATAGGGCTCCAGCGCCTGTCCCATGCGGATCGCGCCCGCGGTGTTGAACTGACCGTGGGTGCCAAACAGCAGATCCGCCTTGTCGCCCACCGCCTCGCGGATCGCGGCGCAGAAGTTCACCGACATGGTGATGTCGGACATCGCAGGCATATGGCCACCGCGGATGGTGTAGGGGCCTGCCGGGTCGAACTTCATCGCGGTGTAGCCCTTGGCGAGCATGGCCGCTGCGGCCTCGCCTGCCTGTTCCGGGCTGTGCCAGAAATCGGGCAGCGTGTGGCCGTCCTGCGGGTACAGGTAGGTATAGGCGCGCACGCGTTCGTTCATCTTGCCGCCCAAGAGCGCATAAACGGGGCGGTCGCGGTCCTTGCCAAGGATATCCCAGCAGGCGATCTCCATGCCGGAGAACGCGCCAATCACGGTGGGGTCGGGGCGCTGCGTGAAGCCCGAGGAATAGGCGCGGCGGAACATCAGTTCGATGTTTTCGGGGTTTTCGCCCTGCATGTGCCGTTCAAACACATCCTCGATCACCGCTTTCATCGCGTCCGGGCCCACGGTGGAGGCATAGCATTCGCCCCAGCCAGTGATGCCGGTGTCGGTGGTGAGCTTCACCAGGATCCAGTAGCGGCCGCCAAAGCCCGGTGCGGGCGGGGCGGTGACAATGACGTCGAGGTCCTGCAGTTTCATGATTTTGGTCCGTTTTGTTGCGCCCCGGCTGGGGCCTTTTTCGGGTCGCACCCTAGGTGGCGAGCCGAGGCGACGTTCGCAAGGTCAAAAGCGACGTTCCGTGTCGTTCCCCGCGAAGATTAACCCCTAAACCCAGAAAATCCGAAGGAAACCGGTCAATGGCGGGGGAATGGTTGAAACGCGCGGCGGGCTACTTACCTTCAAGGGTCTCCTCCAACGCCACATGCCGCGCTGCGGTGATTGCTGTTTGTGCCGGCATTGGCGTCCCGACTTTCGAAAGGAAATTTCATGAAAACCTGGCTTATTACCGGCTGTTCCACGGGTCTTGGCCGCACGCTGGCGGAACATGTTCTGGCGCGTGGCGACAATGTGGTGCTGACTGCACGTCGCCCCGAACAGCTGAGCGAGCTGGCCGCCGCCTATCCCGACACCGCGCTGGTGGCAAAACTGGACGTGACCGAAGCGGCGGATATTGCCGCTGTTGTGGCTGCCACCGAGGCGCGTTTTGGTGGGCTGGACGTGCTGGTGAACAACGCGGGCTATGGGCTGATTGGCGCGGTCGAAGAGGCCACGCCCGAAGAATACCGCCCGCTGTTCGAGGTGAACCTGTTTGGCCTGATCGAGATGACCCGCGCCGCCTTGCCTTTGATGCGCAAAGGCACGGGCGGGCGCATCGTCAACCTGTCCTCGACCCTTGGGTTCATGGGGCGGGCGGGCTTTGGTCTGTATTCCTCTGCGAAGTTCGCGGTCGAGGGCCTGTCCGAGGCGCTGGCAGCCGAGGTGGAGCCCTTGGGCATGAATGTGATCATCGTGGAACCCGGCGCGTTCCGGACCGATTTCCTCGACCGGTCTTTGGCGGTGGCTGAAACCTCGATCGATGCTTACGCCGATACCGTGGGTCAGGTGCGCGCCTATCCGGAGGCTTTCAATGGCAACCAGCGCGGCAACCCGGAGAAGGGCGTGGCGATGATTGCAAAGGCGGTGGACAGCGACACGCCGCCGCTGCGTCTGGCGCTGGGCGCGGATTCCTATGCCAACAACCGCAGCAAGATCGACCGCGCGCTGGGTGATTTCGACACCTGGGAAGGCGACGCGGGCGAGGCCGTCTGGTTCCCGGAAGGCAGCTAAACTGGGTTTGCCCTGCGCGCCACGGGTGGGCGGGGCATTTCTATTGCTTCGCTAGGGCGGCAATGATCCGGTCAAGGATCGCCGCCAGCTCCGCCGGGGCGGCAAAGAACGGCGAATGCCCGCAGTCCATGTCAAAGCGCAGCTCGGGCGGCACGGCGGCGGCCATGGTTGTCTGATATTCGGGTGGAATCGTCCGGTCCTGCAGGCAGCGAATATAGGCTTTGGGCGTGTCGTCCCAGCGCGCGGGCTGAGGCAGCGGTGTCTGCTGTGGCCGGACCGGCTGGGGGCAAAGGCGCGGCAGGGCAAAGTCCACCACCTCTTGCGGGCAGTCCTGATAGAACAGATCCGGTGCGGCGTCTGGTGCAATGGAGAAACTGTGCCCATCCGCGGATCTCTGCGCCGCCGCGCCGATGGTCTGGCGCGGACCTGCATTGCGGACCGCGACCACCGACAGGCCGTCGCGGGGCACATTGGCGCAAAGGTAGACCAGCGCGCGCGGCCCGTTTTCCATAAAATCCAGCGCCCCGGTGATCGGGAAGCCGCCCCAGGAATGGCCGACGATGATCGTTTCGGATGTAGCAGCTTCAGCCACCGCACGGCAGGTGTCTTCGAGTGTCACCGTTTCGGGCGCGCGGCCATCATAATGCCCCGGCAGGTCGAGAGTACGGGCGCTATGTCCCCGCTGCGCCAGCTCTGGCAGCAGGTCGCGCCAGCACCAGGCCCCGTGACAGGAGCCGTGGATCAGCAGTAGATCAGACAAGATGTCCGGTTTCGCGCAGGAAGACCGACAGCAGATCCGCATAGGCCTGCGGCTGGTCAATGCAGGGCAGGTGGCCGGTCTTGCGCATCAGGGCGAACTGGCTGCCGGGGATCAGGTCCACGGTTTCGCGCACCAGATCCGGCGGGGTCGATCCATCATCCCAACCGCCAATCCCCATGGTCGGCAGACGCAGGCTGGCGGTGGGGGTGTAGAAATCGGTGCCCGCAATCGCTGCACAGGCCCCAAGATAGCCGGTTTGCGAGGTGCCCTCTAACACCTCTTTCCAGCGCAGGGCCTCGGGTGAGGTGCGGAACGCGCGGGGGAACCAGCGTTCGATTGTCTCGGCTGAAATGGCGGAAATGCCCTTGGCCTCGATCGTCTCCATCCGTCGGCGCCAGATTTCGGGCGTGGCGATCTTGGCGGCGGTATTGGACAGCACCAGCGCCCGCACCAGATCCAGCCGTTTGACCGCCAGCCCCTGCGCGATCATGCCACCCAGAGAGATGCCGACAAAACAGGCGTCTTTGACCTCGAGAAACCCCATCAGCCGTTCGGCGTCGCGCACCATCATCCCCATGGAATAGGCCCCTTCGGGCACCGAGGACTGTCCATGGCCGCGCAGGTCATAGCGGATCAGGCGCAGACCTTCGGGCAGGGCGGCGACGACCTTGTCCCAGATCGCCAGGTTCGTCCCCAGCGCATGGGCAAAAACCACCGGCGCGCCCGAGGGGTCGCCATCAATTTCATAGTTCAGCTGGACGTCGCCCAGATCCGCAAGTGCCATGTCGTGCTCCGATAAATCGCGCTGCAATGTATGGCGGCCTCACGCCAAGCGCAAACAGCTTCAGCCAAAGCGGCGCAGAGCCTCGGCATAGACATCGGCGTCGACATTGCCGCCCGTGGCCACGGCGATCACCGCGTCGCCCGCGATCTGATCCTTGCGGAACAGGGCGGCGGCAAAGGACACGGCGCCGCCGGGTTCCAGCACCACCTTCAGGTGCTTAAACGCCAGCGCCATGGCCTCTAGCGCCTCGTCATCGCTGATGACCAGACCGGGTCCTGCCAGACGGGACAGCACCGGCAGGCTGAGGGTGCCGGGGGCTGGCGTCAGGATCGCGTCGCAGATAGAGCCGGTCTGGCTTGGGTTGCTTTCCGCCTGACCGCTTGCCAAAGACCGCGCCATATCGTCAAAGCCCTTAGGTTCCGCCGGGCGGACGCGCAGACCGGGGGCGCGATCTTCAAGCGCCAGTGCAATGCCCGTGGCCAGCCCACCACCGCCACAGCAGACCAGAACGTCGGCTGTGCTGACGCCAACCTCAGCGGCCTGTTCCGCGATCTCAAGACCGGTGGTGCCCTGTCCGGCGATGACTTCGGGTTCGTCGTAAGGTTTGATCAGGGTCAGCCCCCGGCCCTGCACATAGGGCGCGGCGGCGGCTTCGCGGCTTTCGCCACCTGCGCGGTCGTAAAGGACAACCTCAGCGCCCATCGCACGGGTGTTGTCGATCTTCAGGCGCGGCGCGTCCGCAGGCATGACAATGACGGCCGGGACCCCATGCGCCTGCGCAGCAAAGGCCACCCCTTGTGCGTGGTTGCCGCTGGAAAAGGCGATGACGCCTTTGGCGCGGGCCTCAGGCAACAGGGCAGAGACAGCAGCCCAGCCACCGCGAAACTTGAACGATCCCGTATGTTGCAGGTTTTCCGCCTTCAGGAACAGGCGGCGGCCTGCGATCTCGTCCAGAAAGGGCGAGGACAAAAGCGGGGTGCGCCGCACGTGGCCCTTCAGGCGCGCGGCGGCGGCCTCGATCATTGCGATATTGGTCATTCGATGTCTTCCAGAACAGTGTGAATCAGGGCCAGCGCGGCCGCTTCGTCGAGGTAGGGCACATGGCCGCGATCGGGCAGTTCCACCATGTGCATTTGCGGCAGGCGGGCTTTCATCTCGGCGAAGGTTTCACCACTCAGAACGTCAGAAAACGCGCCGCGGATGGTGCCACAGGGCAGGCTGCCCAACGCCTCAAACCCCGGCCACAGGCTGGGCGGTTCGGGCATGTCGGCAAGGGCGGCGATCTGCGCCAGCAGCGCGTCGCGCAGTTTGGGGTCATACCGCAAGGCAAGGCCATCGTCGGTTTCATCATAGAACGTCTGCGCATCTTCCAACCAGCGTTGCCGTGGCAGCCCGGGAAAATCCTGCCCCAGCGCGAGTTCGATCGAGGCGGCGGCTTTGGCGTGGGTTTTGGCAGCGGGGCGGCGACCAAGGTAGTCAAAGATCCGCGCCATCCCCTCGGGTGCAATCTCGGGCCCCACATCATTGAGGATCACGGCAGACAGCCGATCCAGCGCGACGGCTGCCAGCGTCATGGCCACAAGCCCCCCGCGCGACGTGCCAATGATCGCAGCGCGCTCCAGCCCGAGGTGGTCCATCAGAGCCAGCACATCCTGCGCCTCTTGCAGCACGGAGTAGGTCATTATGTCGTCGGCATATTGCGACCGACCGCGCCCGCGAAAATCGAGGCAGATCACCCGGTAGTCTTTCAGATGCGGGCGCAGATAACGGAAATCCTGCCCGTCGCGGGTCAGGCCGGGCAGGCAGATCACGGGCGTGCCATCTGGCGAGCCGCTTTCGTCAAAATACAGCGCCAGCCCGTCGGCGGTTTGGAATGTGCTCATGAACAAGGTGTCCTTTTTGTCCGGCAGGGGAGGGCCAAACGGGGTTATCGCGACAGGGCGATTTCGGGAATGCGGGTCAGGTCGTCGAGGATAAAGTCGGGTTGCCCGGGCAGCTTGTCCACGGGTTGGCCTGCGCGGTTGACCCAAGCGGTGGTGAACCCGAAATCCGCCGCGCAGCCCGCGTCCCAGCCATTGGAGGACACGAACAGCACCTCGTCGGGTGCAACCCCAAAACGGGTAACGACAAGATCATACACCTGCGGTGCGGGTTTGAAGATGCCGACCGTTTCCACGGATAATACATCGTCCAGAAGGGGGCCGATGCCCGCCGAGTGCACCGCGCCGTTCAGCATGTCGGGGGATCCGTTCGACAGGATCGCGGTGTTGAGTCCGGCTTCTTTCAGCGTGTCCAGCACGGCCCTGACCTCGGGGTAGGCGGCAAGCTGCCAGTACAGATCCAGAAGCCGCTGGCGCAGCGCTGGGCGATCCGCCAGACCCGCGGCCTCCAGCGCCCAATCGAGCCCGTCTTGCGTCACCTGCCAGAAATCCGTGTGCCGATTGCTGAGCGCGCGCAGCCAGGTGTATTCGAGCTGTTTGAGGCGCCATTGGGCCGCCAGCTGGGTCCAGGTGGTTTCCAGTTCCGGAAAGGCGGGATCTGCTGCCGCATCCCGCGCGGCTGCGGTGACATCAAACAGGGTGCCGTAAGCATCGAAAACGCATGTGGAAACGGGCATGGGGCCTCCTTTGTTGTGGCAAGCTTGGCACAGGTTTGCGGGGTGGGGTACGCAAAAAATGTGTTGATACGGGTTTACTCTCGGGGAATTCGACTTAGGGTTCGACCCTTCAATTTTTACAATCCCGAAGGGAGCAGGCAATGAGCGCTGCGAAAGAAGGCGACAAGGTTCGCATCCACTACACCGGTACACTGCGTGATGGCACCGTGTTTGACAGCTCTGAGGGACGTGACCCGCTGGAATTCACTCTGGGCGCTGGCCATGTGATCGAAGGCATGGATGCAGGTATTGCGGGCATGGCAGTGGGCGACAAAAAGGTGCTGGATATCCCCTGCGCCGAGGCTTACGGCCCGATCAACCCGGCAATGCGTCAGGCGATCCCGCGCGAAGGCATCCCCGAGGATATTCCCGTTGAGGTTGGCCTGCAGCTGCAGATGCAGACCCCCGAAGGCCACATGCTGCCCGTCACCATCGTTGAATTTGACGAGGCGACCGTCACGCTGGATGCCAACCACGAGCTGGCAGGTCAGGACCTGATTTTTGACGTGGAGCTGGTTGCGATTGAAGCCTAAGGCTTTGCGCCCGCCGCACTAAAAAACGCGCCCTTTGGGGCGCGTTTTCTTTTTGAGTTATATCTCTGAAATCAGAGGTTTTCCTGCTGCGGCATGCCCAGCACGTGGAAGCCGCCGTCGACGTGGATGACCTCACCGGTGGTGCAAGCGCCAGCGTCCGACGCCAGATACACCGCAGTGCCGCCAACCGCTTCGAGGGTCGCATTGGACCGCATCGGGGCGTTCTGTTCGGTGTGCTTGTAGGTCTTGCGCGCACCGCCAATCGCAGCACCGGCCAGGGTTTTCATCGGACCCGGAGAGACCGCGTTGACGCGGATGCCTTCGGGGCCCAGATCATTGGCCAGATAGCGCGTCGCGCTTTCCAGCGCGGCCTTGGCCACACCCATGACGTTGTAATTCGGCGTCACGCGGTTGGAGCCACCATAGGTCAGCGTCAAGAGGCTGCCGCCTTTGTCTTTCATCAGCGGATACGCACGGCGTGCGACCTCGATGAAGGAATAGGCAGAGATATCCATGGAGTTCTTGAAGTTCGCGCGGGTGGTGTCGAGGATCCGGCCCGTCAGCTCGTTCTTGTCGGAATAGGCAATCGCGTGCACGACGAAATCAATGCTGTCCCAGCGTTCGCCCAGTTGGGCAAAGGCGGTGTCCAGCGAGGCATCATCGGTGACATCCACATCGACCATAAAGTCGCTGCCCAGAGATTCTGCCAGCGGCGCGAGACGCTTGCCGAAGGCCTCGCCCTGATAGGTGAAGGCCAGCTCCGCGCCTGCTTCGCTCATCGCTTTGGCAATGCCCCAGGCGATGGAACGGTCGTTGGCAACGCCCATGATCAGGCCACGTTTTCCGGCCAATAATCCGGTCATGGTTTTATCCTTTATATTTGCTCAAAACCATCGAGCCATTGGTGCCGCCAAAGCCGAAGCTGTTGGTCATCACACTGTCGAGGCCTGCGTTTTCAACGTAATCCGTTGCCACTTCGCCGGGCAGGATGCCTTCGGCGAGGGTGTCGACATTGATCGATGGGGTAATGAAATCGCCGTCCAGCATCAGCAGACAGAAGATCGCCTCCAGCGCGCCCGCCGCGCCTTGCGCGTGGCCGGTCATGGATTTGGTCGAGGAAATCGGCGGCACATAGCCTTCGCCGAACACACGGCGCGCGGCTTCCACTTCGCCAACATCGCCGACGGGTGTCGAGGTGCCGTGGGCGTTGATGTAGGACACTTTGCGGTCTTCGGGCAGGGTGGACAGCGCCAGACGCATGGCGCGCTCACCGCCTTCACCAGACGGGGCCACCATGTCATGACCATCCGAGGTCGCAGCAAAGCCGGTGACTTCGGCGTAAATCTTGGCCCCGCGGGCCAGTGCGTGGTCCAGATCTTCCAGAACCACAATGCCGCCACCGCCAGAGATCACAAACCCATCGCGGTCCTGATCAAAAGCGCGCGAGGCTTTGTCGGGGGTGTCATTGTACTTGGACGACATCGCGCCCATGGCGTCGAACAGGCAGGACAGGGTCCAGTCCAGCTCTTCACCGCCGCCGGCAAACATAATGTCCTGCTTGCCCATCATGATCTGCTCGGCCGCGTTGCCGATGCAATGGAGCGATGTGGAACACGCCGAGGTGATGGAGTAGTTGATGCCCTTGATCTTATAGGCGGTCGCAAGGTTCGCCGAGATGGTGGAGGACATACATTTCGGCACCGCAAACGGGCCAATCCGCTTGGTCGCGCCGGTTTTCAGCACGGTCTGATGCGCGGTCAGCATGGCAGAGGTCGACGGACCACCAGAACCAGCCACCAGACCTGTGCGTTCGTTCACCACATGCTCTTCGCTGAGGCCCGCATCGGCAATCGCCTGACCCATGGCAATATGGGCATAAGCCGCACCGGCGCCCATGAAGCGCAGGGTGCGTTTGTCGACATGTTCAGAAACATCAATTTTCAGCGTACCCGCGATCTGGCTGCGAAAGCCGTGCTCGGCCATGGATTCGCTGGCGACAATACCGGATTTTCCGGCGCGCAGAGAGGCGGTGACCTCTTCTGCGTTGTTCCCGATGGAGGAGACAATCCCCAGACCGGTGACGACGACACGACGCATACGTGCACTCCCTTAAACTGCTTATGTCTTACTAGGCATTGAGGGGCTGAGGTGCAAGGTGGGAAGGGGGGGCGCTGTTCGGAGACCAGTTAGGAATTGCATACTGTGCTACGGTGCGTTCTCCAACTAGTGTGCATAGCATGAAACACAACAAGCTTCACGGTGTCGCGCACAACTACGCCGTCTCAATGGCTGGCGGTTTAAGTTTTGTCGTGCCGAATAGAGTCATTCATACGCACGTCTTTGCTGAGGCTGAATCCAACAAAAACGGTTATTTGGTTGCGGACTTTCTTTCAGGAGAAGTGCAGGGGGCTTATCCAGAGGGAGAAGTTGCGCAGGCCTTGCCGTCGTTTGCAAAAGCTCTTCCGGAGTTTTGTGAGAAGCACAATGTCGATGTCGCCGACTACAAAGCTCTTTTGGTGCGTTTCATCGCTGACCCCGACGGAAACCGTTTTGTCGTAACTGTTGAAGATCGAACTGGGCGACGATCGTCTCGCGAATACTTCGGAAGCCAAGGTGAGCGTTCAGAGACCGTCGATGAACTTGGTAGACGTCGCCCAAAGGTTTTGAGCACACCTTTGGACTAGCAAATCAGTTGGATTTACACCTGCCTGCCACCATTGAAAACGGTTAAAGCGCTCAGCTATTTGAAACTTTCAGCAGGCTCGAAGGAAAAAGGGAAAGACATGGGGCGACGTAAGGACCTTCAAGGCCTTTGTAACGATCTGCTTGGCAGTTTTGTCAGTCGCAACAATAACCTAGATGGCTATTGGGCGTTGGGGAAACTGCAGCGAGCGCTGGAGGAACCCGCAGAGGATCGTCTACTTTTTGACCTTAAACCCGGCGGTCGTGTTCCGATTTCTTTTCAGCAATTGAACAGGGATTGGCAAGCCAATCTCGCTGCGCAGTGCCGACGCCGCGGTTTGCCGCTTGACTGGATCGCAAAGGCCGAACTTGCCGCACGGCGCGTTTCCTCAATGCAGTTGGAATGCACGCTGACCATAGTGACAGATCTGGATCGGGTGTTTGTCGCGCAACAAAAGGTTTTTGTGAGACCGCACGATCCAGAAAGGGAATACCGCAGAGCCCTTTGAACACTATAGATCAGCTCTCGGTCTTAGCTCTCAGACAGCGCCACCTTCCTGTCTTTGACCTGTTGGATTATTTCGCCATCGGCCACGCCCATGGTCAGGCGGCGGGTGTGCACCGCTTTGGTGCAGTTCACGCGGAAGGTCTGCGGCAGCGGTCGGGGCGGCGCAGGTCGGTTTGACCTCGCCCACCGGCCGCTCATCGGCTTAGCCAACCGGGGCAATGACATCATCTTTCGCTGATCGGTGGTCTAGTCGCCGTCGTCAAACAACCCTGTGTCAAAACCATCAATGGTGACCATGTTCTTCTTGCGCCAATAGGCCTCGACCCCGTCGGGGCCCATCTCTTCGTAATAGGGCAGCAGCTCTGTTTCTGAGCGGTCCGCCTGAAAGGGCATGTAGGGCACGCCGGTGCCGCAAGAGGTTTGAACCGTGTCGATGGTGATCTCGAACACCTGACGACTGCCTGCGAGCGCAGGGAAGTTGGCCGTGCTGTCGTGCCAGGATGGGTCGCGGGGGTGAATGACCTTGGCTGTGCCGTAGACCCGGAGAATGAGGGCGTCGCCTTCAAAGGCGCAGAACATCATTGTAATGCGATTGAGCTGCGCGATATGGCCAGCGGTTTCATTGCCGCTGCCCGAGAGATTGAGCCAGCGCAGGTGCGAGTCGTCGATCACTCGCAGCGTGTCGGCCCCTTTGGGAGAGAGGTTGACGCGCCCGTCTGCCGCTGCCGTGGCCACAAAGAAGACCTTTTGGCTTTCGATGAACCGACGCAGCGTCCCATTGAGTTTTGTTCCAACCGGCATGTCATACGGCCTCCTTCGCTGCTGTGCGCTACTGTGCGCTGCGTCAGCATAGGGGGATTTTGCGAAGCAGAGGGCGAGAAAAACGTGCGGCCACAAAAAAAGAGGCCCGGGGGCCTCTTTCAGATGGTGTCGCAAAGGAAAGCGGGGGCGCGTTAGCTCTCGCTCAGCGCCACTTTCATGTCTTTGACCTGATAGATCACCTCACCGTCGGCTTCGACAATGCCATCGGCCACGCCCATGGTCAGGCGGCGGGTTTGCACCGCTTTGGTGAAGTTCACGCGGTAGGTCAGCATTTTGCGGTCGGGGCGGACCATGCCGGTCAGTTTGACCTCGCCCACACCCAGCGCGTAGCCGCGGCCCAGCCAGCCGCGCCAGCCGAGGTTGAAGCCGGTCAGCTGCCACAGGCCATCCAGACCAAGACAGCCGGGCATGATCGGGTTGTTCGGGAAATGGCAGTCAAAGAACCAAAGGTCCGGGGTGATGTCGAATTCTGCGATCACATGGCCTTTGCCATGTTCGCCGCCGTCGCCGGAGATTTCGGTGATGCGGTCCATCATCAGCATCGGCGGCGCGGGCAGCTGCGCATTGCCGGGGCCGAACAATTCGCCACGGGCGCATTTCAGCAGGTCGTCCTTGTCAAAGCTCGTGGGGTATTGGGCCATGCTGGGCCTTCTCCTGACAGTCAGTGTTGATATGTGGAGATCCCATTAGCACCGGGGCAGCGGGTCCTGCAAGGGCAGCTACGTCAACTATATTGATGTAGCGCACTGTTACTGTATAACGTGCGGCCTGTGATTTTGATTGAAACTCATTCGCAAACTCCCATATAAATCCGAGAAAGACTCACCTGAAACAAGGCAGGACGCGCGCCTATGCACCCCACCTATGAGGAAAACGCCAACCGCTGGCTGAACGATGCCGGACTGCGTCCGACCCGTCAGCGCGTGACATTGGCGGCGCTTCTTGTGGGGGACGGACAGCATCGGCATGTGACCGCTGAGAGCCTGTTTGAGGCGGCCAAGACCGATGGGGCCTCTGTGTCGCTGGCGACGGTCTACAATACGCTGCGCGCTTTTTGTGATGCGGGAGTGTTGCAGGAAATCACCGTCGATGGGTCGAAAAGCTATTTCGACACCAATGTGCACGACCACCCGCATTTCTACTGGGAAGGCGACAGCCGCGTGACCGATGCGCCGTCGGACGAATTGGTGATTCAATCCCTGCCAGAGCCGCCGGAAGGCATGGAGATCGCATCTGTGGATGTGGTGATCCGTCTGCGCAAAAAGGGCTGATTTTTTCAGTTGCGATTTGAAGGGGCGCTGCCCCTCTGCGCGTGCCGCGCATTCACCCCGGAGTATTTGGGGCCAAAAGAAACACGCTGTGCGTCATTTATGTCCTGTGCAGGTGAGATCCTTTTGGGCTGTGAAGCGGACGTAGAAGGCCCGTTCTCTGTAGCTCCATGCCAGAAACTCGCTGCCGCGGATGGCAGTTGCATGCATGTCTGCGAACCCTCCGCTGTGCGCTCCTCGAAGATTTGCAAGAAAGCCCGCAGTCTTCAGGCAGGATAGGCCTGCCATTTAGGCGCGATCTGCAATTTCCTGTTCTACAATCAGGCTGGTGAGGCCAAGCGCGACGGCTCAGCCGCACAGCAATGTTGGAAAAACCGCCCAGCGGAGGATGTGGTGCTGAGTTCTGTGCTTTTGAGACCAGGCGACCGACAGGGCGCCAAGCGTGAGGCCCACGGCCGCAATGAAGGCTGCCACCTGATAGTATAGCGCCGAAAACAGAGGCATCCTGCGGCCGTTGCGACGCGCGAGACCATGCGGAACAAGCGCAGGCGCCCAGCACAAAGTGGGCAAAATCACAAAGAAACCCAAAATCACAAAGAAACCAGCGCCGAACAAAAATTCTGCCATCTAGGTTAAAACCACTGTCCCGGTTCCATCAGGCCGAGGTCCAGAAGCTGGCGCGAGGTCCACTCAAAAGGCACCGAATTGCGGCAGGCGAGTGTGGTGATGGCGTCGCGCGATCCCGGATTGCGGCGCAGCGCCTTGGCGGCGCGGAAAGAGCACACGGCGGCCGTCAGGTTGTGGTGCCAGGGGCAGGCATAGGTGTTGTACTCGGGGTCGCTGAACTGATGGGTTGGGGCGAGGGTCAGGTCTGCTTTGGCGCGGAACAGGGAAATGCGGTCAATGCGGCGGCTGGTCCAGGGGACATGTTCTTCGAGACGCCAGCGCAGGCCGCCAAAGAAATCCAGCTGGCGTTCCAGCGGCTTGTGGGTGACGGGGTGCACACGGGCCTGCGCGTAATACCCAGACCGGTCCAGCATGGCATCCTGCAGGGAGACGGCATTGGGGGCGGCTTCTAGGTCCGGCGCATAGAGATCCACCACATAGGTCAGCATGGCAGCGCGGCGTTCTTCGGCGTGGAAGGTCAGAAGTTCCCGCACGCTGCGGGTCTCGCTGAAGGGGAAGAACAGGTATTCCGCGTTGTAGCAGTAATAGAGCCAGCAGGTGGGGGCGGCGGCTACAATCACCTTGTTGATGGCGGTGAAGACATTGCTGGGCAGGCCACATTCATAGGGCACCCGGTGGAGCAGATCTGCCAGTTCTGCGGGCAGGTCAAAACTGTCCGGCATAAAGGCGACCACATGCACAAAGCCGAGGTCGAGATGGTGGCGCAGGGTCGAGGCGACCTCGACATCATCTTCGGCAAAGATCAGGGCGACCGGGCCTTTGGCCAAGAGGGCTTTGCCCTTGGCGAGGAAATCCTCGAGAGAGTTGTACCGCATGTCTGCCCCGTCGTTTCGCGCTTTGAGAGCCTTCTGGCCTTTTCAGGCAAAATCGGTTATCCGCAGCTCCATTGCAAGTGGGCCGTTTCCGCGATAAACGCCTCCGCTGTTTCTTTCCGTCCCGAAAAGGTATCTCCGCAATGACCGCGCCGAAAGCCTCCGAGCCCAAAAAGCTCTTTATTAAGACCTATGGCTGCCAGATGAACGTCTATGACAGCGAACGCATGTCCGAGGCGCTGGGCGGGCAGGGCTATGTGGAAACACAAAGCCCTGATGATGCGGATATGATCTTGCTGAACACCTGCCACATCCGCGAAAAGGCGGCCGAGAAGGTGTATTCGGAACTGGGCCGGTTCAAGGGTCTGAAGGCGGAAAAGCCCGACCTGAAAATCGGTGTTGCGGGCTGTGTGGCCCAGGCCGAGGGCGAAGAGATCATGCGCCGTCAGCCGATGGTCGATCTGGTTGTTGGCCCGCAGAGCTATCACCGCCTGCCGGAAATGGAAGCCAAGGCGGGCAAGGGGGAAAAGGTGCTCGACACGGATTTTCCCGAAGAAGACAAGTTCGAGAAGCTCAAAAGCCGCCCCAAGGCAAAGCGTGGCCCGACCGCGTTTCTGACCGTGCAGGAAGGCTGTGACAAATTCTGTGCCTTCTGCGTGGTGCCCTATACCCGTGGTGCCGAAGTGTCGCGCCCGGCGGAACGCATCCTGACCGAAGCGCAGGATCTGGTCGAACGCGGCGTGCGCGAGATCACGCTGTTGGGGCAGAACGTCAACGCCTATCACGGTGCGGGGGCAAGCGGTGATCTGACGCTGGCGCAGCTGATCTGGGAGCTGGACAAGATCGATGGGCTGGAGCGGATCCGCTATACCACGTCGCACCCCAATGACATGCTCGATGATCTGATCGAGGCCCATGGCACCTGCGACAAGCTGATGCCGTATCTGCATCTGCCGGTTCAGGCGGGATCGGACAAGATCCTCAAACGTATGAACCGCAGCCACACCGCCGAGAGCTATATCCGTCTGATCGAGCGCATTCGCGCGGCACGTCCGGATATTCTGATCTCGGGCGACTTTATTGTCGGTTTCCCGGAAGAGACCGAAGAGGATTTTCAGGCGACGCTGGATCTGATCGAAGAAGTGAAATACGGCACTGCCTATTCCTTCAAATATTCGACCCGGCCGGGTACGCCTGCGGCAGAGCGTCCGCTGGTGGATCAGGCCGAGGCCGATGACCGTTTGCAACGCCTGCAGGCCCTGCTGAACAAGCAGCAGCGCGAAGTGCAGGACAGTATGATCGGCCGCGAGGTTGGGGTGCTGTTTGAAAAGCCTGGCCGCCGCGAGGGCCAGATGGTGGGCAAATCCGACTACCTGCACGCGGTGCACGTGGCCGATTGTGACCGTGCGGTTGGTGATCTGGCGCGGGTGCGCATTGTGTCGTCCGGGGCCAATTCGTTGGCAGGCGAACTGATCCGCGACTGACCGATTGGTCACGACTCGCGGCCTGCCCGGGTGAGTCGTTAATCCTCAATTTCGCTAAAATGCCCCGGACCGAGTCCGGGGCGTTTTTGTTCAATGTTTCCCTATTGGTCATAATGGCTGTTTTAATTGGGCAGTGTTGACACAGGCGGTTCTAAAAAGGGCGAAAAAGAAGGGAAACCGCTCTTATTTGAACCAATAATTGTCTAATTTGGACGTAACTATGGGTCGTCGGAAATCGGGGCGCGGCCCTTTTGGGGGAATCGGCTTTAGAGGATGCCTGTTGTGTTGAACGAAATGAAGAAACTTGCGCTGTCGGCCATTGCGGTTGCGACCACAGTTGCACTGGTTGCGCCCGCTGCGGCGCAAGAAACACGGACCATCAAAGGTGAACGCTATTCGCCGACCATCTGGGTTGACCCGGATGGCTGTGAACACTGGGTGATGGACGATGGTGCGGAAGGCTATATGACGCCGCATGTGACGCCTGATGGCAAACCTGTCTGCCGTTTGGGCCAGCTGTGTGGCATGATGCCGACCGACCAGTTCTTTGCGACCGACAAGCATTATATCAATTCGACACACCGCAAACGGATTGTCGAATTCTTTGAAAAGACCCGCGCCAATACCCGTGCCTATGTGATCGCCGGCCACACCGACAGCCGCGCGTCTGATGAATACAATATCGCCCTGTCGCAGCGCCGTGCCAATGCGGTGGCCAAGATCGCCCGGACGGTGAGCGGTGTACGGGTTGCCGATGTGCGCGCCTACGGCGAACGTGATCCGCGCAAGCCGAACAACTCTGCCAAGAACATGGCCGAGAACCGCCGCGTTGAAATCTACTGCCTGCGCTGATCAAGGAGAGAGCGGATGAACATGATCAAATTGACCGCCGGGCTTGGGCTGATGCTGGCTGTGTCTGCCTGTGGCGATGTGTCCAATAAAACCATCGACCAGAACATCTTTGATGGCGGCAACAATGACCTGTCGAACCTGACCGCAGGCATCTGGGTGGATCCGGTTGGCTGCGAACACTGGATCATTGACGATGGCGTCGAAGGCTATGCGGACCTGCGCCGCACGCCCGATGGCAAACCGGTCTGCAACAGCGACCTGCCGCGCGAAACGGCTGTCGGTGCCTTCAAGAAGGGCTCGACCTTCGCGGATCCGATCTAATCGCAAACCGATTGCTATGAAAAAATACGGGCGCTTCCCTTGGGAGTGCCCGTTTTTTGTGGCGTTTGCATGAAAATGCCGCGCTGCGGCTTGCACCTGCCTGCCTGCCCATGCAGACTGAAGGGACAAACGACACGACAGGAGATCCACTTGGTCGCAAGTGCCTTGATTCCCCAAGCTTTCCTTGGGGCCCGCCAATGAATGAATTGGTGCTGGAATTTCCCGACAACCGCCTTTTGATGGACCTTTGCGGGGAACATGGGCGGAACCTCACCGAGATTGAAAACCGCCTCAGTGTACAAATCCCTCAACGTGGCAACCAGTTGATTGTGGTCGCCGAAGACGAGGCATTGGCCGAACGCACGGCCAACCTGCTGGAAACGCTCTATGATCGTCTAGAGGCGGGCAAAACCGTTGAAGCGGCGGACATTGATCGCGAACTGCGTCTTGATCGCTCGGACGAAGAAGACGAAACCCCCGATGACCAGCTCGAGATGTTCTCGGGCGGGCCGGTAGAAATCAAGACTCGCAAAAAACTGGTCGAGCCGCGCACGGATGCGCAGAAGGCCTATGTCAAAAACCTCTTTGAAAATGAGATGGCCTTTGGCATTGGCCCGGCGGGCACCGGCAAGACCTATCTGGCGGTGGCGGTGGGCGTGTCGATGTTCATCCAAGGTCACGTCGACAAGATCATCCTCTGTCGTCCTGCGGTTGAAGCGGGCGAACGGCTTGGTTTCTTGCCCGGCACGCAGGAAGAAAAAGTCGACCCCTACATGCAGCCGCTGTATGACGCGCTGAATGATTTCCTTCCGGGCAAGCAGTTGGCCAAGCTGAAGGAAGAAAAAACCATCGAGATCGCGCCGCTGGCCTTTATGCGCGGACGCACGCTGTCCAATGCCTTTGTGGTGCTGGACGAGGCGCAGAATGCGACCACCATGCAGATGAAAATGTTCCTGACCCGGCTGGGGGAGGGATCGCGCATGGTGATCACCGGTGACCGCAGCCAGGTCGACCTGCCGCGCGGCGTGACTTCGGGTCTGCGCGATGCGGAACGTCTGCTGGAGGGGATCAAAGGGATTTCCTTCAACTATTTCACGGCTGATGACGTGGTGCGCCATCCGCTGGTGGCGGCGATCATCAAAGCCTATGAGGCGGATGAACCCTTGGCCTAAGCACTGTGCCGCTGCCCCACAATGGGGCGGTGGCGATTTGCAGGCTGGTCCGGCAGAGGCTTTCCATTCCTGCCCAACGTGATATGGGACGGATAACAAAAGGAACCCTGCCTATGGCTCTGACCATTCTTGCTCAGGTGCGCGCTGTGTCCGGCACCGAAGACCAAACCCGCGCAGAAATGACCAAGCTGCTGGCGCCCACCCGCGCCGAGGCGGGCTGCCTGTTTTACGACTTCTATGCCGACAACAACGATCCCTGTCTCTTTCTGTTCTTTGAAGAATGGGAAAGCCGCGCGCATCTGGAGGCGCATCTGCAGTCTCCGCACTTGCAGGCCTGCCGCGCCGCAACCGCGGATCTGGGGCTTACTTGGGTTGTCAATGAGCTGAGCAAAGTTGAATAACCACGACGTATCGTCGGGGTGGATGAGGGCTGAGTGATGATTCTCGATATTGTTGTCGAAGACCCGCGCTGGGAAGATGCGGATCTGGAAAGCCATGCGGAGGCCGCGATTGCTGCTGCACTGACCCGCCTGCGGGTCGAGGATCTGGATTGGGAGGTCAGCCTGCTGGCCTGCAATGACGACCGCATTGCAGAGCTGAATGCGGAATTTCGTGAAAAAGATAAAGCAACCAATGTCTTAAGCTGGCCCGCCCAAGAGCTTGCAGCCGAGGAAGAAGGCGGCGATCCGGCCCGTCCAGAGGTGGATTTCATGGGCGATGCCGCGCTTGGCGACATTGCGATTGCCTATGAGACCTGTCAGCGCGAGGCGCAGGAGGCGGGAAAATCGTTCAGCGATCATGTCCGCCATTTGATTGTTCACGGAACTTTGCATCTTTTGGGCTATGATCACATCCGTGACGGCGATGCCACGCTCATGGAAGATCTTGAGGTCGAAATACTTGGCAAAATGGGTATCGCCGACCCATATAATGAAGACACGGGCGCTGGCAGTTGATCCAGACCCGCAACGGATAGGAAAGATGGGCGACGCAGACGGCAGTTCTAACGCAGCGCAGGGCGCGCTGCTGAACGAGACAACAGTAGGATCAGAGGCGGTTTTGACGGCCTCTCGGACCAAAACCGAAAAGAACGGTGTACGTCCAAGTTTCTTGCAACGGGTCTTTGGAAATATCACCCCTCTGGAGGAACCAGATGTGGCAGAGCCCCGTGGGGCGGATAACTCCTCGGACGTGAAACCGGGCCTTCTGAACCTGCGGCGTATGCGGGTCGAAGATGTGGCCATCCCTTCGGCCGAGATCGTGGCGGTGCCCGCCAATATCCCCAAGGATGAACTGGTCCAAGTGTTCCGCGACAGCGGCTTTACACGTGTGCCCGTCTACGAAGGCACGCTGGACACGCCGCTGGGCTTTGCGCATCTCAAGGATTTTGCCCTGACCCATGGGTTCAATGGGGCGGATGGGGCTTTTGACCTCACCACGATGCTGCGTCCGCTGCTGTTTGTGCCGCCCTCCATGCCCATCGGGGTTCTGTTGACCAAAATGCAGGCCGAGCGGCGGCATATGGCGCTGGTGATCGATGAATATGGCGGTGTCGACGGCATTGTGACCATTGAGGATCTGATCGAACAGGTCGTCGGTGAAATCGAAGACGAACATGACGCCGGCGAAGACCAGACCTGGGTGCAGGAAAAGCCCGGCTGTTATATTGCGCAGGCGCGCACGCCGCTGCAGGAGTTCGAGTCTGAGATCGGCCGCTCGCTGACGGGCCATGAGGACGTGGACGAAGAAGAGATCGACACCCTTGGGGGCCTGGTCTTTATGCTGTCGGGGCGGGTTCCGGCCCGTGGCGAGGTGATCCAGCATCCTGATGGGGCGGAGTTTGAAGTCATCGATGCAGACCCGCGCCGGATCAAACGTCTGCGTGTCCGCCTGCCGGATATCGCCGCAGAATGAACCTGCTGTCCCGGCTTCGGAGCCCGTCGCCTGTCCTGCCGCTGCTGGCGGTGTTGACCGGCTTGTGCATGGCGCAGGGGCTGGCGCCGTCTGGGCTGTGGGGGGCAACGCTGGTCGGATTGGGTGTGGCCGGGGTTTTGTTTCAGGGATCTGAACCGGAACAGGTTGGCGGCGCGCAGGCGTGGCGGCGTGCAGCGCTGCTCGGCTGGTGCCTTGGCCTTGGCTATTTTGCTTGGGGGCTGCGCTGGATTGTGGAGCCCTTTCAGGTCGATGCTGACACCCATGGCTGGATGGCGCCCTTTGCCCTGATGTTTATGGCCGGTGGTTTGGCCCTGTTCTGGGGCGCCGCCTTTGGCTTTGCGCGCGCGGTTGCGCGGCAGGGCGGGCTGTGGGTGCTGGTGGGGGCGTGGTCGCTGGCGGAACTGGCCCGTGGCTATGTGCTGACCGGGTTTCCCTGGGCGGGATTGGGGCAGGCGGTGCCGCTGGATCCGTTCTGGGCCGTGCTGCCATGGTTTGGCGCGCATGGGCTGGGTCTGGCTCTGATGGCTGCGGCTGTGCCTCTGGCGGGGATTGTGCGGGCGCGTGGCTGGCGGAAGGGGGCTGCGATTGCGCCTGCTTTGGTTCTCGGCGCAGTCAGTGTGGTCCTTGGCCGTGGGGTGCCTGCGCCAGAGCAGGTGCCGCTGACGTCGGAGCGGGTGCGTCTGGTGCAACCCAATGCGCCGCAGGATGAAAAATGGCTGCCCGAGAAACGCTGGGTGTTTTTTGAGCGCCTGCTGGGCTTCACTGCAGCGGAGGGCGCGGTTGACCTGACCGTCTGGCCGGAAACCGCCGTGCCGAGTCTTTTGAATTATTCCGACGGGTTTGCCCCCCATATGGCGCAGGCCGCAGGGGAGGCGCCCATCCTTTATGGGGTGCAGCGCGAAGAGGCAGAGCGGTACTATAACTCTGCTGTGTTGATGGGGGCGGATGGGCAAAGCCTCGACATCTATGACAAGGTGCATCTGGTGCCCTTTGGGGAGTACATGCCGCTCTCGGATCTGGCGGCACGGTTCGGTGTCTTCGGCCTTGCGGCGCGCGCCCAGTCTGGCTATGCGCCCGGCGCGGAGCGGCGGCTGCTGGATCTGCCCGTAGGCCGGGCGCTTGTGCTGATCTGCTATGAGGGGGTGTTCGGACAGGATGTCCGCGCCTTTGACGACCGGGCGGATCTGATCGTGCTGATCACCAATGATGCGTGGTTTGGCCTGTTTGCGGGTCCGCAGCAGCATCTGGTGCAGGCGCAGATGCGTGCTGCCGAACAGGGGCTGCCGATGGTGCGGGTCGCCAATACAGGTATTTCGGCCATGATCGACCCCTTTGGGCGTCTGCGCGAAAAGCTGCCTTTGAATGAAGCGGGGTTTGTCGATGCGGAGCTGCCTGCACCGCGACCAGTGACCGTATATGCCCAAACCGGCGACTGGCCGGTTTTTGCCCTGTCCGTGTTCTGTGTGCTGTGCGGCGGCCTGCACGGTTTGCGGCGGCGCGGGCGTCACGCTGTAACCTTGGGTTAAGCCTGTTCCCCATCGGCCATTGACCGCGGGCCTCTAGCCCCGTATTCCGAATGAATTGCTGCCACAACGGCTTCCTGGCGTGGCAGTGTTTTTCCAATGGAGCACCTCTCATGAGCCGTAAGAACTACACCTTCACTTCGGAATCCGTTTCCGAGGGCCATCCGGATAAGGTCTGTGACCGTATTTCGGATGCTGTTTTGGACGCATTCCTCGCGGAAGAACCCGAGGCACGCGTCGCTGCCGAAACCTTTGCCACCACCGACCGCGTGGTCATCGGAGGCGAAGTGGGCCTCTCTGATCAGGCCAAGTTGCAGGAATATATGGGTAAGATCGACGAGATCACCCGCGCCTGCATCAAGGATATCGGCTATGAGCAGGATAAGTTTCACCACGAAACCGTAGAAATCACCAATCTGCTGCACGAGCAATCTGCCCATATTGCCCAAGGCGTTGACGCCAGCGGCGACAAGGATGAAGGCGCGGGCGACCAGGGGATCATGTTTGGCTATGCCACCAATGAGACCCCCGCGCTGATGCCGGCGCCGATCCAATATTCGCACGCCATTCTGCGCCGCCTTGCTGAAGTGCGCAAGAACGGCACCGAGCCCGCGCTGGGCCCGGATGCAAAATCGCAGCTGTCCGTGGTTTACCGCGATGGCAAGCCGGTGGGCGTCTCTTCGCTGGTCCTGTCGACCCAGCATCTTGAGGAAAGCCTGACCTCGAACGATATTCGTGCGATCGTGGAGCCCTACTTCCACGAAGTTCTGCCAGATGGCTGGCTGACCGATGAAACCGTCTGGCACGTGAACCCGACCGGCAAGTTCGTGATCGGCGGCCCCGATGGGGATGCAGGTCTGACCGGCCGTAAAATCATCGTCGACACCTATGGCGGTGCCGCGCCGCATGGCGGCGGCGCGTTCTCGGGGAAAGATCCGACTAAGGTGGACCGCTCGGCGGCTTATGCTGCGCGCTATCTGGCGAAAAACGTCGTGGCTGCTGGTTTGGCGGATCGCTGCACCATTCAGCTGTCTTATGCGATTGGTGTGTCCGCGCCGCTGTCGATCTATGCCGACACGCATGGCACCGGTGATGTGGATGCCGCGGCCATTGAGGCCGCGATCCCGCAGGTGATGGATCTGACCCCGCGCGGCATTCGCACCCATCTGGGGCTCAACAAGCCGATCTACCAGCGCACTGCGGCTTATGGCCATTTTGGTCGCGAACCGGATGCGGATGGCGGCTTCTCCTGGGAGCGTGCGGATCTGGTTGACGCGCTGAAAAAAGCGATGTGATCGAAAAGAAAGGGGCGGGCCTGCGGGTCCGCCCTTCTTTCGTGATAAACGGGGGATGCTGTGCGAAGATGGGCGCGGAATTTCGGTTGGGCGGGCTTGGTTGTTCTGGCCTCGGTCATGGCGGGGCAGGCTTTGGAGGCGTCCGGTTCCAGGCTTGTGGTTGACGGCACGCGGCTGGTTTTTGACACCGAAGTTGAAAATGATGAGTTCCCGGATGAGATCGTCAATGAGGACATTGCGCGGTTTCGGGCGGTGCTGGCGGACAATCGGGATGTCACCGAACTGGAGCTGAATTCCAGCGGCGGCAGTGTCTACGCCGGGCAGGAGCTGGCCTGGATTGTCATGGATTATGGGCTGAACACGCGGGTGGTGGGCGAATGTACCAGTGCCTGTGTGGATGTGTTTCTGGCAGGCGCGCGCCGCCGGATGGCGCTGGGGGCCAAAATCGGGTTCCACCGGCGCTTTTGGTCGCCTGAAGCGGTGGCCAGCTACTATGAAGAACGGCGCGCGGATTTTGGCTGGGACAGCCCGTTTGACTATGGCTCCTGGATCTATGATGACACGCAGGAAGAAGTGTTCGAACATCTGACCTTTATGATCGACCGCGGCGTTGCACCTGCGTTTGCGGTCAAAACCATGCGGCCGGACTCCAGCGATGTGTGGTATCCCAATCGCCTGCAACTGATGGCCAGCGGTGTTCTGCGCGAGGCGGCAGACTGAGAAACCGCGCAGCACGTTGCCCGGGATGTTGCACGGGATGTTGCACAGGATGTTGCGCGGGCCCTCTGCCCTTTGCATGCGTCCTGTGCATGTCGTCTGTGACTTGACCTGCGCGCCTGCATACGGCAGAGGGGGCGCGACTTTTTTCCAAGCCTGCGAAAGCAACCTGTTCCATGTCTGATACCCCCTCTGATACCCCCGAGACCCCTCTGGAAGAGGGCCAAGAGGCCCCGGTGGCAAAAACCGATGCCGCAGAAAAGCACGCCTCTGGCGCGCCCTGGCGCAATTTCTATGGGCGGTTCAAGGGCAAAACGCTGAAGGCCAGCCAGGAACGCTATCTGGAAGAAGATCTGGATCGGCTCAGCCCCGGTGCTGTGGGTTGGGATGAAAACCCCGATCGCAAGCCGCTGGATCTGGAGGCGCTGTTTGGCGGTCGCGATGTCTGGCTAGAGGTCGGCTTCGGCGGCGGCGAGCATTTAGTGCATCAGGCGCAGTCGAACCCGGATGTGGGGATTATCGGCGCCGAACCCTATGTGAACGGCGTTGCCATGCTGCTGGGCAAGCTGCGTCAGTCCAATGTGGACAATGTGGCTGTTCACCCCGGTGATGCGCGCGATCTGATGGATGTGCTACCGGCGCAGTCCCTGTCCAAAGCCTTTCTGCTCTATCCCGATCCCTGGCCCAAGGCGCGCCACCACCGCCGCCGGTTTGTGACGCAAGAACATCTGGAACCGCTGGCCCGTGCGCTGAAGCCCGGCGCGATTTTCCGTGTGGCGACCGATATTCCCGACTATGTGCGCCAGACCCTCGAAGAGGTGCCGCAGGCGGGGTTTGAATGGCTTGCCGAAGGCCCCGAGGATTGGCGCACCCCTTGGGAAGACTGGATTTCCACCCGCTATGAGCAAAAGGCACTGCGCGAAGGCCGCACGCCGCATTACCTGACATTCCGCCGTCTGGGCTGAGTGGTCCGAGGGTTTGCGCTTCGGCTTTCAGCCGAAACGCCGGGGCGGGTGCGGGGGCCTGAGCGCCGCAGGCGCTCAGGCCCCCGCACCCCGGGCGACGCGCAACGCGCGGCGCAAACCTGCTGGGGGTGGACGGGGCTTTGTGGCTGCAACTGTTTTGGGCCGTGGACTATGGGCCTGTCATGCGGTAACAGCCATGTCGACCATAAGAGAGGAAGCCTTCATGTCTGGACACGGTAGCCCCATTCCCATGACCTCCCGCCGTGCGGGCCCGCTGCAAGGCGTGGCCGAAGTTCCGGGGGACAAGTCGATCTCGCACCGTTCGCTGATCCTTGGCGCGCTGGCGGTGGGTGAGACCCGCATCACGGGCCTTCTGGAAGGCGAAGATGTGCTGGACACCGCAAAGGCCATGCAGGCCTTTGGCGCTGATGTGACCAACCACGGCGGCGGTGAATGGAGTGTGCGTGGCGTCGGCGTTGGCGGCTTTCAGGAGCCTGAGAACGTGATCGACTGCGGCAACTCCGGCACCGGTGTGCGCCTGATCATGGGCGTCATGGCGACCATGCCGATCACCGCAACCTTCACGGGCGATGCGTCGCTCAATAAACGTCCCATGGCGCGTGTGACTGATCCGCTGGCGCTGTTTGGAACACAGGCCGTTGGCCGAACCGGTGGCCGTCTGCCGATGACCCTTGTGGGCACCACTGAAGCGACCCCGGTGCGCTACGAGGTGCCGGTGCCCTCTGCACAGGTCAAGTCCGCCGTTCTGTTTGCAGGGCTGAACGCGCCGGGCAAAACCGTTGTCATCGAAAAAGAAGCCACCCGCGACCACACCGAGCGCATGCTGGCTGGCTTTGGCGCGGAAATCACCGTGGAAGACACGGCTGAGGGCCGCGTCATCACCCTGACCGGTCAGCCCGAGCTGAAGCCGCAGGTGATCGCTGTGCCGCGTGATCCGTCCTCGGCTGCATTCCCGGTCTGTGCCGCGCTGGTGACGCCGGGTTCGGATGTGTTGGTGCCGGGCATTGGCCTCAATCCGACCCGCGCCGGCCTGTTCACCACCCTGCGCGATATGGGCGCGGATCTGACCTATGAAAACGAACGTGTGGAAGGCGGCGAGCCGGTCGCGGATCTGCGCGCGAAATATTCGCCCAATATGAAAGGCATCGAGGTTCCGCCGGAACGCGCGGCCTCCATGATTGACGAATACCCGGTGCTGTCTGTTGTCGCGTCCTTTGCCACGGGCACCACCATGATGGCCGGCGTCAAAGAGCTGCGCGTCAAGGAAAGCGACCGCATTGACGCGATGGCCCGTGGCCTGCGGGCCAATGGCATCACCGTCGAAGAAGGCGATGACTGGTGGAGCGTCGAGGGCAAAGGCCCAGATGGCGTGCCCGGTGGCGGCACCTGCGAAAGCTTCCTCGACCACCGCATTGCCATGTCGTTTATGGTCATGGGCTTTGGCGCACAAAAGCCGGTCTCTGTGGATGATGGCAGCCCGATCGCCACATCTTTCCCGATCTTCGAGACCTTGATGGGCAATCTCGGCGCGCAGATCAGCCGCGACAACGCCTGATTTTTCCGACTTCTGAGAGCGCCCCACATGGGGCGCTTCTCTTTTTGACAGGTGAGATGGGGCAAAACGCGAAAAAACCACCGCCACCTGTTGAATTCCCGCCCGGTGCGCCCGATACCTTTGGGCACTCATGGAAACATGGGCAAGACAGAATAGGACGACACGGGACATGGGCTTTACCATCGCAATCGACGGTCCGGCAGCGGCCGGCAAGGGAACAATTTCGCGCGCCGTGGCTGCGCATTTTGGCTTTGCGCATTTGGACACCGGTCTGTTGTACCGTGCCGTGGGGGCAAAGATGCTCGCTGGGGAAGCGCCGGTTGACGCAGCCCGCAACCTGGTGCCCGAGGACCTTGAAAGCGATGAACTGCGCAGCCCCGGTGTTGCGCAGGCGGCGTCCAAAGTGGCGGTGATTGCCGAAGTGCGGGCCGCATTGGTGGATTTCCAGCGTGCCTTTGCCCGCCGGGCCGGGGGCGCTGTGCTGGATGGGCGTGACATTGGCACCGTCATCTGCCCCGAGGCCGAAGCAAAGCTGTTTGTGACCGCCACAGCCGAAGTGCGCGCCACGCGCCGCTTTCTCGAGCTGACCCAAAAAGGCACCGTCACCACGCTGGAAGAGGTTCTGGCCGATGTCAAAGCCCGCGATGAGCGCGACATGAACCGTGCCGAAGCGCCGCTGCGGCCCGCAGGTGATGCGGTGTTGATCGACACCAGCACGCTTGCGATTGAGGAGGCCGTGGCGAAGGCCATCGCCGCGATCGAGGCGCGCCGCGCGGACTGAGCCTGCCGTTACGACATATCATGCGCTGTGGTTGAACTGCGCGATGCGGTTGCTATCTCAGCGGCACAGACCTTCGAACAAAGGACAACAGATGTTTCTGGACAAGCTGCAATGGCGCTATGCCGTGAAGAAGATGGACCCCGCCAAAGTGGTGCCCGAAGACAAAGTGGACCAGATCGTCGAGGCGGTGCGCATGGCGCCGACATCCTCTGGCCTGCAACCGTTCGAGCTGTTGGTGGTGACCAACACAGAGATCCGCGAACAGATCAAACCGGTGTCCTGGAACCAAAGCCAGATCACCGATGGCTCGCACCTGTTGGTCTTTGCGGTCTGGGACAATTATTCAGCCGAGCGCATTGATGCAGTCACCCAGCAGATGGCGGACGAACGCGGTGGCATGAATGACATGCTGGCGGGTTATTACGACAATCTGAAGAAGATGTACCTGCCGCGCGATGCAGAAGAGAACTATGCGCACGCGGCCCGTCAGGCCTATATCGCGCTTGGTTTTGCGCTGGCGGCTGCGGCCGAGCTGGAGGTGGACAGCACCCCGATGGAAGGGTTTGATCCCAAAGCCGTTGATGAGATCTTGGGCCTGAAAGAAAAAGGTCTGCGTTCGGTTCTGCTGTTGCCGCTGGGATATCGCGCGGAAGAGGGCGACTGGCTGGCGTCGATGAAAAAGGTGCGCAAGCCCGCTGCGGCGATGGTGACACGGGTCGACTGATCCAGATGTGAGAGCCGAACAAAGGGTCGCCGCAGGGCGGCCCTTTTGTGTTAGGGGGCAAGGCGCAGGGACATGCGCCGGTAGGGGATGTCTCGTTTGAAAAATGGGTCGCCCGAGGTTTCAAACCCAAATCGCGCGTAAAAGGGCAGGGCGCTTTCGCGGGCATCAAACCAGAAGACCTGCGCCTGCTGTGCGCGGGCGACGGCCAGAAGGTGGTGGATCATTGCGGTGCCACGCCCTTGGCCCTGTTCGTCGCGCAGGGTCGCGAATTTCCGCAGGCGAATCTGGTCCTTGTCTGAAAACAGAGAGGCCGTGCAGACCAGCCGGTCCCCGGCAAACCCACCAAAATGCAAGGCGCTGTCATCGCCCTCTAGGCGGTTTGCCGACAGTGGATGATCCGGCCACAGGACCGCCTGACGCAGGGGCAATGTCTGTTCGGCTGTGATCGCGCGAATGATCATATCGGTGGTCCTTGCTCCTGCTTTGGTGCACTAAAGCCTGTAGCACAGGCACGCAATGACGTGGAGGCATCAGGCGATTCCCTGTTTGGGAGTGTGACCAACCGGTAAGCACAAGAGGGGCGTAAAACCCTTACAGAGGTTTAAAGAATCCGCTCCAAACCCGCCGAAGGCCCTTGTTTTAAAGGCCGCAAAGCCGGTCTTGGGGCTTGATCCCAAAGCAAAATGGGGATAAGTACCGCGCTGTCAGACAAGATACGGTGAACGTACGGACGACAGTTTGAGCAGGGTCGGGGCAACCTCCGGCCCTTTGTGTTTGTTCGCTCTGCGTCGTTCGTATCTGGTGTAACAGCCTCCCTTATCGATCAAAGACCAACCTCAGACCGGCGGAGACAACCGTTCGGCCAGCAAAATTTTGTAAAGGAAAACAACGCCAGATGGCTAATACATCCATGGAGGAATTCGAAGCCCTCCTGCAAGAAAGCTTCGAAATGGACACACCCGAAGAGGGTTCTGTTGTCAAAGGCAAGATCATCGCAATCGAAGCGGGTCAGGCCATTATCGACGTCGGCTACAAAATGGAAGGCCGCGTTGAACTGAAAGAATTCGCAAACCCCGGTGAAGCTCCCGAAGTCGCAGTTGGCGACGAAGTGGAAGTGTACCTGCGCGCGGCTGAAAACGCCCGCGGCGAAGCTGTCATCTCCCGCGAGATGGCGCGCCGTGAAGAAGCATGGGATCGCCTGGAAAAAGCATACGCAGACGATCAGCGCGTCGAAGGCGCGATCTTCGGCCGCGTCAAAGGTGGCTTCACCGTTGATCTCGGCGGCGCCGTGGCCTTCCTGCCCGGCTCCCAGGTTGACGTACGCCCCGTGCGTGACGCAGGCCCGCTGATGGGTCTGAAGCAGCCGTTCCAAATCCTGAAAATGGACCGTCGTCGTGGCAACATCGTTGTCTCCCGTCGTGCCATCCTGGAAGAGTCCCGCGCCGAACAGCGTGCCGAAGTCATCGGCAACCTGTCCGAAGGCCAAGCGGTTGAAGGTGTTGTCAAGAACATCACCGAATACGGTGCCTTCGTTGACCTGGGCGGCGTTGACGGCCTGCTGCACGTCACCGACATGGCATGGCGCCGTGTGAACCACCCGTCCGAGATCCTGACCATCGGCGAAACCGTCAAGGTTCAGGTCATCAAGATCAACAAAGAAACTCACCGTATCTCCCTCGGCATGAAACAGCTGCAGGACGATCCGTGGGATGTTGTTGGCGTTAAGTACCCGCTGGGCTCTGTGCACAAAGGTCGCGTCACCAACATCACCGATTACGGTGCATTTGTTGAGCTGGAAGCTGGCGTTGAAGGCCTGGTGCACGTCTCCGAGATGTCCTGGACCAAGAAAAACGTCCACCCGGGCAAAATCGTCTCCACTTCGCAAGAAGTCGACGTCATGGTTCTGGAAATCGATGGCGCCAAGCGTCGCGTCTCCCTGGGCCTGAAGCAGACCATGCGCAACCCGTGGGAAGTGTTCTCCGAGAACAACCCCGAGGGCACTCAGGTCGAAGGCGAAGTCAAGAACATCACCGAATTCGGTCTGTTCATCGGCCTCGACGGCGACATCGACGGCATGGTTCACCTGTCCGACCTGTCCTGGGACGAGCGTGGCGAAGATGCGATCCAAAACTACCGCAAAGGCGACATGGTTTCTGCCGTTGTCTCCGAAGTGGACGTTGAAAAAGAGCGTATCTCCCTGTCCATCAAAGCTCTGGGCGGCGACAAGTTCGCTGAAGCAACCGGTGGCGTGAAGCGCGGTTCCGTGATCACTGTTGAAGTGACCGCGATCGAAGACGGTGGCATCGAAGTGGAATATGAAGGCATGAAATCCTTCATCCGCCGCTCCGACCTGGCCCGTGACCGTGCCGACCAGCGCCCCGAGCGTTTCTCTGTTGCCGACAAGGTCGACGTGCGCGTCACCAACATCGACAGCAAGACCCGTCGTCTGGGCCTGTCCATCAAAGCCCGCGAGATCGCAGAAGAGAAAGAGGCCGTCGAACAGTATGGTTCCTCCGACTCCGGCGCGTCGCTGGGCGACATCCTGGGCGCAGCGCTGAACAACGACTAAGGTCGAGCGCGCGTTACAGCGATAAAAACAAGGCCCCGCAGGAGCAATCCTGCGGGGCTTTTTCTTTCGGCGACGTCATCCGAACAAGGCGTGGTGCCGATCAAAATAAGGCGCATGTTAAGGCTTTGCAGCTACTAAGCTTCGCTCATTAGCGACTATTCCAAACGTGGCCTTCATTATGACTATTGCCTTTCCACAAGCCTTTCATGCTCCGGTTTACAACTCTGCTATTGCGTATTTGAAAGCGCGTAATTTCCCGATGGCAGAAGCCCACTTGCGGCGTTCGATCGCGGAAGAAGGCGCAACCGCGCTGAGTTTTCACTATCTGGCGCAGGTTCTGAGTCAAATGGGTGGTCGACAGAAGGATGCCTTGGCCCCACAGGCTGCTGCGCTGAAGCTTGCCCCCCGTCATCCTGTGTTTATTGCCGCGCTTGGTCTTCGGCTTCAGGATGCCGGGAAGGAGCATGAGGGATTGACCCTTCTGGAAGAGGCGCTTGCGATTGATCCAAACAATCTTCTCGCGCTGCCCTGGGCGCTGCGCCTGCGTCGGCGGTTTATGCTCTGGACCGGTCAGGAACAGGAAGATGCCGCTCTTGCGACCCTTTTGAACAGCGATTATCAGATCGATCCCCTGATGCTCCTGACCTATGTTGACGACCCTCTGATTCAGCTAAAATACGCGGGCCTTAGTGCGCCACGTGTGGCTGAGAAACCGATGAAAGCGCACGCCGCGCATGAAAAAATCCGCATCGGATATTTTTCCGCAGACTTTTACCAGCATGCAACAATGCATCTTATGAAAGGCCTGCTTCGCGAGCATGACCGAGATCGCTTTGAATTCAATATTTATGACCTCAAGCCGGTCCTGACCGACACGGACTCTGAATTTGTACGTGAGTTTGCAGATGTTTATCACGACGTCAGCTCGCTGACCGCTGATCAAATCGCAGATCTGGCACGCAAGGATGAAATCGATATTGCCATAGACCTGAAAGGCCAAACCAAGGAAGCGCGCCCTGAAATCTTTGCGCTGCGCGCAGCACCGGTTCAAATTTCATTTCTTGGCTTTCCCGGCACCTCAGCCATGCAAGCTATGGACTATATGGTTGCTGACAAAATGACGATACCGGAAGGGGATGAGCGTTACTTCAGCGAGAAAATCATGCGGATGCCCGGATGTTATCAACCCACAGACAATGCGCGCAGCCCGGCTCAGAAGGGCAATCTGCGACAGAATTTCGGGCTGCCAGAAGACAAGTTTATTTTCGCGAACTTCAACCATCCACATAAAGTCGGCCCGAGGGAATTTGCGGCATGGATGCGCGTCCTTCGCGAAACGTCCAATTCTGTGCTGCTGTATTTTACCGGCGGGAGCGATTTGACCGCAGAACTTGCGCGACAGGCAACAGATCATGGTGTCGACCCATCGCGCATCCTCACTTGTGGCATGATCCCGCAGCATGAACATCTTGATCGAATGGCCCAGGTTGATCTCTGTCTGGATTGTTTTGCCTACAATGCTCACACGACAGCATCGGATGCGCTGTGGGCCGGGGTGCCTTTGCTGACCCTATGTGGTAGCCAGTTTTCTGCACGGGTCGCGACCAGCATATTGTCTGCTGCTGGGATTGATGGGCTTTCGGTCACATCCGAGAATGCATTTGTCGACAAAGCGGTGGCGCTGTCACAGGATCCCGACGCAACTTCAGCGTTAAAAGCGCAGATTGCCAGGAACCGGGAAAGTTGCTCACTATTCGACACCATCGCTTGGACGAGCAATTTTGAGCACCTGCTTGAAAAGGCGCATGCTCGACGTGTCGCGGGACAGCCGCCTGCGCATCTGTCTGTTTAATGGTTGGACAAAATGGTGCTGGCTGTGTCTGTGTGCACGCTGACGGGCCAATGGCAACGGATGGCCTAATCTAGAAAGACCGCACGGGGAAGGCTTACGAATCAATGGTTTCGCTGCGGCGCAGATAAAATGCTGTTTTTTCGATCTCAGAGCCGTGATTTGAGGAATCAAGCTCTTTGTCGATGGGAGATACGCAAAAATTCGCGCCCAATAGGGGATTTTCTGCTGTGACTACCAATAGTTATTGTTCCCGCCTGTGGTATTTCTTCCTATAGTTCTCGTACCCTTGAGTGTGAGACGCGGCTTTGGGAGGGCCATAGGCATGATCCGTTCGGAACTGATTCAGAAGATTGCAGACGAAAACCCGCACCTGTATCAGCGAGATGTGGAACGGATCGTTAATACGGTCTTTGAAGAGGTCACAGACGCCATGGCGCGCGGTGACCGGGTTGAGCTGCGCGGCTTTGGTGCGTTCTCTGTGAAGAAACGCGACGCCCGCGTTGGTCGCAACCCGCGCACCGGCGACACTGTGCAAGTCGAAGAAAAACACGTACCCTTCTTCAAGACCGGTAAGCTGCTGCGCGACCGTCTGAACGGAAAAGAAGAGTAACAATGCGATACATTCGTTATGCTGTGCTGGTGGTGCTGGCGTTTGGGTTGATTTCGGTCTGCCTGGCGAATCGTGCTGTCGTTGATATCAAACTGCTGCCCGAGGCCTTTGCTGAACTCGCCGGTATGAACCCGGCGATCTCGCTGCCGTTGTTTGTCATTGTGCTGGGCGGCGTTGGCGTTGGCCTGGCCATTGGCTACGTGCTGGAATATCTGCGCGAACACAAACACCGCCGCGAAGCCCGCCTTCAGCGCGGCGAGGCGCGCAAGCTGTCGCGTGAAGTCAAAAAGCTCAAGAAGCAGAAAAACGAAGGCAAGGACGAAGTCCTCGCGCTGCTCGAAGACGCGACCTGATCATGACCAAGATTCGTGCCAAGATCTGCGGTGTGAAAACGCCGCAGGATATTGCCGTTTGTGCCGAAGCAGACGCGGCTTATATCGGGTTCAACTTCTTTGCCAAATCGCCGCGTTCTGTGGATATTCCAACCGCCACGCAGCTGGCGGTTGATGCGCCTGTGGGGCTGGCCAAGGTCGCGCTGGTGGTGAATTTCGACAACGAGGCGCTGGATGCAATCACCGCCTCTGTGCCGCTCGATATGTTGCAGTTGCACGGCGCGGAAACGCCTGAACGCGTGGCCGAGGTCAAAGCCCGCTATGGCCTGCCGGTGATGAAGGTTCTGGGGATCTCTTCCGCTGAAGACGTCGCCAAGATCGACCTTTACGCCCAAGTCGCAGATCAGATTCTGGTGGATGCCAAGGCGCCAAAAGATGCGGTTCTGCCCGGTGGCAATGGCGTCACCTTTGACTGGAGCCTGTTGCGCGCCAAGAAATACTGGCAGTGCCCGTGGATGCTGGCCGGTGGTCTGAACCCCGACAATGTGGCCGAGGCCGTGCGGGCAACCGGTGTGCGTCAGGTCGACGTGGCCTCGGGTGTGGAAAGCGCGCCGGGGGTTAAGGATCCTGAGCTGATCCGCGCGTTTGTGGCGGCTGCAAATTCCGTCTAGCGCGCTCTTTTTTCCATTTGAAAAGCGCTAACGCCTGTCGACGCAGACATCTGCGCCGCAGGGTTTTGGCGGTGGTGTGTGCATCCCGTAGGATTGCCTGATCCTGCTGCCAGCTGGTCTGCTGATTTCTGGGGGTGCGGCGGGGCAGGGCAAAAAGAAAAAGCATGGTCATTCTTTCATTTCTGTTGCGATGTGCACAGAATGGCGGTTCCATTGCAGCGGAAATAGTAAGGTTTCCTGCAAGCTGGCTTTCATAAATGAAACGCACTCCCGCAATTGATGATCTGGTGCTTTTTGTTCAGGTGGCGCAGGCCGGGGGGCTGGCCGGGGCGGCGCGGGACAGCGGGATCAGCACGCCGACCCTGTCGCGCAAGATGCAGACATTGGAGCAGGATCTGGGGCGGCATCTGTTTCTGCGCGGGCCGCGTGGCTATGGGCTGACAGCAGAGGGGCGGGCGCTGCTGGCGGATCTGGCTGATCTGATCCCGCTCAAAACCCGGCTCAGCCAGTTGTTGCAGCAGGATCAGACGCCAGAGGTGCGCATTACCGCAGGCAGTTGGACAGCCGCGTTTCTGGCCCGTCGCATCCCGGTGCGGGACACTTGGGCGCCTGCCTTTGTCGAAGCCACAGCGCGGCTCGATATTGCACGGCGGGGCGCGGATATCGGCATTCGCAATCAACGCCCGGATCAACCCTGGCTTGCAGCGCGACGGACGCGGCAGATTTCCTATCGGCTTTACGCGCGCTCATACGATGTCGAAGGCTATGTGGCACTGTCGCGGGATGCGGCGCAGCCGCCTTCGGCCCGGTGGTTGCGGGATCACCACGGCGATGACATTCGCGCCACGGCAGGGTCTGTGCGGCTGCTGGCGGATCTGGCCTTGGCCGGGGCAGGGCGCGTGGTGCTGCCCTGTTTTGCCGCCGCCGATCTGCCCGATCTGCACCCCGTGAGTGACCCGATCACCGACCTTGGGCACGAGGAATGGCTGGTTAGCCACCACGAAGCCCGCCACGACCCGCCGGTGCGTGCAGCATTGGATCAGATTGCCACGATCCTGACCAAAACAGGAACCTGACGTATCCACGGCAGCTTGTGGTGCGAAAACGGGTTTCTTCCCGCCCAAATCGCCATTAGAACCGTGCCAACTGATGACGGAGACACCAATGGCCGAAGATCTTTTCAACAGCTTCATGAATGGCCCCGACGAGAAGGGCCGGTTCGGCATCCATGGCGGCCGCTTTGTCAGCGAAACGCTGATGCCGCTGATCCTGAGCCTCGAGGAAGAATACGAGAAAGCCAAGGTAGACCCGAGTTTCTGGGCCGAAATGGACGACTTGTGGAAGCACTATGTTGGCCGCCCGAGCCCGCTGTACTTTGCCGAACGCCTGACCGAACAGCTGGGCGGCGCCAAGATCTATATGAAGCGCGACGAGCTGAACCACACGGGCGCGCATAAGATAAACAATGTGCTGGGCCAGATCCTGCTGGCGCGCCGCATGGGCAAAACCCGCATTATCGCCGAAACCGGTGCGGGTCAGCACGGTGTGGCCACCGCCACGGTCTGTGCGAAGTTTGGTTTGAAATGTGTCGTCTACATGGGCGCGCATGATGTCAAGCGCCAGGCACCGAACGTGTTCCGCATGCGTCTTCTGGGCGCAGAGGTGATCCCGGTCACCTCGGGACGTGGTACCCTGAAAGATGCAATGAACGACGCGCTGCGTGACTGGGTGACCAATGTTGCAGACACCTTCTACTGCATTGGTACCGTGGCAGGCCCCGCGCCGTACCCGGCGATGGTGCGCGACTTCCAGTCGGTCATCGGCAAAGAGGTCCGCTGGCAGCTGGCTGAACAGGAAGGCGAAGGCCGTCTGCCCGACACCGTGATTGCAGCGATCGGTGGCGGCTCCAACGCAATGGGTCTGTTCTACCCGTTCCTGGACGACAAATCCGTCAATATCATCGGCGTGGAAGCCGGCGGTAAGGGCGTGGATGAAAAGATGCAGCACTGCGCTTCGCTGACCGGTGGTCGCCCGGGCGTTCTGCATGGCAACCGCACCTATCTGCTGCAGGATGACGACGGTCAGATCCTCGAAGGATTCTCGATCTCGGCGGGTCTTGATTACCCCGGCATCGGACCAGAGCACGCCTGGCTGCACGACATTGGCCGCGCGCAATATGTGTCGATCACCGACAAAGAGGCGCTGGAGGCGTTCCAGCTGTCCTGCTCGACCGAAGGCATTATCCCGGCGCTGGAACCGTCCCACGCGCTGGCTCATGTCGCGAAGATCGCGCCTGATCTGCCCAGGGACCATATCATTGTGATGAACATGTGTGGCCGTGGCGACAAGGACATCTTCACCGTGGCGCGTCACCTTGGCTTTGACATGTCCGACACCGAAGAAGGCCGCGATCTGGAGGAGTAATCCTCGCCGTCCGCGACCCCCGTTTCAGAAACATCAGGCGCCCCCGATTTGGGGGCGCTTTTTTGTTGGCTGCGGTATCTGGTGCCAGCCTCGCCTCATAAACCCAAGTTTATAGGCCTAACCCTGGGTTCAAAGCACCGCGTTTATACCCTCCGACACATAGCCGACGTCCAGCGCAGCGTGTCATTTCGTTTCTGTCCCACCTCGGAACTGGATCCGGGCCCAACAGGAAGGAAGTTCTCATGAAACGTAGATTGGTATTTATCGGAGCCCTCGTAGCAGTCGCAGGCAACAGCGCAATGGCACAGGGGCTGAATGACCAGATTGTCTCGACCTTGCGGGACATGGGGTTCACCCGGATCGAAATCGAAACCGGTCTCACGCAGACCAAAGTCGAAGCGCTGCGGTCTGATGTGAAGTTGGAAGTTGTATATGATCAGGGAACGGGCCGTATCCTCACGCAGGAACAGGACCGAGTGGACGCGGATGATGACACCACGCCGGGTGTCGAAATCAGTCAGGGCGATGAAGATTTCGTAGATGAGACCGGCGAAGAGCTGGACGATGATGACGAAGATGAGGATGATTTCGAAGACGAAGACGAAGACGAAGACGAAGACGAAGACGAAGACGAAGACGAAGACGAAGACGAAGATGAAGACGAAGATGATCGCGGAGATGATGATCACGACGCCGACGATCATGACGATGACCGCGATGACTATGACCGCGATGACCGCGACGACGATGACCGCGATGACCGCGACGACGATGACCGCGATGACCGCGACGACGATGACCGCGACGACGATGACGCAGGAGAGACACGCAACGATGGTGATGATTGAACCAACTCGGACATGTAATCCGCAAGCGCCGCATTGGGGCGTAGGCTGTGCCTTTGATCGGACAGGCCTATGACGCGGCCTATATTGCGCCTGTGTGCTGTAGCCGTCCTGACCCTTTGGGTTGGGGCGGCGCAGGCTGAAACAGCGCAGGAGCGGATCGTGCGAAGCCTTGTCGAGGATGGGTATTCCAAGGTGTATACGCGCCGGACTCTCCTCGGGCGCGTCCGGATCACCGCTGAGGGGCCCGAGGGCTCGCGGGAAATCGTCCTCAATCCATCTTCAGGGGCCGTGCTGCGCGATTATTTTGACGCGGCAGATGACGATGAAGAGGAGGCCTCTGGCGCCGAACACGATGCTGACGATGAAGATCGCGAAGATGAAGACGATGGCGAAACAGGCGGCGATCGCGACGACGATGATCGCGACGACGACAGCGACGATGATCGCGACGACGACAGCGACGATGATCGCGACGACGACAGTGACGATGATCGCGACGACGACAGCGACGATGATCGCGACGACGACAGTGACGATGATCGCGACAGTGACAGTGACAGCGGTGGCGACAGCGACGGTGGTGACAATGACGATTGACATACACAGCTGGGGGCGCGCGTTGTGAAGGGCCTTTTGGGCTTTGCCATTTTGATGGCGCTTCAGCTGAGCTGCGGTGGTTTTTTGCTCTGGGACGTGTTCAGTGGGTTGCTGGGCTTTGGCTTTCCCCCATCGCCTGGGCGATCTACGAACTGGTCGAAATCGGCGCGATCACCGGGCTGCTTGTGGGTATGATTGTCAGTGCTTCGCTTTTGTGGCGAGCCATTCAGCGCAAGAAACGTGTTGAGACCAGCCTGCGACTGGCCTCTGGTACCTATATGGATGTGCTGGAGGAAAGCTTTGCGGACTGGCGGCTGACACCGGCAGAGCGGGATGTGGCGCTGTTTCTGGTCAAGGGCTGCACAACAGCCGAAATCGCAACCCTGCGCAGCACATCAGAAGGCACGGTCAAAGCGCAGACCAATGCCGTCTACCGCAAAGCCAATGTGTCCGGGCGGCCTCAGTTGCTGGGGCTGTTCATTGAGGATCTGATCAACCCCAGACTACCTTAAGGGGGCTTAGTTCACCTTCACCGAATGTTTCTGCAGAACCTCAAGCGGCACAATGTCCAATGCCCGTTGATGGGTGCCTTCAAGGTGGACTTTTGGCGCGCAGCCTTCGTCCGCCGCCTGCAGGAAACGCCCCGCACAGAGGCACCAGCTGTCGCCGGGCTTCAGCCCTTTGAAGCGAAACTCCGGGCGTGGGGTCGACAGGTCATTTCCGACATATTTGGAATAGGCGAGGAATTCTTCGGTCATCACGGCGCAGACGGTGTGGCTGCCTTCGTCCTGGGCACAGGTGTTGCAGGCCCCATCCCGGAAGAATCCGGTCAGCGGATCATGAGAGCATGCAACAAGCGCGCTGCCCAGAACATTGATACTGTCGTCTTTTTCCATGGAAATACCTGCGGTTATGCCAAAGCCTATGGTGCCATTACTTGGTAACGGCGTTGGCAGCAATTATCAATCTACAGGTGATAATGGCGGAGACGAAGGGATTCGAACCCTCGAGACGGTTTCCCGCCTACTCCCTTAGCAGGGGAGCGCCTTCGACCACTCGGCCACGTCTCCGTTGACCCGTATATGTCCCACCGTCAGGAGAGACAAGCGGTTTTTTGAAATTTCTGCGACGGTTTTGCGTCTGCCGTAGCTGCGGGGTGGTGGGGTAAGTTTTCATAAGGATTTCACGAGGTTCAGCGGGCAGAGCCTTATGCGCAGACAGCGGGTTTTGACCCAAAGCCTGTGTCGCGTCTGTATCAAGCCGGTGCCCAGAGCAGCTGCTTCAGACCGGCGAGTTTTGCCAGGCGCGTCAGCTCTGCCTCGAGCTTGGCCTGGCGTTTCGGAGTGCGCAGGCGGTCGGACTCGACCCAATAATTTGTCAGGGTCAGACAGCCGGTTTTACGGTCACCTTTGGCTTCGATCCGACCGACAAAACGGTTCCCCTCCAAAAGCGGGTAGACGTAGTAGCCCCATTGCCGTTTGGCGGCCGGGACAAACATCTCCACGGTGTAGTCAAAGCCAAACAGCCGCGACAGGCGTGTGCGGTCGCGGATCGCGGGGTCAAAAGGGTTGAGAATGCGCAGCCGAGACGTGGGGTCCTTGAGGGTGCTGATCCGCGCCTCAATATCTGCGGCGGCCAGCGCTTTGGTCCAGCTGCCATCTGCGCCTTGCACCTCGACCTCGAGCGGTTGCGTCGCCTCGGCCCAGGCCTTGGCCTCTGGCGCGTCGCAGGCGTCCCAGAATTTGCGGATTTCGGTCAGGGTGCCAAACCCCAGCCGATCAAGGGCTGTTTCGCACAGCTGGGTGATCTGGTCCCGGTCGGTCAGGACAGGGCGATCCTGCGGGAATACCCGTTCCGCGAGATCATAGAATTTGGTGAAACCGTCGCGGTGCGAGGTCGCGAGTTCCCCGGAATACCATAGGTAGTCCAGCACCATCTTATGGGGGGGACGCTGCCACATGGCCTTGGTGCCAGTGACCTTTGTGTCGAAGGCTTGCGTCGACAGCGGCCCCTCGTCGCGGATCCGGCGCAGGACGTCCTTGATCAGGTCCGGGTCCAGATGTTTGCCAAACCAGTTGGAGCGCCCCACCTGTTCCCGCTTGCGGTCAAACTGCCGCTGCCACATGGGCAGGAACGCCATTGGCAGGACCGAGGCATCATGGGTGAAATGTTCAAACACCTGCCGCCTGTCGCGCAACAGCGGGTCGAGCATGCTCTCGCGGTAGTTCTGGTTGCGGCTCCATAGAATGTGATGATGGGCGCGGGACACCACCTGAATGGTATCGAGCTGTACAAAGCCCAAGGCCTGGATCAGCCCAAGCGTATCCAGCGGGCCCGTCGGCGCCTGCGCGAGGCCATGCGAGGTCAACCAAAGGCCCCGGGCGGTGCGATTGTCGATTTTTAAGGTGGCCATGCGCTGCTCCCCTCTTTTTGTTTCCTTTTTGTTCCACGATGGGGCGGCTGAAGAAAGGAAAATCTGCAGCGAGCGGCGCGGAGCGGGCACAAAAAAGGGGAGGCCGGAACCTCCCCTCTGATCTTGTGCGCGTGCGCAGCTTAGGGCAGCAGCGCGAGGCGCTTCATGAACAGGTCTTTGACCTCGTCCGCTTTCACTTTCATCGCCACATGGGTCACGCCGCGCGCGGCGTCGTCAGAGAGCAGGGTCGCGCCCGAGGTTTCGCCCTCGCAGGAGACGGTGATCGGCACGGCGCGGGTTTCAAACAACTCTGGGTGGGTGCAGCAGATCACAGCCGCCGGGTCGTGCAGGGAACAACCATTCAGGCCCGCGACCTCTTGGTAGAACTTGATGTAGAAGACGCTCATCTGCTTCAGCATGCCGCCCAGTTCGGGGCTGGCGGCTTTGATCGCGTCAAAGTCTTCCGGCACACAGAGAATGCGGTGGGTGACGTCCAGGCCAACCAGCGTGACATTGCCACCGGCGGCACAGACCACTTCGGCCGCATGCGGGTCGTGATAGATGTTGGCTTCGGCGTGGGGCGTGATATTGCCGCCTTCTTCCAGCGACCCGCCCATGATGACGATGTTCTTGCAGTTGTGCACGAAATCAGGGTCACGCTGGATGGCGATGGCGATATTGGTCAGTGGGCCAACCGGGCAAACCACCAGTTCGCCTTTGTGTTCACGTGCCATGCGGATCAGGAAGTCTGCGGCGTCTTCTTCGATGATCTTGCCCTTGGGCTCTGCGGCGGGGATGTCGCCAAAGCCTTCGTCGCCATGCACATTTGCCGACGGCGGGAAGGGCGGCAGTTCCAGCGGCTTGGGCGCGCCCTGTGCCACCGGCAGATCCAGACCGGCGGCTTCCAGCAGGCGCAGCGCATTGCGAGCCGCCATTTCCGTGGTCACATTGCCGAAGATGGAGGTCAGGCCCAGCAGCTCAATATCAGGGGCCGCTGCGGCATAAAAAATCGCCATTGCATCATCGATGCCGGGATCCGTGTCGATAATCAGCTTGGTGGTCATGTCTCTTCTCGTCCTTCGTCTTGCGGAATTGAGCGACCTTAGCGGCGGCCCTATCCGCACTCAACAGTCTCGCCGTTCGGAATAAGCGATAAGTGTATCAATAAAATGGCCTGCCTCCAAAGGAGGCGGGCGGCAATCTTTCAGTCCTGCGGTGAAGATCAGGTGTTGAACAGGAAATGCATGACGTCGCCGTCCTGCACCAGATAGCTCTTGCCTTCTGCGCGCATCTTGCCCGCTTCCTTGGCACCGCTTTCGCCGTTGCAGGCGATGTAGTCGTCATAGGCGATGGTTTCGGCGCGGATGAAACCCTTTTCGAAATCACCGTGGATGACGCCAGCCGCCTGCGGGGCAAGGGTGCCCTTTTTGATGGTCCAGGCGCGGGCCTCTTTCGGACCAACGGTGAAATAGGTTTCCAGCTGCAAAAGTTCGTAACCCGCACGGATCAGACGATCGAGACCAGCCTCGGCCAGACCCATCTCCTCGAGGAACATGGCGGCCTCATCGGCTTCCAGCTGGCTGATCTCTTCTTCGATCTGAGCCGAGATGATCACATGGCTGTTGCCTTGGGCGGCGGCCATTTCCGCCACCGCTTTGGAGTGTTCGTTGCCCTCAACGCTTTCGGACTCGCCCACATTGCAGACGTAGAGAACCGGCTTGGTGGTCAGCAGCTGCAGCATGGACCAGGCTTTGGCGTCCTCGGCATCGACCTCAACCAGACGCGCGGGCTTGCCGCTTTCCAGCATCTCCTGCGCCTCTTGCAGCAGACGATCCTGCTGCTGGGCTTCTTTGTCATTGCCCTTCAGCTTGCGCACGAGGTTGGCGCGGCGCTTCTCAATGCTTTCCAGATCGGCCAGCATCAGCTCTGTCTCGATGGTTTCAGCATCGGCCACCGGGTCAATGCGGTCCTCGACGTGGGTGACGTCCTTGTCCTCAAAACAGCGCAGCACATGGGCGATTGCGTCCACTTCGCGGATGTTTGCAAGGAACTGGTTGCCCAGACCTTCGCCTTTCGACGCGCCCTTCACTAGACCGGCAATGTCCACAAAGGTCATGCGGGTGGGAATGATCTGCTTGGAGGTGGCAATGGCCGCCAGCTTGTCCAGACGCGCGTCCGGAACGCCCACATCGCCCACATTGGGTTCAATGGTGCAGAAGGGGAAGTTCGCCGCCTGCGCGGCTGCGGTTTTTGTCAGTGCATTGAAGGTGGTCGATTTGCCCACATTCGGCAGGCCGACAATACCCATTTTAAAGCCCATGTTGCGCTCCTTTTCGCTTGGGATGCTCTTAGTCGGGCTGGGGCCAATGCACAAGCCGGCAGGCGTTTCACGGGTTAATTCTTGCGAAGTGACGAGGTGTTTAACCATGTTCCCACAGGGCGGCCATCCGCACAGCCGCGCAGAGGCCTGCCAGTTGCTTCTGATTCTTTAACGCGAGAGGTCGCGCGCCCGAAGGCAGGGCTCTCGGTTTTTTGGGGGGCGCCGACGATGACGCGACCCGGATATGGGGCTGATGCAGGCTTGGCAAAGAACCACTTCGGCACCCATTGAATGATCATGCTGCACCCACAAGAAGGCTGAAAGCCGTTCACGTGGCGTATGAAACGGGGGTAGGGGGCCAAGACCTCTTGCCCTTGCGGCCTCTCTCTGGCACTCCCGTCGGGACGATATTTAGGGAGCCGCACATGACACGCATTGATGCGAAATTTGCCGAACTCAACGCCCAGGGCAAAAAGGCCTTTGTGACCTATGTGATGGCCGGCGACCCGGACTATGACACCTCGCTCGAGGTCGTGAAGGGCCTGCCGGGCGCAGGCGTTGATATTATTGAGCTGGGCCTGCCGTTCACCGACCCGATGGCCGATGGCCCGACCATTCAGCTGGCCGGTCAGCGCGCGCTCGACGTGGGCATGACGCTGAACAAGACGCTGCAGCTGGCGGCGGATTTCCGCAAGACTGACGACACCACGCCGATCGTGCTGATGGGCTATTATAACCCGATCTATTCCCATGGGGTGGACAAGTTCCTGGCCGATGCGAAGGCTGCGGGCATTGACGGTCTGATCGTGGTGGACCTGCCGCCCGAAGAAGACGAAGAGCTGTGCATTCCCGCACAAGCGGCTGGTTTGAACTTCATCCGTCTGGCGACGCCGACCACAGATGACAAGCGCCTGCCCAAGGTGCTGCAGAACACCTCTGGCTTTGTCTATTACGTGTCGATCACCGGCATCACCGGCGCAGCCGAGGCCCAAGCCACCAATGTTGGGCCGGAAGTGGCCCGTATCAAAGCCTCTACCGACCTGCCGGTGATTGTGGGCTTTGGCATCAACACGCCGGAGAAAGCCGAAAACATCGCGAAGGTCGCGGATGGCGCGGTTGTGGGCTCTGCCATTGTCAGCCAAATCGGCGCAGGCAAGTCGCCGTCTGAGGTGCTGGAGTTTGTCGCCTCCCTCGCCGAAGGCGCGCATCGGGGTTAAGCCTGCACTCTGAGCTTACAGCGGCGTCCTTTGGACGCCGTTTCCTTTTTTATTACACTGAATTTAAAAACACTTTTGGTCTCAAAATATGATTGAACTTTACCGTCGCAGCTTTGGGCTGTTCTTTGGGTATTTCCCTTTCTTCGCCTTTATAGCGGCCCTGTTTCTTGCGATTGAGCATTTCGGGTTCGGCGATAACGCGGGCGCATCCTTTGTCGTTTACACATTGATCGCCCTTTACTGTCACAAGCTCCTGCTCGCCAAAGAGCCGGTTTCCAATAAATGGATATGGCGAGGGTCGGTTGGAGCGAAAGACGAGACGAACCCACTTGCAGGTGGCACTTGGCCGTTCTTTTGGCGGTCAGGGGTGTTTATGATCTTTTTGGTTGCGATTATGCTGCTTATCACATTTGGCAGTGCGAGCCTTTTTGACGGCTTGGCCGCCGACATTTCGGGCCTTGTAGTCCTTTTTGGTGTGATTGGGACCGTCACAACTTTGGGCGTCGCACTCGCGTTGATCGGCACCGTTTTTCCCGCCGCAGCGATTGGTGGCGACGCCGCCCTTGACCGGGCGTTCGAGCGTGGACGCAAGACATTTTGGATTACCCTCCTGCGTTTTGTGGTTGGCCCTGGTTTGGTTACCTTTGCCACGTTGGTCGTGGTTTTGCTATTCCCGGCACAAACCGATGGTCTGGTCCCAAATGTGATGTTCGAACTGATCGGCATGTTCAGCACCTGCCTTTCAGCAACGGCGTTGTGCCTTGCCTATGAAAAGGCCGAATTGCAGCTTGCCTCAACCACATCAGACTGATGCCAAACACGGCGGCCTTCGGGTCGCCGTTTCCTTTTACGGATAAGACTCTTGCCCGATAGCACCGTCACTGGTTAGAAATTCTTACCAGACAGGCGCGGGAGGATTTTATGCCGGTTATTACCACGATTGAGGATCTCAAACGCCTGCATGAACGTCGCGTGCCACGGATGTTCTTTGACTACTGCGAAAGCGGCAGTTGGACCGAACAGACCTTTCGCGAAAACACCACAGATTTCGACCAGATCCGCCTGCGTCAGCGGGTGGCCGTGGATATGGCGGGGCGCTCGACCGCCAGTCAGATGATTGGTCAGGATGTGGCCATGCCTGTGGCCTTGGCCCCTGTGGGTCTGACGGGGATGCAGCACGCCGACGGAGAGATCAAAGCCGCCCGCGCCGCCGAAGCCTTTGGCGTGCCCTTCACCCTGTCCACCATGTCGATCAATTCGATCGAAGACGTGGCGGAGGCGACCACCAAACCCTTTTGGTTCCAGCTCTATACCATGCGGGACATGGACTATACCCGCCGCCTGATCGAACGCGCAAAGGCCGCCAAATGTTCGGCGCTGGTGATTACGCTGGATCTGCAAATTCTGGGCCAGCGTCATAAGGATCTGAAAAACGGCCTGTCGGCCCCGCCAAAACTGACGCCCAAGACCATTGCAAACCTGATGACCAAATGGACCTGGGGCATTGAAATGCTGGGCGCAAAACGGCGCGAGTTTGGCAATATCGTGGGCCATGTGGACACCATCACCGACACTCGTTCGCTGGGCACCTGGACGGCCGAGCAATTCGACCCCTCGCTGGATTGGGGTAAGGTGGAAACCCTGATGAACATGTGGGGCGGCAAGGTGATCCTGAAGGGGATCTTGGATGCCGAGGATGCCAAAATGGCTGCGAAACTGGGCGCGGATGCGATCACCGTGTCAAACCACGGCGGCCGTCAGCTGGACGGCGCGCTGTCGTCGATCAAGGTTCTGCCCGAGATCATGGATGCCGTCGGTGGCGACGTTGAGGTGCACCTCGACAGCGGGATCCGGGCAGGTCAGGACGTGCTGAAAGCGCTGGCGCTGGGCGCGAAGGGTACGATGATTGGCCGGGCCTTTGTCTATGGGCTGGGGGCGATGGGACAGGCGGGGGTGACGCAGGCGTTGGAGGTGATCCACAAAGAACTCGACACCACGATGGCGCTGTGCGGGGAGAAGGCGGTGGAAAACCTTGGACGGCACAACCTGCTTGTTCCGGCTGATTTCACCGGCACCTGGGCCCCTTAAGCAGCTTTTCGCATCCCCGGCACCAAGACCACTGCGATCAGCGCCAGAAGGCCTGCCAGCACCGTAAAGGCGATGGGCAGGCCAAACATCTGCGCCAAGAGCCCCAGTGCAGGTGGGCCAAGGAAGAAGCCGGAATAGCTGACAAACACCACCCGGGAAATCGCCATGGGGCGGGTTTTGGCTGCAACGGTCTTGCCAACCCAGGCCAATACCATGGGCGCAACAACCGACACGCCAAGGCCAAGAACAGCAAAGCCAAGGATCGCCAGCCCTTTGCTCGGTGCCCAGGCGGCCAACACCGTGCCCGCCGCAGAAACAAGGGCTGCCAGACGCAGAACGCGGCCCTCGGACAGGCGGGCCAGCACAACTTGCCCCCACATTCGGCCGAGCCCCATGGTAAAGCCCAGCATCGCAGGCCCCAGCGCGCCCTCAGCTGCGCTGCCGCCATAAGACCGCTCCAGATGCAACGCTGACCAGTTGTCGGTGGCCTGTTCGGCAACAAAACCAATGGCCGCCGCGATCCCGGCCAACGCGATCAGCAGGACGGGCAAGCGCGTTTCGGCGCTTTTGTCTTCGGTAGAGCGATCGGTTGACACATGGTACAGGCCCATGGCCAGACCCAGCGAAAGCGCGCAGACACACATAAAAAACACCTGTGCGGACACGCCGTTTTCGCGGGCAAGCCCGGCCACCAGCGCCGCGCCGCCGTAAGCGAAAGAATAGACGGCGTGGTTCAGGTTCATCAACGGGCGGCCGCTTTCGGCTTCGATCCCGCTGAGGCGGACGTTCATCACCACGTCCAGCAGACCAGAGGTGCCCATGCAGGCCAGCATGGCCACCGCAAACATAGGCCAGTTTTGCGCCAGACCGGGCAAGGCAAAGCTGGCGATCAACAGTCCCGCTGCCCCCACCATGGCCCATCCGCCCCAGCCGCGGTCCACGCGCGGGGCCGCCCACATGGCCGCCAAGCCGCCAAAGGCGCCGCACAAAAGCGCAAGGCCAAACTGACCGTCGCTCAGCCCCGCCTGAGCTTTGATTTCGGGCACATAGGCGCCAAAGGCCCCCCAGAACAGCCCCATCAGAATGAAGGCTTTCAGCGGCACCCAGCTGGCGGCGATGTCTTTTCTCAGATCCATGCGGCCGAGGTTGCAGATCCCCGGCCGTGGAGCAAGATTTCATTTACAGAAGTGCAAGGGTCGCCTCAGATCGACCCGACAATACGATCCTGAAACCAGATCAGCGACGGGTAAGCGCAGATCCAGATCCAGAAGAACCGGTTCAGCCCAAAGAAACAGGCGTTGGAGAAATGGAAGGCTGCGGTGCAGGCCAAGGCAATCTTTAGCGCCAGCGGGTCCAGTAGGGTCAGCGGAAAGGCCAGCTCCAGCAGGATGACCGCCCAGCCCATGGCCAGCAGGAATAGGGGCCGATCCGCCAGTGCGCGCAGCCCCTCGCTCACCGGGTAGGCCGAGAACCGGAACACATCGCGCAGTGCCTCGCCCTTTTGCCATTCAGGATTGATGACTTTGATCCACCCCGACACGAAATAAGACAGTACCAGCTGCACCGCGAGGTACGACAGCGCCATTTCCGACCAGAATTGCGTTGGCGCGGCATGGGCCAGCAGCAGGCAGGTCAGGATCAGCAGGGTCATCTTGTCGCTGCCGCCATTATAGGGGCCCTGATACCGCCACAGCTGCCACAATCCGATCCCCCAAAGCGCCGCCAGCACCAAGGTGACCTCCAGCCCGGCAATCAGCGGCAGACACAGCGCAAGACGTACGGCAAACACCAGCGGGTCGGCCCAGGCATAGCGTACCGCCAGCTGTTCGAGGCTTTGTTGAAACAGGGCAAAGGCAAGAAGGATTTCGCTCAGGCGCAGGGCCAGTTCAATAGTCATGGCTGCGGACCCTCAGGCTGTTGACCGGCACGGGGGTGCTTTCAAATTCGACCTCTTTGACCAGCTGTGCACCGTCCCGGTACCAGAACACCAGTCGGAACTGCAGCTCTGTGTCGTCGGCCATTGGCAGCAGGCGGGCAATCCGGCGGTTGATTTCGTCCTCGCTGTGGGCGCTGGAATGGGGGCTGTCTGCTTCGACCAGCCGTTCGGCGCAGCTGACCATGAACAGCTGTTCGTTCCACGCGGGGTTCCAAAGCATGCGTCGCAGCATCGTAAAAAACGACAGATGCGCCGGGCGGGGCCGGTCCTCTTGCCAGTCGCCTGCCTCCCCACGGTGCAGCAGGCGGTATTCCACGCGCGGCGAGGGGGCGACGGTCTTGAAGAAACGCCAGGAGGGAATCAGCGCTGGCAACAACAGGGAGATCAGGCGCAACAAGGTCAAAGCTCCGGGGGACAACACGGCGACGGGGGGACAAGGACGGGTCAAACCACTTTAATCCGGGGGATTTAACAACCGGTTCCCGGTCTTTGCGGGAAATGCGGGCCCGAGGGGTTCCCAATTTGGCGATTTCCGTATAAGGACGCGGCTTCATCGGGGTGACAGCCTTGGAGGCACCCCTCTAGTCATATTGGAGAATTACAATGGCGAATGAGATTCCTGATCTTGAGTGCCAGGTTCGTGCGGGGACAGGCAAGGGCGCCGCTCGCGCCGCGCGTCGCGCGGAAATGGTACCTGGTGTTGTTTTTGGTGGCGACGCTGAGCCGCTCGCAATCCAGATCCCCTTCAACGTTCTGCTGAAGAAACTGAAAGCAGGCAAATTCAAGTCCACCCTGTGGAACCTGAAAGTTGAAGGCCACGACGACGTTCGTGTGATCTGCCGCGACGTCCAGCGTGATGTTGTCAAAGACCTGCCGACCCACTTCGACCTGATGCGCCTGCGCCGCACTTCGAAAATCAACCTGTACATCCCGGTTGAGTTCATCAACGAAGAAGCAGCGCCCGGCATCAAAAAGGGCGGCGTTCTGACCGTTGTCCGCGCCGAGGTTGAGCTGATCGTGACCGCAGGTGACATCCCCGAGAAGCTGGTTGTTGACCTGACCGGCAAAAACATCGGTGACGTGATCAACATCTCGGACATCGAACTGCCCGCAGGCTCCAAGCCGACCATCGACCGTGACTTCGTGATCGCAAACCTGGCCGCTCCGGCCGGTCTGGCGTCCGCAGAAGCGGAAGAAGGCGAAGAAGAAGCCGCTGCAGAAGCATAAATCTCTCCCGCAAGGGAAGATTACGACGGGCTCCCCTTGTGGGAGCCCGTTTGCGTTTGCGGGATCAGCCTTCCCAAAGGACGGTGTTGGGATAAAACTGCGACCAGGCAAACCAGAAGGCCTGATGGCTGCCCAGATCACGGCCCGAAGCATCTACGGCGCGCACCCCGCCGCCATCCATCACCAGCCGCACGTTTTCAAACGCCACCTCGCGCCCACGGGTCAGGGCGCTGACCGCCTTGCTGCGTTGGAACGCCACAGGGCGCCCCGAAGCGGTGACAATGCCAATAATGTCCTCTTGCACCGACAGGCGCGGGTCCACATCGCCAATGGGGAAAATCGGACCATTGGCATCGCGGGTGTTGCGGAAATCAAAATCCCGCCCCAGTGCCAGCCGTTCGTCCAGCACCGTTGTGTCAGGGTGCGCGCGGCGCCAGTCGCCCCAGGTGGTGGTGACCACGCTGGCCTGTTCCAGCTGCACCCCCTTGCGGGCCAGCGGGCCGGTCACAGCATGGCCTTTGAAGGTGTCAAAGACAGAATAGGTCTCCAGGTCATACATCACCTTGTTCGACCGGATCAGCAGACCCGAGGTGCGCAGGGTTGGCCGTTTGACCCCACCCGGAATGCGATCGGTGAAATAGGCCTGCGCCGCACCGCAAAGGGTGCAATAGGGCAAACCCAGATCGCGTCCGCCCAGCGTGTCATTGACCATTTCGCGCACTTCCATGATCTGGCGGGGATAGGCACGGGCCTCCCCGTTCACTTCCACGCCAAAGACAATGTCGCTGTCTTGCAACCACCCGGCTTCGGACGCGGTGGTCACGGGTGGGTTGTCTGCGGCGGGAATACAGTTGCAGCGCGCGTCGGTCTGTCCGAACGGTCGATCATCAATCAGCACGCCGCCCCAACTGACATGTCGCCAGTCAATGTCGCCTTTGACAAACAGCTTGTCCCACGCGGGCACCACCGTTGTGAAAATGGCCCGTTTGACCTTGAGATATCCGGGCGGGGCGGGAATGTCCCATGCGATGAGCACATCTGTGGTGTCGCCCCAAGGGTTCTGGCCAGAGATCTGGGTGTTCAGCAACCGACTGGCCGCATCCGCCAGTTGCGCATTCAGCGCACGGCCCGGCGCAAACCGCATCAGGTCGGATATGATCCAGACCAGCCGTGGATCGCCAGAGGCGGCAATCTCCTCCAGCGCGATGGCCTGATCCTGTCCCCAACTGGAGTGTCGCATACTGTCGACAAAGGCCACCTCCACGGCCTGACGCAGATCCTTGCTCAGCCGACCGTCGGGGACCGGGGGAGGGTTGCCGAATTCGGCAACAATGTAGTCGGGTAAAGCTGGGGTCTGCGCCATCAGATGCCCCGCCAGAGACAGGCTGACGCCGAGGCCAAGACAAAACGCACGGAGTGCTGTTTGGGGAGGGTGTTTTGTGGGCTGGGTCATTTGCTGTTCCTTCGGCTGGGCGCATTGGCTTGCGTCAAACAGTGTCGTCTTTGCGGATCCAAGGCCAATCACAAAGCTTCAGGCTCTGGTGAGCGGAGGCGTGACCGTCGCCGCCCTGGTGTAAAGAGGGGGTACAGGGGGGTGTACGGGGGGTGTACATAAAGTGCACAAAAGGTGCCGTTTGTCTTTGGCCCATCCCTTGGTTCGCGTGCTCTGGATTTTTGGCGTCAGAGCCTATATCGAAATCCGGCACTTTTGCGGGCTCTGCCCCGCGCCTTACGGATCGGAGCACGCCCATGAAACTGTTTGTCGGCCTTGGAAACCCTGGCGGGAAATACGAACGCAATCGCCACAATATTGGCTTTATGGCGTTGGATCAGATCGCATCCGATCACGGGTTTTCGCCGTGGAAGTCGAAGTTTCAGGCGCAGGTCAGCGAAGGCAAGCTGGGCAGCGAAAAAGTGATCCTGCTCAAGCCGCAGACGTTCATGAACAACTCGGGTCAATCGGTGGGGGAGGCCATGCGATTTTACAAGCTGACCTCGGATGATGTGGTTGTTTTACATGACGAATTGGACCTCGCGCCGGGAAAATGCCGGGTCAAACAGGGCGGCGGTCACGCCGGTCACAACGGCCTGCGGTCGATCCATGCGCATATTGGTGCGGACTATGGCCGGGTGCGTCTGGGCATTGGCCATCCGGGCCACAAAGATGCGGTTGCGGGCTATGTTCTGCGTGATTTCCCCAAGGCCGATGAAGGCTGGCTGGATGATCTGATGCGCGGCATCTCGGATGGCGCAGCAGAGCTGGCGGGGGGCGACAATGGCAAGTTCATGAACGCCGTCGCTCTGCGTGTCGCGCCACCGCGCAGTTCGACCACCCGGGACAAAAACGCCCCTGACAAGACCAGCGGCAAGCCCCGCGCAGAGACAGATCCAAAACCTGCCAAAAGCGCCAAGCCTGCAGAGCCCGCTCCCGACACCCGCTCGGCAATGGAGCGGCTGATGGATAAATTCCGCTAAGCCTTGTCAGGAGGCTGATATTTTCGCGGCTTCCGACACCCCCTGCACCCCACGATCATGGAGCCGGGGCACCATTTTCAACAGCACCTCCGCGGTGGCAAGCGCGTCTCCAAGCGCGGTGTGACGGGCTTCGGGTGGCAGGTCCACATCGTAGCGTTCTGCCAGATCATCCAGCGTATGTCCGCTGAGGCTGGGGGACAGATGTTGCGACAGACGTGCAGTGCAAAGGGTCGGGGCATCAAAAGATGGCCCCCCCGCGCGCGCCTGTGCCTGCAAGAATCCCATATCAAACGGCGCATTATGGGCCACCAGCACCGCGTCACCGCAGAAGGCTGCAAACTCCTGTGCCACCTCAGTCAGTTTGGGAGCGCCTTTCACCATCTCATTGGTGATCCCGTGGATTTCGGTGGTGCGTGCGGGGATTGGACGTTCTGGATCCACCAATCGGTCGAACACTTCTTGCGACTGGATTTTGCCGTTCACGATCCGCACCGCAGACAGCTGCACCACGGTGTCTTTTTCCGGGTCGAGCCCTGTGGTTTCGGTGTCGAACACCACAAACTGGCGCGTTGCCAGAACACCGCAGCTGTCCTGTTGTATGGGGGCGGCAAAATCATAGGCCAGCGGTGTCAGCGCTGGGGGCTCTGTGCTGCGCTCTTCTGCCTCCAGAAGGGCGACAAACCCCAAACGCCCGCCTGCATCGTCCAAAGCGGACAGGCGGCAGGTAATCTCTGGGCTGGTGCCAAAAGGTTGCTGGCGGCGGGTAAGGGCCACCTTGCAACAGGCGCCTGCCGGTTTGGGCCCCAACTCTGCCATTGCGGCTTCAAGCGGCGCAGGATCCACATAGAGCCCGACCTGCCGGTGCAAGCCCACAGGCCCAAGGCACGCGCGCGCAGTGGCATCAGACAGCAGAACCTCACCAGTTGAGGACAGAACCAGAACCCCGGCGGGCATACATTGGACAAGCGTTTCCAATTGGTGGCGGCTGGTTTCCAGCGCTTCGGTTTGTTGCGCCACAGCGCGTTTCTGACTGGTGCGGGTGTCCTCCAGCACCGCGTGGAGGGCGCGGGCGGCGGGGGCAAGCGCGCCAAGGTGGGGCGCGGCACGGTCGTCAATAGCGCGGCTCACATCCGCTTCGGCGCGCGTTTCCAGTTCGTTTGTGAGCGCAAGGATCGGCTTGGCGACATGATCATCAAACAGGCTGCCGATCCAGGTCGACAGGCCCGCCAGACCCAACGATGCCAAAAGCCAGGCGATGACATATCCTTCGACCGGCCCGCCTGCGCGCTGATGGCCAAACCACAAGGCCAGCGCGAGGATGGCGCTGCCGCCCAATGCAATGGCTGCAAAAAACAGGGCAAAGCGGCGGCGGAGGCCGAGCTTTTGATAAAGGCGGCTTTCTTCGGGTTTGGCTGGGGCCAGCGTGCTGGCGCGTTCGCTGACCCGGTCTGGGTGGTCTCTTGTCAGTTCAACCATTGATCGCATCCTCCCCATGCGTTCCGGTTTATGTCTCGTGCGGCCTTACCCTTGGCAGGCCGCCGCGATCAGCGCAGGCGAGGCCGCCTGCCAGCGTGCTTGGCTGGGGTCGCTCAGTGCGGTGCCCGTCGCATCGGCCCGGCTGGTGTCTGCACAACGCAGCAATTGTGGCACCTTTGCCGGCGGCTGCCAGCGGGCAAACAGATAAAGATCCATCAATTGCACGCCAGGCACCTCTGGGTTTTCCTTGGCCGAGGCTGTGTCGAGTGCCACAAGGCGCACCACTTGCGGTGCCACATAGGTCCAGGGGCGATACCACTGGCTGCGGGTGATTTCTTCGACCACCACTACGCCTTCGGGCAGGCCGTCTTTGGTGCGGTTGCCCCAGCTGTATTCACTGGCAATGGCGACGGCGATCATCGCAGCACCAGCTGCAACCGGCATGGCCCAGCGGGGCAGGCGCCCGCCGGTCATCAGGTTCAGCAGCATCATCAGCCCGGCGCCACCGATCCCGGCGGCAAATGTGGCGATTAGTTCCAGAAACAAGGTCGTCTCCTCGAAAGGGTCAGGTAAAGTGTCAGGTCTGGCCGCTCAGGGCCGATTGCATGGTTTTCACCACCAGAAACGCATCGCGCAGGTGGTTGCGTTCAAGTTCGGACAGCTCCATCGGGTCGAGGTAGTTGTCCGGGCTCTCGCCGCTGTTAATCTGGGCCGCCTGATGGCGCAGGCGGGTTTCCACGATCATATCATAGGCGTCCAAAAGGTCCTTGGCGCCGCTTTCCGAAATCACACCCGCCTTGCCCGCTGCCACCAGGCGGTCGCGGGTGTTGGCCACATAAGTTCCGCCCTTCAGAGCATATACCCGGCCCAGATCGACCACAGGCACGACGCCTGCGTGTTTCATATCCAGCGTGTTTTTATGTTCACCCGAGCGGATCAGGGTCAGGTTGCGGAAAAACCCCAGAGGCGGCGCATGTTTCAGTGAATTGCCGACCATCTGGCGGATAAAGATCGAATTGCGCTGCGCCTTGTCCATGGTTGCGGATTGCAGCCCTTCGAACAGCGCGGTGTCGCCCGCAATCGGTCGCAGGTCGAACATCACCGAGGCAAGCATCTGCGCCATTGTGTCGGGTTCTTCGATCCAGTCATGGAAATAGCTCTGCCAGACCTTCAGCGGCTGACGCCACTGCGGGTTGGTGGCCATCATGTCACCGGGGCAATAGACAAAGCCCACCTCGTTCAGCCCGTCGCAGACGCGGGTGGCGAGCTCTTTGAAATAGGGTTCATGGGCGGCCGTCATATTGTCCGAGATGATCAGGCAGTTGTCTTGATCGGACACGCCGGTCTGTTCGCGCCGCCCCTGGCTGCCGCAGGCGGCCCAGACATAGGGCACAGGCGCCGGACCCAGATCTGCTTCGGCCAGGGCCAGAAGGCGGCGGGTGACGGCGTCGGTCAGGTCGGTGATCCGGCGGCAGATCGCCTCTGGCCTTGTGCCTGTGGTGGTGAGGTTGGCCAGCAGTTCCGGCAGGCGGGTCATCACCTGTGCCATTTCCGCACTGTTGCGGGCGGATACGATTTCAGAGGCCATATGGCTGGCAGTGGCGGCCTGTTGGCGGAACAGATCGCTGTGGCCAATGATCCCGGCAATCCGCCCGTTTTTGCCCTTCACCGGCAGGTGGTGAATGCGGCGTTCAGCCATCATCATCAGCGCATCAAGACCCGAGGCGTCAGGCGCAATCGTCACAGGGTTTGACGACATAATCTCGCGGACAGGAACATCGCCGCCTTTGCCTTCGGCCAGCACTTTGTTCACCAGATCGTGGACTGTCACAATCCCCTCGAGCTTGCGGCCATCCATGACCAGCAGCGAATTGATGCGCCGGTCGCGCATGATCCACGCCGCATCGCGCGTAGAGGCTTCGGGGACGCAGGTCACGAGGTTCGGGGTCATCATGTCCTGCACGCGCAGGGCCATAAGACCGGATGTTTCGCTGGCGGCATTGGTTTTCAGCACCGGGCGATAGTACCAACGGCCAAGGGCTGGGACATTTTCGACCAGTTCCCGGAAGGTTTCGGCAGGGATCATCAACAGATCCGCAGGTTCGACAACACGGGCGGTCAGGTTGGCCTCGCCGCCGCGCAGAACGGCCCGTTCGCTCAGGCTGTCGCCGGGGATCCGGTGCGAGACCACGTCCCCCGCTGCCGAAAAGATATCGACCTCGCCTTTTTCCACCAGATAGAGCCCGGGCGGCGTGTCGCCGGCGGCAAAGACCAGCGCGCCCACCGGCAGGTGCACCTCTTGGGTGGACTGGGCCAAAGCGCTGCGCTCGGCCTCGGTCAATTGCCCGAAGGGTTTGATCTGCGCCAGGCGCTCGGAGATGGATGTGGTGGAGGTCATGCGGGAAACGGCCTCAGGTTAGGGTCTGTCGCTTTGATTGGACCACGGGGAGGGCGCTGTCCGCAAGAATTTCGATGGAAAAAGGGCGCCCAATTGGGGGCGCCCTTTCGAGTGTTTTGAAGATTAGTGGCCAGATTGGGCTGCACCTGCGCCACGGGGGACGCGGACGCTTTCGACCAGCTCGCGCACGTCTTCCGGCAGCTCTTCGGTCCGCGAGGAGACGAAGAAGGCAACCGCGAAGTTGATCGCTGCACCAATCGCACCAAAGGAGGTGGATTTGATGGTGCCCAGCAGCGGCTCTGCATCGGTGAAGCTGTTGGTGCCCGGGATGAAGAACCAGCCCTTGTGCAGGAAGATGTACAGCAGGGTCACAAGCAGACCTGCCAGCATGCCTGCAACAGCACCTTTGTTGTTCACACGGGTGGAGAAGATCCCCATCATCAGCGCCGGGAAGATCGACGCCGCCGCCAGACCGAAGGCCAGAGCCACGGTTTGAGCCGCAAAGCCCGGAGGGTTGAGGCCAAGGTAGGTCGCAACCGCGATGGCCACAGCCATAGCAATACGCGCCGACAGCAGTTCGCCTTTTTCCGAGATGTTCGGGTTCAGCTGACCTTTGATCAGGTCATGGGAGACCGCCGAAGAGATCGCCAGCAGAAGACCCGCAGCCGTGGACAGCGCAGCCGCCAGACCGCCAGCCGCCACCAGACCGATGACCCAACCCGGCAGGTTGGCAATCTCGGGGTTGGCCAGAACCAGAATGTCACGGTTGAATTTGGTCAGTTCGTTGCCGGTCCAGCCGTTTGCTTCTGCGGTGGCTGCCATTTCCGGGTTCTTGTCGTTGTAGTACTGGATCAGGCCGTCGCCGTTTTTGTCTTCCCATGCGAGAAGGCCGGTTTTCTCCCAGGTCTTCATCCAGTTGTAGTCGGCGTCGTTTTCAATGGTTTCCACGGAAACCGCTTCGCCGTTCGGCCACATCATTTCGGTGATGTTCAGGCGGGCCATAGCACCCACCGCAGGCGCAGTGATGTACAGCAGCGCAATGAACACCAGCGTCCAGCCCGCAGACCAACGTGCGTCAGACACTTTGGGAACGGTGAAGAAGCGCATGATGACGTGCGGCAGACCTGCGGTACCGATCATCAGCGACAGGGTGAACAGAACCATGTTCAGTGTGTCGGTGTGGTGCGCGGTGTATTCTGCAAAGCCAAGATCACGAACAACCTGGTCCAGTTTCGCCAGCAGCGGCTCACCGGAAGCGGCGTGATCACCAAACAGACCCAGACCCGGGATCGGGTTGCCAGTCAGCTGCAGGGAGATGAAGACCGCCGGGATGGTGTAGGCGGTGATCAGAACGCAGTACTGCGCCACCTGCGTGTAGGTCACGCCCTTCATGCCGCCGAAAACGGCGTAAGCGAACACGACACATGCGCCGATCAGCAGGCCGGTGGTGTTGGAAACTTCGAGGAAGCGGCCAAACGCCACGCCCACACCGGTCATCTGACCGATCACGTAGGTGGTGGAAGCCACGATCAGACAGATAACCGCCACCATGCGTGCGGTGGGGGAGTAAAAGCGGTCACCGATAAATTCAGACACGGTGAACTTGCCGAACTTACGCAGGTAAGGCGCAAGCAGCAGGGCCAGCAGAACGTAGCCACCGGTCCAACCCATCAGGAAAGAGGAGTTGTCATAGCCAGTAAAGGCAATGAGACCCGCCATCGAGATGAAAGAGGCCGCAGACATCCAGTCCGCCGCGGTTGCCATACCGTTGGTGACAGGGTGAACACCCTGACCAGCGGCATAGAATTCAGATGTGGAACCCGCGCGGGCCCAGATCGCGATGCCGATGTAGAGCGCAAAGGACGCGCCCACAAACAGCAGGTTGATGGTAAACTGGTCCATAATCCGGTCCCCTTATTCTTCGACGCCGTGCTGGCGGTCCAGGCGGTTCATGACAAAGGCGTAGTTGAAGATCAGCACGAGAAAGACCAGGATCGATCCTTGCTGTGCAAACCAAAAGCCAAGGTCGGTGCCACCAACCGAAATACCCGCGAGAAGCGGGCGCAGAAGAATGCCAAAGCCAAAAGAGACCAGCGCCCAGATTACCAGGCTCCAGCCGATAATCCGAAGATTGGCCTTCCAATAGGTCTTGTCACTCTCTGATGTAGAGGTGACCTGAGATGTGTCAGACATGGGATTTCCTCCTCCCCTTTTTGACGTTTATGTCCGCAGCAAGACCCCACTTGCTGCGGTTATTTTATGCTTCCCTGCGTTACGCTATTTCCAGCGCAACGAGGGAGGCAAGCTGTGCTTCTACGCTGTCGATCGCCTGCATGGCGTCCACATGTTTCAGGACGCCCTCCTTCCCGTAGTGATCGATCAGCGGCGCGGTTTCCGCGTGATAGGCCTCGAGGCGCTTGGACACGGTTTCCGCATTGTCGTCGGCCCGACGTTTGAAGTCGTGGCCACCGCAGTTGTCGCAGGTGCCTGCGGTTTGCGGCTGCTTGAAGCTGTCGTGATAGCCTTCACCACAGCCTGCGCAGGTGTAGCGGCCTGAAATCCGCTCCACCATTGCCGCGTCATCCACCTCAAGGCTGATGGCCGCAGTAATGGCGCTGTTGTTTTCCGCCAGCAGCGCATCCAGCGCTTCGGCCTGAGGTGCGGTGCGCGGGAAGCCATCAAAGATAACCCCGCTCTCGCAATCGGCCTGACCCAGACGGTCGCGCAGGATGTTGACGACGATCTCATCCGAGACCAGCCCGCCCGCTTCCATTACCGCCTTTGCGGCCAGACCTGCCTCGGTGCCTTCGGCCACCGCGGCGCGCAGCAGATCGCCGGTGGACAGCTGCACAAGGCCAAAGCGGTCCTGAAGTTTGCGCGCTTGGGTGCCCTTGCCTGCGCCCGGCGGCCCAAGCAGGACAAGGTTCACGCGTTTTTGCTCAAATCCGGATCCATCCATCATGGCTCTGGCTCCTCTTTAAGCGTTGGCGCGGTTGGCGATCAGGTCGTCGACCACGCTGGGATCTGCCAGCGTCGACGTATCCCCAAGGCTGTCGGTCTCGTTCTCGGCGATCTTGCGCAGGATGCGGCGCATGATTTTGCCCGAACGGGTTTTCGGCAGGCCGGGGGCCCATTGGATCACGTCGGGTTTGGCAATCGGGCCGATCTCCTGACGCACCCAAGCCTGCAGCTGGGCACGCAGTTCGTCGGTGGCCTCGACCCCGTCCATCAGCGTGACATAGCAGTAGATGCCCTGACCCTTGATGTCATGCGGGTAGCCGACAACAGCGGCCTCAGAGACGGTCTCGTGTGCCACCAGCGCGCTTTCGACCTCGGCGGTGCCCATACGGTGACCGGAGACGTTGATCACATCGTCGACGCGACCGGTGATCCAGTAGTAGCCATCTGCGTCGCGGCGGCAGCCGTCGCCAGAGAAGTAGTAGCCTTTGAACATCTCAAAGTAGGTGGACACAAAGCGGTCGTGGTCGCCCCAGACGGTACGCATCTGGCCCGGCCAGCTGTCTTTAATCGCCAGCACGCCTTCGGTGGCGCCGCTCAGTTCATTGCCTTTGTCGTCCAGAATAACCGGCTGGACGCCGAAGAAGGGCTTGGTGGCTGACCCCGGCTTGGTCGGCGTTGCGCCAGGGAGGGGAGCGATCAAAATGCCGCCGGTTTCAGTCTGCCACCAAGTATCGACAATGGGGCAGGAACCCTTGCCGACGTTCTCGTTGTACCAATTCCAGGCCTCGGGGTTGATCGGTTCCCCGACCGAACCCAGGATGCGGAGGCTGGAGAGGTCATATTTCTCGACCCATTCCGGGCCTTTGCCCATCAGCGCGCGGATCGCGGTGGGGGCGGTGTAGAATTGCGTGACCTTGTGCTTTTCGCAAACGGCCCAGAAGCGGCCGGCGTCGGGGTAGGTCGGCACCCCTTCGAACATCACGGTGGTTGCACCATTGGCGAGCGGGCCATAGACGATGTAGCTGTGACCGGTGACCCAGCCGACGTCCGCAGTACACCAGTAGATGTCACCGTCTTGATAGTCGAAGACATACTGGTGGGTCATGGCGGCATAGGCGAGGTAGCCGCCAGAGCAGTGCACAACGCCCTTGGGCTTACCGGTAGAGCCAGAGGTGTAGAGGATGAACAGCGGATCTTCGGCGTTTACCTCGGTCGGGGCGCAATCCGGGGCCACACCTGCGGCCATGTCTTCGTATTTATAGTCGCGGCCTTCGACCCAGTCGATCTGCGCGCCGGTGCGCTCCACAACCAACAGCTTGACCTTGTCAGAGCAGCGCAGCAGGGCCTTGTCGCAGTTGGATTTGAGCGGGGTGTTGCGGCCACCGCGCGGGGCGTAGTCGGAGCAGATCACCACTTTGGCGTCACAGCCGTTTACACGGTCCGCCAATGCATCTGGGGAGAAGCCCGCAAAGACGATGGAGTGGATCGCGCCAATACGGGCACAGGCCAGCATGGCATAGGCCGCAGCCGGGATCATCGGCAGATAGATGACCACGCGGTCGCCTTTGTCGACGCCCATGTCTTTCAGGACGTTGGCAAAGACCTGCACTTCTTTGTGCAGCTGTTTGTAGGTGATATGCTGTGCGGCTTCGTCCGGATTGTCGGGCTCAAAGATGATCGCGGTCTGATCACCGCGGGTCGCCAGATGCCGGTCGATACAGTTGGCAGCAACGTTCAGCGTGCCGTCTTCGAACCATTTGATCGAAACATTGTCGTAGTCAAACGAGGTGTTCTTAACCTTGGTGAAAGGTTTGATCCAATCGAGGCGTTTGCCTTCTTCGGCCCAGAAGCCTTCCGGGTCGGAAACGGATTTCTGGTACAGTTCTTCATAGCGCGCCGCATCCGCATGTGCGTTTTCCGCGATTTCAGAAGACGGGGCGTAAAGGGGCGCGCTGTCAGCACCGCCGGTCGGTTGAATCGTCATTATCTTTTCCTCCCTGACTTGCCGCTGCGTCCTCTCAATCCCACACAGCCGCTGGATCTTGTAAATCAGTATGACACGAAAACTGCAATAAGTTGTTTTTTCTCCAAAAAATCGGGATCGTTTTGTAAATTTATTTTCGGCATGGGTGTGAATTTTGTAAATCTATCTCGTGTAGTGAAAATTTTTCAACAAGTTCAATGCAACAGGAAGCCGCTCGGTTGAGGGTCTGTATGCAATTGCATGCCGTTTGAGGTGGGATTTTGCGGGCAGTTGCTGCTCGGGCTGCAATCAGCTTGGGCGCTAACAGAACAAAGCCCCGCCAGAGGGCTGGCCATAAAGACCTAAAAGGTCGCGCATGATTCGTACCCGATTCGCGGCGGTAGCTTTGCAAGAATTGCGCAAGATTTGCGGTTTCGGATGCAGATTTGCACCCGAGCACCCACAAAAAAGGGCCGCAAAGGGGCGGGTTGCTCCGTTAGCGGCGGCGCCCGATTCGAGACTGAAGCGAGGCGCTGGCCGCTTTGATATGGCTGCGCGTCAGCTCGGCAGCACGGTCAGCGTCGCCTTCGCGACAGGCCTGACAGATCATCCGGTGATCGGCATTGGACTGCGACAGCGCCTCTTCGCCCAGAAAATCGATGGTCAGATAACGGTGCACCTTGTCCATCGCCCGCTGCAGCGCGTCGAGGTGGTAGGTCAGGCCGGATGGCGCATAAAGTGTGGCGTGGAAAGACCGGTTCAGTTCGGCCCAGTCGCGCATATCCGAGGCGTCTTCCATCTTGTCGAAGAAGCTTTCGGCCTCGTCCAGAAGCGCTGGTGTCAAGTTTTTGACAGCCCGGCGCATGACTTCGGGTTCGACCAGAGCGCGGAATTCGTAGATTTCGCCCAGCTCGGCCGCTGACAGGCCCGCAACAACCGCGCCCTTGAACCGCTGAGATTTGGCCAGACCCTGTTCCTCCAGTCGCGAGATCGCCTCGCGGACGGGAATGCGGCTGGTGTTGAACTGCCGTGCCAGATCGTCCTGACGCAGGGGCACACCATCCGCAAGCTCACCTTCGACGATCGCTTTGCGCAAAGCGTCGAAGACCACGGTGGCCGCAGAATCACCACGCGCCGCAGTCTGACGCGGCTGGGAATTCCCTGGAGAAGGGGCTTTGTCCTGGCTCTGGGTCTTCATGGCATGGTCACTCCTTGGACGCCCGTCATAGAATACTGCGACGGACCTGCAAGGAAATTATTGTACCAAGATCATTTGCGCAATTATTGGGAAGGATTTACGAAGCCACCTTGCCAAGGCGATGCAACCGCCGACGAACTGCCGCGTGCGGCCATGCGTTCAAGGTTCACAATTGTGGACAGCATAATGCGGTCATGACTCCAATCGGCAGGGCGTTGGATCAGCAGGGCCGTGGACAGAACCACCAGAATGAACAAGCCGCAGACCATTTCCCAGACCGGTCCGCGTCCTGCGCCTGTGTCGCCTTCGGTGACGGCAACGATGCGCCGGGCCAGAACTGGCATCCGGCGGATTTCGCGCGGATCAAGCAGAGCCGCGACAGGGCCGCGTTCGCTCAGGTGACCGGTTGCGCCACGCGCGGCAGAGGTGGCCCGGATCAGGCATTCGCAATAGGCCCGCGCATCAAACCGCCCGCGGTCTCGCAGGGCCTGATCGCAAGCAAATTCACGGATGCTGCGCATGTCGCGGCGCCACAGGTAGAACGCTGGGTTCCAGAACAGCACAGGCCGCAGCATCTCGAGCAGGATCGCGGTTTCCACATCTTTCTGGCGGAAATGCTGGAGTTCGTGGGCGAGGGTCAGGCGCAGATCCTCGGGCGAGGACAGCAGACGTTCAGGCACGACCACATAGCGGTACCAAAGGCCGCGCGTGGAATAGGCCACAGGTGCGGTTTCGCTGACCATCAGATGCAGGCGGCCAATGCGTTTCCATAGGAAAGCGTCCTGCAGCGCTGCGCGCAATTGCCAGACCGCCCGTCCAAAATGCGCCAGGCTGCTGAGTGCGCCGATCAGGATTAGCGCGAGGACGAGATGGCTCCAGGTGGTGGATTGGGTTGCCATGCTGCGCACCACATCGTCGCGCAGCCCAATCATGCCTTCGAATTGTGCGGCGCTGAGGTTCACATTGCCCTGCAGGTATTGCGCGACCAGCACATCCGACAGGGTGGGCGCGCGGCCCAGGCCAAGGGCGTTTATCCCCAGCGCCACAAAGGGGGCTGCGGCCAGAAAGAAGGTCATGCTGTTGAGAAGGCGCAGCTGGGACTGAAAGGCGTGCGCTGCGGTGCTGCGTGCCAATATGGCACGGGCGCAGAACCAGAAACAGGCGCCCACGAGCACCAGCAGATTGAGGTCGATATATGCGTTCAGCAGCGCATCAGCTTGCATTGTCCCCCAGCCTTTCGTTCAACAACGCTCGCATTTCCTCGAGCATGTCATCTGTGATGTTCTCATCATCCACAAGACGCGCAACCAATGCGGTCGGCGTACCATTGAAGAGCTTGCTCGACAGATCGCGCAATGTCTTCTGCTGGTAGTCGGCCTTTGGAATGGCGGGCTGATAGACCAGAGACCGGTCTATGCGGCTGGAGGTCAGGAAGCCCTTCTGCTCCATAATCTTCAGCACCGTTGCCACCGAGGTATAGGCGCGCTCCTGCACTTTGTTCAGCTCTGCCAGAATATCCCGCACACTGCCTTGGCCCAGTTCCCAGACCACGGTCATGAACTCGAGTTCGACCTCGGTCATAAGTGTACGATCGTGTTTCTTGCGCATGTGCCTCTGAAGTGCCTTTGGTATGATGGGAAGAGGTCACGAGGGGAGACGTGTCCTCTATCATCTGTTGATATGATTAAAGCTTAGGCGAATTTTAAATATCCGCCAAAGCCTTTTCTTATCGCGGGTCAATATTTGGCGTCAAACCTTCCAGAAACAGAAAGTGCTCCAAAGAAGTGCCAGCGCCAGCGGAGTCCACAGCAGCGCGTCGGTCAGCCCGAGCCACGCAAGGAAGATATAGGCACTCCCCAACAGGCTGATGAACAGACGGTCGCCACGGGTGGTGGTCAGGCCCAGCACGCCCTTTCGGGACGCGCCACCGGGCCTGCGGATCTCCAGCGCGATCAAAACAAAGATCGCGGTGAAAATGCCGATAAAGAGAAGGGCAGTGGGCCAGGTCCAGGCCATCCAGCTAAGCATATCTTGGGTCCTCCCTTAGACGCGACCCATCGCGAAACCCTTCGCGATGTAGTTGCGGACAAAATAGATGACGATGGCGCCGGGGATAATGGTGAGCGTGCCAGCGGCAGCCAGCAGACCCAGTTCATACCCCGCACTGGAGGCGGTTTTGGTCATGGTGGCGGCGATGGGTTTTGCCTCGACTGCGGTCAGGGTCTTGGCCAGCAGCAGTTCCACCCAAGAGAACATGAAGCAGAAGAAAGCCGCCACACCCACGCCCGCTTTGATGGCCGGGATAAAGATCGACACAAAGAAACGCGGGAAGGAATAGCCGTCCACATAGGCCGTTTCGTCCAGCTCTTTGGGGACCCCCCCCATGAAGCCTTCCAAAATCCAGACCGCCAGCGGGATGTTGAACAGGCAGTGGGCCATGGCGACCGCCAGATGGGTATCAAACAGCCCCACAGCGGAATAAAGCTGGAAGAAGGGCAGGGCAAAGACCGCCGCCGGGGCCATGCGGTTGGTCAGCAGCCAGAAGAACAGCTGCTTGTCACCGAGGAACCGATAGCGCGAGAAGGCATAAGCGGCGGGCAGCGCCACGGCGATAGAGATCACCGTGTTGATCGACACATAGAGGATCGAGTTGATGTAGCCCCAATACCAGCTTGGATCGGTGAAGATCGTGACATAGTTCTCCAGCGTGAACGTCTGGGGAAACAGGCTGAAGCCTGACAGGATTTCGTTTGTTGTCTTAAAGCTCATCGCGACCAGCCAGTAGATCGGCAGCATCAGGAACAGGATATAGACAATGGGGACGATGGATCGTTTTTGCATGGATCTCATCTCCTTTAGTTCAGGTCGTCCTTGGTCATCAGCGTGTAGAACAGCCAGCTGACCAGGAGGGTGATTGCGAAATAGATGAGGCTCATTGCGGCGGCCGGGCCCAGATCGAACTGCCCAAGGGCGATCTTCACCAAGTCAATCGACAAGAGCGTGGTGGAGTTGCCGGGCCCACCGCCGGTCAGAACAAAGGGTTCTGTGTAGATGTTGAAGCTGTCCATGAAGCGCAGCAGAATCGCGATGGTCAGGACGTTTTTCATCTTCGGCAGTTGGATGAAGCGGAAGACGCTCCAATTGCTGGCGCCGTCAATCTTGGCCGCTTGATAATAGGCGTCGGGGATCGACACGAGGCCTGCATAGGACAGCAGCACAACAAGCGAGGTCCAGTGCCAGACGTCCATGGTGACAATCGTCACCCAGGCCGCCACAGGATCCTGTGTCATGTCATAGTTGATGCCAAGGACGTGGTTCAGGAAGTACCCCAGAAGGCCAATATCGGGCAGGGTAAAGATGTTCCACATGGCGCCAACCACATTCCACGGGATCAGCATCGGCAGCGCCATCAGCACAAGACAGACCGGCACCCAAAACCCTTTGCGCGGCATCGACAGCGCAATGGCAATGCCGAGCGGGATCTCAATAATCAGGATCAGGAAGGTGAACATAAACTGGCGACCAAGTGCTGCATGGAAGCGGTCGGATCGCAGGATCTGCTGGAACCAGTCGAGCCCCTGCCAGAAGAAGATATTGTCGCCAAAGGTTTCCTGAACGGAGTAGTTGACGACCGTCATCATCGGAATCAGCGCGTTAAAGGCAACGAGCAGCAGCACCGGCAGGACAAAGAACCAGGCCTTTTGGTTTTCGGTTTTCATGTGCGCTCTCCCGGTTCGGTTGCCAGCCAGCCATCCACATAAAGGCGGGTCTGTTCGCGCTTGAGATCTAGGTGGACATCAGCGCCGACCTCGGGGGCGGTGCCTTCGACCACAGCATTGATTTTGTGCCCTTGGCTCTGGCATTCGACGATCACATGGCGGCCGACATCGGACACTTTGGTCACGGTGGCAGGCAGGCCTGTGTCGGCGAGCGCGACAAATTCGGGGCGAATGCCAATTTCAGTTTTGCCGTCGGCGGCGCCTTGGATTGGTCCTTCCAGCGTGACCGTGTGAGTGCCGAATTGGACCACACCAGCCTGCAGGGTGCAGGGCAGGATGTTCATCCCCGGCGAGCCGATGAAATGGCCAACGAAGGTATGCGCTGGGCGCTCGAACAACTCTACGGGCGTGCCGATCTGCACCACCTGACCCAGTTCCATCACCACAACCTGATCCGCAAAGGTCAGCGCCTCGGTCTGGTCGTGGGTCACATAGATCATGGTGGCCCGCACGCGCTGGTGCAGCTCTTTCAGTTTTGACCGCAGTTTCCATTTCAGATGGGGATCAATCACGGTGAGCGGCTCGTCAAACATCACAACATTGACGTCTTCGCGCACCAATCCGCGCCCCATCGAAATCTTCTGTTTGTTGTCGGGGCTGAGGTTCGCGGCCCGCACGTTCAGCATATCGGTGACCTCGAGCATCTCGGCAATGGCCATCACGCGACGTTCAACTGTGGCTTCGTCCCGGCCGCGATTGCGCAGCGGGAAGGCCAGATTGTCGTAGACTGTCATGGTGTCGTAGATCACCGGGAACTGGAACACCTGCGCAATATTGCGTTGGTCCGGGGGCAGTTTGGTGACGTCTTTGCCGTCAAACAGGATCTGCCCTTCGGATGGTGTTAGAAGGCCGGAAATAATATTCAGCAGAGTCGACTTGCCGCAACCCGACGGGCCCAGCAGCGCATAGGCGCCGCCGTCTTGCCAGTCGAGGTCAATTTCCTTCAGCGCATAGTCCGAGGAACTTTTGGGGTTGGGAAGATAGCTGTGTCGCAGCTTGGAGAGGGTTATTTTAGCCATTGTGTCCTCACGCCACGCGGGTGCCATCGGGGGCAAAGAAATAGCCCTGCGACGGATCCATGTAGAAGTCATGCAGCTCGCCCACCTCGTAGGGGTGCACGCCTGCACTCAGGGAAACCCAAGCGGCGTGATCGCCGCCGAGGTCCATGTCGAAATGGGCGGAGCTTTCGCTGCCCGACAGTTCGGTGACCTGAACCCGGCCATTGAGCTGCACCAGACCAGCGGCATGGGCCACCGGCGTCACATGGTGGGGGCGAATTGCCAGTGTATAGGTGCCATCAGACAGATTTGCCGCATCACCTGACAAGGCCCATTCGATGCCAGAGCCCAGCGTTGCCTTGCCGCCCTGTTTGATGATCGTTGCGGTGTTGATCGGCGGGTCCGAAAAGACGCGCGCTGCATCCAGCTGTTCCGGGTTGCGATAAACGTCAGCCGTGGGACCGAACTGGGTCACACGCCCATCATCCATCAGCGCACAGGCCCCGCCCAGCAAAAGCGCCTCTTCTGGTTCGGATGTGGCATAGACAACGACCGCGCCGCGCCCAGCAAACAGCTCGGGCAGCTGCGCACGCAGTTCTTCGCGCAGCTTGTAGTCGAGGTTCGCCAGCGGTTCGTCCAGGAACACTGCGCGGCTTTCCTTGGCAATGGCGCGCGCAAGCGCGCAGCGCTGCTGCTGGCCGCCAGACAGCTCGTGTGGGCGACGGTGCAGCATCGGCGTGAGTTGCAGGATATTTGCCGCCTCTTCCACGCGGCCTGCAATTTCGGATTTCGCCATGCCTGCAACCTTGAGCGGGGAGGCAATATTGTCGAAAACCGTCATATGCGGGTAGTTGATAAAGAACTGATGGACCAGCGAGATATTGCGTTTCTGGGTGTTGAGGCGGGTCACGTCCTGCCCGTCCATCAATACCGACCCAGACGCAATCGGGTCCAGGCCCGCCATCATCTTGATCAGGGATGTCTTGCCGGCGCCTGTCGCCCCCAGCAGAACATTGAAATGACCGGGCTGCAGGGTCAGGGACGTCTCCTTAATATGGAGCACCCCGCCGACACGTTTGGTCACGGATTGAAGTTCTAGTGCCATGATTTTTGCGCTTTTTGGCTAGGCCTTGGGGCCGGGTGAGGGCCCTGCGGTAGGCCGGTAGAGCCCCCGTCTAATGGGGTTCGGTCAGGGTGAAGAGGGGCGGCCCAGCATGAGGGCCGCCCTTAGGTCGTGACTGTTAGTTCTGGGCCCAGCGGGCGACCAGTTCGTCATAGTTCACGGTTTCACCTTGCGGTTTCTCATTGTCGAGCTTCGGCTTGGCGCCGCCATTGGCGTACCACCACTCTGCGTCCTTCTCTTCGTTCAGACGCGGGCCGCAACCACCGTAGATTTCCGCTTGCTCATCTGCACGCTGCATCCGGGCCATGGTGATGTCCATTTCCTCGGCCAGGCGATCCATTGCCTCTTGCGGGGTAAAGGCACCGGAGTTCACGTCACCGATCTGCTGCCACCAGATCTGCGCCAGTTTCGGATAATCCGGAACGTTCACGCCGGTCGGGGACCATGCCACCCGGTCAGGCGAGCGGTAGAATTCCACCAGACCACCCAGTTTCGGTGCACGCTCGGTGAAGCTTTCGTGGTTCACAGAGCTGTCGCGAATGAAGGTCAGACCCACATGGGACTTCTTCACGTCGACGGTTTTCGACACGACAAACTGAGCATAAAGCCATGCCGCTTGTGCACGGTCCAGCGGGGTGGACTTCAGGAAGGTCCAGGAACCCACGTCCTGATAGCCAACCTTCTGGCCTTTTTCCCAGTAGGGGCCGTGCGGGGATGGCGCCATGCGCCACAGCGGGGTGCCGCTGTCGTCGACGGTGTTGTTGCCCTCAGATTTCGGCTTCACCATGTCGGCGGTAAAGGCGGTGTACCAGAAGATCTGCTGGGCCACGTTGCCTTGCGCCAGTGCGGGCAGGGACTGGTAGAAGTCATAAGACGCCGCACCGGGAGGTGCGTATTTGCGCAGCCATTCGTCCCATTTGCGGATCGCATAGACCGCTGCGGGGCCGTTTGCAGCGCCACCGCGGGTGACGCTTGCGCCCGCCGGGTTACAGCTGCCCGCTTCCATGCGGATGCCCCATTCGTCTATCGGCACACCATTGGGTTCACCTTTGGAGCCCGCGCCCGCCATGGAAAGCCAGGCATCGGTCATCCGCCAGCCAAGATCCGGTGCGCGCTTGCCATAATCCATGTGGCCATAGATCGCGGTGCCGTCGATTTCCTTCACGTCTTCGCTGAAGAACTCGGCGATGTCCTCATAGGCAGACCAGTTTACTGGCACACCAAGATCATAGCCGTATTTCTCTTTGAAAGCGGCCTGCAGGTCTGCGCGATCGAACCAGTCCTTGCGGAACCAGTAAAGGTTGGCGAACTGCTGATCCGGCATCTGGTACAGGTCGCCATCGGGACCGGTGGTGAACTGGGTGCCCATGAAGTCATCCAGATCCAGACCCGGGTTGGTCACAGCCGAAAAATCACCCGCCATCATATCGGTCAGGTTATAGGCCAGCTGCAGACGCGAGTGCGTGCCGATCAGGTCGCTGTCGTTGACATAGGCATCATACAGATTCCGCTTGGTCTGCATCTGGGTCTGAACCGCCTGCACAACCTCGCCTTCGCCAAGGATCTGGTGGTTCACCTTGATCCCGGTGATGTCCTCGAACGCCTTGGTCAGGACCTCGGATTCGTAGGAATGTGTTGGAATGCCCTCGGAAAGAACGTTGATTTCCATGCCCTTGTAAGGCTCTGCAGCGTTGATGAACCACTGCATTTCCGCCAACTGTTCGTCCTTGGTCAGGACCGAAGGCTGGAACTCTTCGTCAATCCACTTCTTGGCAGCGGCCTCGTCGGCATAGGCTGCCTGTCCCGCGACCACGGCGATTGCCGCAGTTGCGGACAAAAGATACTTGCGCATCTTTCTCCTCCCTTGAAAGTTGCAACCACAGTCCCCCTCCTCAAGGGGTGGTGGTCATGAGGCGATCGTTTCATTTTGAGGTGATAAAAGTCAAACTAAAAAATTAGTAATCATTCAAATACATGAAAACCAACGTTTAAATATTGATTTTCGCCGCTTTCGTTTGGTCGTTTGCGGGCGTGATTCACCGTGCAGCTTTCATTTAGGGGATCGCCGCTCCTGCAGAATGCAGCTATGAGGGCGGCCATGAAACACGCGCAAACTTTCGAGATTTTCCTTATCGCACCGCCGGGCCTGGAACAGAGCCTGTGGAAAGAAGCCCGGGCCAAGGGTTTCCCTTCGGCACGCTACACCACGGGGGGCGTCACCCTGAAAGGCGGCTGGGAGGATGTCTGGCGCGCCAACCTGGTGATGCGCGGTGCGACACGGGTTCTGGTCCGCATCGGCGAGTTTCGCGCCTTTCACTTGGCCCAGCTCGACAAACGATGTCGCAAGTTTGACTGGGCAAAATATCTGCGCCCGGATGTGCCTGTTCGGGTCGAGGCCGTCACCAATAAGAAGTCCAAAATTTACCACGCAGGCGCTGCAAAAGAGCGGGTAGAGCGGGCGATTGCGGAAACCCTTAGTGCGGAAATCTCGGATGAGGCACCGGTGACGGTAAAGCTGCGGATCGACGACAACCTCTGTGTCTTCAGTCTGGATACCTCGGGCGAGGCGCTGCACAAACGCGGCCACAAAGCAGCCGTCGGCAAGGCCCCCATGCGGGAAACTCTTGCCGCGCTGTTCCTTGGCGCTTGCGGCTATGATGGGCAGGAACCTGTGCTGGATCCGATGTGCGGGTCGGGGACTTTTGTCCTGGAGGCGGCCGAGATTGCGGCGGGGATGACACCCGGACGAGCGCGAAGCTTTGCGTTCGAGCAGCTCGCAACATTTGATGGGGACGCCTATGCAATGGTGCGCGCCACATTGCCAGCGCCGCAGAGGACTTCCTTGTCGTTTCATGGGTCTGACCGCAATGCGGGCGCGATTGAAAACGCCACGGCCAACGCGGAACGCGCAGGCTTGTCTGACAATTGCCACTTCCGCCATGCGTCGATCAGTGACCTGCAACGCCCTGAAGGTGATCCCGGTCTGGTGATCATCAACCCGCCTTACGGGGCGCGCATTGGCAATAAGAAACAACTCTTTGCGCTTTATGCCACCTTGGGCACGGTGCTGAGCGAACGGTTCTCGGGCTGGCGTGTTGGCATTGTCACGACCGACGGCCAGTTGGCGCGGTCAACCAAGCTGTCGTTCCTGCCGGAAAGCGCGCCGATCGATCACGGCGGACTGCGGGTCAAATTGTTCCAGACCGACCCGCTGCCCTGACCCTTAGTCGTCTTTGCGCGCCCAGGCGCGTTCAAACCCCAATCGCGTCAGGCGCGCTTCGTCAGCGCGTGTAACCGGTAGCCCCTGGTGTTCGATTGCAGCGCAATAAGGGGCCTCCAGCGCGGCTGGCGCAATAACCGCAAGGTTCTGGCCCAGCCAATAGGGACGGGCGGCGGCAAGCTCTGCGCCGAGGCAGGCGCCCCAGATCTGTCCCGCTGCGATCTCTGCGGTCAGGTGCCCCAGTTGCAGCCCGGTCTGCGCTTCGGAAAGGCGTGCAGCCAGACGTTCCGGGCGGCTCATAACGTCTTCGGATTGCGCGCGCAGGGACGCGGGATCAGGTGCTGCCGCAGATGTGGCCCCCAGAAACCCCTGAACCAGCTGCACTGTGGCGAAAGACTGGAAACTGACCACCTCTTCTGCGCTGATTTGCACCCAATGGGTTGAAGCACCGGGCAGACAGAGCACCCCGTCCCAATCGGGGTTGAGGCTCAGGAAGGCATCAATACGCAACGTGGCAGCTGCCAGAACGCCAGCCGGTGCCTTCTGGGTAAGGGTCGGCGTGGCCAACAGCCCCTGTTGGCTTCCGCGCAGCGGCTTCAGCCGGGCCGGTTTTTCCGGAACTGTTGCGCCGGGTGTGCCGGGCAGCCCGGAGACCAGCACCTCTGCGCCGGGAGCAAGGCGTGCCGCTTCGGACATGTCAGAGACCAGATGTGATGTCGGTTCCCCGCCGCCCATGACCCAGGCCCGCCACGGGCTGTGGTCAGCGTCCAGGGCAATCCAGGTGCGGGGAGCAGAGGCGGTCGAAGCCATGAGCGTGGTTCTCTTGGTTGGGGCCAAAGGGGCAATTGGGGCAAATCTTGCCGGTTTCTTGCCGCAGGTTGGCGCGGAACACAATGGTCACGACCTTTGATAGGGTGACCTATACTTTCGCGTACGTCTTTAGTCCAATTCGCTTTGGATATTTTGCATATGTCACTTTATTTAAATTGTATACATGCAAGTTCGACGGGCGTGTCATACGCCTGATAGGACGCGAAAAACTGGCCAAAAGGCTTGTTTTCTGGATGTGCCGCCGATCAAAAGATCCTGCGACACCCAGATTTGGTACAAAGCGCGAAAGCTTTGCTTGCATTGTTGTTTTGAATGTTTGAAATCGTGATCCCAGTTTAAAGAGAGGCAAAATGGCAGACTTCGACAGAACGGAAGAGCTTACCGCGAATGTGCGTTCGGACGCTGCTGCCGGGGATTGGTCGGCGCCACAGTCGGCCTCTCAGGGGGGGAGACTCGCTGCGCGGGATGCGCTTTCGGCTGCGGGACCGGTGTCACGTCATATTGCGGGCAAATGTGCCGAGGGGAGGCAGTTAATGACGCATGGGTTACAGGTGCACGGGGGCTTTTTCGCGCAGCAATTGGCAAGAAAGCTGATCGATGACGGTTACGCGCCGGATGTCGTGCTGGCCCATATTCCGCCGGAACGCCGTTTCTTGGACTCAGACAACCTGATGATGCCGCTGCACGAGCATGCCAGCTTTTTGGAGCAGGCGGTCGACATCACCGGCAATCACCTTCTGGGTGTGGAGTTTGCAGCCACCCAGGACTTCCTTGGGCTTGGCGTCGTTGGATATCTGTTTCAGACCGCCCCAACCATGGGCGCGGCGCTGTCCTGCCTTGCGGAATTCAGCGATTTGTTCAGCAAGGCCTTGCGTATAAAAGCTGACAACCTTGTTCATGACGGTCGTCTTGAGTGGCATTACGAAGGCGGGCAGGGTCTGAAGTTGGGGCATTGCGCCGAATTTACCGCGCATCTGATTTTACAGGGGGTACGTCGGTTTGTTGGCCCTCGCGTTCAGGTCAAACGGGTGGTGTTTTCGCACAGCCGAACCGAAGGGCTGCCAGAACTCACTGAGGCTTATGGCGTACGCCCAGAGTTTGGACGTGGCCGCAACCTGCTGGAATTTTCCACCGATGATCTGGCGGCGCCCATGCGGACAGCGGACCCGCAGCTGCATGCTATTTTGCGGACCCATGCAACCAATCTGCTCGACAAGGATGTTGGGCAAACTGAACAATTGGTGGTCACGGTCGAGCGGGTCATCCTGCAGCGTCTTCCCGAAGGCAAAGCGACACTGCCACAGGTTGCCCGCGAACTTGGCATGAGCGCCCGGACCCTGTCGCGCCGCCTCTCGCACGAGGACACCAGCTTTTTCATTATCCTTGAAGGGCTGCGCCGCGCCTTGGCGTTCCGCTACCTCAAAGAACCCGGCATGACGCTTGCGGATGTGTCCTATTACCTTGGATATTCCAGCCTCAGCAGCTTCAATGATGCTTTCAAGCGCTGGACCGGGAAAAGCCCGGGGCAATATCGCTTGAACCCGAACTGACCTCTCAGGGTGGGGCGGCTCAGTAGTCCCGCTTAAAGAACAGACCCAGACCTGTTTCACCTTCCCCGGTGACCGTGCCAGTGGCGGTCAGGGTGCGGCTCAGGTCGAGGTTAATGGTCAGTTCGCTGTCCCCTTCGGTGTTGATATTGAAATCCGTATAGACATTGTCCGCCAGATATCCGCCCAGCCCAAGCTGCCCGGTCCCCAAATTGTCTGCGCCAATGTCCACTGAATCGACACCGGTTGCGTCGCGCAGCTCTTTGTTGGCGCCGCCGCCGCGTCCGGACAATGTCAGGACCGAACTGGCCAGCCGTGCCAGCGCCAGCGGTGACAGATCCTGAATATTGTCCCCAAACAGCAGCAGCGCCAGCGCTTCCTCGCTGGGGCGCGCAGGATCCGAGGTAACCTGAATGCGCGGCGCATCCGCGCGACCGCTCAGTTCTAGCGTTGCGGTGCCTTGTTCGGTCTGCGCCGACGAGCGGAACTCCAGATAAGGGGTGAGATCCCCCAGCAGGGTGACCTGACCTTCGTCCAGATTGAGGCGACGGCCCAGAATGTCAAAGGTTCCACGGATCAGGGAAATCTGCCCGGCCGGGGCAAGATTGGCGGTGGTACCGCGCACGGCAATGCTGCCGCCAAGTTCCGCGTTGAGGCCACGCCCACGGGCAAAGATCTTCCGCGGCGCATTGATTGTCAGGTTGAGCGCGATTGCAGGCCCACCTGTATCAGAGGTGTCCTGCGCAACAGAGGGGTCGGCCAGTCCGGCCCGGATGCGCGTGGCGCGCTGGGCTGCTGTGGCGCCGGTCAGGCGGATAGGAGGGATCGGGGCCGCAGAGATACTGCCACCCGCAGTGTTCAGGTTCAGGTTGGTTTCACCCACATTGATAACCCCGTCCAGACGCGCCCCGGCGGCGAGGGGGCCGCCTAGGCGCATTTGCCCGTCCAAGATGGTCTCGTAGGACAGTTTGTCGGTCAGCACGATGTCGCTCAGCTGGATGTCCAGCGCGCCGCTGTAGGGCTCCGAGAGGGTGACAGGGCCCGCAATACGCAGCGTACCGCCCTCCCGCGGGCGCGCCGACAAGGACAGTGCGGCCCGACCTGCGGCGAGGTCGATCTGGCCTGTGATGCCTTCGATCTGTTGCGCAAGATCAGGCAGCACAAGTCGGCTGTCGCGGGTTGCAAGGCGCCCCGAGAGGTTTGACAGCTCTGGTGTGCCTTTTAGGGTCAGGTCAAAGGTCAGCGGGCCTTCGATCAGTCGGGGTTTCAGGAAGCTGTTGGCGCCCTCAAGCCGAAGGCTGCCTTGGCTGGCAAGATCGGCCAGGCCTTCGCCTTCGTCCCATTGCCCGCCAAACCGCATGTCGATGCCCAAGGGGCCGCGTGCATTGCCGTCGACTTGCCAGATGGCATCCGCGCGTTTGGCCTCCCCCTCAGAGCGCAGCGCACCGTCTAGGCCGGGTAGCAGGGTTTCGAGCCGGGCTATCAGCAGACGATAGCTCAGATCCGCAGCGCCGGTTGCTTCCTCAAATTCGCCATTCAGGGACAGATCCAGACCGGCCGGGCCGGTGACCATGCCCGCACCAGCGATTTGGCCGTCCTTGCGGTTGATGTTGCCTTTGGCAACCACCGGAGCGCCGCGCAGCTGGGCGGCGAACCGCTCTGCTCGCGGGAGACGTGCGTCAAAATCGAAATCCGCTGTGCCGTCCCGCGCAACTTGCCCAGAAAGCGCGAGCGTTATGTCTGTGGCCGCCACAATATCAGCAGTCCCAAGCACAGCATCTCCTTTGCGGCGCAGATTGGCTGTCACCGTCGCGGGCCCCTCCAGCTGCGGTACCAGCCTGTTGATCTGCGCCAGCTGCGCCGACACGCCCAGCTGTCCGGCCTTGCTGTCCAAATTGCCCGACGCCTTGGCGGTGATTTCGGCGGTTTGCAGGGCAAAGTCGTCAATGCGCAATCCTGAACTGTCACGCGCTGCTGACAGCACCAGTGTTGAGGCACCCGCAGTCAGCGGGTCGAGTTGGGCATTGCCAAGCCCCAGATCCTGACCGTTCGCGGAAAGCGAGAGGTCGAACCCGCTCTCCAGCGCGGTATATGTGCCGGTGAGGTCCCCGGTGAGCGCCCCTTTGACGGGTTGGCCAACAAGCGCGTCAAAGCGGCTGAGGTCTGGTGCCAGAACAGACAGGTTCGCGGCCAGTTTCAGCCCTTCTGACAATCCAGACAGAGACAGGGCCCCTTGGGCCGTTGCGCCGCCTGCATCCAATTCAAGATCGCTGAAGCTGAGGGTTTCCGCATCTGTGCCACCTGCCGCAATATCGGTGCTGAGCGACAGGGTGGTTCCAAGCGCCTTCGCAAGCGCTGGGTCGCCGGGGTCCAGTCCTCTGAGGGTTGCTCTTACGCGGCCGGCCAGCGCCCGTTCTGGACCGTCCGGCAGGATGCCGTCACCTTGGATCTGTGCAGAGCGGAGGAAGATGTCGCCGCTTTGCAGCTCTTGGAGGGCCGCAGTGACCTGCCAGTCAGCGCCTTGCGGTTTGGTCAGCCGAAGGGTCATCGCCGCGAGGCTTGTATCGCCGCCGGGGACCGGAAGGACCACCCGTGCGGCACCATCCGGCGGTGAAATCGCAGCCACCAGATCAACCGTGTCGAGCACCCCGTCAGCGAGTGTGAGCGCACCATTCAGCTGCAACGCACGGCTGGCAAGGCTCAGCTCGTCAATCACAAGCGCATCCGGTCCCTGTTGCCCGCGCAGCTGTGCCCGCAGGCCGGGGCCGAAAAACGCGTGGTACGCCTGCGGCAGGAAGGCATCAATATCGCCGGTCAGATCCGCGTCGAACTGACGTACACCGGGGCTGTCTTGAGGTTCGGCCAGAACAACAGCGCCTTCAAGACGTCTTTGGCCCTCACTGTCGAGCGTGAGGTCCGCACGGAACTTTGACAGCGGCCCGCTCCCTGTCAGGGCGAGATCCAGATCAGGCTTGCCGGGCAGTGACAGCGCCGCAGAAACCAGCCCACCGGGGGCTTCTGCGAACAGAAGATCCAATGTGAGGACCTCAGTTTCGTTTGAAAAACCGGCCTTTAGATCCAGACGGTCTGGGTCTGGCCCGGCGACATCGCGATCCAGACGTTCTACCAGCAAGGCCACATCAGCCGTGCCGCTGACCAAAGACAGATTGCCCGAGGCCGTCAGCGTGGCTGCGGTGCCGATCAGGTCTTTGGCCAGGGTCAAGACGCCAACTTCAAGCTTGGCGATTTCAACAGACACCGGCAGTTCGGGCAGCGAGAACGGCTTGGTTTCCGGCGAAGGCAGTTCTTGAACGCCCGCCGGTTGCCCGGGGCTGCGCAAAACGTCAATACGCGCAGCACTCAGGGCATTGACGACAAAACGCCCGCGCAGAAGGGCGGTGCGGTTCCAATCCAGCACGGCATCCTTGAGGGTCAACCATGTGCCATCCTGGTCCAGAAAGGCCAGTTCTTCGATGGTCGCCCGAGACGACAGTGCACCGCGCAGGCCTGTGACGCGGACTTGCTGATTGTCCGATGACAGGCTGTCTTCCAAAAACCGTTCCAGAAACGATCCGTCACCGTCTTGCGCAAGCACCGGGCGCGCGTTGATCGCTGCAAAAAGAGTGCACAATACAAGGGCACATACCGCAGTGATCCGGACCCAACGGAGGCTGTATCGCATGTGACCTGTCAAAACGCCTGTCCTATGCCGATGTAGAATTGCAAATCGCTCAGCCCGTCGCCTGCGGGCACCGCAAGGTCCAGCCGCAGCGGGCCAATGCCAGTCACATCATAGCGCACCCCAAGGCCATAGCCTGCGTGGCTTTCGCTGTTTGAGCTGGGCAGTTCGTTGCGCCCCACCAGCCCGGCGTCATAAAATCCAACCAGCCAAAGCCGGTCGTTCAAGCGCCCGCGCAGCTCTGCTGAGGCGGCGAGAAAGCTGCGCCCGCCTGCGGTATTTGTGCCAACCGGAATGCCAAGTGATTGGAACTGCTGGCCGCGCACGGTGCCTGCGCCGCCGGAAAAGAACAGCAGAGTGGGGGCGACCTGCTCAAGCTCTGGCCCGATGACCGACCCGCCCTGCAAACGCCCGGCCAGAACCAGACGATTGTCGCGGCCCAGGCTGCGGTAGGCGCGCCCATCCAAATTCAATTGCAGGCCATTGGCCCCGCCCTTCAGGCCGATGAACGGGATCAGGGTGCCGTTCAGATAATAGCCCGAGGTCGGGTTGTTCTTCACATCCCGCAGATCCCGTTCACCGCGCAGGCGACCCGCGATATAGGTGAAATCGCGACCCGACCCAAAGGCATCATCCGCTTGGATCTGGCTCAGGCCAACCGCGGCCTCGACAAAGCTGCGTTTGCTGATAGTTCGGCGCAAACCAATCGCGCCATAGGCTTGTGTGGCGCTGTAGTGTTCCTCGTTCAGGTCCTGCAGCTCTGCCAGATAGAACAGGTTTTCATCGGGCCCAAGCGCCGCAGGTTGGTCAAGGCGGGCGGCAAAAGTGGTGTTCAGATCGCTGTCGCCAATACCGTCCAAAGACAGGTCGAGCTTCAGCCGTTCAGCGCCCCCAAAGAGGTTGCGATGCATCCAGCCCAGCGACAGAGACGCCGCCTCGGTCGAGCTGAGTTCGACACCTGCAGTGATCCGCCGTCTGGGCTGGTCTTTGAGCGTGGCTACAAAATCGAGGCTACCATCTGCGTTTGGCGTTTCAGCCTGTCTGAAACTGACCGCAGAAAACGTCCCCGTGCGGCGCAGACGACTGGCGGCCTGGCTGATCAGATCGGGGTGATAGGTCGCACCTGTCTCAAAGCCCGCAATCCGCTGCACGGCCTCCGGACGCACACGGGATCCTTCGGCCTCTAGGCGCAGCTGACCAAGGCGCAGGCGGGGGCCCGGCGCGAGCGTCAGACGTGCATCGAGTTTGGCTGTGCGCGCATTGGCCGAGATGTCCTGACGCCCCAGTGCGGCTTTTGGGTGGCCTGCTTCGTCCCAGGCCTTCACTCCGGCTGTGACAGCCGCTTGCAGGATGCCTGTGGTTGCGGGGCGGCCGGGGGCAAAATCCTCGGGCAGCGCGAGCGGCTGTTCAGGCGTTTCAGGGGGCAAAGGGGCCATGCGTGCTGTGCCAAAGGTGAACTTGCGCCCCGGGGCCACCCGTATCGTGATTTGATTGATCGCCTTTGGCTGGGCCAGAAGGTCAATGGTCGCAGCCTCGCGACCATCCAGTTTGATCGAAATCTCGGGCGCAAAATACCCAGCGTCGTAAAGCACTTGGATCAGGGTTCGGTAATCCGCCAAGGCGGCTGCCAGCTGGGTCTGTACCTCGGTGCTGCGCGCATTTGCTGCAAGGGCAGAGGCCGTGCGCAACCGGTCTGACAGATCCTCGGCCGCACCGGGGGTTGCAAAGCTCAACTCGGCGGCGGGTGCAGTTTGCGCCCAGAACAGCGTCGCGCTCAGCCCTATTCCCAGACCTGCAACATGCCTGCGCAGCATATGGGTGAGCCTGCGCGATCTTCCTGCCTGTTGCACCATAAGAGAGCTCTGCCTTCGCTTGGCCCGGGGGATGCGGGCTGTCCTTGCTTGCAGGCTACACGCAACCGTCGCCAGAGCAAACACGGCGTAACTGCCGTCGGCGGGGAAATTCAGGCCGGAATGGCCCCTGCCAGCTGCCGGGTCAGCGGACCATTCGCCGTGCAACATCCAGCATTCGCGCCGAGAAGCCCCATTCATTGTCGTACCAGCCAAAGATCCGCAACTGACGGTCGCCCACCATGCGCGTTTCCGGGGCGGCAATGACCAGGGATTCGGGGCGGGCGCGCAGATCTGACGACACCAAAGGCGCTTCGGTCCAGCCCAGCACGGGCGAGGCTGCAACAGCCTCTTGCACCTTGGCCAATAGCGCATCTTCGCTGTGTGTCTTGGACAATTGCACAACCAGGTCTACCGCAGACACGCTGGCGGTTGGCACGCGGACGGCCGCACCGGAAATCCGGCCTGCCAGATGCGGCAACACCACGTCTATCAAATGCATGGCAGAGGTTGTGGTGGGCACCATCGACTGCGCGCCGCCGCGCGATCGGGCAAAATCGCCGCGTGGGGCGTCGACCATCGGCTGAGAATTCGTATAGCAGTGGATTGTGGTCATATGACCGGTCTCAATCCCTGCCAGTTCGTCCAGCATCTTGACCAGTGGTGCCACCGCATTTGTGGTGCAGGAGGCATTGGACAAGATCGCCTCGCCGCCGAGTTCGCTGTCATTTGCGCCAAAGACGATGGTCTTCTCTGCTGCAGGCGACGGGCCAGAGATCAGAACGCGCTTTGCACCCGCTTTCAGGCCGCGGCTGGCCACATCCGAGGTCCGGGCAATTCCGGTACATTCCAGCACAACGTCAACGCCGCTCAGATCTAGTGTGGTCAGGTCGCGGGTCTGGTGGAGCGGGAACCGCCGACCCTCGACAACCAAAGCGCCGCCGTCGACGCTGACCGTACCGGGGTAGGGGCCAAAGGTGCTGTCATATTGAAACAGATAGGCGCACATCTGCGCTTCGGCGATGTCATTTATGCCAACAACCTCCACGCCCTGACCGCGCGGAGAGGTCAGGATCTGGCGCAGAATCGCGCGGCCGATGCGGCCGAATCCGTTAAGTACAATCTTCATGGCCCCAGCTATGACAGCACCGAAAGCCGGGTACAATCCATGCGCACAATTCCATTTGTGGCTTGGTACAATCGGAGGTTTTGCCGGATTCATGTTCTGTTTGCGACAATTGGTGAATCAAATTCGACTTGCGCCCCTGCGTAAGCGCTGGTAGCGTTCGTCTCAGCACATGGGAGAACCCGAAACGCGACCTTCGCGTCAGGGTGCCGAAGGAGCAACCGCCCCGGAAACTCTCAGGCCCACGGACCGTGTGCGATTAACACTCTGGAGAGAGCCCGGGTCACCGGGACGCCGAAGGGATAACGATCTCAGGCGCATGGACAGAGGGGGCATCATTTGGGCGCAGTATTGGTCTGCGCGACGAAAGGATGCCGGATGAAATTAGGACAGGTTTATCACTCACGGACTGTTCGCGGAGACAGCGCATGAGCGCGCTCCGGCAGACGCCGCTCCATGCGCTGCATGTGGAGCTTGGCGCCAAGATGGTCGACTTCGCGGGCTACGACATGCCGGTGCAATACCCGATGGGCATCATGGGCGAACACAGCCACTGCCGCGAGAAGGCGGGGCTGTTCGACGTGAGCCACATGGGGCAGGTCATTCTGCGGGCTGGGGACTATGAAACCGTGGCTGCGGCTTTTGAATCCCTGATCCCGATGGATGTTCTGGGCCTTGGCGAAGGGCGACAGCGCTATGGGTTTTTCACCAATGATGCGGGTGGCATTGAAGATGACCTGATGTTCGCCAATCGTGGGGATCATCTGTTTGTGGTGGTCAATGCGGCCTGCAAAGAGGCGGATATTGCCCGGATGACTGCCGCGCTGGAGCCCGGCGTGACCGTCACTCCGGTCACGGATCGCGCCCTTTTGGCCTTGCAGGGTCCGGCCGCCGAAGCGGCGCTTGCCACGCTGTTGCCGGAAGTAGCGGATATGCGCTTCATGGATGTGGCAGATGTGGTCTGGGAGGGCGAAACCCTGTGGATTTCACGCTCTGGCTACACTGGCGAGGACGGTTTCGAAATCTCGGTGCCTGCAGCCAAAGCAGACCCGCTGGCGCGTGCGTTGCTGGCCGATGACCGGGTGGCGCCGATTGGTCTGGGCGCGCGGGACAGCCTGCGTCTTGAGGCCGGGCTTTGCCTGTATGGGCATGACATCGACACCTCCACACGCCCCTACGAGGCAGCGCTGGGCTGGGCGCTCCAAAAGGCGCGTCGCGCGGATGGGGCCCGTGCGGGCGGCTATCCGGGCGCGGATCATGTCTTTGCTGACCGCGCAGCCCTCAGCCGCAAACGCGTTGGCCTGCGCCCCGAAGGGCGTGCGCCCATGCGGGAAGGGGTGGACCTTTTCGCCGGAGCCGACGGGGGCGACCCAATTGGCAAAATCACCTCGGGCGGTTTTGGCCCGACCGTCGGTGGGCCAGTGGCCATGGGATATGTGCCCGCAGAGCTGGCCGAACCCGGCACCAAGATCTTTGGGGCACTGCGCGGCAAGCGCCTGCCTCTTACCGTCACGACACTTCCGTTTGTGGCGGCCAATTTCAAACGTTGAGGTCCCCGCTTGAACACGCGCAAGCGGCTAAACACAGGGAAAATATCATGAAATACACCGAAGAACACGAATGGCTGGTCACCGAAGGCGATATTGTCACAGTTGGCATTACCAAACACGCCGCCGAACAGTTGGGCGATGTGGTCTTTGTCGAACTGCCGGAAGTGGGCACTGAAATCACCAAGGACGAAGAAGTTGTGGTGATTGAAAGCGTCAAGGCCGCGTCCGACATCCTCGCGCCGCTGGATGGCGAAATCGTCGAGGTGAACGACGCCATCGTGGATGCACCGTCGAAGGTCAATGACGACCCGGAGGGCGAAGCCTGGTTCTTTAAGGTCAAGCCAAGCGACCTGTCGCCAATGGACGACTACATGGATGAAGCCGCCTACAAGGACTTCATCGGCTGATCCTGACAGTGCCTGACCGTATGGTCAGGCCGCGCCTGTTCCGCGTCCCGCAAAGGGGCAGGCGCGCCACCGTCCGCCCGAGGCGACTGTTGGTCCTGCGCCTGCGCGGCGCAGTGACCCTTCGTGTCCCCTGTCGACACTTCGGACCCTTTACGCAAGACGATCCCAATGAAGGAGGCCCTCAATGCCCTTCACCCCAACCGAATACCTGCCCTATGACTTTGCCAACCGTCGTCACATTGGCCCATCTCCGCAAGAGATGGAGGAGATGCTGGCCGTGATCGGCGCGGACAGTCTGGACGCGCTGATTGATGAAACACTGCCGAAATCGATCCGCCAGGCGGCTGCTTTGGATTTCGACCGCCCGCTGTCTGAACGCGAGCTGTTGCACCGGATGCGAGAGGTGGCGGGTAAGAACCAGACGCTCACGTCGTTGATTGGTCAGGGCTACCACGGCACCGTGACCCCGCCCGCGATCCAGCGCAATATTCTGGAAAACCCAGCGTGGTACACGGCCTATACGCCGTATCAGCCCGAGATTTCCCAAGGGCGCCTTGAGGCGCTGTTGAACTTCCAGACCATGATCTGTGATCTGACCGGGCTGGAAGTCGCCAATGCGTCACTTCTGGATGAAGCGACCGCCTGCGCCGAAGCCATGACAATGGCGCAGCGGGTGGCAAAATCCAAGGCCAAGGCGTTTTTTGTCGACCGGGACTGCCATCCGCAGAACATTGCCGTGATCCAGACCCGGGCAGAGCCGCTGGGGATTGAGGTGATCGTTGGCAACCCGGACAAGCTGGACGCGGACAAAGTGTTTGGCGCGCTGTTCCAGTATCCCGGCACCTATGGGCATGTGCGTGATTTCACCGATCACATCGCACAACTGCATGAGAACAAAGCCATTGCAGTGGTGTCAGCCGACCCGATGTCGCTGACCCTGCTGAAGGAACCCGGCGCGATGGGGGCGGATATCGCGGTCGGTTCGACCCAGCGGTTTGGTGTGCCGGTTGGGGCCGGTGGACCGCATGCGGCCTATATGGCCTGCCGCGACGCCTATAAGCGGTCCATGCCGGGGCGGATTGTTGGCGTGTCCGTCGACAGCCATGGCAATAAAGCCTATCGGCTGTCGTTGCAGACCCGCGAGCAGCATATTCGTCGCGAAAAGGCGACCTCCAATGTCTGCACCGCGCAGGCGTTGTTGGCGGTGATGGCGTCAATGTATGCGGTGTTCCATGGGCCCAAAGGGCTGAAGGCGATCGCGCAGCGCATCCATCGCAAGACGGTGCGTCTGGCGCAGGGGCTCGAGGAGAACGGGTTTAAGGTTGATCCCAAGGTGTTCTTTGACACCATCACCGTGGATGTGGGCCCGCTACAGGCGGCAGTGATGAAATCGGCCGTAGATGAAGGCATCAACCTGCGTCGCGTCGGAGAGACACGTGTTGGCATTACGCTGGACGAGGCCACGCGCCCCGAAACCGTCGAAGCGGTCTGGCGCGCCTTTGGGATTATCCGCAAGGACGATGATTTTGCACCCACGTACCGCGTGCCCCAAGGGCTGCACCGCAAGACGGATTATCTGACCCACCCGATCTTCCACATGAACCGGGCCGAGACAGAGATGATGCGTTACATGCGCCGTCTTGCAGACCGTGATCTGGCGCTGGATCGGGCGATGATCCCGCTGGGTTCCTGCACCATGAAACTGAATGCTGCGGCCGAGATGATGCCCCTCAGCTGGCCGGAGTTTTCAACCATTCACCCCTTTGCGCCGGCCGATCAGATGGCGGGTTATGCAGAGATGGTGACGGATCTGTCGGCCAAGCTCTGCGATATTACCGGCTATGATGCGATCTCCATGCAGCCAAACTCGGGCGCGCAGGGCGAATACGCGGGGCTGTTGACGATTGCGGCGTATCACCGCGCACGCGGCGAGGGGCATCGCAATATCTGCCTGATCCCCATGTCGGCCCATGGCACCAACCCGGCGTCGGCCCAGATGGTGGGGTGGAAGGTGGTTCCAGTGAAATCGGCTGAAAACGGCGATATCGACCTGGAAGATTTCCGCGCCAAGGCGGAAAAACACGCAGATGCGCTGGCGGGCTGCATGATCACCTACCCGTCTACGCATGGCGTGTTCGAGGAATGCGTCCACGAGGTCTGTGACATCACCCATGAGTTCGGCGGGCAGGTCTATATTGATGGAGCCAATATGAACGCCATGGTCGGCCTGTCGCGTCCCGGTGATCTGGGCGGCGACGTGAGCCATTTGAACCTGCACAAGACCTTTGCCATTCCCCACGGCGGTGGTGGCCCCGGCATGGGCCCGATTGGCGTGAAAGCGCATTTGGTGGCGCATCTGCCGGGTCACCCCGAGGTGGGCGGCACAGAAGGGCCGGTATCCGCAGCGCCCTGGGGGTCGGCGTCGATTTTGACGATCTCCTGGGCCTATTGCCTGATGATGGGGGGCGCGGGACTGACGCAGGCGACCAAAGTGGCGATCCTGTCGGCGAACTACGTGGCCAAGCGCCTCGAGGGGGCCTACGAGGTGCTCTATAAGGGGCCGTCGGGCCGGGTGGCACATGAATGCATCTTGGACACGCGTCCTTTTGCGGACAGTGCAGATGTGACTGTGGATGATGTCGCGAAGCGCCTGATCGACAGCGGTTTTCATGCACCCACCATGAGCTGGCCTGTGGCGGGGACGTTGATGGTGGAGCCAACCGAAAGCGAGACCAAAGCGGAGCTGGATCGTTTCATTGAGGCGATGCTGTCGATCCGCGATGAGGTCAAAGCCATTGAGGCAGGGGACGTGGACCCGGCCAATAATGCGCTGAAGAACGCGCCGCACACGATGGAAGATCTGGTGCGGGAATGGGACCGTCCGTATTCCCGCGAACAGGGCTGCTTCCCGCCGGGTGCTTTCCGTGTGGATAAATACTGGCCGCCGGTGAACCGTGTGGACAACGCCTTTGGGGATCGAAACCTTGTCTGTATTTGCCCGCCGATGGAGGACTATGCCGAGGCGGCGGAGTAAACTGTCAAAAGGAAACGGGGCCTGCGGGCCCCGTTGCTTTTTCGGCCGGTCCTGCGCCTGCGGCTGCGGACGGGCCGCCCCAGTGGCACCCTGACGTGTCTTTCACGCGGTGGCGCGCCGCGCCAGCGGCGCATGGCCCAACGGAAGGTGGTCATCTTTGATGATCCGCCGACGGGCGGGAGCCCCCCGAGCGCGGCGGTTAGCTGTCGGTTTTGAACACGGGGTCGGGATAGCCCACGCGCGCCAGATACAGCCCATGTCCGGGGCAGACCGGGCCACAGGCGGCGCGATCCTGCGCCTCGAGCGCGCTGCGCACGTCGTCGGGTGTCCAGCTGCCCGCTCCGACACGTTCCAGCGTGCCGACAAAGCTGCGCACCTGATTGTGCAGGAAGCTACGGGCACGGACGTGAAAGTGAACCTCGGGCCCCGAGAGCCCCTGAACCTGTTCAATCCGCAGCTCGTCCAGCGTTTTCACTGGGCTTGCCGCTTGGCAGATAGACGACCGGAATGTTGTGAAATCATGCAAGCCCAGCAGGTGGTTGGCCCCTTCCTGCATGGCTTCGATGTCCAGCGCATGGTTGATCTGCCAGACTTGACCTTTGTCGTGGGTTGCAGGCGCGCGGCGCATCAGAATGCGGAACAGATATTGCCGCTCGACCGCCGTAAACCGCGCGTGCCAGTCTTCGTCTACCCGCGCCGCGTCGACAATCGCCACCGGCAGCGGTTTCAGGTGATGGTTCAGCGCCTCGCTCAGTCGGAATGGGTCCCATTCTTTTTGCAAATCACAATGCGCCACCTGACCCAGGCCATGCACGCCTGTGTCGGTGCGCCCGGCTGCCGCAATTGTGTGCGGGCCGGGTTCCAGTTTGCACAGCGCATCCTCGATCGCGCCCTGAACCGAGGGCTGATCTTTCTGCCGTTGCCATCCGGCAAAGGGCTTTCCGTTGTATTCGACTTTGAGGGCAATACGGGGCATGCGCGGGGAGTTACAGGCAAAGCGGCCCCCTAGCAAGGGGCGCGGCGCCCCCTTATGTTGAACGCACCATTCAGAAACGCGGGGCGCACCACAGGTGACAAACAGAATGCAGCCGATCGGGCAAATTGGAGACGCGATTGGCGGGCTCGCTGAAGGTGTCATCCGCCGGGCCGAGGATCTGAGTGACACGCTCACCAGCCCCTTCACTGAGGCGCGTTTGCGTCTGGGGGTCACCGGACTTGCCCGGGCGGGCAAGACTGTGTTTATCACTTCGCTTGTGGCCAATCTGATGGATCGTGGCCGCATGGGGCAGGTCGAAGCGATCCGGGAGGGGCGGATCGAGACTGCCTTTCTACAGCCGCAGCCCGATGACACGGTGCCGCGGTTTGATTTTGAACGCCACCTCGCGGCGCTGACTGGGCCCACGCCGCATTGGCCGGAAAGCACGTCGTCGGTGTCGGAGTTGCGCCTGAGCCTCAAAATCCGTCCCAAAGGGTTTTGGGCAACGGTGTCGGGGCCGCGCATTCTGCATCTTGATATTATCGACTACCCCGGCGAATGGCTGTTGGATCTGGCGCTTCTCGACAAGGATTATGCCGACTGGTCCGCCGACGTTATGGCGCGCCTTCCCGCACGGTCCGAGGCAGCGGCCTTTCTGGACGCGGCTGCCAGGGCGGACGGGGCTGCGGCCCATGATGAGCCTCTTGCCCAAGGTTTGGCGGCCGCATTCACCGACTATCTGCGTGCGGCGCGAAAGGCAGGCTATTACGACTGCACACCGGGGCGGTTTCTGCTGCCCGGCGATTTGGCCGGTTCGCCTGCGCTGACTTTCGCGCCACTGCCTGCGGGATCCAGCCCACGTGGCAGTCTTGCCCGCGAAATGGCGCGCCGGTTCGAGGCTTATAAAACTCGCGTGGTGCGCCCGTTCTTTCAAGAGCATTTCTCGCGTATTGATCGCCAGATCGTCTTGGTCGATTCGCTGAGCGCACTGCATGCCGGTCCGGCTGCGGTCGAGGATTTGCGCCGTGCGATGGGGGATATCCTCACGGCCTTTCGCCCCGGTCGCAATGGCGTGCTGAGCCAGATCCTGCGTGGAAAACGCGTCGAAAAGATCCTCTTTGCGGCCACCAAGGCCGATCACCTGCACCATCAACAGCACCCGCAGATGACCGCTCTGATCGAGGCCCTGACCCGCGAAGCCCGCGATCGGGCCCAGTTTTCGGGGGCCGAGACCGCGGCTCTGTCACTGGCGGCGCTGCGGGCCACAACCGAAGAAATGCGCAGCCACCACGGCAGTGATTTGCCCTGTGTGCGTGGAACCTTGCTGGACACGGGCAAGGCCGCAGCTTTTTACCCCGGCGCATTGCCACGCGACCCAAGCGAAGTGCTGGTGCCTGCCCGCAACGGCGAAGGCGCGTGGCTGGACGGGGACTATCAATCCATGGCCTTTGCCCCGCAGCCGCTGACGTTGCGCCCCGGGGACGGCCCACCGCATATCCGTCTGGATCGCGCCACTGAGTTTTTGATCGGAGATCGACTGTGACCCTATATTTGCGCAACGCCCAACCCACAGATGCGGGAAAACTTGGCGCTATTCTGCACCGCTTTGAGGTGGACACGCCTTGGATGCCCAAAACCCATTGCGAAGCCGAGGCCATCGCCTTTTGTGGCACGATGATCGACCGCGGCTGGGTGACCGTGGCCCTGACCGACCGGGTGGTGGGTTTCCTTGCTCGCGACGGTGGCCAGATATGTTCGCTCTATGTGCACCCGGATATGCAGGGGCAGGGCATCGGCAAGGCACTGTTGGATAACGCCAAATCCACTGAGGGCGAGCTGATGCTCTGGACCTTTCAGGCCAATGAAGGCGCACAGCGGTTTTACCTGCGCGAAGGCTTTGTCGAAAAGCGCAGGACGGAAGGCGACAATGATGAAGGCCTGCCCGATATCCTCTATCGTTGGACCATCGCGCAAGAGCTGCAGATGAAAGAGGCCCTGGCGCAAGAGGACGACGCATGAGCCGAAAACCTGTCGTCTTTGATCTGGAGGATAGCAAAACCGTCCCTTCGGTCGCGGATGCGCCGCCCGTGCCGGAACCGCAGACCGCGCCAGAACAGGAGGCGGCAGCGGACGCAGGGCGTCGCAGCCTGCAAGGGGGATCCGGACTTGGCCGCTGGTTCTGGTCTGTCTTGCTTGGTCTTGTGGGGACGTTGGTGTCGCTGGCAGCGTGGGATTATGCAACCACGCTTATTGCCCGTATTCCGCTGCTCGGCTGGGCTGTGGCTGCGGCGATTGTGGTGCTCCTGGGACTTGCACTGGTGTTCGGGCTGCGTGAACTGGCGGCCTTGTCGCGGCTTCGGCGGACAGACGGGCTGCGACAGCGTGCGGAGGGGGGGCGCAAGGATCTGGATCGCGCCCGGCGAGTTGTCTCTGACCTCGATCGGTTTTACGCGCCGCGAAAGGACCTCGCCTGGGCGCGCGCGCGCCTGTCAGAGCGTCGGGCCGAAGTCCTGGATGCAGATGCTCTGCTGGATCAGGCCGAGGATATTCTGCTGACATCCCTTGATCGGCAGGCACAGGCCGAGGTCGAACAGGCCGCCCGTCAAGTCGCGGCAGTCACAGCACTGGTGCCGCTGGCTCTGGCGGATGTGGTGGCAGCGCTCTTGTCCTCGCTGCGTATGATCCGCCGGATCGCGGAAATCTATGGCGGACGTTCGGGATTCTTCAGCTCTTGGCGGCTGACCCGCGCGGTGTTCACTCATTTGGTGGCGACCGGTGCGATGGCGGTGGGGGATGATCTGCTAGAGCCGATCCTTGGCGGTTCTGTGCTGTCGAAACTGTCCCGCCGGTTTGGCGAAGGTCTGGTCAATGGCGCGCTGACCGCACGTGTCGGTCTTGCGGCGATGGAGGTCTGTCGACCTTTGCCGTTTTCGGCGCGCGCCAAACCATCGACCCGCAAGGTGATCCAAAACGCTCTGACCGGCCTTGTGTCGCGGGACAGCGGCCCCAAGAACTGACGCGCCGCGCTTTTGCGCGGCGCCACGCCCAACGGGAGACGGCCACTGTCAAGTGGCCGCTCGACGGGCGGGAGCCCCCCGCTTGTGGTGCGGCGCTCAGATCAGGCGGGGTGGTTGATCCGCAGGACGGCGGACGTTCTCAACGCCTGCACGGAACCCTTCGCCAATCTTATCCGCCAGATCGCCCCATTGCAGCGCTTGGCGCTCGGTCAGCTCCGCGTGCAGGGTCTCGTGGAACAGCCCCAGCCAGATCGGAAAATGCTCTGGCTTCACATCGGGGCGCGTCAGATGTTCGCGCATGGGAAACCCGTCATAGCCTGGCTCGCGCAGGATTGCATTGCGCCAGAAGGCGGCGATCTTTTCTTCATGTTCCGGCCAGTTCTGAACATGGGCACCAAACACCGGTCCCAGAACCGCATCAGCGCGCACGCGCGCATAGAAGCGTTCGACAACTCGAGAGATTTCACTGCGGGTGATCTGAAACCGGGCGAGGGGATGATCGGTCATGAAAGCTCCTGTCTGCTTGGCCCCTCATGCCACCCTCGCCCCTATTGTGCAACGTGCTTGCGCGGCCTATAAGGCGGCTCATGACCCGCGCACATCTGAACACCGTGGCCATCATTATTCGAATTACCAACCCGGCGCTCTGAACAGACGAGCCGCCGGGCAAAGGTGCTTGAGTGATCGCACCGAACCGAATATCCCCAAACCGACCAGATTTTTCAAAGGACGCCACCGTCATGTGCGCCGACACACCCGAAAATACCCCCGAATACAAAGACACCCTCAATCTGCCCAAAACCGATTTCCCCATGCGCGCAGGCCTGCCCAAGCGCGAACCCGCATGGCTGGAGCGTTGGGAAAAGATCGGGGTCTATGACCGCCTGCGCGAAAAGGAAGGCCGCCAGCCGTTTACGCTGCACGATGGTCCTCCTTATGCCAACGGCCATTTGCACATTGGTCACGCGCTGAACAAGACCATCAAGGACATGATCGTCCGGGCCCATCAGATGATGGGTTTTGATGCGCGTTACGTCCCCGGTTGGGACTGCCACGGCCTTCCGATCGAATGGAAAATCGAAGAGCAGTACCGCAAAAAAGGTAAAAACAAAGACGCCGTTCCTGTGGTCGAATTCCGTCAGGAATGCCGCGCCTTTGCCGACAAATGGGTGAACATCCAGCGCGAGGAATTCAAACGCCTCGGCATCACCGGCAACTGGGCTGACCCCTACCTCACCATGAATTACCATGCTGAGGCCGTGATTGCGGATGAGTTCATGAAGTTCCTCATGAACGGCACGCTCTATCAAGGCTCTAAGCCCGTGATGTGGTCCCCGGTCGAGAAAACCGCCCTGGCCGAGGCCGAGGTTGAATATCACGACAAGGAAAGCTTCACCATCTATGTGAAGTTCAAGGTCTCCAACGCCGATCACAAACACGCCGGTGCCCATGTGGTGATCTGGACCACCACCCCCTGGACCATCCCGTCGAACAAAGCCGTCGTCTTTGGCGAAAACATTGCCTATGGCCTTTACGAGGTCACCGGCACGCCGGAGGAATGCTGGCTGTCCGTCGGCGAAAAATACATTCTCGCCGACAATCTGGCCGCCGATGTGTTCAAAAAGGCTCGCCTGTCCGATGACCAGTACACCCGCGTCGCGGACGTGCCGGTATCTGAGCTGGCCGATGCCCAGCTGACCCACCCGCTGGCGGGTGCCGAAGGCGCCAATGGCGAATGGGACGACATCCGCGACTTCCGCGCGGCAGAATTCGTGACCGACACCGAAGGCACCGGCTTTGTCCACTGCGCGCCGTCCCACGGTATGGAAGAATTCGAGCTTTACCGTGACCTCGGCATGCTCGAACAGGTGATCACCTATAACGTCATGGACGACGGCGGCTTCCGCGCCGACCTGCCGTTCTTTGGCGGCAAATACATCCTGAACCGCAAAGGCGGTGAAGGCGACGCGAACAAAACCGTCATCGACAAGCTGGTCGAAGTCGGAGGCCTGCTGGCGCGCGGCAAGATCAAGCACAGCTACCCGCATTCCTGGCGCTCCAAGGCACCGATCATCTACCGCAACACCCCGCAGTGGTTTGCCGGTGTGGATCGCACGCTCGATGACGGCATGGGCGATTACGGCGACACCATCCGCGAACGCGCCCTGCGGTCGATCGATGAGCTGGTCAAATGGACCCCGCAGACCGGCCGCAACCGTCTGTATTCCATGATCGAATCCCGCCCTGACTGGGTTCTGTCCCGCCAACGCGCCTGGGGTGTGCCGCTCACCTGCTTTACCAAGAAGGGCGCGCTGCCGACCGATGCGGACTTCCTCTTGCGCAACCCCGAAGTAAACGCCCGCATCACCGCCGCCTTTGAAAAAGATGGCGCCGATGTCTGGTACACCGAAGGCTTCAAGGAACAGATCCTCGACGGTCTGGCAGACCCCGAAGCCTATGATCAGGTCTTTGACGTTCTGGACGTGTGGTTCGACTCTGGCTCCACTCACGCTTTCGTTCTGCGCGACCGCGAAGATGGCACCGAGGACGGCATTGCCGATGTCTACATGGAAGGCACCGACCAGCACCGAGGCTGGTTCCACTCCTCGCTGCTGCAGGCCTGCGGCACCAAGGGCCGTGCGCCTTACCGCAATGTGGTGACCCACGGCTTCACGCTGGACGCCAAGGGCATGAAGATGTCCAAGTCGCTCGGCAACACCATCGTGCCGGAAGAGGTCGTCAAACAATATGGCGCTGACATCCTGCGTCTGTGGGTGGCCCAGACCGATTACACTGCCGACCAGCGGATCGGCCCGGAGATCCTGAAGGGCACCGCCGACAGCTACCGCCGTCTGCGCAACACCATGCGCTTCATGCTCGGCTCGCTTGGGGATTTCACCGAAGATCAGCGGGTGGACCCGGCGGATATGCCCGAGCTGGAGCAGTGGGTGCTGCACCGTCTGGCCGAACTGGATCACCAGGTGCGTCAGGGGTATAAATCCTTTGACTTCAATGGTGTCTGGCAGGCGATCTTTACCTTCGCGACCGTGGATCTGTCCTCCTTCTACTTCGACATCCGCAAGGATGCGCTGTACTGCGATGGCGACACGCTGAACGCACGTGCGGCGCGCACCGTTCTGGATATCCTGTTCCACCGCCTCACCACCTGGCTTGCGCCGATCCTGGTTTTCACCATGGAAGAGGTCTGGCTGGAGCGTTTCCCCGGCGACGATAGCTCTGTTCATCTTATCGACATGCCCGACACGCCCCGCGACTGGCTGAACGAGCCGCTGGCGGCGAAATGGGCGCAGATCCGTCAGGCCCGCCGCGTTGTCACCGCCGCATTGGAAGTGCAGCGTGTGGACAAGGTGATCGGTGCCAGCCTCGAGGCCGCCCCGGTGGTCCATATCCGCGACGAAGCTGCGCTCGCGGCGCTGAAATCGGTGAACTTTGCCGATATCTGCATCACCTCCGCGATCAGCCTGACCGGCGACCCGAGCCCGTCTGACGCCTTCCGCATGCCCGAAGTTGATGGTGTGTCGGTGGTGTTTGAAAAAGCCGAAGGCGAAAAATGCCAGCGCTGCTGGAAGATCCTGCCGGACGTCGGCATGACACCGGCCTTCCCCGGTACCTGTGGCCGCTGCGCTGAGGCGCTGGCGGACTAAGCCCGGCCTTACAGCCTGTAGTAAAAGAAAGCCCGGATCGAAAGATCCGGGCTTTTATACAGGAGGCACCATTTGGGAATGGCGGTCTGGCTTTGGGGGTCAGGCTGACAGTCGCGTCAACACATCCTGTACGTTGCTGTATTGGGCGACCGCATCAAGGCTTTGATGCGTGGACAGGGCAGGGGCGTCAGCCTCGCTTGGCTCCATCTCTGATTGGCGGTCCAAAACACTGCGAATGGCGGTTTCCACCGGTGAGGCCGCCACGATCTGCGTTTCACCGCGCATTGGCGCAGGAATGTCGTCACTGGCGGCTTGTTCCTGCGGCGGCGGCGGAGCGCTTTCGTCATGGAGACTTGGCGCGACGTCTTCCTCGGTTGTAATGGCCGGAACAAAGCTGCGACCGCTGCGGGTCGGATCGCTGTCGCGCCCTTCGGCAGAAATATCGTCGCTGAGGAAGTTTGATAACCGTGAGCCCTGAACTTCGTCCTGAGATTCCGGCCGTGTCGGCGCCGCAGCGGTGCTCAGCCCTTCGGGTGGAGCTGGCAATTGAGGCGGTCCAGACGTGGGGCCAAACCCGGATTGTGGAGTCATGTCTTGCCCTTTCAATAATCGTTACGCTGATGCGATCCGCTTATGGCATTTCTACCAAAGGGCCTTTTGGCCGGAATTGGGGCACCCTTTATAAAATGGCAAATAAAGGTGCCAAACCCTGCGTGTCACGGGGCATCCTAAGTGCTTCCATTAAGACAATACCGCAGTCGTTCATAATTCAGAAAGGAAATATGGAAACAAGTTTAACAGAGCAGAGTAAGATTGAGCACGCCCTTTTCGGATAGAAGCGCAAAGGCGCAGCCAAAAGGGGATTAGAACATCCCCATGGCTTTAAGGTAGTTCTCCTCGGCCATTTGTGCGCGCATTGGAACCGGGCCCGGCGCGGTGCCGCTGTCGAGGTTCAAGAAAAACTTTGCCATATTGATGCTGCCGCCATTCAACTGGGTGATGTCCGCGTCGCCGATGCGGGCGTTCTCATTCACTGCAGAATTGGCCAGGCGGCTGCTTTCAAGGGACATTTCACGTTCAATATTGCGCGCCATTGTTTGGGGAGCGCCAGCCGCGAGCCCATTAAGGCGCGGGTTTTCGTTCAGCTCTCCATTGCGGGCAGAGGTCGCTGCGCGTGCCGAGGCGTAGCCATCTGTGTGGCCGTTGAGCATACGATAAACACCAACCTGACTGATCGACATGGACATGATCTTTTCCTCGTTTGAACTATCCTTAAGGAAAGTTTTACAAAATATAGATCGGGTTTGGAATTATAGAAATTTTAACGATTGGCGCGAAAAAGGATAGCTTCCTATGCACACGTATAGGGTGTTTAATACTTTTGTATGGGAAAATTTGGTTAATTTATATTAGCAAATTTGACCAATGTTTGGCAATTGAAAATTTTAAATGTTTCCGCTTCGTTTTCGCGGAGTCGGATAGAATCAATGCTCGCGAATTGTTCTCGCGGCGCCAGCGCCAAAGCGGTTGGTTCTGGTGGGATATGATGGGCAGAGCTTGGCCGCGAAGCCACTTTTGGCCAGCGGGGTCGATCCGGCCGTTCTGCGCCTGCCAGTACCTAAGCCGCCCTTGGGCAAAGGGTGGCAGGATGCGCAGGCTGGCGCTCAGAAAAAGTTCTTAGCACCCATATAGCGGCGGCTGGCTTCGCGTTCGGAGGTTGCGAAACGATCTTTGCTCGAAGAAAGGACGACATAGGCTGCAGGTTCCACAGTCGGAGCTGACTTTTGTGGTTTGGCGGCGGTCGCGCGCAGTTTTGGGTCGGCGGGAACTTCCACCGGGAACTGGCTTCGGTTTGCAGTTTGGCGCAGCTGCTCTAACGCTTTTTCCAGCGACTGGATGGATGCTGGATGTGCGCCGACCGGCAGGTGCGGCTGGTCCTTCTCCTCGACTGTCGGCTCGGTGGACATGGAAACATCCTTTTCAGGGCAATGACTATCGGAACTCGCAATCATTGTTGGCGATTATGCCTAACGCTTCCCTAACCACAGGTGGTGAGTCGGGCCTGAACCCACGCAGTTTCGTCAATCATGCGAAAAAAAACACAGGGAAACACAGGGGAACGGGGCCGTCCCGGCGATTTCGGCTCTGCTGTCGGGACAGGCGTCAGGGGCTGAGTGGGGGTGGACATAATATATGTGCGGCTGTGGCCGGGGCGGTTTGATTGCCGCGTTTCCTTTCCGGCGAAATTCGGCTAGTCCTGCGAAACACTGATCTGATCGTCCGGAAAAAAGCCCGAAGGATGCCAAAGCCATGATTGCGCGTTACGATGGCTACATGCTGCGCCAGCTGATCGCCATGTGGGGGTTTTTCACTCTCGTTTTGGCGGGCGTGTTTTGGATTTCGCGGTCGATTGGGCTGTTTTCGACGCTTCTGGCTGGGGGGCATTCCCCTTGGGTGTTCTTTGAGCTGACCGCCTTTACCTTGCCGACCCTGGTGCGCACGGTGATGCCAATGGCGGTGTTTGCGGCGGTGGTCTACGTTACCAACCGGCTGCGGCGAGAGAGTGAACTGGTGGTCTTGCAGGCCATTGGCACCAGCCCGCTGCGCCTGGCCAGACCCATCCTGTATTTCGCGCTGCTGAGCTCGGTGATGATCGGGGCCATTACGCTCTATCTTCGCCCCGAGTCCATCGCGGCCTATGACCGCCGCGAGGCAGAGCTCGAACAGGATGTGGCCGCCAAACTGTTGCGCGAGGGGACGTTTCTGCATCCGATGGACTCGGTGGTGTTATATTTTGGCGAGGTGAACTCCGACAGCACTTTGCGGGATGTCTTCCTGTCCGATCGCCGCAATCCGGATCAGACCCTGACCTATACCGCGTCTGAGGCCTATCTGGTGCCGCAAGACGACGAACTTTATGTTGTCATGGTCAATGGTATGGCGGCGCGGTATTCGACCCAGACCGAGGCCCTGTCGGTCACCTGGTTCGAAGACTTCACTTTTGATGTTTCGAGTTTCGGCCGCTTTGATGAAACCGCAGAGCGCGGACTGCGGTCTCTGCCCACGTGGCAGCTGATGTCCCAGCGTGCGCAACTTGCCGCGACGGGGCGCTTCACCGAAGGTCAAATGGCCGAAGAGCTGCAGGAACGGCTGTCCTGGATCGGGATCTGTGCAACCGTTGCAATGGTCGGCTTTGCCGCGCTTTTGATGGGCGCACATTCGCGGTTCGGGCTTTGGGCGCAAATTGGCATTTCCTTTGTTGTGCTGATCGGGCTGGAGGGGGCGCGGGGTGCTGCGGGCAAGATGGTTGGCGAAGATCCCTCCATGTGGTGGGCTTATCATGCGCCCACAGCCATTGGCTTTGCCTTGTCGTTGGTGTTCCTGCATTTCGCCGGACGCCCTTTGCGTCGCCCGAACACAGGCAACTGATCGGGGTGTCGTTTCCTTTGTAAACTTGTGTGGCAATATTCATCTGACTGTCGTTTAGCCGTCACGAAGTCGCAATAATGCGACTCTACTCATCGACCAACCTCCTCCGCTTGTGCGGCGTTCTATGCTGGTTCTCCGGGATCCCAAAGGCACCGGCAAGGTGGCGTGCTTCACAACGGTTGGAGCCCAGACTTGGCCGACGGGAAGAGCGTATGATGCAAGCAGACGCAGGGTTCATAAAGCGCAGCAGTCAGTTGCCGGTGGTGACAATCATCAGCCCCATGCACAATGAGGCCGAAAATGTTGCGGCCCTGATTTCCGAGATCGAAGCCATTCGTCCCGCGCTGCCTCAGAGCGAAGTCATCCTTGTGGATGACGGGTCCCGTGACAAAACAGCAGAGCTTATCGTTGAACATCAGCAAAGCCGTCCTTGGTTGCGTCTGTTGCAGCATGCTGTGGCGGGCGGACAATCTGCGGCCGTCCATTCCGGCGTGCGCGCCGCGCGCGGGCAGATCATCTGTACGCTAGATGGGGACTTGCAAAACCCGCCCGCTGAAATTCCAAAAATGTGTGCGCCCCTTCTGGATGCCAGCGCCGCCGAAACCCTTGGGTTGGTGGCAGGCCAGCGGGCGCGTCGGCAGGATACGCTGTCAAAACGACTGGCGTCGCGCTTTGCCAATCGGTTGCGCGCTTGGGTCCTGAAGGATGCCACCCGCGACACGGGCTGCGGTCTGAAGGCGTTTCGCCGCGAGGCATTTCTGGATCTGCCTTTCTTCAATCACATGCATCGCTATTTGCCGGCATTGTTTGCGCGTGCGGGCTGGGAGGTGACGCATGTGGATGTCGCGCATCGGGAACGCAGCGGGGGGGTGTCGAAATACACCAACCTGCAACGAGCGTTGGTGGGCGCGTCGGATCTTCTTGGGGTGGCCTGGCTGATTGCCCGCGCCAAAACCGCGCGGGCGCAGGAAATTGTCGCGCCGCGCGCCAGCAACAGCAAGGCGGCAGAGTGATGGACAAGGTTCTGGCTTTCTTTCAGGTTCATTCCACCGCAGAGCTGGTCTGGGTCGGGATTGGCCTGTGCGCGCAGTTGATGTTTTCCATGCGGTTCATTCTGCAATGGTGGGCGTCCGAAAAAGAAGGGCGTTCGGTCGTTCCGGAAACCTTTTGGTGGTTCTCGATCTTTGGTGGGCTGACATTGTTTGCCTATGCGTTGCACCGGGGCGACCCTGTCTTCCTGCTCGGGCAATCGCTGGGCGTGGTGATCTATGCGCGGAACCTCTGGCTGATCTACGCCGAGAAGCGATGCTTGGCGCAGGAGGCGTGACGCAGCCCTATGACCGAGCTGACCTCGCCGCTTCAATTGTCCTCTAACACAGTGTGGCGGCGTGATCCGCGCTGGCTTGTCTTTGTCGGGGTCGGCTTCATCACGGCCCTGCGTATTCTCGCGCTTGCGATTTCGGACGCCGATCTGTTTGTCGATGAGGCGCAATATTGGCTGTGGGGGCAAGAGCTTGACTGGGGATACTATTCCAAGCCGCCGCTTATTGGCTGGCTGATCCGGGCGGTCACCGATCTGGCTGCCAGTGATGCAGAGTTCTGGGTGCGATTGCCGGGACCAATCCTGCATGGGGTGACAGCCCTTTTGCTGATGGGCGCTGCCCAAGAGGTGCTGCCGCGCGCGCAAGCCGCCGTGGTGGCGCTGACCTATGTGACCTTGCCCCTGGTGGCTGTGGGCTCTGTTTTGATTTCGACCGATAGCGTTCTTCTGCCATTTTGGGCGGCCGCGCTGTGGCTTTGGCTGCGGCAGGTTCCACAGCCAAGCGCCGCTTTGGCGCTGTTGATGGGGCTTTGCCTTGGGCTTGGCATGATGAGCAAATATGCGGCCCTCTATTTCTTTGTCTGTGGCGCTTTGGTCTGGATATGCCTGCCGCAAGCCCGCCTGAAGCTGTCACATTTGCTGATCGCATTTGCAGGTTTTGGCGTGGCGATCGCGCCGAATGTGATCTGGAACATCACGCATGACCTGCAAACCCTGCACCACACAGCCGACAATGTGGACTGGGTGCAGCCGGGTAAATCCCCCGAGCTGAATTTTGACAAACTGCTTGAATTCTCCCTCGCGCAATTGGCTGTGATGGGGCCGGTGCTGTTTCTGGCCTATCTTGCTGCGGTTGTTCAGGGGTTCTGGCGGGGTGGTCCCTTGGCGCGATGGCTCATCGGGTTTTCGTTGCCGGTGCTTGCAATTGTGTGTGTGCAGGCATTGTTGTCCAAAGCTTTTGCCAATTGGGCGGCAATGACCTATCCGGCCGGCGTTGTTCTGGTGGTTCTCTACCTCTGGGATCAGGCGCGCTGGATCTTGTGGGCTGGCATAGCGGTAAACCTTGCCCTGTGCCTTGCTGTTGGGGTTGCGGCCACACAAGTGACCCGCTGGGAGCGCGGGGGCGGGCTGCTGCTCGACCGGTATACGGGTCGGGCCGTAATGGCCGAGGCAGTTGAAAAAACGGCCCACGACAATGGTCTGTCCACAATCGTGGCCTCCAGTCGCCATGTGCTGGCGGATCTTTATTACTATGGCCGGGACAGCGGGCTTCAGGTTTACGCAGCGCCCTACAAAGGACCGACGCCGCATTATTACGCGCAGAAACATAAGCTGCCGATGGGGCTGTCGGGGGATGTTTTGTTCATTGCACATGCAGATCACGCGCCATGTGACGAGGCCCGACTGATCCACTTTCTGCCGCCGCAGGACGGAGCCTACAACGACCAGAATCTTGCTTTCTTTGTCCTGCCTAGCCGGTGTCTGGAGGACCGAAAATGACGCAACCCCTTCTGTGGATCTGGCTGATCGCCGCGCTGTTGTTTGCGGTTGCCCCCGGTTTGGACCTGGCTGTGGCGGCCTTGTTTTTTGATGCCCAACGTGGCGTGTTTCCGACCGACCTTTTGCCGGCCCTTCAAACGCTGCGCGAGCTCATCTGGAATCTGTTTCACCTTGTGGCGCTGGTGCCGCTGATCTTCGGGATTCAGGCGCTGTACACCAAAGCGCCGCTGCGTATTCCAGGCCGTTTCTGGGGCTATTGTGTCACCCTTGTCGTGCTGGGTCCGGTTGCTTTGGTCAATCTTGGCCTGAAGTCCAACTGGGGGCGGGCCCGCCCGGCCGAGGTGGCAGAGTTCGGCGGAACATCGACCTTTACCCCGGCGCTGCAATGGGCAGATCAATGCAGCAACAACTGTTCTTTTGTTTCGGGTGAGGCATCGGCGGCGGCGGTGGCGGCCATTCTGGCAGGCTTGATGCTTTGGAATGTGGTGCCTCCGGCGCGCCGCCGGGTGCTGCTTGTGGTGCTTGTGACCTTTGTGGCGGTGGCATCGATCATGCGGGTGATGAAGGGGCGCCATTTCCTGTCTGACGTTGTCTGGGCGTGGATTTTCATGGGGACTTTGGCGCAGGTATTGGCGCGTGCCTTCAATCTGGGTCCGGCTGTGCAGCGGGTGACCTGGGCGGCGTTGCGCACGGATGCACGCAGCTTTTGGCGCGACATCCGAAAAACCGGGCAGCTCTGGCTGCGTATGCTGCGTCTGAGCTGGCACAGGCTGACTTTGTTGAGCCGCTATATGCGCAAAGGGGACATGCGAAATGTTTGATTTTCCACCCGCCGCAGAGGTTCACCCGCGCATTGAGCCAGAGAAAGACAAGTGTTTCAGCGCTCGCCTGCGATGGCTTGTCTTACGTGCGATGCGCCACTTTGGACTGATGGTCGTCCTTGGGGTCATTATGGTGTGTGTCATGCTGGGCGGCGCGCGCGACGTCGAGAAGCTGGGCGACAACCTGCAGATTGCTCTGCCCCTGACCGGGCTTGCCTGTGCGACGGCCGAAGGGCGCGGCGTGCAGTATTTTGGGCGTTTCCTTTTGCTTGAGGTCGGCATTCATTCGTCAAAGAACCTGCTGGGGGATCAACCGATCAATTTAAGGCCCAGCGGTGGCAACCGTGGCTTTCCGTCAGGGCACACGTCAGCGGCCGCTTTTGGGGCCACAGCCCTGGTTCAAGGGTGCCTGCGGTCGAACAAAAGCGCGCAGGCTGCAGTGGTGATCGCGGCCGGATTTGTCGGCACCACACGGATCGAACACAATGCGCACTCGGCTTTGCAAGTGCTGGCAGGGGCTGTGTTGGGGTTTGTGGTGCAGGCCGCATCCCTTGTGGCGTTTGATCGCGCCTTTGGTCGGTTTTGGCGCGGTTGCGCCATCGGCTTGGGTTGGCTCGGCGCACGCGCTGTGATGGCCGTCCGGCACGTGCGATCATGGCGCGACAAGGGGATGCGGGTGTAGGCCTTGGCCTTTTGGCGGCAGAAAAACCGCACCCGGTCAGCGCATTTCATAGAGGGTCAAAGCAACTTCATCGCCACCGCCAATGGCGAATCCGGTCACCTGTCCCACGGGGGTCAGATCCCGTCCGATCTCTGTCGCAGCATTGTCAAACGCGGCCCGTTTGGGGGCGTCCACAAAGACCAGCGCACAGTCCGCACGGCTCAAACGTTCCACTGCCGAGGCCGCGTTGTGGTCAAAGGTGACGGGATGCGGGCTCAGCAGCATCAGCGATTCTTCCTGATAGCCCACAGATAGGACCAAGGGCGCAGTGCAGAGGTCTGCCGAGCGGATCTTCTGTGACAGCGCAACCGAGGGCCAAAGCGCAGGGGCACGGGCCAGGTGAGACCACAAGCTGGATGTCATCCCCAAGCTTAGCAAGGCAAGCGCCAGCACCGGAGCCAGCACCCGTCCACGCCCAATTGTGCGCCACATCAGCACAGCACCGGCCAGAGATAGCGCAACGCCAAAGATCCAGTAGCGGGTCGGGGACACCCCCATCTGATGTCCAAACCAGACAGAAGCCACAGGAAACACCGTGCCCAGCACCAGCAGCGCCGCGACACAGGTCTTCATGGTCCAGTGCAAAGGCGCTTTGGGGCGGGCCATCCACCCGGCCGCGCAAAGGGCTGCAAGGGCAGGGTAGGTGGGCAGAACATAATGGATCAGCTTGGTTGCGGTGAACTCGAACAGCAGCCAAGTGGGGATGATCCAGGCAAGGCAGAATATCACCTCGGGCGCGCGCCACTGGCGAAAGGCGAACCAGATCCCAAACGGCAGCAGGATCGAGGCGGGCCAGAAGGTGACCCACACCAGCCCCAGATAAAATCCAGGCGGGGCGCCATGGCTTTCTTGCCCTTCGCCGATTTTTGCCAAAAGGTCTTTGCCAAGGCTTTCCACCCAGAACGCGCCATCAGATTTGATCGTAATGGCAATGTACCAAGGCAACACCAAAGCGAGCAGCAGCAGCATACCGCGCCCGGCGCGCAGAGGTGCCAGCCAGCGCAGGCTGCGTTGTTGCGCACAAAGCACCAGCGCTGTGCTGCCCACAACCAACAGCCCAATCGGCCCTTTTATCAAAACCGAGACCGCCAATGCGGCCCAGAACCCATAGGCCAGTCCCGCGCGCAGCATCCGGTCCAGCCAGAGCCGTGCCAGCACATATTGGCAAGCGAGTATAGTCGCCAGCAGGGTCATGTCGGTCTTGGCCAGACGTGTTTCAGCGCCAAAAACAAAACAGCTGGCCAGCATTACAGCCGCCCCTAACGCCTGTGGTGCGCCCATCAGCGTCAAGGTGATCAGATAAGTCAGCAGCACCGCGACAACAGCGCTCAGGGCCGAGGGCAGGCGGTAGGCCCAGATGTCGTGCAGATGCTCTGGCCCCAACAGCGAAAGGCTGGCGCTTTGCAGCCAGTAGATGCCGATGGGCTTCTTATAGCGGGTGCCCTCTCCGAGCCGGATATCGATGAAATCTCCGGTTTCAACCATCTGCCGCGAGGCCTGCGAAAACCGGGTTTCGTCGCGGTCAATCGGGGGGAGGTCAAAGAAACCGGGCAGGCTCATCAGCAGGGTGAGCAGCACCAGAAACAGCATGACCCAGGCGCGCGGGCCGTTGGACAAACGGGTCAAAAGCGCGTCAAACTTCTGCATCGGTGATCCTGTTGGTGGTCGTCTGATCTGTCTTAACCGCAGGATATGACGCCCCTAAGACGGATCAGGCTTTTGGGTGCGCGCGGTTGTAGATTTCCATCAAATGCGCAGTGTCCACTGCTGTATAGGCCTGCGTGGTAGAGAGGGATGCGTGACCCAGAAGTTCCTGAATAGCACGCAGATCGCCCCCTGCCTCCAGCAGATGGGTGGCAAAGCTGTGGCGCATGGCGTGTGGTGTGGCAGTGTCGGGCAGCCCCAGTTGCGCCCGTGCGGCCTGCATCGCGGTGCGGATTGCGCCGGGATTCAGCGCCCCGCCACGCACGCCCCGAAACAGCGCTGTATCAGCGGTCAGCGGATGCGGGCAAAGCTTGCGATAGCGTTCCACCGCCGCGCGCGCCACCGGCAGCACCGGCACCATGCGTTCCTTTTCGCCCTTGCCCGTGATCCGCAGAACCTCTGGGAGGGGCGCATCTTGGCCACGCAGCCCCAGCGCCTCGGAAATGCGCAGCCCGCAGCCGTACAAAAGGGTGACCACAGCCACATCGCGGGCAGAAACCCAGTCTTTGGCGGATTGCAACTCGACCGTTTCAATCATTGCCTTGGCCGCATCGGGCGCCAATGGGCGGGGCAGTTTTTTCTGAAACTTCGGCGCGCGGGTCGACAGGACGGCGGTGGGCTCATAACCTTCGCGTTCGGCCAGCCAGCCATAGAACCGCTTGACGGCGGACAGTTTGCGCGCAAGGGATCGCGCCCCGGTGCCGCCATTGCGCAGCTCTGCCATCCAGGCGCGCATATCAGCGGTGGCAATGTCGGACAGCGCACCAAGCCCCTGAGGTTCGCCGAAATGCAATGTCATAAAGCCGAGGAAATCCGTGACATCCCCGCGATAGGCGGCAACGGTATTTTCTGCCACATCTTCCAGCGCAGCAAGGGTTTCGAGCCAACGCTGCAGCGCGTCGCGGGCCGCAGGGGATATGGCGGCCGCGCGGGGTGTCATGACAGCCAGCGCCGCAGGCAGCGCTCGAACACCCCACCAAAGAAGCCCAGCAGATCCGTGCCGTGTTGGGTGGTGAATTGGTATTCATCCCGCGACCCCAGCACCAGCAATGCGGGCAGGCGGCCGGTGCCAAGATCCAGCCGCAAGCAGGCCTCGGATTGGATATCAGCTGCCGCCGCCCCAAAGACGCGTGTGCTGCCGCCGTCGATCTGGCGCAGCAGGACGGGGCGTTCGCTGGCACGGCCGCGTTCGTCGGACAGGTATTCGTTGCAGAAACCTTCCGCGCAGATCTTCAGCACATCGCTCATGGATGTCACCGAAGATGCGCCATCAGCCTCGGCGCTTTCCAGCACCAGCGCCAGCGCGTCAACGCGCAGGATTTCGGGTAGATCACCGCGCAACGCCGCGAGAAAGGCGTTGAAATCAACAGGGTCCAGTAGGCGCAGCACGGCGCGCTGGATCTGGTTTGTCCCGGCCAAATTCTCGTAAGCCGCTGCAATCACCGAACGATGCGTGTCTTCAAGCCGGTCCAGTCGGGCTTCGAGTCGCTCCATTGCCAGACCACGCATATCAATCACATTGGCCCCCATTGCGCGTTCGTTTGCGCCCACCAGCGCGCGCATCACCGCCTGATCTTCAAGAATGACCTCGGGTGCGGAGAGAATCTTCTCGCGGGCATCATCTGCCAAAGGCAGGGCAGTGGGGGACTTTGTGCTCATGGGCCTCTACTCGACTGCGAGGTGTCTCGCGTTCTGATGGGCCGGTGCGCGGCCTCGGTTTGTCCAAGTCTTTATGCCCCACATGGGGCTTGGGGATCAATCGTCTTGAGGCGACTGTGGCGTTTCCCGCAGGAAGCCTGCGGCTTCTTCCGGAAAGTCGTCGCGCCAGGCCTCATTGTAGATCCAGGCTTTGCGTTCCAGGTATTCTGGCTCGTCCGAGAGGGCCGCAATCCGCGCGCGGTGGGCCGCTACGCAGGCATCATGCAGGCGGCGTGTTTCCGGCACAGCCAGCAATGCGTCATATTCGTCCTGCATCCGGTCCCGCATCCGGGTCAGGTTCGAATTGGTCGCTTCCGAGAAGTTGCGTGTGCGCCAATAGCGGTTCGAGGCTTTCTTGTTGGCCACCACCACATCGCCGCGGTGCATTTTGACAAGGAAGCTTTCTAGCGATCGCAGCGGGAAGTGATCTAGGCTCACCAAATCATAGGTGCCGCGGCAGTCCCAGCCATTGTCGCCGGGCTCCTGCATCAGCTCTTGGCGCAGTTGGGCCGAGCCGTCGCGCCATAGCACTGTGCCCAGACTTGGGTACATATCGGGGCGGTGATTGCGGATGCGGCTGACCCGTGGCGACATGCGCACCAGAGATTTCACCCCACGCTGGGCGCGTTTATTGCCAGGGGTCTCGGTCTGATGGGCGGGAAACAGCGCCGTCACGTGACCTTCCTGATAGCGGTTCTGCCCATTGCAGCCGTGGTTCAGCTCGCTGATCGACAGGACGTCAAAATCTCCCGCAGCTTTGATCAGGGCCGCCAGCGTGCCATCGCCCACGCGGACATTTACAAATTCGTCTACGTCCATCGACAGCACGTAATCGGCGGCCTCAAACTCCGGCAGGAAATGGGTATACTGCAGGGCGACGGGCTGGAAATTGGTCGCTGTCACCGCAAGGGCCGGGTTGGGCATATGGCGCAGCAGACCGCGGCGGGCCAGGTGATCCAGCAGGCGGTCGGTCCCATCGGTGCAACCATTTGTGTAGACAACGAAATCGGTGACCCCAATCGCACGATGCCAAGCCAGCCATTCCAGAATGAACGGGCCTTCGTTCTTCATGCAGGTGGGCAGAAGGATGCGCAGGGGCGCGCTGCTTTCGGACCGTTCGGCGCGGTAGCGTCGGCGGGGCATAATGTCTTCGATGTCGCGTTCGGCCCCGGTTTCGGCGCCGGTTGGAATGCGATCAAACAGGCGCAATGCGCCATCAGGCGTGATCGCATGATTGGGCAGGAACCCCAGTTCCGCGAGACGGTCGACAATCACTCGCATACCGTCCTGCCCATAGACCTCGGGGTGCAGTTTCAGCACGATTTGGCGCAGACCGGACAGATCGGCCCCTTGCCAGAGATCCAGCTCACCGCCTTCGATATCACAAAACAGCACGGTTGGGTGGTGGTCAGCCAGAAGGTCCCCCAAAGAGACGCTTGGCACCTCTGCCACGGCATCATGAGGCCGGTCATCCGGGGCGGCGCTGCTGGACCAGAAATTCGGGCGGATATAGAAGGGGGCGACGGGGCCCGTTGCAGACGCGTCTTTGTTCACAACAGCGGCCTGTATCAGGTTCGGCGTGGTGACGTTGTTCAGGTGCCAAACTTTGCGGATCAGCCGTGTCAGGCGGCGATCAGCCTCAATGGTCAGCACGTCAATGTCTCGCAGGGTCTGTGCCACCGCAGCAGAGACAATACCAAGGCCTCCGCCTAAGTCCAAAAGTCGGTCGCCGGGTTTCAGAACGGACAGCAGCAGATCAACCTCGCCCTTGCCATAGCGGCCCCGGCGCAGCGGTTTTTCGATTTTCGGCGTGATGATCTCGGGCACGAAGGGCACACGAAGCCCATGCACTTCGATCGTATCGGTATAGTCTACCATTTGTCCTGTCACCCGCCTTGTGTCGCACCTGTTTCGGTGCTGTGCGCAAATTGATGCATTCATGCTGCGGCGACAATAAGGCGCGTTAACGGAAAAGAAAAACGCCCCCGCATGGTGCGGAGGCGTCACAGAATTTGGATCCTTCAGCTGCGCTTACAGGATCTTGATGTCTGCCGCTGCGATGTCTTTCAGGAAGGCATCCAGACCTTTGTCTGTCAGCGGGTGGTTGACCATTGCTTTGATCACAGCGGGCGGAGCGGTGATCACATCCGCGCCAATGCGCGCAGAGTCGAGCACGTGGTTCACGGTGCGGATGGAAGCCGCCAGAATCTCGGTCTCGAAACCATAGTTGTCATAGACGGTGCGGATGTCTTCGATCAGCTCCATGCCATCAAGGTTGATGTCGTCCAGACGACCAATGAACGGAGAGATGAAGGTCGCGCCCGCTTTGGCTGCCAGCAGCGCCTGGTTGGCCGAGAAGCACAGGGTTACGTTCACCTTGTGGCCCGCGTCGGTCAGGGTCTTACAAGCTTTCAGGCCGTCCCAGGTCAGCGGCACTTTGACGGTGATGTTGTCCGCGATTTCCAGCAGCTTGCGGCCTTCGGCGATCATGGTTTCTGCGTCGGTCGCGGTCACTTCTGCGGACACCGGGCCGTCGACCAGCGCGCAGATCTCTTTGGTGACGTCAATAATGTCACGGCCGGACTTCTTGATGATCGAAGGGTTGGTGGTCACACCGTCAACCATGCCAAGGTCGTTCAGCTCGGCAATGGCGTCGATATCTGCGGTGTCTACGAAGAATTTCATGGGCTTTGGTCCTCTGGATGGCTTGGCCTCAGTGCGCCTTGCCTTTACCTGATAGGAAGGCTGACGGAAAGTACGAAACAGTGGGATGCCCGCCACGGGAATTCTGTGGGCTTCCTGCGGGGTTTCCGCGGCGGACATAGCATATGTTAGCGGAAACATATAACGAAAACATGGCAAGGATCCCAAGCGTAGAATGACTGCAACACCCGAATCTCCTGAGTTCTTTCCCTCAGGCGCCCGCGTGGCGGTGCTGACCACAGAGCCGCTCGATCGCTTTTTGGATTACAAAGCGCCCGAAGACGGCTGTTTTCTGGGCGCCTTTGTCGAGGTGCCGCTTGGCCCGCGCAAAGTGATCGGTGTTGTCTGGGGGCCGGGGGCTGGGGATTTCGACTTTGCCAAACTGCGCCGCGTGATCCGGGTGCTGGACCTTGCGCCGATGCGCGGCGAGATGCGCGAATTTCTGACCCGCGCTGGGGCCTATACGTTAACGCCCCTGTCGATGATGCTGCGGCTTGCCACTCGCGCGCCGGGGCTGGCCGATCCGCCATCGATGCGCAAGGTGCTGCGCCGGGGCAGCTCTGATCCTGATCGCATGACCGATGCGCGCGCCCGTGTTCTGGACGTGATGGATGAATTCGAAGGGTCGTCCTTTACCCCCAAGGAACTGTCCGATCTTGCCGGTGTGACCCCGTCGGTGGTCAAAGGGCTGGTGAAGCAAGGCGCCATAGCCGAAGTCGAAGCCCCCCGCGACAGTGCCTTTCCGACGCTGGACCCGACCCTGCCCGGTAAGACCCTGTCCGAGGATCAGGCCGCCGCAGCAGCGGCGCTGGAAGAAGGCGTGATGTCCGGCAAATACGGCACCACGCTTTTGAAAGGTGTAACCGGCTCGGGTAAGACAGAGGTCTATCTAGAAGCCGTCGCCGCCTGTTTGAAAAAGGGCCGTCAGGCGTTGGTGCTGTTGCCAGAAATTGCCCTGACCGCAGAGTTTCTGAAACGGGTCGAGGCGCGCTTTGGCGCGCTGCCTGCCGAATGGCATTCGGGCGTCACCATGACCGAACGCCGCCGGGTCTGGCGCATGGTGGGGCAGGGGGGCGCACAGCTGGTGATTGGCGCGCGCTCGGCGCTGTTTCTGCCCTACCGCGATCTCGGCCTGATCATCATCGATGAAGAACATGACACGTCATATAAGCAAGACGAAGGCGTCCTTTACAATGCCCGTGATCTGGCAGTGTGGCGGGCCTCGCTGAATTCGGCGCAGGTGGTGCTGGCGTCGGCCACACCTTCGCTCGAGACCTGGGTCAATGCAGAAGCCGGGAAATATCGCCGTCTGGATCTGAAATCACGCTTTGGTGCCTCGGTCCTGCCGACCATGAAGGCGGTGGACATGCGAAACGAGGAACTGCTGCCCTCCACCTGGATTTCCCCGACGTTGAAGCAGGCGATCAAACTGCGGCTGGAACGCGGGGAACAGTCGCTGCTGTTTCTGAACCGCCGCGGCTTTGCCCCTGTCACCATTTGCCGGGCTTGCGGGACGCAGGTCTCCTGCGATCATTGTGATGCGCGCATGGTCGAACACCGGTTTATGAACCAGCTGTTGTGCCACCAATGCGGGGCGACAAAGCCGGTGCCAAAGGAATGCCCCTCCTGTGGGGTCGAAGGCAAAATGGCCCCCGTCGGCCCCGGCATCGAACGTCTGGCCGAAGAGGCGGCGGCCCTGTTCCCCGACGCTCGGATTGCGGTGCTGAGTTCCGACCTGTTCGGATCGGCCCGCGCGCTGAAAGCCCGGATCGAGGAGATCGGAAAAGGCGAAGCCGATATTATCCTTGGCACCCAGCTGGTGGCCAAGGGGCACAACTTCCCGCTGCTGACGCTGGTCGGGGTGATTGATGCGGATCTTGGCCTGCAGGGATCGGATCTGCGGGCGGGGGAACGGACTTTCCAGTTGATGCGCCAGGTCGCAGGCCGTGCAGGCCGCGCCGAACGTCAGGGCGAAGCGCTGATGCAGAGCTTCCAGCCCGAGCACCCGGTGATCCGTGCGATCCTGTCTGGCGATGAGGAGGAGTTCTGGCGTGCCGAGGCGCAGCAGCGACAAGAGGCAGGCGTGCCCCCCTACGGACGCATGGCGGGGATTATCCTGTCGGGCACAGATCTGGCGCAGGTTTTTGATCTGGGCAATGCGCTTGCCCGCAACGATCGCCCGCTGCGGGAGATCAACGCAATGGTCTATGGCCCAGCCCCCGCGCCGATCGCCCGTGTGCGCGGGCGCCACCGGGTCAGGCTGTTGATCAAGGCCGCCAAAGGTGCGCCGCTTCAAGAGGCGATTTCGCGTTGGATTGCACCGGCGCGATTGGCGGGCGATCTGCGCCTGAACGTTGATATCGATCCGCAGAATTTCTTCTAGCGCTTGAGGAGCATCATCCCAGCGCTTCAGGGGTTTCGCTTCGGGCTTCGCCCGAAGCGACCGGCGCCGCGCGCGCCCCGCAGGGGCGCGCGCGGCGCTATGCCCAACGGCCGCCCGAGTGCCCGAAGGGGGCTTGGACGGCGGGCGGGAGAGCCTGCGATTGCGGCGTGACCTCTGCACGAACGCAGGGCGTCTGTGCGCCCCTGCGGGTGATTTGGTACAATTCTTTTCTCGCGCCGTGGCTTTTGCAGGCGTAAAGGAAACTCATGTTCACCCCCATCGCCCTTGATCAGGCCCGCTTCTTGCCGCTCTGGCGGCGTCCTGTGACGCTTCTGTTTCTCATGGCCATTGCCATGCCGATTGCGTTTTCGACTTGGCTGGCCCTGCTGAATAACTTCGTGATCGAAGTGGCGGGCTTTGATGGGGCGGACATCGGGCTTTTGCATTCCGTACGCGAGATCCCGGGTTTTCTGGCCGTGGGGGTTATTGCTCTCATCATCTTTATTCGTGAACAGGTCTTGGGGCTGATTTCGCTCGCGCTCCTTGGGGTGGCCACAGCCGTGACTGCGATGTTCCCGTCGTTGGGCGGGATTCTGATGATCACGCTCCTCAGCTCCATTGGCTTTCACTACTACGAGACCGTGAACCAGTCGCTGCAGCTGCAGTGGCTGAAAAAAGACGAAGCCCCCAAGGTGCTGGGCTGGCTGGTGGCGGCTGGATCGGCTGCGACGCTGGTGGTCTACGGGCTGATTGTGCTGCTGTGGGAGCCTTTGTCGCTGACCTATAATCTGGTGTTCCTGTTGACCGGCGGCATCTGCGCGGCGATTGCGCTGTTCTGTCTGTTTGCCGTGCCGCAGTTTGATGCGCCCACCCCGCAGACCAAATCCTTTGTGCTGCGCCGCCGTTACTGGCTTTACTACGCGTTGCAGTTCATGGCGGGGGCGCGCCGCCAGATCTTTGTGGTGTTCGCGGGCTTTATGATGGTCGAAAAGTTCGGCTTTGAGGTCCACCATTTGACCGGCCTTTATCTGCTGAACCTGCTGGTGAATATGGTGATTGCGCCTGTGCTGGGCCATGCGGTGGCCTTTTTCGGCGAACGCCGCACGCTGCTGTTTGAATATCTTGGCCTTGTGCTGGTCTTCACCGCCTATGGCGGGGTCTATTGGTTTGGTTGGGGCTTCGCCGTGGCGGCTGCGCTTTATGTGATCGACCATATCTTTTTCTCGCTGGCGCTGGCGCTGAAGACTTACTTCCAGAAGATCGCGGACCCGGCTGATATTGCGCCAACGGCGGCCGTGGCTTTCACCATCAATCACATTGCTGCGGTGTTCCTGCCGGTGCTTCTGGGCTTGTTGTGGGTGGCATCGCCGTCTTCCGTATTCGTATTGGCGGCCCTGATGGCGGGTGGGTCGTTTGCACTGGCGCTGTTGATCCCGCGCACCCCTGAACCGGGGAATGAAACGATTTTCCAAGGCTCGGCCGCGGCACAGGCCGCTGAATAGTCCGCTTTCGCTTGACCTGATCCGGGCAGCGGCGTAGGCGCGAGGCAAATTGATGTTGCCTGCGCTTGCGCCCTTATCCATTCAGGAGGCTCCCATGCCCACATTCACCGCTCTTACAACCCTCCCCGGAAAAGCCCAGGCCGAGGCGCTGGGCGATGCAATGGAAAACCTGATCCCCGAACCCACTGGCGTTGGTGTGTTCGAGATCGAAGACGGCTCTGGCCTGTGGGAAGTGGGCGGTTACTTCACCGAAGAACCCGATGTGGCGGGGCTGGCGCTGCTGGCCACCATCCATGACGCCAAACCTTTCGCCATTTCCGAGCTGCCGGAAACCGATTGGGTCGCCCATGTGAAACGCGAACTGGTGCCCGTAGAGGCTGGCCGTTTCTTTGTCTACGGCTCCCATGATGCCGACCAGCTGCCCGAGGGCAAAGTGCCGCTGCTGATCGAGGCCGCAATGGCCTTCGGCACCGGCCACCACGGCACCACGCTGGGTTGCCTCAAGGCGCTGGACCGTCTGATCGACGAAGGGTTCGTTGGCAACAAGGTGGCTGACATTGGCTGTGGCACCGCCGTGCTGGCGATGGCGGCTGCGCGCGTCTGGGACGGCACGTTCCTTGCCTCTGACATCGATCAGGTCGCTGTGGACGTGGCCGAAGCCAATCTGAGGGCCAACGGTATGGAAGGGGCTGTTCACTGCCTTGAAGCCGCGGGTTTTGATGCCCCGGCCCTGCAGGAAAACGCGCCTTATGATCTGATCTTTGCCAATATCCTCAAGGGCCCGCTGATCATGCTCAGCCCCGATGTGGCAGCCCATCTGCGCGACGCGGGCTATGCGATTCTGTCGGGTATTCTCAATGAACAGGCCGATGAGGTCGTTGAGGTTTATTCTCAAAATGGCATCAATGTTCACCACCGCGAGGAGATTGGTGAATGGACGACCCTTACTTTGGTGAAGAAATCGTAAGTAAAAGCGATTTATAGCGAATTTTCCTTAACTCCACTTGTCTGAACCCTAACCTAAGGTAGAGTTGGACTTGACCACTGGTGGGGGCCAGTTGGAGTTAAGGATATGAGCGATCAACGTGCGGACTTCCGCGGACGGTTGCGTTTAATTGAAAAACGTCATTCGGGCTATGCGCGCGATGGGTATACAGCGCGGTTGCGGTCGGATGGGCTTATTGAGGTCGTCCAGCAGCCCAAAGTGAAATCGCGCATCTCGGGGCGCTCGCTGCTGTTGTTCATTGCTGCGGCATTTCTGTTCAAGGGGCTGTTGATGGCCTCGCTCGGTTTTGACAGCTATGACGAACGTGTGGCGAAATTGGCCGATGGCACTCAGGTCGAAAAGGCCGGTGCCTTCTTGATGCAGGCTGACCCGGTGTCCACCCTGGTTGCCCAGAAGCTGGGGCCGCTGCTGCCCTGATTTCGGATGGATCTCCGAAGATGTGAGCCGTGCCTGAAAAGGCGCGGCTTTTTCTTTGCCGCAACAGGGGGGGCAGAGCCGACCGTCAGGCACGAAAAAACCGCATCCTCACAAAGGAGAATGCGGTCAAGATGCGCCGCGCAGGGAGGGCCACGGCGGGGAGGGAAATGTGGCGATTACATCGCCTGCAGATCGTCGCGTGTCAGGCCGATGTCGTTCAGTTCACGCTCGGTCAGACCGGAAAGGGCCTTGCGGGTCGCGCGGGTGTCGCTCCATGCGGCAACGGCGGCCTCAGCTTGGGCCAGAAGAGCGCCGATACGGCCAGTCAAGCCGGTGGCGCCAAATGCGGGGCGGTTGGTTTCGATTGCAGCCATATCCACGTTCCTCTTTTTTCAAACGGGTCAAAATTTCATCGCAACACCTAATGTGTTTGCGTATTGCGGCATTTAGGATGGGAGGGCGACCTGAGCAATGGGGATTTTTGCAAGTGTCCCATGATCAGTGTGCATAGCTAAATCGCCTTAAAAATAAGGGCGATTTACATATTAAGCCGGTTTTGCGCCAACTGTTCCAAAAGCGACTTGGCGCAAAAAGGAAAGTGTCGCTTTCTGCTTAAAATTTGCGCGCGAAAGTTAAGGGGCGGCCGAAGCCAATTTGACATGTTCGCCTTTTGTGCTAGAGCGGAAGCAGCAGCAAAGACAAAAAATCTGGTTTTTTCCCCGCGTCATTTTGAATGCGCCTGAGAAAACATAGACCACTGACAGCAAAGCACCGGGCAGTTACGGGCAGAACGGCGAGAACAAAATGCGAATATTGGGAATCGACCCGGGGCTTCGGACCCTCGGCTGGGGTGTCATCGAATCAAATGGCTCGCGGTTGTCCCATGTGGCCAATGGCCATTGCACCTCGGATGGCGATGATCTGGGCGAGCGGCTTTTGTCATTGCACAATCAGGTCACCGAAATCATCGAAGCCTACGCGCCCGATCAGGCCGCGATCGAACAGACCTTTGTGAACAAAGATGGCGCGGGCACCCTGAAACTGGGGCAGGCGCGCGGTGTGGCGCTGCTGACGCTGGCCAAGGCCGGCCTGCCGGTGGGCGAATATGCTCCGAACCGGGTAAAGAAAACAGTGGTGGGCGTCGGCCACGCTGAAAAAGAGCAGGTCCTTCACATGGTGAAACTGCAGCTGCCCGGTTGCGAGCCCAAAGGGCCGGACGCTGCAGATGCGCTGGCGATTGCAATCTGTCATGCCTATTACGGTGGAACGCAACAGCGGCAACTGAAGGAGAAACGCGCATGATCGGTAAGCTGACAGGTCGTCTGGATTACAAGGCGCTGGATCACGTGCTGATCGACGTGCGCGGCGTGGGCTATATTGTCTATCTCTCGGACCGCACCATGGCAACCCTGCCGCCGGTGGGCGAGGGGGTGTCGCTGTATACCGATATGGTCGTCCGCGAAGACCTGATGCAGCTGTTTGGTTTTACTTCATTGGTGGAAAAAGAATGGCATCGCCTGCTGACATCGGTCCAAGGCGTGGGCGCAAAGGTGTCGCTCGCGATCCTCGGCACGCTGGGGCCTGATGGGGTCAGCCGCGCCATTGCGCTGGGGGATTGGGCTAGCGTGAAGGCCGCCAAAGGGGTTGGACCCAAAACCGCGCAGCGCATTGTGCTGGACCTCAAGGACAAGGCCCCCGGCGTTATGGCCATGGGCGGCACGGTGACCGAAGCGATGGAGGGGCCGGATCTGGATGTGATCGAGGCCGCGGATCCTGCGCCCAAGCCGACAAAGAAAACCGCGCCCAAGAAGCCGTCTGGCGCAGCTGCGGCCTCTGCGGGGGCGCTTTCGGCGCTGGGGAATTTGGGCTATGGGCCGTCAGATGCGGCCGCCGCCGTGGCCGAGGCGGCGGGCGACAACCCGGATGCAAATGAAGCCGAACTGATCCGCGCCGCCCTGCGCCTTCTGGCGCCGAAGGGCTAAGCGATGATCGACAGCGACCCCACATTGCGCCCCGACCCGCTGCCCGAAGATGGCGGCAGTGACAATGACCGCGCCCTGCGCCCGCAGGAGCTGGGTGATTTTATCGGCCAGGCCGAGGCCCGCGCCAACCTGCGTGTCTTTATCGAAAGCGCCCGCCGCCGGGCAGAGGCCATGGACCACACGCTGTTTCATGGCCCGCCCGGTCTGGGGAAAACCACCCTGGCGCAGATTGTCGCACGCGAACTGGGTGTGAATTTCCGCATGACCTCGGGGCCTGTTCTGGCCAAGGCGGGCGATCTGGCGGCGATCTTGACCAACCTCGAGGCACGCGATGTGCTGTTCATCGACGAGATCCACCGCCTGAACCCTGCCGTGGAAGAAGTGCTCTATCCCGCGATGGAGGATTTCGAGCTGGATCTGGTGATCGGCGAAGGCCCGGCTGCGCGCACCGTTCGGATTGAATTGCAGCCCTTTACGCTGGTTGGCGCGACAACACGTATGGGGCTGTTGACCACACCGCTGCGCGACCGGTTCGGCATTCCGACCCGGCTGCAATTCTATACTGAGGACGAGCTGTTCCAGATCGTCAGCCGCAACGCCCGCAAACTGGGCGCGCCAGCGGATGACGCCGGCGCCCGAGAGATCGCGCGGCGCGCGCGCGGCACCCCAAGGATCGCAGGACGGCTCTTGCGCCGCGTGGTGGACTTCGCGGTGGTGGAGGGCGATGGAAAGATCACCCAGGAACTGGCCGATGGGGCCCTTACACGGCTTGGCGTGGATCAGCTAGGGCTTGATGGGGCCGACCGGCGTTATCTGGCGTTGATTGCCGAAAACTACGGCGGTGGTCCGGTGGGGATCGAGACGATTTCGGCAGCCCTCTCGGAAAGCCGCGATGCGCTGGAAGAGGTGATCGAACCCTACCTTCTGCAACAGGGCCTGATCCAGCGGACCCCGCGCGGGCGGATGCTGGCCGCCAAGGCCTGGGCGCATCTGGGGATCGCACCACCGCGCAGCCAGAGCGATTTGTTTACTTAAAGGGGGCTGGCATGGCCGATATTGAGGACCTCGCCGATCTGGCAGAGCGGATCTCTGCCATATATGCTGAACGCTTTGGCATTGACCGCGACGCCACATGGTATCTGGGCAAAATGACCGAGGAGCTGGGCGAAGTCACATCCGCCTACCTCAAGCTGCAAGGACAGGGGCGAGGCACGGGAACCCGCGCGGATCTGGAGGATGAGGTTGCCGATCTTTTGGGCTTTGTGCTGCTCTTTGCCCGGTGGCAGGGGATTGACGCCGGCGCCGCGCTGGAGCGGAAATGGGGCGCTTACCTGGCCTCTGATCAATAGGCGATGTGCGTTCCAGCCCTATCAGGCCTTCTGCTGGCGTCGGGGCAGGGTATTGAGGGGTGTTGGCTGACCTCACGACCCTTCTATGCCTCCCTCTTGCCCCGGCGGCCGTTGCGCGGCATTAAGCGCCCAAGACTGCCCCAAAGACCCGCAGGAGCCTTGCATGTCCAGCACCGTGAACCTCACGCCCGAGCAAATCACCCGCCTGTTTACCCGCCCGGATGGGGGCTATGCCTTTGCCCGCTGGGGCCGTCCGATTGCACCGATCGTGTTCGGTGTCGAGGACGAGACGCTGGCTGTGGTCAAAGGCGCCATTGAGGCGGTGGCGACATTGGCAGGGCATCAGATGGCGGAAACCGACCCGGAGCTTGGGTCAAACCTGATGTTTTTCTTCTTCCGCGAGTGGGAAGAGCTGCTGACGGTGCCGGATCTGGACCGGATGATCCCAGAGCTTCCAACCCTTGTGCCGCGTCTGTCAGAGGCTGACGCGAGTCAGTACCGGGCCTTTCGTTTCGACGATCAGGGCGCCATTCAGGCAGCTTTTGTTTTCCTCCGGATGAAGGGTCCGATGGCGGAGCTGCCTGCGGAAACCCTGGCGTTGACGCAAGCGGTGCAAATCATGCTGATGTGGGGCGAAGCGGCCTTTGCAGACACCTCGCCGCTGGCGGTTCTGCCTGACACCGGTGCAACCATTCTGCGCCCCGAGATCGCTGGCGTGATTGCGGCGGCCTATGACCGGATGATGCCACCCTCGGCCGATGATGCCAGCCATGCGCTGCGTCTGTTCGCGCGCCTGCAGGCCCCTGTGACGCCGGAGGTCGAGCAATGACACATGAATTCCCGGTCACCGTTTATTACGAAGACACAGATATGGGCGGGATTGTCTATCACGCCAATTACCTGCGTTTCATTGAACGCGCCCGCAGCGCATGGGTGCGCGAGCTGGGCGTCGACCAGAACGCCATGCGCGAAAGCGGCCATGTCTTTGTCGTGGTGCGGATCGAGGCAGACTACAAAGCGCCTGCAAAATTTGACGACCAGCTGACCGTTCTGACCGAGGTCGAAAGCGTCGCGGCTGTTAAGCTGATCCTGAACCAGCGGGTGATGCGCGGCGACCAAGAGCTGTTTGCAGCCAAAGTGATCATTGTCGGCATGGATACCAACACCGAACGGGCGGCAAAGCTTCCGGCAGAAGTTCGCGCATTGCGTTAACTTTTTCCTGCTCACGCGGTGTTTTCTTGGCAAGAGGGTCCAAATTGGGCTAGCGTCCGGGCAAACAAGCCGTGAACCACGCGGCGCGGAACAAAGAGCAGGCAGATGGAAGCAGAAACTCTGGCATTGGCGCAGGAGATCGATTTCTCCATGTGGGGGCTGTTCGCGCGGGCGACGCTCACGGTGAAGCTGGTGATGATCATCCTTGTGGGGGCCTCGGCCTGGTCATGGGCGATTATTATCCAAAAACTTCTGACCTATCGGTCGGCGCGCAGCGAAGCAGCGCAGTTTGACCGCTCCTTCTGGTCCGGCAATCCGCTGGACGAGCTGTTTGACCAAATCGGACCCGAACCTGCGGGGCACTCTGAACGTATTTTTGCCGCCGGCATGACCGAATGGCGCCGCAGCCATCGCACCGACGGCATGCTGATCCCCGGCGCGCAGGCGCGAATTGACCGGTCGATGGATGTGGCCATTGCCAAAGAAGGCGAAGGCCTGCAAAGCGGTCTGCAGGTGCTTGCAACCATCGGGTCTACCGCGCCGTTTATCGGTCTGTTTGGGACCGTTTGGGGCATTATGAATGCCTTTATTGAAATCGCCGAGGCACAGAATACCAACCTCGCCGTGGTGGCGCCGGGCATTGCCGAGGCGCTTCTGGCCACAGGTCTGGGCCTGCTGGCGGCGATCCCGGCGGTGATCTTTTACAACAAGCTCAGCGCGGACAGTGACCGGATCATTGGCGGCTATGAAGCCTTTGCTGATGAGTTTGCCACCATTTTCTCGCGCCAGCTGGACGGCTGATCGATGGGCGCGGGTGTACAGGTCAAAGATACAGGCGGCGGCAGACGGCGCGGTCGGCGCCGGTCGCGGGCGCGGCCGATGGCCGAAATCAACGTCACCCCCTTTGTCGACGTGATGCTGGTGCTGTTGATCATCTTCATGGTGGCGGCGCCGCTGATGACGGTGGGCGTGCCGGTCGAGCTGCCCAAAACCGCAGCAGGCGCATTGCCGGGCGAAGATGAAGAACCGCTGTCGGTCACATTGACCGCAGAAGGTGACATTCAGATCATGACCACATCGGTGCCGCGCGAAGAGCTGATTTCGCGTCTGCAGGCCATTGCAAGCGAACGCGCCTCGGATCGGGTGTTCCTGCGTGCGGATGGCAGCATTCCATATGCGCAGGTGATGGAGGTCATGGGCGCGCTGAATGCAGGCGGTTTTGCCAATGTGGGCCTTGTCACCGACACGGGCGGCCCTGCGTTGGATGGCGGGGACCAACCCGCGAGCGATGGGTAAGGGCCCGTGCAGACCGGCACCAAAATCTCACTTCTTGGCCATGGCGCGCTGGTGACCTGGGCGCTGTTTGGCGGCGCGTTCCAGTCTGAACCGCTGCCATTCACGGTGCAGGATGTATCCGTTATTTCAGCTGAGGAGTTTGCACAGCTCAGCGCGCAGGTCGCAGCCCCCGAGGTCGCACCTGAACCGGCGGTGCTGCGCGACCCGGCAGAAACCCCGGTTGAGACCCCAGAGCTGGCGCCGGAAGATGCGCCGCGCCCGCAGCGGCCTGAACCTGCGCCTGTTGCACCGGCGCCAGAGCCTGAGCCCGAAGTGGTGCAACCCGAGCCCGAACCAGAGCCCGAGGTGCCAGACGTGGCGCCGACACCGCCAGATTTGCCCGAGCCGCTGAGCGAAACACCGCAATTGGCCGAACCAGAAGTGGGGCGCGAAAATGATCGCGTGGCCCCCGAACCCATTGCGCCGCCAGAGCCAGACAGCCAAATCGCGGATGTGACGCAGGAAGAGGTTACCCCTGACGCGGGCGCGGAAGCCAACCAGCCGGTACAGGATGCCTCGCAGCAAGAGGCCGCCAGCGACCGCATTGTCACCGAAGCAGAAAGCGAGAGCGACAATCCGACCGTGCTGCAAAGCACGCCGCGCCCGCGACTGCGTCCGCGCAATCTGGCCGCACAGCCCGACCCGGACCCGCAGCCTGAGCCTCAACCAGAGCCGCAGCCCGAGCCGGAAGATACCCGCGCTGCGGATGTGAGCTCAGCCATCTCGGATGCGCTTGCCAATCTGGGCGAGGTCGAAGCCCCAGTGCCCTCTGGGCCGCCGCTGACCGAAGGGGAGCGAAACGGTCTGCGTCGCCAGATCGCCGGGTGTTGGAACCTTGGCACTGTATCGACTGAAGTCATGCGGACTGTGGTGGTTGTGGGCGTGTCGCTGCAGGAAAACGGCATGCCAGAGAGCAGCAGTATTCGCATGCTGTCATTCGATGGCGGCAGTCAGGCCTCTGCGAATACAGCCTTTGCAGCGGCGCGCCGGGCTATTCTGCGCTGTTCACGCAGCGGCGGGCGCGTGGGCTATGATTTGCCGACAGAAAAGTATCAGCAATGGAAAGAGGTGGAGATCACCTTCAACCCGGCCAAAATGCGGCTGCGATGACAAAAACGGGCAGGCGGACATTATTGTGTCGCATGTCAGAAAATTCATAAGGCGGGGCATCGCGCTGTGATCTTCCCCCTGCACAAAGCGCGCAAACGCGTGTTAACCAAACGACGACCAATAGGCGGTCACTCCGGAAAGGACGCGGATCAGATGACATTAGCTTGGGTTAGACAGGGTTTTGTAAAACAGGCTGCGGTGGTCGGTCTGGCGATGGCGTCGCTGGTCGCCGCCACAGCGCCTGGGGCCGTTGTGGCTCAAACTGGCCCATTGCGCATTGAGATCACCGATGGTGTGATTGAGCCGCTGCCCTTTGCGGTGCCGGATTTTATCCCCGCAGATGCGGCCGCGTCGCAGTTTGCGGCCCAGATTTCGCGCGTCATCGCCGAAGATCTGGCAGGCACGGGCCTGTTCCGCGAGGTGCCCAAGGGGGCATATATCTCGAATCTCACGGATTTCTCGGCTCCGGTGAACTACACGGATTGGAAAGCGATCAATGCGCAGGCGCTGATCACAGGTGAGGTCGCGGTCGAAGGTAATCTGGTCAAGGTGAAGTTCCGCGGCTTTGACGTCTTTGCCGGCAAACAGATCGACGGCGCCGGGCTGCAGTTGGTTGGAGGCACGGATGGCTGGCGCCGCATCGCCCATAAAGTGGCGGATGTGATCTATTCCAAGATCACCGGCGAGGGCGGTTATTTCGACAGCCGCGTAGTTTACGTGTCCGAAAGCGGGCCCAAGAACGACCGCAAAAAACGCCTCGCGATCATGGATTATGACGGCGCGAATGTTCAGTATCTGACCAATTCCAATGCGATTGTACTGGCGCCGCGGTTTTCGCCCACTGGGGATCGGGTGCTGTATACCAGCTACGAAAGCGGCTTTCCGCAGATCCATGTTCTGGATGTGGGGCAGGTGCAGCAGCGTGTCTTGTCGGCGGGCGATGGCATAATGAGCTTTGCGCCGCGGTTCGCGCCTGACGGGCGGACCGTCGTTTATTCCCAATCCGAGGGCGGCAATACCGACCTCTATACGCTCGATATTGATAGCGGTGCGCGCAAGCGCCTGACATCGGCCCCCTCGATCGAGACCGCGCCGTCGTTTTCGCCCGATGGCCGTCAGATCGTCTTTGAAAGCGACCGCTCTGGTAAGCCACAGCTTTATGTGATGCCCGCATCGGGTGGGCCAGCAACACGGATCAGCAAAGGGTCCGGGCGCTATGGCACGCCTGTCTGGTCGCCGCGCGGGGATTTTGTAGCCTTCACCAAACAGAACGCAGGCCGGTTCCACATCGGCGTCATGCGCACTGATGGCAGCGAAGAGCGCCTGCTGACAGCGTCGTTCCTTGATGAAGGCCCCACCTGGTCCCCCAATGGCCGCGTCATTATGTTCACCCGCGAAACCCAGGGACCGACGGGCCGCGCACTGTTGTATTCGGTCGATGTGTCGGGTCGGAACCTCAAGCCGGTGCGCACGCCAGAGGGCGGCTCTGATCCGGCGTGGTCGCCGTTGCAGAACTGATCAATCTGCCCCGGAGCGCCGCTTGGTGCCTCGGGGTGAACTATGCTAGAGTTTTTTTGAAACAGCCGGGGTGAACCCGGCGATGGATTGGCCCTGCGGGGCGGCAGCCATTGCGGCAAACAGATAAGAGGCAGGTTAAATGAGCGGTTCCAAGATTATCCCCTCGAAGATTATCCTTGTGACGGCAGTGGCTCTGGCGCTGGCGGGATGTGGCCCAAAACCCTGGGAAAGCGGTGCAAATGGCGCGGGTGCTGGCGCAAACGGCGCTGGCGCCGGGGCGCTTGGGGCGGCCGCTGATCCCAGCAGCCCGGTGTATTTCCGTGAAACTGTCGGGGATCGGGTCCTGTTTGAGGTGGATCAATCCTCGATCAACCCCGCCGCACAGGCGGTGTTGCAGGGGCAGGCGCGTTGGCTGACGGCCAACCCCGACTACACCATCACCATCGAAGGCCATGCTGACGAACAGGGCACCCGCGAATACAACCTTGCGCTGGGGGCTCGCCGCGCCAATGCAGCGCGGGAATATCTGATTTCGCAGGGCATCGCAGGCAGCCGCATTCAGGTGGTGACCTTTGGCAAAGAACGCCCGATCGAGATCTGCTCGGCCGAGGCCTGTTATTCTAAAAACCGCCGCGCTGTGACTGTGCTGGCTGGCGGTCTGGTGGGCTAAGCCATGGGGGGCTTTCGATCCGTTCTGGCAGCTTCCGCCCTGTGTTTCCTGACGGCGGTGTCTCCGGCCCTCGCGCAGCAGCAGGATCAGACGCTGGCGGATATCCGTCAGGAACTGACTGTGCTGCATGTGGAAATCCAACGCCTGAAGCGTGAAATGTCGACCACTGGCTCGCCCACAGGCACGCTGGCCGGGGGCTCTGTGCTGGAGCGGGTGGGCGCTATTGAAGCAGAACTTCAGCGCCTCACCGCTCAGACCGAAGAGCTGGATATTCGTATTCAGAATGTGGTGCGCGATGGCACCAACCGCATTGGCGATCTGGAGTTTCGGCTGGTCGAACTTGAAGGCGGTGACGTGACACTGCTTGGCGAAGCCAGCACGCTGGGCGGTGACACTGCTGCTGTGGCGGACGGCGAAACAGTGACCGCACCAGACCCGACCAGCAGCGAACTGGCTGTTGGGGAGGCGGCGGATTTTGCAGCGGCGCAGGCGGATCTCGAGGCGGGGTCCTATCAGGCGGCCGCGGACAAACTGGCGGCGTTCCAATCTGCCTATCCCGGCAGCCCCTTGGGGCCTGAAGCGGATTTTGGGCGTGGCAAAGCGCTGGAGGGTCTGGGCAATACCCGCGATGCCGCGCGCGCCTATCTTGCTGCTTTTACCGCCGCGCCAACTGGACCCAAGGCACCGGATGCGCTGTTTGAACTGGGGGCCGCATTGGGGCGTCTGGATCAGGTGGATCAGGCCTGTGTGACCCTGTCCGAGGTGGCGGTCCGTTTTCCCAGCAGCGCCGCCGTCCAAACCGCAGAGGCAGAACGCGGCACTCTTGGCTGCCCCTGATGACCTGATGCTGCTGCTATGACACCTGCCAAAGACAGCCAGCCGTTTGAGAGTCTCATCGCGGCGGTGCGCAGTGATATTTTGCGTGCGGCCCCTGTGCGCCTTGGTATTGCGGTGTCCGGCGGGAGTGATTCTTTGGCGCTGCTGTCTTTGGCTGTAGAAGGTCTGGCAGGCACCGGCATTGAACTGTTTGCCGCAACCGTCGATCACCGTTTGCGGGCGGCTTCACAAGAAGAGGCGGCTGCGGCCAAAGCCGTGTGCGATCAGTTGGGTGTGCCCCATGACACATTGGTCTGGGAGGCAGGGCCGCAGGGGGGCAACCTGCAAGACCAAGCGCGCGAGGCGCGGTATGATCTGCTGACCCGCTGGGCCAAAGGGCGTGACATTCCAATGATTGCGTTAGGCCATACCGCCGATGATCAGGCTGAAACGGTTCTGATGCGCCTGCGTCGGGCGTCCGGTGTGACAGGCCTCGCGGCCATGCGGCCCCGACGGATGCGCAACGGTATAATGCTGGCGCGCCCGATGTTGGACCTGCGGCGTGCAGAGCTTCAGGCCTATTTGCAGGCCCGCGATATTGCCTGGATCGATGATCCCAGCAATGAAAACACCAAATTCGAACGGGTTCGCATCCGTCAGGCGATGGACCTGCTGGAACCTTTGGGGCTGACCGTTTCAACCCTGACCGCCGTGGCCGAAAACATGGCCCGTTCGCGGGATGCCCTGGATTGGTATGCGTTTACTTCGGCTCAAGAGCTGTTGCAGGTCAGTCCCCTTGGGGTGCGGATAAATCAGCGCGGATTTCGGGTGTTGCCCGAAGAAATCGCATTTCGTCTGCTGCGGCATTCCTTGGGCTGGATGTCCGGGCAGGTGTATCCGCCGCGTCGCGATCCGATGTTGGCGGCCTTGCGGGCCGTGCGCCACGGGACGTCCTTTACTCTGGCCGGTTGCCAGCTGGTGACCCGCAAAGGCAGCACTTGGGTCACGCGGGAATTGAACGCAGTTGCAGGATTGTCTGCTGACATCGGGGCGACCTGGGACAATCAGCTCAGCCTGCATGCGCCCAGCGTGCGTCAGGTTGATGCCTACACCGATATGAATCAGTCCAGCGCGCGCGTCCGGGCAGTTGGCCACGAAGGGCTTTTGCAGTTCTCAGACTGGCGGGATCTGGATCTCCCGCGGAGCGTTTTAGCCGCAAGTCCGGGAGTTTGGCGTGGGGACAAGCTGCTGGCCGCCCCTTTAGCAGGCTGGAGCGCCGGATACCGTGTCGAACAAGCCCGTTCGGGCGCAGAGTTTTACAGCAGGCTTTTATCTCATTGAACCTCTGTCAATCATCCCTATTTTAGAAGGTAACCCCACGCGCCCCTTTGGGCGTTATGACTTCTTCAGGAGATTTCCTTGGGCAACGCACGTAATATCGCCTTTTGGGTTGTTCTGTTCCTGCTGGTCCTCGCGCTGTTCAATTTGTTCAGCGGAACCGGCAATACATTGCAAAGCCGCGAAAGAACTTATTCCGACTTCGTCGCCGCCGTAGACGGTGGTCAGGTCAAAGCAGCCACCTTGGATGGTGAACAGGTCCGCTACACCACAGCAGGGGGTGAAAGCTATGTGACCATTGTTCCCGGCGATGCCAAGGTCACGGATCTGCTGATCGCGCAGGGTGTTCCGGTCAAAGCTGAAAAGCAGGAGCAGTCAGGTTTGCAGAGCTTTGTTATAACGCTTCTGCCGTTCCTGCTGTTGATCGGTGTCTGGGTCTATTTCATGAACCGGATGCAAGGCGGCGGCAAAGGTGGCGCTATGGGCTTTGGCAAATCCAAGGCCAAGATGCTGACCGAAAAGCAGGGCCGCGTGACCTTTGACGATGTTGCGGGCATTGATGAGGCGAAGGAAGAACTCGAGGAAATCGTTGAATTCCTGCGCAATCCGCAGAAATTCAGCCGTCTGGGCGGCAAGATCCCCAAAGGCGCGCTGCTGGTGGGCCCTCCGGGCACCGGTAAGACGCTGCTGGCGCGTGCGATTGCAGGCGAAGCGGGTGTCCCTTTCTTCACCATCTCGGGTTCCGACTTTGTTGAGATGTTTGTGGGCGTTGGTGCAAGCCGTGTCCGCGACATGTTCGAACAGGCCAAGAAGAACGCGCCCTGTATTGTGTTCATCGATGAAATCGACGCTGTAGGGCGCCATCGTGGTGCCGGTTATGGCGGCGGCAACGACGAACGCGAACAGACGCTGAACCAGCTGCTGGTCGAAATGGACGGTTTTGAAGCGAATGAAGGCGTGATCATTCTGGCCGCGACCAACCGCCGCGACGTTCTGGACCCCGCGCTGCTGCGTCCGGGTCGTTTCGACCGCAACGTGACTGTTGGCAACCCCGACATCAAAGGCCGCGAAAAGATCCTTGGCGTGCATGCCCGCAAGACGCCGCTGGGGGCCGATGTAGACCTGCGAATCATCGCCCGTGGTACACCCGGTTTCTCGGGTGCGGATCTGGCGAACCTTGTGAACGAAGCCGCGCTAATGGCCGCACGTGTGGGCCGTCGCTTTGTCACCATGGAAGATTTTGAGAACGCCAAGGACAAAGTCATGATGGGCGCAGAGCGCCGGTCGATGGTCCTGACGCAGGATCAAAAAGAGAAAACCGCCTACCACGAGGCAGGCCACGCAGTGGTTGGTCTGGTGCTGCCGGAATGTGACCCGGTTTATAAGGCCACCATTATCCCACGCGGTGGTGCGCTGGGTATGGTTGTGTCCCTGCCAGAAATCGACCGCCTGAACTGGCACAAGGATGAATGTGAACAGAAGCTGGCCATGACCATGGCGGGCAAGGCCGCAGAGATCCTGAAATACGGTGAACACCATGTGTCGAACGGCCCTGCCGGTGACATTCAGCAGGCAAGCCAACTGGCGCGCGCCATGGTGCTGCGCTGGGGCATGTCGGATAAGGTCGGCAATATTGACTACGCCGAAGCGCACGAAGGCTATTCTGGCAATACCGCGGGCTTCTCGGTCTCGGCGAATACCAAAGAGCTGATCGAGGAAGAGGTCAAAGCCTTCATCCAGAACGCCTATGACCGTGCGTTTAAGATCCTTGAAGACCACAAAGAAGAGTGGGAACGTCTGGCCGAAGGTCTGCTGGAATACGAGACTCTCACCGGTGAAGAGATCAAGCGTGTGATGAATGGCGAGCCCCCCAGCAGCGATGATGATGCTGGTAGCGGCTCAGAAGAAGCTGCGGCCTCTGTCACGGCGATCCCGAAGGCTAAGAAGCCTTCGACGGATGGCGACGCGGGCGGCGATATGGAGCCTGAACCTACCGCCTGATTGGGACCTGTCGGCACAGCCTGACACCCAAGCCACGCTATGCACTGACGGAAAAGCCGCCTTTCGGGGCGGCTTTTTTGTTGTTTTCACGCCGCGCATGACTTGAATGTAACAAGGCGGCCCTCTAGCTTTTGTAAATTCGTTACAAAAGCCGGAGGGTAGAATGACAGCAGTCCGCGAAAACTGGCCGCAGGACGCGCAAGGTTCTGTGCATGCCGACGTTGCCCCGTCGCCGTGGCTCTTTGCCTACGCCGCTGTTGCGATCGCCCTTTTTGCCGGGTTTCGGGCGTTGGGGGCAGATGACATATTTTATGCCGTCACCAAGGAAGCCGGGCCGATCGAAGTGGCCTCTGCCGTGCTGTGGGGGCTGGCTGCGGTCACCGTGCTCAGCCTGTCGTCCTATGCGCAGCTTGCCTATCGTTGGCCGATTGTTGTTGGGTTTTCCCTGTTTGCCGCTCGAGAGTTGGACTGGGACAAGGCGTTTTTGTCCGAAGGTATCCTGCAGCTGCGGCTGTACTCCGGAGATGCGCCGATGGGTGAAAAACTGATTGGCGCCGCGGTGATCGCTCTTATTTTGACGGTGCTTTGGAAGCTGGCGCGGCAGATGCCGTTGATGTGGACAGCGCTTTGGTCAGAGCGCGCGGCTTGGGCTTGGATGGTTGTTGGTACCCTCGGCTTGGGTGTTGTCGCCAAAACAATTGATGGGATTGGGCGCAAGATGGCTGAGTTCGGTGTGACCTTGTCACCCGAGACGGTTGCTGGTTTCAGTGTCGCAGAAGAACTGATGGAACTGGTCTTTGTGGTGGGCATGATCGCAGCGGTCTGCATGTTTGAGGCCCGCAGCCGTCGCGTCTGAGCGCGGCGCTGCTCTGTTTCTCCTAATTTTTTGACAGTCGACTGTTTTCGCCACTGCGCCCGGTCTGGCACGCGCCGCTTTCCTGTGCGCGCCAGCGATTGATGACCCGCATGGGGTTGTCATGGGGACAGGGCAGGGGCATTTTCGGCGCGAACCGATCTTTGAAGGAGAGCACCATGCCGGTCTTGCGCGAAACTGAATTTGCTGGGGAAATTGTCTGGATGGGGCATGTGCCCGCAGAAGCAGGCATTACCGCCAGCCCGCGCGAGGCGATGGAACTGGGCTTCCACGGTGTCACTGGCGAACGCCACGCGGGCGAAAACCGCCCTTCCTGTGTGCGGATGACCAACCTTTATGACAAGGGAACAGAGATCCGCAACGTGCGCCAGCTGACGATTTTGGCGCAGGAAGAGCTGGACGCGATTGCCGCAGAAATGGGCATGGAGGCGCTCGATCCGTCGTATTTGGGAGCTTCATTGATCCTTCGTGGCATCCCGGACTTTACCCATGTGCCGCCGTCGGCGCGTCTGCAGGGACCGGACGGGGTGACGCTGACCATCGATATGGAGAACCGCCCCTGCATTATTCCCGGTCGCGAGATTGAAAAAGATCACGCTGGTTACGGGCCGAAATTCAAAACAGCTGCAACCAATCGCCGCGGGGTTACCGCTTGGGTCGAACGTCCGGGCAGCTTGAAGCTGGGCGAATCTCTTCGTTTGTTCGTGCCCGACCAGCGCGGATGGCTGGGCGAGGCGGGCTGACGCCCAGACAGCTCATGCGCGGAAAGCGACATTTCAGATCCGACATGTTTCCTTTCCGCGTCACTGAGGGCGGCGTGAAATTCAAATAAGACGCTCGGGGACAGAATTATGTCGAAAACAGAGGGCGAAGTCTGAATACGACAAGCTAAGCCTTGAGCCAGACGGCGGTCCCGCCGCAAACCCAGAACTCGAGACTGAGGACTCAAGGCCATGAGCTACAAGAGTGACATTGAAATCGCCCGCGAGGCGAACAAGCTCCCGATCCAAGAGATCGGTGCCAAAATCGGCATGTCCAACGACGATCTGCTGCCCTATGGCCACGACAAGGCCAAAGTCAGCCAGGACTTCATCAACTCGGTGAAATCCAAGGAAGACGGCAAGCTGATCCTCGTGACCGCCATCAACCCGACCCCGGCGGGCGAAGGTAAGACCACCACCACCGTTGGTCTGGGCGATGGCCTGAACCGCATCGGCAAAAACGCGATGATCTGTATTCGCGAAGCGTCCCTCGGCCCGAACTTCGGCATGAAGGGTGGCGCGGCCGGTGGCGGCATGGCGCAGGTTGTCCCGATGGAGGAAATGAATCTCCACTTCACCGGTGACTTCCACGCAATCACCTCTGCGCACTCCCTGCTGTCGGCGATGATCGACAACCACATCTACTGGGGCAACGAGTGCGAAATCGACATCCGTCGTGTTGCATGGCGTCGTGTGGTCGACATGAACGACCGCGCCCTGCGTCAGATCACCGCCTCCCTGGGTGGCGTGTCCAACGGCTTCCCGCGTGAAACCGGTTTCGACATCACCGTGGCATCTGAAGTTATGGCGATCCTCTGCCTGGCAAACGACCTGCAGGATCTGGAAAAGCGTCTGGGCGACATCATCGTGGCCTACCGCCGCGACAAGACCCCGGTTTACTGCCGCGACATCAAAGCAGAAGGCGCAATGACCGTTCTGCTGAAAGACGCAATGCAGCCGAACCTGGTTCAGACTCTGGAAAACAACCCGGCGTTTGTCCACGGTGGCCCGTTCGCGAACATCGCACACGGCTGTAACTCTGTGATCGCAACCAAGACTGCGCTGAAAGTTGCGGACTACGTTGTGACCGAAGCAGGCTTTGGTGCCGACCTCGGTGCTGAGAAGTTCATGAACATCAAGTGCCGCAAAGCAGGCATCGCACCCGACGCGGTTGTGATTGTTGCCACTGTGCGCGCAATGAAAATGAACGGCGGCGTTGCCAAAGCAGACCTCGGCGCGGAAAACGTCGAAGCTGTGAACAACGGTTGTGCAAACCTTGGCCGTCACATCGAGAACGTCAAATCCTTCGGCGTTCCGGCGGTTGTCGCGATCAACCACTTCGTCACCGACACCGACGCAGAAATCCAGGCCGTGAAGGACTATGTTGCCTCCCACGGTGTGGAAGCGATCCTGTCCCGTCACTGGGAGCTGGGCTCTGAAGGCTCCGCACCGCTGGCTGAAAAAGTGGTCGAGCTGGCCGAATCTGGTGCCGCGTCCTTCGCGCCGATCTACCCGGACGACATGCCGCTGTTCGAGAAGATCGAAACCATCGCCAAGCGCATCTACCGCGCCGACGAGGTTCTGGCTGACGCGAAGATCCGCAACCAGCTGAAAGAGTGGGAAGCAGCGGGCTATGGCAACCTGCCGGTCTGCATGGCGAAAACCCAGTACTCCTTCTCCACCGACCCGAACCTGCGCGGTGCGCCCACCGGCCACTCCGTTCCGGTTCGTGAGGTTCGCCTCTCTGCGGGTGCTGGCTTCATCGTGGTTGTCTGCGGTGAGATCATGACCATGCCGGGTCTGCCGCGCAAACCTGCGTCGGAAAGCATCCGTCTGAACGAAGAAGGCCAGATCGAAGGCTTGTTCTAAGACGCAAATTGCGTCACCTACGGCCCGGGAGTATTCCCGGGCCGTAGGAGTTTGAAACGATGACCAACCGTATTCCGCCGAAAGACTGCAACGACATGACCGACCTTCGTGCGCAAATCGATGCGCTAGACGAAGATCTGGTGGCGCTGTTTGTAGAACGTGCGGGATACATTGACCGGGCCATCGCGCTGAAACAGATCAATGGCTGGCCAGCGCGGATCCCTGAACGGGTCGAAGAGGTGGTGACCAATGCGGGCGACCGGGCCGAAGCAGCCGGGCTGGACCGCGAACTGGTCGAACGTCTTTGGCGGCAACTGGTTGATTGGTCGATTGCCCGCGAAGCGCAGGTAATCCGAGAAGAATAGGCGGCCCGTACCGGGGCCCGCAGCAACAAGGAAGACAGCAATGGCAGCGAATATCATTGACGGCAAAGCCTTTGCCGCAACCGTCCGCGAAAAGGTTGCGGGCCATGTGACCCGCCTGAAAGAAGAGCACGACATCACCCCCGGCCTGGCCGTGGTGTTGGTGGGCGAAGACCCGGCGTCTCAGGTTTACGTGCGTTCCAAAGGCAAACAGACCGTTGAGGTCGGCATGAACTCTTTCGAGCACAAGCTCGATGCCGAGACCTCTGAGGCGGACCTGCTGGCGCTGATCGACAAGCTGAACAATGACCCGACCGTGCACGGTATTCTGGTGCAGCTGCCGCTGCCCAAGCACCTGGACGAAGATCTGGTCATCAACTCCATCGCGCCGGAAAAAGACGTGGATGGCTTCCACATCTCCAACGTGGGTCTTCTGGGCACCGGTCAGAAATCCATGGTGCCTTGCACCCCGCTGGGCTGCCTGATGATGCTGCGTGATTATCACGGTTCGCTCTCTGGCATGGACGCGGTTGTGATCGGCCGTTCCAACATCGTTGGTAAGCCGATGGCGCAGCTGCTGCTGGGCGACAGCTGCACCGTGACCATTGCGCATTCCCGCACCAAAGACCTTCCGGAGGTTGTCCGCCGTGCAGACATCGTTGTCGCCGCTGTGGGCCGTCCTGAAATGGTTCCGGGTGACTGGATCAAAGAAGGCGCCACCGTGATCGACGTGGGCATCAACCGCATTGAACGCGACGGCAAGAACAAGCTTGTGGGCGACGTCGACTTTGCCTCCTGCGCGGAACGTGCCGGTGCAATCACCCCAGTTCCGGGCGGTGTGGGTCCGATGACTATCGCCTGCCTGCTGGCCAACACCGTGACCGCCTGCTGCCGCGCCAACAATCTGGCCGAGCCGGAAGGGCTCACAGCCTAAGTTGGGCTGGAAGGGTTGACCGCGTAAAGCGGAGCCTTTGGCTCCGCTGCCTCCGGCGGGGATATTTGGAAAAAGATGAAAAGCGGCGTTCCGGTTCGGAGCGCCGTTCTTGCTTGTGATGGAAGGTAATTTGCAGGATAGCGCAGGACAGCCGAGGCGCTGTTGGGGCCTTCACACATGCGTTCTAGCGGGCCCGAGCCCTATTGCTTTGGATGTGCGACAGGCCGCCGGGTTTAGCGGACGGGAACCGGTACCATTGTCCCCTGTAAGAGCGCGATGAGCGTTTCGCGGCCCTGATCCAACGCGTGCACCTCTGCCGTGACCACCACCAGCCGCTTGCCTGCCTTCACCACCTTGCCCGTAGCGCGCAGGCGGTCGCCCAGACCGGGCGCGAGGAGGTTGATTTTGACCTCGGCCGAGACCACCTCTAGGCCCTGCTCCATCACGGTCAGCGCCGCATAGCCTGCAGCGCTGTCGCTAATGGCAAAGGGCAGCGCCGCATGGGCTGCGCCCAGCTGCTGCAAGCTGGTCGGCAGGATCGGTGCAGAGATCACAACGCGGCCCTCTTCCACGCTGTCGAGCGTGGCGCCAAGGGTTGTCATCATGGTCTGCGCATCAAAGCTTTGTTGGATTCGCTGCTGTGTCATGGGGCCAGCCTAGGGGCTGTTTGCGAAGCTGCCTAGCGCCGAGCGTGTGGTTTTATGCGGGGCATGGGGCAGGGCAGGGCGCGGGGACCGCAGAGGATTGCGATGGCGTCGGGCCGCATAAGATCCTGCAGCACCGGGTCGGTTGCCCGCAATCCTCCGGTATAAGTGCCAAAGGCCGGAAGGATCAGCCTGTCCCGGTCCACCAGAAAGGCGGGGCGGCTTTGATGCCGGACAACCACTTTGGGGTGGTAATGGCCGCTGACCTCGCCCGATTGGTCTGTTGCAATATGCCGGAAGGTGAGCGGGCCAAGGGTCAGCTTGGACAGGGCCTCTCCGCCAAAAGCAGGTGGGGAGGGATCGTGGTTGCCTTCGATCCAGACCCAACGCCGACCCTTTGGGAGAGCCGCAAGTAATTCGCGTTCCTCTGTGATCAATGCGCCTGCGGCCCTATCATCGTCAAAGCTGTCGCCAAGACAAATAACGGTGCTGGGGTCCAGGCGGTCGGTCAGCGCGCGAAGCCGCTCTAGTGTATCGCGCCCTTCATAGGGGGGCAGCGCCGCGCCGCCGCGCCGTGCGTGCCGTTCCGATTTGCCCAGATGCAGGTCCGAGACCACAAGCGTGCGCTGCGAGGCCCACCACACTGCGCGGTGTCCGAGCGCTGTCAGTTGCGCGCCGTGAAAGGTGAAATCGAAACCCATTATCCCGTTGCCTCATCCAGCATGCCAAGGCCCGATTGCTGCATCAGCGCTTGGGTTTCGCGCTCCAGGAGCCGCTCTACACCGGCGCCTTTGATTGGCACTTTGCCAACCTCGAGCAGTAATGGCGCAGCGAGCGGGGTCACACGCGGCAGGCGCAGGAGGTCAACGCGACCTTCGATGCGCGCCGCCAATTCTTCGATGCGCCCAAAATCCACCAGCCCCCGCAGGGCTTCTTCGCGGGTGATCTGCATCAGCACGTGTTCCGGGTCGTATTTGCGCAGCGTGTCATAAAGGATGTCTGAAGAAAACGTCGCCTGTCGCCCGGATTTGCGCGCCCCCGGCGTGTTGCGTTCGATCAGTCCCGCGATGGTCGCCACCGCGCGGAAGGTTCGTTTCATCACTGCGTTTTCGCCAAGCCAGCCGTCCAGTCCGTCGCGCAGATTGGCAATGTCGAACAGCCCCGCAGGATCCAGAACCGGCTCAAGCCCCCAGATCAGGGTCGCATAATCACTGGCCACAAACCCCAGCGGATCAAGGCCCAGTTCTTCCATCCGTTTGGTCAGGAGCAGGCCGAGCGTCTGCTGGGCATTGCGTCCCGCAAAGCCATAGGCACAGATGTATTCGCGCCCATCAAGCGGGAAGCTTTCGACCAGCAGCCGCCCGCGCCGCGGCATTTGCGACATCTCCCGTTGCAGTGCCAGCCAGTCAGCCGTGTGGGCAGGCAGATCGGGCCAGCTGTCTTGTTTCAGTATGCGCAGGATCCGGCTGCTCAGCTGCGTTGAGGTGGCGAACTTGGTACCGTTGAAGGTGGCGACTTTTGGTTTCTTTGCAGCGTTGCGGCTGACCTGCACGACCATTTCGCGTAGCCCCTCATAGGCGACCACCTTGCCGGCAATCAGGAACGTATCACCGGGGACCAGAGTTGCGGCAAAGCCTTCCTCGATCTCTCCCAATGGCGCGCCACCACGGCTGTTCTTGTAGCGCACCTTCAGCGTATCCGTGTCCTGAATGGTGCCAAGGTTCATGCGGATGCGGGCCGCCGCACGGGGATCGCGCAGCTGGTAAAGCCCATCCGGGCGCCGCAACAGCCGCCGCCATTGATCATAGGCTTTGAGCGCATAACCACCGGTGGCACAGAAATCGAGGCAGGCGTCGAAGTCCGCGCGGCTCAGATTGGTATAGGCCCCCACCGTGCGGATTTCGTGAAACAGTGCTTCCGCTTCAAACGGACCGGTGCAGGCGGTGATCAGAATATGTTGGCACAGAACGTCGCGCGGGCCGGGGGGCAGGGCGTCACCGTCCAGATCCCCGGCTGCGACCGCTTCGAGAGCCGCGCGGCATTCGACCACCTCAAACCGGTTTGCGGGCACCAAGAGCGCCTTGGAGGGGGCGTTATAGCGGTGGTTCGCGCGGCCAATGCGTTGGACCAGTCGCTTGACGTTTTTCGGCGCGCCGATCTGGATCACCAGATCGACGTCGCCCCAGTCGATCCCCAGATCGAGCGACCCGGTGCAGACCACGGCGCGCAATTGCCCTGCGACCATGGCTGCCTCAACCTTTTCACGCTGCGCGCGGTCTAATGCACCATGGTGGATACCAATCGGCAGGGCATCTTCGTTGGCGAGCCACAGCCGGTGAAAGAAGATTTCCGCCTGCGCGCGGGTGTTGTGGAAAATCAGCGTGGTGTTGTGGGTTTTGATCTGGCGCAGGACTTCGGGGATGGCATGTGCAGCGCCGCCGCCCGCCCAGGGGGGGGCTTCGGGCAGGTCGAGCATTGTGATGTCTGGCGCGGGACCGGGATCGGCCATCAGGATCGGGCAGGGGTCGGGGTGCCGGGCGAGCGTTCGTGCAATGGCCTCGGGATCGTCGACTGTTGCAGACAGGCCCACACGCCGCAGATCGGGACATAGGGTTTGCAGCCGACCGAGGGCCAACATCAACTGCGCGCCGCGTTTGCTTTCGGCCAGCGCGTGAATTTCGTCCACAATCACCCTGCGCAGTCCCTGAAATATGCGTGGCGCATCTGGGTAGGACGTCAGCAGCGCCAGGCTCTCGGGGGTGGTCAGTAGGATATGTGGCGGGTCGCCGCGTTGGCGGCGTTTTTTGTAGGCCGAGGTATCGCCCGTGCGGTCCTCAATGCGGATGGGCAGGCCCATTTCCGCCACGGGGCCGGATAGGTTGCGTTTGATGTCCGCAGCCAAAGCCTTCAATGGTGAGACATAAAGCGTGTGTAGCCCCTCGTGTGTTCCATCAGCCAGTTCGCATAAGGAGGGCAGGAACCCGGCCATGGTCTTGCCGCCGCCGGTGGGGGCAATCAGCAAAGTCGAAGGCTCTTTGGTCCGCGCCAGCATGTCTAGCTGATGCGGGTGAGGGGACCAGCCTCGGGATGAAAACCAGCTTTGAATCGCGTCGGGAATCGCCACCATGTTCCCTGTTTAGTCCAACTGGGTCGTGCCGGAAAACGAAAAGCGTCGAATTGCGCACACGCGATCCAAATGCGCCTGCACCGCGCGCCAGCGCGGTGCCACGCCCAACGGGAGGACATCCTCTTTGATGATGGAACGACGGGCGGGAGCGCCTGCGGCTGGCGCGCGGTGGTCTACTTCACGATATGCTCGTCTTTGACGAACATGTTGGCCCAGGCGCGGTCAATCAGGTCGGGGCTCATCTGATAGGGGATGCCTTCAAATTCGCAGATGGCGATCATCTGGTCGATCAGGAACACCGGCTGGTAATTCGCATAGATATTGTCGATCGTCGGGTATTTCACCTTCAACAGATGGATCAGTGCTGCCTCGTCGAGCGGCAGGCCTTTTTTGCGGGCCACCATGGCAAAGATCTTCAGGAAGTTTTCCTGGTTCGGACCGTCGATCTTGATCTTGAAAAAGATCCGGCGCAGGGCCGCTTGGTCAAAGATCTCGTTGGGGTGGAAGTTGGTGGAGAAGATCACCAGCGTGTCAAAGGGCACTTCGAATTTTTCGCCCGATTGCAGGGCAAGGATATCCCGGCTTTCTTCCAGCGGAACAATCCAGCGGTTCACCAGTGACTGCGGGGGTTCCTTCTGGCGGCCAAGGTCGTCGACAATGAAGATGCCGCCGGTGGATTTCAGCTGCAGCGAGGCCTGATAGGTGCGCGCGGTTGGGTTATACACCAGATCAAGCATATCCAGCGACAATTCCCCCCCGGTGATAACCGTCGGGCGTTCACAACGCACATAGCGTTCGTCATAGGGGCGGTGTTTGCGCAGGGAATTGGGGTCCTGCTCTGGTTCGGGCAGGGCATTGTGGACAATCGGGTCATAAACCGTGATCACCTGCCCGGCATATTCCAATGCGCGGGGCACAAAGACATGGTCGCCAAGCGCGTCGCGAATGCCGTTCGAGATCGAAGATTTACCGTTGCCCGGTGGGCCATACATCAGAATGGATCGACCGGCGCTAACCGCCGGGCCAAGTTGATCCAGCAGAGTGTCGGGCAGGACCAGATGCCCCATCGCTCCGGTCAGCTGCTGGCGCGTCACCATAATATTGCGGATCGACTGGCGTTTGACCTGTTCGCGGTAGACAGCCAGCGGCACGGGCATCGCGCCGAAGTATTCGGACTGCGCCAGCGCATCCAGCGCGCGCGCTTTGCCCGCATCGGTCAGCTGATAGCCCATTTCATTGCCGGAATTGGCATTGAGCGTACCCGTCGCCTCCAGCAGTTTCTGTCCGCGGGCCATATCCACCAGCTCTTGGGTGATCGAAACAGGCAGGCAGATCGCCTCAGCGATATCGGTGACGATGGCAAGGTTCTTGCGAAACAGGGTTTTTAGCAGGATATCCCGCATCATCACCAGCGGCAGCTGCATCTCGGACAGCCCACGCGGCGGCGGCGGGGCAATGATCGGCTGGGGTTGCATGTTCATCGGGGTGGCCTGTCATCTGTTGTGTGCCCGCGCGCGGGATCAGCGCGAGGCGAAAGCTCAGGCAACAGCTTATTCAGCACTGTGGCAGAAGGGGGGCGCAATTGGGGAAATGGCGCAGCGGGAGCCTACTGGCCAAAGGCCACCGCCAGTCCAAGGTAAGCCACAAGGCTGCCGCCAAGACAGAAGCCCATCGGGAATTTATAGCCCACGTTCCAGCTTTTCCAGTCTGGGGCGAGCTGGCGCAGGGGGGTGTATTTCGCAAAGCGATGTGTGGCGTAACCGCCAAGCAAAGTGGCCGAGAAGACAATCGCCATCAGAGCCAGATCGCCAAAGGCCACAAAAGGCGCGGCAGCACCAATGAACTTGGCATCGCCCCCGCCCATCAGGCCGCCATAGAAACAGAACATGCCAAAGGCGATCCCAATTGGCAGCTGGAGGAAATGCCAGCCGTAATCGGCCCAGGTCGGCATCGCGACCAGCCCGACACTCACAAAAACCGCTGCAAGGCCGTAGTTGATCCAGTTTGGAATGCGCATCATCGCCAGATCGCAAAACGCTGTGGCTGCGCAAAACGGCAGCACAAAGGGCAGGAACCACAGCGCGGTTTCAGAATGCAGATGGATCATATGCCTGAAGCCTTAGCCTTGTTCGAGCGCCTGAAGCGCCTGAGCTGCGGCCTCGAAATGCTGCGGATGGGTGTCCACCGCCTCGCGCAGCAGGCCTTCGCCGATATTGGTGTCGCCCTGTTTCACCGCCGACAGCGCCAGCGTGTACAGAAGCTGCGCCCGTTCGGTCTGGTTCATCCGCAGCACCGGCAGTGTGTAGTTGCGCTGTGCGCCTCGGGCCAGGATCAGGTTGTTTTTGGCAGTAAAAAGGTCGGGCTGCTGACGCAGGGCTTCGCCAAACAGGCGCTCTGCTTCGCTATAGTCGCCGCGGGTCAGCTTGGAATAGCCCCAATTGTTGAAGATGCTACCGGGTGTGGTGGTCAAGCCAACAGCGGTTTCATAGAAGCTGTCGGCGCGTTTCCAGTCTTTGTTGCTGTCGGCAACAACCGCTTCAAGACGGTAGCGTTTGAAGGTTTCATAGGTCGGGGGCACCTGATCCAGCACGGTCTTGGCTTCGGCCCAGTCGTTTGTGCGGATCAGCGCATCGGCCAGATTGACCCGGTCCTCGTTGGTCACGCCCTTCATCGCAACTGTGCGTTGCCAGGCCAGTTTCCCTTCGGCAAAGCGTTTCGCACGCACCAGAGAATGCGCCAGCCCGCGCTGCAGGTCGATGCGGTCGGGGGTTTCACCCAAGGATCGCTGGAAATAGCGCACCGCTTCGTTGGGATCAGCAGAGTTCAGGATCACGTCGTTGAGATCGCTCTCATCAACCACATTCACAGTCTGCTGCAACGCGCGTTCCACACTGTCATCAGCGGATTCGGAACAGGCAGACAGGGTGACGACGGCCGCAAGCGCGGCGGAAATAGATAAGACGTGGCGCATGTTCCTGCGTCCTTTACTGCTCTGGCCTCGTTTCGGGCCTAGGGTTGCTGCTCGGCCTCTTGTGCGCTGGCCCCTGTTGCGCTCTGGATGCGGTATACCCCGCCTCCATATTGCACCAGATTATACGCTGTGCCGTCGGCGTCAGTATGATCGGAATTTTCAAGCATTTCGAGGGCGCGGCGCAAATTATCACGGATTGCGTCACTTTCGCCATTGTCCAACGCATAGGCCCGGCGCAGGTATTGCTCGGCCTCAGCGGCTTTGCCCTGTTGCAGCAGCGCAAGGCCAAGGTTGTTCAGCGCTTCGGGCCAATCGGGTTCCATGTCCACCGCGCGGCGCAGAAGGTCTTCGGCTTGGCCCAGTCGGCCCAGCGACAGATTGGCACTGCCCAAGGATGAAAACACTTCGGGCTTGGGGCCCTCTTCCAGATAGGCGCGGGTAAAGGCATCCAGCGCCAGCTCGTATTCTCCGGCAGCCATCAGCCGGTGACCTACTTCTAGCCCGCTGACAGCATCCTTGCGCAGGTCAACACCGGGTGCATGAGGGCTGTCTGGATCATGCGAAGATGTCGAAATGGCATCGCAGCCTGCACCAAGGGCGACTGCGCAAATACCCAAAACAAAGGGAAAAAGCCGCGCGTAATGGCGGCTTCTTGGAACTGGCATGATCCTGTGCTCCATCTCCTGCCCGAAAAATGCCGACCCGACTTACGCGGGCTTTGTCCCCCGGATCGGCTGAGGGCGGCGCGGGAATTACATGTCGCCCAGTTTGGAAATCACCTCGGCAGAGGGGCCGACGAGAATGATCAGCAAGGGCGGAACCGTCAGCCCCATTGTGGCAAGAGTCATTTTAACAGGCAACTTGTTTGCGGCCTCTTCGGCGCGCATCACCCGTTTGTCCCGCATTTCCCCGGCATAAACCCGCAGCGCTTCGGCGATCGAGGTACCAAATGTCGAGGACTGGATCATCACGGTGACAAAAGACGAGATATCCTGCACGCCACAGCGGGTGCCCATGTCGCGCAGAACACGGTCTTTGTCTTTACCGGCTTTCAGTTCCTGCGCGACGATTTGGTATTCTTCCGCAAGTTCCGGGAAAGACGTCCGAAGCTCTGCCGCGACGCGCACAATCGCCTGGTCGAGCGATTGGCCCGCTTCCACACAGACCAGCATCATGTCGAGGGAATCAGGGAACGCATCGGCGATCTTTCCACGTCGTTCCGTCACCCGGCGGGTCACCCAGTATTTGGGCAGCATATAACCCGCACCGCCCGGGCCCAGAATGCGAATAATGATCTGCTGTGTGGTGAACTCATAGCCTGCATTCAACACATAAACAAAGGCAAGACCTGCCACGAGCCCGATCAGGCCAAGTGCAAACTGTGCAAAGTGGAACACGCGCACGGCGTCGCGGGAGCGATATCCCGCCTGACGCAGTTTCAGTTCCATTGCGGACAGCTCTTCAGCGTCCTGAGGCTCCAGGAAAGAGGCAAATTTCTGCAGCTGCTCGTTGCGGTCCGTATTGCGCAACCGCGCCTGTGTGGACTTTGGGCGGGTTTCATCCTGCACCTGACGCTGCAGCTTTTTCAGCGGATCTTCCGGTTGATTGAGAAGCAGCGGAACTGCCAGCACGATCAGCACAAGGCCAAGGAAGCCAACCACCATAAGGGGGCCGAATTCGCCAAGCTGGGACACCAGAAGGTCGTGAATAAAGGTCACTGGATTCATGTGCTTGCCCCTTTAGACCTTAATGTTGGTGAGAATGCGCATAACGATCAGGTTTGCCGTCAGCATGGCCCCGACAAGAAAACAGGCCGGAATAAAATAGGGGTGATCAATGACAGAGTCATAATAGCCCGGATCGTTAAACAGGATGAAGCCAAGGCACACCAACGGGAAGCCCGACAGGAACTTGCCCGACCACTGGGCCTCGGCGGTGATGGCTTTGACGCGGCGAAACAGGCGGAAACGGGCGCGGATCACTTTGGCCAGGCCGGCCAGTACTTCGGCCAGGTTACCACCCGATTTCTGCTGAATGGACACCGCCACCGTGAGGAAGCGCAAATCCTGCAGGTCCAGACGGTTCGCCATATCCTCGAGCGCTTCGCCGACATCGCGGCCATAGGCGCATTCATCGGCGATAATGCCAAATTCGGTGGCCAGCGGGTCTTCGACTTCTTTGGCCACCATCTGAATGGCCGAGGAAAACGGGTGGCCGACGCGCAAGGACCGCACCATCAGTTCGACGCCATCAGGCAGCTGTTCTTCCAGCATGGCCATGCGTTTTTTGGCTTTGGAATTGACCCAGAAATAGATCGCACCGACGCCAATGATAATGCCGCCCAAAATCCGCACGGGCAGGGGCGTCTGGGTGGCCACACTCAGAACAATAAAGGCAGCCGTGCCTAGGCCGACCATTAGCATCATCAGTTGTTTTGGCGAAAACGCGATTGCCGCTTTCTGCGCCTTTTCGGCCAGCAGCGAATAAAGCGGGATCTTCTGCGAGCTGAGGTGCTGTTGCATCTCTTTGCGCAGCTGTTCCAGCACCTGTTCGCGCTGGCCGCCTTTTTCCAGCATCTCAAGACGACGGTTGACCCGGCTGTTGAGGCTGATCGATTTGCCAAAGGTCACCAGATAGATGCCTTCGACCAGCGCCACGACGCCGACAAAAATCAGGCCGTAGATGACAGGTTCCATCCCGATATTCATCAGCGCGGCTCCATAATCGTCGGCTCGTAGATCGAGGCAGGCAGGTCATATCCCCACAGGCGGAAGCGTTCTGAGAAGTTAGAGCGCACGCCGGTGGCGGTAAAATGGCCAATGATCTTGTTGTCGGGCGTCAGGCCCACGCGCTGGAAGCGAAAGATCTCCTGCATGGAAATCACATCGCCTTCCATCCCGGTAATTTCGGTGATCGAGGTCATGCGGCGTGAGCCATCCTGCAGGCGCGAGGCCTGCACGATCAGGTTCACCGCCGAGGAAATCTGGCTGCGCACTGCTTTGATCGGCATCTCAATACCAGCCATCGCGATCATGTTCTCCAGACGGGAAATCCCGTCGCGGGCCGAGTTGGCGTGGATCGTGGTCATCGACCCATCGTGGCCGGTGTTCATCGCCTGCAGCATGTCGATCACTTCTTCGCCGCGGGTCTCGCCGACGATAATGCGGTCAGGGCGCATCCGCAGGGCGTTTTTCAGACAGTCGCGGGGCGAAACCTCGCCTTTGCCCTCAACGTTGGGCGGGCGGCTCTCCATACGGCCCACATGGGTCTGTTGCAGCTGCAGTTCGGCGGTATCCTCGATCGTCAGGATCCGTTCTGAGTTGTCGATGAAAGACGACAGCGCATTGAGCGTGGTGGTTTTACCTGAACCGGTACCGCCCGAGACAATCACATTCAGGCGGGTGGACACAGCAGCCTGCAAATAGGCGGCCATCTCTTCGGTAAAGGCGCCAAAATTCACCAGATCGTCGATCTGAAGCTTGTCCTTTTTGAACTTACGAATAGAGACCAGCGAGCCATCGACCGCAATCGGCGGCACCATGGCGTTAAAGCGGGACCCGTCCGCCAGGCGGGCGTCCACATAGGGGTTGGATTCATCAACACGCCGACCCACGGCCGACACGATTTTGTCGATGATCCGCATCAGGTGCTTTTCATCTTTGAAGGTGACGTCCGACAGCTCGAGCTTACCGCTGCGTTCAATAAAGATCTGTTGCGGCCCGTTGACCAGAATATCCGAAACCGTGTCGTCCTGCAGCAGGGTCTCCAGCGGGCCAAGGCCGCGGACCTCGTCATAAAGTTCTTTGTTCAGCTGCGTGCGGTCTTCGCGGTTGAGAACAATATTGCGCTCATTCAGGATTTCGGCCGCAATGGCTGAAATCTCGTTGCGCAGCTCTGCTTCGGCGGCATTTTCCAGGGCGCTGAGGTTCAGGTTCTCCAGCAGCTCGCGGTGCATTTCGATCTTGATTTCACCCAGGCGCTCTTTGCGCTTGCGGTCGCGATCATCCGGCGAAGCTTTTGCGGCAACACGCGGGGAAGGACGGCGCAAGACGGTCTTGGCGGGTTCTGCCGTAGAAGCCGCACGCGGGGCAGGGGCAGCCGCGGCTGCTGTTGGTGCACTTTGTTTCTTGTACTTCGAAAACATCGTCTAATCCCAGATCCACAGGTGCCGCGCGCGGCGTATCGCTGTCTTTGCGGCGGCAGTTAGCCGTTTTGCGTCACAGTTTGCTTAGGCGGCTTTGGCTTCGCTGGCGCCCAATTCGTGCAGGCTCTTGGCGAGCTTGGCGATTTCCTTGCGCAACGGGTTCTTTGGTGCCGACGTGGCAAGAGGCTGGCCATGGTCACAGCTTTGCAACACTGGTTTGCCGCCATCGGGCAGCTGAATATCCAGGGCGATCCCAAGGCTTTCTGCCATGCGTTTGACGCGGCTTTTGCCATTGAGATCGGTGAACTTCGGCGCGCGGTTCAGCAGGAAGCGCAGCTTGTCAAAGGGCAGATCTTCGGACTGGAGCGCCCGTTTCATCCGCAGCGTGTTCTGCGCCGAGCGCATATCAAGCTCCACCAGCGCGAAATAGACATGGGCCATATTCAGCACGGTTTCGGTCCATTGAACCAAGGTGTGAGGCAGGTCAATCACCACAAAATCAAAGTGACTGCGCGCCATCTCCACCACCCGCAGGATGTCTTCGGGGGTGATGAATTCCAGTGGCACCATATCGGCCGGGGCGGTCAGGACCTGCAGGCGGTCCTGATAGGTCACAAGCGAGCCGCCAAAGATGTCTTCGTCCATGACTTCGGTTTCACTCAGCATTTCCATCACCGCGTCGCGGCGGGGCAGGTCGAGGTAGGTCGACACAGAGCCGTGCTGAAGATCAAGATCCAGAAGGCAGACCGACGGCGTGTCTCCTTCGGAGAGCTGCGCCAGTTCCCAGGCAAGGTTCACCGCAAAGGTGGTGGCACCTGTGCCACCGGCCATGCCGTGGGTCACAATCACAGCGCCCTCGCGGCGGCTGTCGGCATGCAGTTTGGGGCTGTTTGCGGCCGATGCGGCCGGGGTTTCCGGTGCGACCGGGTTTTGAGCGCGCAGACGCTCAATTGCGGCGGCCAGTTCGTGCTCGGGCAGCGGATAGGGAATGAACTCATCTGCGCCCAGACGCAGCAGCTTGTGCAGCGCCGCGGGGGTGACATCTTCGGCCACCAGGATGACTTTGATATTGCGAGATTTGGCCTGGGTGATGATTTCGCCCATGAGGTCCAGATTGTCCTCATCGGCGCTTTCCATCGCCAGGGCCACAAATTCCACGGCCTCGGCTTCGGGCTGGTAGAAGAACGCCAGCGCCTCGGTGAAATCAAGATCCCCCCAGGCTTCACCCATGGCGGTTTCCATATCCTCGATCAGGAGGTCGAAATTCTGTACGTCCCGGCAGATCGTGCAGGCCACGATCGGCGGTGTCTCTTGTTGCGAAGCCGCAGTACTCATACGCCAGTATCCTTAAATCTCGCCCGACGGAGCCGCGAAACTGCGCTCAATCGGACCGGTGCCGCCCCCACCACAAGGTACACGGCGCCCCTTGATCAGAGCTTCGTTCCCAATCTGGGCAAGATTTGGGCTAAAAAGCCCCAATTGTTTGGAATGTTAAACATACCTAACGGAATCCTAATGTGGTCTGACCGAACGGTGCCCAAAGGGGGCGTCGCCGACAGTTTCTGTCGCCCGGACAGCAAAAAGGCCCCCAGGGTGGGAGCCTTTTGAAACCGTTTTTGCGGTGTGGCGGTTAATCGAGCGAGGCTTCGATCGCCGATTCGTGGGTCAGGGTGCGTTCTGCAACAGCGCTTTCCACATAGTCGCGGTAAATGATCTCTGCATAGCGCCCGTCCAGCGAATTGACGCGCGATTGCACAAAGCCCGACACTTCGGTCACTGTGCGGCGGTTGCGGCGTTCGCGCTGGTCGGTCAGGACAAGCGGCTGCGTTTCGCCAAAAGAGACGACAGCTTCCAGACGCTTGCGGCTGATCCCATGACGCACAAGATAATTCACAGCAGCCCGCGCCCGGCGCAGACCCAGCGACTTGTTATAGCGCTCAGAGCCGACCGCATCGGTGTGACCAAACACTTTGAACCGCACCTCAGGGAACTGTTTGATCCAGCCCGCCTGCTGGTCGAGCACCAGACGCGCGCTTTCGTCCAGACGGGCGCTGTCAAAGTCGAAGGTGATGGTGCTGGGCACCTCGGAGGCAAATCGGTTTGCCAGTTGCACCGTGTAGCTCAGGTCACCAGAGATGATCGCTGCGTTTTCATGGGTGGCGCTGCCGAAGTAGCGCGTGTCCAGCGGCTCTCCGGCCTCCTTGTAGGCGCAAGCGCCTGTTACGGCTGCGAGGCTTAAAATCAGGGCCGATTGTTTCAACATGCGCGTCACCATCCTGCCTGCGGGTTAGTCAAGAATATAGCCGTAAGAGCCATTGAAGTCCTGCTTTGCAACTTCACCGGCCGCGCCACGCTGGGTGCGCTCGGTCTTGCCCAGAAGGAACAGGTCACGCTCGCTCGGTGGGCGGATGCGATCTGTAGGCAGGGCATAGACATCACCGCGGGTTGGGCTGACCAGATGGGCCGAGACGATGATCACCAGTTCGCTTTGACGGCGTTCGAAATCGGCGCTGCGGAATAGGGTGCCCAGGATCGGGACATCCCCCAGCCACGGCACTTGCGCGGCATTGTCGAGGAAGTCGTCTTCGATCAGACCGGCAATGGCAAAGCTTTCGCCGTCACGCAGTTCGACCGTGGTTTCCGTCGCGCGACGCGAGAAACCATTAATGATCAGGCCACCGGATTCAAAGGTCACAGTCGGGTCAATTGCAGAGACAGAGGCCTGCATTTCGAGATTGATCAGATCGCCGTCCACAACCCGGGGGATAAAGTCCAGCTCAACACCAAAGGGTTTGAATTCAATGGTGATAACACCGTCTTCCTGCGCCACGGGCACCGGGTATTCGCCACCTGCAAGGAAAGAGGCCTCTTGGCCCGACAGGGCAGAGAGGTTCGGCTCTGCCAGCATTCTGACAAGGCCCTTTTGTTCCATCGCCTCGAGAACGACGCCAAGTGCCACATTGCCGATGTCAAAGCCAAAAAGGGCTGCACCAAAGGTGTTCTCTGCTGTGGCATAGCCGCGCTCAGTAGAGTTCGAGTTGCCAAAGCTTAGGTTCAGATTGTTGCCATCCACAAGGAAACCATTGGTCTCCCCGGCGGAGTCACTGCCCAGAAACGCAAGCGAGGTGCCCAGTTGTTTGGAGACATTGCGCTGCATTTCCGCAAAACGCACTTTCAGCATGACCTGCTGCACGCCGCCGACACTCATCAGGTTGGACACACGATCCGGCGCATAACGCGAGGCAAGATCCAGCGCGCGCTGCATCCGCGCGGCGCTTGAAACGGTCCCCGACAGCACAATGCCGTCGTTTGCGGTGCGCACCTCGATTTTTTCATTGGGGAGGATCTGGCGCAGACGTTCTTTGAACTCGCTGACATCAGCGGCCACACGGACGTCGACATTGGTGATCAGCCGGCCAGAGCCGTCCAACAGTGTCAGCGTGGTCAGCCCCGGCGATTTGCCCAGAACATAGATCGACCGGTCCGACAGGGACGAAATGTCCGCAATGCCAGGATTGGCAATGCTCAGCTCAGCAAAAGGCTGTTCCGATTCCACCACGACAGCGCGGTTCATCGGCACCTCTAGCTTTGCGTTGGTGCCTTGTTTGACGATTTTGAGCCCATTGGCCTGTACACTCTGAGGAACAGACGCCCCCAAAACTGCAAGGCCAGTCAGAGCCGCTGCAACGAAACTTCTAAATACCATGTGACCTGCCTCTCCGATCACGAAATTTTCTTTGGGGTCTGAGTTGCCCCGATTTTTGTCAACACCCTGCGCTACTTCCGATTACATTGCAATAATCAATGGGTTTTCAGGCGTCTTTGATGTGGAGGCGGGGCAACACGGGGAAAGTTGCCGGTCTTTTGTCAGACCTGTGCCGGGGAAAACCAGGGGGGCAGCCAGGGGGCCGTTGGGCTTGGGGCGCAGCTGAAGATGCAGGACGCCACCCCAACCAAAAGCAGTTGGGGCGGCCTTTTTGTGAACTGGTGTGATCTGTTCGATCGCTAGTCGCGGCAAGCGATCGGAACCTCGACCACCTCGGCGCCACGGCGGTTGCGAATTGTGCAGACGCGCTCTTTTTCCTGCGCCTGTTCAACCTCCAGAGCGGCAAGACCCAGCAGTCGGCGCTGGTCGACGTCTTCGATCGTGCCCACGGTGGTATCCCCGGCGCCAACAAGCGACAAAGACAGTCGGCCGGTGGCCTGGCCGTGCTGCAGGATGCCCACGTCGTCGCGTGTTCCGGTGATGGTCACGGTGCGTGCAATGGTTGTTGCGCTGACGTCGTGGCCCGCAGTTTGGTCTACGGCGATCAATTCGATGCTCGACAGGATAAGGCGGGTCACTTCACCGGCACGGCGCCCTTCGGCATCAACCATATTGCCGGTCCAATAGACATCTACGCGGTCGCCGGGGCGCAAGAAGCCGGAAACGCCAGAGGCCACATCGACCTTGATGGCGGCGGCTCGCATACCGGTTTTAAGAAGCGAGGTCAGACCCGCGCCCTGACCGGGTTCGGACAGTTTCACTTTCAAAAGCGGCTCGCCGGGTTCCATTGCGCGCAGGATGTGGCGGGTCTGGTCACCTGTGGCCTTCGGGAACAATACATCCGCTGAAACAAACGCCCCCTCGGGAAGGGCGGTTTCGGGCCAAGAAACTGTTTTTACGTCCTCTTCCGTGAGGCGTTCACCATATTTCAGCGCCTTCGTCGCGACGAAAACCGGGACGGTCGGCACATAGTTGACGCCCTTGGCCCGTTCATCGGCCAAAGCCTGCTGGTAAGCTTCAATATAATTCTTTGCCATCATCACCGCGCCGCCCGCGAGGGCGATACCAGCAATAAGGACGAGACCAAATACCGCTCGCATAAGGTTGCCTCCGTTTGATCTTTTGGGCCCTGAGACAGGGCGGGTTAGCGCCAGGCGTGTTTGGCAGAAAATCCGAAAGGCTGCTCCGAGGAACAGCCAGATGGATCAGCTAAAGAGGCTCAGGTTCATATTGTTGAAGATGTTTGTCGCCAAGCTGCCCATGGAGGTGCCATACGCATTCAGCAAAGCAAGGGTCAGCGCGACTCCGGCAGCGACAAGCACCACCCAATCGACGGTTACTGCTCCTTGGTCATCGGCCAGAAAGTGTTTCAGGCGTTTCATCACATTGCTCCTTGGGGCTCCCTGCGGGCTCAGTCAAAAGTTCAGCTACCAAACTGCCGGTGCCAGGTGGGGAATGTCACACCGGAACTGTCAGATCGGAACTGTCGACCCGGATCTAACGAGCAGTACCTGTGGCCCCGTTCATTTGGGGGGGGGGCAGATCACTTGTAAAGAAACTCCAGGCCAGGCGGTCCCGGCCCGGAGCAAGATTACACAACCTCTGAGGCGCTGAAACCAGCTGCCACAGAAGCCACGGTAAACTTAGGGTACGGTCGGAGCCGCAACACCGGTGGTCACGTTGGATGCCGCGGTGGAGGTCAGGCCGGTTGTGGAAGTCTGGATGGAAGTGAAGACTGCAACAGTCAGCGCAACGATAGCAGCGGTCAGAACAACCCAGTCAACGGTCACGGCGCCAGAGTCGTCTTTGCGGAAGTTTTTGATGAATTTGATCATAGTTCGTCCCTCCTGAGGATCGATAAAAAGTTTCATCCCTTTGAGCATCTGTGCCACCTGCTCTCTCACCTGCTTGGTGGCTGCCCGTCTTGGATGAGTTAGTTTTGACGGTGCAGCGTGGCAGGATTGGGGCCGAATGGGGGAAAAGGGCTGAAAATCTTAAAAATGAATTACCGACCGGTTAGGATTTTGAATTTATTAAGTAATCAGTGATTTGATGCCTGTTTCACGCAGCAAGTCTGCCACGCAATGGTGGGAAATGAGGCGATTTTGACAGATTCCCTGCTCATTTGTGGGCGTTTCGTTAGAACTTTCCTAAACTGGAGTTGAGGCAAGGCAGGGTAAAATGGGCAAAAAAACAGAGTTAAGTGGGATTCCATCCGCGCTCTTGCCCGGATTCCTGTCCCTTTGCGGCCAAATACACGCGAATTTACGGTCAGATGCCCAGAATCGGGCGGGGAATCGTGCTGAAGCGCTGTTTGCCACTACGAAAGACGACTCGCATGCGATGGCGCCTCGATCGCCACAACGGGCTGGGTCTTGGGCGGACAGGATCTGGTGGAGCGGCGTCTGTGTTTGTGCCACGGTGCTTGCGCTCACGGCTGAGCCTCTGGCCGCACAAGATGCAGCCCCAGCCGAGGCAGCCTCCAAGTATGATGATTTCACCGCTAAACGTATCCGCCCACCAAAACCCGGCAGCGGGCGGTTGATCACTATTCAGATTGATCCTGCGGAACAGGCGGCGCGTTTGTCGAGACGGACAGAGAGCGACGATCCGCCCGCAGAAGAAACAGACAGCACCGCAGCGACACCCGTGCCGCAAGAGGCGCGCTTCGCATGGTTTTGGGAAGAGGTCTCGCCAGCATTGGAGGCAGCAAGCGCCGGGCGGCTGGAGACTGCGCTAGAGGTGATCGCCGCTCATCCCGAGGTCACAGCCCCGCGACTGCAGCAGATGCAGGACATTGTGAATGCATACGGCATTGATATTCTGACGGGCACCCTGGGTACGCAGGTGTCGCCAGCCTGGGTCCTGGCGGTGATCGCGGTGGAATCCTCGGGACGGGCGGATGCTGTAAGCAGTGCAGGGGCGCAGGGGCTTATGCAACTGATGCCCGAAACAGCAGTCGAACATGGGGTCACGGACCCTTTTACCCCAAAGGACAACATTGCAGGTGGCGTGCGGTTCATCGACCAGCTGATGGCCCTGTACGGAGGTGACCCGATGCTGGTTGCGGCGGCCTATAATGCGGGCCCTGGTGCCGTGCGCGATCATGACGGGGTGCCGCCCTATACGGAGACGCGGGACTATGTGCCCAAAGTGCTGGCGGCCTATCAGATGGCGCGCAGTCTCTGTCGGACTCCACCGATCATGATTTCGGACGGGTGCATTTTCCACAGTATGAACTGACGGCCCTGCCGCAGGTGCCGGAGCGTGAGGTTTCGGATCGCTGCCGCGATCCGACAGCGGGGGCGCCGAACCTTTGGTTCGGCGCCCCCGTCTGTGTCTGACGTGTCATGATCCATGTGAAACAACCGCAATGTGCGGGCACTTAGTCAGGCACATGGGCAGTCACATGGGCTGGCACAAGGGCAAGCCTGATTAATCGACCAGCGTCGCCTCGGTCGCTGCGCGCAGATCGGATTCGGTCACACCGTCGGCGAGCTCAACGATTTTGAGGCCGCCTTCGACCACATCGAGAACCCCAAGGTTCGTGATGATCCGGTCCACCACGCCTTTGCCCGTCAGCGGCAGGGTGCATTCTTTCAGCAGCTTGGAGACGCCGTGTTTGTTGGTGTGGTCCATGACCACCACCACGCGGCCGACACCTGCGACCAGATCCATTGCGCCGCCCATACCTTTGACCAGCTTGCCGGGGATCATCCAGTTTGCAAGGTCACCGTTTTCGGCCACTTCCATTGCGCCCAGAATTGCCATGGCGATCTTGCCGCCACGGATCATCGCAAAGGATTGTGCGCTGTCGAAATAAGCGGTTTGCGGCAGTTCGGTGATGGTCTGCTTGCCTGCATTGATCAGGTCAGCGTCCTCTTCGCCGTCAATCGGGAAAGGCCCCATGCCCAGCATACCGTTTTCCGACTGCAAGGTGACCTCGATCCCTTCGGGGATGTAGTTCGAGACCAGCGTCGGAATACCAATGCCGAGGTTCACATACCAGCCGTCTTGCAGTTCCTGTGCGGCGCGGGCCGCCATTTGGTTACGATCCCACATGGATTAGGCCTCCCGTACGGTGCGCTGTTCAATGCGCTTTTCATGATCGCCCTGGATGATCCGGTGCACATAGATGCCGGGCAGGTGGATCGCATCCGGGTCAAGGCTGCCCGTGGGCACGATTTCCTCGACCTCGGCGACGCAGATCTTGCCACAGGTCGCCGCAGGCACATTGAAGTTGCGCGCGGTTTTGCGGAACACCAGATTGCCGGTTTCATCGGCTTTCCAGGCCTTCACAATGGCCAGATCGGCAAAGATGCCTTCTTCCATGATGTAGTCCTCCATCGCGCCATCGGGGCCTGTGGGGAACTGTTTCTCCATCTTGCCCTCGGCGATGACGGTGCCGACGCCGGTTTTGGTGAAGAAGCCGGGGATGCCTGCGCCGCCTGCGCGCATGCGCTCGGCCAGTGTGCCTTGGGGGTTAAACTCGAGTTCCAATTCGCCGCTCAGATACTGGCGCATGAATTCCGCGTTTTCGCCCACATAGGACGAGATCATCTTCTTGACCTGACGGGTTTGCAGCAGGATGCCGATGCCAAAGTCGTCCACGCCAGCGTTATTGGACGCGAAAGTCAGATCCTTGGTGCCTGCGTCTTTGATCGCATCCAGCAGCAATTCAGGAATGCCGCAGAGGCCAAAGCCGCCTGCCGCGATGAACATGCCGTCATGAAGCAGCCCGTCGAGCGCCTCGGCGGCTGAGCCATAGGTTTTTTTCATGGAAATCTCCTCTCCAATGCCTTGACGTCAATCTGCCACGGAGACGGGGGGGCACGTCAACGAATGTGCTGCGTTTTGCGTATTTCTACGGAAATTGCGCAGCCCTTGCGCGCAAAGCGCAAAAAAACGCAAAGGCTAAGAATTTCCTTAGAAATTTCAGCTGTTCTGGTCAGAGTTTGTTTTTTGTGGTCCCGTTGAGATGCCAACCCAGATCGTAGACGCCATTTATCTTGGCATCACAGCCGAGCTTGACACAAATGAAACCAACTGGACGGTGGAGCAGGCCAGCACATTGCTGGGCACCACGTTTGGCGGGTTGGGCGATCCTTTGTGGGACAAAATCGGTGAGGTCGAGCTGGAAGATGCCGACAATGACAATAAGACCCGTTCAAACGACAACGGCCAATTGGGGGAAGACCTGACCTATGGTGGCACTGGGTCTGCCCTGGATTCGGCTCTAATCTATAATGCGACCGTCCATTTTACAGATGGGTCCTCGACCACAACGACACTTGTTCTGGCTCAGGACGAGTTGGGGCGTCTTTTTGTGATGCCACCGACGGGCGGGCCGGGCGTTTTGGATGACGGCTATATCCGGTCCATCACGATCGACAGCCTTTATGACGACGACTTTGTGGGGCTGACCACCCCGCGCGAGGCTGAGGCCTTTTTGGTCTGTTTTGCGGAAGGTACAAATATAAAGACACCCCAAGGTGAAACCCCGGTAGAGGTATTGCGCCCCGGCGATCTGGTCGCGACGTTGGATCACGGTGCGCAGCCGGTGATATGGGTTGGCAGCCGCTGCGTCACGGCACAGGGTCGTGAAGCACCGGTCGTGATCGCGAATGGGGCTCTGGGGGAGGGATCTCCGCGCGCGCCTTTGTCTGTGTCCCGTCAACATCGGGTGGTGATCGAGTCGACAATCGCGGAACGTATGTTTGGTGCACGACAGGTTTTGGTCGCCGCCAAAGACCTGCTGGATCTGCCCGGCGTCACGCAGGCGGGCACAGGGCAGACATTGACCTACTGGCACATTCTTCTCCCCCGCCACGAAATCCTTTGGGCCGAGGATGCCGCCGTTGAGAGTTTTCTGCCTACGCCCCTGTCGCTTCGCGCGCTTCACGAAGGGGACAGGCAGACCATTGCGCAAAAGATCACACAGCTTGCGCCCTACGAAATGGCCCGCGCCCAAATCAATGGGGCACGGGCCAGAAAATGCGTTGCACGGCACCTTCGCAATCAAAAACCACTTGTGGGGCAGGGGCTGACCCTGCTGATCCCTGCCTGAGGCGCTATTCCTCTGCGCCGGCTTCTTTCGTGGGTGTCTTGGTTGCAGTTTTCTTCGTCGTGGTTTTCTTGGCGGCGGTTTTCTTGGCAGGCGCCTTCTTTTTTGCAGGCGCTTTCTTCTTTGGCGCTTTCTCGGCGATCAGGGCAACCGCCTGGTCCATGGTCACATTGGCCGGTTCCACGTCCTTGGGCAGGGTCGCATTGACCTTGCCCCATTTGACGTAAGGCCCGTAACGGCCATCCATAATCTGCACCGCGCCGCCTTCGCTGGGGTGTTCGCCCAGCTCTTTCAGCGCCTTCGCCGCAGACCGGCCCCGGCCCGGATTGGCACGTTTGTCCGCCAGCATCTCCACCGCGTGGTTCATGCCGACCTCGAACATTTCGGTCCATTGTTTCAGGCTGACGTAGACGGGTTTTTCATCGCCGGGCAGCTTGTGCATCAGGTATGGGCCAAAACGGCCAAGGTTGGCCGAGATGCGCCCGCCTTCGGGGTGGTCGCCCACATTGCGCGGCAGCGACAGCAGCTGCACGGCCTTGTCCAACGTGGTTTCTTCCTTGGCCCAGCCACCATTGCGGGGGGCGGGCAGAGAGGAACGCTTGGGCTTTTTGTTCTCGGGTGTGGCTTCACCGCGCTGAACGTAAGGACCATAGCGGCCGTCTTTCAGCCAGATCTCATCACCGCCGTCTTCGCCCAAAAGCTTCTCTTCGCCCTCGGCGCCTTCACCGGCGATCGGGCGGGTGTAGTTACACTCGGGGTAGTTGCCGCAGCCGACAAACCCACCGGTGCGCGAGGTCTTGAGGTGCAGCTGACCGGTGCCGCATTTCGGGCAGATCCGCGGGTCAGAGCCATCTTCGCGCGGCGGGTACAGCTGCGGCGCAAGTGCGTCGTCCAGAACATCCAGAACCTCGGAAATCCGCAGGTCGGAGGTTTCAGCAATCGCGGCGTGGAAGTCGCGCCAGAAATTCCCAAGCAGCTCTTTGTAATCGCGATCCCCGGCCGAGACATCATCCAGCTGATTTTCAAGATTCGCGGTGAACTCGTAGCCGACATAGGTGCGGAAGAAGTTCAGAAGGAAGATCGTCACGATCCGCCCGCGTTCTTCGGGGAACAGGCGATTCTTGTCCTTGCGGACGTATTCGCGGTCCTGAATCGTTGTAATAACAGAGGCATAGGTGGAAGGACGCCCAATGCCGAGCTCCTCCATCCGTTTCACCAACGTTGCCTCGGTATAGCGCGGCGGCGGTTGGGTGTGGTGCTGCAGGCTGAGAACCGCAGCATTTTCAGACAGCACACAGGCGTCCTTGCCAGCCTTTTCGGCTTGCGCGGCCAGACCGCCTGCAAATTTTACCGCATCGCCCTGCATGATCTGGGGCAGGCGCTTGTCGTCCTCGTCCACCACATCATCGCGGCCTTCTTCATAGACACGCATAAAGCCGTCGAACAGCACCACTTGCCCTGTGGCGCGCAGAACGACCTGTTTGTCGTCCGAGCCAAGGTCAACCGTGGTGCGCTCCAGACGGGCGCCTTCCATCTGACAGGCCAGCGTCCGCTTCCAGATCAGATCATAAAGCTTGCGCTGATCGTCTTCCGACACCTTCAGGCTCGCCGCGTCGCGGCTCATGTCGGTTGGGCGGATACATTCGTGCGCTTCCTGCGCGTTCTTGGCTTTGTTTTTATAAACGCGCGGCTCGCTCGGGACATATTCCGGGCCATAACGGGTGGCGATCTCTGCGCGTGCTTCGGTCACGGCTTCGGGCGCCATGTCGATGCCGTCGGTCCGCATATATGTAATGAGACCTGCCTCATAGAGGCGCTGGGCGGCGTTCATACATTGACGCGCGCCCATGCCAAACTTGCGCGAGGCTTCCTGCTGCAGGGTCGAGGTCATAAACGGCGCAGACGGGTTGCGGGCGGCGGGTTTGGCCTCCACGGAGATCGCGGAATAGGCGCGGGACGCCACCGCCTGCACGGCCAGTTCGGCAGCGGTGGAGTTGGCGAGGCTGAATTTGTCCAGCTTTTCGCCCCCCAGAACCGTCAGGCGGGCCTCAAAATCCTGACCTCGCGGGGTCGTCATCTGCGCCTTCACCGACCAGTACTCGACTGGATTGAACGCTTCGATCTCCATCTCGCGTTCCACGATCAGGCGCAGGCAGACGGATTGCACACGCCCAGCAGAGCGTGCGCCAGGCAGTTTCCGCCACAGAACCGGCGACAGATTGAAGCCCACGAGATAGTCGAGCGCACGTCGGGCGAGGTAGGCCTCTACCAGCGGCATGTCGACATCGCGCGGGTTTTGCATCGCCTGCGTCACCGCCTCTTTGGTGATCGCGTTAAAGGTCACGCGGCTCACGGCTGTGGATTTTTTGATCGCGCGACGCTTGGTCAGCGCTTCCTGCAAATGCCAGCTGATTGCTTCTCCTTCGCGATCAGGGTCAGTCGCGAGAATCAGTGCATCATCGTCTTTTAGGGCGTCAGCAATGGCACGGACGTGTTTCTTACTGTCATTGCCGACCTCCCAGGTCATGGCAAAATCGTCGTCCGGCTGGACCGAGCCATCCTTGCGGGGCAGGTCGCGCACGTGTCCGTAAGAGGCGAGAACTGTGTAGTTTTTCCCCAGATACTTATTGATGGTTTTGGCTTTTGCCGGGGATTCGACGACAACAACGGGCATTCGGACTGGGCACCTTTCGTGACAGATTCAGTGCGTTCTAAGGCTTGGGAAATGTGGCGTGCAAGGGGAGAATGTCAATCATTGACACATCTCTTGACCAAGACTTCGCAGGAATTGGTGGTATTTTCAGCGCTTAAACCTTGGGACTGGGGACAGAGGCCGGGCGCGAAAACAGGGGCGATGGCGGGAACATTCACTTTCATTTGCGGCGGATTGTGCCGTCCTCCGCGCGATCAATGTCGTCGCCCATCTCAAGCTCGGTCAGGGCACGCAGTGCTGCGCGCGGGTCTGTTGTGCTGTCCGCGACAATATGATGTTGCGGCGTCGGAGAGGGGGCGGTGCGGGACAGGATCGTGCCATGCAGGGCGGCGGTTTCACGCAGGCTCCGGCGCTCGGGCTGGGGGGGGAGATCCGCAAGCGCGGGTTTGCGGCCCAGCGGCGGGCGCGGTTGTTGGGGGGCGGGCAGGGCGTCGACCACATCGCGGGCATCGCGCACCAGTGTGGCCCCTTCCCGGATCAGAATATTGCAACCAGAGGCGCGCGCATCCATGGGGTGGCCAGGAACCGCAAGCACGTCGCGCCCCATATCCAGCGCATCGCGCGCGGTGATCAGGCTGCCAGATTTGGCGGCGGCTTCGACCACCACCGTAGCCGCGCTGAGCCCTGCAATTATGCGGTTGCGGGCGGGGAAATGCCGCGCCTGAGGGGCCAGGCCCATGGGTTGTTCCGACAAGAGCAGACCTTTCTCCCGGATTTCAGCGGCAAGGTCGGCATTTTCTGATGGGTAGACCACATCCACACCGCCGCCCAGAACGGCGATTGTGCCGGTGTCGACACAGGCTTGATGCGCTGCTGCGTCAATGCCGCGCGCAAGTCCTGATGTTACAACCTGCCCCAGTTCGCCCAGATCCCGTGCCAGAGCACGCGCCATTCGCAGGCCAAGCGAGGAAGCATTGCGTGCACCCACCATAGCAATCGCAGAACGGTGCAGTAGGCTCAGATCGCCCACAGCCCAGAGGACAGGCGGGGCGGTTTTTAACTGCATGAGAAGAGGAGGGTAGTCCGGATCCCCAAAGCACAAAAGCCGCGCTTTGGCGGCTTTTGCTTTGGCGATTTCGGCATCAAGAATTGCTTCCGGGCACGTTTTGTACCCTTTGACACCTGCTTCGGCTGCCACTTTGGGCAGTGCATCCAGCACATTCTGTGCTGTCCCATACTCGGCCATCAGCCGGTAAAAGGTCGAGACCCCGATTCTTCGGGAGCGCAACAGGCGGAGCCATGAATACCTTTGATCTTCCGTGGTGGGTGGGAGTGGGGGGTGATAGGAAGAATGTGCTTCTCCGGTCATCCGATGCTCCACCTTGTTGCAAGACAATGTTTACCGCCAAAGGGGTTAACAGGTGGTGAATCTAAGGACAGTTTGCCAAGATTTTTCACTATCTCGTTTATCAGGATCTGCGGCGCGGCGATTCTCCGAAGTCGGGCGTTATTTGGGCCAAGAGCCCTTGTTTTTATGGGGGTAACGGGGGGCTGAAAGGCGCAGCGCAGCGGTGGGGCAGCGTTTTTTGAGTCGTGCTTTGGTTAATAAATATGTCTATAGAGACCGGATTTGCGCGAAGTTTCTGGGGATAATTGGTAAATCGCGTCACAGGGCAGGGCACTTGCCCGCTTCAAGAAAAAGGGCGAGTCGCCTGCGACTCGCCCTGCTGACGGAGACAAAGTGATGAGTCCCCGATGTCCTTTAGGTGGCAGACCCGCCCACGGTCAGGCCGCCCATCAAAACACTGGGCTGACCAACGCCGACGGGCACCCATTGCCCCTGTTTGCCGCAATTGCCCATGCCCGGATCCAGCGCCATGTCATTGCCAAGCGCACGGATCTGGTTCAGCGCCGTGGCCCCATCGCCAATCAGCGTTGCGCCTTTGACCGGTGCGCCAACTTTGCCGTCTTTGACGCGGTAGGCCTCGGTGCAGGAGAAGACGAACTTGCCATTGGTAATATCGACCTGACCGCCGCCAAAGCCGACGGCCCAGATGCCGTCCTTGATATCACGCACCAGATCGGCCGGATCCGCATTGCCACCTAACATATATGTGTTGGTCATGCGCGGCATGGGCGCATGGGCGTAGCTTTGGCGGCGGCCATTGCCGGTGCTGTCGACACCCATCAGGCGCGCGTTCTGGCGGTCCTGCATGAAGCCCACAAGAATGCCATCCTCGATCAGGGTGGTTTTCTGGCTGGGCGTGCCTTCGTCATCCACCGTGATCGAACCACGACGGTCAGGAATGGTGCCGTCGTCCAGAACGGTGACGCCGGGCGCGGCAATGCGCTGTCCCATGAGACCGGCAAAAGCAGAAGAGCCTTTACGGTTGAAATCACCCTCCAACCCGTGACCAATCGCTTCGTGCAGCAGGATGCCGGGCCAGCCCGGCCCAAGCACCACATCCATTTCGCCGGCGGGGGCAGGTTCCGCTTCGAGGTTCACCAGCGCGATGCGCAGGGCCTCGCGGGCCTTGGCTTGCCAGTCCTGCGGCGCGATCAGCCCATCCAAGCCCACGCGCCCGCCGCCCCCAGCGCTGCCGCTTTCACGGCGGCCCTGATCATCGACGATCACGGAGACATTCAGGCGGGTCATGGGGCGGACATCCCGCACCCGCACGCCATCGGCGCGCAGGATCTCGATTTCCTGGATCGAGGCCGCCAGTGTGGCTGAAACCTGCACCACCCGCGAATCAAGACCTCGGGCAAAGGCGTCGATCTCGCGCAGGGTTTCTACCTTCACCGGGAAGCTTTGGGCTGCGATGGGGTCCTGATCGGTGTAGAGCTTGCGATTGGTTGGCTTTGGCGCAGGCGCCATCGTGCCGCCGCCATCGCCCACCGCAAGCCGCGCAGTTTCACCCGCGCGCCGCAAGGCTTCGATCGAAAGCGTGGTGGAATGGGCATAGCCTGCCACATCATCTTTGACCGCGCGCAGGCCGAATCCTTCGGCGGCGTCGAAACTGGCGGATTTGACCCGGCCATCGTCGAGCACCAGCGCCTCGGATTTTCGGCGCTCCACAAATATTTCTCCGTCATTTGCGCCGTTTAGCGCCTGCCGAAGGATAGGCAGCGCCTCATCTTCGGGTAGCGTGGTCTCAAAGGGAGAGAATGTGGAATCGTCCATGTGGCGGGACCTCGTTTTTGATCTAAATCAAGAAAGCGACGCTATGCCGCGCGTCTGCCTCTTTATATGATAGTCATAATATGATTTTTAACTGCAACAATGACAACGTCCACGGGCCGGATTTCCTACGGTTCAGGGCAGAGCTTAGAACCGGTAACGACCAAGCTATCAGGATGTGATATGAAGAACGCTTTGACGCTCGCGGGGCTTTTGACCGCGCTTTCTAGCCTTCCCGCCATGGCGCAAGACGGACTGGAAACCATTGGTAAGCCCCATGATGGGTTGTTGGGTTTCCAGCCGGCAGCAACACGGCTGGCCGAAGGTATTCATTGGGTCGATAATTTCATCCTGGTGATTATCACTGTGATCACCCTGTTTGTGGCGGGCCTGCTTGTTTATGCGATTGTCCGGTTCAATCGTAAGGCAAACCCGAAACCAGAGAGCTTTACGCACAATACGCCGCTGGAAATTGCCTGGACCATTGTGCCGCTTCTGATTCTCGTCGCGATTGGGTCGCAGTCGCTGCCGGAACTGTTCGACCAGCAGGAAATCCCCGAAGCAGATGTGACCATCAAGGTGACCGGCTACCAGTGGTACTGGGGCTATGAATATGTCGACCATGGCTTTGCGTTTGACAGCTATATGATCGGTAACCCCGCCACCCTGGACGAAGATGTGCGCCCAGCGGATGCGGATGTGACGCCTTATGTTCTGGATGACGCAATGCGCGCCAAGTTGGTAGACGCGGGCTACAACGAAGATGAATTCCTGCTGGCCACCGACACTGCGGTTGTTGTGCCTGTTGGCAAAACCGTTGTCATGCAGGTCACTGGCGCGGACGTGATCCACTCCTGGACTATTCCGGCCTTTGGGGTGAAGCAGGATGCGGTGCCCGGTCGTCTGGCAGAGCTGTGGTTCAACGCAACCAAAGAAGGCATCTACTTTGGTCAGTGTTCCGAACTGTGCGGCAAAGACCATGCCTATATGCCGATCACCGTCAAAGTTGTCTCGCAAGAGGCCTATGACGCATGGCTGCAGGGTGCGATCGACGAATATGCGGGTCAGCCGCTCGACTATCAGGTCGCTTCCAACTAAGGCGACGGTTCAGACCCGGTCGGACTGCCTTTCTGGCAACCGAGGGGCTGATCAAGGGAAAGACAGGCGGGCCGCGCTCAGCGTGGCCGCCATTTGAACTAAAGAGAACGACATGACTGACGCCAGCATCAACGCAAGCCTGCCCCGCGAAGACGACGCCCAATTGGGCGACTATTTCGCGCTGCTCAAGCCGCGGGTCATGTCACTGGTGGTGTTTACCGCCTTTGTCGGCCTGCTCGCCGCGCCGGTGTCCGTCCACCCGGTCGTTGGCTTCTGTGCCATTTTGTTCATTGCCATTGGCGGCGGCGCGTCCGGCGCGCTGAACATGTGGTGGGATGCCGACATTGACCGGGTGATGAAGCGGACCAAAACACGCCCGATCCCTTCAGGCAAAGTGCAAGAAGGCGAGGCACTGACCCTTGGCATTGCCCTGTCTGGTCTGTCGGTGATTATGCTGGGACTGGCGACCAATATCTTTGCTGGCGCGTTTCTGGCCTTCACCATTTTCTTCTACGTGGTGATCTACACCATGTGGCTGAAACGCTCGACCCCGCAGAACATCGTCATCGGCGGTGCCGCCGGGGCCTTTCCGCCGGCCATTGGCTGGGTCGCGGCAACCGGTTCGCTGACGCTTGAACCGATCTTGATGTTCGCGCTGATCTTTATGTGGACGCCGCCGCATTTCTGGGCCTTGGCGCTGTTCATGCGCTCGGACTACGATGATGCGGGCGTTCCAATGTTGACGGTGACCCATGGTCGCCGCGCAACCCGCGTTCATATACTGGTCTACACCGTGGCCCTGGCGGCCCTTGCCATTGGCACGGCTTTCACCGCGCTGGGCGGCTGGATCTATCTGACCGTTGCGGTGGTGATGAACGCGCTGTTCCTGCTGGGCGCGCTGCGGATCATCCGCCGCGATGAGGACATGTCCGAGGTCGACAACTTTAAAGTCGAACGCCGGTTCTTCTTCCTGTCGCTTCTGTATCTGTTCCTGCATTTTGGCGCGATCCTCGCCGAGGCGCTGCTGAAACCCTATGGTCTGGGAGGCTGGTAAGATGAGCCTGCGCAAGGAACACGAACTGCACACACGCCGCAAAGGCCGCAATGTGGGCGTTGGCCTGCTGCTGGCCGGGTTTGTGGTGCTGGTTCTGGCCCTGACCATGGTCAAAGTGACGTCGAACGGGTTCCAATTCCCGGCCAACCTCGGAGGCGAAGGCGGATGAACATGAGCGGGCCCCAGAAGACGGTTCTGCAACTGGTATCAGTTGTGATCCTCATGGGAGGGCTCGCTTGGGCGTCTGTGCCGTTTTATGACTGGTTCTGTCGGGTCACGGGCTTTGGCGGTGTGACTGGCGTGGCCGACGCCGGATCAGAGACGATCCTCGATCAGACCGTCAAAGTGCGTTTTGACGCCTCCAAAGAACGCGGAATGCCATGGGAGTTTACCCCGGTGGTCCGTGAGATGGAGATGCGCATCGGCGAAACCGGGCTGGCCTTCTATGAGGCCTATAATCCAACGGACCGTCCGGTTGCAGGCCAGGCGTCTTACAATGTCACCCCCTACACGGCGGGCGGCTTCTTTGAGAAAATTCACTGTTTCTGTTTCGAGGAACAAGTGCTGCAACCCGGTGAACGGGTGCAGATGCCGGTGACTTTCTTTGTCGATCCAGCGATCGTCGAAGATGTCGACGGCCAATATGTGCATACGATAACCTTGTCGTACACATTCTATGAAATTGATCTGCCCGAGGGCTATGCCGCGCTCGATCAAAAGGCAGACACCGATATTAACTGAGGCCACTTTGGTGAGGGACCGTTGAATGGCACATGCTAAGAACCACGACTTTCATATTCTGCCGCCGTCGATTTGGCCTCTGCTGAGTTCGGTTGGCACCTTCGTCATGCTGTTTGGCGCGGTGCTCTGGATGCAGGGTATCACCGCCTGGATGTTCTGGATCGGCTTCGTTGCCGTCCTGTATTCTGCGTTTTGCTGGTGGGCGGAAACCATTGCCGAGAACAAAGCAGGCGATCACACGCCGGTTGTTCTGATCGGCCTGCGCTATGGCTTTATTCTCTTCGTTATGTCCGAAGTGATGTTCTTCTTTGCCTGGTTCTGGTCCTTCTTCAAACACGCCATCTACCCGATGGAACAGTATTTCGGCACCGAATACGCAGCGCCGAATATCTATCCGGTTGATGCGTTCCACCTGCCGCTGATCAACACGCTGGTCCTGCTGCTGTCTGGGTGTGCCGTCACCTGGGCGCACCACGCGCTGGTGCATGAAAACAACCGCAAGGCGCTGATCCAGGGTCTGGCCATTGGTATTGCACTGGGCATCTTCTTTACCTTCCTGCAGGGCTATGAATATGCGCATCTGCTGCACAAAGGCTGGGAATTTGGCGGTGACGAGTTCTATTCGAACTTCTTCATGGCGACCGGTTTCCACGGCTTCCATGTGATCATCGGTACCATTTTCCTAACCGTCTGCCTGATCCGCGCGATGAAGGGGGATTTCACCCCGAAACAGCACGCCGGTTTCGAGATGGCCGCCTGGTACTGGCACTTTGTGGATGTGGTCTGGCTGTTCCTGTTCTTCGCCGTCTACATCTGGGGCACCGCGGGGCTGGCTCACTAAGATCCCGCAGGCAGCCCGTATCAATGTAACGGGTACATCTTTGCGGTTCTTATTTCCGCAAGGGTCACGTATCACCAAGGCGCGCGGGGCAGGGGCTTCGCGCGCCTTTTCACTTCTGGGACGAAGACGCAAATGGCACGGTCTTACTTTTTGGCGCTGGTGGGGGGATTGGGCCTTGTGGCCTTGCTGAGCCTTGGCATCTGGCAGCTGCAGCGCCTGGACTGGAAAGAAGGCGTTCTGGCAACGATCACCGCGCGGATCAATGAGACGCCGATTGCGCTGCCCGATGCGCCCACCCCCAAAGAAGACGCGTATCGTGCGGTCACTTTGACCGGGGCGCTGATGCCCGAGGAACTGCATGTCTACTGGGTGACATCTGATCAGGGGCCGGGCTACCGGGTGATCTCTCCGTTTGTCACCGATCAGGGGCGTCGCGTGTTGCTGGATCGTGGTTTTGTCACCGCCAAAGCCAAGCTCGATAGCCGCTCTGTCGGGGCCGCAGCCGTAACGGGAAACCTGCTGTGGCCGGACGAGGTCGACAGCCTGACGCCTGCGCCTGATTCTGTTGGCAATATCTGGTACGCCCGCGATGTCGAAGCCATGGCCGCCAAACTGGGTACGCAGCCGGTGCTGATTGTCGCCCGCGACGTCAACATGGCCCATGCGGTCAATTCGATCACGCCTTTGCCGGTTTCGACCCAGAATATCCCGAACAACCACCTGCAATATGCAATCACCTGGTTCCTGCTGGCCCTTGTCTGGGCGGCGATGACCGGACTTTTCCTCCTGCGCTCCCGCAAGGGCGCGAGCGCGCAACAACTCAAGAGCTGAGACCATGAAATATATCTCGACCCGCGGCCAAGCGCCGGAACTGACCTTCGAGGAAGCTATGCTGACGGGCCTGGCCCGTGACGGCGGCCTCTATGTGCCTGCCGAGATCCCCACAATGACCAAGGAGGAGATCGCCGCACTGGCTGGTCTGCCTTATGAGGACATCGCTTTCCGTGTCATGTGGCCCTATGTCGAAGGTTCCTTCACCGAGGAAGAGTTCAAAGGCATTATTGCCCGCGCCTACGCTGGTTTCGGCCATGCCGCCCGCGCACCGCTGAAGCAGCTGACCCCGAACCACTTCCTGCTGGAGCTGTTCCACGGCCCGACGCTGGCCTTCAAAGACTTTGCCATGCAGCTGATTGGTCAGCTCTTCCAGGTGGCGCTGAAGCGCCGCGGCGAAAGCGTTACCATCGTAGGGGCAACCTCTGGCGACACAGGGTCTGCGGCGATCGAGGCTTTCAAAGGTCTGGATGCAGTGAACGTTGCGATCCTCTACCCGCACGGCCGCGTCTCCGAGGTGCAGCGCCGTCAGATGACCACCCCGCAGGAAAGCAATGTGCATGCGCTGGCCGTGGACGGTGACTTCGACGACTGTCAGGCGCGCGTCAAAGACATGTTCAACGATTTTGGGTTCCGTGATGAGGTCAAGCTGGCCGGTGTGAACTCCATCAACTTTGCACGTGTTCTGGCGCAGGTTGTCTACTACTTTGCCGCGGCCACCGCGCTGGGCGCGCCGCACCGCAATGTGTCCTTCTCGGTGCCGACCGGCAACTTTGGCGACATCTTTGCAGGTTTCATCGCCAAGCAGATGGGCCTGCCCATCGACCAGCTGGTGGTGGCGACCAACCAGAACGACATTCTGCACCGCTGCCTGTCTGGCGAAGGCTATTTCAAAGGCGAAACCAAACCGTCGATCTCTCCGTCGATGGACATTCAGGTGTCGTCGAATTTTGAGCGCGCGCTGTATTTCGCCTATGACAAAGACACGGCAGCCGTGGCCCAGCTGATGGACGAGCTGAAAAACGGTGGGGGCTTCAATGTGTCCCAAGGGGCGCTGGAAGCGCTGCAGGCGACTTATGAGTCTGGCCGCGCGTCGGAAGAAGAGACACTGGCGACCATCAAGTCTGAGGTCGAATCGTCTGGCGAGCTTCTGTGCCCGCACGGTGCGATTGGTGTGAAAGTTGCCAATGAACACCTCAAAGAGGGTGTCCCGATGGTCACACTGGCCACCGCGCACCCAGCAAAGTTCCCGGCAGCGGTCGAAGATGCCTCTGGCATCCATCCGCCTCTTCCCCCGCGCATGGGGGATCTGTATGAAAGATCGGAACGCGTCACCCGTATCTCCTCTGATTTGGGCGACCTCGAAGATCACATCAGAAAGCAAGTCGCCAAGTGACAGTAAGACAAGACCAGCTCGCCAACGGGTTCCGCATCGTCACCGAACATATGCCGGGGCTGCAATCTGCAGCCCTTGGGATCTGGGTCAACGCCGGGGCGCGACACGAGACGGTTGAACAGAACGGGATCGCCCATTTCCTTGAACATATGGCGTTCAAAGGCACGGAGCGCCGCTCGGCGCTCCAGATTGCTGAAGCCATTGAGGACGTGGGCGGTTACATCAACGCGTATACCAGCCGCGAAACCACCGCCTATTACGCCCGCGTCCTGAAGGACGATGTGGCGCTGGCGATGGATGTGATCGGTGATATCGTTGTCAATTCGGTCTTTGACCCGCGCGAAATCGAAGTGGAGCGCGGCGTGATCTTGCAAGAGATCGGCCAGACGCTGGATACGCCCGACGACATCATCTTCGACTGGCTGCAGGAAGAATGCTACGCTGGTCAGCCCATCGGCCGGTCGATTCTGGGCCCGGCAGAACGCGTGCGCAATTTCTCGCGCGAGGATCTGCAGCGTTTTGTTGCCCAGCATTATGGCCCCGGTCAGATGATCCTGTCGGCAGCTGGTGCTGTGGATCACGATCAACTGGTGCGTATGGCCGAAGATCTTTTTGGTCATCTTGAGCCGAAAAAGCACAGCGTGCTGGAGCCTGCGCGTTTTACCGGTGGGGATGTACGCCACGACAAGGCGCTGGAGCAGGCGCATTTTGCACTGGCCTTTGAAAGCCCATCGTTCCGCGACCAAAGCATCTATGCCACCCAAATCCTGGCCGGTGCGCTTGGCGGTGGCATGTCTTCGCGTCTGTTCCAAGAGGTGCGCGAGAAACGCGGGCTTTGCTATACGATCTTCAGCCAAGCGGGCGCCTATGACGACTCCGGGACCTTTACGGTCTATGCGGGGACCTCGGGCGAACAGCTGGGCGATCTGGCTGCGATTACCATCGACGAGCTGCGCCGCGCGGCAGATGACATGTCCGAGGCCGAGGTTGCCCGGGCACGTGCCCAGATGAAGGCGGGGATGCTGATGGGACTCGAAAGCCCGTCGAACCGTGTCGAGCGTCTGGCCCGTCTGGTGCAAATCTGGGACCGTGTCCCGAGCCTTGAGGATACTGTGGCGAAGATCGACGCGGTGACCTGCGAGGATGTCAAAGCCATGGCGACCCGCATCGGGCGCGAAGCGCCGATGGCACTGGCGATGTACGGGCCGCTTGGCGCGGCACCGGACTTCCAAAGCCTGCAGGAGAGGCGCGCAGCCTAATGCTTCTGGCCCGACGCAAGCTGAAGCTCGAGACCGAGCGGCTGACCCTTCGGCCGCCGGTCCATGCTGATTTCCGGGCTTGGGCTTTCCTGCGACAGCAAAGTCAGCCCCATCTTGTGCCCTGGGAGCCCAGTTGGTCCGCAGACCACCTGACCCGCAAGAGCTTTACCAATCGGGTGTATTGGGCGCAGCGGTCGATCAGTCAGGGCACGGCGTTGCCGCTGTTCCTGTTCCGTCGCGAAGATCAGATGCTGCTGGGGGCGATTACGCTCGACAATATTCGCCGAGGTCCAGCCATGGCGGGGACCGTCGGCTATTGGACAGGCGCGCGGTTTGCGCGGCAAGGCTATATGCGCGAAGCCATTGATTGCGTGGTGCATCATTCCTTTACCCGACTGGATCTGAGCCGGGTTGAGGCCGCTTGCCTGCCTGAAAACGCAGCCTCACGGGGGCTGCTGGAAAGCTCCGGGTTCAAATACGAAGGCGTGGCACAGTCCTATCTGCAGATTAACGGTCGCTGGAGGACGCATGTGCTTTATGCGGCCCTGCGGGGCGACCGGCGCGGCAAGACCATGGTCGGACAGGCGTGATCTGACCAGTGATGTGGGGCGCTGCCCCACCCCCCGAGGTGTTTATCGTCAAAAAAAGATCAGGCCGGATGACTTTTGACAACACCGCGCTATGTGCCGGACATGCGTGTTCTGATTTCTTTCCTCTTGATGGTCTGGGCGCTGCCAGTGGGCGCACAGGATCGGCGTGCGAGCCATTGTATTGCCTTAGTTGAAAATACGCCGGGGATCGAAATGATCCATACCGCCAGCTGGCAGGATCCACTGACGGATGAATTCACGGTCCGCCTCCACTATATTGCGCATGCGTCTTTTCTGTTGCAGACGGCAGGCGGGTTGTCGGTGGTGACAGATTACACCGGGTTTCTTGGCAGCACAGATCTGGTGCCGGATGTGGTGACAATGAACCATGCGCATTCCACCCATTGGACGGAACGCCCTGACCCACGTATTCCGCATGTTCTGCCGGGCTGGGGCGACTTTGGGGTCGGCATTGATCATCATCTGGATCTTGGTGAAATGCTGGTGCGCAATGTCTCCACCGACATCCGGTCAAGTTTTTCGGGGGTCGAGGCCAACGGCAATTCGATCTTTGTGTTCGAGGTGGCGGGGCTGTGTATTGGGCATTTGGGCCATCTGCATCATGTGCCGACGCCGGAACAATTTGCGGCACTTGGGCGCTTGGATGTGGTTATGGCGGCTGTGGACGGGGGAACAACCCTGCCGCTGCCTGACATGATAAAGGTTCTCGAACGTCTGCGGTCGTCCATTGTGATTCCGATGCATTGGTTTTCGGGCCAGGCGCTCGAACGCTTCCTGACTGAGATTGGCAATGACTTTCCTATCCAGCGGGTCGGGAGGCCATCGGTAGAGATCTCCCTGCGGGATTTGCCATCGCGGCCGACGGTTGTCGTTTTGACGCCTGCCTATCTGACTGCGGCGCAATGACGCTTGCCAAATTGCAGGCAAATGGGGATGGATGGGCCATGGAATTGAACTCTGCCGATCCCGACTTTCTCGCACGTCTTGACGCCCTGTTGCCCGACGGCACGTTGCGTGCGCCCGAACCGCGATATCTGGAAGAGCCGCGCGGTCGCTTTGTCGGCCAGGCTGGCGCGGTGGCCTGTCCACGAACAGTTGAGGACGTCTCTACCGTTTTGCGGGCGGCAAACGAAGCGCGCGTGGGCGTGGTGCCCTTGGGCGGCGGAACAGGTCTTGTGGGCGGACAATTGATGCCCGACGGGCCCGCGCCCTTGGTTGTGTCATTGGAACGTCTGACTGCGGTGCGCGCGACTTATCCGGAAGAAAATGTTCTGATTGCCGAAGCTGGCGCGACGCTGGCCAATGTGCAGGCCGCTGCCGAAGCGGTTGGGCGCTTGTTTCCGCTGTCTCTTGCCTCTGAGGGCACCGCGCAGCTGGGCGGGAATCTTGCCAGCAATGCTGGTGGGCTCAATGTGCTGCGCTATGGCAATGCGCGTGACCTGTGCCTTGGCCTAGAGGCCGTGCTGCCCACAGGCGAGATCTGGAATGGCCTGACGCGCCTGCGGAAGGACAATACCGGTTATGATCTGAAAAATCTGCTGATTGGGGCGGAAGGAACGCTTGGGGTGATTACCGCAGCATCTTTGAAACTGGCGCCACGGCCAGCGGTCACCGGGGTCGCCCTGTTCGTGGTGCCGTCGGTCGAGGCCGCGATCACCTTGCTGGCGCGCGCGCGCGATATGGTGGGCGAAGGCGTCTCTGCCTTTGAGATCATGCATGCCCAAGGGTTTGATTTTCTGCGTGAACACCTGCCCGAGCTGCGCCAACCCTTTGCCAAACCGCCCGAGTGGTCGGTGTTGATCGAGCTGGGGCTGGGGCAGGGGCAAAGCGCGGAAGCCGCGCTTACGGGGCTGTTTGCCGAGACGGTGACCGATGGTGTTGTCAGCGATGGCATGATTGCCCAAAGCGGGGCACAGGCGGCAGCACTCTGGGCGCTGCGAGAGAATATTCCCGAGGCAAACCGCCGGATCGGGTCGGTGTCCAGCCATGATATTTCGGTGCCGATCCGGCGAATTCCGGATTTCATACCCGAGGCCCGCGCGGCGCTTTTGGCGATCGACCACAGTTTCCGGATCAACTGCTTTGGGCATTTGGGCGACGGCAATCTGCATTTCAATGTGTTCCCAGCCAAAGGGCGCGACCGCGCCGACTACGAGGCGCTGCGCGGCGCGGTAAAGGACTGTGTGCATGGTCTGGTTCATGCCTACGAAGGATCCGTTAGCGCGGAACATGGCGTGGGGCGGCTGAAAGTTGAAGATCTCGAACGTTATGGGGATCCGACAAAACTGGCGGCTATGCGCGCGATCAAAGCGGCGCTGGATCCCAATGGAATTATGAACCCGGGCGCGGTGCTGCGGGCCTAGCGCCCTTGGTTGCGGGTGCGGCGTGATTCACAGTCGGGATCAGAAAGACGTGCACATAAAAAAACCGGGCGTCTTGGCCCGGTTTTTACGTTTTTAGCGCCAGTTTCGGCACGCGTGTCAGAGCCCGTCAAACTCGCACAGGACATTGACGTCCATACCCATATCCTCGAGCAGCTTGCGGCCGCCCAGTTCGGGAAGGTCAATGATGAAAGAACAGGAGATGATCTCGCCGCCAAGGCGTTCGATCAGCTTGATGCCTGCCCCTGCGGTACCGCCGGTGGCCAGAAGGTCATCGACCAGCAGAATCTTTTCACCCGGCTGGATTGCATCCTTGTGCAGCTCAACCACGGCCTCACCGTATTCCAGCTTGTATTCCTGGCTGATGGTGGCGCCGGGCAGTTTGCCCTTTTTGCGGATCGGCACAAAACCAGTGCCGAGCTGGTGGGCAATCGCACCGCCCAGAATAAAGCCGCGGGCCTCAAGGCCGACCACTTTGTCGATACGTTGTCCGGCATAGGGGTGCAGCATCTGGTCAACCGCCATGCGGAAACCGCGTGGGTCGGCAAACAGGGTGGTCACGTCACGGAACATGATCCCTTCGTGGGGGAAATCCACGATGGTACGGATGTAGTCCTTGACGGATTTGGATTTGCTGTTGGTGCTCATCGCAGGGCGTCCTTGGCTTTTGGCTTCGGTCAATCAACTGTAAGCCCCGCGTTTGCGCGAAGCCCATAGCGGTTTGACCGATAGGGACGCGTGATTCAAGCCAGAACCGGAGAAATTACCTAATCAGGTCCTGCCTATCGTTGCGAAACCTGCATTACTTCCATTTCGAAAGATAAGTCCGATACAGCCCTTCGGGCAGCCATGGCAGGTGCGGACGCAGCCAATCCTGGCGGCGGGTGGTCAGCATATTTCGGGCGACGTGGAGGTTCATGGTTGCACTCTCCTTATGGTTAACAAATACTTATGCTCGATACACGCGCCGGTATGTACACAACGTGCATATGCAATGTATATACATTTACTTAGCGTCACTTTCAACGGCTGGGCCAACAATTATGAACAAAAAGTTGAAATCGCTTCCGAAAGAGGAAGGCGGAAAAAAGAAGGACAGCCAGCTGATCTTGCGGTTGGGAAAAGAAGAACGTGATGAATTTGTTGAACTTTGCAAAGAGCTCGACACAACAGCTGCGCGCGAGATTCGCCATTTCATTCGCAGTTTTGTGAAGAAAAACAAAAAAGGCTGAGCGCGCGGGATGTGGCAAAAGGGCCGCAAACGTGGCCCAAATTCTATTCCGATGCGAGGGAGGATCAGGCGGGACGGCGCATAAAGGCCGTGGCCACGCCCATGCCCATCAGAACCAGCCCGCCACCACGGGTGATCCGCGCAATCGCGCGGGGTTGGGCAATCCACTTGCGCAGCTTGTCCGCCATCAGCGCATAGGCCAGCGCGTTCAGGGCTGCCAAGGTCACAAACGTCGCAATCAGGATCGCAAACTGTGGCAGCAATGGCTGCTCGGGGCGCAAAAACTGCGGGACAAAGGCGATGAAGAAGGCAATCGACTTTGGGTTCAATGCGGTCACCAGCGCATTATGGGCAAAGACCCCGCGCGCTGAAATTTTGGCATTGGGGTCGATTTGCATCCCATCTGCGCCGCGCGCGCTGCACCAGAGTTTGAACCCAAGATAGACCAGATAGGCCGCGCCCACCCATTTCAGCACCACAAACAACTCAGCCGAAGCCATGACCAAAGCGCCCAGCCCCGCAAGCGAGGCGGTCATGGCGATCAGATCCCCGGTTGCCACGCCAAGCGCCGATGAAACCGCAACCTGTCGCCCCTTGCTAATGGCATAGGACAGCACCAGTAAAATGGTGGGGCCGGGGATGATCAGCAAGGCGGTGGAGGCCGCGACAAAGGCAAGCCAAAGATGCAGGTCCATGGGGGCTCCGGTTACATGTGTGAATGGAACCAAGCCTGATCTCGATGCGCCTGTCAAGCTTTAGCGTTTCACAACCCAGCGCATCAACTGTTCCAGCGGGCCAAGGCCAAACGCGCGTGTCCACAGCACGCCAAACACTGCGGAAACAGCGCAGGCCAGCAGGCTGATGGCGAAGATACCGCTGGTCGACAGCTGCCCGCCCAAAAGGCCAAGCGCCTCCAATGTGCCCATGCCCACCAGAATGTGCAGCAAATACAGGCTCAGCGCCATACGCCCCGGCGCAATGAGCCAGGGCGCAATGCGCAGGCGGTCCAAAACGGGTTGCAGCAGCAGCACCAGTCCAAGTGCGGCAACAGCGCTGCCGCTGGCTGCGATCACATAGGTCGGCCCCGGCGGGATCATAGCGGTGTCCAGAAGGGCGCGCAGGTCCGGGTCCTGAAGGGCATGCTGCGGCAGCGCCCCGGCTGCGGCCACAAGGCTGCCGACGGCTGTCATGGTCAGCTGAACCGAACGGCGACGCAGCGGCAAACGGCCAAGCCACAGCCCAAGCAGCAGAAAGGCAAGCCAGGGCAACACCGGATGCCAGCCATTGAACAGCGTATGCAGGGCAAACCCATCAACGGTCCAGAAGCCCTCGTAATACAAAGTGTCCCAGGTCCAATTGCGGTCATAGTCCAGCACCAAATGCGCGGCCATGGACAGGACCAGAATGCCCAGGATCGCAAGCCACAGCTGTTTTGGCGAGGCAGAGAGGAAGGGCAATGCGGCCAGGAAGTAGAACGCGTAGAAATGCAGAATGTCGGCTTCAAAGATCGTCAGATTAAGCAGCCCCAGCGTCATGAGCACCACGGCCCGTTTGAGGGTGTCGCTGGTCCGCGCCCGGCCCAGGGCCAGTCCAACCCCGGCAAGCACCACAAACAGGGCGGCTGCGCGCCCTTCCAGGGCATCTGTGATCCGAGAGGGCCAGTCGCCGGTGCTGGAAACTTCGGCGGCCAGCCGGAAATTCACCAGAACCATGCCGCAGTAGGCAAAAAACCGTGCCGTATCGATCCCGGTGACCCGCATATTTTCCCTCCGCATGTTCACGAGGGACATATGGGGGCTTGTTGGTCTGAAGGAAGACGCGCACATCGGCACGCGCCGGTCTGTTCCGCGGTGTTGTAGAAATGTGTTAGCCCAACACCCGCCCGGCCACGGTGTCCAGTTTGGCCAGCAGTGCAGGGTCGCGTTTGTCTGGAGCGGTCATGATTGCATATTCCAGCGCCTTGTCGCAGCCGTGCGGGCAGTCTTCGCGCGTCGCGCCCAGCAGGGTGGGCAGGCCTTTGACCATTGCTCGGCCCTTGTCCGAATTGCCCTGAAGGGTTTGGATGATGTCGCTGATGTCGACAGCGCCGTGGTCGGGGTGCCAGCTGTCGTAGTCGGTGACCATGGCGACCGAGGCATAGCAGAGCTCGGCTTCGCGTGCCAATTTCGCTTCCGGCATGTTGGTCATGCCGATCACATCGCAGCCCCAAGCCTCGCGGTACATTTTGGATTCGGCCAGTGTGGAAAATTGGGGCCCCTCCATACACAGGTATGTGCCGCCCCGGTGGACAGTGATGCCTGCCGCTTTGGCGGCGGTTTCACAGGCGTCGCTGAGGCGCGGGCAGGTGGGATGTGCGACCGATACATGCGCGACACAGCCCGTGCCAAAGAACGATTTCTCGCGGGCGAAGGTGCGGTCAATGAATTGATCCACCACAACAAAATCGCCCGGTGCGTATGCCTCGCGGAAGGATCCGCAGGCTGAGACTGATATCACATCGGTCGCGCCCAGGCGTTTGAGGGCGTCGATATTGGCGCGGTAGGGCACTTCGGTCGGGGAATGCACATGGCCACGTCCATGGCGGGGCAGAAAGGCCATTTTCACACCGTCGAACCGACCGGTCAGAATTTGGTCCGAGGGCGCCCCCCATGGGGTATCAACACCGACCCATTGCGCGTCCTCCAGCCCGTCAATGTCGTAAATGCCCGAACCGCCGATCACGGCGATCATGGTGTCTTTCGGGGTGGTCGCGGTCATGATCCGTCCTCTCCTGCTGGGTGTGCGCAGATAAGGCCAAGGGGGGTGGCATTTGGCAAGTGTTGGATGCCTCCGGCGGGAGTATTTTAGGCCAAAAGAAAATCAGGATGCGCGTTTGGGCGGGCGGGGGCGTTTCAGGGCCGCATTCATCATGCGGCGAAAGGTCGGGCATTCTCCGTGGCTGGGCGCGGGGCAGTCCGCAGTATGGCGCAGGGCGTCAGCTAGAGCGCTGAGATCTCGGATGTGCGCTTCGATGTCCTCTGCGCGGGACAGCAGGCGTGCGCGGTCAATGGACACCGTGGGAGATGCGGGCAGCATCTCTGAGATTTCGTCGAGGCTGAACCCCGCCCGTTGCCCCAATGCAATAAGAGCGAGGCGTTCCATCACAGACGGCGCGTATTGCCGTCGCAGCCCTTTGCGGGCGGGGGCTTCGATGAGGCCGCGATCTTCGTAATAGCGCAGCGTGGCGGCGGTTAGGCCGGACCGAGCTGCGACCTCTGCAATGTCGAGAAATTCCATATTGACCTCACGCTGACTTTAAGTGGCAGCCTGCGGGCTGACGATCAGAAGTCAAGGATTCCTATCGGAGGGAAGCAGTATGGAAGAGATTTGGCGTGCAGGGCTCGCGGGGCTGGCGGCGACGGCCTTTATGGACGGGGTATCGGTTATGCGCCGTTCGATCACCGGTCGGGCGGGGTTGGATTATGCCCTGGTTGCCCGTTGGGTCGGACATATGAGAAAGGGGCGCTTTGTCCATGAAAACATAATGCAATCCGCGCCCGTTGCGTTTGAGCGCCCGGTCGGCTGGGCGCTGCACTATGTCATCGGTGCGCTTTTGGCATGGGGGCTATTGGGCCTTGCGGGAGCGCGTTGGATTGGCGGTGGGCAGCCTCTGCTGGTGCTGGCCTATGGGGTGGCAACGGTCGTTGTGCCGTTTCTGATTATGCAACCTGCAATGGGGCTGGGGATCGCAGCCTCAAGGATGCCCGCACCATGGGTCGCACGCAAAGGCAGCATGATCTCGCACCTCGCGTTTGGGGTGGGTCTGATGCTTGCGGCCTATTTGGTTTGACCATCATGTGCGGGGGGCGCGTCCTGTCCTCCCCCGCCCCCCTGTACAGCGTCTGTATGGCCCCGTAACACCGGGGCGCAGGCGCGCCTCAAAGGAGAGATTTATGGAAGAGCAGTTTTGGCAAGACCGGTGGCAGACCGGTCGGATCGGGTTTCACGCAGCAGAGCCGAATCCGTTTCTGACACAAAACCTGTCTGCTTTGGACCTGAGCCAAGGCGCGCATATGTTCGTGCCGCTTTGTGGAAAGACGGTCGATATTGACTGGCTGCTGGCGCAGGGATTTCGAGTTTCGGGGATCGAGTTCAACCGTGGCGCGGTTGAAGCCGTGTTCGCGCGGCTGTCGCTGACACCCGTGGTCACCGTACAGGGGACCCTGACCAAGTTTTCGAACGGCGATCTGACCCTGTGGCAGGGGGATTTCTTTGCGCTTGCGGCGGCGGATCTGGGGCATGTTGACGCAGCCTATGACCGTGCCGCCCTGGTGGCCCTGCCACAGAACATGCGCCCGGGCTATGCCCGGCATCTTGCGCAGGTGACAGGCGCTGCGCCGCAGCTGCTGATCAGTTTTGACTATAACCAAAGTCAGACCGACGGTCCGCCGTTTTCTGTGCCAAAGGGCGAGATCGCGGCGCTGTATGAAGGTGTCTACAGGCCCGAATGCCTTGCCAGCGCGCCGCTTTCCGGCCCGATTGCCACGCGCTGTGCGGGGGCGGAGCAGACTTGGAAACTTGCGCCGGGGTAAGCGGGATTTGGCGGACGACCTGCGCCTGCACCGTGCAGGGGCAGCCCCACGCGATCCACTGGTATGTCACTTGATGATTCGACCCGTTCACAGACCGGCGAACCGGCCTTAGGGTGTTTCCTATCACCGCAGTGTTGATTGGAGACACCGAATGAATTCGCAAAACCCGTTTGACGGACCGGACCTGTCCGGCACCCGCTATGAACGTGCCAATATGGCGGCAGCAAAGTTTGAAGGCGTCAACCTCCAGGGCGCGCATTTCTATGCCGTTCTGACCAATGCGGTGTTCACCAATACGAACCTTGGCGCAGCCCGTTTTGATGACGTAAATCTTACAAAGTCGACGTTCCAAAATGTGAACCTTTCTGAGGCCTTGATCAGTGATGCAAACCTCTCGGGCGTCAAGATATCCCAAGCCACGCTTGCTGACGTGGAGATCGCCGATGCCGATCTGAGGGGGATGAAGATCAACGGGGTGCTGGTTTCGGATCTTTTCGAGGCCTACGAACAGACGCGGGGCTGACGTTCTGATTTGACCAGTGTTCAAAGGCCGCTCGGCCGTTGATTTGGGCCCTCTGTTGCAGCGGTTGCGCACATTGAGCCGACCTTTGCCGTGCCGCAGCCCGGAGACATTGTTTTACGCGAGTTGTTTTACGTGGGTTCCGCGCGTCCAGCGCGTCCTGGATCGCGCGCTGAGCAGTGATCTGCGAAGTGGCAGGGCAAGGCGTGTGCCTTTTGGGCAGGCGTGGCCTCGGGGGCGCGGCTTTTGGGGGAAAACCGGGGCAAAGCTTGCTCCACGCGGGCTTTGACGCTAACAGGCGGGTAACTCCTCCCTTCTCCGACGACAGGTATATCCATGACACGCGGCATTATGGCGACGCTCGCCAAGAACATATCTCCTCCGAACCTTTCGATCATGCAGGACGAGGGCTTTACCGCCTCGCGTATTCGTACGGAACTGCTGTCGGGCCTGACGGTGGCGCTGGCCTTGGTGCCGGAAGCGGTGGCTTTTGCCTTTGTTGCTGGGGTGCACCCTTTGGTGGGGCTTTATGCGGCGTTTCTGGTGGGTTTGATCACCGCCGTGTTTGGTGGCCGTCCGGGGATGATTTCCGGCGCGACCGGTGCGCTGGCTGTGGTCATGGTGGCGCTGGTCGCCGAGCATGGGGTCGAGTACCTGTTTGCGACCGTGGTGCTGATGGGGATCCTGCAGGTGATTGCGGGGGCGATGCATTGGGGCAAGTTCATCCGTCTGGTGCCGCATCCGGTGATGCTGGGCTTTGTGAACGGTTTGGCGATTGTGATTTTCCTCGCGCAGCTGACGCAGTTCAAGGACCCGGCCTCGGGCGGGGCGGACTGGCTGGGCAGCGGCCAGATGATGATGATGCTGGGTCTGGTGGCCCTGACCATGGCGATCATCTGGGGCATGCCGAAGATCACCAATATAATCCCAGCGCCGCTGGCGGGGATCGGGATTGTTGCGGTTCTGGTCATTGTCTTTGGTCTGGATGTGCCGCGTGTGGGCGATATGGCCTCGATCGAAGGCGGGCTGCCGATGTTCCACGTGCCCTTGGTGCCGTTGAACCTTGAGACGTTCCAGATCATCCTGCCCTATGCGGTTATTCTGGCGGCAATCGGTCTGATCGAGAGCCTGCTGACGCTGAACCTTGTGGGTGAGATCACCAATAAACGCGGTGGCGCGAGCCAGGAATGTATTGCGCAAGGTGCGTCCAATATTGTCACCGGTTTCTTTGGTGGCATGGGCGGCTGTGCGATGATTGGTCAGTCGATGATCAATGTGAAATCCGGTGGCCGGACGCGGATTGCGGGCATTGCAGCGGCGTTGTTTCTGCTGCTGTTCATCGTTGTGGCCTCGCCGTTGATTGAGCAGATCCCGCTGGCCGCCCTTGTGGGCGTGATGTTTATGGTGGTGATCGGTACCTTTGCGTGGAACAGCTTTAAGATCATGACCAAAGTGCCGTTCACGGATGCTTTTGTGATTGTGCTGGTGACCGTTGTGACCGTGATGACCGACCTTGCGATTGCGGTTGTGGTTGGGGTGATCGTCTCCGCGCTGGCCTATGCGTGGAACAATGCACGCCGCATTCATGCGGTGACCCGTGACAGTGCCACCGAAGAAGGCGCGAAAGTCTATGAGATCCAGGGGCCGCTGTTCTTTGGCTCTACCGATGGGTTTGTGGAGCTGTTTGACGTGTCCGGCGACCCGGCGGTGGTGATCGTTGATTTTGCCGCGTCGCGCGTGGTGGACCAGTCGGCGCTACAAGCGATCGAGACCGTGGCGGCGAAATACGAGGCGGAGGGCAAGACCCTGCAGCTGCGTCACCTGAGCCGCGATTGTCATGAGCTGCTGTCAAAGGCCGGGCATCTGGTTGTCGAGAATGACGACGATCCGGAATACGCGCTGGCGGTGGACTATTCGGTCCGTACCGGGATCCTCGGCGGTCATTGAGGCGGCGTAACATTTTGGCGACTTGGGGCCGCGCCTTCCTTTGGGAAGGCGCGGTCTTTCTTTTGGGGCGAGGGTTTTTGTGAAGGGGCGCTGCCCCTCTGGGCCTGCGGCCCATTCACCCCGGGATATTTGGGAAAAGATGAAGACGCGGGCGTGGTTGTGAGTTAGGGCGCGAAAGTTTCTAGGCGTGCGATATCGCCTTGTCGCAGGGCTGTTTCGGCCTGTTCCAAAGAGGTAATCGGCCAATCCCACCATGCCAATTCCAACAGACGGTCAATCGTGGGGCGGTCAAACCGGTAACGGGTCACGGTCGCCGGGTTGCCAATGGCAATGCCATAGGGCGGGACCCTTCCGCGCACCACTGCGCCTGCGCCAATGATTGCGCCATCGCCGATCTGGGCACCGGGCAGGATCATCGCGCCCGCGCCGATCCAGACGTCATTGCCGATCACTGTATCGCGGGTGTCAGGCTGAAAACCTGTGCGGGTCTCGGCGCTGAAGATCGGGAAGGGATAACAGCTGAGTCCGTCGGTGGCATGATTGGCCGAAGCTGTTATGAACCGCGCCCCATGCGCGATCTGGCAGAATTTGCCGATGATCAGCTTTTCCTGCGAGAAAGGGAAGAGATAGGGGGCCAGATGTCTGCCCCAGTTGGATGGTGGAGCGAAATCCGAGGCATAGGTGTATGCACCCACCTGAAAATTCGGGTTCTCGATAACGGTGCACAACATCACGGTGCCCTTGTGCGCGCTGCCGTCGGGCAGGCGGATTGGATAGGGGGCGTTGGGGTCGGGAAGGGGCATATCAGTCCTTGGAGGGCGGCAGGGTAAAGACATCGCGCACGCGGGTGAAATCCTTGTAGCCCAGCCGGGCCAGCGCGCTGAACTTTTTGTGGTCAAAGCGCCCCGCGGTCAGCAGGTCTTCGCGCAGGTGGATGCCCAGTACCTCGCCCACGGCCATGGTGTTCTGCTGCCCTTTGAGCGGGACCAGCTGGGTCAGGCGACATTCAAGCGCGGCAGGTGCATCGGGCAGGCGCGGGCAGGGAATTGTCTCGCAGGGCACCGTCGTAAGACCCGCCAGCGCGGCCTCGTCCGTTTCGGCGGGGAGGTCCTGTGCGGTGACCTGCATGTTAAAACGCTGGGAATACTCCACGAGGTTGACGCAGAACACCCCGGTGTTGCGGACGTTTGTGATGGTGTCTTTCTCCTGACCGTTGGTTTTTGGGTCATGGGAGGAAAACATCACCTGCGGCGGGTTCGGGGCCAGCAGGTTGAAATAGGAATAGGGTGCGAGGTTGGCCACGCCGTCTGGCGACAGGGTCGAGATCCACGCAATGGGCCGCGGCGCGACCAAGGCGTTCAGGGGGTCATGGGGCAGGGCGTGGCCGTCCTCGGGTGTATAAAACATCAGCGCTGAGGGGCAGGGGGGCGGGGCATCGGGAAGGTGTCTTCGACAACGGCATAGTCCAGGTACCCCATACGGGCGAGAGGCTTGAAGGCGCGAGCATCGAAATAGTCGTCGGTCATGCAGTCATCGCGCAGATGCACACCTGTCACCTCACCAAAGGCGACAAGGTTGGTGTTCCCGGGCAGCTCTACGATCTGTGTCAGCTTGCATTCCAGCGCGGCGGGGGCTTTGGCGACTCGCAGGCAGGGGATGGTCTCGCAGGGCGTCGCCTCCAGCCCGGCGGCGGTGAATTCATCCACATCGGCGGGCCATGCGGCAGCGGTGGCATTCATTGCTTCGCGCATCGCGTATTCCACGATATTGACGCAGAAGACGCCGGTGTCGCGTATATTGGCCATTGTGTCCTTGGTGCCGTCCTGATCGGGTTTGGCCGAGGTGGAGGCAAACATCACCTGTGGTGGCTCGTAAGCCACTGCATTAAAAAAGGAATAGGGGGCGATATTGTCGTGATCGTCGGCACTGCGCGACGAAATCCAGCCGATGGGCCGGGGGGCGACAATTGCATTGAAGGGGTTGTGCGGCAGGCCGTGGCCGTCAGCGGGTCGATAGAACATGGTTCCTCCAAATGTTTGCCCCAGACTGTTTGCTCGAGACTGTTTGCTCGAGACTATGCCTCGTGCTAGGGGCAAATCCAGCCCGTTTCCGGCACGCGACACAGAAGTTGAGACCCCGTGATTACCATTTCGCCAGAACAGCCCGAGGACCAGTGGGAGGTCGAAGCGCTTTATGACCTGTGCTTTGCGCCCGGGCGCACGGCGCTGTCGTCTTATCGGCTGCGCGATGATGTGCCGCCGGTTGTGGGGCTGAGCCAGGTGGCCCGCGACGCGGATGGCATTCTGGCAGGCGCAATCCGGTTCTGGCCGGTGCATATTGGCGCGCAGGATGCGCTTTTGTTGGGCCCCGTGGCCGTGCACCCGACACGTCAGGGCGAAGGCTTGGGCGCGTCCCTTATTCGCGACAGTCTGGAAACGGCGCGCGAAAGCGGCTGGCAACGGGTTTTGCTGGTGGGGGATGCCCCCTACTACGCGCGCTTTGGCTTTTCGCAGCTGTCGGGTGTTGAGATGCCACCGCCGACAAACCCCGAACGCGTGTTGGGGGTCGAGCTGCAAGAGGGCGCCTGGCGTGGTGTTGTCGGGGATGTGACCCGCTGGCAAAGCTGAGCTGTTTTTCGCCGCAGTGCAGAAAAGCCACGCAAGCGGGTTGAAATCTGACACTATGACCCGACTCTCTATCTCAGAGCGGAGGCGGATCTATGGTACAGACGGACGCGGAAATCCTTATCACTCAGCAGGCATTGGACCCATCGGCCATCGAGGCCGAGCTGGACGCGCTGGCCAAACGCTATCGATCTGCCGGGCGGCATGGGGTGCAGCTGATGAATGCGCTGGGCACAAAGGCGGAGGCGGCGTTGACACGTCTGCCGTCACCGGCGCGCGGCGCGATTGAAAAAGCGATACGTCAGGCCTTGCTGCTGTCTCTGCACGGGGCCGGGCACAGCCGACGCCTCTGGCCTGTGCAACCCGAAGGCTGGAGCCGCGTGGTCACGGCGGGTCTTGGCGCGTTTGGTGGGGCCACCGGGCTTCCCGGTGCCTTGGTCGAACTGCCGCTTACAACCACCGTGTTGTTGCGTTCGATTCAAGATGTGGCAGCGGAACATGGGTTTGATCCCGATAGCGAACCCGTGCGTTTTGACGTGCTGGAAGTGTTCTCCTCTGCCGGGCCCCTGCGGCATGATGATGGGGTTGATACTGCCTTTGTGACCCAGCGCCTTGGGCTTGCTGCGGGCGGATTGGATGCGCTGGTGTCACTGGTCGCGCCGCGCATGGCAGTGGCCTTTGGCCCCAAAGTTGCGGCGCAGATGGTGCCGGTGATCGGCGCTGTGGCGGGCAGCAGCCTGAACTTTGCCTATGCGGGGTATTACCGCGATATGGCCCATGTTCATTTTGGTCTGCGCAAACTGGCGCTGGAGGCCGATGAGGAGCACGAGGCGATGCGGGCACGCCTCGCAATCAAGCTAAGTGGCCCGGCCGGGTGAGCGGACCGGCCCGACCTCTTGCATTTGCCCATGTTCAGGATTTAATCAGCCTTTACTGATAAGAGACTGACAATGATACGCTATGCACTGAAATGCGCCGAAGGGCACAGCTTTGAAAGCTGGTTCCAGTCGGCCTCCGCTTACGACAAGCTGGCTGCGGCCGGAATGGTCACCTGTGCGGTTTGCGGCAGCACGTCGGTGGAAAAGGCGATCATGGCACCGCGGGTGCGCCCTGCGCGCTCGGCGGTGTCTTCGGTGGGCGACGCGCCGACTGAAGCGCCTTCTGCAACGACCACCACTCCCGCGCAAACGCCAACCCCGGTGTCTGCGGCGGCTGCCATCCCAGCCCAAGCCCCCGCGACCCCGTCGCTGAGTGCGCCAAATTCTGATCTGGAACGCGCGGTGTCCGAGCTGCGCAAACAGGTTGAGGCCAATTCCGACTATGTCGGCGGCAATTTTGCCGAGGAAGCCCGCGCCATGCATCTGGGCGATGCCCCGGAACGGGCCATCCACGGGGAGGCCAAACCCGAAGAGGCCCGCGCGCTCTTGGAAGAGGGCGTGCCGGTTATGCCTCTGCCGTTTTTACCCAGTCGCAAGACAAACTGAAGGAGACCCGCCCATGCATGTTGTCATTACCGGAACCAGCCGGGGCATTGGGCGGGAACTGGCCCGACAGATGCGAGAGGGTGGCCACGAGGTCACGGGCACCTCGCGCGATCATTCGTCGGGCACGCAGCTGGATGTGACCGACCCGGGCCAGCAGGCGCGTTTTGCCGCGCGCATCAAGGGCGAACCGGTGGATCTGCTGATCTGCAATGCGGGTGTTTATATCGACAAGGCCATGGGCATCGCCGATTATTCAGCCGAGGTCTGGGCAAAGTCACTGGCGGTCAACGTCACCGGTGTTTTCTTGACCGTACAGGCGATGCTGCCCAACCTTCGGTTGTCACATGATCCGAAAATCGTCATCATTTCCAGCCAGATGGCCAGTCATGAGCGGGCGCCGGGGGGCTCTTATGCGTACCGCGCTTCAAAGGCCGCGGCGCTGAATATCGGGCGCAATATGGCCACCGATCTTGCCCCCGAAGGTATTTCAGTTGGCATTTACCACCCCGGTTGGGTGCAGACCGACATGGGCGGTCAGGAGGCAGAGATCACGGTTCAAGACTGTGCCGCCGGGCTGATCCGGGAATTTGACGCCCTGTCGCCCGAGACCACCGGTTGCTTTCGCACCTGGGATGGCCACGACCACGCCTATTGATCGCAGGTTTGCGCCAACAGGGTTGCAGAAAGCACTGGGTGTCGGCGCGGAAACCGGGTAAGGGACGGGACGAACCTTTCCGATCCATTCCTGTCGGGCCGTGTCCGGCAGATCCTGCACCCGGGTGACAGCACATGACCTCCAAGACACGTATCGTGATTTCCAGCGACCACGCCGACATCGGCCTGCGTCAGCGCATTGCCCAATATGTGGCTGACAAGGGCTTTGAGGTCACTGACCTTGGCCCCAACACTGCTGAGAGTACCCATTACCCCAAACACGGTGAAGAAGCGGCGCGGGTGATCGCGGCGGGCGATGCGGATCTGGGCATCCTGATCTGTGGCACCGGTCAGGGCATCATGATGGCGGCCAATAAGGTCAAAGGCATCCGTTGCGGTGTCTGTTCCGACGTGTTCTCTGCCAAGATGATCCGCGCCCATAACAACGCACAGATGCTGTCCATGGGCGCGCGTGTCATTGGCGAAGGCCTCGCGCTTGAGATTGTGGATGCGTTTCTTGCAACCGAATTCGAAGGCGGCCGTCACGGCACCCGCGTGGATATGATCACAGCGATCGAAGACTAATCCCCGCACCCGCCGACCAAAAGAAAAGGCTCCCGAAGATCGCTTCGGGAGCCTTTTTTGTTGCGGTGATCGCGAGGGTTACTCCCAGCAGCTGACCAATGTGGTCAGGCCGTCGGCCTTGCGCTGCAGCTGTGCGATGGGCAGGCGGGTGCTTTGAGCATCTGCGCCGTTGGCAGCAAAGCCTGCATTGGTCAGCGCGCTGCGGATGGCATCGGCCTTCAGCGCGAAGCGCACGCCTTGCGGCAGGGTGGTTGCGCCGTTTTCCACCGGCAGCAGCATGCCCTGAACCGCACCATCGCGATCCAGAAGCGGACCACCGGCGTCACCGTCCTGTGCGGTCAGCTGCAGGCGGGCCAGGGTGTCTTCACCGGCAAGGCCATTTAGTGCATCCAGCTGGCCCCAGGTCAGGCTCGGCGCGCCAAGGACGCCACCATAAGAGAAACCGGATACCGCCAGTTCGCTGCGCAGCGCGGGTGATGTATTGGCCAGTTCCGCATGCCCCATCGGCGCAAGGCTCTGGGCGGGTTTCAGGATCGCCAGGCCAAGCGCCGGGTCGGTCAGGGCGACTTCGGCTTCAAAATCCTGATCGAGCGTGATGCGCGAACAGCCTGCCACAACATCCGCAGAGGTGGCGACAAGACCTGCATCGTTCAGAAAGAAGCCAGACCGGCTGAGGATCGGTTTGCGCACCTCAAGGCCCGAGATCAGATCCACGCTTTGTGCGGTATCCAGACCGGCGTCTGCATCGAGCACACCGTCCAGACGGCGGAAAGAGGCCTGCATCGCCGCCAGAACACGGGCGCGGCGGGCCTCATCTCCGGCGGGCCAGATCAGGGTAAAGCCTTTGATTTCGCCATTGGCAAGCGTGGCTTCGCTGTAGGAGACAATCTGGTCATTTCGACCTTCCAGTGTGAAGCTGTTGCCAGAGCGTTTGCGCGGCCCTTCCAGCGGCACGATCTCCAGCGTCTGCATGATCTCGAACAGGCCATAAAGGGTGCGGCGTTCACCCGGCTGGCTGATCAGCAGAAGCTGCGCGCCCTCCAGTTCGCCGGTGCCTTTGAAGTGCGCAAACGGTGCGTCGTAGCGATCAAAGGTGACAAAATTCGCCGGGATTTCCAGCGCAATGCCCGCACGGTCGTCGACGTATTGGGTCATGCCAGAGGAAATCAGTGGCGCATTGTATTCATCCATCAGCGCCTTGCGTTGCGCGGTGGTCAGAATGCCGGTGGCCTCATAGCCACGGGCGGTCTGCCATTCCCCCATAGAGCGACGGGTGCCGCGGCCAAAAGCGCCATCAATGGTGGAGGTGTAAAAACCAGCCGCTTTCAGGGCCACCTGCAGTTCCATGCGCTGTTCGCGGGTCAGAGCACGTTCGCTGGCACGGGCCTGCGCCGGCGTTTCATCGGGCAGGGCGACGACAGCGGGCTCTTCGGCGGGATCAACTGTTGGAGCGGGCTCGGCTACGGGGGCCAGAGGGGGCGCAACCGGTGCGGTCGGTTCATTGCCAATCGGGTAGAATTTGGTCCGCAGGTTGGCAGTGAAGGTAATGAAACTGTCGCGCGGGATCTGGCCTTCGGTGCGATAGACCTGCAGAACCTGTTCTGCATCCGGGCGCGCATAAGGGCCAAGCACGATGCCGTACCAGCCACCGCCAAGCGCATAGCCGGACACATCGGGAAGGCGCGCAGCAAAGGCGCGAGCCTCGGCTTCGGCTTCGGTCAGAGAGGGGCGCGCGGCGACCTGGATCCAGACGCCTTCTGCGTTCTGTGCCATGGCAGGCGCGCTCAGGCCGAACAGGCTCAGCAGCAGCAAAAACGAGGCGAGCAGCTTCTTCATTGTTATAACCTCTGTCACAAATTGGGTCTCGTCCCGTCGCGTCACTTGGCAAGGTGCCGGGCGTGTTAAACCGGGAGAGTGAACGACGATGCTCTGCCCAATGATACCTTAGAGGTAAAGGTGAACTTACCACATTCGTGGCCTTCCGGTGCGGGCGTGGCTCTTTGGTCACGCGGCGGTGCACTGGGGGACGTACGTTTGGACTGTTTGCGTTAAAACGTCGACACATGGAAAGGTTTCGCATATGCAGCCCGCTAACGAAAATTCACGATCAGCAAAAAGCTGGCTTTGGGACCACAAATGGGACGGGAGAACGTGCAATGACAATTACCGAACAAGATATGGCCGCAGCCTATGGCGCATGGGCCAATGCCTTGGTTGCCTTGTCAAAAACTTACGAAGCAGAAGGTATTGATGCCGCGCGGGCCCTGGCAGGCGAAGCCATTGATGCGCTTTATGCCTATGGCGACGGACCGGTTCTGTTCAAGCCGACCCTGGCCAGTGGGGACCAGACGTTCCGCCCCACGCGCGACGGCGCTTTGGCCTATTTTGTCGGCCATGACGATGTCTACACGCGCGATCAAGGCTTTGGCATTCTGGGCTGGCGCAACGCAGAGTTTCACACCAAAGCCACCTTTACCCAAGGTGATGTCGCCATCTGGATGGGGCGCGTGGAATTCACCGACAAGGACGGTAAAGTGATCGAAGCTGACAAGAGCTTTGGGTACAAACGCGACGCAGCAGGCGATCTGCGGATTGTGCTGCACCATTCTTCGCTGCCCTATCAGCCGTAAGGCCGAGCCCGGCGAACCCTCGTATGTCCGGTTGACCCTGTGCGGGGGCTTTACTAGGAAGGCGTGATACATCTCGCAGGGCGGGGCGTGCGACATAAGTCGGGACGTCTCGTCGCTGCTGAGTTCGCGAACAAGAGTTTCCCAGAGGAACAGGACATGACAAACATCGCCGCTCCGCGCTCGTTCCAGGAGATCATCCTGCGGCTTCAGACCTATTGGGCGTCCAAAGGCTGCGCCATTATGCAGCCCTATGACATGGAAGTGGGTGCAGGCACGTTCCACCCGGCGACCACGTTGCGTTCGCTTGGTTCCAACGCCTGGGCTGCGGCCTATGTCCAGCCTTCGCGCCGTCCGACCGATGGCCGTTACGGTGAAAACCCCAATCGTCTGCAGCACTATTATCAGTATCAGGTGCTGATCAAACCGAGCCCGCCGGATCTGCAAGAGCTGTATCTCGGCTCGCTTCAGGCGATTGGCGTCGATATGGAGCTGCACGACATCCGCTTTGTCGAAGACGACTGGGAAAGCCCGACACTGGGGGCCTGGGGGCTGGGCTGGGAAGTCTGGTGTGACGGTATGGAAGTGTCTCAGTTCACCTATTTCCAGCAGGTCGGCGGCCATGACTGTCACCCTGTGTCCGGCGAACTGACCTATGGTCTGGAACGTCTGGCGATGTATGTTCTGGGCGTTGATCACGTGATGGACATGCCCTTCAACGATCCGCAGTCGCCGATCCCGCTGAAATATGGCGATGTGTTCAAACAGACCGAAGAAGAATACGCGCGCTGGAACTTTGACGTGGCCAACACCGAGGTGCTGCTGCGCCATTTTGAGGAAGCCGAGGCCGAATGTGCCGCGATCCTCGCGCAGGAGCATATGGATCCGAAAACCGGCAAGCGCATTATCATGGCGCACCCGGCTTACGACCAATGCATCAAGGCCAGCCATATCTTCAACCTTCTGGACGCGCGTGGGGTGATCTCGGTCACTGAACGTCAGGCCTATATTGGCCGCGTCCGCGCGCTGGCCAAGCAATGCGCCGATGCCTTTGTCCTGACCGAGGCCGGTGGCTTCAAAGGCGAAAACGCGGCGTGATCCTAACCCACCAGTTAGGTCGCCAGTTACGTTGCGAGGCCTGGCAGCAGGGCTTTCAGCCCTGCAACCACCATGCCAACTGCGATGGCCATCAGGATCATCCCCATGATCCGGGTCATAATGGTGCGCATGGTGGCAGTCAGCAGGCGGCCAATATCGCCCGCAAAGAACAGCACCAGACCCAGCGCCCCAATCACGGCGCCGACACACAGCCCGTAGGCAATCCAGTCCAGCGTATCCTTGGCCTTATGGGCAAAGAGGATCAGGGTGGTCATTGTGCCGGGCCCAACCAGCATTGGGAAGGTCATCGGGTAGAAGGCGATGTTCTCCACCGCCGGGTGATCCGCCTGTTCGGTTTTGGTCCCATGGTGGGCAGAGCTGTCGTTGCCATTGAGCATATGCAGGCCGATCTGCATCAGCACCAGCCCGCCTGCGACGCGGAAGGCATCGACCGAAATGTCAAAGAACGACAGGATCGCCGATCCCGCCGCCGCGACGACCGCGCAGGTGATCGCGGTATAGATCAGGATCATCACCGCCGTCTTGCGTTGGGCCCCGCGGTCCGCACCCGCCGTGAGGCTCAGAAAGATCGGCAGGTTCACAAATGGGTTCATCACTGCAAACAGCGCGCCGAACATGGCAATGGCGAAGTCTGTGTTCATCCCGAAAGGCCCTCCTGGCGTGCTGGGAAACGTGACTTTCTTCCGATTACCCCATCGTTCAGTGCAGACAAAATGAAATCTCGCCCCTGTGTCGGGGCCTTGGGCAAGGACTGGGCCACATGACCGGTAAACTCCTCTCCGTTATTCTGATCCTCAGCGGTCTTCTGGCCGGTGCGGCTATGTATTACCTGCAGGTCTATGGTTTCTACCAATCGGTCGACGCGCGACCCGGACAGGATGTGGTGCTGCTGCCGCTGGGCCGTGAGACGCCGCAGGCGATCCAGTATTCCGCATTCGAGGCCATCGATGCCGACAGTTCGCCCATCCGCTACCGGGCCTGTTTTGAAACCACGCTGCGCGCCGATGAACTCGCGCAGCTGTACACCCTGTCCGAAACCCAAGATCCGCGCAATGCACCGGGGTGGTTTGACTGTTTTGATGCCGCCGCCTTGGGGGCCGCGCTGAAAGACGGCTCGGCGACCGCCTTTATGGGGCAAAAAAACATTGAGTTTGGCGTCGACCGGATTGTGGCCATCACCAATGACGGGCGCGGCTTTGTCTGGCACGAGCTGAACAACTGCGGCAAGAAAGCCTATGACGGCACTGTGGTTGGGGAAGTCTGCCCCGAACGCCCCGAAACCCACTGACCACCAGTCGCAGCGCTTGACAGTGCTGCGGTATCACCTATTCACCTTTCCACGTCGCCACTGCGGTTCTGCAGGCTGCGACGATCCGTTTCCCGGCCCCGCAACAGGGGAAAGACCTTAAGGACATCCGATGCCCGACCTGCTGATTGAACTCTTTTCCGAAGAAATCCCGGCCCGCATGCAAGCGCAGGCTGCCGAGGATCTGAAAAAGCGCATGACCGATGGTTTGGTCGAGGCGGGTCTGACCTATGCCGGTGCCGCAGCCTTCTCAACACCGCGCCGCCTGACACTGGCTATCGACGGCCTGCTGGATCATTCCCCGACCGTGCGCGAAGAGCGCAAGGGCCCGAAAGTGGGCGCGCCGGAAAAAGCCATTGAGGGCTTCCTGCGTGGGGCTGGCCTGACCATGGAGCAGCTAGAAGAGCGCGAAACCCCGAAGGGCAATGTCTATTTCGCCACGATCGAGAAACCCGGCCGTCCGGCAGCCGAGATCATTGCCGAGGTGCTGGATACAACGATCCGCAACTTCCCCTGGCCGAAGTCCATGCGCTGGGGGGCGGGCACCCTGCGTTGGGTGCGCCCGCTGCAGTCGATCCTGTGCATCCTGTCCAAGGACGAGGGCACCGAGGTTGTGCCGTTTGAAATCGAAGGCATCAAAGCAGGCGATACCACCAAGGGGCACCGCTTTATGGCGCCTGCTGAACTCACCGTGCGCAGTTTTGAAGACTACGCCACCCAGCTGAAGCGCGCTTTTGTTGTGCTGAACGCCGAGGAACGCGCCGAAGCAATCTGGCAGGACGCCACAAACCAAGCCTTCGCACTGGGTCTTGAAGTGGTTGAGGACAAGGGCCTGTTGCGCGAGGTGGCTGGGCTGGTCGAATGGCCGGTGGTCCTGCTGGGCGCCATCGACGAGGAGTTCCTTGAACTGCCGCCCGAGGTCCTGCAGACCTCGATGAAAGAACATCAGAAGTTCTTTTCCGTGAAGAACCCGCAAACCGGCCGGATCGAACGTTTTGTCACCGTGGCGAACCGCGAAACCGCGGACACTGGCGCGACAATTCTGGCGGGCAACCAAAAGGTTCTGTCGGCCCGTCTGGCGGATGCGAAATTCTTCTGGGAAAACGATCTGCGCACCGCAAAATCCGAGGTCGGCATGTCCGCTTGGGTGCAAAACCTGGGCAATGTGACCTTCCACAATAAACTCGGCACGCAGGCCGCGCGCATTGATCGCATTGCCGCGCTGGCACGCGAGATCGCGCCGGTGGTTGGCGCCGACGCTGATCTGGCCGAACAGGCTGCGCGTGTGGCAAAGGCGGATCTGTCCTCTGAAATGGTCTATGAGTTCCCGGAACTGCAGGGCCTGATGGGCCGTTATTATGCCGAGGCAGCGGGCCTGCCGCAGGAGGTCGCAAACGCTTGCGAGCTGCACTATTCGCCGCTCGGCCCATCTGATGACGTGCCGTCCGAGCCGGTCTCTGTCGCGGTGGCGCTGGCCGACAAGATCGACACGCTGACCGGCTTCTGGGCGATTGACGAAAAACCGACAGGCTCCAAAGATCCATATGCGCTGCGCCGCGCGGCGCTGGGGGTGACCCGCCTTGTTCTGGAAAACAATGCACGCGTCGGTCTGAAAGAGATCTTTGCCAAGGGCTTTGACGGTGCAGATGCCGACAACCTCCTGTCCTTCTTCCACGACCGTCTGAAGGTGTTCCTGCGCGACCAAGGCATCCGCCACGATGTGATCGACGCCTGCATTGCCATGGACGGCAATGACGACCTGACCCTGCTGGTCAAACGCGCCCGCGCGCTGGAAGATTTCATGAAATCTGAGGATGGTGAAAACCTGCTGCAGGGCTTCAAACGCGCCAACAACATCCTGACTCAGGCCGAAGACAAGGACGGGGTCGAATACTCCTTTGGGGCGGACGAAAAGTTTCTGGAAGACGACAGCGAAAAAGCGCTTTTCGCGGCGCTTGCAGCGAGCGAAGGGGCGATCTCCTCGGCCATCGAGGCCGAAGATTTCGCGGCAGCCATGGGCGGCATGGCAGCCCTACGCGCACCGGTTGATGCGTTTTTCGAGGCCGTACAGGTCAATTCCGACAATCAGATCGTGCGCCGCAACCGCTTGAACCTGCTGTCCCAGATCCGCAAAGTCTGCACCCAGGTGGCCGATCTGACCAAGATTGAGGGCTAAGCCCCTTCTTTTGGCCGAAAATACTCTCGCCGAAGGCAGCGGCCTCCCAATTGGGAGGCCGCTTTTGTATCTGCGGCAGTGGTTCTTCCCCTTGCGGGTCGCGATGCCTGCTTTATTGTCTTTGGCAACAAGGAAGGTGCTGCAGTGCAGAAAATGACCACTGATACCCCGCAAGCCACGTTGATCACTCAGGCCGCCCCGATCGCGGTGGTGACCCATGGCGGGCGGGCCAAATGTCTGCAACGTCTGGTGCGGCTGGACCTGCCGGTGCCGCGCACGGTGGCGCTGTCTTTTGATGCGGTTCATGCAATCGCAGCCGGTGAAATGGTGGATCTGGATGCAATCCTGTCCGAATTTCCCGAAGACGCCATCCTTTGTGTGCGCCCCTCGTCCGAAGACCCTGACTGGGGGGGGCCGGGGGCGGTTTTGAACATTGGCATGAACGACGCCCGTTTTGTCAGCCTCAGCGACACGCTGGGCAAAGAAGCGGCCTCGGCGCTTTATCTGCGGTTTGTGCAGGCCTATGCGGTGCATGTGGCGCGACTGGACCCGGATGTGTTTGAGGATGTCGAAGACGGCGGCCCCGATGCGCTGTCCGAGGTTCTGCATGCCTATGAGGCCGAAGCCGAGGAACCTTTCCCGCAAAACCGGGGCGAGCAATTGGCGGCTGTGCTGCGGTCGATGGCGCGGGCTTGGGAAGGCACCACAGCACGGCTCTTGCGCGAAGCCAAAGGGGCGCCCGCAGATGCAGGCCTTGGGTTGATTGTGCAGGAAATGGCGCTGGGTCTGGGGCAGGGCGAATGCGGATCCGGTGTGATGCAGCTGGCCAACTCCCAAACCGGAGAGCCTCAGGTCACCGGACGATACCTCAGCCAGTCGCAGGGGCGCGATGCGCTTGGCGGTGGCGTTGAAGCCATGTTCCTTGCCCAAGATGACCGGGGACGGTCGTTGCAGGATGAGGCACCAGAGGCCTTCGCGGATCTAAGCCGACATGCCGCCCTGATGCGCGCGCGTCTGCGCGAAGAAATGCAGGTCGAATTTGTGATTGAAAACAATCAGGTGCATATCCTGGATGGGGTACGTATCCAACGTTCGGCCCGGGCGGCGGTGAAAATCGCCGTGCGTCTGGCCGAAGATGGTGTGATCCCTGCAGAGGAAGCCTTGATGCGCGTGGATGCCCATGCCCTGAACGAACTGCTGCACCGACAGGTGGCCCCGGATGCCACCCGTGACGTTTTGGGGCGCGGGATCGCGGCCAGCCCCGGTGCGGCGCGTGGCAAACTGGTCTTTACCGCAGCCGAGGCGCAGGCCAGTGCCGCCCGCGGCGAACCCTGCATTCTGGCCCGGCGCGAGACCTCTCCCGAGGATGTGCGCGGCATGCATGCGGCCGTGGGGGTTGTGACTGAAAAAGGCGGCATGACGTCTCATGCGGCGGTGATTGGTCGCGGGCTTGGTCTGCCCTGTATCGTGGGCGTGTCGTCCCTGCGGTTCAATATGCGCCGCAAGCAGCTGATTGCGCCGGATGGGCGCGTGGTCTCTGCGGGCACACAGGTGACTTTGGATGGCTCGACCGGAGAAATCCTGCTGGGCGAGCCAGAGATGCTGGAAGCGGCGCAGGATGACGCGTTCCAGACGATGATGGCCTGGGCCGATGAGGCCCGCGATATTGGCATCCGCGCCAATGCCGACACGCCCGAAGACGCGATCACTGCGCGCAAATTTGATGCTCAGGGCATTGGTCTGTGCCGGACGGAACATATGTTCTTTGAACCCGGTCGTCTGACTGTGATGCGTGAGATGATCTTTGCCGATACCTCTGAAGGCCGGGCAGCGGTTCTGGCGCGTCTGTTGCCGATGCAGCGCGATGACTTCCGCGAGCTGTTCCGGATCATGGGCGGCCTGCCGGTCTGTATCCGCCTGTTTGACCCGCCGCTGCATGAATTCCTGCCGACAACAACGACTGGACAGCGGGAATTGGCCGAGGCCCTAGGCCTGCCGATTTCTGATGTGACCCGCCGGGTTGAGGAAATGGGCGAGTATAACCCCATGCTGGGTCTGCGCGGCGTGCGCCTTGGCGTTACGGTGCCTGAAATCTATGACATGCAGGCGCGGGCAATCTTTGAGGCCTCGCTGGAGGCCAGCAGCACGGAACCGGAAATTATGATCCCGCTGGTCTCTGCCAAACGCGAGGTCGAGCTGGTCAAAGCCCGCATTGATGCTGTGGCCGCGGCTGTGCGGGCTGAACGCGGGCAGGATTTCAGCTATCGCCTTGGTGTGATGGTCGAAACACCGCGTGCAGCCCTGCGCGCGGACGAGATTGCACAAAGCACCGAGTTCATGAGTTTCGGCACCAATGACCTGACGCAGATGACCTATGGTCTGTCGCGCGATGATGCGGGGCGGTTTATGTCGGACTATGTGCAGAAAGGCGTCTTCCCCGAAGACCCGTTCCACCGTCTGGATGTGGACGGCGTGGGCGAGCTGTTGCAGCTTGGGGTTCAGCGCGGCCGCGAAGGGCGCCCGGATGTGGTTCTGTCGATCTGCGGCGAACACGGCGGCAACCCCGAATCAATTGCCTTTTGCCGGATGGTTGGCTTTGATTACGTCTCTTGTTCGCCCTTCCGGGTGCCCGTTGCGCGGCTTGCGGCGGCTCAATTGGCGATTGCGGAAAAAACCGGCCAAATTTCGCCGACATACGCAAATAATTAAGGTTTTCAGGGTTTTTGCTCCCTCGGCAGCAGGCTGCCACAGAGTATCTCGTTCCCCATTTGTTCCAACGCATAGCTGGGTTGACTAGACGTTTGTGAACAAATCCGTTACTTCGTGCCGTCGCTTGGGGCGGGCTTGCCTGCCGCACGCAGATTGGATGGGGGTATCCACGTATGAAATGTTTGGTGATGGCAGCCGCGGTTATGGCGGCTCTTGGTTTTGGAAGCGCGGCATCTGCGGATGTCGATCTGGGCGCTCTGTTCGAACAGGAACAGACGACGCTTCAGGCTGCGCCAAAGAACCGGATGGAACGTTTTTTGGGATCGTCTCATGGCGCGCGCAAAGCCAAGGCGACCCAGGTTGAATACACCAAAGGCTGGATCGATTCCCGCCCGCTGCCCGATGGTGGGTCCGAATTCGCCTGTCTGGCTGAGGCGCTGTACTTTGAAGCCCGGGGCGAGACCATCAAAGGTCAGTTTGCGGTCGCCGAGGTGATCCTGAACCGCGTGGCCTCCAAACAGTTCCCTGACACCGTCTGCGGTGTGATCAATCAGGGCACAGGCCGCAAGTATCAGTGCCAGTTCACCTATACCTGCGATGGCCACAAAGAGGTCATCCGCGAGCCGCGCGCTTATGAGCGGGTGTCCAAAGTGGCGCGTCTGGCGCTCGATGGGGCGGCCACAGACCTGACACAGGGCGCGACCTACTATCACACCACGGCTGTGAACCCGCGCTGGGCCCGCAGCTTTACCCGCACCGCGCGATATGGGGTGCATCTGTTCTATCGTGACGAGCGTTACCGCACCGCGTCGAACAATTAAATTTCCCGAAAACGGCACGCAGGACCCCCTCGTGCCGTTTTCTGTATCTGGTGCGGCGGTTTTGAGGCTGTTACTTCGGGTCGACTGGGATAGCCAGTGCACCCCGGCACGCCACTCGCCAGATAAAGGCCTGAAGCCATGACCCAAGATCCGAAAACCGACGCCCCAAGCGAAATTGCGCTGGCGTTTGATCATCCCGAGGCCCGCGCGCGTGCGGTGCCCCATGATCCCAGCTCCCTGCCGCTGGACCGGCTGATGGTGCGCGATCATGTGGTCGAGGTCGAAATCGGGGCTTTTCAGGCCGAACGCGATGTGACCCAGCGGGTGCGTTTTAATGTCGTGGTCGAGATCGCCGCCCTGCCGGCGGACCTGGACGACGATGTGGACCGCATCCTGTCCTATGACAAAGTGACCGAAGCGATCACTTATGAGTTGGAAGCCGAGCGGCTGAACCTGTTGGAGACGCTGGCGGAACGCATTGCCGACCGCATCCTGCTGGAACCTCAGGCCCGACGCGTCTTTGTCCGGATCGAGAAACTGGACCGTGGTCCCTATGTGCTGGGTGTCGAGATCGTGCGCGCCGCAGATCAGTTGGCGACACAGGCAGAGGTTGCCACAGGCCCACTGCCGCAGCTTGTTTATCTGTCAAATGCTGCTGTTGCCTCGGGCAATCTGAGCGCATGGATTGATCAGCTTGCGGGGGATGCGCCGCTGGTGCTTTGTGTGGGGCCTCATGATCTGGTCCAGCCGACAGCGGCAACCCCCCGGAGCCAAAAGCATATCTCCCTTCTGGCCACAGAACAAAACGCTTGGGTTCTGGCGGCGCAGGACGACCGCTGTGCGGTGGTTGAAACCCGCACCGAACTCGACTGGGCCATTAAGAATGGCCAGATTTGCGTCTGGGCACCGACGAAGATTGTGCTAGATTCCACGGACGCTCAGGCCACGCCGCCTGCTGAGCCCGTGGCCCTTGCCGCGTGGTTTGCAGATTGGCTCGGGGCCAAGCAACTGACCGTCATTGGCGCGGATCTGCCCGAGGCACCGGGCCTGACCCTGCGCAGCATCTCTGAGGAGCAGAAAGACCTGTGAGCTATTACCGTCCCCTGGTTCGTCACGGAGAAGCCCGCCCCGAAGGCGCGCTGCATTTGGTTGGTGGAGCATTGTGGTTCACCGAGGTGGAGATTTTGGACAGGGGCGCACCGCCGCGGGTGGTGCCTGCGGGGCTGTTGCCCGAGGATCTGAAACTGCGCCTGACCGGGCGTCGCGCCGCGATTGCGGGTCTGGATATGACCCAGCAGCACATCATGGGCATTCTGAATGTCACCCCGGACAGTTTCTCGGATGGTGGCAAACACGATACCGAGACCGCCGCGATCGCGGCGGCGCAGAAGATGATCGCGGATGGCGCCTCGATCATTGATATTGGCGGCGAATCCACCCGTCCGGGCGCAGAAACCGTAGAGGAACTCGAGGAAATCGCCCGCACCGCCCCGGTGATTGCGGCGCTGCGCGACAAAAGCTCGGTTGCGATTTCTCTTGATACCCGCAAGGCGACGGTGGCGATGGAAGGGCTCGAGGTGGGCGCAAGCCTGATCAATGATGTCTCGGGCTTTACCTTCGACGCCGCACTTGCGCCCTTGGCCGCACAGGCGGGCGTGCCGGTCTGTATTATGCATGCCCAAGGTGACCCCGCGACCATGCAGGATGAACCGAGCTATGACAATGTGCTGCTCGACGTCTATGATTTCCTGTCGGCGCAGGTGGACCAGCTTGAAGCGATTGGCATCCTGCGTGAACAGATCATGATTGATCCGGGCATCGGCTTTGGCAAAACGCAGGCGCATAATCTGACGCTGCTGAAGAACCTCAGCCTGTTTCACGGTATTGGCTGTCCGATCCTGCTGGGCGTGTCGCGCAAACGGTTCATTGGTGATATTGGCCAAGCACCTGACGCGGGCGCACGTGCGCCGGGATCGATTGCGGTAGGGCTTGCAGGTCTGGCACAAGGCGTGCAAATGCTACGGGTGCATGATGTGGCCGAGACCGCCCAGGCGCTGCGCCTGTGGAAGGCCCTTCTGTAATCGCACCGGCACGCGAACCGCCGGAGAGACAAGAACCGGCAAGGGACGAGCAAATGCGTAAGCTTTTTGGCACCGATGGTGTCCGCGGCACAGCCAATATCCATCCTATGACCGCCGATATGGCGCTGCGCATTGGCGCCGCCGTGGGGCGCTATTTCCGCCGCGATGCTTCGGCTGGACATCGGGTTGTGATCGGCAAGGATACGCGGCTGTCTGGCTATATGTTTGAAAACGCACTGACGGCGGGGCTCACATCCACCGGCATGAATGTGCTGCTGCTTGGCCCAGTGCCAACACCGGCTGTGGGGCTGATGACCCGCTCCATGCGCGCGGATCTGGGCGTGATGATTTCCGCCAGCCACAACCCCGCCGACGACAATGGGATCAAGTTCTTTGGCCCCGATGGCTACAAGCTGTCGGATCAGGCCGAGATCGAAATTGAAGCCCTGATTGAGGCCGGCGTTGAGCCTGCGCAATCCCAAAACATTGGTCGTGCCAAGCGGATCGACGATGCGCGCTTCCGCTATGGGGAGCGGGTGAAGGGCTCCCTGCCGCGTGATCTGCGTCTGGACGGGCTGAAGGTGGTGATTGACTGCGCCAATGGCGCCGCCCACCGCGCCGCGCCAGAAATCCTTTGGGAGCTTGGCGCCGAGGTGATCCCGGTGGGTGTGTCGCCCGATGGCACCAATATCAACCGCGGCTGTGGCTCGACCCAGCCTGCGGTCGCAGCGGAAACCGTCGTGGCCCATGGCGCCCATGTGGGCATCTGTCTGGATGGCGATGCGGACCGGGTGATCATGATCGACGAAACCGGGCAGGTTGCCGATGGTGACCAGCTGATGGCTCTGTTGGCGGCGACCTGGGCCAATGACGGGCGTCTGGCAGGCGATGCGCTGGTGGCGACCGTGATGTCGAACCTTGGGCTCGAACGCTTCCTTGAGGGCAAGGGACTGGGTCTGGAGCGGACCTCGGTCGGCGACCGCTATGTCGTGGAACGGATGCGCCAAGGTGGGTTCAACCTTGGCGGGGAACAGTCTGGCCACATTGTCATGAGCGATTTTGCCACCACCGGCGACGGTCTGATGGCGGGCCTGCATTTCCTGGGCGAAATGGTGCGCACAGGCCAGAAGGCATCAACTCTTGCGCAGCAGTTCCAGCCGGTGCCGCAGCTGTTGCAGAACGTCCGCTACGCCGCAGGCCAAACCCCGCTGGAGAGCGATCAGGTGCAATCCGCTATTGAGACCGCCGAGCGCGCGCTGGTGGGGCAGGGGCGTCTGCTCATTCGCAAATCCGGCACCGAACCGCTGATCCGCGTGATGGCGGAATGCGAGGATGCGGGCCTGTTGCAAACCACTGTGGCCGATGTTGTGGCGGCAGTTGAGGCGGCGACCGCCTGACCCAAGCCCTGAGGAATTTCGCCCCCTTCGGGGACGACCAGCGCGCCGGGCCTTTGGCCCGGCGCGTTTTCTGTTGCGCTTTGCGATCTGCGTTTTGAACAGATCAAGAAAACGGACAAAAGAAAACGGGGCCGACAAAGTCGACCCCGCCTCCTGATTGCAAATCAAAGACCGATTAGTTTTTCGCTTTGTCGACCATTTTGCCTTCGGAGATCCAGGGCATCATTTCGCGCAGTTTTGCGCCAACCTGTTCGATCTGGTGCTCGTCGTTTGCACGGCGGGACGCTTTGATGGTCGGCTGACCCACAGCGTTTTCCAGCATGAAGTCGCGCACGAACTTGCCGGACTGGATGTCCTGCAGAGTTTCTTTCATCGCTTTCTTGGTCTGCTCGTAGGGCAGGATGCGCGGGCCGGTGACGTACTGGCCATACTCCGCGGTGTTGGAGATGGAGTAGTCCATGTTCGCGATGCCGCCTTCGTAGATCAGGTCCACGATCAGCTTGGTTTCGTGCAGACACTCGAAGTAGGCCATTTCCGGCGCATAGCCCGCTTCAACCAGAGTTTCAAAGCCGCAACGGATCAGTTCGACGATACCGCCGCACAGAACCGCTTGTTCACCGAAGAGGTCGGTTTCGCATTCTTCGCGGAAGTTGGTCTCGATGATGCCGGAGCGGCCGCCACCGATGGCGGAGCAGTAAGACAGCGCGGTTTCCAGCGCGGAGCCGGATGCGTCACGGTCGATAGCCACCAGGCAGGGCACGCCGCCGCCTTTGGTGTATTCGCCGCGCACGGTGTGACCCGGGCCTTTCGGCGCCATCATGATCACGTCGACGCCTTCTTTCGGCTCGATCAGGCCGAAATGCACGTTCAGGCCGTGTGCGAATGCAATCGCGGCACCCGGCTTGATGTTGTCGTGGACGTATTTCTTGTAGGTCTCTGCCTGAAGCTCATCGGGCATGGTGAACATGATGACGTCACACCATGCGGCCGCTTCGGCGATGCCCATTACTGCCAAGCCTTCGGCTTCGGCTTTTTTCGCGGAAGGGGAGCCGTCGCGCAGCGCGATGACGAGGTTCTTTGCGCCAGAATCGCGCAGGTTCAGGGCGTGTGCGTGGCCTTGGGAGCCGTAGCCCAGGATGGCTACTTTTTTCTCTTTGATGAGGTTCACGTCGCAATCGCGGTCGTAGTATACGCGCATGGATCTGTCCTTTCGGGTTGCGTTTGACGGGCATCATACGGGGTGGGCGCGCGAAATCGACCGGGATGCGCGCATAAATTCGCGAAAATTCGCAATGGTCATTCGTGAATTTGACATTTATGCTTTCAATCATGCTTGATGACCTCGACCGACGCATACTTCGCAATCTGCAGGCTGATCCGGCCCGGTCGATTCCTGATCTGGCCGATCATCTGGGCCTGACTGCCTCGCGCCTGTCGCGGCGGCTGGAGAAACTGCGGGAGGGGGGCGTGCTGCGCGGGTCCCGCGCGGTGATCGATTGGCAGGCCTTGGGCTATGCAGTCGAAGTCAGCCTGCGCGTGACGCTGGACAAGACAAACCCGCGCGCCTTTGACGAATTTATCCCAGCCGCGCGGCAGATCCCCGAAGTGCTGGAGATCCAGACCTTCCTCGGTCAGGTGGACGTGCGCCTGTCGCTGATCGCGCGGGACATGCGGCACTATCAATCCATCTACCGCGAAAAGATCCTCTATCTGCCGCATATGGCCGACATCGAGGCCCTGACCCATGTGGCGCGGATCAAGGCGAACAAAGGTTTGCCGATATGAGTCTGGATGATCTCGACTTTGCCTTGCTGCGTGCGCTCTCCACGGACGCAAGCCAATCGGCAGGCGCATTAGGGCGGGAACTGGGACTGTCACAGCCTGCCACGTGGCGCCGGATCAAGCGGCTGGAAGAGGCGGGCATTATCACCGGTCGGCGTCTGGAACTAGATGCAGAGAAGCTCGGCTTTGGGGTAACTGTGTTTCTTGGTGTGAAGCTTGCGACCAAAGGGCGGCTGAGCCTTGAAGATTTCGAACGCGCCGTGACCGCCATCCCCGAAGTCCAGAGCATTGAACATGTGCTGGGTCTCTATGATTATCGTCTGCGGGTGGTGGCGCGCGATATTTCTGACTTTGAGCGCGTCCTGCGCCGCCGGATCATGACCCTGCCGGGGGTCGGCAATGTGGATGCCAACGTGCTCTTGTCGGACGAACGTCGTCCCGGACCGCTGGGCGCGGCCTAGCAGTTCTTCAGGAAAATCCTGAAACTGACCTGATGAATTTCTCTTGAGTGGCGAAGATTGCTCTGCAAGAACATGGGCAAACTCCCCTGAAGGAACGTCCCATGGCCCTGCTTGATACTGTTGATCCCACCGGTCTTGATGAATTTTCTGTGGTCTTTACCGACCGCTCTTTGAACCACATGTCGCAGGCGTTCCAGACTGTGATGCGCGACATTGATGGCATGCTGAAAGAGGTCTACAGCGCCTCTGCCACCGCATTGGTGCCGGGCGGCGGCACCTTCGCGATGGAGGCCGTGGCGCGCCAGTTCGCCCGCGACCAGGATGCGCTGGTGGTGCGCAATGGGTGGTTCTCCTATCGCTGGTCCCAGATCTTTGAGGCCGGGGGCTTTACCAAATCCGCCACCGTTCTGAAAGCGCGCCCAACCGGCAATGCGGTCGGCAGCCCCTTTGCCCCCGCCCCGATCGAAGAGGTCGTTGCGACCATTCGCGACCAGAAACCGCAGATCGTTTTTGCCCCGCATGTGGAAACCTCGGCAGGTGTGATCCTGCCCGACGACTATGTAACCGCCATGGCCGAGGCCGCGCATGAGGTCGGCGCGCTGATGGTGCTGGACTGTATCGCCTCGGGCTGTGCCTGGATCGACATGAAAGCCACCGGCGTTGATGTGCTGATCTCTGCGCCGCAAAAGGGCTGGTCGGCCTCCCCGTCGGCTGGCTTGGTGATGATGTCGGACCGGGCGCTGGCCCGTCTGGAAGAGACCACCTCTGACAGTTTTGCCATCAACCTCAAGCAGTGGCATGCGATCATGCAGGCCTATCTGAACGGCGGTCATGCCTATCACGCCACCATGCCGACGGATGCGCTGCGCGCGTTCCGCGACACAATGGCCGAGACGCGTGACTACGGCTTTGAACGCCTGCGCGAAGCGCAATGGAAGCTCGGCAATGGCGTCCGCGAGATGCTGGCAGTCAAAGGTGTGACTTCGGTTGCCGCCGAAGGTTTTGGCGCACCGGGCGTCGTGGTCAGCTACACCTCGGACCCTGAAGTGCAAAACGGCAAGAAGTTCGCAGCACTTGGCATGCAGATTGCCGCAGGCGTACCGTTGGCCTGTGACGAAGGGGATGCGTTTAAAACCTTCCGTTTGGGTCTCTTTGGGCTCGACAAACTCTATGACGTCGATGAAACCCTCGCGCGCCTGAAAGCGGCGGTCGATCAGGTTCTCTGACGGCTGCAACGCCAACCGCAGCTTCTTTTGGCGAAAAATACTCCCGCCGGAGGCAGGCCCTTTCCCGATGGGAAAGGGCCTTTTTCTTAGCGCACCCCCAGCCCCATCTGCATCAGCATCCGCCGCACCTGCGGCAGGGAATACAGGGCGGCCAAACCCGCCGCACGCATGTCGCGCAGGGGGCGGGCTTCGATCATGGAGGCCCGGTTCAAGGCATCAATACCCGCAACGCGCAGGCCAATGTCGTTGTGTCTGGCGCGGTGGTAAGCCTCTAGCATCACTTCATCGCCCAAGCCCTCGGGGCGGGCTGTGGCCAGCTCCAGCAGGGTGCCAAGATCTGCCAGTGACATATTCAGCCCCTGCGCCCCAATGGGCGGCACAACATGGGCAGCCTCCGCCATAAGGGCCACGCGTTCGCCGCTCAGGCGCGCGGCGCTTTGGGCAATGATCGGCCAGAGCGTGCGGCGCGACGCCAGCTTCATCGGCCCGAGTACTTCGCAGGACCGTTCGTTCATAGCCGCTTCAAATGCCGCCTCATCCAGTGCCGCAAGCGCGTCGGCATTGGCCGAACGCTCCATCCAGACAATCGCCGACGAATGTTGCCCTTCAAGATCGGGCAACGGGACCAAAGTGAACGGCCCACCCGAGCGGTGGATCTCGGTCGAGACATTTTCGTGCGGCTTTGGATGTGTGACCGCAAAGGCCAGCGCTTTCTGGCCATAGCGGGTGGTCTTAACGCTGATGCCTGCGGCATCTCGCATGGGGGAGCTGCGCCCGTCACAGGCCAGCACCAGCCGACAGGAAACCTTTGTGCCATCGGTCAGCGTGACGCGCGCTTCCTGCGTGCGGGTGAACAGGGACTTGGTGCCGACGCCTGCGCGGAACGTCGCATTCGGCAGTTCGCCCAGACGCGCCAGCAGTTCACGGCGCAACAACCAATTCGGCAGGTTCCAGCCAAAGGGCAGCTCCGAGATCTCGGTGGCATTGAATTCGCGCACCACGCGGGGTTTGGGCTCTGCGCCGCCGGCATCAATAATGCGCATGATCTGCAGCGGCGCGGCATAGGGCGCCAGGCGTGTCCAGATGCCAGCTGCTTCGAGCAGGGCTTTGGCGGGTTGCAGAAAGGCCGTGGTGCGCAGATCAGACCCTTGCGCATTGCGTTCGGTCACAGGCGCGCTTGGGTCGACGCAGATCACCGAAAACCCATTGGCGGCAAAGGTTGCAGCCGCCGTGAGCCCTGCAATTCCGCCACCGGAAATCAGGATGTCGCAGCTTGTGGTCCCGGTCGTTGTCATCGCGCCCGCCCTTTCGTCACGTTTCGTCAATGACATAGAGCGCGGCGGACGGGAAAGACAAGTGACATCCTGTCACTCACCCAAGGGTCTTAGCCGCGCGAGACTGCGATCAGCAAACCCATCACCACCGGCACCAGGCACAGTGCCGGAATATAAAGACCCGGCAGGCCAAACAACAGGATCGCACAGCCCCAGGCGCTGACAAAACTGGCAAGCGCATAGTAGATATTGTCCGCATCGCCATATGTGACCTCTTTTGCCATACGGCCCAAGACGGGCACGGCAAACAGCAGGCGCTGGGACAGGGACAGGCGCGGGGGCAGGGTATAGGCGGTCAAAACGGGGTTCCTATAAACATTCATCCTTTATGAAGGATATAGGATGGCCGGTATTTGAGGTGGATGCGTCCTACCGCCGCAGATCAGCTCAATGCCTGTAAAAACTGTGCCAGCACATCCGTGTGGTGATGCACGTGATCGCCTGCGTGTTCGCCGGTGTGGGGTTCGTCCGCCACATGGACGGTTTTCATTCCCATCGCATGGGGCACCGCGAGGTTGCGGGGGTCGTCTTCGAACATGGCGCCAACAGATCCATCTATCCCTGCTTTGGCAAAGACGGTTTCAAAGGCTGCGGCTTCCGGTTTTGGGCGGTAGCCTGCGTGTTCCACCCCCCAGATGCTGTCAAACAACCCGTCCAGCCCGCGCGCTTCCAGAACCCGGGCCGCGTAGGGCGCGGTGCCATTGGTGTAGACGATCTTTTTGCCGGGCAGGGCGGCGATGGCCGCGGCCAGTGCGGCGTCTTCCTCCAGATGCGCGAGGTCGATGTCATGGACATCCAACAGGAACGGGTCTGGGTCGATCTGGTGGACTTCCATCAACCCCGCCAGCGTGGTGCCATGGTTGCGCCAATAATCGGCGCGCAGGGTGCTGGCTTCGGCCTCGGTCAGGTTCAACTCCGCCACCATATAGGCGTTCATCTTCGCCTCGATCTGATCGAACAGCCGGGCGGAAGGGTGGTAGAGGGTATTGTCGAGGTCGAACACCCAGTGACGCACATGAGAGAAGCTTTGTTTCACCATAGCTTGCACTTAGGCCGCAGACGGCCCCTTTGCAATGATTTCCGCAGCCGGAGCGTCCCGATGGGTTGATTGCAGTGGCTTTGGGCAGGTAGGAAAGGGGATCGACGAAATCCGGAGCCGACATGAGCCAGTCCCGCAGCCCTTCGCATAAAGACGCCTATTCCCTGATCCTTGACGCGATCGATGTGGGCATGTTCAAGCCGGGCGATCGTTTGGTCGAAAGCGATCTGGCCGATCGTTTTGGGGTGTCGCGCACGCCGATCCGCGAGGCGCTGCAGCGGCTGGAAACTCAGTCCCTGCTGGAACGCGATGGCCGGTCGTTGATCGTGGCGTCGCTGGATCACAATCAGATGGCTGAACTTTATGTGGTGCGCCGCGAGCTCGAGGGTCTTGCGGCCAGCCTTGCCGCCCGCCACGCCACCGCAGAAGAGGTGCAGGTGCTGCATGACATGGTCGCCGCCGATGATGCGCTGATTGACGACCCGGTAGAGCTGGCCAAGGCGAACCGCCGCTTTCACCAGCAGATCCATTTGGCCTCGCACAACCGCTATCTGGTGCAGCAGCTGGATCTGGTGCACCGCTCCATGGCGCTGATGGCGACCACGTCGTTGGCGGCTGAGGGGCGTGGTAAGATCGCGCAGGACGAACATAAGGCGATTGTGGCAGCCATTGCCAACCGGGACGAAGCCGCAGCAGGGCAGGCGTTGAAAGACCATATCTCGGTTGCCTTCACGACCCGCCTGAAACAAGACGCCGACGGGCGCGCGACGAATAGCTGACAGCCCTATTCGGCACCGCCATGGTCGCCATGCTGTGTCTTGTCCCAGAAAAACGGCGCGGCAAAAACCTCGTAAAGCGCCTTTAGGGCTGCCGCGCAGGACATCAGGAAATAAAGCGGCATCAGGGGCGCATTCCACGCCAGATACCCCCGTCCTGATGCCCGTGCCCCGGCAATCCAGATGGAAATGCTAAGCGCCTCGAACAGGATCAGCGCGGTTGCGCTGAAATGCAAAATCGCGGGCGGCACATAGGCCGATGCGGGATGACCCAGCCCCAGCACAATCAGCCAGAAGCTCCATAACACCGGACCCATCAGCGACTGACCAATAGTGCCGAGGAAAAACGCCTGAAACCCGAGAAAACGCCGGGGTCCCAATTCGCGCCACAGACGGCGGGGATGGCGCATATGCACCAGATAGGTCATCATAAATCCCTTCAGCCAGCGCGAGCGCTGCTTGATCCAGGGGATGACGCGGCTGTTGGCTTCTTCATAGGTGGTGACGGCAACCATTTCGGTGCGCAGCCCGCGGCGGGCAATGCGCACCCCCAGATCGGCGTCCTCGGTCACATTATGGGCATCCCATGCGCCAAGCTGTTCCAGCGCATTGCGGCGGATGAACATAGTGGTACCACCCAGCGGCAGCACCAGACGCAGCCGCGCAAGACCTTGCATCAGCACCCGGAACCAGCCGGCATATTCCAGCGTGAAACAGCGCGAGATCCAATTGTGATCGCAGTTGTAGTAGTCCAGCACCCCTTGCAGGCAGACGACTTCGGGTGGAGCGGTGGCAAAATGATGGGCCACGCGGTGCAGCTGGTGAGGCTCTGGCGCGTCTTCTGCATCCCAGACCCCAATAATATCGCCCCGGCAGAAATTCAGCGCATAGTTCATCGCGCGGGGCTTGGTCTTGAGCGCGCCGTAACCCGGTACTTCGACCACCCTGAACCAATCGGGCAGGTCCGCCAGGCGTATGGCGTCTTGGGTGATCTGGTCGTCCTCTTCGACCACCAGCAAAACTTCCAGCCGGTCGCGTGGATAGCTGAGGCGGCAGAGCCTGCGCAGAAGGTGGCGGCCAATCTCGGCCTCGCGAAACAGCGGCACCAGCATCGAAATACGCGGCAACACTTCGGAGGGCAGGGCAACGGGTTTGAGGCGGGGCGGCCGGAACTGACCAATCAGCCCGGTCGCGCGCAGAGCAGTGAACATAAGCAGCCCAATCAGGGCAAAGCCAGAGGCAAGCGTCGCCAGAAAGGCTGGGGCGACGAAACACAGGGTGATCAGCAAGCCGAGGCAGGCAAAGGCCAAGGGGCGCGCAGCCGTTGGGTCAAAGCTGCGGCAGCTTTCGACAGCCGGGACAGATTGGCTGGCGTCTTTGGTCAGCTCTGGGTCGAACTGGGCCAAGAGGTGCTTTTCTATAACATCGGCTGCGGCCATGACGGGCAATAGCGTGTCGAAATCGTCTTTTAGGGCCTCTTGCAGGCTGGGCAGCACGGCCGGGTCGGCCACCAACACCAGGGCTGTTCGGCCCAGCCGGTCAAAGGGCAGGGCCGTGTGGCGCAGCCAGAATTGTGGCGGGTATTTGGCCAGTACATCGGTCAGCGGCCCCCGCGTGGGCACCAAAGGGCGGCCCTGATGCAGATGGCCGACCGTGTCGCGCGCGGGTTTTCGCAGCACACGATCCACCGCGTCGGCGCGCAGTTTTTTCAAGCGTTGAATATTGCGCAGATGGTCTTCGTGCAGCGCATCTGCGGCAATAGAGTGCTGTTTTCCGCGCGGCCCAAGCGGTGACGGCGGTGTGTCAAAAGAGGTCGGCGTGCCGGGGGTGGGGGCCTCCGGACGATGGCGATAGAGGATCCGCGCGCGCGGTCCGTGAGTGGCACGGATGTTCGATACCTTGCTGGCCATGCTCTAGGGCTAGCAGGGTTTCTCCGTTCTCCTAAGTCAATCGCGCATAAGCCCGCAAAGGCTTCATAAGAAACGCCCCCGCGCGATGGGCGCAGGGGCGTGTGTAAACGTCGTCCAGATCAGCCAGTTCAGGAGGCTTTGCGGGTCGCCATGGCGTCGGCAAAGCGTTCAAACAGGTAGAAGCTGTCCTGCGGACCCGGGCTTGCTTCCGGGTGGTGCTGCACTGAAAACACCGGGCGGCCGGACATGGCGATACCACAGTTCGAACCGTCGAACAGCGAAACGTGGGTTTCTTCCACGCCCTCGGGCAGGGATTGCGCATCAACCGCAAAGCCGTGGTTCATCGAGGTGATCTCGACCTTGCCGGTGTTGTTTTCCTTCACCGGGTGGTTCGCACCGTGGTGGCCGTGGTTCATCTTGATGGTCTTGGCCCCCAGGGCCAGCGCCAGCATCTGGTGGCCCAGGCAGATGCCAAAGACCGGCAGGTCGGTATCGCCGAGGATGGATTTGATCATCGGCACCGCATATTCACCAGTCGCGGCCGGGTCGCCCGGACCGTTGGACAGGAACACGCCATCGGGATTATGGGCCAGAACCTCTTCTGCGGTGGCTGTCGCCGGCAGGACGGTGACGTCACAGCCCGCAGAGGCCAAGCAGCGCAGGATATTGCGCTTGGCGCCATAGTCGATGGCAACAACCTTATGCGCGGGCGCATCCTGCTTGGTGTAGCCTTCGGGCCAGGCCCAACGCATTTCGTCCCAGCGATAGGATTGCGCGCAGGTGACCTCTTTGGCGAGGTCCATGCCTTCAAGACCGGGCCAGGCGCGGGCTTCTGCCACCAGCGCCTCAATGTCGAAGTTGCCTTCGGGATCGTGGGCCAGCGCCACATGCGGCGCGCCCTGCTGGCGGATCGCACGGGTCAGGCGGCGGGTGTCAATGCCGCCGATGGCGATGCGGCCGGTGCGGGTGAGCCAGGCTTTCAGTTCTTCGGTGGCGCGCCAGTTGGAGGATTGTGTCGGGTCCCATTTGACAACCATGCCAGCAGCGACGGGATCACCGGTTTCGTCGTCTTCCGGGGTCACGCCAACGTTGCCGATATGCGGGAAAGTGAAAGTCACGATCTGGCCCGCATAAGACGGGTCTGTCATGATTTCCTGATATCCGGTCATCGCGGTGTTAAAGCACAGCTCGGCGACACATTGACCGGTTGCGCCAAAGCCGTGACCGTAAAAAACGGTGCCATCAGCAAGGGCCAGACAGGCGGTGGGCTTCATTTGGGCGGTCTCAGCCATGACGCGACTCTCCATGCGGGCAAAATTCATGGGTGTTTAAGGGGCGCACGGTTTCTGGTCAAGCGTTGTTCGGGGCGTTGTTGCGGGTTGTGGGAGGCAGATATGCATATCGCCGCGCCCCGATTTGGTTGGGTTGAAATGGTAAAGGGTTTTCTGTAACCCTGCGCTTTCTGGATCCACTTGGACGACGAGAACACATGGACACGCGAACCCGGGTCAACACGGCCCTCAAACAGGCGATGAAAGACAAGGACGCAAGCCGTCTTGCCACCCTTCGCCTGATCAATGCCGCCATCAAAGACCGCGAAATTGCGGCCCGTGGCGCAGGCGAGGACACCGTGATTGGTGACGCCGATATCCTTGCCATTATGGGCAAAATGACCAAACAGCGCAAAGAAAGCGCACGCGCTTACGAGGAAGGCGGCCGCCTTGATCTCGCTGAGCGCGAACTGGGCGAGATTTCGATTATCGAAGAGTTCCTGCCCAAGCAGCTGAGCGATGACGAAGTTGAAGCCGCGATCAAAGAGGCCGTCTCTGAAACGGGGGCCGAATCGATCCGCGACATGGGCAAAGTCATGGGCGCGCTGAAAGAGAAGTACACCGGCCAGATGGACTTTGGCAAAGTGGGCGGTTTGGTGAAATCCGAACTGTGTACGGCCAAAGACGCCTAAGCGGGGCCAAAGCCACCGCAGATTGAATAAGGAAAGGGGCCCGCCAGTCGGGCCCTTTTTCTATTGGTGTGTCGTCTTTGATCGCAAAGAACCGTCTGGTCCGCGCAGGATGTGGAAAATTTGTTAGGCTTTTTCTGTGATTGTCCCTGCAAACCAATGTCCTGAGAAGAGGGAGCGGTCCTTTGCAAACGACCACCACAGATTTGAGCCTGCGAGAGCAGGAGCTTGTTCGGATTGTGTCTCAGAAAGCGATTGATATGCATAAGACGCATGTTCAGGCGCAGATCGATGTGATCCCGAAATTCAAACTGCGCAAAGAACATGTCAAAGGCGCAGAGCTGCTTGTTGATCGCGATGAGCTGTTGGAGCGCATGCCAACAGGCGGCAAGGTTGCGGAACTGGGCGTCGATGAAGGCAACTTTAGTGCCCGGATCCTTGAGATCACCAACCCCGCGACACTGCATCTTGTCGATGTCTGGGGGGATGCGCGCTACCACGAAGGCAAGGCGCTGTCCGTACAAAGCCGCTTTGCTGATGAAATTGAAAACGGCCAGGTGGATATCACCCGTGGCCTGTCTCTCGAGGCGGTGGATGCGTTCGAAGACGGGTATTTCGACTGGATCTACATCGACACTGACCACAGCTACCAGACAACCATCCAAGAATTGCAGCAATGGGCCCCAAAGGTGAAAGCCAATGGTGTGATTGCCGGGCACGACTACACCATGGGCAATTTTACCAGCGGCTACAAATACGGGGTGATCGAAGCCGTGGCAGAATTCTGCACGCAGAACAATTGGACCCTCTCTTACCTGACGGCCGATTTTGCAGAGAGCAACAGCTTTGCGATCAAGCGGATGGCGAATTGATCAGCTGATAGACTAACCTGCTGGGGCATCACATTGTGGTGCCCTTTTGCATTGTTTCCCTTCAGGGTTTGCCGAGCGCGACGCGGAGATCGTCGAAAAGCGCCTTGCGTTCGTCCTCGGACAGAAACGCACCGATCTCCACCTCGCGGCCGCCGCCCTTGAGCGTCACATAGTGCGGAACCGGGCCTTCATGCGGGTGCAGGGTGACCTGCGCCCAATAGCGGTTGCAGGACCACTGCTGTTCACCCTGCCGGTCGCGTCGCACCAAAGTGGCCTCATCCGGGCCAAGCGTCAGAACCTCGAGCACTTGCGCATGTGCCCGATTGCGATCCAGCGCGAATTTCATGCCAAACAGCGCAAGCGCCAGAAACGGCAGCAGCCCCCACAGCAGCACCGATCCCAACAGCACCAGCAGTGGCAGCGCAATCAACAGCGCGGTCACGGCCAGAAACCCGGCATAACCCTTTGGGGTCAGGGATTGATGCGGCCAAAGGTGCAGCTCTCCTGCATCTGGGGTGGGCGGTTTTGTCCAGTCGTAGGGCATGGGGAAAGTTTAGCGTGCTTGAGGCAAAGAAAAAGCCCCGAAGCGGTTGCTCCGGGGCTCTTTTGATCAGGTCGCGCAAGCCTTAGTGGGCGTGCGGTTTGTCCCAGTCTTCCTGCTTTGGCAGGATCTCGAACGTGTGCTCCGGCGGCGGAGAGGGCAGGGTCCACTCCAGCGTGTCGGCATATTCGTTCCAGTAGTTGTTCTGCGTGATCTTTGCACCGCGCAGCAGCGAGTAGATCACCACCCCAAAGAACAGGATAAAGGAGGCAAAGGACAGGAACGCACCGTAGGAGGAGACCTTGTTCCAGAAGGCAAAGCCTTCGGGATAGTCAATATAGCGGCGCGGCATGCCCTGGCGACCCAGGAAGTGCTGCGGGAAGAAGGTGAGGTTGGCACCGATGAAGAACATCCAGAAGTGGATCTGTGCGCCCAGCTCGTTGTACTGACGGCCGGTCATTTTGCCGAAGTAGAAGTACACACCGGCAAAGATCGCAAAGACCGCACCAAGGCTCATCACATAGTGGAAGTGGGCCACAACATAGTAGGTGTCATGATACGCCCGGTCCACAGACGCCTGCGACAGCACCACGCCGGTCACACCGCCAACGGTGAACAGGAACAGGAAGCCAAAGGCAAACATCATAGGTGCTTTGAACTCGATCGAACCGCCCCACATGGTGGCAATCCAAGAGAACACTTTCACGCCGGTCGGAACCGCAATGACCATGGTGGCCAGCATGAAGTAGGCCTGTTGGTTCAGGGTCATACCCACGGTGTACATGTGGTGCGCCCAAACAACAAAGCCCAGAACACCGATTGCAATGATCGCCCAGACCATCGGCAGATAGCCAAAGACCGGCTTGCGCGAGAAGGTGGCAATCACGTGGGAAATGATACCAAAGCCCGGCAGGATCACGATGTACACTTCCGGGTGGCCGAAGAACCACAGGATGTGCTGATACAGGATCGGGTCGCCGCCGCCAGCAGGGTCAAAGAAGGTGAAGCCAAAGTTGCGATCCATCAGCAGCATGGTGATCGCACCCGCCAGAACCGGCAGTGACAGCAGGATCAGCCAGGAGGTGACAAAGATCGACCAGCTGAACAGCGGCACTTTGAACAGGGTCATGCCCGGTGCGCGCATATTCAGGAAGGTGGTGATCATGTTGATCGCACCCAGGATCGAGGACGCGCCCGACACGTGCACCGCAAAGATCGCCAGATCCATGGAGTAGCCGCCCTCTTTCACCGACAGCGGCGGGTACAGAACCCAGCCCACGCCAGAGCCCATCTGGCCATTGCCACCGGGAGAGAAGACAGAGCAGACCGCCAGCGAGGTGCCAGCCACATACATCCAGAAGGACAGGTTGTTCATACGGGGGAACGCCATATCCGGCGCGCCGATCTGCAGCGGCATGAAATAGTTGCCAAAACCACCAAACAGCGCCGGGATCACCACGAAGAACATCATCAGGATGCCATGTCCGGTGATCAGAACGTTCCAAAGGTGTCCGTTGGGTGTACAGGGATCGGCCATAAAGCCTTCCTGACACATGTACTGAACACCGGGATCCATCAGCTCGAGGCGCATGTAGACGGTGAATGCCACCGAAATGAAGCCCGCGATTGCCGAAACGATTAGGTAGAGAATGCCGATATCTTTGTGGTTCGTGCTCATGAACCAGCGGGTGAAGAAACTCCGCTCGTCCTCATGGCCGTGACCTTGAATGGCTGCGTCTGCCATTTGGGGTGCCTCCTGTTCAAACCCGACAGGCCTAAACAGGGGTCCCGTACACAATCGTGCACATTGGTGGAGCCCCGGCAGCTCTGCCTCCACCGCTAGTTCTAGATCGCCAATGGTTACCCATCAATGGCGGAGTTTGATCTAGATCAAGAATAATTGTCGCATGTAGCGGCCAGCTCTTGGCAATTTCGGATGGTTTTGCGGTCGGACCCTGTCTGTCAGCGCTAAAGGGGGGCTCTGGGCGCGGATGGCTTGACCTTTGGGGCTATTGCCAGCCACAAACGCGTCAAATAGATCAACGAAAGTGAGCGCCCCATGACTGCGTCCGACCAGAGCCCCGCATATGATTCTGACAATATCTTTGCCAAGATCCTGCGCGGCGAGATCCCGTCGACAGCTGTGTACGAAGATGATGATACGCTGGCCTTCATGGATATTATGCCCCGTGCCGATGGGCACCTGCTGGTGATCCCGAAAACCCCGTGCCGCAATGTGCTGGATGCCAGCCCCGCGCAGCTGGAGGCCGTGATCCGCACGGTGCAGAAACTGGCGGTTGCCGCCAAGGCGGCTTTTGCGGCCGAAGGCGTGACCATTCAGCAATTCAACGAAGCAGCGGGCGGGCAGGAAGTGTTCCACCTGCATTTCCACGTGCTGCCGCGCCACGAAGGTCTGCCGCTGCGTCCGGCAGGTCAGATGGGCGATATGGATGCAATTGCGGGCCACGCCGAAAAAATCCGCGCCGCGCTGTGATGGATCTGGGCACTGCCGCTAGCGCGGCAGCAGCCCTTTTTCCTTCAGAACCGGAAGATAGGTGCGCGATACTGGCAGTGCGCGCCCGTCGCTCAGGGTGACCTCTGCTGCAGAACTCTTGCGCTGGGCTGCGGTCACCGCACCATCGGCGACCCAATGCGACCGGTGGATCTGAAACCCGCCGCCCGCTTCGCGAATGGCATCGGTCAGCCGCATCAGAACCATTTCCCGTCCTTTGGTGGTGGTCACTTCGACATAGTGATCCTGCACCGACAGCGAAATCAGATCGCCGCGTTTGTCCAGGGGCAGCCTGTTGATGAGCGCGGGCACAGGACGCGGGGCGGCCTCGGCTCGGGACCCACTGTCTTGCGATAGCTGATCGGTCACCCATGTAATCAGCCCGTTGACGACAATGGAAATGGCAAGCGTGTTGAGCGCAATTGGCACCGTATATCCCCGGCGCAAAGGCGACAGGCCAAAAACCAGCCAGTTCATGAAGAACACTTCAGCCAGAACCGCCGCGCCGATTGCGCCTCCGACAAGCGCCACCACTGCAATGCCGCCGGGATGGGGTAGGGGCGGGAAGCGTTGCGTGAAAGACCGCATCAGGCAATTCACAAAGCTGCCGGTAAACAATGTCAGGCAGGCCAGAAACACCCAATAGAACAACCGCATCGCCAGAGACAACGTGTCCTCGGTGCCAAAAGGCGCCAGCAGCCCCAGGATCAACCCTGCGCCTGCGGCACAGATCCATGGGGTCGGTATCCGCATCAGGGCATGCAGTTCACGTATCGCGAAGTGCAGAGCGGTGAAGTCCACGTGGTTTTCCTTCCATTGGCGTATGTTCGCTTTTGGCAGCGCGCAGGCTGGGCGAGGGTCGGGTCAGAACTTTCTGCGGCCAGTCTCTTGGCCCCTGATAAACTCAAAGGAGCCCACCCTTGGCAAGTCTTTCCATTGATTTCAGCGTCTTCCTCGCGGTTTCACCAATTGTGCAGGTCCATAGTGTTGCCGGTCTTGCGGCGCTTGCCCTGACGCCGACGGTACTGTGGCGTCAGCGGCGGGATCGGCTCCACAAGGTCTCAGGCTATATTTGGGTGGCGGCGCTTGCGGTGCTGGCGCTGAGTTCGTTTGGGATCTCGGGGATCGGCACGTTTGGCTGGCTCAGCCCTCTGCATGGGTTGGCGGTGCTGACACTTGGTACGCTGGTTGTGGCCATTCGTGCGGTTGTGCGCGGCGATCTCGTCACGCATGAACGCGCAATGCGCAACTTGGCGACCTTTGGAATGGGCCTGCCGATGGTGTTGAATTTCCTGCCGGGCCGCACGTTTTCAAAGGCGGTTTTTGGGGCCAACCCGACGGTTGGCCTGTGGAGCATGGCCACGATTTTTGCAGCGATCCTGATCTGGCGCTTCTGGCGCGGCCGACTGCGGTCGGGGTTCAGTGCTCTTCCGGCGGAGTAAACACATCTTCAAAGGCCCGGCGCAGGGCGACATCGACGTCGTCCATTCCCACGGGCAGGCCCAGATCCACAAGGCTGGTGACGCCAAATTCGGTAATGCCACAAGGCACGATGCCTTTGAAATGGTCGAGGTCAGGTTCCACATTGATCGAAATGCCGTGGAAACTGACCCATTTGCGCAGGCGGATGCCAATGGCGGCGATTTTGTCTTCGGCCAGCGCGCCGGTCACGGTGCGGGGGCGGTCAGGGCGTTCAACCCAGACCCCCACTCGGCCTTCGCGGATGTGGCCGGTGATATTGAACTCGTTCAGCGCATTGATCACCCAAGCTTCGAGCTGCTGAACAAACTTGCGCACGTCCTTGCCGCGTTTGTTCAGGTCCAGCATCACGTAAACCACCCGTTGGCCGGGCCCGTGATAGGTGTACTGGCCGCCACGCTTGGTCTCGTAAACCGGGAAGCGGTCCGGGTCGGTCAGATCTTTGATATTGGCTGAGGTGCCCGCCGTATAAAGAGCCGGGTGCTCCAGGAACCAGATGCATTCCTCCGCCTCGCCTTTGGCAATCGCCTCTGCCCGCGCTTCCATAAAAGCGGCGGCCTCTTCATAGGGCACAAGCGCATCCGATGTGATCCATTCTACCAAGGCCGAAGTCTCCTTTTCGTGTGGGCCGCGCTTATGCGCGAACAAGCTGCAGGATATCCGGACTCGCCACAAGGGCGAAGGCTGGGTTATCCTGCAGACGTAGTATCCAAGTTTCCCAGTGCATAGAGGGCCGTCCCATGACTTCCAAGCCCAAGACCCAAATACAATCTTCAAAATCTGTAACCACAGCCCGTCGTGCCGCGCCCTTAAAGGCAGCACTTGCGGCCTGTCTGTTGACCACAGCAGCAAATCCCGTGGCAGCCGACAATCTTGGTGCCGCTTTGCTGGGCGGTATTGTTGGCGGCGTGATCGTCAATGAAGCCAATAAGAACAAGCAAAAGAAACGCACCGTTGTGCGCAGCAGCAATTACAGTGCCGCGCGGGCTGCCAATCGCGAAACGCAGACCTCGCTCAATTACTTTGGATTTAATGCGGGCACCCCGGACGGTGTGTTCGGCAGCCGGTCGCGCGCCGCGGCGAGCCAGTATCAGGCCTATATGGGCTTTCCCGCCACCGGGCGGCTGACGCAATATGAACGCGATTTCCTTGTGTCATCCTATAACCGCGCTCTGGTGGGCGGCCCGCAGGTGATCAAAGCCATGCAAAGCCCGAATGGCGTGCGCAATGTGCTGATCGTATGGCGCGACGAAGCCATGGGCGGTGGCGGGGCTTCTGGCCACGGGGGCTATGGCTATGCCGGTCTGCCCGTTGAGGTCTCGGATGCGGTGGATGAAATTGCGGCCAGCGCCGAACCCACGGCAGAGCAATTGCTGCAACGCTCGGGTTTTATCTCGCTGGCGGATATGAATGGGGACGGGCGCAACGATTATATGATCGACACATCGGTGTCGGGGTCGTCTTTCTGGTGTGGGGCGTCGCAGTGTTCGGTGATGGTCTTTGCGTCTACCCCCGGTGGCTATCAGCGCAACGATTTCCTTGCCCGGGGTGTGACGGTGGCGGATTTCTCCTGTCATCAGGGCACTTGCCGCCTGAATCAGCAGCCGCAGACGCAGTTGGCCGCCACCCCGGCGCAACCGGCAGCCCCGGCGCCTCAGCCGCAGCAAGAGGCCACCGTTCTGACTAATACAGCGCCACAGCCCGAGCAGGGGCTGGGTGGTTTGCAGCTGTTCCAGGCGCCGACCCCCGCAACGCAGACCGCGTCCCTGACCAGCCATTGTTCGAAGGTGAGCCTGCTGACCAGTTCGAACGGCGGCTATGTCACGGCGGCGACGATGACCGACCCGGAACTGGCGCTGGGCGAACAATTCTGTCTGGCGCGCTCTTATGCGATCAATAAGGGCGAAACGCTGGTCAGCAACCTGTCAGGGGTAACGCCCGCGCAGGTTGATGCGCAATGCGACCAGTTTGGCCCCGCTGTGCAGCCCTATCTGGCAAAGCTGCCCACCCGCAGTTCTGCCGCGCTGATTGCCGAGGTGCAGAAGTTCATCCTGTCGTCCAACATGTCTTTGGAGCAGCTCGAGGTGACCGCGGGCATCTGCCTCTACTCCGGGTATCGCCGCGACAATATGGATGTGGCGCTGGGCGCCGCGCTGACCATGTCCGGACTGGGCAAACGCCCCTATGCCGAATTGGTGGGTCACCATCTGGCCTTGGGATTTGGTGTGGCCCCAATGGTGAGCCAGGCGCAGGACTGGTATTCCACTGCGCTGACCGCGCTGGATGGCGGGGCAGAGCCGGTTTTTGCGCCCGGCCAACCTGAACGCATTGCGCTTTTGAAGGCAGCTGCGGCGGGTCTGGGCGGTCAGACATTGGCGCAGCCGGTGCCGGCCGCAGCTGAAGGCACTGGCCTGCCAAGTTTCTCACTTGGTGACTGATCCGTTCCGGGGTGGTTTTCCCCAGAAAGCAAGGCTTTAGCGAGGGGGCGCGACAGGTTCGTGCCCCCTTTTTTCCTGTTTCGGCCAAAAGTCGAAAAAAACGCGATTTTGCTCTTCACATCCCCAGCGGGCTGGTCTATACGCCCCTTCACCAAGCCTAAGACAGTGCGGTCGTGGCGGAATTGGTAGACGCGCAGCGTTGAGGTCGCTGTGGGGTAACTCCCGTGGAAGTTCGAGTCTTCTCGACCGCACCATTCACACTCTGATGTGAGACTGGCTGAATATCCCCAAAGATCCTGAGCATGAGAGTTCGCGTTTTTCTGGTGGGCTTTTGGGTCCTGTGCTGTTGTGTTCGCTGTTAAATGCGGACGCCTTTCGCCGGCGCCAGCGCATAGCCTTCCCCTTCCAGTCGCGCTTTGAGGTGCCGTGCCATCTGAAGCGCAGTCTCGCCGTCGCCATGCAGGCAGATGGTGTCAATCTGTGCCGGTATGCGTGCGCCACTGGCCGCAAGAAGGGCGCCATCGTGGAGCATCGTCAGGACCCGATCCGCGGCCTCGGCCGGGTCGTGGATGACCGCGCCGGGTTCCCCGCGTGATACCAAAGTTGCATCGTCATTATACGCACGGTCGGCAAATATTTCGCCCGCCCAAGTGCAGCCAAGCGCACGGGCGACACGTTCCTGCGCCGTGCCGGAAATGGCGAAAATGACCAGTTCGGGATCCACCATCAGTGCGGCCTCATAGCAGGCGCGGGCAATCGCTTCGTCCTCGCTGGCCATATTGGCAAGCGCACCATGCAGTTTCAGATGGCGCAGCTGGCCGCCTGCCGCCCGCGCCATCGCCTGAGCTGCCCCCAGCTGGTATGTGACCAGGTTGGCCAGTTCCCGCGGCGACAGCGACACCCGACGCCGACCAAAACCTTGCAGGTCCGCAAAGCCCGGATGTGCGCCAAGACCAACACCGTTGCGTACGGCCTCTGACATGGTCTGTGCCATTGTGTCGGCATCGCCCGCGTGAAATCCGCAGGCGACATTGGCCGAAGTCACGATGTCCAAGAGGGCGGCATCATTGCCCATGGTCCAGGGGCCAAAGCTTTCGCCCATGTCGGCGTTCAGGTCGATGGTTTTGGGCTGAGAAGACATGGGGGCTCCTGTTGGTTTGGCGCTATGGGATGTCCAGATCATCCCCGGCGGTGACGCCGCTGACCAATTGGTAACTGAGCAGGTCACGAATGTCTTGCGGTGCTCGGGTGAGGGGGGTCAGTTTCTGGCGCAAGGCAGATAGGATTTCACTGTCGCATCGCATCGCATCACGGGCCATATCCAGTGTCACCTGCTGGAATTGCAAAGTGGCGCCGGGTTGGCATTGTGCCACACGGGGCAGATCTTCGGGCAGCACAGTGCCAAGTCGCGGATAGCCGCCGATGGTCTGACATTCGCTGAGTAGGACAAAGGGCTGGCCATCGCCGGTCATCTGGATGTCACCTGCGGCAATGAAATCAGACAATAGGCCGGTGGCCGCCGGGGTCGAGAAGCCTTGCCCTGTGCTTTCCAGCGCGACGCCCTGCCGATTGGCGCGCTGACCTTTTGTGAAGCGGGTGTCGTAGAAACGGGCGCATGTCTCGGCTGCAAACAAATCGGTTTGCGGACCCGGCATCACCCGGCAAAGCCCGCCCTCAAAGCGGGTGTCCGTTGGCAAACACAGCGGAGGGGCGTCCGTTTGAACGGCGTCGCCAAATTCCAGCTGGCAGCCCGCTGTCAGCCGCGCTCCGATCCCTGCGGCGAAATGCGTGGCAATACTGCCCTGCCAGGGTGTCACAGCGGTGCCTGTTGGCAGATGCGCAGACAACACAGGCGCAGAGAAGCTCAGATAGCCGTAGGTGCCCGCGCGCACGCCGCCAATCCGAAGCTCTGCGCCGACAGGCAGCAAATGGGACGCATTCCATGCCAAAGGCTGCCCCTCTAACGTGGCGGTCATTGGCGCGCCGGTCAAAGCGATGCGCAAAGGGGCAGTGGCCGTAAAGACCCCACCGGCACCGGCCATTTCGAGCGCGGCCAGGGGCGCAGGCAAAGACAGCAGCGCAGCGCCTTCGAGCAGAGCAAGCCGGTCGGCCGCGCCACCGGGGGATACGCCCTGGCTGACCAGACCATTGCGGCCCATGTCTTGCAGGCTCAGCCCCGGGGCGGCTTGAAGAATTTGCAATTGTGTCATGACAGGATTTCGCAACGTGCGCCTCCGCGGCCGTCGCGGTTGTCTGCCAAAAGACTGTGCATTTCAGCGTCAGAAACGGCGCGGAAGCAGAGCGCATCGCCAGCGTCCAGCAGGAACGCAGTGTTGCGATCGGCAAGAAAGGGGCGAAAGGCGGTCAGCCCCACCTGACGCCAGCCGGTTGGGCTGGGGTTGGCAAAGAGTACAAGCTGTCGCAGCGCGGCCGTGAGCGCGCCCGCCGGAACTTCGGGGGTCAGGTCGCTTTGTCGGGGAAAGTCCCACACGGGCGGCAAGAGCCCAATATAGGGCTGCCCTGGTGCAAAGCCGATGGCCAGCACCCGCAGGTCTGTGTTTGTCAGTGTCCTGATCGTTTCCTGGGTGGTTTGCCCGGTCAGGGTTGCGACCTCGGTCAGTTGTGGGGCGAAATCAGGACCAAAAGCCACCGGGATCTGCCACCGTCGACGGGGCGGAGGGCTGCCGTCCTGATACCAGTCGCGGCTTTCAGCCAGATCTCTGAGCAGCGCAGACAGCGCCCCGACATCTGTTCGGGCCGGGTCAAACACCACGCGCAACGACGCCAGCGCCAGGGCCACCTCGACCACACCATCAAAGGCGATCTCTTTGAAAGCCTGCGCATAAGCCTGCACCGCCCCTGGGTGGTCGCGGCCCCCATGGGTGGCGAAACGCACCACAAAGCTGTCCAGCCCAAGCGGGAGAACGTCGGGCGCAGCGCAGGTGGGTTGAAACGGAGGATCCGAAAGGGAAGGCGGCATAGCTGGATGTGCGGGATCTTTATAGGGGGGCCGAAAGCGGGTGTCCTTTCATGGCGCAAGCTCGTGACCCTATCAAGGGGCAGGCGAAGGCCGTCGTGCCGAGAGTGGCCATTTCTTGCTGAGTGCCTCCAGACAGTCCCAAACGGGGGTTGCGCCCTTCTTTCCTTTGAACGGTTTCCCGACCGATAGGTTAGTTTTTGGACCAAAAGTGATTCGGTTTCATCGATGGTTGGCTGTCGGGGCGTGCGGAATTCTTGCCAAAGCGGTGGCATTGGTTCCATTTCGGCAACTGTGGGGCGGGCAGGGCATTTGGCCTGTGTCTTGTCGACTGAAGCAGGCGCAGTATTTCCGCCCTTGCGCAAATATGGGCCAAAAAGGGGCATTATTTCCGGAAACGGGAAACAATCAGGGCGTCAAGCCGCTTATTGCCAACCAAATCCGAGAATTCCCAGCGCCTCTAAGTTGAAAATATGGCAGGCGGCACACACCGGTTTCCTGCCTACAACGTGTCTATTGAATAGGCTCTTAAAAAATGGGGAGAATTTATTGGCATTTTTATCTTTTTCCGCAGCCCCTTGATGGGGTACCTCCATTACTGCCCATCTGGGGATGGTGGTCTGACGCCTGGCGTCGGCATGGAGTGAGGTGACGGGGGTACGCTTTCGTCACGACATAGACAGGCAAATCTCTTCCTCTGAGAACGGAGGGAATTGCGCAAAGCGGGGGCTCTGCCAAGCGCCCGCCTTGGAATTCTGTCGCGGACGCGTTGCGTCCGCCCATGCTGCTATTTGGATTTCGGTCTGCTTCCCCCGGAAAGTCATGTCCCCGCCGCGCCTGTTGCGCTGTGGACTGGGCATCTTGAAGAGGAGAGTTTGATGATCACGTCGATGAATTCGATTTATCAGAGCCAATATTCCACTGCGCCGACCGCGGTGCAGGACCAGCGGATGGCGTCCGTAAACTCTGCTTTGACCCAAACGACTCTTCTTTTGATCGGCTGAGCCCGACTTGACACGCGCCCCACGGGCTCGCTGACAGCATAAGGACATTTACGATGACAACACCTCGCCAGTTTACACTTTATACCTTCGAAGACCTCAATATCACCGCGACCTTGGGCGGTGTGTTTTACGACGGCGGCGAACCCGCGACCGCGACAGATGGGGATCTGAACGCGATCACCGTCAACCTGACCGACGATGACGGCTACCTCGAGGATCAACCGGGCGCGTATGGTGCGAACGACAGCGGCGACAATCAGGTTCTGACCGAGGACGTCTCTGACGAAGGCACGACCTACCTTGAAGCGGGCGAAAATATTTATGCCTTGGGGTCCGGCACCTATTACAACGAAACAACTGGCGAAACCGGCACCTATTGGGTGATCGGTTCGAGCTCATATACCTCTTCGGAATTCGGCATCTCGACCAGCAGCCCCATCAATGCGGGGGATGTGATCAGCTATGGTCAGATCGACTACTACGACAACGCGCTGCCTTATGGCACCATCGTCGCCCCCGAACCAGAGCCGGATGGGGTTGTGGACGGTGAGGCCACCGGTGAAGTCATGGATGTGGGCTACGACGACGCGGACGGCGCCACCGATGGCGGCGGCGACCTGATCACCAATGGCGACGACACCATCCTGGGCAATGGTGGCAATGACACCATCACCGCAGGCGGCGGCGATGATCTGGTTGAAGGCGGCTCTGGCGACGACAGCATCGACGGCGGCACCGGCGCAGACACCATCTATGGTGACAATGCGTCTGCTGCCGAGGCCACATTCGTACGCGAAAGCTTTGAGTGGGACGAACTGAACGGTGGTGCAATCACCGACGGCACTGCGATTTCCGACGTCACACAGGACACCGGCAATGTGACCGTTGGCTTCCGCGTGCTGTCCAGCAGCGGCGCAGAGAACCAGTTTGCCATCGAAGAACAGAATGTATCCGGCATTGATGACGGCTCAGAGACCATCGACAACACCAGCGGTTTCAGCTCTGATCTGACGCCTGCGGCCGGTGGCTCTGCCAGCTACGAGCTGACTTTTGATCAAGGCGTTGAAAACCTCGACTTCCGTATCAATGACGCGGATGGCTCGGCCATCGTATCTGTGCGCGCCTATGATGCAGACGGCAACGAAATCCCGGTCGATTTCACCCTGGGCAGTGGCCTCAGCGCCTCTGGCAGCACCGGCTTTGAAACGGCACCGGGCAGCATTGGTCATTATGCAGATGAAGACAGCGCCCAATTCTCTGCGCTGGTCGAGGTCGCAGGCCCCGTGTCGCGCATTGTGATCGACCACGGTGAAGGCGACTACAACTCTGGCATCTGGTTCTCGGACGTCTATTTTGACGCGCCCGAAGGCGTCGTGGACACCGGAGAACCCGGCGATGACACCATTGATGGCGGGGAAGGCGCGGACCTGATCTATGGTCAGGACGGCGATGATAGTATTCTGGGCGGAAGCGGCGAAGACACCATCTACGGGGATGGTACCGGCGAGCTGACCTATGCCTACACTGCGACAGCAGATGTTACCAAACAGGCGAGCTTTACCAATCAGGACGGTGATGTGGTCACGCACACCGTCACCAGTAGTATCGGAACCCCCGACACGGTCGCGTATAACGGTTTGGACGGCTATTGGGTCGCAAATTCCAACGACGGCGACAACGAGACCCACACCCACAGCTTCAGCCAAGAAGTCGCAGGCACTTCAATCGCATTCAACGGGACAAATATAGGTGAAGAGTGGTTCATCGTTTTGGATGGCGTCACACTCGACCTGAATGAAGCGATTGCCGAAGGGCTTGTTACCCTGAACGACCCGAGCGGCGATTACGCGATCACTGCAAATGGAGCCGTGACGGGGTTGATTGTGGCGGGTTCTGGTGTAGATCCGGCGGTCGCCACGCTCGACATTCAGATCCCGTTCACCTCGTTGCAGATCCAGCATGTGGATACAGACGGGGCCACCAGCTTTGGCACGGCTTATGAGATTTCAGCTTACACCGACGTCCTATCCACAACCGAGTTCACCGGCAACGACACCATCGACGGCGGTGCAGATGCGGACTTGATCTATGGTCAGCAGGGTGATGACAGCCTGCTGGGTGGCACCGGCGACGACACCATTTATGGCGACAGCGGCTCTGCGGGCAGTGTCGTCTCCGGTGGCGAAGACTACACCCTCGACTGGAGCGGTCTGCCTGCCTCTGGTTCCACTACGTTGACCAGCGGTGGCGAAGAGGTCGATGTGACCTATACCTCTGGTTCGGGCTGGACCACGGGCAATATTGGCGGCACGGACGTTCTGCAGCGCGCCAGCCAGAACGATGATGCACCGGTCGAGATCGCCTTTGACACCCCGGTTGAAAACCTGACCTTTGAACTGTTCGATATCGACGAAGGTACAGGCAGCTGGGACGATGAGTTCACCATTCTGGCGCTGGATGCCGATGGCAATCCGGTCGAAATTCAGGTGACCAACACGGCGCACCATGTCGTGACCGAAAACCCCGATGGCAGCGTCGAGATCGACTCGGGCGGGGCTTCCAACCCGGGCGTCGAAGGTTCCGGCGCGGTAGACAGCGTCACCGTGACCATCCCGGGTCCGGTGAGCGAAGTCACCATTATCCACGGTCCGGGCGAGGTCGCCTCGATCACCGGCACCGTTGGCATTGCCGACCTGAGCTTTACCACCGTTGAAACCACCGAAGGCGACGAGGGTGGCAATGACACCCTGATCGGCGGAGAGGGCGCGGATGTTCTGTACGGTGAAGGTGGCGATGACACCTTTGTTGTGGCTTCGGGTGAAGATGGCGACGGCGACGTGATCACCGGCGGCGCAGGCCCTGACGACACGGCTGACAATGATACGCTGGATCTGCGCGGCGCGGGTCGTGTGACCATTGACCAGACCACAGATGCCACCGACAGCGGGGCCGTCACCGGGACTGTCACGTTTGAAAACGGGGAAACGCTTGAGTTCTCGCAGATCGAGACCATCCTGACCGATCCGCAGAATGTTGACCCGGACGCGCAGGACGACAGCGAAACGCTGGACGAAGATACCAGCGTTACCTTCAACCCGCTGGCCAATGACACCGATGGCGATGGTGATGACCTGACCGTTGTCAGCTTCACCGATCCGGAGCACGGCACCCTGGTGCAGAACCCGGACGGCACCTTCACGTATACGCCGGATGCGGATTACAACGGTGACGACAGCTTCACCTACACGGTTGAGGACGGCTTTGGGGGCAGCGACACCGCGACCGTCAACCTGACGGTGACCCCGGTCAACGACGCGCCGGTTGCCGAGGATGACACTGCGACCACGCCGGAAGACACCCCGGTCATCATCGATGTTCTGGGCAATGACAGCGATGTGGACGGCGATGATCTGACGGTGACTGCGGCGTCGAGCCCGAACGGTGATGTGACCATCAACCCCGATGGCACGCTGACCTTCACGCCGGACGAGAACTACAACGGCCCGGCCGAGATCACCTATACGGTCGAAGACGGGGAAGGCGGTTCGGACGAGGGGACCGTCACGGTTGACGTGACCCCGGTCAATGACGCGCCGGTTGCCGAGGATGACACTGCGACCACGCCGGAAGACACCCCGATCATCATCGATGTTCTGGGCAATGACAGCGATGTGGACGGCGATGATCTGACGGTGACTGCGGCGTCGAGCCCGAACGGTGATGTGACCATCAACCCCGATGGCACGCTGACCTTCACGCCGGACGAGAACTACAACGGCCCGGCCGAGATCACCTATACGGTCGAAGACGGGGAAGGCGGCTCGGACGAGGGGACCGTCACGGTCGACGTGACCCCGGTCAACGACGCGCCGGTTGCCGAGGATGACACTGCATCCACCGACTTCGAGACCGCGGTTGTTATTCCGGTTCTTGCCAATGACACCGATGTGGATGGTGACGATCTGACCGTGACCGAGGCCACCAGCCCGAACGGGACTGTTGTGATCAATGGCGATGGCACCCTGACCTTTACCCCGGATGCGGGCTTTGAAGGGCCGACCACCATTGAATACAGCATTTCCGATGGCAATGGCGGCACGGACTCTGCAACAGTTGATGTGACTGTGAACGACCAGCCGCTGGACGGTATTGTCGAGGGCACCGATGGCGGTGATCTGATCGACGTGGATTACGTCGGCGACCCCGAAGGCGATAGGGTCGACAACAACGACGAAATCCTGCCGGGTGAAGGCCCCAACGACGATATTATCGAAGCAGGTGGCGGCAATGACACCGTCTTTGCAGGCGAAGGCGACGATGACATTCGCGGCGGAACGGGGAATGACAGCCTCGTTGGTGAGGAAGGCGACGACTCGATCAAAGGCGGCAGCGGACAGGACACGCTGGACGGCGGCGAAGGGGACGACACCCTGCTGGGCGGTGGCAATCGTGACACCATTCTTGGCGGCGAGGGCAGCGACAGTGTTCTCGGTGAGGGTGGCAATGACCTGATTGAAACAGGAAATGGCGAAATTCGCCCGGATATCGGCTACCCCGGCCTGTTCCCGGCAGACGATGACCCCGAAGACGACCGCGACTTTGTCGATGGCGGCTCTGGCGATGACACCATCTCGACCGGTGATGACGCTGATACGATTATTGGTGGCAGCGGCAACGACGAAATCGACGGCGGCATTGATGCGGACTCCATCACCGGCGACGAAGGGGCGGACCGTATTGTCGGCGGCGAGGGCAGCGACACCATCCTCGGCGGCATTGGCAATGACACCATCTACGCGGGCAATGACCCGGATGATGGTCTGGACAGCCTGAACATCGAAGATGATGGCTCCAACCCGTTTGGCCCGGATCTGGCGCCCGACAATGGTCAGGATCTGGTCTATGGCGGCGAAGGCGATGACCTTATCTTTGGCGCTGATGACGACGATACGCTCTATGGTGAAACCGGCAATGACACGATTGATGGTGGCATTGATGATGACCTGATCGATGGCGGCGCCGATGACGACAGCCTGATCGGCGGTCAGGGGGACGACACCCTTCTTGGTGGCAGCGGCGATGACGTCCTGTCCGGTGGTATCGGTGCTGACAGCCTGGACGGTGGCGCAGATCGCGACACCTTTGAGGACGTCACCGCAGGCGATACCGTTGATGGTGGCGGCGCGGGCGACGACTATGACGTGCTGGACCTGACGGGCTCTATTCAGGATCCGGACGGGGATCTGACCGTGACCATCACCGGTCCGGACAGCAACGGCAACGGTGTCGACGGCTTTGTCACCTACTTCGACGAAGACGGCAACGAGACAGGTCGTCTGGACTTCACGGAAATCGAAGAGATCATCCCCTGCTTCACTCCGGGCACGCTGATTGCAACCCCGCGGGGCGAGGTCGCTGTCGAGCTGCTGAAGGAAGGCGATCAGGTCATCACCCGTGACAATGGCCTGCAGACCATCCGCTGGGCCGGCGTGCGCACCATGTCGACCGAGGAGCTTTCTGAGGCAGGCAAGCTGCGTCCGGTGATGATCCGCGCAGGCGCATTGGGCAAAGGCCAGCCGCAGCGGGACATGGTTGTGTCGCCGAACCACCGCGTTCTGGTGAACTCTGGTCAGGTCGAGCTGCTGTTTGAAGAGAACGAGGTTCTTGTGGCAGCCAAGCATCTGGTTGGCCTGGAAGGCGTGGAACGTCTGGGCAATGATGAGGTGACATACATCCACATCATGTTCGACCAGCACGAGGTTGTGTTGTCCGACGGTGCCTGGACCGAAAGCTTCCAGCCCGGCGACATGTCCCTCAAAGGTGTGGGCCGTGAACAGCGCGAGGAGATCCTCGCAATCTTCCCAGAATTGGCGACCCGCGATGGTGTCGATGCCTATGTGGCGGCGCGCCGGGTGCTGAAAAAGCATGAAGCCGCGCTGCTGCGCCACTAAGGGCGGGCCTTCTGGCCTCACAGATTGAACAATCGGACACGGGGCGCGCCAAGCGCCCCGTTTTCTTTTGGCGATAGGGTACCGGTGGCCTGCCACGGTAAGGATACTTTTTGATCGTGGTTTTGCGTTCAGGACCGCTCTGCGCCGCATTCTCTGCACTTGCAAACTGAGGATTAAGTGAAGTGCAAGATTGCCTTGTTACAAGGACCGAAGGCTTGAGTAAGTGGTTTGAAAAAGGCGGTTTGAATGAAGTTGGGCCCGATCCTTGCGTTGTTTGCACTGTTGTTGGTGACGGCGACTGGGGTATCTTTCTTGGGGTATCGCTACCTGCTCTTGGCGAGCGAATATCGCGAGCGGAACCTGATCCATCTGAGCACGGTACATGACGCTTTGGCGCTGGCAACGAAACAACGGGTGCCGGGGCCTGTGGACGTTCTGGCGCTCATGGAAAAGATCGACCATGCGGGAAATCAGGCGCGCTGGTGTCTGGACACGCTGTCGGCAGTGGATCGGATGGCGTTTCGGCAAATGGGCGCTGGCCGCGCACTGGAGATTTGCGCGCAGGACATTACCAAGTCCGAACGGGCAGTTGAGCAGGCAACGATGTTGCTGCTGCCGGAACCACAACATGCGATACTGACGCAAAGCGCCATTGCCACCGCCAAAGACTTGGTGTCCAGCCTAGAGACGATGCGGCGCGACAGCCTGCATTTCCAACCCTATGTGGATGTGGTCGAGGAAAAGATCGCCCGTATTGTTAAGTTTGGCACCGGTATTGTCAGCGTCGCCCTGGCGGTCGTGTTTTCTTTTCTGTCACGGCAGTTGCTGCGCGCATGGCGGCTGCAGGCGCAAAAAACCCGCGAACTTGATCTGATCACGCAGCGTTTTACCAGCGCCATTGCAGCAGCGCGTGAAGGTTTTGCTATTGTGGATAGCAACAACCGGATCGTGGCCTGTAATCCGCAATACAGCAATTTGCTTGCCGGTAAGCCGGACTTTGTCAAACTGGGTGAAACACTTTTTGATCTTGGGATCCGTGTGGCAGAAGACGGGGAATATGATCTGGGCGACTTGTCTGCCGAAGAGTTTGTCCGTTCCCATATGCGCCAGATGGAGGCCGCGGGTTTTCATTTTGAACGCCAAATGGAAATGGCGGGAGACCGCCATATGATTGTACGGGGCAGGCCAACAGCGCATGGCGACAAGGTCCTGACGCGCATTGAAATCACCGATCTTGTGCGCAGCGAACGCGAGCAGCGCGAGGTGGCCGAGGCCCTGCAAAACGCCAAGGATCGTATGGAGTATCTGTCTCTCACCGATCCTTTGACCGGGCTTGGCAATCGCCGGTGTCTGGATCGGGCATTGTACGAACGGCTGGAACAGGCGGATGTGACCCTCGTTCGCATCGACTTGGACCGTTTCAAACAGGTGAACGATATTCTGGGCCATGAAGCCGGCGATCATGTCCTGCAACATGTGGCGTCCATTCTCAAGGAACACTGCGGCCCGGATGACCTTCCTGCGCGGGTTGGCGGTGATGAATTTGTAATTCTCTGTGCGTCCGGAACCACACTCGAAGTTGCCGAAAGAATGGCCCAATCGCTTCTTAGCGAAGTTTTGAAGCCGGTCATTTTTGGCAATAAACGCTGCTATTATGGGGCCAGTTTTGGCATTGCCGCGGGCAATCAGGGAGCCGATCCGTCCGAACTGCTGAGCAATGCGGATGCCGCCTTGTACAAAGCCAAGGAATCCGGCCGTGGCACGGTTGAAGTCTTCAGCACTGAAATGCGCCTGGCCAAGATCCGGGATCGGGCGCTTGCCGACCGGTTGGGGCATGCGCTTCAAAATGGCGAGATTATTCCTTTTTTCCAGACGCAACATTTCGCCGACGGTTGGGAGGTCGCAGGTGTCGAAGTGCTGGCGCGCTGGGATCATCCCAATGAAGGTATTCTTTCCCCTCATGTGTTTCTGCCAATTGCACAGCAACTGGGCATGGAAGCAGAGCTGGACCGGGTGATTTTTGAATCCGCTGTGACAGCTGTGGAACAGCTGCGGGCGCAGGGTTTGACCGTGCCGCGTGTGGCTTTCAATGTCAGCGCGCCGCGCCTCCTTGCGCCTGACTTTCTAGCCACGGTGGCAGACGCTATTCCGCAGGGAAGGGACGGCTATGTCTTTGAAATTCTGGAGTCCATTTCCTGCGAAGACGCAGGCGATGCGCTGATCTTTGTTATTGATGCGCTGCGGGATCTCGGTTTCCAAATCGATGTGGATGATTTCGGATCGGGGCATGCCTCTATCAATGGGGTGCTCGAGATTGAGCCTGATGCCCTAAAAATTGATCGCAATATCGTCATGCCCCTTGGCGACAGCGAACGGGCCGAACGGATGGTGGCCTCTGTGCTTGATATGGCGCGTTCGTTGGATGTGGATGTGATTGCCGAAGGTGTGGACCGGGCCCGCAAAGCGGAGCTTTTGCGGGACATGGGCTGCGATATTCTGCAGGGGTTTTTCTTCTCCCGCCCAATGAGTGTCGCAGATCTGGACGTTTTCCTGCGCCGTGGATTTCAGGAGTTTCTCGATTTCCATCATGGCGATCCATCAGCGGATGAGGCGTCGGCCTAGGTCAACTGAGCTGACAGGAGTTCGGCTGGCATTGGGAGGGTGTCATGCGCAAAGACGCCCGCCCATAATTGGCCGATGTGCGGGCAGTACCTGACCACCAGCGTCACATCCGGGTGCACTGGCAGGATCTGCATCAATGGCATCGCAGAGGCGCGAAACGCAGGGGCTCGTTCGGCGCTGTTGCTGGGGGCAACGCACAGGGACTGAAGGGTTTTTTCAAGCATCACATGGAAACGCGTCGCGCCCACAACACTGAGATCCGAACCCGTGGCGGCCATGCACGCCGAAGCCAGCGCGCGATCGAATACGGAAGACGGTGTTTGCGGACCGCCGGGGATATGTAGCAACGCGCTGCGCAGATGAGCGGCACAGCATCTGGCCGCGGTCTCGGGCAGGCGGCAGGGGGTAACGTCAAGATGCGGCAACGGGCCGGTGGTGTCCCCCGCCGGGGCGAGTTTTGGAAACAGCTGGCTGAGCCTGTGCAGGGCGCGGGCAAACTGCATTGCACAAGAGGCCGCGTCCCCCGCTGCGACCGGTTGGCCCGCGATCTCTACCGAAAGCAGTTTTCGATGTGCAATGAGGAAACAGGCCACTACACGGTCGCCGTGAAAGAGGCGCACGCGCCGGGGCAGAACAATGTCGTCAATCAGCGCAAGCAGCTGTTCCGTTACCAGCAATGACGCCGGTGCGTCATCGCCAAACAGCAGCCGCTGGCGTTTGTCCTGCCAGGAGGAAGGCGCGACTATGGGCGAGATCTGATGCGCGGTCTGGGCCATCAAACATAGCCTTCGAGCGTCTGCATCGCAGCCTCTGCAGCAACCCGCAGGGCCACCACGTCGGTCTCTGCCAGCGCACAACACAGCAGCGCGTTTTCTGGTGCGGCTGCGGTTTTGGTGATGGTCATAACCTCTCCGGTTTGGCTCCACGTCATAATGCTAAAGGCTGCAGGTCGTGGCCCGGCGCTTGCGGGCAGCGCGGCTTGCGCGCTTTCCAACAAGGACGAGGCAACCAGCCCCTCGCGTGTAATGCGGTCCAGTTTTTCCTGCGGGGCAAAAGGCTCGGCCTCATGACGCAGGGCAAGCTGACTTTGAAGATCGCAATAGGCCACCAGCACACAGTCGGGCACCTGCATCCGCACCGAAGACAGGGCGGCTTGCAGCGCGTCAGAAAAGGAAAGAGGCGAAGGGGTCGGCATGGGCGGGTAACTGGCTTTCGCAAGATGGGTTTAAGACCGCAGTGAGGTGACACATTCACGGTGTGCGCGCGGCTCTGGGCGGTCTGGGCGGGGGGTGCCTTTGGGGTGCGGGCGGACCCGACGGGGCAAAATCCGCGCGGAAGTTGCGGCCCGTGTCAGGGCCATGTCTGCGGCGGTGTCCTCGGCCGTCTGTGGCGCAGCAATGGGGGCTTGTTCTGGTTCTGGCGCAACGGCAGGCAGAAGATGGCTGTCCCAATGCAGCAGGATGTTGACCAGATGCTCTACAAAGCGATCTGCCCCGCTGTTTTGCCAGGCCTCCAGATCCTCGCCCGCATCCAGCGCCAGAGGCAGCGACAAAGGGAAGATCCCCGCAAATTCACCGGCGGTTTCCTGATCCAGACGGTGCAGAACACGGGCCTGATCCCGTTCCGTCAGCAGCTTGTCGAAATGGGTCAGAACCAGGGTTGCGGGCGCTTTGAGTTGCGAGCGCAACATCGACCAGAAGGCGGCTTCGCTCTGGCGCCAGGCTTGCTGCGCTGGGGTGCACCACAGCAGGCTGTCGACTTCGGGCAGGATTTTCTCCCAAACGTCGCCGGGCATGTTCGGATCAGAGATCCCCGGCATGTCGATCAGGTCGCTCAGCTCCAGCGTTTCAGCGGGCAGCTGCACGCGAATAAGCTGCGCGTCCTTGACCGAGACATTCCGCAGTTCTGCCAGGGGCAGCTCTTGGGTCTGGCCCTGATGGTCGACCAGTTCGACGAATTCCTCGCCATGGGAAATCCACACAGGCGGCAGGCGCGTTGCGGTGACCTGAACGGGTAGGGGTCGCCCCCCAAGAAGCAAATTGGTCAGGCTGCTTTTGCCGGCGCTGAATTCTCCCATCAGGGCAATGCGCGGTTTGCGGGGGCTGGTGAAGGCATCGGGCATGGCGGTCTCCGGGTTTGAGTGAGAGGGCGTTTGTCAGAAAATTAAGGAGCGGGGGCTTCCGGCGCCTGCGCATGGCGCAACAGAACTTGAAGTGCGGCGTGGCGAACAGGGGTGTCCCCGTTGTCATCAGCAAGCATGGCGCGGGGATCGGCATCGGTGGCCTCTTGTATCTGCGCGGCGATCTGGCACAGCGTGTGCAGGCTTTCGGCAAGGCGGGCGCGCATGTCCCGGCGCAGGGTTTCGGTTTGCACTGTTTTGAGCTGGTGCATGAAATCTTCGGTTTCGCCTTCGATCAGGCGGCGGAATGTTTTGGCAAAGGCCTGATAGCCACGCATGCGCCGCCACCAGCCGGTCCACCAGCTGTCGTTGAAGTCCAGCGCAATCGCCTGCGCCAGGGCCACGGGCGCGCCGGGCGCAGGCGGTTCGGGAACGGCCAGCCGGATGCCCGCCACGGCCTCGCCAAAGTGATCAAACAGCAGTCCCGCCGCATCGGTGACCGCCGCCTCATAGCGTTTGCGGGCGACGTTTTGGACCCGTGTCCCCATCACCGAATAGGCGCCGCGCAACAGGATCCGCAGCCCGGCCGGATCATAGCTCCAGACGCGGCCTTCACCCTGATCTTCCAGATGGGCAATCAGCGCGTGGGTCGCGCGTTCCACAAAGGTCGCATGGGCCCGGTCTGCCCGTTCGGCAAAGGCGGTGAGAACGGTATCGACCTCAGCATCGAGGGCATGCAGATGCCGTGCAGCCAGCGCCTCGAGATTGGGGAGCAGATCTGCAAGCGGTGCGGTTGCGCCGTGCGAACCGGTGCCAGCAATCGCAACGCCCTGTGCGGCCTCTTGAGCCGAGGCCAGGGTGATTGCGCTTTCGGCGATCTGTTGCAGCATTGGCTGCGCCTCGCGGGTGGCGATCCGGTCAGACAGGGCCTCAAACAGGGCGGGCAGGCCGGACAGCTCCCAGATCATTTCCTGTGCGGAACTGACCGCTGTCAGGCGTTCGGGTGCGTCCGGCGCCCGGGCGCTGTGTTCCGCCCAGTTCAGCAACGCCGATGAAGACGCGGGCACCATTGCCTCGGTTTCGCCGGTCAGAACACGCGCCGCCCAATAGGCGCTGCCAAACAGGATTTGCGGCAGCACGGGATCGCCGCTCTGACCATCGCGCAGGGCGGTTCTGAGCGTGGCGCGCAGGCTGGCTTCGATCTCTGGAATTTGGGCAGCGGGGTCTGCCAGTTCGTCAATGCGGTTCACAAAGATCACCGCCTGTTCGGCCTGCAGGGTCGACAGCATGCGGATCAGCCCAAGGTCAACGGAAGACAGCGCCTGTGCCGCCGACAGCACCACCACACACAGCGAACTGTCGCGCAGGGCTTGAATGGTGATCTGTTCGCGCATCATGAAGGTGTCATTCACGCCCGGCGTGTCGCGCAGGCACAGACCACAGGGCAGGCTGTCCGAGCCAAGGTACAAGTCAGCGCTGCGGGTGATATCGGCGAACCGGCCCTGCGCGTCTGTGGCCTCTGGATCACGATCATCGATCCCAAAGTCATCGCCCAGGCAGATGTAGCGTTCGATCAGGTTTTTGTCGAAGTAACCGTAGTCGTGGCTCTGGCCCATCAGCAGTTCAAATTTGCGCCCCAGACGGGTTTCTGCGCGATGGCGCATTTCGGTGATCTGTGTCTGGATCTTCTGCAGTTCGCTTTCGGCCCCCGCGCGGCCGGCCATTTCACCAATACGCCCGCCTTTGTGCAACAGGCGGTCCCATTCCTCGGCGGTCATGAAGCGGAACGAGGCCGAGGTTTGCATTGCAGTGGCATGGCCTTTGGGCCGCAGATGCAGGGAGGTCACAACCGAGGTCCAGGGCGTCACATCCGACGGCAACAGATCGGCCCAACCGGCCATGGCATTCACCAGCGTTGTCTTGCCGGATTTGACCTGCCCCAACAGGGTCACAGAGGGTTCAAACGCCGCCAATTGGGCCCGCAGGGCGGCAAGCTTTTTGTCGATCGGGCCGGGCTGTGCCGCGCTGCTCTTGGACTGCAATGCCGCGATGGCGTCATCAAGCTCTGCGATCTGTTTGGCCACATCTTCGAGCGGGGCAAGCCCCGCCGACAGGTTGCTGGGGCGGTCTGCGGCCCGCAGGGATGTGGCGTGCCCTGAAGGGGGATGCCCTGTGGGAGAACCGGCGGGAGAACCGGTGGTTACCTGCGTGGCGGGCGTGGAGGACGTCTGAGCAGAAAGGGGATCGGCGAACATCTGTAATTTCCTTTGGTGCGGCGGGCAATCCGCAGTTGGGTCCGTCTCAGGCGGGAGTGAGCTCTCGTTTCAATTGCAACAGCAGGGTAATTGCGTCGGTGGCAGCCTCGGCGTCCTGTTCGATCTGGCAGAGCATCAGGACTTCTTCGCCGTCCTGCGCGGCTTCTTGGGCGGCGCGGACCTTGGGGTGGCGGTCATCCAATCCCGACAGGTCCTGTCCCAGCTGGCGCACGCAGTCCAACGCGCCCTGGAGAACCTGCTCTAGATCGCCGTCCGATTGGCCATCTTTTGGCAGGAACGCGGCGGCGCGTTCCTTGATCTTCTGCGCGGCAGCGGCCAGCAGGTCGTCTTGCGATGGGGCAGCCGCATCCGGCGTGGACTGTGTTTGGGCAGAGGCGGGTGGCACGGGCGGTGCGGCCTCTCCGGGGTCTCCAAACTGCTGCACCAGCGCCTCGGCCAGATCGAGGTCGGCGGTGCGGCCGCGATCCACATGCTGCATCAGATCATCATAGAGCCGCTTGCCACCGCTTTTGTGCCACAGCTCGCGGTCCAGTCCCGATGTGTCGCGGGTGCGACCCTGTTGCGCATTTAATCCCTGAATGGCGGCAAGCGGGTAGAGGCCCAGAAACTCTTCTGCGGCTAGAGGGGACAAGGCCTCCATCAAAGGGGGGAGGGTGCCGCGCATGATCAGCTGATCTGCCATGCTCAGAACCAGAAACGCGTGGTCCTTGGCGGTGTCGGGCACAGCGGCCCAAAGCGCTTGTTCCTCGGGGGCAAACGCGCGGCTGCACCACAGCAGAATATCGCCATATTGCACCGCCTGATCGAGGATATCCGATTGTTCCTTGGCAGAGCCGGACAGGGTGATTTCGGCAATGTTCAATCCGCGCAGCCGCGGGTCTGGCAGCTCTTGTCGCTGGCGCAGCGGTGCGCTGTGCGAAAAATCACTCCCCATTCGGGGGACGATCTGCGCCAGCAGCCCGTCCTGACAAAGGGTCTGCGCGGGGTCATTGGCGGCAAGATGCAGTTCCGCGCGCTCAACCGGGCCAAAACAGACTTCGGTCAGGCCAGCGGCAGGGCTGCTGCCGATCACCGTGCGCCCAAGCAGCATATCAATCACAGCGGACTTGCCGCTGCCCGGCAGGCCGATCACCACCAGCTGCACAGGTTTGCGCAGCCGGTGCAGCAGGCCGCGCCCCCATTGGGCATAGTGCTGCGGCACATGGTCAAGCGCGAGCGTGGTCTCCAGCCGCTCCACGATCGGCAAGGGCGGAACAGCCGCCGATGTGGCCTCTGGCCCGGTTAAGGCGGGTCTCATCTGGGGATGTCCTCCATGGCGTGGGTGCAGCGGATGCCTGTGCCTTTGCGCCCAGACGCCAGAAAGGTGATCTTGCGACGGGCAGGGCGGCGGTTGACAGTCTGTGGCTGTGCGGTGTCTGGCTGGGCGGTGGGCAGCACCTTGATCACGCAAAGGGCAGTATTGTCCTGCTCGGCGGTGGCGGTGGCTGACAGCGCCTGCAGGAGGTCGGTGCAGAGGCTGCGCGCGTCGCGGTCAGGGGCCTTGCGCAGCAGGTTACTGAGGTGCTGGTGTCCAAGGCCATGCAGCCCGTCCGTTGCCGCAACCACCACATCGCCGGGCATCAGTGCAAAAGGCGCCAGCCGGGCGTCCACCTCGGGCACTGGCGCGCCGCTGAGAACCGAGGTCAGGCATTGGCGATCCGGATGCGCAAGGGCCGCAGGCGGGGCCAGCTCTCCCCGGGCAACCTGCCGATCCAGATGCGCCGCCAGCGAATGTTCCGTGTTCAGCCGGTGAAGCCGGTTCTGGCGCATCAGAAACAAGGGCGAATCCCCAACCGACAGCCAGTACAGTCGCGCGGAAATGACAACCGGCACCAATAGCGTTGTGCCCAGATCGCCCTGGTCGGGTTCGGCGTCTGCATACTCCGCAATGGCGGCATTGGCGTTGTGCAATGTGCTTTGGAACACCTGCCGCAGTTTCTGTTCCAGATCGGACGGGTCAGCAGACCAATGGGTCAGCTCTGCGAAAACCTCGCTGACGGCCAGTCTTGACGCCACATCGCCCGCCGCATGCCCGCCCATGCCATCTGCAAGTACCGCAAAGCCAAGCGGCCCATCGGTGGGGAAATGGGTGGCAATGCAGTCCTCCTGACGCGCGCGCTGCCCCTGACACAGGGCCATGGCGCTGTCCAAAGTGATCTTAGCGCGACAGGGCATGCGAGAAGCCGTCTCCCTGTGTTTGAAAGGCGGTCGCCTGGGCGTCTGACTGTGCAGGGCTGTCATCGCCCCAGTCAAAGCTTTCACCGCAAAGGGCAACAAAGCGCAGACGTGTTTCGCCAAGGCGGATCTCATCGCCATTGCGCAGGGTTTCAGTGCTGAGCACCGGTTTGCCATTCAGCCGCACAAGGTTCGCCTTGCCGCCATGCCCGAGATAGAACCCACGGGTTTCCGGGTCATAGGCAAGCGAAGCATGGTTTTCGCGCGAAATGCTGGTGTCGCCAAAATCAAGCTGCAGGCTTTGGCCCGCGCCGCGTCCAATGGTGCTGACCCCATTGCCAAGCGCAAAGGTCGCACCGCGCCCGGGGCCATCGACGACGGCAATCCAGCCCACGGGGCAGCGGGTCATTTCCGCAGCGGGCGCCTCGGCCGAGGTTGCGAGCGGGTCTTGTTGGTGACCAAAGCCCAACAGTCGTGTCTTGACGCGGCCTGCACGGGCCGGGCGCGTCGCCGCCGCGTTGGATGGCTGTGCCGGGGCTTCGGCGGAGGATGGCGCGGCAGGGCTGGTAAAGTCCGCGGAACGTCCGGGCATAGGGGGGGGCACATCAATCGGGTGGGGTGCTGCGTCTGCGACGGGTGCTGCTGCCGTGGCGTCGCTGAGTTTGCGGCGACGGAAAATCCGCTTCGCTGGCTCTGCCATCTCAAGCGGGGATGGCGCAGGCGTTTGCCGCAGCTCCGCGCCAAGGGACGCAAAGGGATCTGGCCCCAGGTCAGGCTTCGGCGCGGCGGCAATGTCGGGACCCTCGCCCGCCATATCCGCCGGTTCGGGCGCGTGTTCGGGGGCTGGGACAGACGTCTCCGGGGGGGGCACAAGTTCGGCGCTCTGTGCCGCTACGCTGTCTTGCACCATCTGATCCAGGGTTGCGATGTCAGAACTTTCCAACACAGCCTCAGTGGGGGCGGATGGCTCAGCGGGGGCGGATGGGGCGCGCTCTGCCTGACCAAATTCGATCGTATCTGGTGTTCCAATCGCATCTGCGCTGATCGCATCCAGGTTGTTCAGCGCCTGCGCGGTCTTATCACTGAGTGACGTTGCATTCTGCACCCGGTCGGCGGGGTCCAGACGCAGGAAGGACAGGGCCCCCGTATCGATATCCTGCACCGAATCCTGCACCGAATCCTGCACCGGATCCGGTAGCGGCGTTGCTGGGGCTGAGCGGTCTTCTGGGATCGGTTGCGGTGCGGCCTCAGGGCTCAGGCGGTCCCGCTGTTCGCCAATGATGTCTTTGATGAATTTCATGAGATGTCCTTTTGTGAGAGAGCCGTGAGGGGGGAACTTATTCGGAACGCGCTTTCAGACGGTCCAGACGGTGCGTGAAGCTGGGCGTGCTAGGGGGCCGCGGAGGGGGCGGCGCAGGCGGGCGTGGTGTGTGTTCCTGTGACAGAAGCCAGGTTTCCAGATCGTCGATTGGGTTCCCAAACAGATCCACCATTGGGCCCCGGCGCGTTTTGGGTTTTGGCTGCGGCGGCACCGGGCGCAGCGCGCGTGGCAGATGCGGGGTCAGCCCACTGTTGGTTTCCGCCACAAGCTGCGCGATCCGACTGTGCAGGTTCTGGGGCTGGGACAAGGCCCCGTGCGACGGCTGCGCCGCCGATGCGAGGTCAGAGGCACCGGGAAGCGCCAGCAACCAGTCCGACGCCGCAGGAAACCGGTCGTCCGGATCCATCGACAACGCCGTGTCGATCAGGGCGAGAAACCCATCCGCTTGCGGCCACCCGCTGCCGACCAGAGACTGGCGCGGGTCGGGTTGGCCTTTTGCGGTTGCGGCGGCCCGCTGATCGGCGGGCACGGGCGTTGTCCCGGTAATCAGCAGCTCCAGCGTGGCTCCCAGCGCATAAAGATCGCTTGCCGCAGTGCCCGGTGACTGCGGGTCATACAGCTCTGGCGCGGAGAACCCATCCTTGACGGTCGCCGGATCCTGATCCCGAGGCGCGTCCAGAAGGCGGGCCGCTCCAAAGTCGATCAGGGTCAGGTGGCCGGTTGCTCTGCCCTTGGTCTCTGGGCGGTGCCAAAGCAGATTGTCCGGTGATATGTCGTTATGGAGGATGGACAGGCCATGCAGGCAGTCCAGCGCACAAAGGGCTTGGCGGGTGATCTCCAGCAGCTCTTGGTTGCCAAGGCACATATCGGCAGCCGCGCGGACTGTGTGCAGGTCGTGGCCCGGCGCATGGTCCATTGCGATATAGGCGGTTTCGTTTTCGCGGAAGACCTGATGGACCCGCACAATATTGCTGTGGTTGGGGCGCGCCAAAAGCTGCGCCTCGCGCAGGAAGCTGCGCAACAAATTGCGAAACAGACGTTCGCTGCCTTCACGTGGGCTACAGCGTCCAGAGGCGTCGCGGGTGCAGAGGCCTTCGGGCAGGCATTCCTTGATCACAACCCGCCGGTCCAGACTGTCCCGTGCCACATAGGTCCGGCCAAATCCGCCTGCGCTCAGGCCGGTTTCGATCTGGTATTGCCCCTGCAGCAGCCGATGCCCGTCAGGAAGCCCTGGGCATTCTGTTTCTGCAATCATGTCTTTGGGCAACAGCATTCAGGACACCCTTGGCGTTGATGAGGGCCCACGCCGAGGGAGACGCGAGCAGATCAAAGCTGTTGGTGATCTGTGGCTGAAAGGTGGCGATTTGCGGGCAACTGCGGCGGGCTTGCCCTGATTTCGCCACACTGGGGAAAATCGCGTTAAAAATAAGGTGCTAAAGCGGCGGGACTTCTTAACGATAAGTTAGGTAAAATTGCGAAACTTTGGGGACTTGCGGGGGGTTCTGGACGCTAAAATTGCCATACCTCTTATTTGCGTCCACGTGACGCGCCAGTTATTGATCAGCGCTGCGTGGTTTCAGTGGCAAAGCGCGTGAGAAGCTGTTCGTAAAACCGCAGCTCCAGCGCTGTGAGATCCGGTCCAACAGGGTCCTCTGCGCGGCCTGAGGACCGTCTTTGATCCAGCGCCTGTGCCAGGGATGTCAGGCTCTGCTCGGTCCGGATGGGACGCCCGGGGCGAGAGATCGCCTTGGGCTGCGGCTGGGACATCGCGGGACGCGGGGCTGGTATTGGGCCAAAGGCCGGGGCCGGCGTGATCACAATCGGCACCGAGAGATCGGCCCGCAGGTAAAAGAAGTCCAGAAAGATGTGCCAGATTTTGCTGAAAACCAGCGCCATCAGCTGACCCAATGGCATAAGCCGTGGCGTGGAAAACTGGGGCAAGACACGCTGTGAATAAGAAGAAGTCTGCGGCTTTGCGGCGGCGATCTGACCCCGTGTTGGCGAGGGTCTTACCAGAACTTCGTCCTTCATCACGTCCCCCCTTTGCACATTCATCCCCGAAGGGTGCATTCTGCGTGAAGAGCAGCCTATCCTGAGTTGAATTTTGCGCAAGAGCTTGCCCGGGGTCGAATGGTTAATAAAGAGTAAAGAAACACAGCCACACATCCCACAAACCTGTATGCATGCGTTGAAACGCTGCGGACCCACACCCACACACTGCTTGGCACAGCTTGACGCATCTCTGAAAAGGGCCCCGATGATAGAGATTGAACGTAAATTTCTGGTGCAGAAGCTCCCGCCCCTCAGCGGGGCCGTCTCTGCTGTTGTGCGTCAGGGCTATGTCACCCGGCCAGAGGACAGCGTATCGTTGCGTCTGCGCCAGAAGGGGGACACATATTTTTTAACGGTGAAAGACGGCGAAGGGATGGTTCGGGCCGAACGAGAAACCGAAATTTCAAAGGCCCAGTTCACGCTTTTCTGGCCCTTGTCCGAAGGCAGACGGCTGGAAAAGACCCGCTGGACGGGCCTGCTCCCGACCGGTGAAGTCTTTGAGTTGGATCTGTTCCAAGGGCCTCTTGCGGGGCTGTGCTTGGTCGAAGTGGAATTTGACAGCCCGGAGGCTGCCGCGGCTTTTCAACCACCTGAATGGTTTGGCCGCGATGTGACCGAAGACCCGGCTTTTGGAAACCGGGCACTGGCTGCGGCGGGTTTGCCAAAGGGCATCATGCCCCAAGGCAGATGATCAGCGTTCGAGCAGATAGATATCCATGATCCAGCCGTGATCGGCGCGGGCCTTTGCCCGGGTCTGGATGATCTGATCTGCGACCTCGCCCAGCGGTCCCGCAATATTGATCTCGTTCTCCATGCCCGCATAGGCGGACCAATGGATGGTGATCGGGTGATCCGCTGCCGCAAGCGTCTGGAACGAACATTCGCCGTCCAGCATAATGACCAAACGGTCCGCGCAAGCGGGCCAGCCATGGTCACGCAGCTGTCGCCCGGTGGTGATGACCACCGCCGCGCCAACATCATTCAACGGCACCCCATGCGCTGCCGTCAGCGCTTGGATCGAGGTAATGCCCGGAATAACGCGCAGGGTGGTTTCGGTCTGCGTTTCCAGCCGCCGGGCAATCCGCATTGTGCTGTCATAAAGCGATGGATCCCCCCAGACGAGGAACCCGACCTTGACGGTCTCTGTGGCCGGGCGATGGGCGGCGATGGTCTGTTGCCAGACTTCGGCAATGGCGTCGTGCCAGGCGTCCACGCGCTCCAGATAGTTCGCAATGGCGGGATCGCGGACCGGCAGGTCAAATTCCGCAATTTTGGGATGCGTAGCCCCCGCCAGCACATCGTCACAAATGGCACGGCGCAGACCCGCAAGGTCGTCTTTGCCCGCGCCCTTGTTGGGAATCAGGATCAGGTCCTGAGCACGCAGGGCCGCTTCAGCCTGACGGGTCAGGTGCTGCGGGTTGCCGGTGCCTATGCCAATCAACGTCAGTTCAATCATCGGTCTGCATGTTCCTCAAGAGAGACGTCAGAATCCGCGAGCGGCCCATAAAGGATCAGCACAGGCGCAGTGGTTTCCATCGCCCTTAGCACTGCCGGAAGATCACCGACGGTGTGACAGAACAGTTCCTGATCAGGCGTGGACACGCCTGTGGCAACCAGCGCGTGGGTGTCGGCGGGCAGGCCCGCCTCCAGCAGCTTTTCGGCGAGGGTCGCGAAGGTGCGCTTGCCCATATAGACCACGGTGGTTGCCTCGCCATCGGCGAGAGCTGCCATATTCAGGTCTTCGGGCAGGGCGCCTGTGACACCGTGGCCTGTGATAAACTGCAGACGGCGCGCGGTCATGCGACGGGTCAGCGGAATGCCTGCGGCTGCGGCTGCGGCTGAGGCTGCGGTGACACCGGGAATGATCTCGTAAGCAATACCCGCCGCGCGCAGGGCGGTCAGCTCTTCTTCCAGACGGCCAAAAACCCCCGCATCGCCGGATTTCAGGCGCACCACATGCTGGCCTGCTTCGGCGTATTCCACCAAGAGCTTGCTCACGTGATCCTGACTGGGCGAGGGGCGGCCTGCGCGTTTGCCAACGCCGACCAGATCGGCGTCCGGGTTGGCGTGGCTCAGGATTGGCCCCGAAGACAGGTCATCAAACAAAATGGCCTCAGCCGCGCCAAGGCGCTTTACGGCCTTCACGGTCAGCAGGTCCGGATCGCCGGGACCAGAGGAGACAAAGCTGACAAAGCCCTTGCCCGCTTCAGCCTTGGGGGCGCTCATTTCGCTTCTCCGGTGATCAGGTGGAAGAAGGTGCCCGTCACATGGCCTTTGATCGATCCGGTTTCGGGCACCGGGTTGCCATCGGCGTCCATGACCTGCGCCAAGGGCGCGTCGGGTTCATCCAGGATGGTCGAATAATGGAACTCGTGCCCGCGCAGGGCGGTGCCTGCGGCAAACCCGGGCATATCCGCCTCAAGGACTGCGCGGCGATAGCCCAAGTGGAACTTCCGCTTCTCGTAAGAGGTCACAAGCCCCAGCAGCCCCGCCATCTGGTGGCGGTTGCCCTGTTTGTCAATCAGCGCCTCACCCAGCGCCATATACCCACCGCATTCGCCGTGCACCGGTTTGGTGGCGGCGTGTTTCTGCATGCCCGCGCGCCAGTTGTCCGCAGCAGCCAGCGTGCCGCCGTGCAATTCAGGGTAGCCACCGGGCAGCCAGACCAGATCGGCATCGGCGGCGGGCGCCTCATCCGCCAGCGGCGAAAACGGCAGGATCTCTGCCCCAGCGGCGCGCCAGCCTTCCAGCAGGTGCGGATAGGTAAAGGAAAACGCCGCATCCCGTGCCAGCGCAATGCGCTGCGCCGGAGGGGTGGGCAAAGCCTGTGGGGCGGGGGCCGCACCGCTGAGGGCTGCGGCTTTGATCGCGTCCAGATCCACATGTTCGCGCAGGAAGCTGGCATAGCCCGCAATCGCGGCCTCAAGATCGGGATGCTCTACCGCTTGGATCAGGCCCAGATGCCGTTCAGGCAGCGCAAGGTCGCCGCGACGGGGCAGGGAGCCCAGTACCTTGACGCCCGCGCGCTCCATCCCCAGCCGGGTCAGGCGTTCGTGTCGGGGACTTGCAACACGGTTCAAGATCACCCCGGCAAACGGCAGGTCGGGGTCATAGGCCTTGAACCCCAGCGCCGTGGCCGCTGCCGATTGCGCCTGACCGCCCACATCAATCACCAGCACAACGGGCCAGCCCATCCGCTTGGCGGTCTCTGCCGAAGAGCCAAAGCCCGACTGACCGCGCGTTGCAACCCCGTCAAACAGGCCCATAGAGCCTTCGCCGATGCAGATCTCTGCCCCTGCGGCCTGTGCGGTCACCGCATCCAGCAGCCCGCTGTCCATTGCCCAAGTGTCTAGGTTGAAAGACGCACGCCCTGCGGCTGCCAGATGGAAGGCCGGGTCAATATAGTCGGGGCCGCTTTTGAACGGCTGCACCGCCAGCCCGTCTTCGCGCAGGGCGCGCAACAGGCCCAGCATCACAGTGGTTTTGCCGGTGCCAGACGCCGGGGCCGAGATCATCAGCCCCTTGGGGGTGGTTGCCATATCAGTCATTGGCCTGTCGCTCTTCCTCGGGGGTCCATTCCGACCAGGGGCTGTCGGCGCTTTGCGGACGGTAGCGGCGGTCATATTCTGCGGCGTAAAGGCAGCTTTCGTCGAACCCTTCCTGCCCCAGCGCGTGGCCGACAAGGATCAGCGCGGTGCGGCCGCGCGCGCCCTCGGTGGCGTCAATGATGGTGCCCAGTGTCGCCTTGAGGATTTTTTGATCCGGCCAGCTGGCACGCCAGACAATTGCGACAGGGCAGTCCGTGCCATAGGCCGGCGTCAGGCGGGCCACCACATCATCCAGCACATGGACCGACAGGTGGATCGCCAGCGTGGCACCGGTGCGGGCAAAGTTTTCTAATGTCTCGCCGTCAGGCATCGAGGAGGCGCGCCCAGAGGTCCGCGTCAGCACCAGCGATTGTGCCACGCCCGGCAGGGTCAGCTCGGCCCCCAGCGCGGCCGCGCCAGCGGCAAAAGCAGGCACGCCCGGCGTCACGTCATAGGGAATGTCCAGCGCGCGCAGGCGGCGCAGCTGTTCGCCCATGGCCGACCAGACCGACAGATCGCCGGAATGCAGCCGCGCCACATCCTGGCCTGCGTCATGGGCGGCTTTGATCTCGGCGATGATCTCATCCAGCGACAAGGGCGCCGTGTTGATGATCTTGGCCCCGTCTGGACAGTGCTGAAGCAGGGCTTCGGGCACCAGAGAGCCTGCATAAAGGCACACGGGGCAGGCGGCGATCAGGTCGCGCCCACGCAGGGTAATCAGGTCTGCGGCACCGGGGCCTGCACCAATGAAATGGACGGTCATGTCTGTGTCTCCGCCGGGGTCGTCGCGGCGAGGGCCAGTGTCGCATGGCCGCTGCTGCTGATTAATCTTGGGCCCAAAAGCTGTGCTTGGGCAGGGGGTTCTGTGCTCAGCCGGGCGGCCACAAGGGCCAATGCTTCGGCGACGGAGCCGGTTCCAAACCGGGCAAAGACACGCTCGGAATGGGTCAGCACCTGTTCGCCGACAATCTCCGTTTCGTCAAGCGCGATCACTTTGATCGGACAGAGTGACGCAAAGGCTGTAAACCCTTGGACCGTCTGTTTGGACCGCAGGATCGCGATCTGTTCTGGCCGCTGCGGGGCCTGCGCCAACAGCTCTGCCAGCTCATCCGCCGTGACGGCGCTGTTCAGTCCCAAACCGGCGCAGATCACAGGGTCACGCTCCACTGTATCACAGGCCGCGCGCGCGCCCAGCCGCGCAGCGTGCCCAAGGGCGCAGCTTCGGCGATCTCGACTTTCATCAGATGGCCGCCGATCTCGGCATGGGTCTGCATCAGCAGGGTCTCGGTTTCCAGCGTAACCCCATTGGCGACAAGGCGCGTCCCCGTCGGGAGGGATGCGCGTAGATGCTCCAGCAGATCGCGCCGTCCACCGCCGCCGATAAAGACGACATCCGGCAGCGGCTGTCCCGCCAAGACGTCGGGCGCGCGGCCCAGAACCGGGGTCATCCGATGGCTCAAACCAAAACGGCGGGCGTTCTCTGCGATGTTCTCCAGACGCTCTGCGCGGGGTTCAAACGTGACCGCGCGCGCGCCGGGGGCGGCCAGGCACCACTCCGCAGAGATCGAACCAGACCCACCGCCAATATCCCAGAGCAATTCGCCCGGACGCGGCGCCAGCGCCGAAAGGGTCAGGGCGCGGATCGGACGCTTGGTGATCTGCCCGTCATTGGCGAAATGCGAATCCGCCAACCCCGAGGCACGCGGCAGCCCGGGATTTGTGGCCTCGATGGCCGCAAGGACCGGTGCGCCCCCGCCCGGCTGGGCGGTCAGGTCGGACGCGGCCCCAACGGTCACCTCTTGCGCAGGGCCCCCAAGGCGGGTCATCACATGCACGCGGGCCGCAGCGTGGCCGTTTGCCGCCAGCCACTCTGCCAGGTCTGCCACGGCCTTGCCATCGCGCAGGGTGCAGATCACTCGGACACCGGTGCTCAACACGGGGGCCAGGCGCTCAAAGGGGGCCGCATGAAGGCCGAAACACAACGTCTCTTCCAATTTCCAGCCAAGGTGATTGGCGGCAAGGGCAAAGCAGGAAGGTGCCGGGTGTGAACACCAGTCTCCCGGCGCAAGATCGCGCATCAGGCTGCCACCCGCGCCAAACCAGAACGGATCACCCGAGGCCAGAACCACCACCTTGCGCCCCCGCGCCGCGAGCACGGGGTCAGTGGAAAAGGGAACCGGCCAGGGCTGTCCTTTGGGCCCGGCGCAGGCCAGCTCCAGATGGCGCGGACCGCCAAAGATGATTTCGGCGTCCGTCAGGGCGGATCGGCTTGCATCCGACAGCCCGCTCAGGCCATCTTCGCCCAATCCGACGATGGTCACCCACGGTTCAGACATGCAAAACATCCTTCTTCTTGGCGGCACCACCGAGGCCTCGCAACTGGCGCGGCGGCTCGCCGCGCACCCCATGGCCGGGCGTCGGGCCGTGTTCTCTTACGCCGGCCGGACCGCGCGCCCGGTGGCGCAGCCGCTGCCGCAGCGGCAGGGCGGGTTTGGCGGTGTTGCGGGCCTTGTGGATTACATGCGCCGCGAAGCTGTGACCCATGTGATTGATGCCACCCATCCCTTTGCCGCGCAGATGAGCCGCAATGCAGTTGCGGCCTGTGCAGAGGTGGGCGTCTCTCTGTGTGCGCTGCAACGTCCCGCATGGCAGGCGGAGGCGGGCGATGACTGGACCCATGTGCCCTCTCTCGAGGCGGCGGCGGCCGCTTTGCCCTTGGCGTCGGCGCGGGTGTTTCTGGCCATTGGCAAACAGAATCTCGACCTCTTTGCCACTGCCCCGCAGCATCATTATCTCTTGCGGCTTGTGGACGAACCCGAGGCCGCCTTGCCCTTGCCCAACACCGCGATTGTGGTGGCGCGCGGACCGTTTGAGGCCACTGGGGACGAGGCGCTGATGCGCCAGCATTCCATCACCCATATCGTCTCCAAAAATGCCGGCGGTATCGGGGCCGAGGCCAAGCTGATTGCCGCCCGCAGGCTGGGCCTGCCGGTTATAATGGTCGATCGGCCCACCGTGCCCGACCGAACGGTCTTGGGCACGGTAGATGCGGTCATGGGCTGGCTGGGCCATCCTGCTTAACCCGGCTGATGGCCGGGGGCAAAACGCGGCGTGTAGACATAATTCCCCACCCGGCGGGTGTCGCGGTTGCCGACAATCACCACGGTCCGCATATCCGCCATTTCAGGCGTCGCGTCGCGCAGCGGCACGGTTAGGATTTCTTGCCCCGGTTTGGTCACGTCGCGGGCGAATGTGATCAGCGTGTCGCCACCGCAAGCATCGCGCAGCACCTCAAGGGCGCGGGCAAACTGATGTGGGCGGGATTTGGAGCGCGGGTTGTAAAACGCCATCGCCAGACCGGCTTCGCCGACCAGTTGCAGGCGGCGCTCGATCAGTTCCCAAGGTTTCAGATTGTCACTCAGGTTGATCGCGGCAAAGTCATGGCCCAGCGGCGCGCCAATCGCCGCCGCCGCCGCGAGCATCGCGGTAATGCCGGGCAGCACGCGGATGTCCAGATCCAGCCAGCTGCTCGGGCCCGCCTCCAGCGCTTCAAACACCGCCGAAGCCATGGCAAACACGCCCGGATCACCGGAGGAGACCACCACCACCTGCTTGCCCTCCGCTGCCATCTGCAGCGCGTGGGTGGCGCGGTCAACCTCGACCCGGTTGTCAGAGGCATGCAGCGTCAGCCCGTCGCGCGGCGCCACCCGTTTTACATATGGGATATAGCCCACCACATCGGTGGCCTGCGTCAGCGCGGTGCGAACCTCTTCGGTCACCAGCGCCTCATGGCCGGGGCCAAGGCCCGCGATCAAAACAGAACCTTTGGTCATTGGCTTGCTCATGGGCGGCGTCCTTGTCCGTGCACCAGCACGATCGAGAAATAGGGAACCTCGCCCTCAACATCGGCAAGTTTCTGAACGGTCTGTTTGGGCATGGTGCCGCGTTCGACCAGCCAAGCCGCGTCAAACTTGCCAGCGGCCTCCAGCGCGCGGCGCAGCTTTGGCAGGTTGCGGCCGATCTTCATCACCACCAGCGCGTCGGTGTCGGCAATACGACGGGTCAGCTCGTCCTCGGGCAGAGTGGCCATGGCGACGGTCAGCACATCATCGCCCCAGGTGATCGGCTGGCCGGTGGCGGTCCAGCAGCCGGACATGCCGGTGATGCCGGGGATGACCTCGACCTCTGCGCGGCCCTGCAGCCGGGTGTAAAGATGCATGAAGGAGCCATAAAGAAACGGATCCCCCTCGCAGGGAACGACCACATCCTCGGACTGGGCAATCTCGGCCAGCGTATCAGCCCATTGGTCATAAAACGCAGACAGAATGCGGTTGTATTCGGGGTCGCTAAAATGGATCTCGGTGGTCACCGGATATTCCATTGCGTGTTCAATCACGCCTTCGGGCAAAAGGTCATCGACAATCGCGCGGGCCTGACCTTTGCGGCCCGCCTTGCGGAAATAGGCAATGTGTTTTGCGCCCTGAAGCGCGCGCCAGGATTTGACGCTCATCAGCTCTGGGTCGCCCGGACCAAGCCCTGCGCAGATTACCTTGCCCATGATCATTCCTTCCAAGAGGCCAGCGCATTGACCGCCGCAACGGTAATGGCAGAGCCGCCCAGACGCCCTTTGACGATCATCGATGGCACGGGCAGGTCTTCCATCAGCGCCTCTTTTGATTCCATCGCGCCGACAAATCCGACAGGGCAGCCGATGATTGCAGCCGGGCGCGGGCAGGCAGGGTCTTTGAGCATGTTCAGCAGGTGAAACAGGGCGGTGGGCGCGTTGCCGATCGCAACGACCGCGCCGTCCAGTTTCGGGCGCCACAGTTCCAGCGCAGCAGCCGAACGGGTGTTGGACATTTCCTTCGCCATTGCGGGCACCTTCGGGTCACGCAGGGTGCAGATGACCTCGTTTTGGGCAGGCAGGCGCGGGCGGGTGATGCCCTCGGACACCATATAGGCGTCGCAGAGGATCGGTGCCCCCTGGGCCAGCGCCGCGCGGGCCGTTTCGGCCATGCCGTCAGAGAAACGCACATGCTCTTCCAACCCCACCATGCCTGCGGCGTGGATCATGCGTACAACGACGCTTTCCTCATCCTTGTTGAAGCGGGCCAGATTGGCCTCCGCACGGATGGTGGCAAAGCTCTCGGCGTAGATCTTGGCGCCGTCGGTTTCATAGGTGTGGAGCATTAGGGCTGCCCTTTGTCAAAGTGCTCGGGCGTCAGACAAATATCATCTGCGCTGAGAGAGGTTTCTAGCGGGGGATCGCTGGCTTTGCCAAGCCGGATCAGGTCGAAATCGCCGGTCGCGCAGGCAACAAGCGTAAGGTCAGTGGCCGTTGGGTGGGCGCAGCCTTTGGCACAGCCCGCAACATGCAGGGTCTTGCCCGGGGGCACCTGTGCTGCCAGCCGGCGCGCAAGCGGCCGGGTCTGCGCATGCGCCTGCAGGCACCCGGGCATTCCGGTGCAAGCGCGCACCCGCAGGCGCGGATCTGCGGCATCAAGGATCAGACCGGGCAGGGCCGGAAGCAGGGCTTGGCTTTCCAAAAGGAGCATCCGCCAAGGGGTCAGCCGCAGCGCGCCCAGATCGGCAAGGGCGGCCAACGTCTGGGCCGGGATCTGGCCGAATTCCAGCGCGACCAATTGGCCGCTGGCAGTTTGTCCGGGGGCAGGCTGTGACGCGCTGATCGCCCTGTTGGCGGAATGTGATGCCGGTGCGCCGCGGCGCGCAATGAGCCGGTGCATCCGGCCGCGTCCCTCCGGCGCGCCGCCATGGGCTAGAAACCACCGCGCCAAGGAAAGCGCCTCTGCCACGACGGAGTCTTCGCTCACCACAAGGCCCATGTCCGCGCCATCGGCGAGGAGCAGCAGCCCTGGGCCGTCCTGCACTGGGTTCCGCTCTATTCGAATATCGGCGGCCGCATCGGACAGAACCGGGGCTGCGCCGCAGTCGACAGTGAACCCAAATTTGCCCGGCAAGGTCAGGTCGCTGGCGGCGGTCAGCGCGTCCGACAGCTGTTGCGCGATCCGGTGGCTCAGGTCGCCTTCGGTCCAAAACGGGGTTAGCAGGACATTGCGGCGCGCCTCTGCGCCCGCGTCTGTGTCCACCAGCCCAAGCGCTTGCAGCGCCGCGATCAGCGCGGCGTGATCATCCTCGCGCACCCCACGCATCTGCAGGTTTCCGCGGGCAGACAGGTCCAAAACCCCATTTCCCAGACGTGTCGACAGGGCGGCGACGCCGCGCGCCTGATCCGGGCTCAGCCGTCCAAGCGGGGCGCGAATGCGCACCACCAGCCCGTCGCCGGACATCATCGGGCGCAGGGCACCGGGGCACCAGCCATAGACCTTTGGCGCCTCGCTCATGCGGCGCCCTCCAACTGGGCCAGGATCGAATTGCGCCGGGTAATCCAGAGGCCCGCGTCCTGCAGTGCCTTGAACCGGGCCCGCATGGCGTCCAGCGCCTGCGGGTTCTCGGCCTGAAGAAACTCCACCAGATCCGTGCGCCCCAGCGTGGCATCGAAATAGAGGTCGAACAGATGCGCCGGCACCACCTGTGCCAGATGGGCAAAAGCCGCCATGTGATCCAGTGTCGCGGCGATCTCTGCGCCGCCGCGAAAGCCGTGACGCATCATCGATGTGACCCAGTCCGGGTTCGCCGCACGGGCGCGGGTCACACGGGCAATTTCCTCGCCCAAGGCGCGGGCCTTTGGCTGGTCGTGTTTGGTGGCGTCCATATGGTAAAGCGCAGGCGCCTTGTTCCCGAGCCGCGCCATGGCGGCGGCAAAACCGGCCTCATGGGCGGCGTAATCCGAGGCCACCAGCACATCGGTTTCCGCCAGATCCTGTAGGTGGATAAAGCTGTCTGCGGTCTCGAGCCGGGTCTCAAGGGCGGCGCGGGCTTCGGTAATGTCGCCCTTGGCGTCAATGGCATGGGAGGAGGCCGTGAGCCAGGCTTCGCCCGCCGCCGCGCGGGCCTCGGCGGTGTAGTCGTCGAGATGCGCGCCCATCGACAGCCCGTATTGGCCGGGCTTGGGGCCAAAGACACGCGGGGTCTGGGCAAGGTAGGGGTTGTCAGCGCTGGTCTCGTCACGGTTCGCCAGCGCGCTGGCGGCGGCTTCGAACATCTGGGCAAGGCCGGGAAACACATCACGAAACAGGCCCGACACACGCAGGGTCACATCGATGCGGGGACGGCCCAGCAGCGCAAGTGGAATGATTTCAAAGCCCGATACCCGTTCGGAGCCCTCGTCCCATTTCGGTGCAAGCCCTGCCAGATGCAGCGCCATGGCGAATTCCTCGCCCGCGGTGCGCATGGTGGCCGACCCCCAGAGATCCACCACCAGCCCCTTCGGCCAATCTCCGTGGTCCTGCAAATGGCGGCGCAAGAGCTCTTCCGCCAGCTTGACCCCCTGCGCCTGCGCCGCCCGCGAGGGCACCGCGCGCGGGTCGGTGGTAAAGAGGTTGCGCCCCGTCGGCATCACATCCGAGCGCCCGCGATAGGGCGACCCAGAGGGGCCGGGCGTCAGCATTCGGCCCTCAAGCACGCGCAACAGCCCCTGCATTTCTTCTGCGCCGCAGTCGCCCGCGCCAAAGATGTGCAGGCCTTCACCGTATTGGCTTTCCTTAATGTCGCAGACAAAGGCATCAATGCGGGTGATCGCCTCAGCCGCCGAGGCGTCAGTGGGAATGTCCAGATCGGCCTCAACCCCGGTGCCCTGCGCCTCGGCGCGGATGTCATCAATCAGCCGGTCGCGGCGCGCGGGGTCCAGACCGTCGGCGGTGGAATATTCGTCGAGCAGGCTTTCCAGCCGCGCCATGCCGTCGGGCATTTTGGTTTGCGCCAGTGGTGGCGGCATATGTCCAATGGTGACAGCGCCAATGCGGCGTTTGGCCTGCGCGGCCTCGCCCGGATCATTAACAATGAACGGATAAGCCACGGGGAGCGCGCCAATCAGCGCCTCGGGCCAGCAGGCACCTGACAGGGCCACGGCCTTGCCCGGCAACCATTCCAGCGTGCCATGGGCGCCCACATGCACCAGCGCATCTATTTGTGCCCGCAGCCAAAGATAGAACGCCACATAGCCGTGGCGCGGGGTGCGGTCGAGATCGTGGTAATCATCGACGCGGGTCTTCACCTCGCCGCGTTCGGGCTGTAGCGCGACCAGCGCATGGCCTGCACGCAGGGCGCGAAACTGGAAAGCGCCGTCGCGGATATCCGCGTCCTCTTCGGGCGCGCCCCATGCGGTGGTCAGGTCATCTCGCAATGTGGCAGGCAGCGACGCAAGCGCGGCCTTGTAGTCAGAAACTGGCCAGCTCAGGGTTTCCTCGCCCAGTCTTTGCGCTAGGTCGACCGTGGGGTGGACCGCATAGCCCGCGCCGTTGAGCGCACCCAGGATCTCCTCGCTTGTGGCCAGCGCGTCCAACCCCACCGCATGCGCAATATTGTAGTCGCGCCCCGGATAGGTCGACAGCACCAGCGCAAGGCGTTTTTTGGAATTCTTCATCTGTGTCAGCCGCAGCCAGCCTTCGATCCGGTCCAGAACGCTTGTAATGCGGTCGGCATCGGCACGGTGGACAAAGCGCGCGTATTCCAGATCCGGGTCGCGTTTGGTCGGGGATTTGAAGCTGACAACACCGGCAAAGATGCGGCCGTCCACCTCGGGCAGGACCACATGCATGGCGAGATCCGCAGGCGACAATCCGCGGTCCGCCAGATCCCAGTCCTTGCGCCGTGCCGTAGAGAGCGCCACCTGAAACACCGGGCAGCCGGTGGTCGACAATGGCGAGGCAGATCCATCGGCCCCCTGTGCAGAAAAAGCGGTGGCGTTGATGATCGCTGCCGGTTGCAAACGCGGCAGATCCGCGCGCAGCCAGTCTCCGGCGGCAGGCGATTTGAGGCTGCCAGCAAAGGCCCCAAAGGCCGCATAGCCGCGCGTGCGCAACTCCCGGATCAGCGCATCAATCGGAGCGGTGTCAGCCGAGGTCAGGTAAGAGCGATAAAAGCTCACCAGAACCAAAGGCTTGTCCTGTTCGGGCAGCGTGGTCAGAACGCCAGCATCCGGGTCATAGAACCCTTGTTGCGGCACGGATTTGACGCCGATGACGGGCCCCGCATAAAGGCCCGCCGCCAGCGCGAATTGCGCCAGCGCGGCTTGGGCCGCCACAGCGCCGCCCGCATCACACAGCGCCTGAAGGCGGCGCAGGGTGGATATTGGCAGGGTCGACAGTTCGTCCAGACGCGGATCTTCGCGCCCGTCCGCAGGCAGCACGGCCAGCGCAATGCCCTTGCGTCGGGCCAGATCCTGCAGCGTCGCCAGCCCATAAGACCAATAGCTTTCGCCGCCGATCAGACGCACCAGAATGCCCTTGGCCCCGTCGAGGGTCTGTTCGACATAGGTGTCGACCGACAGCGGGTGCTTCAGCGCAACCAGGTTTGCCAGCCGAGTGGTTGGCAGCTTGCCCTCTGCGCGATGCCAGCCTGCCGCAAAAGCGCCGAGGTCACTGTCAGAGAACGACAGCACCACCAGATCGGCGGGCGTTTGCCCGACGTCAAAAGGGGTGTCCGTTTCACCGAGCCCGTGGCTTTCGCGGAAGACGACATGCATGAGGAATCAGGCCTCCAGATCCGCGCGAATGCCCGCGGCATCGATATTGGCGTGTTCGGCAATCACCACCAGCTGGGTCTTGCGCGGCTGCGCGCCCCAGGGTTGGTCGTATTGCGCCCGCAGGCGCTCGCCCACAGCCTGTACCAGCATCCGCATGGGTTTCCCCTCCACCGCGACATAGCCTTTGACGCGCAGGATATTGCGCGCGCGGGCCATCTTTACAATCCGATCTTGCAGCGCGTCGGGGTCCGAAATCTCGCCCAAATCGACCACAATGCTTTCAAATTCGTCATGGCTGTGGTCGTGGTGATGGTGGTGATCATGATGCCCGTGGTCATGCCCGTGGTCATGCCCGTGGTCATGGTCGTGATGTTCATGGTCATGACCGTGCTCGTGAGAATGGCCGTGATGATGGTCGTGGCTGCTGGGGCGTGCATCCAGATCGTCTTCGGCGGCGGCCTCAAGGCCCAAGATCACGCGCGGGTCGATGACACCCTCGGACATTGGCAGGATCGGCAGCTTGCGCGGGCTTTCGGCCGCAATCGCCGCGCGGGCTTTCTCCAGGCCGTCTTCACCGGCGAGATCAGCCTTGGACATCAAAATGATATCGGCGCAGGAGATCTGATCCTTGAACAGTTCGGACAGGGGCGTTTCGTGGTCAATGCCTTCATCTGCCTCGCGCTGCGCCTGAACCGCGTCCAGATCGGTGGCGAATTGTCCCTTTGCCACAGCCTCGGCATCGGCGAGCGCGATCACACCGTCAACGGTAATGCGCGAGCGGATCGCGGGCCAGTCGAACGCTTTGAGCAGCGGTTTCGGCAGCGCCAGACCAGAGGTTTCGATGACGATATGTTCGGGCGCATCCGGCAGGGCCATCAGCTGTTCGATGGTCGGAATAAAGTCGTCGGCCACGGTGCAGCAGATGCAGCCATTGGCGAGCTCCATGATGTTTTCCGCCGGGCAATTCTCGTCCGCGCAGGATTTCAGAATATCGCCGTCCACGCCTGCGGTGCCAAATTCGTTGACAACCACGGCAAGGCGCTTGCCCTGCGGGTTCTGCATCAGGTGACGGATCAGCGTGGTTTTGCCCGCACCCAGAAAGCCGGTGATCACGGTGACGGGGATCTTGTTGAGATTGCTCATGGTCAGTCGTCTTTCGTCAGGTCAACGCTGGGGAGTTTCAAAGGGGGAATGCGGGCCACGGATTGCTTGCGGAAGATCACCGGGCGTTCGCGCCATGGGACCAGCCCATCGGTGGTCGTGGCATAGGCGGTGATGCCTGCGGTGATGTCAGCCAGATGGTCTTCGGGGTCGAGATCGCCGTAGATATAGGACCAGCGCTCGGATCCGCCTTCGATCAAGATCGAGCAGCTGCGCGAGCAGGCAGACAGGCATTCGACACCGCGCACCGTGACACCTTCGGGCAGGTCCGCGCCATTAAGTGCTTCGGCCAGCACGCGGCCCGGGCGCTTGGCTTCGGGGTCGACGCCTTCGCGGCGGCAAGTGGTGCAGACGGTGACCACGACCGGCGCCAGTTGCGCCTGTGGGCTGTCGTCTTGGGGGGCCAGATCTTCGGCCATAGCTCTCTCCTCCTTTGAAGGACAGGGGCAGGCCAGTTGTCCGCAAGGGGGCCGATGAAGCCTGTCCTCGCGTTCGACCGGTCGCGGTACACCCCGTCCGCCGGTTGTCCTCCGTTGGCAGGTCTCCCGGCTTGCGGATTTGCGGCGGCCTTGGGGCTGTCGCGTGGTCCACCTGCCTTCCCGACTGCGCGTGCAGGTCAGTGGCATGGGGACCTCTCCGGTCACGGTCGCGGGGGCGGCTGTGCTTGGGTGGCACATTCCCTCTTCGCCTGCGGAACAGATCCGACAGGAACCAACGCATTCCCCCTTGCGCCACAGAGCCGTTCTTTGTCAAGACTGACCAAGCTGAGAAGGAGCCCGCACGTGAGCGATAATTCAAAACCTGAAATTTCCCCCGACGTCTCTGAGGAAGAGGCGCTGCGTCACGCCTCCAAGATGGCCAAGAAGAAGGCCGCGCGCGACAAGATGATGAAAAACAAGGACGGTGAGAAGGGTCTGATCATTGTCCACACCGGTCCGGGCAAGGGTAAATCCTCTTCGGGTTTTGGCATGATTATGCGCTGTATCGCCCATGGGATGCCGTCTGCCGTGGTGCAATTCATCAAGGGGGCATGGTCCACCGGAGAGCGCACGTTGATCGAGGAGAACTTTGGTGAGCTGTGCCAGTTTTACGCGATGGGTGAAGGGTTTACCTGGGAAACTCAAGACAAGGCTCGCGATATTGCCGCCGCGCGCAAGGGCTGGGAAAAGGCCAAGGAGATGATTTTGGACGCGCGCAACACGATGGTTCTGCTTGATGAGATCAATATTGCGCTGCGCTATGAATATCTGGATCTGGAAGAGGTGCTGGAGTTCCTGGTGGAACAGAAGCCGCCGATGACCCATGTGGTGCTGACCGGACGCAATGCGAAGGAAGAGCTGATCGAAATTGCCGATCTGGTAACCAATATGGAGCAGATCAAGCACCCGTTCCGCGCAGGCATCAAGGCGCAGAAGGGCGTGGAGTTTTAAGACCGTTCTCGCGGGACGCAGAGGTGGGGTGCGAGGCGTCGCCAGTGGTCTCTCGGACCAGTGGCGCTGCCGCCGTCGACCTTCGCGCGACCCCTTTTGCGAGGCTCTGCCTCGCGCTCCGGAGTATTTTTGGCCAAAAGAAGGGGCGGGTTATGCGCGCCATTTTAGGTCAGAGTGCGTGCCCGATTGTTTTGTGCGCGAAACATTGGGGCAGGGCGGTGATGCTTTTTCTGGTCGTTGCCACCCCGCCGCGCGCTGGCATCTTGAGGGAGCGCAACGGCGGGTAAGCTTTGGTTCAGATCAAGCGGCCTTTTGGGTCGCTTTTTCCACGATGTAGGCGTCAACGGCGGTGCGTTCCGCATCATTCAGGCGCAGGCCGAGCTTGGTGCGACGCCACAGGAAGTCTTCGCCAGAGCGGACATATTCGCGCGCAATCGCCCAGTCGAGCTCGCGCGCGGTGATGGTTGCGCCAAAGCTCTGGCCCAGATCACCTGCCGATTTTGCATCGCCCAGAACATCCCAGGCCTCTGTGCCATAGGCGCGGATCAGGCGGCGTACGGCGTAAGGTTCGAGGAAGGGGTAGGCGGCCGCCAGCTTGTCCTGCAGCGCTTTGACACCATCCACAGCGAAATCACCACCGGGCAGGGCCACACCTGCGGTCCAGTTGCCGGGGGTCTGAGGGAAGACCTCCTGGATTTTGGCAAGCGCGGCCTCGGCCAGTTTGCGGTAGGTGGTGATCTTGCCGCCAAACACGTTCAAGAGCGGCGCCTGTGCCTGATCCAGTGTCAGAACATATTCGCGGGTCGCGGCTGTGGCTGAGGATGCGCCATCGTCATAGAGCGGGCGCACGCCAGAGTAGCTCCAGACCACTTGGTCAGCTGTCACCGGCTTTTCGAAATAGTTGGAGACGAACTTCAGCATGTAGTCGCGTTCTTCGTCAGAGCAGGCGGGCTTTTCATCCGGCGTGGTGTGGTCCGCATCTGTTGTGCCGATCAGAGTGAAGTCTTCCTCATAGGGAATGGCGAACATGATCCGGCCGTCTTCGCCCTGGAAGAAATAACAGCGGTCGTGGTCATAGAGTTTTGGCACCACAATGTGGCTGCCGCGCACCAGGCGCACGGATTCGGAACTGTTCTGGCCCAGTTTCTGATGCAGCACATCCGCGACCCAAGGCCCGCCCGCGTTGACCAGCATCTTTGCGCGGCGCACAGTTTCGGCCTCGGTCACGGTGTCCTTGAGGTGGATTTCCCAGTGGTCGGCGTGACGGTCCGCGCGGGTGACCATGGTGCGAGTCAGGATCTCGGCGCCGCGCGCTTCGGCGTCGCGGGCGTTCAGCATCACCAGACGGGCATCTTCGACCCAGCAGTCAGAGTATTCAAAGGCCTTGGCGAATTTGCCTTTCAGCGGCGCACCAACCGGATCCTTGGTCAGGTCGACCTTGGTGGTGCCGGGCAGGATGCCGCGTTTGCCAAGGGTGTCATACATGAACAGGCCAAGGCGGATCAGCCATGCCGGGCGACGGCCCTTCATCCACGGCATGATCTTGGTCAACAGGCGCGAGGTCGGGGTGTCGCTGTCAAAGCGCATGTCGCGGTGGTACGGCAGCACAAAGCGCATGGGCCAAGAGATATGGGGCATGGCCGACAGCAGAACTTCGCGTTCAATCAGGGCCTCTTGCACCAGGCGGAATTCAAAATATTCCAGATAGCGCAGGCCGCCGTGGAACAGTTTGGTCGCCGCCGAAGAGGTGGCAGAGGCAAGGTCGTTCATTTCCGCAAGCGTGACGGTCAGGCCGCGGCCGGTGGCGTCGCGGGCGATGCCGCAGCCATTGATGCCGCCGCCGATGACAAACAGATCAGTGATGTTTTCGTTACTCATTTTCGCTGCTTTCGTTTTCAGCTGCCCCTGCCACAAGGATTCGCGTGCCAGCTGTTGCTGCGGCATCGGCAAATTCCTGTGGGACAGGGCGGTCGGTGATAATGGTGTCCAGGTCCTCGAGCGCGCAAATGCGCACCGGGGCGGAGCGGTCAAATTTGCTGCCATCGCAGACAAGAATGCGGTGGCGGGCGTTTTTCAGGATGGCGCGGGCGACGGCGACTTCGCGGGCGTCATGGTCCAGAATGGAACCATCGTCATCCATGGCAGAGGCGCCGATTACGGCATAATCGACTTTGTAGCGAGAGATGAATTCGACCGCTTCTTCGCCCACAATAGCGCCGTCACTTTGCCGGATGCTGCCGCCCACGAGGATCAGATCCTTGGGGTTTTCTGTCATCATCATGTTGATAATGTTGATATTATTAGAAAGAATGGTGAGCCCGGAGTGCGACGAGAGGTTGCGCGCAACCTGTTCGGTTGATGTGCCAATATTGAGCGCAAGCGAGCAGTTTTCGGGAATGAGCTCTGCCGCCAGAACCGCCATTTCGCGTTTGCCTGCCGCGTTGAGGCTGCGGCGTTCGGCATAGCCGCGATTGGCAGCCGAGGCGATGCGCACCGCGCCGCCGTGCACGCGGCTGAGAAGGCCCCGCGCCGACAGGTCCCGCAGGTCTGTGCGCACGGTTTGCAACGACACGCCAAAGCGCCCGGCGAGGTCCTCGACCTCGACCCGATCCTGGCTATTGAGCAGGTTCAAGATTTCGTTTTGGCGATCCGTGGCGTCCATTTGCTTTCCTTTTCATATCTCCCATAGCGAAAACTCGGGTAAATGTCACGTGATGGTTTCGTGTCGCTTTCCATTTTGCGCAAAAGGAAACGGCCTCCCTGAAACAGGAAGGCCGCAGCGCGAAAAGAATAGGTTCTGAAATTACATGTGCGACACCGGGGGCGAGGTGAACGCGAGAAACACAAGCTTGCCCAGCAACAGCGCCAGAACAGCCAATGACAGGCCGGGCGCAAGATAGGCGCGGATCACTTGGTCAGGATCAGCTTGCCCGCGCGGGTGATGCGCAGCGAATAGATTTGGCCGTTGAGCACAATACGGGCCTGATTGCCGCCTTTGGTCAGTTCAACCGCATCGTGGGTCGGAAAGGATTCGGAGGTGGCGGAGCGGACAAGGTTGTCAACGGAAAGCGGAGTCACAGCGTTCATCGGTCAGTCCCTTTGAGCATGTAAAAATGGGTTGGAGGTGTCTTTGGCTGACCTGCTCCGAACAGGTTGGCTGTCTTGATATAATTTCTGATGTATTGAGTCGGGATTGTCAATCCGATAAAAATAGTCAGGAACTTAATTCGCGGAACTGAAACGAAAAAAGCCGCCCCGAAGGGCGGCCTTTGCATTGGTTTTAAGCGTGCTTAGGCGCGCGTGCCAGAGAACTGCTCTTGCCATTCCTCGCGCTGCTCGTCGCTGATTTTGGCAAACAGAACCTCGGGCACGGTGAAGGCGTGGCCGCCGGGCAGGGCGTTCAGCGCGGCCTCAACGTCCTCGGGCCAGCTGCGGTTCTCGGTGCCAAGGGCGGCAAACAGGCTGTCCGAAGCAGTCGGGATGAACGGCGCGGACAGAACCGCATAAAGACGGATTAGGTTCAGGCCCAGACGCACCTGTGCGGCGGCTTTGTCGGGGTCGGTTTTGAACACGGACCAAGGTGCTGCGGACTGCAGGTATTCGTTGCCCGCCACCCAGATTGCACGCAGTTCCTGTGCCGATTTGCGCACTTCCATCGCTTCCATATGGCCCTCGTAGGCGCGGATGCGAGTGGTGAGTTCCTCGATCAGTTTCTGTTCCTGCTCGCCCCATTCGCCCGCGCTTGGGACTTCCTCGCCAAATTTGGAACGGCAGAATTTGGTGATGCGGGAGACAAAGTTGCCCAGAACGTCAGCGAGGTCTTTGTTCACGGATTGCTGGAAGTTCTCCCAGGTGAACTCGGAATCGCTGCTTTCTGGCGCGTGAGACAGCAGCCACCAGCGCCAGAAGTCGGCCGGCAGGATCTCCAGCGCCTGATCCATAAACACGCCGCGGCCTTTGGAGGTCGAGAACTGGCCACCGTCATAGTTCAGGTAGTTGAAGGATTTCAGGTGATCCACCATCTTCCACGGCTCGCCCGAGCCCAGAATGGTCGCGGGGAAGGAAAGCGTGTGGAAGGGGACGTTGTCCTTGCCCATGAACTGGACGTATTTCACATCCTCGGCACCTTTGTCGGTGCGCCACCAGCTTTGCCATTCGTCGTCGGATTTGCCATTGGCCTCGGCCCATTCCGCAGCGGCTGCGATATATTCGATTGGCGCGTCGAACCAGACATAGAAGACCTTGCCTTCCATCCCAGGCCAGGCCTCGTCGCCTTTTTGCACCGAGACACCCCATTCCAGGTCACGGGTGATGCCGCGGTCTTGCAGGCCATCGCCATCGTGCAGCCATTTCTTGGCAATCGAGGTGGTCAGCACCGGCCAGTCGGTTTTGCTGTCGATCCAGGCATCCAGATCGTCGCGCAGGGCGGACTGGCGCAGGAACAGGTGCTTGGTCTCGCGCACTTCCAGATCAGTAGAACCAGAGATGGCAGAGCGCGGGTTGATCAGGTCGGTCGGGTCCAGCTGCTTGGTGCATTCCTCGCACTGGTCGCCACGCGCATGTTCATAGCCACAGTTGGGGCAGGTGCCTTCCACATAACGGTCCGGCAGGAAGCGGCCATCGGCGTGGGAATAGACCTGACGGTCCGCGACCTCGGCGATCAGGCCGGCCTCGGCCAGCTTGCCCGCAAAATGCTGGGTCAGCTTGTGATTCTGCTGGCTGGACGACCGGCCAAAGTGGTCAAACGACAGGCCAAAGCGGCTGGCAATGTCGGCCTGCACGTCGTGCATTTCAGCGCAGTAATCGGCGACCGGTTTGTCGGCCTTGGCGGCGGCCAGTTCGGCCGGGGTGCCGTGTTCATCCGTCGCACAGAGGAACATGACCTCGTGACCGCGGCCACGGTTGTAGCGCGCATAAAGATCCGCAGGCAGCTGGCTGCCCACGAGGTTGCCGAGGTGCTTGATCCCGTTGATGTAGGGAAGTGCCGAGGTAATGAGAATCCGGGCCATATGTTCCATCCACGTCCTTGTCTGGCCGCCCGTGTACCTGATGGCGCGGCGCACGAAAACCCCGGCGCTTTGGCTTTGGCAAAGAAACCTTGGGAAAATCGCTACACGTCTGGTTTTCCATTCTTTACCGGACAGGGGCGGCCCCTTAGGGTTCCGGCTAATTTTGATGACAAGCCCTTGAAAGATCACGACCCCGTGACCACATACTTAGCATACTACAGTATACATTTAACATTGGGCGACCCGGATGATTGACTTCCTATTCGAGAGCGCAGTTGCGCCTTTTACCATAGCTCTGGGCATTCTGGCCGGGCTTTTGGTGCTCGAACTGGTGGCGCTTCTGATTGGCGGCAGCCTGTTTGGCAGTGACAGCGATGCGGGTGCGGAGTTCGATGCCGATCTGGACGTCGATCTGGACGCTGGGGCCGAGATGTCCGCGGCGTTTGACGCTGATCTGGATGCCGATCTTGCTGGTGGTGAATTGGCAGAGCTGCCAGAAACCACGGCTTCTGCACCGGTGAACCCGGGTCTGACCGGCTGGCTGGGCCTCGGCAAAATGCCGTTTCTGATCTGGCTCGCCAGCATGTGCCTCAGCTTTGGGCTCTCTGGGCTGGGCCTGCAGAGCGCATTGCGCGATGCGCTGGGTTTTGCCTTGTCGCCCGCGCTTGCGTCTGTCCCGGCCTTGATTGTGGCACTGTGGTTTACCCGCGGCTTTGGCGCATGGTTCGCCCGTGTCCTGCCGCATACGGAAACTTCGGCCCTGTCGGAAAACGCGCTCGGGCGCCGACGTGGGGTCATCACCCAAGGCACAGCCGCCCGTGGCCGCCCGGCCGAAGTCCGGGTGCAGGACCGCTATGGCAATGCCCACTACCTGCGCGCTGAACCGATGAGCGACGGAGAGCAGATTTCGGCTGGCACCGAAGTTCTGGTGATCCGGGATCGGCGCGCCAAAGCCTATGTCTTGGTGCCGGTCAGCGACTAACGACCGGCCACAGGCAGTATTTTCAAACCTGAATTTTCTAGAAGGAGTATTGGAATGGAGATCCCCTTCCAAATTGTCGCTGTTCTCGCCGTGCTGGCGTTCCTCGTGCTTATTGGTCTTGTGTTGGTGCGCCTGTACCGGCGCGCAACCCGTGAAGTGAGTCTCGTTAAAACCGGGGCAGGCGGTAAAAAAGTGATCATGGATGGGGGCGCTATCGTCGTGCCACTGCTGCACGAGGTGAGCCCCGTCAATATGAAAACCCTGCGTCTTGAGGTGCAGCGCAACAATGACGCGGCGCTGATCACCAAGGACCGTATGCGGGTGGATGTCGGTGTCGAATTCTATGTCTCGGTGATGGCGACGGTCGAAGGGATTTCGCGCGCGGCACAGACACTGGGCGACCGGACCTTTGATGTGGATCAGCTGCGCGAGATGATCGAAGGCAAGCTGGTCGATGGTCTGCGCGCAGTTGCGGCGCAAATGACCATGGACGGGCTGCATGAAAACCGCGCTGATTTTGTGCAAGAGGTGCAGAATGCCGTGTCCGAGGATCTGTTGAAAAACGGTCTGTCACTGGAATCCGTCTCGCTCACCGCGCTGGACCAGACCCCCTTCGAAGCGCTGGATGAAAACAACGCTTTTAACGCGGTTGGTATGCGCAAGCTGGCCGAGGTGATCGCCCAGTCCAAAAAGGAACGCGCCAATATCGAGGCCGAAGCTCAGGTCGCGGTACGCCGCGCAGAAATGGAAGCCGAACGCCAGCGCCTGTTGATCCAGCGCGACGAAGAACAGGCCCGCATCGAGCAGCAGCAGGAGATCCAAACCCTGAAGGCAGCACAAGAGGCAGAAATTGCAGCGCGTCAAGAAGACGCCGCGCGCGAAACCGAACGTTCGCGGATTGCGCGGGAAGAATCTGTGCGGGCGGCTGAGATTGCGCGCGAGTCAAAGATCCGCGATGCTGAGATCGCCAAGGAACGTGCAGTGGAAGTGGCCGAGATCGCCAAGGAACGTGAACTGGAAGTCGCCAATCAGGAGCGCCAGATCATCATCGCGCAGAAATCCGAAGAGGAAAGCCGCGCGCGGGCCTCTGCTGATTTGGCACGCGCCGAAGCGACCAAGGCAACCGAAGCGGTGGCAACCGCGCGTGAGGTGGCCGAGGCAGAGCGTGTCAAACAGATCGCTCTGATCAACGCCGAACGCGAAGCTGAACAAGAAGCCACCGCCATCCGACTGGCGGCACAGGCGGAAAAAGAAGCCGCCGCGGACCGCGCGGAAGCCCGCCGTGAAGAAGCTCAGGCCGAAGCCGATGCGCTGAATATCCGCGCTGAGGCAAAGAAGAACGACATGCTGGCCGAGGCCGAAGGTCGCCGCGCGATTGTTGAAGCCGACAATGCCCTGTCGCCAGAGATGGTCCGCATGAAGCTTGATATGGCGCGTCTGGAAGCGATGCCTGCGGTGGTCGCCGAAATGGTCAAACCGGCGGAAAAGATCGACTCGATCAAGATCCATCAGGTGGGCGGCATTGGTGCCGGTGCGCCTTATGGCGGCCCTGCGAACTCGGGCGACAAGCCGGTGGTCAATCAGGCGCTGGATTCGATCATGGGCATGGCGGTGCAGATGCCCGCGCTGAAGAAGCTGGGCGAAGAGCTGGGGATCTCTATGGAGGACGGCGTGGCTGGTGTGGCCAGCGGGCTGATTGCTCCGGCGGAGGGGGCGGCGGCGGACGCCTCTGCCACTGCGGCGGAATAACCCCATCTCAGAGCGCAAAAAGAAGGCCGGGGATGTCCCCGGCCTTTTTGTATTTACTGCCGCCCCTCGCGGGCGCGTTTCAGCATCTTACCAATCGTAAAGGATGTGCGCGGCGCATAGACGTAGCGCGTGCGTTCCTCGGGCGAAGACCGTACACGCATCCGGGCAAGGCCAAAGACGATCAGGCCAATGTGGCCTACCGCCACAAAGGTAAAGAGCGCACCGGGGCCGAAGGCCTCGATCAGGGTGGAGGCCACCAGCGGCGCAGCAATTGCGCCAACCGCGTAGAAGAACATCAGCGCTGCCGACAGTTCGACCCGTTCCTCTGATGTGGCAAAGTCATTGGCATGTGCTGCCGAGACCGAGAAGATTGGCACCGTGGTCAGGCCAAAGAACGTCGCCGAAACCATGATCGCCAGCGTGCCCTGCGTGCTGGCCGGCACGGTAATGGCGCAGGCGATGAGCGACACGGCAGACAGCCAGATCAGCACCCAGCGGCGGTCGAATTTATCCGCCAGCCAGCCCACCGGAAACTGCGCCAGCGCGCCGCCGAGAACGAAAGCGGCAAGGAAAAAGGCGATCTGATCCACGGCCAGCCCGACCTCTTGTCCGTAAATCGGGCCGACCATCCGGAAGGACGCGCCCGACAGCGCCGCCACGCAGACGCCGATCACCGCCAGCGGCGAACAGCGCCAGGCCAGTTTGGGTTTCAGGCGCGGGGCAGAGGGGATCTTGGGTTGCGAGGCTTTGGTCATGGTCAGCGGCAACAGGGTCGCACAGCAGATCAGGGCCAAAAGATTGTAGGACACATAAGACGCAGGTGGCAGAACCGCGATCAACAGCTGCGCCACCAGCGACGCGCCGGTATCGGCCACGCGGTACAGCCCGGACACCCGGCCGCGGGTCTCGTTTGTGACCTTGGCGTTCAGCCAGGCTTCCACCACCGTATAGCTGCCTGCAATACAGATGCCCGTGGCAATCCGCAGCCCAGCCCAGGCATAGGGGTTTTCAGTCAGCGTATGCCCCAAAAGCCCCATCGCCCCCAGCGCCGTACAGACCGCAAAGGCCCGCGAATGGCCCACGCGCCCCATCAGGCGCGGCGTCCACCAGCAGCCGATGAAGAAGCCTAGGAAGTGAGCAGAGCCCAGCAAACCGATCTGCTGGTTGTCAAAGCCAAGCACCTTGCCCGACAGCGCATCCAGCGGCCCCACGCCACCGGTCGACAGCTGCAGCAGGATAATAGACAGGAAGAGGGCGGCGAAAGACAAAATGGTGCGCATAATCGCCGACCATAGCGGGGGTGGCCAGAATTGCGACTGCGTTTTCGACAATTTACATGTCGTTTCTGCTCATTCCTTGGGCAACTGGCGAACAAAGAAAAGGCGAGGCATTTCGGCCCCGCCTTCACTGTTTGATCGTACCGACCGTGCCTTAGCCTTTGTTGGCCCAGGCAGAGTGGTCAATGTCCAGATCCGGGAACTTGGTCGGGTCAAAAACGGGGCGCTCTACGCCTGCTTTGCGCTGGGCGTCAAAGTCGTTGAGGACGCGACGCAGAACCGGGAACAGCATCAGCAGGGCCAGCAGGTTCACCAGCGCCAGAATGCCCATCATCGGATCCGAGAAGAAGAACACTGCCGTTGCACCCGGTGCCACTGCACCAAGGAACGTCACGCCGACCAGCACAACTTTGAAGGCCATCAGGGCGATCTTGGATTTCGAGAACACGGTCAGCGCGTTTTCCCCAAGGTAGTAGTTGTAGATGATCGAAGAGAAGGCGAACAACAGCACCGCAAAGGTCAGGAAGTACTGGGTCCAGCTGCCCAGATGTTCGACCAGAGAGTTCTGGGTCAGCACAACGCCGTCGATATCTGCGCCCGGCACATAGGTGTCGCTCAGCAGGATGACAAGCGCGGTACAGGTACAGATGATGATGGTGTCAATAAAGACCGAGAAGGACTGGGTGATGCCCTGGCTGATCGGGTGGCGCACTTCGGCAGTGGCCGCCACGTTCGGCGCAGACCCCAGACCCGCCTCGTTCGAGAACAGGCCGCGGCGCAGACCCTGCGCAATCGCCGCGCCCATGCCGCCGGAGACCGCTTCTTCAAAGCCAAAGGCATTGGCGAAGATGGTCGAGAAGGCAGCCGGCACGTCGCCGATGTTCAGCACGATGACAACCAGCGCCAGCGCGATATAGGTCAGCGCCATGACCGGGACGATAATGTCGGAGGCTTTGGCAATCCGCTGGATGCCGCCAAAGACGATGAAGGCGGTGCCCGCTGCCAGAATGGCGCCAGAGATCAGACGGTTCAGGCCAAAGGCATTTTCAGCCGCGCCCGCGACCGTGTTGCCCTGAAACGCCGGGAAGCCAATGCCGAAGGCAGCAATCAGGCTGATGGCGTACAGCACGGCGAGCCATTTATACTCTTTGCCCAGACCATAGATGATCATGCGGGCCGGGCCACCGCGGTAGGAGCCATCGTCCTGACGGCGTTTGAACACCTGCGCCAGCGAACATTCCACAAGGCTGGTGGCCATGCCGACCAGCGCAATGGCCCACATCCAGAAGACAGCGCCGGGGCCGCCAAGGGTGATGGCCACGGCCACACCGGCAATATTGCCGCCGCCGACGCGGCCGCCGACGGACACGAACAGGGCCTCACGGGCGGTGATGGTGTTGGGATCCGAGCTCTGGTTGTCGCCTTTGAGCACGCGGAACATGCGGCGGAAATAGCGGAACTGGACGAAACCGGTGGCAATGGTGATGAAGACACCAAAGATAACGAGGAACGGAATGAGCGACCAGCCCCATGTCAGGTCACCAATCGTTCCAAATACTGTGTGAAGAAAGTCCATGAATCCTCCGAGTTGGCTTTTCTTGGCGGCTGTTTCTAGGCTGCCTCTGCGGAATGTCCATATTGCGGCGCACAAGTTTCGCCTATTCTTGCATATTTTTTAGGCGATTTTAGAAGATTCTTCGCGCACAACACGTTTCGGTTGTTATTGCGGAATTTTGGACAGGGTCAGAGTAGCAGCCACTGTACCGCAAAATCCGTCACTTTTCTGCATGGTTTCGACAAATGGCGGGGTGTTTTTACGGTGTCCGGCCGCATCTGGCGCATGTTCTGAACGCGGGTTTGGGGTCACATGCCAGCTCGCTGGCGGCTGCGAACGGGCGCGCAGGCGGTTCAGTTTCCACCGGTCCACAGGCGCTGCTTCGATGCCGAAGGGGACGCCGGGCTGCACGCGCGGGTCAGGCTGGGGCAGGTGGCGGGGCAGCATTTGCCAGCGGCTTTCCACCCCCGGTGCGCCGCCCTGATCGGGGGTCAGAAGCAGGGCCGTGGGGGCGGTGCCGCGTTTGCCCAGCAGGTCGCCGCCCTGTTCCGCCGCCAGATGCAGTCGCCGCACCGGCGTCAGCGCAGGCGGGCCGGGCAGGTCTGCCACCACCAGGGGCACGGCACCGCTGCGCAGGGCCTCTTCGACCGACCAGAGCAGATCTTCGGCGCGTTGCACCCGCAGGAAAATCAGGCGCCCGGGGTCAAAGTGATGCCAGACGCCCTCGGCATGGAGGTCGACGCTTTGCCAGCTGGGGGAAATCCACAGAACCGGGCCTTCGGTTTTTGTCGCCAGCCACAAGGCCAGCGTGCGCCGGGCGCCGCCGCAGATTTCGTGGGCGCGGCCGTGCACCAGCGTGACGTCGGGGCAGAGGCTGAGGCTGCCGCGGGATCTCAGCGGTTGTGGGCTGGGGACAAGGGCCTGCGCGGCAGGGGCATGAGCGGAGCGTATGGGATTCGACATGAGACCCAGATTAACATGTTCGCTTTATGTTCTCAATCTTGCGGTCCCTGGCTGGACCGGGCTAGGCTCTGACCAAACATCCCCAATGTGACAGACAGGATCCCCGATGAAACTGAACCCTCTTGGCCGCACCGGCATGATGGTGTCCGAGCTTTGCCTTGGCACCATGACTTTTGGCACTCAGACCGATGAACCCGACGCCCATGCGCAGATCGACATGGCGCTGGCGGCGGGGATCAATTTCCTCGACACCGCTGAAATGTATCCCGTCAACCCGATCCGGGCTGAGACCATTGGCCTGACCGAGACGATCATTGGCAATTGGAATGCGGCAACGGGGCGGCGGGGCGAGTATATTCTGGCCACCAAACATTCCGGCGAAGGTATGAAGGCGGCGCGCGATGGGGCGCGGATTTCGTCCAAGACGATTGCGCAGACCATTGAGGGGTCGCTGAAGCGTCTGCAGACGGACTATATCGACCTTTATCAGTTCCATTGGCCGAACCGGGGCAGCTATATGTTCCGCAAGAACTGGGCCTTTGCGCCAGAAAAAAGCGGCCAGACCGGCGATGAGGTCCGCGCCGAGATGGAAGATTGTCTGGGCGCATTGGCCCGCGAGGTCGAACGCGGCACGATCCGTGCCTTTGGCCTGTCAAACGAGAGCGCCTGGGGTACGTCGCAATGGCTGCGTCTGGCAGAGGCGGGCAAGGGTCCGCGGGTGGCGTCGATCCAGAATGAATATTCGCTGATGTGCCGCCTCTATGACACCGATCTGGCAGAGCTGTCGGCCTATGAAGACGTGGGCCTGCTGGCGTTTTCGCCGTTGGCCACGGGGCTGCTGACCGGCAAGTACCTGAATGATGCGCTGCCTGAGGGGTCGCGCAAAACGGTGAATGACAATCTGGGTGGCCGCGTTGGCCCGCGGGCAGAGGCGGCAGTTGCGGCCTATGTGGGCGTGGCGGAAAAACACGGGCTGGACCCGGTGCAGATGGCGCTGGCGTGGTGCGCTGGGCGGCCGTTTATGGCCTCGGTCATTTTTGGCGCCAGCACGGTGGCGCAGCTGGCGCATATTCTGGAAGGCGCGGACCTGAAGCTGAGCGCAGAGGTGCTGGCCGATCTGGACGCCACCCACAGGGCGCATCCGATGCCGTACTAAAGGTCAAACACCCTGCGCAAGTTGCCTGCGGTGGCATGCTTTGCGCCTGCGGCGGGCGGGGCACTCCCGCCCGTATCGCTTGCATTGGAAATGCCAGCTCACGGTTTGGGCCACGCGCCGCTGACGCGGCGCGGTGGCGCATATCGTTAGTGATGGCGCGAGGCAGCGGCCTCGTCGGCCTCATAGCCATAGGGGGTGCGACCCTGACGGGGCGGGGTGCCCTGATCCAGATGTTCCTGACGCAGTTCGCGCGCGGACATGCCGTGGGCGGTGCGGAAGGCGCGGGCAAAGCTGGATTGCGCGCTAAAGCCCGTGGCCTGTGCGACCTCCATCAAGGACAGATCGGTGTCAGTGACCAAACGGCGCGCCTCGGCCATGCGCAGCTGCAGATAATGGTCCTGCGGCGTGGTGTTCAGGCGCAGGCGGAACTGTTGTTGCAGGCTGCGCGGGCTGGTGCCCAGAACTTCGGCAATCTCGGCCAAGGGTTTCGGCTCGTCGAGCGAGGCCTCCATGATCGCATTGGCTTTGGCGGTGATGGCATTGTGACGGTGGCCGGAGAGCGGCGCGACCTTCTTGCCTGCCTGTGCTGCGGTGGGGTCGTCCTGCAGGAACATGCCCCCCACGCGGGAGGCAAAGCCACCGCCCAGACGGGCCGTAATAATGTGCAGCATCATTTCGACCGCAGGCATGGCCCCGCCCGAAGTCAGGCGACCCTCGGACACGGCAAAACGGTCGCTGCGGCAATCCACAGCCGGGAAACGGGCGGAGAAGTTTTCAAGCTCTTCCCAATGGGTGGTGGCGGCGTGACCATCCAGAAGCCCTGCTTCGGCCATCAGCCAGGTGCCGCCATCGACGCCCGCAATCGTTGCCCCGGTCGCCGCGATCCGGCGCAGGCCAGACAAGAGGCTCGGCGTGGCTTGCCGGACCACCTGAAACCCGCCCAGAACCAACAAGAGGTCGCAGTCCATCAGACGCGCCAGCGGGAAGGTCGGCACGGTCAGGCCAGAGGACAGCATCGGGATGTCGTCTGTGGCGCTCACGTAGTCCCAGTCAAACACCGGACGGCCTGCCAGACGGTTGGCGGCGCGCATCGGGTCAATGGTGGCGGCGAACGACAGCGTGTGACATTCGTCCAGCACCAAAACTGCGGTTTTCAGCGGTCGGGCCTCCGGTTGGAGGATGTTTTTTGCGGATTTCATCAACTTCGATTCGCCTGAGGTAAACTTCCCCAACAGGCTGCGGGAGTCCCGGCACGCGCGCAAATCGGAATCCGGGGAGAAGGCTGGGGATAACTTGGGCACATCCCTGTACATGGCGAGGAAAACCGATTTTTGCGAAAATACCCAAAAATGAAGCGAATTTGGCGTGGTTTCGACTCGGGGCGGATTCTGCGATTTTGGCGCTCAAGAGGGGCTTCGGGACTCTGATTTGAGTCTTCACATGCAATCCGCGCGGGTCCGATGAAATCCGGTCAGGTTGGCTGCGCAGATCACCTCATAATCTTCTTGAAGGAAACGAATTTGATCTGGGTTGTGCGGCGTGTCACGGATCGCCTCTGACGAGAAAATGAGAGTTTCACAATGGTCGATTTTGTTGAATTCCTGAACAGCCACGATTTTCTGATGGCCGATGGGGCGACAGGAACAAATCTGTTCAACATGGGTCTGGAGTCCGGCGACAGCCCGGAACTGTGGAACGAAGATGAACCCGACAAGATCCGCGCGCTTTATCGCGGCGCGGTCGAGGCCGGGTCCGATCTGTTCCTGACCAATTCCTTTGGGGCCAACCGTGCGCGCCTGAAACTGCATGACGCCGGCCATCGCGCATACGATCTGTCTAAACGCGCCGCCGAGCTGGGCCGCGAAGTGGCAGATGCCGCCGGGCGCACCGTGATCGTTGCCGGATCTGTTGGCCCAACCGGCGAGATTATGGAACCCACTGGCAGCCTGAGCCATGCGGAGGCCGTGGACATCTTTGAAGAGACCGCGCGCGGGCTGAAAGATGGTGGCGCAGATATTCTGTGGTTGGAGACCATTTCCGCCCCCGAAGAATACCGCGCCGCGGCAGAGGCCTTTGCCCGCGTGGATATGCCCTGGGTGGGCACCATGAGCTTTGACACCGCAGGCCGAACCATGATGGGGGTGACCTCGCCTGCGCTGGTGGAGCTGGTCAAGGGGCTGGACAATCCGCCAGTGGCCTTTGGGGCCAATTGCGGGGTTGGCGCATCCGATCTGCTGCGCACGGTTCTGGGCTTCAACGAGGCCTATCCGAACATTCCGATCGTCGCCAAAGGCAATGCGGGCATTCCAAAATATGTGGATGGTGAAATCCACTACAACGGCACGCCCGAGCTGATGGCGGAATATGCGGTTCTGGCACGGGCTGCGGGGGCCAAGATCATCGGCGGCTGCTGCGGCACCACGCCTGCGCATCTGGAGAAAATGCGCGAGGCGCTCGACACCCAAGAGGTCGGCCCGCGTCCGAGCCTAGAGGCGATCAGCTCCGCCCTTGGCGCATTTTCGTCTGACAGTGATGGCACCGACGCGGCAACCTGCGCGCCGCAACGCGAACGCCGGGGCCGCCGTCGGGCGAAGGCTGAAGGGTAAGTCGCCGCAGAAGACAACGGTCCGGGCAACGCTGTTTGCCCGGATTTTTTATGGGGCTTTGTCTGTTTCGGCCTGATCCGGGTGGTCCTGCGAGATCTGCGCCCTGAGTGCGCGCACCCGTCCGGGCATTTGCCGTGCTGTAATATCCGCCTCGCGGATCAGGTGGTCGAAATGCCCCGTAAAGGTCTCCACCCGTTCGCGGTCGCGGAAGGCCATGTAATGACTGCCCGCGTAGAAGACGCACATCAATGGGCCAAAGATCGTAATCGGCGAAGAATAAAGCCGCCGCGTGTCATACAGATAGACCCGAAGTCGTGGGTAGAGATCGGTGCAGAGCTGTTCCATATGGTCAAGCTGCGCAATCCGCTTCTCAAGCGGCAGCCCCTGATAATAGCCAATGCCATGGGCAAAACAGTCCAGCTCGGCCATGGGCAGGGCAATCTCGTAGTCGGATCCTGACTGACGCATCCAGCTCAGCCGGTCCTCGGACGCGCCAATCGCCTGATCGGCGGTGCGACCCAGATGCGGGGCGTATTCCCACTCCAGCACCTCGCGGGTTTTCATCATATCGGGCAGGGTCGCAGGCACGTGGCGGATTTTATACCCGGCAGCCTCGCGGTGCCATTCATAGATGCGTTCATCCACCAGCGCGCGCGGCGCTTCGGTCATGGCAATCGACAAGGCGAGCAGCTCCGCCGCGCTTTCCGGTCGGTCAGACAGGCTCAGCAGCCAATCGGCGGACACGCCCAAGGCCGCAGCACAGGCGCCGACCACATGGGCATTGGGCAGGCGCGCGCCGTCATCGGTCAGCAGCTGCGAGATCGTCGACCGATCCACGCCGGTCTGCCGCGCCAGTGCGCTCTGGCTCAGGCCGCTGTCTTTCAGCGCCTTGTTCAGCCGGTCGCGGAACTGTTCCGCCCGCAAGAGTTTGTCAGCTATTTCCACCATGCTGTGATAACTATCACATTCCGTGAGATTTGTTAATTACATTCGGAATTCTGCACATCCCGCCTGTCACGTAAATTTGACCCAGCAAAAACAACAAGAAGGCGAAGGTCATGGAAACGCGCAGGCGCTCAATCGTGAAGGCGGTGATCTGGAATATCATCGGCCTGATCTGCATGTCGGTGGTCGGCTACATTGGCACTGGCTCGCTCAGTGTAGGTGGGGTCATGGCCGTTGTGAACGCGGCTCTGGGGCTCACGATGTATTTCATCTACGAGCGCATCTGGTCCGGCATTCAATGGGGCCGCGCGCCCGCCTTCGCAGATGGGGGCGCACATGTCTGAGCCGCACGTCGAAGACTATTTACCCGATGGGCCAGAGTGGGGCACCTTTGCGCTGATCCTGACGTGCCATGCGTTCTGGGCGCTGGCGGTGTTTGTGCTGCCGCAGGTGTCGATGGCGCTGGCGGTGGTTCTGGCGACCCTGATGATCGCGCTGCAATGTTCGCTCTGTCACGAGGTGATCCATGGTCACCCGTTCCGCAATCAGCGCCTGAACGAACTGCTGGTGTTCCTGCCGTTGAACCTGATGATCCCCTATGGCCGTTTCCGCGACACCCATCTGGCCCATCACGAAGATGACCGGCTGACAGATCCCTATGATGACCCCGAAAGCAACTTTCACGATCCCGTGGTCTGGGCGCAGATGCCAAAATGGCGGCAGGGGCTGTTGCGGATGAACAATACGCTTCTGGGGCGGATGCTGATTGGGCCGATCCTCGGGCAGGTTTGTTTTGTGTTCAGCGATGCAAAGCTGATCCGAGCCGGGCAGCCAGGCGTTCTGCGCGACTGGATCCTGCATGGGCTGGGCGGTCTTCTGGTGCTGGTGCTGGTTGTGATGTCCCCGATGAGCCTGAGTGCCTATCTGCTGGCCGCCTTTGCTGCGCTGTCTTTGCTGAAGGTGCGCACTTTTCTGGAGCATCGGGCACATGATGACAAACATGGCCGCACCGCAATTGTCGAAGGCCAGGGGGTCTTTGCCTTCCTGTTCCTCAATAACAATCTGCATATTGTCCATCACATGCATCCGGGCGTGCCGTGGCACCGTCTTCCGGACCTCTATCGCGCGGATAAATCCGGGTATCAGCGGGCCAATCACGGCTATGTGCTGCCCAGCTATGGGGCGGTCTTTGCCCGTTACTTCCTGCGCGCCAAGGATCCGGTGCCACATCCGCTCTGGCAGGCGGGCGAATAATCAGGCAGGGTTCGGGGGTATTTTAGGCATCGTTTGAAAGCCCCCTCCATGCCCATCTGGATCCCTGTGACGCTGGCAGCTGCCAGTTTTCAGACCATTCGCTTTATGTTGCAGAAGGTTCTGGCGTCGGTCACCCTGACGCCCGCCGGGGCGACGCTGTCGCGCTTTCTTTATTCTGCGCCGCTGATCTGGGCGGCGCTCTGGGCCTATCTTTCCCTCACCGGAGACAGCTTCCCGGCGCTGGGCGCTTGGTTCTTTCTCTATGCGGTGATTGGCGGGGCAAGCCAGATCCTCGCCACCATCTGTGTGGTGGCCCTATTCAAAGCGCGCAATTTCGCCGTGGGGATCACCTTTAAAAAGACCGAGGTCATCCAGACCGCGTTGGTGGGCTTGGTGGTGCTGGGGGACCAGATCAGCACCCTAGGCTGGGGGGCGATCTGCATGGGCCTTGCAGCGGTTCTTGTGCTGTCAAAACAGGCCAAGGCAGACGCGGGGCCGTGGTGGCAGCATTTGACCAATCGCGCGGCACGTCTTGGGCTCGGGTCTGGCGTCTTGTTTGCCTTCTCGGCCACCTTCTACCGCGCCGCCTCGCTGGAGCTTGCGCAGATGGATGCGCCAATGCGCGCGGGCGTGACGCTGGCGGTGGTGGTCACTCTGCAGGTGGCGATGATGATGGCCTGGCTGTTGTGGCGCGACCGGGGCGAGATTGCCCGCGTCTGGGCAGCCCGTCGCGTCGCGTTCTGGGTCGGGATCACCAGCATGGGCGGGTCTTACTGCTGGTTCTGGGCCTTCACGCTGCAGAACGCCGCCTATGTCAAAGCGCTGGGGCAGGTGGAACTGCTCTTGTCGCTGCTGGCGTCAGTGCTGTTTTTCCGTGAAACGGTCAGCCGCCGCGAACTCTTGGGCATGTCGCTGTTGATGCTGTCGATCGTGGGGCTGGTCTTGGCGATCTAGCGGGCGATCCAGCGGGCGATCTAGTCATCCAATGGCCGCCCGTGCAGACGCAGGAACAGGCTTTCTTCGTCATCATTGCGGAAGAAGGGAATGCTGTCTGGAGGCGCTGTGTCCGTCAGGCGCGCGGTGACCTCGGCCAGAACCACCTCGGTGATAAAGGGCAGGTCGAACTGGCGCACCTCGCTCAGGGGGATCCACTGAAGATGGGACAGCTCGTCTGAGGCCTGCGAGAAGTCATCCAGATCGCCGTGCAGCGCGACCGCATCCAGCAAAAAGAACCGCGCATCAAAGCGGCGCGGGCGCCCCGGCGGGGTAATGGCGCGAAAGACAAACTGCAACGCGCTGGCATCCGGCAGCAGATCGGCAGTGGCGAACCCTGCCCAGTCGCCGGGCACCGGGGTCTGCCACGCGCCGGGCTGACCAAGGCGCAGGCCGGTTTCTTCCCAGAGTTCGCGCACGGCAGCCACCGCCAGCGCGTGGTCCAGACCTGCTGGTGCCTCGACCGCCAATTGCGCACGGCACGGGGCGGGCAGGGGGGCAGCCAGCGGCACCGTGGCGTCTTCGACATCCACTGCTCCGCCGGGAAAGACAAATTTATTCGGCATAAACGCCGCCCGTGCCCCGCGCTGTCCCATCAGAACCTTGGGGCTGTCTGAGTGGCGGTCCCGCAGCGCAATGACCGTTGCGGCGTTTCGGACCTCCGGGCGGATGTCAGCTGACGTCATTCCGTGTCTTTCTGAGCGGTTTGTCTGAGCGCCTTGGCGCGGTCATCAAAACCATACATGCGCTTGGCCCATTGGTAAGCCACAATTCCACCTTTGATGCGCGGCAACAGATACAAAGACGATGCCACACAGCCGATGGAAAACACCGTCGCCGTGACCCACGGGTCCGGGCGCCACTCAAAGGCCACCACATGCAGGATCGGTGCCATAATATGCCCGACAACCAGAATGGTCAGATAGGCCGGGCCGTCGTCTGCCTTTTGCGGGCTCAGGTCTTCGCCGCAATGGTCGCAGGTGTCGCGTACTTTAAGGTAGCCATCAAACATCGCGCCTTCGCCGCAGCTGGGGCAGCGACGGCGCCAGCCTTTCCACAGCGCGGGTTTGACGGGGCGGTCTGCCGGAAGCGATGAGACCTGTGCGGGCTGATCTGCCACCTGAGGGATGTCGGTCATTGGGGTTTCTCCTGCGGGGCGCCTGCGCCGGAACGGCCAGCCACAGACGGTGATGCCTTTGGGTTGTCCCATATCTGGGCGTCGCAACCAAGCGTCTGCAAGGGGCTGCGGCCAGATGACACGACCTGCCCCCAGAGGTCCTTGAAAAAACAAGGCTTTGTAAAAATTTGCTCCAGTTTTCAATAAACCGCGACGGAATGCGCAACCTGCGGCGTGAGACTTGTATCGGCAGCCAAGAACAGGCCGCCGCGATCGAAGATCACTGAGAGAGGATCAGAACCGATGACCAACAAGACTCTGATTACCGCAATTATTGCCATCTCCGTTGGGCTGGTGGCGCAGGCAGGCACCGCAAAGCCCGGCGCTGGCGCACGCATGATGCCGAGCTTTGAAGACCTGGACACAAACGGCGATGGCGCCCTCACAGAGGCAGAGCTGACAGCCCATCGCGCAGCGCGTTTTGCCACCATGGACAGCAACGGCGACGGCAAGCTGACCGCAGAGGAGCTGGAGGCGCATCGGTCTGCCAAAATGGCGGAGAAACTCTCCAAGCGCAGCGCGCGAATGATCGAACGGCTTGACACCGATGGCGATGGTGCGCTCAGTGCCGAAGAAATGGCTAAGACACGTAAAGGCAACAAAATGTTCCAGCGTGTTGACCAGGATGGCAACGGTTCTATTTCCGCAGAAGAATTCGAGGCGGCTCGGGCAAAGATGGAAAAACGCATGAAACATCACCGCAGTAACGGCACTGACGGCGGACGCGACGAAGGCTAACCGACCGTCCGACTGTTGTTCCGCAAAACCTTCTCCCGGGGGCGCGCGCCAGATGCGCGCTCCACCGTGGCTCCGGCCACAGAGCGCCCCCGGCCAGACCCGGATGCGGAGCTGTTGCTGCGCTATGCGCAAGGGGATGCGGCGGCGGCCAGTGAACTGACGCAACGTCTTGGTCCCAAAGCATTTGGTGTGGCGTTTCGGGTGCTTGGCGATCGGGCCGAAGCCGAAGATGTTGCGCAGGAAGCGCTGTTGCGGTTGTGGAAAGCGGCCCCTGATTGGGACCGTGCCAGTGCGGAGGAAGACGGCGACGACACCAAGGGCAAAGCCAAGGTCTCGACCTGGCTATACCGGGTCGTCATGAACCTGTCGATTGATGTGAAACGGCGTCGGCGTGGCGGATCTGTGGATCTGGACGCCATCCCGGAACCTGCAGACGACAGCCGCAGCGCGGCTGACATGATGCAGGACGGCGCCAGACAAGAGGCGCTGCAGGCGGCTCTGATGCAGTTGCCAGAACGGCAGCGCCGGGCTGTGGTCCTTCGCCATATCGAAGGGTTGGGCAATCCAGAGATTGCCGAGATTTTGGATGTTAGCGTGGAGGCTGTCGAAAGCCTGACCGCGCGGGGTAAACGGGCGCTGGCCAAGCTTTTGGTGACGCGCAAAGCAGAACTGGGGTATCACGATGGCTGATCAGAACACTTTCAAATCCGGGCGTGCGTCCGGTCCTGAAACTGGCTCTGACATTGGGCTGGATCGCGACGCGGATATGGCGCTGGAGGCGCTGTTTTCCGAGGCGCAGATGCAACCGCCCCAGATGACGCAGGCCTTTCAGCAGGGTCTTCTGGCCGATGCGCTGGCCCATATGCCGCCCCCCACCTATGCGCCTGCGCCAACGCCCGCCAAACAGGGGCTGCTGGCAGAGCTTGCGGATGCATATGGCGGCTGGATGGCATTGGGCGGCAGCGCCGGCGGGGCGGTCTTTGCCGGCATTGTCGGGCTCTGGCTTGGCATTGCGCCGCCCGCAGCGCTTGAGGCGATGACCGCGAACCTGTCGCCCGGTGCGGCGTCAGCCAATGCGGATGCCGCCGCGTTTGAGGGCTTTGATCTGGCAATAGTCTTTCAGGAGACGGCAGCGGGAGAGGAGTGGTAATGACCGATCCAACCCATCAATTCCCCCATGAAAACGGCGGACGTCCAAAGGACAGGCCCAAGCGCATGTCCCTGTGGCTGCGGCTGTTGCTGTGTCTTTCGCTGTCGGGGAACCTGCTGTTTGCGGGTCTTGTCGCAGGGGCCATGCTGCGGGCGCAAACCGATCCCAAAGGTCCACGCAACCGACCGCCGCCGCCACAGGCCGCGATGATGATTGGCGGAATGGTGTTCCGGGATCTGGACCGTTCGGAGCGGCGCGCGCTGCGCCGCATGGCCGAAGGCGAGGTTGGCAGCGTGTTCAAGAAACGACGCCAAGAGGTGGAGCGGTTGCTTGCCATCATTGGGGCGGACAGCTTTGATCTGGACGTGCTGCGCAGCGAACTGGCCGCGCAGAACCTGTCCCGCGAGGCTCTGGAAACCCGGATGGTCGACACCTGGATCGCTCACCTGCAAGGTATGAGCCCAGAGGAACGCAAAGCCTTTGTTGCCCGCATGATCGAACGGCTGGATCGCCGCAAGCGACAGAACAGCAAAGAAGACCGCAACCGGCTGCCGGTGGTCGATCGGGTGGACCACTAGGGGCCAGACTTCAGGCGGCAGCCGGAATGCCCGAGAAGATCTCGACCCGGTTCCGCCCGCCTGCTTTGGCCGCATAAAGCGCCTGATCGGCTTCGGCCACCAGTGTCTGGCGGTCGCGTGTGGGGCGGGTGCCGCCGCCAAGGGTCAGGCCGATTGAGACCGTGACCGACAGCGTCTTGCCATTGACGCAGAACGGCTGCGCATGGATCGCCGCACAAAGCTGCGCCGCCATCTCTGACGCCGCGCCAGCGGACGTGCGGGGCAGCACCGCCATAAATTCCTCGCCGCCAACCCGCGCCAGCAGATCACTGGCCCGGAGGCAGGCCTTCAGTCGGCGGGCGGCTTCGACCAGAACCGCATCTCCGACCGGGTGACCGTATTGGTCATTTACCGCCTTAAAGTGATCCAGATCGGCGACAAGCACCGCAAAAGGATTGGCCTGCGCGTCGGCGTTTTGTGCCAGCTGGTCGAGGAACGGCGTGGCAAAGCGGCGGTTTTTCAGGCCGGTCAGCGGGTCTTCCATCGCCGCGCGCAGCCCATCGCGCAGGGAACTGCGCAGCTGGTCGGCCCGGCGTTTGTGCGCCAGCTGGGCTGAAATCCGCAGGCCAAGCTCATGGCTGTCAAACCCGGCAGGCAGCACATCATGGGCGCCCCGGTCCAGCGCTTCGGCGGCAAGGTCCTGCAGGGCCGCCGGGGTGTCGGCATTCGGCACTGCAATCACCACGGACCCACGGGTGCTGGCACGGGCGCGCAGATCTGCCAAAAGCCGCAGGGCGGCACCGGCGCTGTGCTGGTTGACCTCAATCACAATGACCTCGGGCACGGGTTCGGCCATCAGCGGCTGGATTGCGCCAATCTGAAACGCCTGAAACCCATGGTACAGGCGCGCAGACAGGCGGGTCTTCCATTTCTGCGCCAGCTGCAGATCCGCGGTCACCAGCGCAATCGCGCCACTGGGTTCGGCCAGACCGGCGTTTGCACGGCGAGGCAGGGTCAGCCCCTGATTGTCCAGCTCAAGCGCATCCGCCAGACCATCGCGGCGCAAGAGGCTGCGAATGCGGGCCTGCAGCATGACCTCGTCCAAGGGCAGCGGCAGCACCTCATCAATTCCGGCTTCCAGCAGGGTCAACCGGTCGGCCGCGCCAAGGGCAATCATCGGCACTTCGGCCAGACGGTGATGGCGCAGGAAGGCGGTTTTTGCCCGTTCGACCGACCCATCGGGCAGGGAACAGGCGCTGAGGATCAGGTCCGGGCGTTGCGCCAGCCCCTGTTTCACGGCCATGGCAATGCTGTCCGCCTGAACCACGCGGAAACACGCAGCCGTCAGCTGCGCCTTCAGTGCCATCCGCCCGGTGGCGGCCCCATCGATGACCAAAATCGTACCCTGCACCTATCGCCCCTCTTGCGGCTGTGGTTGTCGTCTTTGTCACGTTCATCCTTGCGTAGGACTGGTTAAGAAACCCTTTCGGGGTTAAGTCAAAGGCGCTTAAATTTGTCGAGAAGGGGACAGAAATGCCATTTTCCGCCGATCAGGCCGAAGTGCTGGGGATCAAAGCGCTCGGCTGGCTTGCTGCCAATGAAGAGCTGCTGCCGGTGTTCCTTGGTGCGTCCGGGGCAAGCCTCTCGGACCTGCGCGACCGCGCACAGGACCCTGATTTTCTTGGCGCCGTGCTCGATTTTCTGCTCATGGACGATGCTTGGGTCATGGGGTTTTGCGAATCCGAGACCCTGCCTTATGAGAGACTGGCAGAGGCCCGCGCGGCCTTGCCCGGTGGTCAGCAGATGCATTGGACCTGACCTTGTGGGCACAGGCGCGCGGACAATGGAATTAACCTGTAAGGACATTTTATGACCCGCGCGCTTACGCCCATTGAAGGGCTGCTGTTTGACAAAGACGGCACGCTTTTTGATTTTGCCCGAACATGGAACAACTGGTCTGCGGGCCTGCTTGCGGATCTCGCCGGTGACAACGCTGCGCTGCTGGAACGTCTGGCCGCCGCCATTGACTATGACCTCGATCAAAAAGCCTTCCTGCCGGGCAGTATTGCGATCGCGGGCACCACGGCCGAAATCGCTGAGGTGCTGGTTGCGCATTTGCCTGCCTATTCAGCCGCCAGTCTTGAGGCCTATCTGCATCAGACCTCGGCCGAAGCGGACCTGGCCGAGGCGGTGCCGCTGCCGCCCTTCCTTGATGGGTTGCGCACCCAAGGGCTGCGGCTGGGGGTGATGACCAATGACGGCACCCATTCCACGCGCAGACATCTGGAGCGCTCCGGTGTGTTTGACCACTTTGACAAGGTGATCTGCTGTGACAGCGGCTATGGGGCAAAGCCCGCGCCGGACCCCCTTTTGGCCTTTGCCACCGCAATGACGCTGCCGCCTGCGCATGTGGCCATGGTCGGCGACAGCCTGCACGATCTACAGGCCGGACGGGCTGCTGGCATGGTCACAATTGGTGTTCTGACAGGCATGGCCGGCCCTGAACAGCTTGCGCCTTTTGCCGATGTCGTGCTGCCGGATATCGGCCATATCCCTGCCTGGCTTGCGGAGTAGTCACAGGTCTGAGCAGCAGCATTTGCGTCATCTAACGACAAAATTACGACCGAATATGTCGGGAACGGAAAGGAGCCGGGCGGTCTGACCTGAGACTCTGGAGGGCATCGAAATGCACCCAGAAAGGCAGAGGGAATCATGGCGGAGACAGGCGGAGCGACAGGCGGGCGCAGACGGCGTGGTGGCGGCAGAGCCGGAGCAGCAGCCCGACGCGGCAGTGCAGCACTGGAGCAGATGCCATGGAACCCGCCGATCAATATTGACCGGCCCATTGAACCGCTGACCGAAGAGGGTGTGCAGGCCATTCACGATGGTGCCATGCGCATCCTCGAAGAGATCGGCATCCAGTTCTACAACGAAGAAGCGCTGGCGATCTTCAAAGAAGCGGGCGTCAAAGTCGAAGGCGATCTGGTCAAGATGGACCGCGACTTTGTCATGGAGATGGTGGCAAAGGCCCCGTCCGAATGGACCATCACGCCCCGCAACCCGGACAAAACGATCACCATTGGTGGCAAGACCATGCTGTTCGGCAATGTGTCTTCCCCGCCCAACTACTGGGATCTGGAGCAGAACAAGAAAACCGCAGGCACCCGTGAACAGTGCCAGAACCTTCTGAAACTGACGCAATATTTCAACTGCATCCACTTTGCTGGCGGCTATCCGGTGGAACCCGTGGACATCCACGCCTCCGTCCGTCACCTCGACGTGCTCTATGACAAGCTGACACTCACGGACAAGGCGATGCACGCCTATAGCCTGGGCAAAGAGCGCGTCGAGGATGTGATGGAGATGGTCCGCATTGCCGGGGGCCTGACTCATGAAGAGTTCGAAGCCACGCCGCGGATGTACACCAACATCAACTCGACCTCGCCGCTGAAGCATGACGAGCCGATGATCGATGGTTCCCTGCGTCTGATCCGTCGGGGGCAGGGCGTGATCGTGACCCCGTTTACGCTGGCGGGCGCGATGGCACCGGTGACAATGGCTGGGGCCGTGGCGCAGTCCTTGGCGGAATCGCTTTGTGCGGTGGCCCTGTTCCAATATGTGGTGCCGGGCTGTCATGTCGGCATTGGCACCTTTACTTCGAATGTCGACATGAAATCCGGCGCGCCTGCCTTTGGCACGCCTGAATACATGCGATCGACCCAGATGACCGGTCAGATGGCGCGGTTCTATGGTCTGCCCATGCGCGCCTCTGGCGTCTGCGCGGCAAACGTACCGGACGGTCAGGCCATGTGGGAGACCTCGAACTCGCTCTGGTCTGCGGTGCAGTCGGGCACCAATATGGTCTACCACGCGGCAGGTTGGCTCGAAGGGGGGCTGATCGCCAGCCCTGAGAAGTTCATTATGGACTGTGAAGTGCTGCAGATGATCCAGCGCTATATGGACCCTTCGGTAAACGCGACCGGCCCCGATGAGATCGCGCTGGACGCGATCCGCGAGGTCGGCGGCGACGGCCACTTCTTCGGTATCCAGCACACGCAGGACCGCTATACCACGGCCTTCTACCAGCCCTTCCTCAGCGACTGGCGCAACTTTGAGGCCTTTGAACAGGCCGGTGGCGTCTGGACCGCAGAGCGCGCGCATAAGAAGTTCAAAGAAATCCTCGCGGATTTTGAAGCGCCGCCAATGGATGAGGCCATCCGTCAGGAGCTGGCAGAGTTCGTCGAACGCCGCAAAGCCGAAGGCGGCGCGCCGACCGATTTCTGATCGGACACGCGTGATTTCAGATTAAAGCCAGATTCTGGCGGCAATCAGCTTATTTTAAAGGAGCCGACCATTCCGTGGTTGGCTCCTTTTTTTGTGCGTTTTATAGTGCGCGCGGCCTGAGGGGTGGGAAAGGTAAATGTTAAATTCTATTCAGGGTTGTGTTGTGCGTTGATTTTACGCTCAAATGGGTCAGCCTGTATTCAGGTAAATATGGCTAAGTCCGCGTGCGGATGGGTAAAAAGGGGCCGGCTTTCCCCTTATGCGACAATAAAACAGCCGTAATTTTAGATATTGGCTCTTTGTTAAGATCGACGAGTCAAAAGTGTAAAGAATAGAACGCAAGGGCAGCTTCATGCACGGTTTGATCAACAGAGCAATCCAAGCCTTCGTCAGCAAGACCTACGGGGAAGAGCGCTGGACGGAGATTATGGATGACGCCGGTCTCGGGTTTACCGAGTTCGAGGCGATGTTGATCTATCCCGATGACCAGTCCCAGAAGATGCTGGCCGCAGTAGAGCGCAATCTGGAGCGCCCGCTGCCAGAGATCCTCGAAGATCTGGGAACCTTCCTTGTCTCCAACCCCGAAGTGGAATCGCTGCGCCGTCTGTTGCGGTTTGGCGGTGTGAACTACTCTGAGTTTCTGCATTCGCTGGACGATCTTCCCGATCGCGCGCGCCTTGCTGTGTCTGACCTCCACCTGCCGGGGCTGGAGCTGGATGAATCCTCGCCCGGGCAGTTCCGCCTGCGCTGTCAGGCCGGCATTCCGGGCTATGCTCAGGTGATGATGGGCGTGCTGCGCGCAATGGCCGATGATTACGGCAGCCTTGTGATGCTGGACCACGAAGGTCTGGGCGAAGAGGGCGTTGAAGAAATCGCAATTACCGTGGTGGAAACGGAATTTGCCGAAGGCCGCGCCTTCGAGCTGGGGGCGAACCTACTATGATCTCCTTGGATGACTTCTGGGTCATGAATGACCAACTGGTGCCCATGCATGTGGCCATCGACGGCGAAGGGCAGATTATCAATGTGGGTCCGACCATGCAAAAGGTGCTGGGCGACAGCCTGAAAGCAGGCATCAGCTTTCTGGATCTGTTTGATGTGCAGCGCCCGCGGTGGGTGGAAACCGCCGAAGACCTGATGAAAACCGCTGGCAGCAAGCTGCACCTGCAGCTGCGTCAGGAACCGCATACGCGGATGAAAGCGGTTCTGGCACCCTTGCCGGTCGGTAAGGGCGCGGTCATCAACCTGTCCTTTGGCATCTCTGTGGTCGAAGCGGTGCGGGATTTTGCCCTGACCGCCGCAGATTTCTCGCACACCGATCAGACCATCGAAATGCTCTATCTGGTGGAGGCGAAATCGGCTGCCATGCAGGCCTCGCGTCAGCTGAACCTGCGACTGCAAGGCGCGAAGATCGCCGCCGAAGAACAGGCTTTCACAGACACGCTGACCGGTCTCAAGAACCGCCGCGCGATGGATCATGTGCTGGACCGCCTGATTGCGACGGGCAAGGAATTTGCGCTGATGCATGTCGATCTTGACCTGTTCAAACAGGTCAATGACACGTTGGGCCACGCCGCAGGCGACGCGGTTCTGCAGCGCGTCTCGGCGGTGATGGTTGATTGTGTGCGCAAAGACGACACCGTGGCGCGCGTCGGCGGAGATGAATTTGTTTTCATCTTCGAAGGGCTGATGGACTGCGAACGGATCGAAGGGCTTGCCAATCGCCTGATCGAAGGCATTGAAGAACCCATTCGCTTTGGCAAGGATATTTGCCGGATTTCCGCCTCGGCCGGGACCACCCTGTCCACTGCCATGGTGCAGCCCGATGCGGCTGTGCTTCTCAATCAGGCGGATGCCGCGCTTTATGCCGCAAAACGGGCAGGCAAGGCGCAGCATGTGTTCTACCGCGAGGGGCTGGAGGCCGAGCTGGTCCAAAACGACAGCGCCCAACCACCAGCCGATGTGGTGCTGGGGCAAACAGGTCACGGTTGATTGGTACAATGCATTTCTCGCCACGTGGCGGGAATGCGGTTTAGGGTTTCAGGGCAGGGGCCAGATCGGTCCCGCGCAGTTTCATGTCCCCGAGAGGCCCGCTATGAAAGACAGCCAGCCCACAGTTGAGCATCGCCCCAGTGTTTGCCCGCTGGATTGCCCCGACACCTGTAGCCTGAACATTGAGCTGACCGATGGTCAAATCACAGATGTACGCGGGTCGAAATCCAATCCCTTCACCGCCGGTGCAATCTGCAAAAAGGTCATGCGCTCTTATGCAGAATTCACCCAGGGCGCCGACCGTCTGCTGTACCCGCTGCGCCGCACCGGTCCGCGCGGATCCGGTCAGTTCGAGCGCATCTCGTGGGAGGAGGCGCTGGAGCTGGTCCATGACGGCTTTACCCGGGCGATTGCGGCGCATGGGTCCCAGACCGTGCTGCCGCTGAACTACGCGGGGCCGCATGGGGAACTGGCAGGCGGGTCCATGGACCGGCGGTTTTTCTACAAGCTGGGCGCGTCACGTCTGGACCGCAAGCCGCTTTGCGCGGGCGTGCGCAGCATGGCTTATTCCAGCCTGTTCGGCAGTGCGGCCAGCATGGGGCCCGAGCAGCTGGCTCAATCCGATCTGATCCTGATCTGGGGCGTCAATGTCACCGTCTCTGCGCTGCATCTGACCCGCCACATCAATGCCGCGCGCAAGGCGGGTGGGCGGCTGGTGATCATCGACCCCAAACGCACCAAAATCGCAGAGCAGGCGGATCTGCATCTGCAGGTGAAACCCGGCACCGATGTTGTTCTGGGGCTGGCACTGGCTGCCGAACTGGACCGGCGCGGCGCTCTGGACGAGGCCTTCCTTGAAAAATGGGCCCTTGGCGCGGATGAATACCGCGCCAATGCCCGCCAGTATGACCTGCCCAAAGCGGCTGAGATCTGCGGCCTTGCGCTGGCGGATCTGGAGCAGCTGACCGATTGGTTGGTTGCCGCCCGTGCATTGGTCACCGCCACAGGGGTTGGGCCTGAGCGGGGCCGCTCGGGTGGGGCCGGGCTGCGCGCGGCCATGAGCCTCAATGCGCTTCTTGGCCAGCATGGCCGCCCCGGCGCAGGGGTCTATGGCAAGCCCGCAGCGCTTCTGCCCAAAACCACCGCGCGGCTGCAGGGCGATCACATGATCGACCCGGACACCCGTATTATCAATATTCTCGACAGTGCCGCCGCCATGCTGGACCGGGACCGCAAAATCCCGGTGTCGGCGGTGATGATCTACAACCACAATCCCGTGGCCGTGCATCCTGATCAGGGCGCTATGATCAAAGCGCTGAGCCAGGAAGAGGTCTTTACCGTTGGCTGTGACGTGGTGATGACCGACAGTATGGCCTATTGCGATGTGATCCTGCCGGCGGCAAGTCATTTCGAATTTGACGACATCTATAGCGCCTATGGGCACACCTATGTTCAACGCGCCGCCCCGGTGATGGCGCCGCTTGGGGAAAGCCTGCCAAATACCGAAATCTTCCGCCGCCTTGCCGCACGTTTCGGCTTTGAAGGTGCAGAGTTCACCGCCACGGATGCAGAGCTGATGGATCAGGCGTTTGATCTCTCGGATCCGCGTTTTGAGGGGGGCAAACTCTCTGATCTGCCGCTGGACGGTGCGCTGCATCTGGATCTGGGCGCGGCGGGTGCGGCGATCCTGTGCGACACGCATGGCCCTGCAACCCCGTCGGGCAAAATCGAACTTTACAGCGCGGATCTGGAGGCGCGCTTTGGCGCCGGGCTGCCCCGCTATATTGCGCCCACGCAGGATGCAGCTTTCACGTTGGTGACGCCCGGCTCGGACAAGCGCATCAATGCGACCTTTGGCAATTGCGCCCTGTCGGACGGCCCGGAAGAGCTGGAAATCCATCCCGAGGATGCGGTCGCCCGTGGTCTGGTCGATGGCGCAGAGGTCGAAGTGTTCAATGCGCGGGGCGCGGTGCAGCTGGTGGTCAAAATCACTGATGCCATGCAGCCGGGCGTGCTCTATGTGGCCAAGGGGGCCTGGCGGCGCAGCTCTGCTACGGGCTTGACGGTCAATGCGCTGATCGCCGCCAGCGCGCGCACCGATATTGGCGATGGTGCGGCCTATCACGAAACCTTTGTGGACCTGCGCCCCATCTAGGGGCCGGGCCGCGCGCGGTGGTCTATTGCAAAAGGGCGCTCAACCCTGCTGCAGGCGAAAATACGCCGCAGCAGGGGAGCATCATGCTGGCAAGCAAACGTGAGTGAGTGGAGCCAGGCTGGGGTCTCTGAAAGAGGGTCTTGAAAGCTCGTGCACTGCATTCAGCAAAGTGGCAGCCCGTAGGGGAATCGAACCCCTCTTTCCAGGTTGAAAACCTGGCGTCCTAACCGATAGACGAACGGGCCACTGTAGTGCGTGAGGCGGCTTTTACGGTGTCCTCTGCAAAGGCACAAGAGGGAAAAGACACGCAATGCGATTTTTTTGTGACAGCGTAATTCGACATGCGAAACTTGCAAAAAACGATGCAATTACAGCGTGTTAATGCGAGCGTTCAGATTAAAGGCAGGAAAGAAGTGGCAGCCCGTAGGGGAATCGAACCCCTCTTTCCAGGTTGAAAACCTGGCGTCCTAACCGATAGACGAACGGGCCACTGAGTGCGCGACGGCGCGCTATGTTTTGCCAAACTGTCGCACCCGAAGGCGGGAAAGTGGCAGCCCGTAGGGGAATCGAACCCCTCTTTCCAGGTTGAAAACCTGGCGTCCTAACCGATAGACGAACGGGCCACGTTGGCGTGAGCGGGTATCTATGGGTTTTGCGGCGGGGCTGCAAGGGAAAAAATGCACTCAAATCGCATTTTCTTGTCCACAGCCCCGCGCGGGTGTTGAAGGGCGTTTGATCAGGCCTCTGCGGCGTCTTCCAGCCGCAATTGCGCGCTCTGACGGCCGCCCCAGGTGTTGATTTCCAGGCGCCCGGCAAAGTGGAAGCGCGCGCCACCATGCTCCAGCAGGCGAGGCCCCAGAGCCGTGTCAAACGCGCCAAAGCAGATCGCATCAATCCCCCCGCCCAGACCGTCGGTCAGGGACAGTTTCAGATGGCTTTCGCCCACCCGTTTGGCAAAGCGCACCTGAAGATCCGGGAAGCCATAACGCGGGGCCGCAGCCCCGGCGCCAAAGGGACCCGCCTGTTCGATCTGCGTGATCAGGTCCACTGTTGCAGCCCCCGGCATCAGCATGCCATCCATCTTCAGATCTGCCGGTCCCAGATCGCCAGCCCCCTGTTTTTCCAGAAGCGCAGAGAGCCGTGCCATCGCCGCATCCAGCTGGTCGCGCGCCACCGTCAAGCCCGCCGCCATCTTGTGGCCACCGCCTTTCAGCAGCACACCTTCGGAGGCGCAGCGCTGGATTGACGCGCCAAGGTCAATGCCGGTGACCGACCGGCCCGACCCTTTGCCCTCGTCGCCGTCCAGACCGATGACCACGGCGGGGCGGCCGGTGGCTTCTTTCAGGCGCGAGGCGACAATGCCGACCACGCCGGGATGCCAGCCCTCGCCTGCCGCCCAGACCAGTGGCGCATCAAGCCCGCGTTCTTCCGCCTGTTCAAGTGCTGCGGCGCGCACCGCGTTTTCAATGTCGCGGCGTTCGGTGTTCAGCTGATCCAGCCGTTCCGCCATGGCGGCGGCCTCGTGCGGATTGTCCGTCGCCAGGAGGCGCGCGCCCAAATCCGCCTTGCCGATCCGTCCCCCTGCGTTGACACGGGGGCCCAAAAGGAAGCCGAGGTGATAGGTGGAGGGCGCGGAATCCATGCGGCTCACGTCCGCCAGCGCCACAAGGCCTGCCCGCTGGCGCCGCGCCATGACCTTCAGCCCTTGCCGCACCAGCGCGCGGTTTGCATCCACCAGCGGGGCGACATCGGCCACCGTGGCCAGCGCCACCAGATCCAGCAGCGCCATCAGGTCGGGCCCATTGCCAAGTCCCTTTTCACGGGCCTGACGGCGCACCTCGACCAGCATCAGGAAAACAACGCCCGCGGCACAGAAGTACCCAAGGTCGCCTTCTTCGTCCTGCCGGTTCGGGTTCACCACCGCAACGCAATCGGGCAGGGTTTCACCGCCCAAGTGGTGATCCAGCACCACCACATCCGCGCCTTTGGCAGCAGCAATCGGCCCGTGGCTCAGCGTGCCGCAGTCGACGCAGACAATCAGATCGTGATCGCGCGCCAGCGCGGCCATGGCAGGCTCGTTCGGGCCATAGCCTTCGTCGATGCGATCGGGAATATAGAGCGTCGCCTCCTGGCCCATTTCGCGCAGATAAACCAGCAGCAAAGCCGCAGAAGAGCCGCCATCGACGTCATAGTCGGCAAAGACCGCGATCTTTTCGCCGCGCTCCACCGCCTGCAGAAAGCGGGCGGCGGCCCTCTCCATGTCTTTCATCCGCCGGGGATCGGGCAGCAATTCCTTCAGCTGCGGGTTCAGGAACCCGGACGCCTCATGCGCGGGCACGCCGCGGCGCGCCAGCACATTGCAGACCGCAGGCGGCAATCCGGTTTCCTGCGCCATATGTTCACTGGCGCGGGCCTGATCAATGCCGGGACCCACCCACTTGCGCCCCGTGAGAGAGCTTTCAACGCCTAGGAAACTCACTGTCTTCGCCTTTCATTATGCAAAAACGCCGGACCCGATCGGGCCCGGCACTTTCATCTTTTTATAAATATCCAAATTCCGGCCGCAGCCGCAAGCGGATCGCCCGGATTACTGGTGCGACGACAGCGGCGTGCGATAGGACATACGCCGCACAGAGCCGGTTTTGGACCGCATCAACAGGGTGGTGGTTTCCACCCAGCCCGGCGTCCGTTTGATCGACGGCAACAGCGACCCACCGGTGACGCCGGTGGCAGCAAAGATCACATCCTGCGTGACCATTTCATCGCGGGTATAGACGCGGTCATAATCGGTGATGCCAGCTTTTGCGGCGCGGGCTTTCTCATCATCATTGCGGAAGATCAGACGGCCAAAGATCTGGCCGCCCATGCACTTCAGTGCAGCCGCCGCCAGAACACCCTCGGGCGCGCCGCCAGAGCCCATGTACATGTCGATGCCGGTGATCTCGGATTCGGCACAGTGCATCACGCCTGCAACGTCGCCATCGGTGATCAGACGGATCGAGGCACCGGTTTCGCGCACTTCGGCAATCATGGCCTCATGGCGCGGACGTTCAAGGATACATACGGTGATATCGGCAGGGGTGCAGCCTTTGGCTGCGGCCAGGGCCTCAACGCGTTCACGCGGGGACATATCCAGGGTCACAACACCCTCGGCATAGCCCGGACCAATGGCCAGCTTGTCCATATAGGTGTCCGGCGCATGCAGCATGGAGCCGCGCGGGCCCATGGCGATGACAGTCAGTGCATTGGGCATGTCCTTGGCGGTCAGCGTGGTGCCTTCCAGCGGGTCCAGTGCAATGTCCACGCCGGGGCCTTTGCCGGTGCCGACCTCTTCGCCGATGAACAGCATCGGCGCCTCGTCCCGTTCGCCTTCCCCGATGACCACAACACCCGCGATGTCCAGAAGGTTCAGCTGTTCGCGCATGGCGTTTACGGCCGCTTGGTCAGCGGCTTTCTCGTCGCCGCGCCCGATCAGCGGGGCAGAGGCCAGCGCGGCCTGTTCCGCAACCCGGGCCAGGCCCAGGGACAGCATGCGGTCGTGGAAAGGTGCATCGGCGGTGGTCGAAGTCATACCAAAATCCTATCTCAATATTAGGCGGTTCGTTGTTCGCATACCCCGCCCCATTGCCGGCGGGCAAGGCGGAAGTCAGATGTTGCCGCTAACGTACCGCAATATGTCAAAAATTCCGACAGCAACAAAAAAGCCGCCCGGATCAGGGCGGCTTTTAAGGCAAGAATGTTACAGTTCTTCGATCCGCAGGACGACCGGGTCGCCTTCAAGGACCGCTGTGTCGCGCAGGCCAACCAGCGCGTGTTCCAGCATGTCAGAGGTGCATTTGTGGGTCACAATCAGCACGGGCTTGGCATTATCGGCGCGGCCATACTGGCGCATCCGGTCGACCGAGACACCGGCCTCACCCAGGGCTGCGGCCACTTTGGCCAGCGCGCCCGGTTTATCCAGCAGTTTCATGCGCAGATAATAGGGGGCGGGCAGGCCGGTGCGTGCGGCGGGCGCATCGTCCAATGTGGCGGCAGGCTGGCCAAAGGTGGCAATGCGCAGGCCACGGGCCAGATCGCAGATGTCGCCCAGAACCGCGCTGGCAGTCGGGCCTTCGCCCGCGCCGGGGCCGCGCAGAACCACCTGTTCAATCGAGTCGCCTTCGATGACCACCATATTGGTGCCGCCTTCCAGCTGACCCAGCGGCGAATTCGCGGGCACAAGGCAGGGGGTCATGCGCTGTTCCAGACCGCGGGCAGACCGCTGCGCCACACCCAGAAGTTTGATCCGATAGCCCATGTCGGCCGCGTGGCGGATGTCATCCAGCTCAATGCGCTGAATGCCTTCCAGCGTCACATTGTCAAAGGCCGGTTTGGTGCCAAAAGCGATCGACGCCAGAAGCGCCAGCTTGTGACCGGCGTCAATGCCGCCCACATCCAAATTCGGGTCCGCTTCCAGATAACCCAGCTCTGCGCATTCATCAAACAGCACATTATAGCCCTGACCGGTGGCTTCCATCCGGGTGAGGATATAGTTGCAGGTGCCGTTCATCACGCCCATGACGCGGGTGATTTCATTGCCCGCCAGACCCTCGGTCAGGGATTTGATCACCGGGATGCCACCGGCAACAGCGGCCTCGAACCGGATCACACGGCCTGCGGCCTCGGCGGTTTCGGCCAGCTCTTGGCCGTGGATCGCCAGCAGCGCTTTGTTGGCGGTGACCACATCTTTGCCCGCAGCCAGCGCGGCCTCGGTGGCCAGTTTGGCCGGGCCTTCATGGCCGCCCATCAGCTCGACAAAGACATCCACGTCGTCACGTTTGGCCAGGGCAACTGGGTCGGTCTCCCAAGCATAATCGCCGAGCGACACGCCGCGGTCCTTGCTGGCGTCACGGGCCGATACGGCAGTGATCACCACCGGGCGGCCGGTGCGCGCCTCCAGCAGCGCAGCATGACGGCGGACAATTTTGACCACGCCAATGCCGACGGTGCCCAGTCCTGCGATCCCGAGGCGAAGCGGTTCAGTCATGGCGAGTGGTCCTTTCCTTCAAGTAAGCTTTGGACGCCTTAACGGGTTCGCCCCGTCGGTGCAACGGAACTGATGAAACTGTGAGCGCTATCTGTGGCTTTGGGCGCGGCGGTCAGAGTTCACGTTTCCGAAGAGCTGCGGCGCGGGCCTTTAGGCGGCGGGCGCGCGCGTCGAGGTCTTCGTTCACTGCGGCGGCGGCCTCAGCGGGCGGGGTTTGCGCGGGCAAAGCGGTCGAAAGCGGCAGCAACTGCGGATAGGGCTGCGCGCGCAGATCGTCTGACAACTGGCTTTCGATTTCCGGAACGCGACTGCAGGCGCCCAGTCCGGCCCCAAGCCCAGCCAAGAGCACAAGGCCGAGGGTCGTGGTCTTGGCCCAGACCGGGCCGGGCAAAACTGTGGTAATCATCGCAGCGTCCTTTTTCTTGCCTCTTGATGCACAATTGCACCCGGCGACACAAGCATGGCACAAGCGGTGCGACGCAATCTCTGGCCCAATGGGGCGCAGGGGTATGAATTGAACACTTGATCATTTATCCTGAGGCCATGGCACGCACCCAAGGTTCCCATTCCGAAACCACCGGCCCGCGCATTCGTGCAGCGGCTGAAACCCTGTTTGCCCGCCACGGCTATGCGGCGGTCTCCATGCGCCAGATCGCGGGCGCGGTGGGGCTGCAGGCGGGCGCGCTGTATAACTATACCCCTGACAAACAGAGCCTTCTGGTCGATCTGATGCAGCGCCATATGGAGGCGCTGATGGGCGCTTGGGCCCAAGAAGTGCAGGGCGACACGGCGCTCGCTGCGCTCGAAGCCTTTGCCCGCTTCCACATTCGGTTCAATCTCGCCCGGCGGGATGCGGTTTTCATCGCCTATAACGAACTGCGCAATCTGGAGCCCGAAGGCTTTGCCCAGATCGAAGCGCTGCGCAACGCCTATGAGGGAGAGCTGGCAGGCATCCTGACCGCCGGTCGGGAGGCAGGTCTGTTCCAGCTGGAAGAACCGCGCGTGACCACCCGCGCTGTCATCGCGCTCTTGAATGGTGTTCTGACCTGGTACCGCGATGACGGACGGCTGAGCCTTGAAGAGGTCGAGAGCCTGCACTGGCAGATGGTCCGCCGTCTGGTCGGCGTGTAACGCAAGCGCCGACCAATCGGTCAGCGCCCGCAAAAGGCACCGGTTTTCCCGACCCGTGAGCGGGCCGCGCCGCTCGCAGGGAAAAGTGGGCACCGGTTTTCCCGACCCGTGAGCGGGCCAATATTAGTGAGAGGGCTTAATAAACGTCCCATTGCGCAGCTCGGCAAAGGCTTTGTTCAGCTCTGCCTTGGTGTTCATCACAATGGGGCCATGCCAGGCCACGGGCTCTTCGATCGGCGCGCCTGAAATCAGCAGAAACCGCACGCCCTCGGGGCCGGCCTGCACCGTGACCTCATCGCCGGTGCCAAAGCGCACAAGCGTACGGTCGCCGGACATATCGCGGATGTTCAGTTCCTGGCCCGCAACCTCTTTCTCCAGCAGCACCCCTTGCGGGGTGGCGGCATCGACAAAAGCGCCTGCGCCCTCAAACACATAGGCAAAAGCCCGGCGGTAGGTGTCGATGCGGAAGGTCTTGGTCACGCCTGCGGGCACGGATACATCCAGATACTGCGGATCGGCGGCAATGCCATCGACGGGGCCGGTCTTGCCCCAGAAGCTGCCGACAATCACGCGGACGCGGGTGCCATCATCGTCGATCACCTCGGGGATTTCCTTGGCCTCCACATCCTGATAGCGCGGCGCGGTCATCTTCTGGCTGCCCGGCAGATTGCCCCACAGCTGGAAGCCATGCATCTGGCCTGCTGCGTTGCCGTGCGGCATTTCCTGATGCAGGATGCCAGAGCCAGCCGTCATCCACTGTACATCGCCTGCGCCCAGACTGCCGGAATTTCCCAGACTGTCGCTGTGATCGACCGTGCCGGACAGCACATAGGTAATCGTCTCGATCCCGCGGTGGGGGTGCCAGGGGAAACCCGCCTGATAAAACGCCGGGTCGTCATTGCGGAAATCATCAAACAGCAGGAACGGGTCCAGTTCGCTGGGGTCCTGAAACCCAAAAGCGCGGTGCAGATGCACGCCTGCGCCTTCCATCGTGGGCTGGGCGCGGCGGGTTTCGAGAATCGGTCGCAGGGACATCTGGCTCTCCTTGGTCTGAGCAAACTCTGGTGTCGCCAATGTAGCCTTTGCGGCCCGTCGCTCTATTCCCTGCCGGCTCACGGGGGCTGTGCGCAAATGCGCAATTTGCACCTGTGACGCAGCGGCCTGTCGCGAACGGGCGAAGAGAAGTCTGTAAAGTGTCGTTTTCGAGCGGTTTTGCGACGCAATTCCTGATGAGGCTGGGGCGATACAGGAGGACGTGTGATGGAGTTTGAAGGCAGGGTCGGATTTATCGGTCTTGGGAATGTTGGCGCTAAACTCGCAGGCAATCTGCTGCGCAATGGCGTGGAGCTGGTGGTCTTTGATCTGGACGCCGACAAATGCCTCGAGATGAGCGAAACAGGCGCTGGCATTGCCGGATCTGCCGCTGAACTGGCACAGGTGGCCGATGTGATCATCACCTGCCTGCCCAGCCCTGCGGCCTGCGCCGCTGTGGTGGAAGAAATGCTGCCCGTTCTGGGGGCTGGCAAAACCTGGGTCGAAATGTCCACTACCGACGCAGATGAAGTGGCGCAACTGGCCGAAAAAGTCTCTGCGCGCGGTGCATTGGCGATGGAATGCCCGGTCTCTGGCGGGTGCCACCGGGCGGCGACGGGCAATATCTCGATCTTTGTGGGCGGGCCGCGCGAAGGGTTCGATGCGATCTACCCGGTGATGCAGATCCTTGGCCGTCGCATTCTGCACACAGGCGAGATCGGCACCGCGTCGAAACTGAAGGTGATGACCAATTATCTGGCCACCGCCAATCTGCTGACGCTGTGCGAAGCGATGGTGACAATGGGCGCGGCGGGGCTGGATATGGCAACGACCTATGAGGCGATCAAGATCTCTTCGGGGACGTCCTTTGTGCATGAAACCGAAAGCCAGCTGATCCTGTCGGGCGCGCGGGACGTGAACTTCACCATGGATCTGGTGCTGAAAGACATTGGCCTGTTTCAGGACCTTGCCGATCAGAACCATGTGCCACTGGAGCTGTCGCCCGAAGTGATCCGCATCATGAAAGACGGTCAAAGCCGCTATGGCGAACGGGCCCAGTCGGATCGCATTATTGAACGGCTTGAAGAATTGGCAGGCGTGCATGTGCTTGCCGATGGTTTCCCGACCGAACTGGTGGATGAGGAACCACCGGTCAAAGGGGAAGAGGTGCAGCCCAGATCGGGGCCTGTCCTCAGCTAGCGACATCAATGGACATTCATAAAGGGAGAGCAGATGTCCGTGAAAACAATTACCGAACCCGCCCGCGACATACCCGTGGTGCATGAAACGGATGTGCTGGTTGTGGGCTCCGGCCCCGGCGGCTTGGCGGCGGCATTGGCCGCGGCCCGCGCCGGTGTGGAGGTCACGCTGCTGGAACGTTTCGGCTGCTTTGGCGGCAATATCACCACCGTCGGCGTCGAAGGCTTTGCCTGGTATCGCCACGAGGCGACAGTGGAAGCAGGCGGAATTGGCTGGGAGTTCGAGGAACGCGCCAAAGCCATGGGCGCGGCCGTGCCCGAAAGCCAGTCGCTGAGCTATGAGCTCGACAGTGAAGGGTTCAAGCTGGTTGCTGACCGATTGGTCGAAGAGGCAGGCATCCACCCGATGCTGCACCGCCAGTTCGTCGCGCCGATCATGGAAGGCGATGCAATCTGTGGTGTGATCGTGGAATCCAAAGTGGGCCGCGAGGCCATCCTCGCCAAACGGGTGATCGACGCCACAGGCGATGCCGACATCGCTCATCGCGCGGGCGCGGCCACGATCAAAACCCCGGTTGAAGAAATGCAGGCCGCCAGCGTCATGTTCCATGTGGCGGGCGTCGACAAAACGGCCTTCATGGAAGGCGTAAAATCCGACCCGCAGACCTATGCCGACTGGTCCAGCGGCGAATGGCAGGTCGAAACGGACGGCAAAGAAGACGCGATGTTCTCGCCGTTTCTGCGCAAACCCTTTGAGATGGCGCAGGCGGCGGGGGTGATCCCGGCAGAGCTGAACACCATTGGCGGCACCTGGGGCGCGGTGCATGACAGCGGTGAAATGACCTATATGAACCTCGTCCATCTGGGCGGCTGTGATGGCACCGACCCCGACAGTCTGACGCAGTACGAGATCGAAGGCCGCCGTCAGGCGATGCTGGCGATCGAGGCCCTGCGCCGCTTTACCCCCGGCTGTGACGGCGTGCGGCTGCGCAACTTTGGCATGACCATCGGCATCCGCGACACCCGCAAGATCGACGCGGTCTATAATATGACCGAAGACGACGCCCGCCATCAGGGCCGGTTCGAGGACACCATCGGCATCTACCCCGAGTTCATCGACGGCTATGGCGTGCTGATCCTGCCCACCACCGGGCGCTATATGCAGGTGCCCTATCGGTCGATGCTGCCCAAAGGGGTGCGAAACCTGCTGGTTGCCGGGCGCGCCATTGGGGGGGACAAAATCGCCCATGCGGCCACGCGCAATATGGCCTGCTGCGCTGTGGCCGGGCAGGGCGCAGGGGTGGCCGCCGCGCTGTCGATCAAATCCGGGCGCGATCTGGATGCGGTCGATCTGAACGCGGTGCAATCCACGCTCGCAGACCAAGGGGTGCGCATTCACTAACAGTTCAGGCGCGTTCGCACCCAATTCCCCCTAGGTCCGCCCCCGGTTTTCGGCTACATCCCGTCGCGAGTTATAAAACAGTGGGGGAGAGCATCAGATGCTGAAAAACGACGGAGAGGTCCTTGCGACCATTACCGCATCACCGGCGCGCCGCGTGATGGGGGCGGGCATGCTGGGGAGCTTGGGGTGTCTGACGCTGTATCTGGCCATGACGGCGCCGCCCTCTCCGGGGTGGCTGGTGTTTCTGCTGGTGGTGGGGGCTGCTTCCCTGTGGTGCGGCATTCGCCTCTGGCAGGCCACGGCCCATACGATCGAGCTCACCGAAACGGAACTGCGCTGTACCGATGGCACCCTGATCGCACGGGTCGAAGACCTCGATCACATCGACCGGGGGTTCTTTGCCTTCAAGCCCTCCAATGGGTTTGTCCTGCGCAGCAAGGCGTCTGCGCCGCGCGCATGGTATCCGGGCCTCTGGTGGCGTATGGGCCGTCGCATTGGCGTTGGCGGTGTAACACCGGGCCAGCAGGGCAAGGCAATGTCGGAAATCCTTGCGGCGATGATGTCCGGGCTGGAACCGCAGTAAACCTGCGGACCAAACAAAAGAAAACCGCCGGACCTTTGCGGGTCCGGCGGTTTTTTGTTGTTCAGGCTGACCTGTTACAGCGTGGCGTCTTCGGTGCCATCGTCATGCACCGGACCATCCGAGGCGCGCATGCCCTCAAAGATAATCTGACCTGCAAAGCGGGGGCGGGTGAAGACAAAGTTATAAAGATCAAAATTGTCCAGACCCACATCAAAGATCGGCAGCAGGTTGTTCCAGGTCTCGACCAAGATCACCCGTTCCTGATCCGGCAGATTGGGCAGGTGTTCGGCCACATCATTGATGGTGCCATCATTCCAGACCGCCAGACCTGTGCCACGCTCAACCGACCAGTCGACGCCATAGGATCCGCTTGCCTCGTCCCAATAGACCACTGAAATCCGCATAGACACATCGCGGGTGTCGCGGGTCATGGCTTGGGTCAACAGATACATATTGTCGATATAGGTGTCGTCCAGGGTCGCGGTTTCCCGCGAGACCAGATCCGAAATGGTATAGGCGGCCTTGATGCTGATGCTCTCCTGACGGAAGGCATCATACAGCGTGAAGATCGCGGCAAACATTGCCAGCAGCAGCGGGAAGTAGAAGGCCGCTTCAATAGCGACAGAGCCTTCCTCATCGCGGCGGAACCGGTTCACAGCGCTGCGCAGCGCGGCGACTGGGGAAAAACATGTCTCAGTCATGGCTTACTTGGGCTCCTGTACAAAGATGGAGGAGGCGAGAACATTCACGCGACCGTCGCCGTCTTTGACCAGATCGGCACCAAGGCCGATGTGCGGAAAGACCGGGTTAAAGCTCTGGCAAGCGCGCAGGAACATCAGCTCATTGCTGTCGCCATTGACGAATTTCACCACCGGGTCCACTTCCACCGCCGAGTCGATGCAGTCGGGTGTTTCCGGCATTGTGATCGGCGCATAGGGGTCCAGCTGGGTCATCTCCAACTTCAGGTCCGTGCTGCAATTGTTGATCAGGATCGACCGTTCGCAGATCTTGTCTCGGATCTGGTCATGCTGCCAGTCCGCGCCGGTGCCCAGACGAATGTCCCGCACGGTCAGATCCAGGGCGCGGTCCAGAAAGGTCTGGCGCACGGTGATCAGCCCCATTTCGATCGAAGAGGCCAGGATAATGAACATCAGCGGCACAATGATGACAAACTCAACTGTGACGTTGCCCTCTGTGGCGCGGTGAAAGCGGCGGAATGCGGCCGCAGCGCGGAACTTGGAAAAACGGATCATTCGGTGAGCCTCAGCTGACGGATGGTGGATGCGATATTGGCAAAGGCATCCTGAATCTCGAGCCCTTCCACGTCGTAGTAATGCGCATCAGAGCTGGCACAGTCTTCCAGCACGGCCTGACCACCTGACGGGGCCTCAAAGCCGATGGTAAAGACCACAATGCCTTCGTCCTTGGCGGCGTCGCAGATCGCGCGGGTGCGGGTGTCTTTGGTGGAACGCCCGTACCAGCCGAATGCGTTGTACCACCATTTGTTGGTTGCCGCGTTCCAGGTCATCCATTCGTCTGCAAGTCTGCTGTACATGTAGGGCAGCGAAGTCTCGGCCAGAAGATCCTCGAATGTCAGGTTCTCCAGGTCGTTCGATTTGACTTCGTTGTAATAGTAGCCCGAGTAGCAGCCACCGCTGTAGTAATAGGTGGTACAGATAAACGTAGAGCTGTTCTGCTGCCCATGCGGGTGGTCGGCCCAGATGTCGACGTTGTGCCAGTAGTAGCGGTTGTTGTCTTCGTCGTAGGACGAATACACATCTGCGTCGTCATCAAACCAGACATCGGATTCGCCAACGCGGTAGTCGTCCTTCAGATAGTACTGACTGGTGTTCTGCCCGTCGGTCATCAACACCACGACCTTCAGGGTCTCGGTGTCATTGTAGGGTACAGGACGGTCCCGGAAACGCGGATCAATGACATCGGCGTGGTTCTCAGAGACCGCGGCAACTTTTGGCTGGATCGACGGATCCAGCAGCGCCACCCCCCATTTCATGCCCAGATCCAACGAGGTGTTTTCCCCCGCATAGAAGGAATCAATATAGGTCTGCATTGTCGAGACATTGTCTTCAAACAGCAGCGCGGTCCGGCCGGGGGCGTCGCTGTGGATGGTGCAGACCGGGTCGCGGACGTACCGGCTGTCATTGGTCCGATAGTCCGTGGTGCCCCAGACCGAAAACGGCATGGTGCGCTGGTATTTCTGGTTGGACGGCAGGGCGGTTGTATTGAAGTCAGAGGCTTCAAAGTTCACGCAGTTTGTGTAATCCCACCCCCGCGCGTCCGACCGCGCCTTGGCGTCTGCAGCCGCGCTGGCATAGCTGCCGGGCAGGCCATTGCCGATTTCCACGTCATATTCGTCCAGAAAATCCTGCGGCATCGCAACTTGGGTAGAGTAGGGCACGATCGAAATCGACAGATTGCCGTCTTCGGTGTTCTGCTCCATCGTTTCCACAAACTGCTTCGCGGCGGTTTTCAGGTTCGGCAGACGGTTGTTGCTGCCCATGGATCCTGACACGTCCAGCACCATCGAGATCTCGACCTTGCCGATGCTCTCGATCGCCACAGAATGGGCGGTCAGGGGCAACTCTTCCTCGGATCCGGTGAAGTTGAGCCACAGGTTGTTGAACCCCATGTCCACATCTGCCGTCACCTTTTTGGAGGTCGGTCGCACCGCACCTACGGGCAGGGTCTCAACAATGGGCTCTTGGTAATATTCCTCAAGGCCGGCTTTGGACAGGTAATCCAGAACCACTTCGGCCGGGGTCTGCGGCTGATCCAGATCCGCCGCCGCCAGCACCGCCCGGTCAAGCGTGTTCTGCAACCAGGCCCGGTCCCGTTCATGGCGCACCAGATCCATGCCCAGCCCATTGATGGCCAGCATGGTCAAAAGCATAAAAATAAAGGGCGCGGCCAGCACACCGCCGTCTGCATCCTTAAATCTGCGCAAAAAGCGACCTGCCGGAAGGGCACGCCGAAGCGATGCGAGTGCGGTGGAATTCTTCAATCTGCCGATCATTACAAACCTTCCCAATGGGCCGCCCGGTTTCTGGGGCGACGCCTAATTGTCGGACGACGGGTGTAGGTAAACTATTCATTGAGAAAGGGGGCGGAACTTTGGCATTTTCGCGCCCAAAGGCGCTCTTTTGCTTTGCATTTAAGCTTAATGCTGGGGTTTGGCGCTGGCTGTTTTCGACTTGCAAACAATCCCACGTCTTTCGAGGTAGGTGATTCCCTCCCTTCGAGCTACCGAATGGTCAAAAGTTTTCATTTTGCACAAAATTTAGGCCTGGATGCCGTAAAGGAAGTTTGAGTAATACTGCGTCATTATGAACCCTTGAGTCGTTCAAGGACCAAATGGAGCCGCAAATGAGCAGCATCAAAGAGCCGAGTTTCCGTGAGAGTGTTGACCTTATGTTCAACCGGGCCGTATCCCTGATGGATCTGCCGCCGGGGCTCGAGGAAAAGATCCGCGTCTGTAACGCGACCTATACCGTGCGCTTTGGTGTGCGTCTGCGTGGCGAAATCAGAACCTTCACCGGCTACCGCTCGGTTCACTCCGAACATATGGAACCCGTGAAGGGCGGTATCCGCTATGCCATGGGCGTCAACCAGGACGAGGTCGAGGCGCTTGCCGCCCTGATGACCTACAAATGCGCGCTGGTTGAGGCGCCGTTCGGGGGCTCCAAGGGCGGTCTGTGCATTGATCCGCGCGAATACGAAGAGCACGAGCTGGAGCGTATCACCCGCCGCTTTGCCTACGAGCTGGCAAAGCGCGACCTGATCAACCCCTCGCAGAACGTGCCCGCGCCCGACATGGGCACCGGCGAACGCGAGATGGCCTGGATCGCGGACCAGTACCAGCGCATGAACACCACCGACATCAACGGCAAGGCCTGTGTCACCGGCAAGCCGCTGAATGCCGGCGGGATCTCTGGCCGCGTGGAAGCCACCGGTCGTGGCGTGCAATATGCGCTGAAGGAATTCTTCCGCTACGAAGAAGACAAAGCCATGGCGCGCCTCTCCGGCACGCTCGATGGCAAGCGTGTGATTGTGCAGGGTCTGGGGAACGTGGGCTACCACGCCGCCAAATTCCTGTCAGAGGAAGACGGATCCATCATCACCGGTGTGATTGAACGCGATGGTGCGATCGTCGATGCCAAAGGCGTCAATGTCGACGAGCTGCGCAATTGGATCATGTCGCATGGCGGTGTGAAGGGCTACCCGCACGGCACCTATGTCGAAGACGGCAGCAAGGTGCTTGAGGAAGAGTGCGACATCCTGATCCCGGCGGCGCTGGAAGGGGTGATCAACCTCTCCAACGCGGACCGGATCAAGGCACCGCTGATCATCGAGGCGGCGAACGGTCCTGTGACCGCAGGCGCGGATGAGATCCTGCGCGACAAGGGCTGCGTGATCATTCCCGACATGTATGCCAACGCTGGCGGTGTGACCGTGTCCTATTTCGAGTGGGTGAAAAACCTCTCCCACATCCGGTTTGGCCGCATGCAGCGCCGTCAGGAAGAAGCGCGTCACCAGCTGGTTGTCGACCAGCTCGAGGCGCTGTCGGACAATCTGGGCAACAAATGGACGCTCGATCCCAAGTTCAAGGAGAAATACCTCCGCGGCGCGGACGAGCTGGAGCTGGTGCGTTCGGGTCTCGATGACACCATGCGCATTGCGTATCAGTCCATGCGCAAGGTCTGGCATGAACGCGATGACGTCAAAGATCTGCGCACCGCCGCTTATCTGGTGTCCATCGACAAGGTTGCGGCCAGCTACCGCGCCAAGGGTCTGTAACCTGCGGACCATCAGAAAATGGAAATGGCGTCCCTCGGGGCGCCATTTTTGTCAGGTGGTCAGCTTCAGCCCCACCGCGCCGATCAAAATCATGCTCATGAACCCATAGTGCACAGCCGTCAGCCGGTCGCCAAACAGCAGCGCGCCCAGAATGCTGACGCCCACAATCCCCACACCGGCCCAGATCGCATAGACCACGCCCACAGGCAGCACCTTCAGGGCCGGGGCCAGCACCCAGAAACACACCGCATAAAGGCTGATCGACACCAGCCCCCAATGCCATTTCTCAAACCCCTCTGACAGTTTCAGCGCCACCGTGGCGCAGATCTCAAGACAGATGGCAACAATCAGATACATCCACGCGCTCATGGCAAACACCTCAGGAAGGGAATGGCCCCTCAATTGGTAGGCGAAATGCGCCCGCGCACAAAGCCCGCGCAGCGGCACCCTAGGGGGCGAAAGCGGCCTCAACTTCGGCGTTTGGGGCCGAGCCAGGCGAATTTCCCCCTTCGTTTTTGCCGCCCGGTGCCGCAAGCATAGGGCAGACAAAAGACAGGGGACAGAACCGTGGAAAATCAGCCGGAAATCGTACAGCAGGCCTTGGCCTTGGCGCAGCAGGCGCAGGACATCGCGCTCGGCTGGCTCACCAGCCCTGCCGCCTGGTCGCAGTTTGCGCTGCTGGCGGTGGCGTTTGTGCTGGCCGTGGTCCTGACGCGGCGGTTCTCTCCGGTGATCACCCGCCTGCTTACTCCGCCCGAAGAGCAGACCCATATTCTGGCCCGCACGCGCCGCTTTCTGTTGCAGTTTGTGCCGCTGCTGCTGCCGCTGCTGGCCTATGCGTTGACGGGCATTGGCGAAAGCGTGGTGCGGTCGATCTTTGACAGCGGCGCGGTGATCGCCTTTGGCAAACGTCTGTTCCTGTTCCTCGCCGCACGTATTCTGGTGCGTGACATTGTTCAGGACGGCTTCCTGAAACTCTTGGGCCGCTACGTGCTGGTGCCCATGGCCGCGCTTTACGCGCTGGGCCTGCTGGATCCGGCGATGGCCTATCTGAACACCCTGCAGGTGACACTGGGCAATATTACCATTTCGCTTATGGCGCTGCTGCGTGGCGTGGTTGCCGGCGGTGTGCTGTTCTGGCTGGGGCGCTGGTCCAATGACCAATCCGCCACCTTCATCAAATCGCAGGAAGACATGCGTCCCGCCACCCGCGAGCTGGCGCTGAAAACAGCCGAGATCGCGATCTTTGGAGCGGCCTTCCTGCTGCTGATGAACATTATGGGCATCAACCTCTCGGCGCTGGCGGTGCTGGGCGGTGCCATTGGTGTGGGGGTCGGCTTGGGCCTGCAGCAGATCGCGTCGAACTTTGTGTCGGGCATTATCCTGCTCCTCGAAGGGCAGGCGACCGTCGGCGACTACGTCGAACTGGATGGCGGCGAGGCAGGCACCATTGTCAAAATGACCGCCCGTGCTGCGATCCTGGAAACCTGGGATGGCAAATGGATTGTGGTCCCGAACGAAGATTTCATCACCACCCGCGTGGTGAACTATTCCGACAGCGGCTCTGCCAACCGCTACGAGGCGCCGTTTTCCGTCAGCTATGACACCGACATCAACAAAGTGCCCGCCATCATCGAAGAAGCCGTGGCCGCGCTGCCCTTTGTGCTGTCAGACCCCGATGGCCCCGATTGCGAGCTGCGCGGCTTTGGCGACAGCGGTGTCGATTTCGCGGTCGAGTTCTGGGTCAATGGCATTGACGACGGCAAGAACAAGTTCACGCCCAAGGTGATGTTTGCGGTCTGGAATGCGCTGAAGGCGCATGACATCGAAATTCCCTATCCGCATCGCGTTGTTGAAATTCGCGGCAGTGGCGGGTTGCCGTTTGGGCAGTCCGAGGGCTGATCCAGCCTGTTTTTTGCCGGAAATAGGACCATGTTCAGGAAACGTCCCCCCATGTCGTTATCTGGCCTAGACTTTGGGCGGGCGCTGTTGTCGAACTGCGGCAAAACGGACGATTTGCGTCCCGTGGTCTGACAGGGCCCGCGTCTCTTTTTTGCGGCGGCGGGCAGACGTGAAGGAGAGACATGATGTTCGGTTCCGGTCGGTTTTCCGGTTTGCGGGTTCTGAAGGAAGGGCTCACAGGCAACAAGGGTTGGACGCCCCATTGGCGCGATCCAGAGCCCAAGTCCGAATATGACGTGATCATCGTCGGCGGCGGCGGGCACGGTCTGGCGACAGCCTATTATCTGGCGCAGGAATTTGGGCTGAAGAACATTGCCGTGCTGGAAAAGGGCTATCTGGGCGGCGGCAATGTGGGTCGTAACACCACCATCGTACGCGCCAACTATGGGCTCGAGGGCAACTCGCAGTTCTACTCCCATTCGCTCAAGCTGTGGGAGCAGATGGAGCAGGACCTGAACTATAATGCGATGATGTCCCAGCGCGGGATTATCAACCTGTTTCACAATGACGGCCAGCGCGATGCCTCGATCCGCCGCGCCAATGCCATTGTGAACCAGGGCGACGATGCCGAAATCATCTATCGCGACGACCTGAAAAAGCTGCTGCCTTATCTGAATTTCGACAATAACCGCTTCCCGATCATGGGCGGTCTGATGCATTGGCGCGGCGGCACGGCGCGCCACGATGCTGTGGCCTGGGGCTATGCCCGCGCCGCCGATCAGCTGGGTGTGGATCTGATCCAGAACTGCGAAGTCACCGGCATTGATGTCGAAGGCGGCAAAGTCACCGGTGTCCAGACCTCGCGCGGGCCGATCAAAGCCAAGAAAATTGGTCTGGCGGCGGCGGGCCGGTCGAGCCAAGTGGCGGCCATGGCCGGTCTGACCCTGCCGCTGGAAAGCCACGTCTTGCAGGCCTTTGTGACCGAAGGGCTGAAGCCGATCATCGACCATGTGGTCACCTTTGCCGAAGGGCATTTGTACATCAGCCAGTCCGACAAGGGCGGTTTGGTGTTCGGGTCTTACATCGACTACTACAGTTCCTATGCCGCGCGGGGGAACCTGCCGATGGTCGAACACACGATGGAAACGCTGGTTGCCATGGTGCCCTCGGTCGCAAAGGCGCGGCTTCTGCGCAGCTGGGGCGGGATTATGGACATGTCCTTTGACGGCTCTCCGATTATCGACAAGGCGCCGGTAGAGGGGCTGTATCTCAATTGCGGCTGGAACTACGGCGGGTTTAAGGCGACGCCCGCCTCGGGTCATACCTTTGCCCACCTCGTGGCGCTGGACCGCCCGCACGCAGCAGCCGAAAAGATGCGTCTGGACCGCTTCCGCACTGGCCGTGGGATTATGGACGAGGAGGGCACCGGTGCGCAGCATAACCTCCACTAACGCCTGTCCGCTGATCGAGGGAGCCTCCGGCGGGGATATTTTTGAAAAGATGAAGGAGCGCAGGTCATGAGAATTACCTGTCCCATTTGCGGCGAACGCGACATGCGGGAGTTCACCTACCGGGGTGCCGCGCTGCCCACACCGCCGCTTGAGGCCGATGTTGAGACGTGGGTGGATCACGTGCACCTGCGCGAAAACGCAGCAGGTGTTCTGCGCGAGCTGTGGCAGCACACCATGGGCTGCGGCGCCTGGCTGGTTGTGACCCGCAACACCATCACCCATGAAATTCTGGACGTGGTTCTGGCCGAAGAGGCCGGGATCGGCATCCCCGTGGCGGAGGAACAGCCATGAGAATTGCAGGCAAAGGTCTGGTCTCGGGCAATAAGCCCATCAGTTTTTCGTTCAACGGCACCGAATATGCCGGGTTCGAGGGCGACACGCTGGCCTCGGCGCTTCTGGCCAATGACGTGCACCTGGTGGGCCGGTCGTTCAAATACCACCGCCCGCGCGGCATCCTGTCGGCCGGGTCGGAAGAACCCAATGCGCTGGTCACCATGGGCGAGGGCGGCACGCAGGATCCCAATATCCGCGCCACCACGCAGGAGCTGTTCGATGGCCTGAAGGCGCGCAGCCAGAACTGCTGGCCCTCGGTTGACTTTGACGCGATGAGCGTCACCGATCTGGCCTCTCCTTTTCTGGGCGCTGGCTTCTATTACAAGACCTTCATGTGGCCCGCGCCGCTGTGGGAGAAGGTCTATGAGCCCATCATCCGCCGCGCCGCCGGTCTGGGGGCGCTGTCAGGCAAGGCGGACACAGATACCTATGAGAAGGCCTTTGCCTCTTGTGACCTTCTGGTCATCGGCACTGGCCCCGCAGGTTTGATGGCAGCGCTGACGGGCGCGCGCGCCGGTGCGGATGTCATCCTCGCCGAGGAAGACAGCCGCATGGGCGGCCGCCTGCTGGCCGAGGTCGAAGACATCGATGGCAAGCCCGCGCATGTCTGGGCGGGCGAGGTTCTGGCCGAACTGGGCGCAATGGACAATGTCCGCCTGATGACCCGCACCTCGGTCACCGGCACCTATGATCAGGGCACCTATTCCGCGATCGAGAAGGTCTCGCACCATCTCGCCCGAAGCCAGTCGCTGAAGGCGGCCCACCTGCCGCGCGAATGCTTCTGGCGCATCAATGCCAAGGCTTCGGTGCTGGCGGCGGGGGCGATCGAACGCCCGATTGCGTTTAAAAACAACGACCGCCCCGGTATTATGACCGCAGGCGCGGTGCGCACCTATCTCAACCGCTATGGCGTGGCGCCGGGCGAACGGGTCACCGTCTTTGCCAACAACAATGACGCCCATAAAACCGCCCGCGATCTGGCCGCCGCAGGCGTGCACATTGCCGCCGTGATCGACAGCCGCCATGACGCGCCGGACAGCGATCTGTTCCCGGTGATAAAGGGCGCAGTGGTCTGCAACACAGCAGGGCGCAAACGGATTGAAAGCATCACCGTGCGTTCGGTTGCAGGCGAGGAGAAGATCCAGACGGATCTGCTGGCCATGTCCGGCGGCTGGAACCCCTCGGTGCATCTGACCTGCCACCAGAACGCGCGCCCTGTCTGGAACCGCGAGCTGGCCGCGTTTCTGCCCTCAGAAGGCGCTGTGCCGGGCATGTTTGTGGCCGGGGCCGCCAATGGTACCTTTTCCACCGCCGGTGCCCTGACCGAAGGGTCCGCACTGGCGGCCAAGGCGCTGGACTATGCGGGGCTCTCTGGTGATCCAATCGCCACCCCGACCGCCGATAATGCGGCCTATGTGGTGACCCCCTTGTGGGAAGTGCCGCACAAGGGGCGCGCCTGGCTTGATTTCCAGAACGATGTGACCGCAAAGGACGTCAAACAGGCGGCGCGCGAAAACTTCCGCTCGGTCGAGCATATGAAGCGCTACACGACCCAAGGCATGGCCACCGATCAGGGCAAAAACTCGAATGTGGGCTCGCTTGCGATCCTCGCCGATGCCACAGGGCGCACCATTGCAGAAACCGGCGTCACCACCTTCCGCCCGCCCTTTGTGCCAACCTCCATCGGGGCGATGGGGGCAGGGGCTTTTGACAAGGGGTTCAAACCCGAACGCTTCCTGACCTCGCACGCCACGGGCGACGCCAATGGCGCCCATAACTACGAGGTCGGCCTGTGGTATCGTGCCGCCTATTTCACCAAGCCGGGCGAAACCTCCTGGCGCCAGTCCTGTGACCGCGAGGTCATGTACGTCCGCAATGCCGTGGGTGTTTGTGACGTGTCCACACTGGGCAAGATCGACATCAAAGGCCCGGATGCGGCCAAGCTGCTGGATCTGGCCTATACCAATATGTTCTCGACCCTGAAGCTGGGCCGGGTGCGCTATGGTCTGATGCTGCGCGATGATGGTCACGTGATGGACGATGGCACCACCGCACGCATGGGCGAAAACCACTATGTCATGACCACCACCACCGCTGGTGCGGGGCAGGTCATGTCGCATCTGGAATACCTGACGCAGGTGGTCGCGCCCCATTTCGATGTTCAGCTGACCTCGGTCACCGAACACTGGGCGCAGTTCTCGGTTGCCGGTCCAAAATCGCGCGAGCTGATCAATCAGGTGGTGTCGGAAGAGGTCACAAACGAGACCTTCCCCTTCATGGCCTGCGGCGAGGTCAATGTGCTGGGGCAGGCCGGACGTTTGTTCCGCATTTCCTTCTCGGGCGAACAGGCCTACGAGATCGCAGTGCCCGCGCGCTACGGCGAGGCGCTCTACCGCGAACTGGTCAAACGCTGCGAAGCTTTGGGCGGTGGCGCCTATGGTCTGGAGGCGCTGAACGTGCTGCGGATCGAGAAGGGCTTTATCACCCACGCGGAAATCGACGGGCGCGTGACCGCGTTTGATCTGACCATGCAAGGTTTGGTGTCGAAGAAAAAGACCTGCTGGGGCAAACCCTGTTCCGAGCGTGAGGGCCTGCATGACCCTTCCCGCGAGCGTCTGGTGGGCCTGAAGCCGGTCAACGCGGGGGAAGAGATCAGCGCCGGTGCGCATCTGTTCAACGAAGGCGAAACGGTTGAACGTGTGAACGATCAGGGCTGGGTGGCCTCGGTGGCGCATTCGCCGACCCTTGGCCATATGATCGGCCTTGGCCTGCTGAAAAACGGCCCCGAGCGCATGGGCGAAACCGTGCGCCTTGTGGACCACACCCGCGGTGTCGACACCCTGTGCGAAGTGGTGTCGCCTGTGTTCCTAGATCCCGAAGGAGGAAAACTCCGTGGCTGAGCTGATTGCAAAATCCCCCTGTGAAGGGCTTCTGCCCTTCTCCACCGGCAGCGCCGATCTGACCGAGCTTTGGCCCGATCACATGACCCTGATTGCCCCCTACAAGGGCAAGGACATCGCGGCCGCTGCGGCGCTGAAGTCCGCCCATGGTCTGGATCTGCCCCTGCCGGGCCAGTCGAGCGGTGATGCAGAAGCGCGCGTGATCTGGTTTTCGCGCGGCCAATCCCTGCTCATTGGTCCCAAGGCCGATGCATCGCTTGAAGGGGCCGCAGCCGTGACAGACCTGACCGATGGCTGGTCCGTGGTGGAGCTGAAAGGCAAGGGCATTGCCGATGTGCTGGCGCGTTTGTCGCCGATGGATTTCCGCCTGTCGCAGTTCCCGACCGGTAAATCCGCGCGGACAGAGCTGAAACATATGATGGCCTCCATCACCCGCACCGGTGACGCCGCGTTTCAGATCATGGTCTTTCGGTCTATGGCGGCGACCTTGGTGCATGATCTGAAAACAGCGATGGAAGCTGTCGCGGCGCGGGGGTAACCTCATCGGGATCAACAACTGATTCCGGACGAGATTTATGCTTCGCATGAGAATTGCCGCCGCGACGTTCGCGGCGGCCACCGCTGTCTCCCCCCTCTGGGCTGAAGAGATCGGCAAGGAAGACAGCTGCAAATATCAGGGCCAGGTGATGTCTGCGGTGCAGCAGGCCCGCATGGACCGTGTGGCGCAGGACAAAGTGGCAGACACCATTCTGGCCGCAAATCCCGACTGGCCTGCGCAATTCGCCAATACAATCGACCCGCTGGCCGCCCATGTCTATGGCATGAAGCGCCGCGATCTGCGCAATGTGGATCTTGGCGCGGTGATGCAGCAGCAGTGTCTGGACAATTGGGATCAGATCCAAGAAATGCAGCAGAACCTCGCTAACGGTAACTAAAGGCGCGCCCTATGTCCCTGCCTCCGGGTTTTCTTGATGAACTTCGCTCTCGCGTCAGCCTGTCGGATGTCGTGGGCCGCAAGGTCATGTGGGATCAGCGCAAAAGCCAGCCGGGCAAGGGCGACTATTGGGCACCATGCCCCTTCCACCACGAGAAAACCGCCTCTTTCCACGTCGAAGACAAGAAGGGCTTTTATTATTGCTTTGGCTGTCAGGCCAAAGGCGACGCGCTGAAGTTTGTGCAGGAAACCGAAAACGTCGGCTTTATGGAGGCGGTGGAAATCCTTGCGGGGGAAGCAGGCATGGAAATGCCCAAGCGCGACCCCAAGGCCGCAGAAAAACAGGACCGCCGCACCCAGCTGATCGAGGTGATGGAGCTGGCGGTGAAATACTTCCGCCTGCAACTGCGCACGGGGGCGGCAGCCGATGCGCGCAATTACCTGGCGCGGCGCGGTCTGAGCCAAGACGCGCTGGACCGCTGGGAAATCGGCTTTGCGCCGGATGGCTGGCAGAACCTCTGGGACGCGCTCAAGGGCAAGGATGTGGCGGACGAGCTGATCCTTGCGGCAGGGCTGGGCAAACCCTCAACCAAGGGCAAAAAACCCTATGACACCTTCCGCAACCGGATCATGTTCCCGATCCGCGATGCGCGGGGGCGCGCGATTGCCTTTGGTGGCCGCGCGATGGATCCCAATGACAATGCCAAATATCTGAACTCTCCCGAGACAGAGCTGTTTGATAAGGGGCGCAGCCTCTACAATCACGGCCCCGCCCGCGCCGCCTCGGGGCGGGGGGCGCCGCTGATCGTGGCCGAAGGCTATATGGATGTGATCGCACTCTCTGAGGCGGGGTTCCCGTCGACCGTGGCGCCTTTGGGGACAGCAGTGACCGAAAACCAGTTGCAGATGCTGTGGCGCATAGGGGACGAACCGATCATTGCGCTGGATGGCGACAAGGCAGGCATTCGTGCCGCCATGCGTCTGGTCGATCTGGCGCTGCCCAATCTGGAGGCGGGCAAATCCCTGCGCTTTGCGATCATGCCCGATGGCAAAGACCCCGACGATCTGGTCCGCAGCCAAGGGCCAGAGGCCGTCCAGACGGTGCTGGATCAGGCCATGCCGATGGTGAAACTGCTGTGGCAGCGCGAAACCGAGGGCAAGGTCTTTGACAGCCCCGAACGCAAGGCCGGGCTGGACAAGGCCCTGCGCGAGCAGATTAAAAAGATCCGCGACCCGTCGATCCGCGGCCATTACGCCCAGGACATCAAAGAGATGCGCAATGTCCTGTTCGGGCGCACCGGCGGGGACAGCGGCGATGGCTTCAGTGGTGGCTACAATGACGGTGGCTACAATGGCGGTGGCTACAGTGGCGGGGGTCACAACGATCGTGGCGGGCGCGGGCAGGGGGGCTCCGGCTATCAGCCCCGTGGTGGCAGCTACCAGCCGGGCTCCCGGAAATCGGGCGGCTTCCGTGATGGCGGACGTAGGAAGTGGCAGGGCGCGCCGGTCGAACCTGTGGCCAGCACACGGGCTTCGCTGGTGGCGGGCGCGGATGAGGCCTCGATCACCCGGGTGCGCGAAGCGGTCATTCTGGCGTCTTGCGTGGCCACCCCGCGCGTCGTTGTGGAATATGAACAGAACCTCGAACGGCTCGCCTGTGTGGATCCCGACCATGGTCCTCTGCGCGACCTGATTCTGCGCTATGGCGTCGATGCGCCGGACCGTCTGCGCGATGAAATAGATTACGCTTTGGGGCCCCATGCCCTTGAAAACCTCTTCTCGCTTCGCCATGTGGCTATTAGCCCCTGTCTGCGCCGCGCCGGTGATTTGGAGATTGCAAGCCAGCTCCTCGCCGAAGAGTTTGCCAAACTCGAAGCCAGCCGGGGCGCCGATGCGGAACAGCAGGAAGCCGTCGAGGACATCCAGCACACCGAAGACGAAGCGCTGACCTGGCGCCTGCGCGAGGCCGCGGAGGCGCGCAATAAGGCACAGCGCAGCGAGAACGAGGACAAGGCAACATATGATGTGGGTGACAATGGAGCGCGGCTCAATCGGGAAGAGCGCGATGCCTTTGGCGCCCTATTGGCCCGAATCGGGTTTCCGAACAAATAACCCCCAGATTGTGTGGCTTTAGGTCGTCGATTGTGGCCAGAAGGCCGCTTGAGGGCGTTTTGCTAAGGAAGCCCAAAGAAAAATTAGGTAAACGGGGTGACGAATCACCGGATCGCTCTAATGATTCCCACCACCCGAATCGCCCCGGCCGCCAGCGACGGTCGCAGGGGGAGCCCCAGAGGAGCAATGAATGGCCGCCAAAGATACCGACGACCAAAAGCCTGAAGACCAGGACGGCGAAATCTCGATCGACATGAGCCAGGCCCAGGTCAAGAAGATGATCGCAGAGGCCCGTGAGAAGGGCTACATCACCTACGATCAGCTTAATCAGGTCCTGCCGCCGGATCAGGTGTCCTCCGAACAGATCGAGGACGTCATGTCCATGCTGTCGGAGATGGGCATCAATATCATCGAGGATGAGGAAGCCGAGGAGGAGGAGAACAAAGGCTCCACCGAACTCGTGGCCACCGAAAGCAACCGCGAGGTTGCAGTCGCTGGCGCCGCGACCGAAAAACTCGACCGGACCGATGACCCGGTGCGGATGTACCTGCGCGAGATGGGCTCGGTCGAGCTGCTGTCCCGCGAGGGTGAGATCGCGATTGCGAAACGCATTGAGGCGGGCCGCAACACGATGATCAACGGGCTGTGCGAAAGCCCGCTGACCTTTCAGGCGATCACCATCTGGCACGACGAACTTCTCTCCGAGGACATTCTGCTGCGCGACGTGATCGATCTGGAAGCCACCTTTGGCAACCAGTTGGACGAAGACGAAGCCGCCGCGCCGGTTGTCGACCCGTCCGCCGTGCAAGCCGCCAAGCCTGCCAAGGAAAACTCCGGCCCCGAGCTGGACGCCGACGGCAACCCGATCCTGAACCAGGACGATGACGACGACGAAGACGAACAGGCCAACATGTCCCTCGCGGCCATGGAAGCGGCGCTGAAAGATCGTGTTCTGGAAACGCTGGAGCAGATCTCCAACGACTTCGCCATGCTGTCCGAAATGCAGGACAGCCGGATCTCCGCGACGCTGAACGAGGATGGCTCCTTCTCGGAAGCGGACGAGGCTCGTTACCAGCAGCTGCGGTCGGAAATTGTGGAACTGGTGAACGGCCTGCACCTGCACAACAACCGGATCGAGGCGCTGATCGACCAGCTTTATGGCATCAACCGCCGCGTCATGCAGATCGACAGCGCCATGGTGAAGCTCGCCGATCAGGCGCGCATCAACCGCAAGGAATTTGTCGACGCCTACCGCGGTCGCGAACTGGACCCGAACTGGCTGGCTGACATGGGTGAAAAGCCCGGTCGCGGCTGGCAGATGTTTATCGAACGCTCCACTGAAAAGGTCGAAGAGCTGCGCGCAGATATGGCGCAGGTCGGCACCTATGTGGGTCTCGATATTTCGGAATTCCGCCGCATTGTGCAGCAGGTTCAGAAGGGCGAAAAAGAAGCCCGCCAGGCCAAGAAAGAAATGGTCGAGGCAAACCTGCGCCTGGTGATCTCCATTGCGAAGAAATACACCAACCGCGGTCTGCAGTTCCTCGACCTTATTCAGGAAGGCAACATTGGCCTGATGAAGGCGGTCGACAAGTTCGAGTACCGTCGCGGTTATAAATTCTCCACCTATGCGACCTGGTGGATCCGTCAGGCGATCACGCGCTCGATCGCGGATCAGGCCCGTACGATCCGTATCCCGGTCCATATGATCGAGACCATCAACAAGCTGGTTCGCACCGGCCGTCAGATGCTGCATGAAATCGGCCGCGAGCCGACGCCGGAAGAACTGGCCGAAAAGCTGCAGATGCCGCTCGAGAAGGTCCGCAAGGTCATGAAGATCGCCAAAGAGCCGATCAGCCTTGAGACCCCAATCGGGGACGAGGAAGACAGCCAGCTGGGCGATTTCATCGAGGACAAGAACGCGGTTCTGCCGCTCGACTCTGCGATTCAGGAAAACCTGAAAGAGACCACCACCCGTGTTCTCGCCTCGCTCACCCCGCGTGAAGAACGGGTTCTGCGGATGCGTTTTGGCATCGGCATGAACACCGACCACACGCTGGAAGAGGTCGGCCAGCAGTTCTCGGTCACCCGCGAACGTATTCGCCAGATCGAAGCCAAGGCTCTGCGAAAACTGAAGCACCCGAGCCGCTCGCGCAAACTGCGCAGCTTCCTCGATCAGTAAATCTCAAAAACACCCTCCGTTCTTCGGGGGGTGTTTTCCTATGGGCGGTATTTCCGCGCCCACCGTGTGATATTTGCAGTGCGATATTTGAACAAAGAAGAATTCCATGCCCACTGGCACCTACACTCTGTTGTCTTTTCTTGAGAACGCCACAGGCCTGTCATCCTGGACCATAATTGGCGGTACTGTGGTCGCTGTTGCGGGGCTGTGGGGTGTAAAAGAACTGCGGGACATTCGGGACCGGCAACGGCGGCTTCGGGCCATTCAACGCGCCGAAGAAGAACGCCGCGCAGAAGAACAACGCGCGGCCCATATCAAACAACTCGAAGAACTGCGCTATTGGGTGGGTTGCATGATCGGCAGCCCCGGAGAGCCCCACTATGGGCTGATCCACATGATGTCGCACGGCTATCGCGACTGGATCGAACTGGTCCGCGATGGCGCGCGCCACTATGGGCTCGACTGGATGGCCGACGCGCTGGACGCAGGGCTGGAAGACTATGACTTCCACTACAATGTCGGGGGAGAGAGCGATGAGCCGGCTTATGTGGCCTCGGAACACCGCTTGGAGCAGCTTGAAAGCCTCTACCTTTCGCAGCAGGGGCGGGCAAAATTGTTGGCCTGTATTGATGCAGATCTGACCGCGCTAAAGCAGGGCTGAGTCTCAACTTTTTGCCTGCCCCACGTCCGGTGACGCGAAAATTCAGTGATCGGCGCGCCGCGCGCGGCTGACACAAATTCGGTCACTGTCCCAAGGCCTGCTTTCCCTAGGGTCAGCAAGATTTTGCCGAGGGAAATTTTCTCCTTAATCGCCTGATACTTGCGCGGGCTTCGTCTCAGTCGCCTTGTGGATGGCGATGTGGATAACCTGTGCACAAGGATAGGCAACCCTTACCAAAGTATTAACCACGCCAAATTTTATCGTTGCATTGACGCGGTTTGCTGTGAATTTTCTGAATATTATCGAAGGCCTCAACCGCAGCGGTGCTAACGTCCGCTGCAACTGCAAATGGGGGGACACCCGTTTCAGCAAACACCGTGGGGGTGCGGCTGCGAGGCTCAAGAGGGGTACGGAATGACACAATCGACGGAGCTTTCCGGCGCGCTCAAAGTGCTGGATGAAAAACTGGAACAGCTGGACGTCATGACCGAGGTCAATGGCTTTCTTGTTCGGGCCCTGCGGGACCACGAAGAAGAGCTGATGCGGATGACGCCCGAAGAAACCCGCGCCATGCTGCGGGTCGAGGCACGCGCGACCTACCGACCGGACGGTACCAGCCCCAATCCAGAGGCGCTGGCCATGCTCGAGGCAACCCTGGGCACCGGCCAGACGGCCGATATTATTCCCTTCCCCGCGCGGGGCTGACAGGGGTGAGGGGCGGATGCCTGCTGACAGGAACAGCAGGCGAGACACACCGCCCTCTGACACCCTTGTGACTTCCATGATGCACATGTGTCTGGCACCCTGAAAAGGACGGTGAAAAGGGATCGAAACAGGAGGTTGCGATCCTTATATGACGCACAAAGGAGTGTCTCACCATGCCGCATACCGCATCTCTTCGTTCTCTGCCTAACATCCCCTCGGGTTTCGCGCTGAAGTCTGTCGCGATTGTGTCCGCGTTTTGCCTCATGGGCTGTGACGTTTCGACATCCAACAGCGACCGCTTCATCAGCCGCAGCAAGACCCCCGTTTATCCGATCACCGACACCACCTTCGAGGTCGGCCTGCGTCCCGGACAGCCGTTTCGGGCCTTCTGGTGTTCCGCTGCGGACTATGCGCGGCGCGTCAAAGGTGCCGATTGGAATGACCGCATCTATGTCTTGCGCAGCCTTGGCCGGGGGCGCATTTCGGACGCGCCCGACGCAGTGGAGTTTTCGCTGGATCCAGTGGCGCAGGCGGCACAGCCTTCGGTGCGCCTGTCGTTCAATGCGTTCGAGGTGGGCGAGAACCGCTCTGTCAGCTCGGCCAATGGCGACTGCCAGCGCCAGTTCAGCGATGATTTCGACGAATAACCTGCGCCTCTGCCGTGGGGCTATCTAGGCCCTGCGCCGCTGTGGTGTCTGTGCTAGACCTGCGGATGTGACAAAACCATGTGACAACAGCAGGGGCAGGCAGATGCAGCAGACAGGGTTCACAATCAGCACGCGCGGGCAGGGGCTCTATGAATTCACCGATGAGATCACCGCCTGGCTGCGCGACACTGGCGTGCAGGTGGGGCTTTTGACGTTATTTGTGCGTCACACCTCCTGTTCACTGCTGATCCAGGAAAACGCCGACCCCGAGGTGCAGGGCGACCTGCGCGCCTTCTTTGGCCGCCTCGTGCCGCCAACAACCGATCCCAGCATGTCCTACCTGCGCCACACATACGAAGGCCCCGATGACATGCCTGCGCATATTAAGGCTGCGATGATGCCGGTCAGCCTGTCGATCCCCGTGGTGGACGGGCAGCCGGGCCTTGGCACCTGGCAGGGGGTCTATCTGTTCGAACACCGCGATGCGCCGCACCAGCGGCAGGTTCTGGGTCATTTGACATCATAAGTCTTGGGGCGTTAATTCCCCTCTACCCAAATCCTAGCGGTGCCCCTATACTTGTGGATAAGTGCCTAAGTATGCGCACTAGGACAAATAATTTATCCAAACGAGGGGAACCGGCGGATGCGCTGCCCATTTTGCGGAAATGTTGATACCCAAGTGAAGGACTCGCGTCCCGCCGAGGACCATGTCGCCATCCGTCGCCGTCGCTTTTGCCCCTCCTGTGGCGGGCGCTTCACCACCTACGAACGGGTGCAGCTGCGCGATCTGGTTGTCATCAAGACCAATGGCAAACGCGAAGATTTCGACCGTGACAAACTGGAACGCTCGATCCGCATTTCCATGCAGAAACGCCCGGTCGAACCGGAACGCATTGACCAGATGATCTCGGGCATTGTGCGCCGTCTGGAAAGCATGGGCGAAACCGATATCCCGTCGAAAAAGATCGGCGAGATCGTGATGGAAGCGCTGGCCCGCATCGACACTGTCGCTTATGTTCGCTTTGCAAGCGTATATAAGAATTTCCAGGCGGCCGATGATTTCGAGGATTTTGTCCACGAGCTGCGCCCGCCGGAAGCCTCCGAGGACTGATCCACGCGCTCGCCAGATCCGCGCGTCACGAAAGCTAATCAGATGTCCCAGACCGATCAAAGGTTTATGGCTCTTGCCCTGTCGCTTGGAAGGCGCGGGCAGGGGCGGTGCTGGCCCAACCCTGCGGTGGGCTGCGTCATTGTCAAAGACGGCGTGATTGTTGGTCGCGGCTGGACCCAGCCGGGGGGGCGTCCACATGCGGAACCCGTGGCGCTGGCGCAGGCCGGCGATGCGGCACGTGGGGCCACGGCCTATGTCTCGCTGGAACCCTGCTCCCATTACGGTAAGACCCCGCCCTGTGCACTGGCGCTGATCGAGGCAGGCGTGGCCCGCGTGGTCGCTGCGATCGAAGACAGCGATCCGCGTGTTTCAGGGCAGGGGTTCGAGATGATGCGCGCTGCGGGGATTGAGGTCACCACCGGTGTCATGGCCGAGGAAGCCGCCCGCGATCTGGCCGGGTTCTTCCTGAAAACCGAACAGGGCCGCCCTTTTGTGACGTTGAAACTGGCCAGCAGTTTTGATGGCCGCATTGCCACTGGATCGGGGCAAAGCAAATGGATCACCGGCCCCGACGCGCGCCGTGTGGTCCATGCCATGCGCGCGCGCCATGATGCGGTGATGGTGGGGGCTGGCACCGCGCGCGCTGATGACCCCTCGCTCACCGTGCGCGATCTGGGTGTTGAGTACCAACCGGTCCGGGTGGTGGTCTCGCGCCATCTGGACCTGCCCTTGATGAGCCAGCTTGCCCGCACCGCCAAAGAGGTGCCGCTGTGGCTGTGTCACGGGCAGGGGGCGGACAGTGAACGCATCCGTGCCTGGGATGGCATTGGGGCCAAGCTTCTGTCCTGCAACCTGCACGGTGTGCAGCTGGATCCGACCGATATTCTGACGCAACTGGGTGCTGCTGGCTTGACCAGCGTCTTCTGCGAAGGCGGCTCTGCCCTTGCGGCGACACTTCTTGCGCATGATTTGGTGGACGAATTGGTGGGCTTTACCGCAGGCGTCACAATTGGGGCCGAAGGCCTGCCGGCGCTCGGCGCGCTGGGCGTAGGCCGTCTGGACGAGGCGCCGCGATTCCAGCTGGTCGACAGCCGCCCTGTTGGCCCGGATATCCTGCACCGCTGGCGCCGCGCGCAATAAAAACCGCCTGAAAAAGGGGGTGATGTCGGGAGCCTCCGGCGGGGATATTTGGAAAAAGATGAAAGCTTGCGCGCTCTTCATCGCGGCCGCCATTGCCTTTGAGGGGCGCTGTGCGGGCGTCTTCATCTTTTCAAAAATATCCCCGCCGGAGGCTCTGTCCTTTTGTCTTGCGATGCCGTCCGTTGCAGGGGCGCCGCACGGTGGCGTCAGGCTTTTTTTCTGCGGCTGGCATAGACTGTTCCCGTCATGACATTCGCAGCAGGAGCCCGGCCGCCCAAAGACCACCCCCGCTAGGGTGCAGGGCTGTCCGGACAGGAATTCCGACCCGGGTGGGGGGATCGCATCCCCCTCGGGCATATCCGATTGCATCCCCAATGGGGCGGCGCCGCTCTTCCTTACTGCACTTCCGCTTTCCCCTCGCCGCGTCCCCGCGGGCGAGGGTCAAGTTGCTGGCTTATCGCCACAGATGCGCATAACTCGCAAGCGCGCCTTGTGCCTTCGACAGCAGGCGCATCCCCAACCCAGGCTGCGGGATGGTGCCCGTGATCAGGCGGTCGACGGCGACTTCGGGGGAGCAGGGCAGCCCGCTTTGGGGGTCGAAATAGCGCGGATAGTCAATCAACGCCGCATGGGCGAGCCCCAGGATCGACGGCTTTGCCTTGCGCCAATGGGGCGCTTCCAGCCGGTCCCGTGTCAGCCCCCAGCCCGCGTAAAACGGCAGGCCGACGCAGGTCACCGGCACCCGGCGCAGCAGCGCCTCAAACCCTAAGAGAGAGGTCATCGTCCAGACCTCGTCCACCAGATCCAGCATTGCCATGGGATCGGCATGTTCGGCCACATGGTCGGCCCAGTCGCCTGCATTGATCTTGCCCGGGCGCAGGCCGCTTTCGACATCGGGGTGGGGTTTATAGATGATCACCGCGTGGGGGCGCGCGGCGCGCACCGCCTGCAAGAGCTTCATATTGGTGTTGATCTTGCCCGCCCCCAGCCGGATCGAGGCATCATCTTCGACCTGCCCGGGCACCAGAATCCGCTTGCCCTTGGGCAGGTCGTCGGGCAGCGCCGCAATGCCACGGAGGTTGTATTTCGACACCTCCTGCTGCACCAGCCGCATCACCAGATCCTCGGCGCGGCGTTCCTGTGCCGGAGACAGTTTCTCACGCTCCACAATCAGATCGTCCAGATCGCTCTGGCGAGTGGGGTCGTAATAGATCCCCTGCCGGTCCAGGATCAGCGACAGCGGCGGTACCAATTCGGCCCCGAGGCCGCGTGAGCGCAGGAAGCCATCCTCCAGATTCCACGCCCCGGCATGCGCCTTGGTGGCTTTGCTGGCCCAGACCATCCAGTTCTTGCCACTGCGCGCCGCTTTTGGGGCGCCGCTGGCAAAGCTCATCTTTTTGGTGCCGCCAAAGAACTGCTGCAGAGGTTTGCGTTTCCACAGGCGCATTTCCGCCCCGACCCAGCCCGCGCGATCTTCGCGCCAGGCCCGCGCTTGGGCTTCCAGACTGTCGATCACCGGTTCCAGTTCGCACAGGCGGTCATTATGCGGATCATACCATGTGGGGAAATCCATCATCGCCACTTGGAACAGCTGCGCACGGGTCAGTTTTCGGTGGCGGCCGGGGGGCGGGAATTCATCCGCCGTCAGACCCCAGCCGGCATAAAACGGCTGGCCAAAGACGCGGGGTTTATGGCCTGCAAGGATCGCCTCGAACCCCAGTTGCGAGGACACTGTATAGACCGCAATTGCGCCCTCCAGCAGCACATGAGGCGACACCGGCGCATCCAGCAGGCTGATCCGGCCCTGGGCGTCGGCTTCGGTGAAATAGCCGGGGCGATAGCCGCGCGCGGTTTCGGGGTGGGTTTTGATCACAATCCGCGCGCCGGGGTGTTCCTCTTGGGCAAAGGCCAGCATTTCGCGAAACCGCCCCTCATCCGCGCCGGGAAAGGGGATAGAGCCCGTCACCGCCGCATCGCCGCGCACCTGATCCACCACCAGCACATAGCCCGGATCGGGTGCAGGGGTGGCAGGGTGGAAGGCGTTATATTTGGACAGCTGCGCCTCTTTCAGGCGGGCCATGGCATCGCGGGCGCGGCGCAGTTTGGCCGCGTCATCCAGCGGCGCGGTTTTCAGCATTGTGACCAGATCGCCGGGCTGGCCGGCATCAAAATGCAGCCCCGTGCGATCCAGCAGCAGCCCCACCGGTGGCTCGCCGCTGCGCCCCGGGTGGACCGAGCGCAGAAACGCATCTTCGACCCGCAGGATCCCACAGCCACGATCCGCCGCAATCCCTTCGCCGCGCGGTGCCGTGGGCGAAGCGCCCCAGACGCCGACCAGATCGCCAGCGGAAGCATCCGGCCAGCCCAGCCGGATGTCATAGCCTGCCAGCTGCAGAATGCGCCGCACCCGGCCCTGGGTCAGAAACCCGCCATTATAGACGAAAAGCCGGGAGCGTTTGCCCCCGGCCTGATGCGGTATCACGTCAGCCGCCATGTCGTGTCAGCCGCCCTCAGATCAATTGGTGCCGAACAGCGTGCTGGCGCTGCCTGCGACCTGCGTGGCCGGGTTGATCAGCAGCGAAAGGGTCTTGGTCCACTGGGAGTAGGGCGCTTCGGTCACATAAAGCGTATCGCCATCGCGGATGACAAAATCGCGCGCCACAAACAGACCATTGGGCTGGGTCAGGTTCAGCACATAGACCATGCGCTGCGCGCCGATCAGATCTTCGCGCCCCAGCACCTGATTGGAAATCTCAGCCGCTTCATTGCGGAAGATGAAGACACCGGTCGGATCGGATGCGGTAGAGACCAGTCCGCCCACCTGCGCAATGGCTTCCAGCGCCGACAGGTCCTGGCTTTCAAACGGAACCCGTGCCTGTGCCGCAGTGGCGCCCAATGCGGTGAAAGAGCGGGTGTCGCCTTCGACCAGAATCTTGTCCCCGCCCCGCAGCGCAATGTCGAGCTTGGGGTTTTCAAACAGATCCTCAAACCAGATGGTCGAGGTTTCCTCGCCGCGGATCACGGTCACTTGCGCAATCTCGGGTTCAATGGTCACACCACCGGCGCGCGACAACATGGCGGCCAGCGTGCGGGTCGGGCGCTCAATGGCATAGACACCCTGACCTCCGACCGCGCCAGACAGGCTGACCGTGGCGCCATCGCCTGCAAGGCGGCGTACTTCGACCTGCGGGTCAGGGGTCTGATCCTCGAGCTTTTCCGTGATCGCCACACGCAGCTGTTCGGGCGTATTGCCCGCCGCACGCAGGCGGCCCGCATAGGGCACAAAAATAAAGCCAGAGCCGTCCACCTGCACCTCTTCCAGCGCGGTAGAGCTGCTGACCTCACCGGACAGAAGCCCGTCGTCGACGTTCTCCCAGATGGTCAGGCCCAGCACGTCACCGGGGCGGATGGTGTCCGAGGTCAGCACTGAGGCCGAAGAAAACCGGTCGGAAAAGCCAAGCGCCGGCACCACGGCGGTGGCGCGGGCCACCCGGTCATTGACGGCAACAATAAAGGCATCGCCTTCGCGTTCGACCGAACCGGCAAAGATCTGCCGTTTGTTCGGGCCAACTTTGGGCAGGCCGCATCCTGCAACAATCGCCAACGCAGCAAGCATGGCCACGGGGCGTGCCCAACGGGTGTAGAAGGGTTTCACTGCTCGGTCTCCTGACCTGATTTTTGTTTTGCCTCAAGTTTTAAGGGCAAATTAGCTGAAGCAAAGAGAAAAATCCAGCAAAGAGCCGTGTTTCCCTCAGGCGAGGGCGCGCAGGTGTTGCCGTGGTGCTGCGGTGCCCTGCAAAAAGGCGGCATAGGGATCGTCTGGTGCCAGCATCATATCGACCACCTGCCGCAGCAGCTGACGGCGGCCGGACCGTGAATAAAACCCGCCCGGCAGCTGTGACGTCTCCAGCAGGAACCGGCGATATTGTTTGTAGGCGCGCCCATCGGGGCGGGCGGGGGCGGCAAAGAAATCGGCAAGCGGTTGGTCGGATACAAATTCGGCCTTGTCATAGACCGCCTTGCCAAAGACCTTCAGCGGCAGACCGCGCCACAGCACCTGCTGACCTGCGGTCGAGTTCACGGTGACCGCGGTGCGGGCCTCATTCAGCAGCTCTGCCAGTTTGCCGCCCCGGACAAAATGCAGCCGGTCGCCGACCTCGTATTTTTCGGCCAGCCGCCGCAGGGTGCGGCGGATCGGGGCGCGGCCATCTTCCAGCGGATGGGCCTTCATCACCAGATGATGATGGCGTGGCGCGCCTTTGGCGAAATCGCGCACCACCTCTTCCAGAAAATCCTCCATCGCGGTGAAGGGGGAATGTTCCTGAAAGGCGCTGTCATGTTCCAGCTGCAACAGCGCCAGATGATAGGGGAAGCCCCCATTGCGAATGCGCGCGGTGGCGATGCGGCGTTCGGCGATATGCAGGGGCATCAACAGCAGACGCCGCAGGTACAGCTTGAATTCCTGCGTCACTGTCAGGGCGCGATGAGGTCTGAATGCCCGGTACGCGCGGTTCGCAAACATCACAAACCAATGATAAAGCGCGCCGTAAATCACATGCTGGCGGGTGTCGCCCCAATGGGCCGGCGGCAGCGGTGTTTCCAGCGCGGTGCGCGCCAGCGCCTCTTCCATTTCGGGCACAGACATCTCCATCAGGCGCGAATGCCCATTGGCGCCACCGCGTTCATAGGTGACCCAATAGGGGCGCAGATAGCCTTCCTCGAATACATGCACGGTCAGGCCACGGTCGCGTGCAATTTCAACGGCTTGCGCATGGATCGGGCGGGTGTCGCCATACAAAACAATATCGGTGACGTCATGGGCATCGCACAGCTCTGCAAACCGTGCGGGCCAGTCTTCGGGCGCGCCCTGATAGGGGACATAGCTCGCGCGGTCCGGCCAGAACATCTGGTCGCCCTTGTTGAACCCGACACGATGCACCCGCGCGCCTGCCGATTTCACCAGCTGTCCCAATGCGCCAAAAAACGGCCCATGCGGCCCCTGTAGAAACAGGAAGCTGCGCGCCTCTGGCGGCAGGCTGGCAGGCTGGGGCGTCTCAGACGGCATTCGGCGGCTCCTTTGGGGCCTGAAAACTTGGTTAACACATCCTTAGCTATCACCGAGGCTGTGACTTGACGAGCGTATGTAACGTCTAAGGCAAAACTATGACCCAAGGTTTACCGCCCCCTCAGCTTCACGCGCCAGATCACCGGCCCCTCTTGAGAACACAGGCGCAAACCGCTAGCTCTGTCTGGAATTCTGCCCCGACCTTTGGGGCCCCTGTCAGGAGACCGCCCATGTTCACCGGGATCATCACCGATGTCGGCCGCATCACCCAACTGGAACAAGAAGGCGACCTGCGCGCCCGGATTGAAACCGCCTATGACACCAGCGGCATCGATATGGGGGCGTCGATCGCCTCGGATGGCTGCTGCCTGACGGTCGTGGCGCTGGGCGATACCTGGTACGAGGTGCAGATCTCGGCTGAAAGCCTGTCCAAGACCAACCTTGGCAACTGGACGGTCGGCAAACGCGTGAACCTTGAGCGCGCGCTGAAAGTCGGCGACGAGCTGGGCGGCCATATTGTCTCTGGTCACGTCGATGGCGTTGCCGAAGTGGTGGAAATGGTCGACGAAGGCGACAGCACCCGCGTCACCCTGCGCGCGCCCGAAGCGCTGGCGAAATTCATCGCGCCCAAAGGCTCGGTTGCGCTCAATGGCACCTCGCTGACAGTCAACGATGTGTCGGGCTGTGATTTTGGCATCAACTTCATCCCGCACACCAAAGAGGTCACCACCTGGGGCGACGTCAAACTGGGCGACCGCATCAACCTAGAGATCGACACGCTGGCCCGTTACGTGGCACGTTTGGGCGAGTTCCAGTCGTAAGCAGCATCCAAGGGGGTATCATGGCGGGGATCGGACATAACAACGGGCCTGCCATGGATGCCGCCGCACGGCTGCGCGTCAACCAATGGCGCACCGCGCAGGCGCAGCTGATGCGCCAGACCATCCCGCTGACCATTGTGCGCATGCGGATGAAGCGCGCGACCGAGCTGGGGCTGGATTACAAAACCTATGCCCGCGTCCGGCAAGCTTCGGGGCGGGATATTCTGGCGCTGATGTTTTCGTCGAATGCACTTCGCATTATAGGGCAGGGGGCAAAAATGCCCGCCGACCGCGACGCGGTGCTCGCGCGTGTAAAACGCGCCGATCAACTGGCCTTGGTCCATCGCCCAAACACACCCGAAGCTGTTCTGGCCGCCAACCCAACCCTGCATGACGCCGCAGCAGCACCCCTGTTCACCGACAGCTGGTCCACCATGCGCGACCGGGTCGCTGGCCTGATCCAGACGCGCAACTTGCCCGGCGACACAGTGCTGGTGGTGGGCGATGCGCCCTTGGAAGCAGACTGGTACGCCGCCGCCCGCGCCGCCGGTTATTTGACGGCAGAGGCCTATTTTGGCGCGCAGGGCTGACGCCCGCCGGATCACATCCTTTGGAAACCCGGCGGCATATGGCAATTCTCAGCCGCCAAATGCCGCTTCGAGGGTAGTATTCGCGCATCGAAGGGGCTATTTCGGCGCTAGACCGATGCGTGGGGCGGATGTGCCTGCCCCATAACGCTCCAGACCAAGAGGCCATGCCCCATGAGCTATGCGACCCCCGGACCCGTTGAGGCCGAACTGCGCGACGCCATCAGCCCGATCCAAGACATCATTGATGCCGCACGCGCGGGTGAGATGTATATTCTGGTGGACCACGAGGACCGCGAAAACGAAGGCGATCTGGTGATCGCGGCGGAATTTGCCGATGCGGCTGCCATCAACTTCATGGCGACCCATGGTCGGGGCCTGATCTGCCTGCCGATGACCGCCGAACGCGTCGATGATCTGGGCCTGCCGATGATGGCGGTGAACAACTCCTCGCGTCACGAGACCGCCTTTACCGTGTCGATCGAGGCCCGCGAAGGTGTCTCCACGGGCATCTCTGCCGAGGACCGCGCGCTGACCATTGCCACCGCGATTGACACCAGCAACACCATGGCCGAAATCGCCACCCCCGGTCACGTCTTCCCGCTGCGCGCCAAACGCGGCGGTGTGCTGGTCCGTGCGGGTCACACAGAGGCCGCCGTGGATATCTCGCGTCTGGCGGGCCTGAACCCCTCGGGCGTGATCTGCGAGATCATGAAAGAAGACGGCACCATGGCCCGTCTGCCCGATCTGGTGGAATTTGCCAAAGCGCATAATATGAAGATCGGCACCATTTCCGATCTGATCGCCTATCGCGCCAAGAACGACAACCTTGTGGTTGAGACGGGCCGCGACACCGTGCAGTCCGAATTTGGCGGCGCGTGGGAGATGCGCATCTTCACCGACCAGACCCATGACGTCGAACATGTGGTGCTGATCAAAGGCGACATCACCACGGCTGATCCGGTGCTGGTGCGCACCCATGCGCTGCACGAGGCCTCGGACCTGTTGGGTCTGGGCCCGAAACAATCGGACGAGCTGCCCACCGCAATGCAGAAAATCGCCGATGAGGGCCGCGGCATCGTCTGCCTGTTCCGCCAGCCGCGCAATGCGCTTTATGCCGCCGACGACGAAGGCCCGCGCACGGTGACCATCAAACAGACCGGCTTGGGCGCGCAGATCCTCAATAAGCTGGGCGTCGAAGAGCTGATCCTGCTCACCGATTCGCCTGCGACGAAATATGTGGGTCTGGACGCCTATGGTCTGTCGATTGTCGGCACCCGTCCGATCCTGACCTGATTGATGCCAAAGGAGGTCTGAGCTATGGCCGGACATGAGCAACATTACATTATGCCGCGTGCGGACTTCGACAAGCCGGTGAAAATCCTGATTGTCGTTTCGCCCTATTACAAAGACATCGCCGACAATATGGTCGCCGGTGCCGTGGCCGAGATTGAGGCCGCTGGTGGCACCTTTGAGATCGTCGAAGTGCCCGGCGCGCTTGAGATTCCCACTGCGATTGGCATTGCCGACCGTCAGTCGAACTTTGATGGCTATGTGGCGCTGGGCTGCGTTATTCGCGGCGAGACCACCCATTATGATACCGTCTGCAATGACAGTTCCCGCGCGATCCAGCTGTTGGGTCTGCAGGGGCTGTGCATCGGCAATGGCATCCTGACGGTGGAAAACCGCAAGCAGGCCGAGGTCCGCGCGGATCCCGCCGATCAGAACAAGGGCGGTGGGGCTGCGGCTGCGGCCTTGCATCTTGTGGCATTGACGCGTAAGTGGGGCGCCCAGACCAAGGGAGTCGGCTTTAAGGCGCCGACAGAGGCCATCCAACTGGCCGGCTCAGACAGTGGATCCACAACAGCATGACTCAAGATAACGGCCCCAAAAAGGGCAAGAACAAGACCCAGGAACGTTCTGCCGCCCGCCTTTACGCGGTGCAGGCCTTGTTTCAGATGGAAGCGAGCGATCAGACCTTTGACAAGGTGCTGGTGGAGTTCGAGGACCACCGTCTGGGGGCCGTTGTTGATGGCGACGAATATGCTGAAGGCGACCTGAAACTGTTCCGGTCGCTGGTGCGCGAAGCGGTGAACCATCAGGCGCAGATCGACCAGATGACCGACCGCGCGCTGGTTGCCAAATGGCCGATTGCTCGCATTGACCCGACCCTGCGCGCGCTGTTCCGCGCCGCTGGTGCGGAATTCATTGTCGATAAAACCCCGGTCAAAGTTGTCATCACCGAGTTTGTGGACATTGCACGGGCGTTTTTCCCGGAAGGCAAAGAAGCCAGCTTTGTCAACGCGGTGCTGGATCATATGGCACGCGAGGCCAAGCCTGAAGCGTTCTGAGGCTGACCTCTCTGCCGTAGAAATCCAAAGCGTCCCATTTGGGGCGCTTTTTCTTTGCGTGGGTGCCTGTTTTAGATGTCTCGCCTGGCATCTGGTGGTGCTCCCGCCCCCGCAGGGGATCTGACGATCCCCTTGGCGGTGTTGGGCATGGCACGCTGCCCCCCTGATAAGGGGGCAGCGTGCCGCGCCGGGCCAGAGGCCCGGCGCCCCCGCGTGGCGGGCGGGACTTTAAAATCTGGACGCAACCGCTTGCGGCGCGGGAGCGGCGCAAGCCCGGCCCAACGGGAGGGCGGGCCTTTTAAGGCCTGTCCGATGGGCGGGAGATCCCCCCCGCTGCGGTCGGCAGTTGGGCGCGGCGTCAGCTTTCCCGCAGACCGGTGGCCGAGGCGTGCAGAAGCCTTTCCAGCTGGGCGCGGGTGGTTTGATCCAGGCGTTCCAGATGCACCGTCATGCTTTTGCCATCCGGGCTGAGTTCGCTTGTGGGCACATCGCGGCGGCCGGGGTGGATGGCGTAGGGGATGATCTCGCGGCTGATGCCTTTGAACTGCATCGGCGGCATGGCCTCTGCCGCCACCATGTCGCGCACATGGGCATAGGTCTCGTAGCTCATCACAATGCCGCCGGGCTCTGCCGCCGCCTCGAGCCGCGCCGCGAGGTTGGCCTCGGCGCCGATGATCGTGTAATCCATCCGCTCGCTGGAGCCGAAGTTGCCGACGTTGCAGAACCCTGTATTGATCCCGATGCGGGCGCGGAAGGGGCGGTCGATCCCGCGTTTGCGCCAGTCCACATCGAGTTCTTCCAGACGGTCCTGCATCTCTAGGGCCATGGCGACACAGGCGCGCGCGTCCTCGGCTGTGCCGCGGGTTTCAGGGTCGCCGAAAAAGCCGACAATCGCATCGCCAATGAATTTATCGATGGTCGCCCCATGCCGTTCGGCAATGGCGGACATTTCGGTGAAATATTCATTCAGCAGCTCGGTCAACTCTTCGGGTTGCAGATCCTCCGAGGTCTGGGTGAAGTCTTTGATATCGGTGAAAAACACCGTCAGCTTCTTGCGTTCGGTGGAAATCTCTGCGGTTTTTTCACCAGAAAAGATCGACTTATAGACCTGCGGCGACAGATAGCGCGAGATCTTCATCGACACGCCCGCAAGGAATTCATTGTTGGAGGCCAGTTCTTCGCTTTGGGTTTTGAACTGCCGGGCCAGGCGCAGCTGGTGCAGGGCAAAGATCGTGCCGACGCTGCCCGCAACAATCAGATAGCCCAGCAGATGCGAGAACGACAGCAGGTTCACCGCCACAGGCTGACCGATCGTAAAGGACTGCAGCCCGCGTACATCGCCGACCTGCCAGTCGGTTTTGGGACTGTCGGGGTGGCTGTTGTGGCAGGCCACGCAGGCCGCGCCCATGCGCACCGGCGTCAGCATAGTCAAGCGGTGCTGGAACAGGTTGTTGCCTTCGGCTGCAAAAAACAGCGCATCGTCCTTTATGCCATTGCGAAACTGCGCAAGCGCATTGGACTCAGCCGTGCTCAGCGGTGGGCGGTCGCGGCCCTCGAACGGCAGGTCGGACAGGAACCGATAGGTGGCATCCAGACCCTTGGCGTCAATGGCCTGACCAATTTCAATCGACAGGGTGGCGGGGATCGGAATGGCGCCCTCGACCTCGTGGTGATCGTGGCGCGCCTTGGTCGGGGTTTCCCCATCCAGCTGGCTGATCACATTCTGCGCATAGTAGCTGCGCACCGTGGTCATCAGCGAATCCAGCGTGTGCCCCTGCCGCTTCAGCGCCTGATCGCTGATTGCGGTCAGATCGAGCCAGACGGCAATCGGCAGGGCAATGACGCCAAGCGCAACAAAAACGGGAACAAGTTCAGGCCGATTTAACAGAAACTGGCCTATACGATGTGATACTGCCATTGGGTACTCCCTCGCTGTGACGCGAAAACTGCTGCGCTTGGAAAAGGGTCATTTATGACTATACGTCCGAAATCGGTAAAATCGTCGCAATTTGTTTACACGGGCTGGACCTTCGGCGGATGCAGCCCTAGCATCTTTTACAGCGCGCAGAGATTTCCACGGAGGATCCAATGCCCGACCTGATCAAGCTCTATATTCGCAGCGCCCTTTGGGGGCTGGTTCTGGCAGCGATTTTTGTGGGCATGCTGATGTGGTTCAATGTGATGAACCTCTGGTCGCTGATTTCCGGCTCAAACGAGGGCGTGATTGCGCTACTGGCGCTGTGGATTGCCAATGCGATTGTCTTTGGCGCGGTGCAGTTTGCCTGGGCGATCATGGATATGGCCGAAGATGACGATGATGAACCGCGCGGGGGCACGAAGGTTGGCCCGCAGATGCAGCGGGATCTGGTGGCGATCCCGGTGCGCAGCGACGGAAAATCCGGTCAGGCCCGCCAGTTGCGCCGCCGTTGACACCCGCGCAGGTGACCCCCACCGGCTGACAAAAGAAAACAAGCCGCGCCAAGAGCGCGGCTTTTGTTTTTCATAACGAACACAAAGATTTACGACCACAAAGACTTGGTGGATTTGCGGCGGGACCACCAGACAACCGTTTCGCTTTGATTCCCGAGGACCTGTATGTACAGGTGGGCGCCAGGTAAACGGACCAGGATCCGAACAGAGCCAGCTCCCTCGGAATTGCTTAAGGCCACCGGAATGCTGCGTTGCACGAGAAGGGCAGAACCCGCCTGCAGACCTAACTAGGGCTGCGCAGGCAGGGTTGCAAGGGGGCGCGGTGCTGCGGCTGCAAAGAACCTGCCTTTGGCGCCGCACCTTATGGGGTTGGGCTGGCGGCGCGGGTCTGTGGGTGCCGTCGCGCGCTTGATTTTTGTTCTTCAATTGTTCACATTTGACTCATGGACAATCTGACCCCTTCGCCCATGGACCCCATGGACCCCTTGGACCATCTGCAGCCCGGTCAGCGGCTGGCCCGCGGGGTGAGCCGCTATTTCCGCTCGCTTGGGTTTGCCGCGCTGGAAGAATTTGTGCCTGCCCGTGGCCTGCGTGTCGATGTGATGGGGCTGGGCCCCAAAGGCGAGCTGTGGATTGTGGAGTGCAAGTCCAGCCGCGCCGATTTCCAGAGCGACAGCAAATGGCAGGGCTATCTGGAGTGGGGCGACCGGTATTTCTGGGCGGTCGATTCGGAGTTTCCGACCGACCTGCTGCCTGAAGGCAGCGGGCTGATTATGGCCGATGCCTATGATGCGCAGGTGATCCGTATGCCGGATGAACAAAAGCTGGCCCCGGCGCGACGCAAGAAGCTGGTGCAGAAGTTCGCGATGGATTCCGCCTGGCGGCTGCAACGGCTGCGCGATCCGCGTCCTGGGAAGGACGGGACCTTGTTTAGGGGGCCAGGGCTGTAACGCGCGGGCGCTAGGGGTCGCCGGGTTTTTCTGGTTCAAACGACGGCTGTGCGTACCCGCTGAGGGCCATGTTCAACAGCTGTTTGGTGCTGTCTTCAGGCTCTGCTGCGGCGCGGGCGGCGGCGCGTTCTTCGCGTTCGACAAAGGCATTGATGACAGTCGCAGCCTCAGGGACAGGGACAGCGGCAGGGCTGCTGCTGTCCATCCGCTGTGCGGGCGCGGCGACCTGCGCCAACGCCGATATGGCGACGGCGGTCTGGGATGTCGAAGGATGCGGTTGGACCGTGTCCTGTTCCTCGTAGAAGGCGGTGACGCGATCGGCTGTTTTCAGCACCTCCAGCGCGGGCATGGGCGGCAGGCCGGGATTAGAGATCGGCGGTTTGATCTGCGCCGTGGAAATCGCACGTTCCATCTGCTGCAGCGTTTCGGTCAGGCGGTCAACAGCCATCCGCCAGCCCAGCGTTGTGGGCTTGGGTTCGGCGCTGATCATCTGCGCACGGGCGCGCCGGGCGAGCGAGGCTTCCTTGTGCAGAAACCCGGTGTCCGGTCCGCGTGTTTCGGCGGCCTGCGACGGCGCCGCAGCGGATGACGAAGAGCTGTCACCGCGCGCTGGCGTGGATGGGGTTGCACCGGGCGTCTTGGCGGGCGTCTGAGCAGGCGTGCGAGCAGGCGCATCAGCCTGCGCACCATTGTGCGCCTGTGGCGACATGGACACCCCGGCAACATTGGGGAGATACTGATACATCTTACTGGCTCCAAAAACGGGCATGTGCCCGACACGAAAACCCTCACTGTCTGGTTAACAATACCGGAAAGCACAGCGGGCATGTTTAAGTTTTGGAGAGGAAGGTTAATCAGGGGTTAACCTGCGCCAGCCGGGACAGGGGGCTTTCCCAATCAAAGGCGCATCGACCCCGCCGCGACAGGCTGGCGGCAGGGCCTGAGGTCACGCGCGCCCGGCGGCGCGATCAGCCAGAGACGCTGCGCGCGGCCATGGCGGCGGCGCGGATTTCGTCCGCGATTTCTTCGGCTTCTTCGGGGTCGAAATCCATCGGGATTTCAACGTCACCCGCTTCGATAAAGATGCGCACCATGCCCTGATCGGTGGGGCCGATTTGCAGGTTGGCTTCGAGGTCGCGTTCGGTGTTGATGCTCATGGCGTAGGGTCCTTGGGTTTGCTTTTGCGCCGTGGCGGCGAGACTTTGGAACTGCTGCTAGACTGCATCAGGGGGTAAGGCAAGCCAAGGGGTCAGCCGGGGGTGGTGACGCGATGCCCTGCGGCGCGGAGTGCGGCAGCGGCCTGCGCGCCGGGCACCAAGACATGTTCGCCGTCAAAGGTGCAGACCACAAAGACACCGATTCCCTTGTCCGACAGCGGCGCGATAAAGGACTGCACAATACCTGCGGCTTCGAACGGGAAGGGGCCGATGCTGCGCAGGCAGATCCAGTCGCGGTCTGCCTCTACCTCGGCGGGCACGCGGTCCTCTGGGCACACAAGGGTGACTTCGTCCGAGGCGCGGATGGCGGCTGAAAAACCGGGACCGTTCAGCCAGCCCGGAAAATCCGCGTCCGGCGCCAGGCGCGAGATGGCGTATTGGCCGGGCACGGTTTGGATGTTGAGAGTATGGGACATTGGCATTCCTTTCCGCCGTGCCTGTCTGCAGTGCGAAGAAGGACATTCCTGCGCCGGGTCTGATGAGCAGACAAGCTGGGTGGGCAAGCGGTGCAAGAGCTTCATCTTCAAAGATGATTTGCAGGGAGCCTAGGGGACGCGGGTCACGGTTGGCAAGGGGCTGGCGCGGGGCGGGCTCCGGGCGGGCACGGGGCTGGCACGGGTGGGGGCAGGCACGGGGGGCAATCAGGAGGCAGGCGCTCAAAAGGGGCAATTGCTGGATCGATGCGTTTTGCACAGAAAAATGACATTTCGTAAAAAACTTCGCTTGGACCCTCTTGCGCTCCCCAAACCTGTGTTATAAATCGCCCCCAGTGCCGCCTTAGCTCAGTTGGTTAGAGCGCCTGATTGTGGATCAGGAGGTCCCCCGTTCGAGCCGGGGAGGTGGTACCACCCTCTCACTCAGTTGTGAAAAGCTGTTGATGAGAAAAGAAAAACCGGCCCTTGTGGCCGGTTTTCTTTTGTTCAGGCGGTGGTGGGAGAGAGAGCCCCCAAATGGGCCCTCAGGTGGTTATTTGATCGTGATGTCCTGGCGCAGATCGCCGGTTTTCGCGTCGAGAATCAGGATCTTGTCCGAGGTGGTCACCACGGCGATCCAGCCCGGCCCGAAGGTCACCGCGCGGGCGACCTCGCCCTCGGGCAGGGTGATCTGACCCGGCATCTGCGGCAGCGCAGGCGTCGGCGCATCCGACAGGCGGATGACAAGCAGGGCGACAACGGCTAAAAGCCCGCCCACCATGATCACGGTCAGCGTGGTCACCAATCGGCGCAAAAAGCGCAGGTTCTGCGGCTCTGTTTCGGGGTCGTTTTGGAAATCAGGCTCGGAAGGAAGTGTCATGGCCAGCCGCCTCGTTGAATTCGTGATTGCGGAAGATCCGCCCAAGCGCCTTGATAAGGCGGTTGCGCGCGATGTGCCAGAGGAAGCCAGCCTGTCGCGCACGCGGCTGGCGCGTCTGATCGAAGAGGGCAGCCTGCATGTGGATGGTGTTGCGGTCACCGACCCCAAAGCGCGCGTCGCAGAAGGCGCGGCGATTGCCATCACCGTGGAGGACGCCGACGAGAGCCACATTGGCCCCGAAGACATCCCGCTTGAGGTGATTTTTGAAGACGACGATCTGATCGTCATCAACAAGCCTGCGGGCATGGTGGTGCATCCGGCGCCCGGCTCGCCCAATGGCACGCTGGTCAATGCGCTGCTGCATCACTGCGGCGACAGCCTGTCGGGCGTTGGCGGGGTGAAGCGCCCCGGCATTGTGCACCGTATCGACAAAGAGACCTCGGGCCTGCTGGTGGTGGCGAAATCTGATGTGGCGCATCAGGGGCTGGCGGCGCAGTTCGAACGCCACACGGTGGAACGCTACTACCGCGCGGTCTGCTATGGCGTGCCCGACAGCAATGATCCGCGTCTGCGGGGCGTGAAGGGCACAAGTTTTGAGCCCGGCAATATTTTGAAGATCACCACCCAGCTGGCGCGGCATAAACATGACCGTCAGCGGCAAGCGGTGCTGTTTGATGGCGGCCGCCATGCGATCACGCGGGTGCGGATCGTCGAGGCCTTTGGCACGCCAGAGGTGGCGGCGCTGGTTGAATGCTGGCTGGAGACCGGGCGCACCCATCAGATCCGCGTGCATATGGCCCATGCAGGCCACAGCCTGGTGGGAGATCCGACCTATGGCGGCAAGCGCAAACTGTCGCAGAAAGCCCTGAACCCGGCGGGGATTGCGGCGGTGGGGGGCTTTGCCCGTCAGGCCCTGCATGCGGCCGTTTTGGGGTTTGAACACCCGGTGAGCGGCGAGATGATGCGTTTTGAAGCGCCGTTGCCGCAGGACATGGAAGATCTGATTGCCAAATTGAGCCGCCCTGCGCTTGGGTGAGGCAACCGCTGGGAAGAGATGTTTCGCTTCGGGCTTTGCCCGAAGCGACCGGCGCGGCGCGCGCCCCTTTGGGGCGCGCGCCGCGCGTGGCCCAACTCGCCGATGGGTCCCCGAAGGGGGCACAAGACGGGGCGGGAGCGCCCCGCTGCTGCTGGGCGCAAAGCTTGTCGTTCTGCCGCCCCGCCGCGTCCTGGCGCAAATTTCCCCATGGCGCTGGTTTTTCGAGGAAAACGGCCCTTTTCGAGGTCGCTAGAAAAAACTTATTAAAAATAATGCCCTCTGTGTCCTGTTTCACAGAAGACAGAGGCTTTGCTTTCTATAACACTGGAGACAAGACCGGGGGCCGCCCTCTTGAAACCTTGTGCGGCAGACCCCATCTGGCTTGATGTTAAGCCTGTATACATTTGGAACAAAGGGGACAGATGAATGGCGAATTATGCAAACCTGCCCGCACCGACACCGGAAGGCGGCCTCAATCGTTACCTGCAAGAGATCCGCAAGTTTCCGCTCCTGGAGCCGGAAGAGGAATACATGCTGGCGAAACGCTGGGTCGAGGAGCAGGACGCCGAATCTGCCCATAAGATGGTGACATCGCACCTGCGCCTGGCGGCCAAGATTGCCATGGGCTACCGCGGCTATGGTCTGCCGCAGGCCGAGGTGATCTCGGAGGCCAATGTCGGCCTGATGCAGGCGGTGAAACGCTTTGATCCCGAGAAAGGCTTCCGTCTGGCGACCTATGCCATGTGGTGGATCCGGGCGGCCATTCAGGAATACATCCTGCGGTCCTGGAGCCTGGTGAAGCTGGGCACCACCTCGGCGCAGAAGAAGCTGTTCTTCAACCTGCGCAAAGCCAAGGCCCGCATTGGCGCGCTGGAAGATGGTGACCTGCGGCCCGAGAATGTGGCCCGCATTGCGACCGATCTGGGCGTGACCGAGGACGAGGTGATTTCCATGAACCGCCGCATGTCCGGTGGGGATGCCTCGCTGAACGCGGTGATTGGCGGCGACGGCGACAGCACCATGCAGTGGCAGGACTGGCTGGAAGATGAAGACGCCGACCAAGCTGGCGACTATGAGGCCAAGGACGAGCTGAACGCCCGTCGCGAGCTTCTGGCGCAGGCGATGGATGTGCTGAATGACCGGGAAAAGGACATTCTGACCCAGCGCCGCCTGACCGAGCAGGTCAAAACGCTGGAAGAGCTGAGCGCCCAATATGACGTAAGCCGCGAGCGCATTCGTCAGATCGAGGTGCGCGCCTTTGAAAAGCTGCAGAACAAGATGCGCGATCTGGCCGCCGACAAGGGCATGATGCGCACCGTTTAACCGTTTCTCCCTCGGGCTGGCTGGCGACGGTCGGTTCCGCCTCCCAAAGGGCGCCAGAGGTTTTCTCTTGGCGCTCTTCTTTTTTGTTCTGATCTGTGTTCAGGCGATGGCCTGATCGAAGGTCTCGGCGGCGTGCAGGTCCACGACGCTCAGCCCGCCTGCGCCATTGTCGGCGTCATGGGTGGTGTAGCGGATGGAGAAATAGCCCCAGCCCAGTTGCAGATCCGGGTGGTGGCCGGATTTATCCGCGAGATAGGTGGCGAGGTTGCACAGGTACACGGCCTTGGCAAAGCCTTTGACATCAAAACGGCGTTCAATGGATTGCCCGTTTTCGGAGAGGATCCAGTCGGGCAGGCGCGCGGCCATAAAGGCTTTGGCCTCGGAACGGGAGAGGGTGGGGGTGTCGTGCCCACAGCGTGTCGTCGTCATGTAAATTATCCTGATTATGCCGCTTTTGGCGGGTATTTGGGGGCGTGCAGCCCAAGGGCGCGGGCGGTTTGAATATCGCCCAGAAGATCACGGTCGGCGGCGGCAAACAGCTGGTCCAGATCATCGAGCACAAAGTATACCGGCTGCGGAATGTCGATCCGGTAAGGGGTGCGCAGAATGTCGATCACGTCAAAGGGGCGCAGTTCCGGCACGCCTGAGGTCGCATGCAGGATCTCCGTCGGCGAGGAGGCCAGACCAGAACCCAGCGTTTTTACACTGTCGCCTTCGCGCAGGAGGCCGAATTCGATGGTGAACCAGTAAAGGCGGATCAGCCAGGCATAGTCGTCCTTGACGGCCTGTGTTCCGGCCGTGCCGATGGCCTGCGAAAACCCGGCAAAACGCGCATCGGTCAAAAGCGGTGTGTGGCCAAAGATTTCGTGGAAAATATCCGGTTCTTCAATGTAGTCGAAATGCTCGCGTGAGCGGATAAAGGACGCCGCGGGAAAGGTTTTCTCCGCCAGCATGGAGAAGAACTGCTGAAAGCCAATCAGCGCGGGCACGGGGGCCACTTGCCATCCGGTCAGGGTGCGCAACCGGTCCGAAATCTCGGGACATTGCGGCACACGATCTGCGGCCATGGCGACGCGGTCGAATCCATCAAGATAAGGCTTTGAGGCATGTTCGCGGATGCGCGGCAGCTGCTGGGCATAAAGATCGGCCCACACCGCGTCTTCCTCGGAGGTGTAGGCAATATGGCCGGTGTCATCCGGGATCTTGGCGACATAGTCGGTGGATTTTGGCACGGGGTCCTCCCTTTGGGCTGTTTGCGGTGAGCGCGTCCTCCGTGAATAGGATTGCCTCCTGTGGGCGAAAAATCTTGCCTTTCTGCCTTTTGGGATGCTGAACTGAGGTAAAGTTTTTCAGAATGACGGGGTTAAAGGGCAAATGTCGCTAAAACTGGATGCAACCGACCGGAAACTGCTGGCCTTGGTGCAGGCGGATGGCAAGGCGAGCCTTCAGGATCTGGCCGAGGCCGCGGGCCTGTCGCCGTCGCCTTGCTGGCGGCGGATCAAACGGATGGAGGAGGCCGGGCTGATCCGGGGCTATGTGGCGCGGCTGGATCCCAAGCTGTTGGGGCTGCACGCGCTGGCCTATGTGTTTGTGACGCTGGTGGATCATCACGAGGACACAATGGCGCGGTTCGCCCGGCTGGTGGGGCAAGAGGAGCGCATTGTGGAATGTGCCTCGGTCACGGGGAGCGCGGATTACATTCTGAAAGTCGCAGCCAAAGACCCCGAGGATCTGGAGCGGTTCCTGATGAGGGGGATTTTGGCCTCGGGGCTGGTGCGGGAAAGCCAGACCCATTTCATTCTGCGACAGACCAAAACGCGCAGCCCCTGGCCATTGTTGGACTAGGGGGGCTGTATCAAAGGCGGCAGGCCTTCGCGATGTGGGCAACGGCACGTATCCCAAAGCGGGTGTCTGGCTGGCTGCTGTGCGGGTGGCTGCGGGGCTGGCTGTCTGGCTGGGTCAGGGACCTGGCTGGAGTGCTTGCTGCGGTGCGTCCTTACAAAGTCGCGCGCTTGAATGCCTTGGACCCTCTATGCCCTGATTCCATCCGGCTTGCAAGAAAAACGTTCAAAAACAAATACTTGATAGATTTAGTCGGGAGTTTTCCATTAGGGAAGCCGCTGGCGCAGCAGCCGGATGACATTGCCGCCCATGACGTTTTCGATCTGCTCCGGGCTGAGGCCTGCGTCGCGCAGCGCCTGTGTCAGCTGCGGCAGCCCAGCGGCGTCAAAGGGCACGGGCTGGGCGCTGTCAAACCCCGACGCCAACGCCACATGCGTGTCGCCGACAAGGTCCAGCGTGGCGCGCAGGCTTTGGGCAATGCTGGTGGCCGTGGTGTCACAGCTGCCAGATGCGGGGGCGGCAAAGGGCACGCCAATCACCCCGCCGTGGCGGGTGAAGTCGACCAGCAGATCTTCGGGCAGGGGCAGATGACCGGCGCAGCCCGGTTGCGGCGCACCGGTGGTCAGGACCATCGGCATCAGGGTTTCAGACAGGGCGGCGCGGATTTTGGCGGGGCTGAGCCCGGCGAGGTTCACCACCATGCCCCGGCGGTCCGCCTCTGCCAGCAGTTGCCGTTCAAAGGTGGACAGGCTGCCGTTCGTGGGGGGCAGGGCAGGGCGCAGTGGATCGGCCAGGCCGACCATGCGGTAGCCGCCCTGATACAGCGGGTCGAGATTGCGGATCTGCCCCTGCAGGGCAGAGGCCCCGTCCAGCGCCAGCAGCCCACCGATCACATCGCCAGAGGCGGATTTCCGGCGCAGCAGGGTTTCCAGATCGGCGCGGGTGCGCAGGATCCGCAGACCGCCACCCCCGGCTTCCTGTGCCTGATGCAGAAGGCGGGCCTGCACCGCGGCCCGGTTGAAGGGATGGCGCCAGCTGGGCAGCGGCCAGAGCTGGATCATCGCCAAGAGGCTGGCCCCATCAAGATCGCCGTTCCGCCCCAGCCAGCGCGGCGCCGGTGCAGAGGTCACCACAGAGAAGACCTGCAGCGTAACATTGCCCCGCTCTAGCCGCGGCAGATCCACATGGCCCCGCGTGTTGTCCCGACTAAGGTCGCGCCGCCACAGCGTTGTCGCCGCTGAAAGATCCGCAATCTGCAGGTTTTGGTGCAGGCTGGCGGTTTCGGGGGATGGCACTGGCCCATCTGACCGGGGGGTGACCCGGTTCAGCTGCTGGTCCAGCGCCTTTGGGCCAAACACCAGCGCGGCCCCGGCCAAAACAGCGACGAGGATCAGGAGGCGGGTCAAAAGGCGCATGAGGCGGCGCATTGGCTCTCCTTTGCCGGAAAGGCCTCAGGTCTGGCCCTGCGGGGTTGTGGGCTCCTTCCCTTGCGGAAAGCTACGCCTGCAATGGGGTTCCGCCAAGGGAAAATTTTCCCGCGTCTCAGGGCGCAAAAGGCGGACAGGGTGTTTGCGCCAACAGGCGCAGCGGGTACTCTGACCGCAACTGCGGATCAAAGGGGGAGGCAGACCATGGCAGACACGGTCAAATGGGGGATTTTGGGCGCGGCGAAATTTGCCCGCGAGCATATGGGCCCGGCCATTCACAGCGCGGCCGGCGCAGAGCTTTATGCGCTGGCGACCTCCAGCCCCGAGAAAGCCGCGCCGTTTCAGGCCTTTGCACCGGGGCTCCGGCGACATGACAGCTATGAGGCGCTGCTGGCGGATCCCGAGGTCGAGGCCGTCTATATCCCGCTGCCCAATCACCTGCATGTGGAATGGACGCTCAAGGCGCTGGCGGCGGGGAAACATGTGCTGTGCGAAAAGCCAATGGCGATGCGGGCGGGCGATTATGATGCGCTGATTTCTGCGCGTGACACCAGCGGGTTGCTGGCGGCAGAGGCCTATATGATCCTGCATCACCCGCAGTGGCAACGGGTCCACGAGATGGTGCAGGCCGGGGAGGTCGGCGCCGTGCAGCATGTATCGGGCCGGTTCTCGTTCGACAATCGCGCGGACACGGGCAATATCCGCAACCGGGCAGAAACCGGCGGCGGGGCGCTGCGCGATATTGGCGTCTATGTCTTTGGCAGCGCGCGCTTTGTGATGGGCGCGGAGGCGCAGGATATTTCCGCGCAGATCCGCTGGGAAAACGGGATTGATGTGCAAAGCCATGTGCAGGCGCGGCTAGGGGGCGCGACCTATTCGGCCTATGTCAGCACCCGGATGCATCCGTTTCAGGAGATGGTGTTTCACGGGGAACGCGGGCTGATCCGGCTGACTGCGCCCTTTAACCCGCGCGTCTTTGGGGAGGCGCGGATAGAACTGCACCGGGCCGCACATGTGGGCGGGGGGCAGGTGCTGGAAGAACGGTTCCCGCAGGCTGACCATTATCGCCTGCAGGTCGAAGCCTTTGGGCGCAGCCTGCGGGACGGCGCGGCTTATCCCTGTCCGCTGGAATTTTCCCGTGGCACCCAAGAGATGATGGATCAGGTCTTTGCGGTGGCACGCGACCTCTGAGGCCGCCCTGTGGTGCGGCGCGCACCATGGGCGGAACAGGCGGGGGCGCACCGCAGG
>NZ_CYSD01000011.1 GCF_001458415.1 Tritonibacter multivorans | reverse complement strand
AAGCCCGGCCCAATGCGCGCTGGTCGCTGGATTTCGTCCACGACCAGTTCGCCAACGGTCAACGTTTCCGGGTGCTCAACGTGGTCGACGACGTCACCCGGGAATGCCTGGCGGCTATCCCGGACACTTCTATCTCGGGGCGCCGTGTGGCGCGGGAATTGACCACCCTGATCGAGCGCCGCGGGAAGCCCGGAATGATCGTAAGTGACAATGGAATGGAACTAACCTCTAACGCGATCCTGCGGTGGTGTTCCGAGCACCGCATTGAATGGCACTACATCGCGCCGGGCAAGCCGATGCAGAATGGCTTCGTGGAGAGTTTCAACGGCCGGATGCGCGACGAGCTGCTCAACGAGACCATGTTCCGCAACCTGGCTCACGCTCGTGTTGTGATCGCGGCCTGGGCTACCGACTACAACACCGAGCGCCCGCACTCGGCCTTGGATTACCAGACCCCGGCTGACTATGCCCGAACCCTGAACACTGCAATCGCCCGCCCCGCTGCGCCAGATGAAAGCTCCGCGCGTCGGGCGATTGCTCAACCCGCGCCGATTGGCGTAAACACCAACCGGGCTCAAATCGCGGCTGGATGAAAGTTCAGTGGCAGGTCAGACGAGCTACCTGGCTGCTCCATCCCGCGGAGTTTTGTTTGTCCTCTTGCGTCTTGGCTGTTTGAGGACTTTTTTATGTCCTACCGCCTATCGGCTACTTGAGGACGTTTTCCCTTTTTTCGCGTTAGCGTTTTGGGGGAGTGTTTTTTTGTTTATAGAGATTTTGGATTGAGGTTTTTTCTAGGTTTGGCGGTGCCCTACTCTCCCACACCTTAAGATGCAGTACCATCGGCGCAACAGTGCTTAACTTCCGGGTTCGGGATGGGACCGGGTGTTTCACTTGTGCTATTGCCACCAAACCGAGGAAAAACCTCAACGACGCGTCTGCGGAGCAGGCGCTGTCGGGCGGCAGGCAGGGCATTTAGCTTGCTAAATGCCCGTTGCCGCACGGTTGATGCACAAT
>NZ_CYSD01000010.1 GCF_001458415.1 Tritonibacter multivorans | reverse complement strand
CCGCGTTCAGATTGAGCGTGGCCCCTGCGGCGATGTCGATATCTGCGGTGGTTGCGGCGTCGATGGTGAGGGTTCCGCCCTCGATGTCAAACCCGCCCGAGACCGCGCTGGTGCCGTCCACGGTGGTGGAGCCTGCGGTCTGGCTGACTGTGCCGGTGACATCGCCCGCGAGGGTCAGCGTGCCGCTGTTGCTCAGGGTCTGATCGCCCAGAACGTCTGCGTCAATATCCAGCGTGCCCGCATTGGCGAGCCCCGCGCCCAGGGTCAGGGACTCGTGCACATCAAAGCTGCCGCCGGTGATCTGCACCGCGCCGGTGATGCTGCTGGTGCCGTCGATGGTGGTGGTGCCTGCGGTCTGGGTCAGGTCCCCGCTGAGCGTGCCGCTCAGGTCCAGGGCGCCGCTGCCAGAGAGGTCGAGATCCCCCGCCAGCGTGCCTGCCACATCCACCGTCCCGGCCGTGGCCGCGAGGGTGTCAAAGCCCAGGGTCGCGCCCGCGGCCACCGTCACATCACCGCTGTTGGTCAGCGTGGCGCCGCTGCCGTCAATCGCCGCCCCGGTGTTCACGGTCAGCGTGCCCGCGTTGGTCACATCGCCCACCGTCAATGTGGTGTTATCCGCGACCACAAGCGCGCCGTCATTGGTGACATCGGCGGTGGCATCAGCGAGCCCGACCGTGATGTCACTGCCAATGGTCAGCGTATTGCCGGAGGTGACGGTCAGATTGGAGCTTTGGTCACTGTCCAGCGTGACATCGGTGGCCACGGTCAGGCTGGCGGTGTCAAAGACCACAGTGCCGAGGGTCGCAAAGCCGGTGCCAAAGGTGATCTCATCCGAGGCAATGGTCAGCACGCCGCCGCCCGCATTGATCGCGCCATTGCTGGTCCAGGCGCCGCCGGCTTGGGTCAGGGTAAAGCTGCCATCAGCGCTGTTGGTGATGTCACCCGTCTGGGTGATCGCGCCGGTGATGGTGACATTGGCCCCAAGATCCGTGGTGCCGGTGAGGGTCAGATCGCCGGTCACATCCGCGTTCAGATGGAGCGTGGCAGCTGCGGCGATATCCATATCTGCGGTGGTCGCGGCGTCGATGGTGAGGGATCCGCCCTCGATGTCAAACCCGCCCGAGACCGCGCTGGTGCCATCCACGGTGGTGGAGCCTGCGGTCTGGCTGACTGTGCCGGTGACATCGCCCGCGAGGGTCAGCGTGCCGCTGTTGCTCAGGGTCTGATCGCCCAGAACGTCCGCGTCGATATCCAGCGTGCCCGCATTGGCGAGCCCCGCGCCCAGGGTCAGCTCATGATCAATGTCAAAGCTGCCGCCGGTGACCTGCACCAGTCCCGAGACCGTGCTGCTGCCGGTGGTGACAGCCGTGCCCGCCGTGGTGACGGTGCCGGTGACGCTGTCTTCCAGATTGAGCGTGGCCCCTGCGGCGATGTCGATATCTGCGGTGGTTGCGGCGTCGATGGTGAGGGTTCCGCCCTCGATGTCAAACCCGCCGGAGACCGCGCTGGTGCCATCCACGGTGGTGGAGCCTGCGGTCTGGCTGACTGTGCCGGTGACATTCCCTGCCAGGGTCAGCGTGCCGCTGTTGCTCAGGGTCTGATCGCCCAGAACATCTGCGTCGATATCCAGCGTGCCCGCATTGGCGAGCCCCGCGCCCAGGGTCAGGGTCTCGTCGACATCAAAGCTGCCGCCGGTGATCTGCACCGCGCCGGTGATGCTGCTGGTGCCGTCAATGGTGGTGGTGCCTGCGGTCTGGGTCAGGTCCCCGCTGAGCGTGCCGCTCAGGTCCAGAGCGCCGCTGCCGGAGAGGTCGAGATCCCCCGCCAGCGTGCCCGCCACATCCACCGTCCCGGCCGTGGCCGCGAGGGTGTCAAAGCCCAAGGTCGCGCCTGCGGCCACTGTCACATCACCGCTGTTGGACAGCGTGGTGATGCCATTCAATGTGCCGGAGTTCACCGCCAGCGTGCCGCTGTTTTCCAGCGCATCATTGCCCACCGCCACGGTCTGGGTCGTGCCCCCCGCACCGGCATTGATGGTCAGCGTGCCCGCGTTCAGAATGTCCTCGGCCCCGGCGCTGTTGTCATCGCTGTCAGCGTTCAGCGTGCCATCGCCCGCAAAGGTGATCTGGCCGCCCGCCGTATTGTTGATCTCGCCCGCATCCACCAGCGCGCCGCCGTCGCCAATGGTGACGGTGCCGCTGTTGGTGAACGTATTGCCGGTGCCGGTGAGGGTCGCGCCGTCTTCCAGAACCAGCGCGGCGCTGTTGCTGAGCGCATTGACGCTGAGGCTCTGATCTTCTGCCAGGATCAGCGTGCCGCCGCTGACCGTCACATCGCCGCTGACCACGGAGGTGCCATCCACGGTGGTGGTGCCTGCGGTCTGGCTGACTGTGCCGGTGACATTCCCTGCCAGGGTCAGCGTGCCGCTGTTGCTCAGGGTCTGATCGCCCAGAACGTCTGCGTCGATATCCAGCGTGCCCGCATTGGTGAGCCCCGCGCCCAGGGTCAGGGACTCGTGCACATCAAAGCTGCCGCCGGTGATCTGCACCGCGCCGGTGATGCTGCTGGTGCCGTCGATGGTGGTGGTGCCTGCGGTCTGGGTCAGGTCCCCGCTGAGCGTGCCGCTCAGGTCCAGGGCGCCGCTGCCAGAGAGGTCGAGATCCCCCGCCAGCGTGCCTGCCACATCCACCGTCCCGGCCGTGGCCGCGAGGGTGTCAAAGCCCAGGGTCGCGCCCGCGGCCACCGTCACATCACCGCTGTTGGTCAGCGTGGCGCCGCTGCCGTCAATCGCCGCCCCGGTGTTCACGGTCAGCGTGCCCGCGTTGGTCACATCGCCCACCGTCAATGTGGTGTTATCCGCGACCACAAGCGCGCCGTCATTGGTGACATCGGCGGTGGCATCAGCGAGCCCGACCGTGATGTCACTGCCAATGGTCAGCGTATTGCCGGAGGTGACGGTCAGATTGGAGCTTTGGTCACTGTCCAGCGTGACATCGGTGGCCACGGTCAGGCTGGCGGTGTCAAAGACCACAGTGCCGAGGGTCGCAAAGCCGGTGCCAAAGGTGATCTCATCCGAGGCAATGGTCAGCACGCCGCCGCCCGCATTGATCGCGCCATTGCTGGTCCAGGCGCCGCCGGCTTGGGTCAGGGTAAAGCTGCCATCAGCGCTGTTGGTGATGTCACCCGTCTGGGTGATCGCGCCGGTGATGGTGACATTGGCCCCAAGATCCGTGGTGCCGGTGAGGGTCAGATCGCCGGTCACATCCGCGTTCAGATGGAGCGTGGCAGCTGCGGCGATATCCATATCTGCGGTGGTCGCGGCGTCGATGGTGAGGGATCCGCCCTCGATGTCAAACCCGCCCGAGACCGCGCTGGTGCCATCCACGGTGGTGGAGCCTGCGGTCTGGCTGACTGTGCCGGTGACATCGCCCGCGAGGGTCAGCGTGCCGCTGTTGCTCAGGGTCTGATCGCCCAGAACGTCCGCGTCGATATCCAGCGTGCCCGCATTGGCGAGCCCCGCGCCCAGGGTCAGCTCATGATCAATGTCAAAGCTGCCGCCGGTGACCTGCACCAGTCCCGAGACCGTGCTGCTGCCGGTGGTGACAGCCGTGCCCGCCGTGGTGACGGTGCCGGTGACGCTGTCTTCCAGATTGAGCGTNGCCCCTGCGGCGATGTCGATATCTGCGGTGGTTGCGGCGCTGATGGTGAGGGTTCCGCCCTCGATGTCAAACCCACCCGTGACCGCGCTGGTGCCATCCACGGTGGTGGAGCCTGCGGTCTGGCTGACTGTGCCGGTG
>NZ_CYSD01000009.1 GCF_001458415.1 Tritonibacter multivorans | reverse complement strand
GAAGCTGACACTCTATCATCGAAACCCTAAGGCCTCTAAGAGCGCGATATGTACAGACGTTGATCCATCGAAATGAACCAAACCGCCCACATATCTCTTCAGTCATCCAACAATGTCAAAGAGCAACACCTTCAACGCNGACCTCCAGAGGTCAAAAACAGGACCGTAACGCCAATCTCTCAGCGCACCGCCTGCCATACATCAAAGATGCCCCAGTCTCTCCTGAGCGTCTGCAGTCTTTCCTGCCGTCACGATCGTCTTTCCGACCCGTCATCACCGTCTCTCCGATGTGTCCGCCTTGCGGCCAGTGCAGCGTCGCCGCCGCGCCCCGTAGCGCCTCAGCGCCGCCGGTGAAGGGGGTTCTAAGGTTATACCCCGGGGGCCGCAAGCGGTTTTTTGAAGTTTTCGTGACTAAACGCCAAAAAACACACTAGTGCATTGTTATATAATGATTTTATTGGCATGAATTTTAAGCGCGACGCCCTGTTCCTGCACAAATGTCGGGCAGCTGTGCTCTTTTCGAAACCGCACGTGCAGAACATAGCCCCACAGTGACACCATATATTGTGGGTCGTCACCACGGCCACAACAAGAGACAAGGAATCGTCCAGCGACTCGCCCTTCGAAACACAGGTGACTCGCCGACCCTGCCTTGCCAAAATCGACACTGTTCATCTTCTGTCACAGAAGATCGCTAGCACATGGGCACTTATAAAATGAAAGGGAGCCCGGCTTATGATCCTGCCAGCCTTCACCACCCCAGGCCAGTTCTGGCGCGGGAACATCCACACCCACTCCAATAGAACCGATGGGGTGCTGCCGCCCGAAGAGGTTTGCCGCCGGTACAAGGCACAAGGCTATGACTTCCTGGCCCTCACCGACCATTTTGTCGGCCTGTGGGATTACCCGATAGTCGACACCAAGCCGATGCGCGACGCCGAGTTCACCACAATACTGGGCGCAGAGCTGCACACTGGCGCGATGGAGAACGGTGAGATCTGGCATATTCTGGCCGTAGGGCTGCCTGAGGATTTCGCCCGCCCAAATACGCCGGACTTTGCCCCACGTGCGGATCAGGAAAGCGGGCCATCCCTTGCCCAGCGCGCCGTGGACGCGGGGGCCTTTGTGGCCATTGCGCACCCGCAGTGGTCCGGCCTGACCCTGGCCGACGCCCGGAGCCTTACAGCCGCCCATGCGGTGGAGATCTACAATCACGGCTGTTACGTCGGCTGCGACCGCCCCGATGGCACGGCCATTGCAGACCTGCTGCTGTCCGAAGGGCGCGCGCTGTCTTTCATCGCGACAGATGACGCGCATTTCCATGAAGCCGATCACTTTGGCGGCTGGGTTATGGTCAAATCCGAAACCAACACCCCCGATCAATTGCTCGCAGCGCTCAAAGCCGGGGCCTTCTATTCCAGCCAGGGTCCGGAGCTGCACCATGTTGAGGTCACCGACACCCATGTGGTCGTCGAAAGCTCTGCGGTGGAGAGCGTGATTGTACAAGGCCATGGCTCTGCCGCGCAGGCGGTCCATGGCCCCTCCATGACCCGGACAACCGTTTCGCTGGCCGGACTGGAGACCTCGCCCTGGTTGCGGGTCACGGTGCGGGACGGCGCAGGGAAACGCGCCTGGAGCAATCCGGTGCAGCTGGAGGCCTAAAGACCGGGCAAAGGTCAGGGAAACCTGACCGCTTTTGGGTCACACCTATAAGTATCCCTAGTTTCACCAACGCGGGCCAATATGGGAGATTACTTTTGGATTGGCTGGGCTGTGGTCCCGACCCATGGGTTCCCGGTCATCCACGAGTGGTAGCAAGTCGGCGGCGCAGGTCAGATCCTGCGTCGCCTTTTTTTGACTTCCCGACTGCCCCATCCGGCAATTCGACAATCCCCCTCAAAAGTCACATCGCACATATCCTATTTTCTGACTAAATTTGTCGGGTTGACTTCACCAACCATTTCACTCAGGTTCTGCACAAATACACCAAAGCTTCCTGAGAGGGATACCGTTATGAAGTCTTTCAAGCTTGCGGCCAGCGCGCTGGCGCTGAGCCTTGCCACACCCGCGCTCGCCGACGTCAGCAAATTGGACGTTCTGACCAATTACGCCAATATTGCCGAAGCCGGTTACGCTGACAGCCTTGCAACCGCAAAGACCCTGCAGGCCGCGGTGAACGCACTGGTAGAGGCCCCTTCTGCTGAAAACCTGCAGGCCGCAAAATCCGCATGGCTGGCCGCACGTGTGCCCTACCAGCAGACCGAAGTGTTCCGTTTCGGCAATGCGATTGTCGATGACTGGGAAGGCAAGGTGAACGCTTGGCCGCTGGACGAAGGTCTGATCGACTATGTGGATGCGTCTTACGGCGGTGCAACGGATGAGAACGCAGCCGCCGTTCTGAACGTCATTGCCAACCCGTCCTTTGAACTCTCCGGCGCGCTGGTGGATGCCTCCAAGATCACCCCTGCCCTACTGGAAGAATCGCTGCAGGAAGCCGACGGCGTCGAAGCAAACGTTGCCACTGGCTACCACGCGATTGAATTTCTGCTCTGGGGTCAGGACCTGAACGGCCACGGCGCTGGCGCGGGCAACCGGCCCTGGACCGACTATGCCGCAGACGACGCCTGCACCCATGGCAACTGTGACCGTCGCGGCGAATACCTGAAAGCGGCCACCGATCTGCTGATCTCTGATCTGGAATGGATCACCGCGCAGTGGGCGACCGGTGGTGATGCACGTGAAACAGTGCTGGCGGATACGGATGCGGGTATCTCTGCCATGCTGACCGGCATGGGGTCTTTGTCTTATGGTGAAACCGCCGGTGAGCGGATGCGCCTTGGCGTCATGCTGAACGACCCGGAAGAAGAACACTCCTGCTTCTCGGACAACACCCACAACGACCACTTCTACAACGGTGTCGGCGTCCAGACCGTTTACAACGGCAGCTACACCCGTGTGGATGGCTCCGTTGTCGAAGGCGCGTCCCTGTCCGATCTGGTGGCCGCAAAAGACGCCGCGCTGGATGCTGAGATGGAATCCAAACTTTCCGCGGCGGTTCTGGCACTTGGCAAGATCAAATTCGCAGCCGAAGCGGGCTTTGCCTATGACCAGATGCTGGAGCGCGGCAATACTGCGGGCGAAGCCCTGATCATGGGGGGCGTCAACGGTCTGGTCGATCAGACCAAAACCATCGAACGTGTTGTTGCCGCACTGGGTCAGGACGGTATCGAGATTGATGGCTCTGACAGCCTCGACAACCCCGCGGCTGTGTTCGAATAATCTGACCAGCACATACGTAAGGGAAACCCGCCGCTTGACCTCAGGCGGCGGGTTTTCCATGTCTAAACCAACACCGCCAAGCCCAGTTTACGGCTCAGCCCATAGGTATCTTTGAATGCCCCGACTTCTTCGTCCAGCGCTTGCCGCCTGCCTTCTGGCTTCTTCTGCTTTGGCTACGCCGGATGGCGCACTAAACGAACCGCACCTGAACATCGTTCCACGCACCGCAGCGGAAACGGCCCGCATTCAGGACGTGACCGCCGCGCCGACGCAGTTTGAAGCCCCCCAGCCCTATGAGCAGATGCCGGGCGGCGCCGCGACCGTGCGCGATACGGGCGATGCCAATGCGTTTTCCCAGCACTCGGCCAATGTCTCGTTCGAGGGCGAGCTGGAGTTCAAGGTCGGCAATGGCCTGTTTCGCAAGCTTTGGGTGTCGTCGCCGTCCTCCACCAAAGCTTCGGACGGGTTGGGGCCGCTTTATAATGCGCGGTCCTGCCAGCGCTGCCACATCAAGGACGGGCGCGGCCATCCCCCCGAAGGCGCGCAGGACAATGCGATTTCCATGTTCCTGCGGGTGTCGATCCCCGGCGGTGACAGCATAGCCGAGATCAAAGACTACCTCGCCACGCAGCCAGAGCCGACCTATGGCACGCAGATGCAGGACTTTGGCCTTGCGGGGTTGCCCGCCGAATACCGGCTGGAGATTGACTATTCCGAGACCGAGGTGCCGCTGGCTGGCGGTGAGGTCGCGCATCTGCGTGCCCCCACCTATACCGCTGCGGATCTTGGCTATGGCCCGCTGCACCCGGAGGCGATGCTGAGCCCACGCGTGGCGCCACAGATGATCGGCCTTGGCCTGTTGGAAGCGGTGCCCGCCGCCGATATTCTGGCGCTGGCGGATCCCGAAGACGCCGATGGCGACGGCATTTCTGGCCGCGCCAATGTGGTGTGGAGCGCAGAGTTTGACCAGCCGATGCTGGGGCGTTTTGGCCTGAAGGCCGGTCATGCCACCATTCACGAACAATCCGCGGCCGCCTTTGCGGGCGACATTGGGATTTCCTCGCCGCTGTTTCCCGCCCCCTGGGGGGAATGCACCGAGGCCCAAGCCGCCTGTCGCGCCCTGCCCCATGGGCATAACGATGCACGCGGGGACGAAATCGACGCCGAAGGGATGGAACTGGTGACATTCTACAGCCGCAACCTCGCGGTGCCGATGCGCAGCGGTGTGGGCGACCCTGAGGTGCTGCGCGGCAAGGCGGTGTTCCACGCGACAGGCTGCGCCTCCTGTCACCAGCCCGCCTTTGTCACCCACAGGCTGGAAGACCGCCCCGAACAGAGCTTTCAGCTGATCTGGCCTTATACAGACATGCTGTTGCATGACATGGGACCGGGATTGGCCGATGGCCGCCCCGAAGCCCGCGCGACGGGGCGCGAATGGCGCACGGCGCCGCTTTGGGGTATTGGCCGGACCAAACAGGTCTCGGGCCACACATATTTTCTGCACGACGGGCGCGCGCGGTCTTTGCTGGAGGCGATCCTCTGGCATGGCGGCGAAGCCCAAACCCAGCGCGATGCCGTAATTGACATGCCCCCCGAAGACCGCGCCGCCCTGATCCAATTTCTGGAGAGCCTTTGATGCGACAGTTTCTGAAACCCTTGGCTTTTGCCTTCACTCTGGCGGCTTCCCCTGCCCTGTCGGCCAGCGCGCCGGTGGTGCGCGACATTGTCGAAGGCCACATTCTGCCGGGGTTCGAGGCACTGGCAACCAGCAGCGCCGCGCTGGATGAAACCGCTCAGGCGCATTGCGCACCCACAGACCCGGACCTGCGGGCCGCGTTCAACACCGCCTTTGACGCTTGGGTACGCGTCAGCCATCTGCGCTTTGGCCCGACCGAACAGGGCGACCGTGGCTTTGCACTGGCGTTCTGGCCCGACAAACGCAGCAAAACGCCAAAGGCGCTTTCGGCATTGCTCGCCAGCCAAGACCCCAGCATCACAACGCCAGCAGGCATGGCCAGCCAGTCAGTGGCCACACGCGGGTTCTATGCGCTGGAACGGCTGATTTATGATCCGCAGTACGCGCAGACCACCAATGCCACCTATCTGTGTTCCCTGATCCAGGGCGTGACTGGCGACATTGCCCACATCACAGCCGCGATCAATGCGGATTGGACCGGGGGCTATGGCACCTTGTTGCTGCTGGCGGGCAACGACAGCTTTCGTGATCCACGTGAAGCGGGCCAGCAACTGCTGACCGCCCTGCTGACGGGCATCGAATTCACCGCTGATATGCGCCTTGGCCGCCCCTTGGGCACCTTTGAACGCCCGCGCCCCGAACGAGCCGAAGCCTGGCGGTCAAAACGGTCCCTGCGCCATGTGATCCTGTCGCTGGAGGCCACCCGCGATATGGCGGCCCGGCTGTCTGGCGGGGATGCGGCACTGGACCGGCAGTTCCAGCACGCGCTGGACCGCGCCCATGCGCTGGCGGATGATCCAATCTTTGCCGGTGTGTCTGACCCGCAAGTGCGGTTCCAGATTGAATCCCTGCAACAAGAGATCCGCAATATAGATCAGACCATTGCCAATGACGTGGCCCCACGGCTTGGCATCGCGCCGGGGTTCAATTCGCTGGATGGCGACTAAGAAGAAAGGGCGGCCACTAGAGCCGCCCTTTTCCATTCAAGCGCCGCCTTGGCGACGGCCCAATAGCCAGATGAAGAACAAGCCGCCCACAAGGCCCGTAACGATGCCGATGGGCATGTCTTCGGGCGCCATAATGGTGCGAGCGACCACATCGGCCCAGATCAGAAACAACCCCCCGCCCAGCGCCGACAGCGGCAGAACCCGACGATAGTCACCGCCGACAAACAGGCGCACAATATGGGGCACCATGAGGCCAACAAAGCCAATGATGCCGGAAAACGCCACCATAGCCCCGGTGATCAGCGCCCCAAGCACAAACACTTGCAGGCGAAAGCGCGCAACAGCCAGCCCCAGTGTCGATGCGGTTTCATCCCCTATGGTCATGGCATTCAGGTCGCCACTGCGCAGCCACAGCCACGCGCCACAGGGCAGCAGAACTGCAAGCGGAAAAATCATATGCGACCACTGCGCGAGGCCAAGCCCCCCTAGCATCCAAAAGACAACCGTATGGGTCGCCCGCGGGTCGCCCAAGAAAATCAACACATTGGCGCCAGCCATAACCACAAATGACACGGCAACCCCGACCAATACCAGCCGGTCCGCACTGGCCGAAGTGGTGAAACGGGCCACCAACAGCACCAACAGGGTCGCCCCCAGCGCACCAAAGAAGGCCAACAACGGCACTGTCATCAACCCAATGAACAGCCCTGTGTGCAGCAGCGCCAAAATCGCACCAAACGCCGCCCCCGAGGAGATCCCCAAAAGATGCGGGTCCGCCAGCGGGTTGCGCGTGACCGCCTGCAGCGCAGCGCCGACCATGGCAAGGCCCGCGCCCACGATCGCTGCCAAAAGCGCGCGGGGGAAACGGATGTCCCAGACAATCGCATCCCGTCCACGGGACCAATCCGGCGTCACCGATCCGGGCAGCACATGATCCAGCACCACCCCCCACACCGTGGAGAGCGGCACTTTGACCGCCCCGACCGAGACCGCAAAGCTGACCGACGCAAGCAGCGCCAAGACCCCGCTAATCCCCCAAAGGGCGCGGCGGCGCAGATGCGCACCGGCTCTGAGGCGAGTTTGGGGCTGCGTAAGTGTTGCGTCGGCCATGTGTGTTTCCCTTTCAGGTCAGAAGCGGCTTATTCGCCCCAGAAACCATTTGCCAGTTTCTTGACCGCGTTGATGTTGCGCGGACCGGGGGTTGCCTCAACATATTCCAGCGTCACAAAACGGTCGTTCTTGACCGCGTCGAGGTTGGCGAAGGCCGGGTTCGACATCATGAACGCGCGCTTTTCTTCCGCCGTCACATTGCCGTAGTTCACGATCACGACGACCTCGGGGTTGCGCTCTACGACTTCTTCCCAAGTCACTGTGGCCCAGCTTTTCTGGAAATCATCCATGATGTTCTTGCCACCTGCGGCCTCGATCAAGGCGGTGGGCATGGCGTAGCGACCGGCGGTGAAGGGGCTTTCCTCGCCGCTGTCATAGACAAAGACGCGCAGGGGGTCGTCCACGGTTTCCAGAGAGGCGGTGAAATCGGCCAGATCTGCTTTGTAGCCGTCGATCAGCGCAGCCGCCTTGTCTTCCACCTGGAAGATTTTGCCCAAGTTTGCGATGTCATTGTACATGTCATCCATAGAGACCTTGGGCTTGTCGCCAATGTGGATGCAGCTTTCGGTCAGCTCGTAAACTTTGATGCCAAAGGGCGCGAGGGTTTCGGGCGTGACTTCCCCGCCAACCTTCATCCCGTAGTTCCAGCCTGCGAAATAGAAATCCGCGTCGGCACCCAGCAGCACTTCTTTGGTGGGGTATTTGGCGGACAGCTCGGGCAGCTCTTCCACGCCTGCTCGCATGTCTTCATCCAGTGTCTTCCAGCCGGAAATGCCGGTGTAGCCCACCATGCGGTCCGCAAGGCCCAGCACCAGCATCATTTCGGTCAGGTTCACGTCATTGGAGATCGCGGCCTTGGGCGGGGTGTCAAAGGTCACTTCGCGGTTGCAACTGTTGACGGTGGTGTCGGCCAGTGCGGCCCCGGCAGAGGCGGCAAGCGCCAAGGCAGAGAGGGTGTATTTCATAGGTCTCGTCCCTATTGGTCGTTATTGAGATGAAAGGTGAGATGGCGCCGGTCGCCCAGTCGCAGATGATCCAGCCGCGCCTCGACCCCGAAGGCCTCGGAAACACGGTCACTGGAGAGAACTTCGGCGGCGGGGCCAAACCCCAAGGGATGGCCTTTGTGCAGCAGAAGAATTTGGTCACAGACCTCCGCCGCCATGTTCAGATCATGGAGCGAGGTCACAATGGTCATGTCGAGGTCGCGGATCAGGCGCAGCACCTCAAGCTGGTGACGGATATCAAGGTGGTTGGTGGGTTCATCCAAAACCAGCACATCCGGGTCCTGTGCCAGCGCACGGGCCACCATAACCCGCTGGCGTTCACCGCCCGACAAGGTGCCCAGACTGCGAGATGCAAACTGCAACAGCCCCATCCGGTCCAGCGCGGCATCAATGATTGCCGCACAGCCCTTGCCGCCAGCCGCAAAGCCCTGCCGATGCGGCAGACGGCCCAGCGCCACCACGTCGCGCACGGTCAGGGCAAAATCAGTGGGCTGTTCCTGCAAAACCGCCGCCACCTTTCGGGCCGCCGCGCGCGGGGTCATGGACCACAGATCTTGCCCCCCGATCTTCACCACGCCGCTCAGCGGCTTGGCATAGCGATAGACCAGCCGCAGCAAAGTGGTTTTGCCTGCACCATTGGCCCCCACAACCCCAAGCACCTGCCCCGCAGGCACATGAAAGCTGGTCGCATTCAGGATCAGCGGCTGACCACTGCCCTTCCCACCGGCCTGCCCCCAGCTGACGCCGTCAACTTGCAGGTCCGCGGCGCTCATTCCGCGGCCTCCTTGCGCTGCGGGGCCTCAAACAAGGTCGCAGGCACACGTGCCAATGTGGATTTACGCAGCTTGCCGGGGCGATCCACCGAGGAACACCAGCCGTCATGCAGCGTGTCATATTGCGTGGCAAAGCTCAGCAGGTCGTTGACATCAGCGCCGGGCTCCAGATCACCAAACAGGTAGCTGGCCTTGCCCTGCCCGTGAAATCCGACGGTACAGGGGCTGTCACAACCCGCCATGCAGGCCACGCCTGCGACCTCATAAGCCTCGCGCAGCGCGGGCATCTCTGCGATCCCCGCACGCAGTTCATCGATCAATGCATAGCCCGGACGCGCGCTGGCGCCTTTGACCTTGCAACTGGTACAGACCGAGATCCGCAACCGTTTCTGTCCCACCAAACTGCCCTCCGCAGCGGGGAGATGAGAACGAGCGGCAACCGTGGATGCGCAGCCCCATCCGAGGCGTCCGCACATCTTGTGTGATCCGCCCAGGCCCACCGCCCGGGTTGAGTTCTATCGTCAGATGGCAGGTCTCCTGACTCGCGGGTCACAGCGCCTCGTCCCTTCCCGACCCGGTTCGGGTCAGTGGATCTCACGAGGAGCTCTCCGCTCACAGTTGCGGGGGCAGTCACGGATTTGGTGCCTTTTGGCTACGCCGCACCGTGTTCCCTTTTCATCCCGGCTTGCGTTCTTAGCAGTGCGGGAACCATCACTGGGCCCATGCTTTGCCAAGCCTGCGCCCGTTCTGTCAACATAACTTTACTTTTTCTTATCGACGCACATCACGTCCAGTTTTCGGCTTCACGTTCTTGCCAGCCGGGGAAAACCGCCGGGGCGGGCTTGTCCACCTGGGTCGCACGCAGCATATCCAGACTGCGCTGCAGCTCCGGATGTGACATATCCCGCGCAATCACCACGATCCGCGTGGTCGTGTCCCCTTTGGGCCAGTTTTCCAAAGGCACCGGCAGGTCAAAGATGTGCTGCACCCCGTGGAACACAAATGGCGTCTCGATCCCCTCGAGGAAGACAATCCCCTTCACCCGCAGGATGTCCGCCCCCTTGAGCGAAATCAGCGTGTCGAGCCAATTGTCAAACACCGCGTCCTTCAGCGGCTGTTCCAGCACGATCGACGCCGACCCAATGCGCGCATCATGGGGCGAAAACTCAGCGGTGACCGGCGCAGGTGCAAAGCCGGACAGATTGGCCAGCGGATCGGGCGTGCGGTCAAATCCGGGCAAGCCGGCCAGCGCCGAGGTATCAGGTGCGGGGCGGGCCATCCACGCCAGCGCATCCCCTGATGTCACATCCCGGCGCACCCCCGACAGCCCCCAGATCCGGGCTGGGGCTTTGGCAATTTCGCCTGCGTTTTCAATGCGCGCGGTGGGGTTCAACCCCTCGAGCCGGGTCTTGAACGCCGCCACCTCTGCCGCTGTCACAAGATCGGTTTTGCTGAGCAGGATCAAATCCGCCGTTGCCGCCTGCGAGACCGCTTCGAAGTTATCATCCAGCGTTTTGGGGCCATTGGCACAATCCGCCAATGTCACCACCCCGTCCATCCGGGTATGCGCGGCCAAATAGTGATCCATCAGCAGGGTTTGTTGGATCGGTGCCGGATCCGCCAGGCCGGTGGTTTCAATCACCACACGGTCAAAACTGATCGCCCCGTCTTCGCGGCGCTGCAGAAGATCGGCAATCGTATTGGCCAGATCGCCCCGCATTGAACAGCAGATGCAGCCCGACGACAGCAAGATCACCTCGTCCCCTGAGCTTTCGATCAGGTCGTTGTCCAGACCAACTTCGCCAAACTCATTGACGATGACGGCCACATTCCCCGTGTCTGGATGTGCCAGCACCTTATTGAGCAAGGTCGATTTCCCCGCCCCCAGAAACCCGGTGAGCAATGTCACAGGCAGTCGCGTCTCAGGCGGGGTCTGCGGCGGGGTCTGCGGTTTGGTCATTGGGATCCTCTCCTGCTGATACGCTTTGCCCGGTTAGGCTATCGACGCCAATTGTTATAGAATAACACAACCGGTCACAAGCCAAGCTCTCTGCGCCTGGGCCTTCGGCGTGCATCAATGCATACAGAGCCAGATCAGGGTAGATACAGCCAGTTCTTGGGCCACAGAAGTTTTTTGCGGTTTTTCGAAAAGAATGTTGTTTTGGGGGTTGCGCCTCCCCCGCACTAGCCTTAGACACCGGCTCCACAGTGGACCGATAGCTCAGCTGGATAGAGTACTTGACTACGAATCAAGGGGTCGGGGGTTCGAATCCTCCTCGGTCCGCCACTGTCTTCCTATGGGACGTCAGATGAATTTGACCTTTGCGTCATAAAATGATCCAGCACCCAATACTGCTCTCGCCAGTATTGAACACCGCACGACCTCGGCCTTGCGTCGACAAGGGGCCTAGCATCGTCATGTTGCTCCCGTGGTCTCCCTTCGGAAAATCAGCGCTAATTTGCAGATCAGACCGCGAAGCCGACTGTTGCCGCTGATCTGCCGCTTTATTCTGGACGTGGCGACCTTGAGAGTGGGCGAAGAAATGCTATTCGACAAAAGTGGCGCGGCCCGCAGGTGCGACCGAAGACACGGTTTGGACTAGCGGGACTGCTCGTGGGAGTGGGTAGCACCCTCACCCTAACGGCCAGACGTGATTGGCGTGTCCAGATGCCACTAACCCCAATAAACAAAAGCGGCAGGACCATCAGACATGCCAAAATTCTTGTTACGCGTCAGAAAACATTGGCTGTGCTCCAGATGATGGACGCTGCGAGCTATCACGAACGGCCCTTTGCGGACCTTGGTCGTCTCTTCGTCTCGCCGCAGCGCGGCCCGTCAGAGGAGACTTCCGCTGCGTGTCAAAGTTGGTAGCTGGTGCGCGTTGCGTGAGGGTCACTTTCCATCCCTGTCCCTGATCTGAGATTCCGCCTTGGAGTGATTTCTTGAGGTGAGTTTCTTTATGGAGCGCACAAGAGAGGTCAGCGTTGGGCTGCACCCGGCTTAATCAGATCTGACCACACGGCAGCGTTTGAACCCCATCTTCTTTCCGATGCCCTGAGCGTCGAGCGCCGCCTTGAGGTGCTCGCTCATGTAAAGCATTCCAACGGGCGTTGTTGGATCTGACCAGAAATCAGCGCCTTCCAGAGCGTCTTCGGTCACGGCAAAAGATCCGTCTGGAAAATCTGCTATAAACAACTTCCACCAGGGAATATCAGGAACCGACTGCCGGATTGCGGCGGGGTTACTCCCTTCTGGCGAGAAGACAGTTTTGCTGCTTGCGAACGTGAGAATGAAATAGTCCTTGTCCAGCTTTGTGCGGTCGCGGCCGCGGTACATGCCGTCCAGCGGGATCAGCTGACTTCGGCCCAGATCGAAATCCGCCAGAATGTCCGCGATGTCACGCGAAACGAAAAGAAAGTTGCCATGTAAAATGTCCCGAGGAACACGCTGACCTCGCAAGATGAACGAACGCGGAAACGCGTCAGCTGCGATATCTTCGCCTTTACGATTGCGCCTGATAAGCTCCAAGAAATCTGGCGGCTCGACTTCAGGATCAATGCGTCTGCTTATGTATTCCGAAACAGTTGAAAAGACCCAGACCGCACCGGGCACGGATGGCATTGCGGTCGGCGTTGCAGGCGCAATACTCGCTTTTGTCCGGCGCGACACGGGCTGTGGCGTTGGCTTCGAAAAAGCTTTGATTTGGAACCAGATCACCCCCACGCAAAGCGCCGACGCACCGAACGCCACCAGCACCCACTGGATCGTGACCTGATGCATCCACATACGTCTTGGCAGCAAAGACAGATCAAGGGGCTGAACGACCAGAAGAACGACGAGAAAAACGATGCCAGAAAAAAAGCCGGTGACTGCTCCTAAGCCAGCCATAATTCCAAATGAATTTTTTCTCGACACCGTGGTTAACCTTTGTTCCGTTCTGGACAATATGTGCAGTTACACCTTCACGAAACAAATGTGGCTATCATGTGGTGTTGGACGGGTCTTTTGCGGTTCACTTCGGCTTGAGGTGAAGCACCTCTGGATTTGTAACCGCTTTTCCGAGACTTAGAAGGAAAAAGTCTAAAATGGGCAGACACTATGATTCCCTTGTTTTCCGCTTAAAGCGAATGTCGGCTTCCACTCATTAGCTCTATTCAGGTTGCTGTTGCGGAGAACGACCGCTTTCCGCCCATTGATATGCTTGGATTTCCCCAGAAACGATACCGCACTTTCGCCGCAGCCTGATCTGACAACTCAGACGCGGATGGGGTGGATGGCGTCTGCACCAAGCGTCGCATTTTGCGGCACACTGCAGAAGTCATCTTCTGTCAGGAAAGGAGCCCCATCATGGAAGTTACGACAATAGGATTGGATCTTGGGAAGGACGTTTTCCAAGTTCACGGTGTCACAGCTGACGGCACGGTTGCCTTCAATCGTTCGATCCGGCGGCGACAATTGCTCAAGTTCTTCGAAGCGTTGCCGCGTTGTCTGGTTGGTATTG
>NZ_CYSD01000008.1 GCF_001458415.1 Tritonibacter multivorans | reverse complement strand
CCCCCCCCCCCCCCGCGGAGGGAGAAGGGCCCGCCGATCCCCGAACCGCCGGCGCTCGTTGGCCAGCTCGTGCAGGCGGCCGCGCAGCTCCGTATCCGGCGCACGCTGTGCCTGGTAGCGGACCATCTTACGATCCGCCCCGGCAATCCGGCACGCCCGCCGTTCCGAGAGCCCGAGCAGGGACCTCAAATGCGCGACCGCCTCGCGCTTCACAGCAGGCGTCACCACTTTTTTGAAACCAATTCCTTCATCGCCGCTAAATCCAGCATCTGCTCTGCCAGCAGCTTCTTCAGCTTCGCGTTCTCATCCTCGAGCATCTTCAGCCGCTTTGCTTCCGACACCGTCATGCCGCCGAACTTGGCCTTCCAATTATAGAAGGTGCCTTCCGACATGCCGTGCTTTCGGCACAGGTCTGCGCACTTCGCGCCTGCCTCATGCTCCGCCAGGATGCCAATAATCTGCTCGTCCGTGAATCTCGTTCGCTTCATTGTCCGTCCTCAGGTTGGGCCGGACTCTAATCGCAGGTGGAGGAAAAATCCCGTGGCAGGTCAGGGAAACAATTGAAAAGAAGGTTTTTGAGGGCTGGTCCGGTGGTGTCTCTGAAGACGTGCTGTCTGAGATAAAGGAGGCCATGTTGAAAGCCGTCTACGGTGAGAAGGCCACGTCCAAACAATCGCGGCAAACGCTATTGCTGGGGGAGCCTGAGGTTGCTTTTCTAAAAGCAGAAGCCCAGCAGATGGCAGAAAACGCCGGTGCAGACAAAAGGACAGCCAAGTCATTGGCCGCAGAATGGCTTAAGACCAATAAGAGCAACTTAAAGGCGATGAGTTCAGGAGCAAAACTACCTGCTGGTCTTGCGGGGGCCTTGTTCGGGCGCATGGTGACATCGGATCCACGGGCCAACATCGATGCGGCGCTTCATGTCGCCCATGCCTTTACGGTCCACGCTGAAGAAGTTGAAAGTGACTACTTTGTCGCCGTTGATGATCTGGCAGAGGCAGATGATACCGGCGCTGACACCATTCAAGAGACCGAGCTCACGTCGGGCCTGTTTTATGGTTATGTCGTGGTAGACTTGTCGGCTCTGCATCTGAACCTCGGCGGCGATGTTGGGCTGATGGGGGAGGTGTTGCACAATCTTATCTATCTGATCGCCGAAGTGTCCCCCGGTGCAAAGCTTGGATCAACGGCCCCCTACAGCCGTGCTTCGTTTATGCTGCTTGAGGCCGGGGATCGCCAGCCCCGTTCGCTGGCGGATGCCTATCGCGTTCCCTGCAGAGCAGAAACATCCACGGCGGTTGCGGTGCTATGCGGTCACCTTGCGGCGATGGATCAGGCCTATGAGACCGGGGAAACCCGTCACGTGATGAGCTTGTCGAACCGCGAGGTTCCTTCTGCAACGCGGGGCAGTTTGCGCGATTTGGCCGCATTTGCGAAATCCTTGGCCCCGCAAGAGGCCGACTGATGGCCGAATGGTTGCATTTGACGCTGCGCGCGCCGCTTATGTCTTTTGGCGGCGTTGCAATCGACCATATTGGCCCCACGCGCAATTATCCGTCCCTGTCCGCGATAACCGGGCTTTTGGGAAATGCGCTTGGCTACGAGCGCTATGACGGGGTTGCGTTACAGGCCTTGCAAGATCAGCTGATCATCGCGGCTTTGACGGCGAGACAGGGGCAACGGATCTCAGACAACCAAAATGCGAGAGTATACGAAGGCGAAGCCGCTTGGACGACATCTGGGCGCCCCGAGGCCCGCAATAAGGGGCCATCTTATAGGAACCCTTCATTGCCGCAACAGATCGGAAATCAGGCAGGGAAGAAATGGCTCACCCACCGGCGCCAGCGTGAGTATCTCACAGACCATGAGACTCGTGTCGTGATTGGGTTAGCGCCTTCCGCCACTGTGACGATCGCAGATTTGAAGGCGGCGCTCCTTCGTCCGGCGCGCCCACTTTTTATCGGGCGCAAGACCTGCCTGCCAACTGTGCCGATTTTTACTGGGGTTCTGGAGGCTGAAACGGCCTTGGCTGCGCTCAGGGCCATTGGAGTGCCTGGGCTAGGGATCTGGCCGGACGCGCCGGAACAAGATGTGCCGGCTGGTGCCATGCAGTATGATGTACCGGACCTGCGCAATTGGCTGTCAGGGCTGCATGCAGGTCGCCGTATCGTCATTGAAGGCCCAATTGACGGAGATGGCGCATGACCACCCATTTGATCCATATACCCATCGACCTGCGCGCGCTTTACGTCTGGGGGGAGGCCCGCGGCTTGTCTTGTCGCGGGGTGTTTGACGAAGGCTTGGCGCTACATCACCTGCTGGGGGAGAGTTTCGGCCCGGCGGTTTTGCAGCCTTTCCGTTTGATGGTTTCGCGCGGTGCAAGAACTGGCGCGCTTTATGCTTATGCGGCGCAAACGCATGAAGAGCTCGCTGTGGCAGCAGCTCAGACGTTTGATCCGGCGATGGCATCAGTGATTGACTTGGCTGATTTACGCTCGCACCCACGACCTGCAGCGGCATGGTCTGCGGGCCAGCGGCTAGGGTTTGACCTGCGCTTTCGCCCGGTCGTGCGACTGGCAAAGCCCCTTCAGATGGGAGGCGAAGCCTTTCGCAAGGGCGCTGAGCTTGATGCTTACTTGCCCTATGTGGCCCGCGCTCCGCAAGATGCGCGATTGAGCCGGGAAGAGGTCTATCTGGACTGGCTGGCCAAGCGGCTGGAAGGCGCTGTGGACATAGAGCGGTCTCAGACTGTCATCGCCCGCTGTGAACGTTCTATGATTATTCGCAATGGGCGCCGCGTCGAGGGACCGGACGTTATCATTCAAGGAACGTTCTCCATTGTCGATCCGACTGCTTATGCGCAGCTGCTCGCGCGCGGAATTGGGCGGCATAGAACCTATGGCTACGGAATGATGATGCTGCGCCCTCCACAAAAAGTTTCGAAACCGCAGTCTATGGAAAGCCACAGCTAAGATGTTGAAAGGGCGACTAGGGCTGGAAACCTCCAAAGTCCCGCATGCGGATCGGGCGGGGTGTCTGTACCTCGCCAGAGGAGCCCTTGTCGCGCGTGAAGGAACACTTTCGTTCATTCAAGGGACGCCAACAGAAGCGGATGCTCTAACACCCGGAGAATATGGTATTCCGTTGCAGGCGGTGTCGATGATCCTTCTGGGGCCGGGGTCCACTGTCAGCCATGACGCGCTTCGTCTTCTTGCGCATGCCAGAACGGCCTTGGCTGCCGTTGGTGAAGACGGCGTGCGCCTTTACACAGCGCCCCCCTTAATTCCAGATCGCTCTGGACTGGCGCGCCGCCAGGCGATGGTGTGGGCAGATGCGGGCACGAAAATTCAAATCGCGCGTCGGATGTATGCCATGCGTCTGGGCGAGTTTTTGCCGCACCGGGACATCAACGTCCTGCGCGGAATCGAGGGCGCTCGAATGAAGCAATCCTATGCCATTTGGGCCGATCGCATCGGAATTGAATGGCACGGCCGCAAGTATGACCGGGGGGACCCGCTGGCTGCAAACCTAGCCAATCAGGCGCTTAATCATGCTGCTAGTGCGGTGGAGGCTGCGGCTGCCATTGCAGTCTCTGCAACCGGCACAATACCCCAACTTGGGTTTATCCACGAAGATCCCGGGCAATCCTTTGTTCTGGATATCGCCGATCTGTATCGCGATGAGATTACAATCCCGGTTGCGTTCAAGGCTGCAAAGCAGATTGAAGAAAAGCCGTCTGAAAACATCGAGCGGGTGACCAGGCGGCGTTTGGGACGGGCAATTGCAGACGAAAACCTCATCCCAAACATGATAGAACGGATCAAAGAGCTGTTTAAGCCGGAGGAGGACACCGCCTGATGCCGCTGACGATTGTGGTCACCCGTGATGTCGAACCGCGATACAGGGGCTTTCTGACCTCGTTGATGCTCGAAGTTTCAGCGGGTGTTTACGTAGCGCCTGACATGACCGCAGGGGTGAGAACCCGCCTGTGGCGCGTGCTGAGCGATTGGTGGTCCGTTCTGGGAAAAGGGTCGCTCACCCTGATTTGGCGCGATAAATCCGCAAGCGGGCACCTGCGAATTGAAACACTGGGAGAGCCGCCAAAAGACATCGTGGATGCGGATGGCATCCTGCTTGCAAAACGCGGTTAACGCCCAAAATCTATCTTAGCTCTTTGACAATTTAATAATTTCAACGCATTAATCCCTAGAGGTTCCCCCGCACACGCGGGGATAGACCCCTCGGCCGCCTCGCCATCGGCACGGATCGGCCGGTTCCCCCGCACACGCGGGGATAGACCCACACCTGTATAATCGTAGCGCGCCCCGATACGGGTTCCCCCGCTCACGCTGGGATAGACCCCGCATGGGGCCTCTTGCTGGCTGCTCCGTTCGGCGCTACTCTGGGCTGACAGGAGGGCATATGTCCCCCTGCCGTCAGGCCGTCACCTGTGGTGGATCACGTTTGCGATTATGACCACCACGGTGACAACCTGAAGGAGCGGACCATAATCCATGGCTTTTTCTTCAGAGTACGCGTTGACTGCGCGAGATAATCAGCGTTTAGCGCCACTCAATTGGGTCGCGTGGGGGAATGTCTTCTGGCGCCAGGTTGTAGAAGGTATCCATGATGTGCTGAATAGCGTCCTGGTGGTCGAACGGTCCACAGAACACCGGGCGCTGTTTCTCTGACCGGAAAACCGGCTGGGCTGAGTAGTATTCGTCTAGCTCGGCCAATCGGGCTTCGGGAAAGTAGATCAAACCAATGCCTTTTCGGAAACGGGCATGATCGTATTGGAAAATATGATCAAAGGCGCTTGCGGCTTGTTGCAGGCCATTCTCTGGCCGGGAGGTTTTACTGTCTTCTTCGAGGAACATACCCGCTTGCTCCTCGAAGCTGAACTCAAGACCAATGGCTTGTGCGGCCCAGGCCCGGATGTCGCCATAGCGGTAGAAGCTCGGATTGCCCTGAGCGGGGCGAAGGTACATCGCTGGGACGGCTCTGGGTCCTTCTCCTCTTGTGCGCCACTTTTGCAGTGTTGCCGGTTTTACATTCAACAGGGCTGCTGCTTTTGGTGAGGCCAGCAACCACCACGGCGGAATAGGGGGCCAAAGAGAGGGCTCTTGGAAAAGTTTTTTTATAGATTTCGTGCCCATTTTTCACACGTTTTGTCTGGAAATGTGGAACGTGTAGGTGGTGTAGCCCTTTACCTAAACTGTTCCCTTCTTCGTTTTCTTTGAGGGGGTTAAGAAAGAGACTACACTACATACACTGGTTAAGTGTTAGTAAGGCGACCGCAGACGAACCCCTGGCCAAAAAAAGCCTTTGCTGTTCCGTTTTTTCTCAATCTTTGTCCGCTTTGTCATCTCAGTCACAAAAATTGGCTGGGACACTGCTCGGGTTCCATTCTGGTGCGACCAAGTGGCGTAGGAACCATACAGTTCGGAGGCCTGGACCGAAAGCTCGGGACCAAACTCACAACGCGCATCAAGGAATTGCTGGATCAGATCAGCCGCTTTGACATAGTTCTCCGCACTCTGCTTGAGTGAAGCTGGCACATTGAGGCCGTTCTCTAGGTAGTCTTTGCAACCTTGAATCAGACGGTTGAGGATCCCGTTGGCCTCCGCCTGCAGCTTGCTTGGCAAGCCGGGATCACAATCGCTTGCTGAAACAGTGTTATTGAACGGAACAAGGATCAAACGGCGGGCCAAAGCCATATCACCACCGTCGATAACGGGTAGGTTATTGGTTACCATGAACATCACAAATTCGGCTTTGAACTCGATTGCTTCCTTGTACAAAGCGCGCGCAGTGATAGTGTCGCCACCCGTGATGCGCTTCACCAATGCCGCGTCGAGGATCTCGCCCGTCGAGAGTTCGGAAGTTGAAACCAACCGAGCTCCCTTAAGGCGGGCGAGATCGTTCCGAACTCCTGCGTTTTTCTGTTTGATAAAACTGCTGGGTTCAGCGCTACAGGCATAGCCGCCCAAAAGGTGCGACATAACCTCTACAAGCGTTGATTTGCCGTTCCGGCCAGGGCCGTGGAAGATCGCGAACACCTGTTCTTTTGGCTGGCCTAGAAGGGCGTACCCGAACAGCCGGAGCACAAAGGCAGCCTCTTCAGGCGGCAAACAGGACGACAGGAATTCGTCAAACACGGGGCAGGTTGCTTTTTCATCGTAATGAACATTCGCCACCTTGGTGAACATGTCCTCCTTTGAGTGCGGGCGGAGTTCGCGCGACTGCAGCGACAAAGTGCCATTCTGCAAGTTGATCTCGTGCGGCGCCTTGTCGAAGTCTTCAAAGAGGCGGACAATATGGGGATCAGTCGCGATCAGCTCGAACATCCGCTTCACCTTGCTAGCAGTAAGAAGGTGACCGGCATTTTTATGGGCATTCCGATCTCCCGTCGCGATCAATTGAGCGGACATTTCCTCGAGCACGCGTTTCACTTCTTCTTTCGCGTGCGCACCTTCCAGGTCTGCGACCCAACGGATACCATCAAAGCGCAACCAACCGGCTCCACCAGTCCGGCATACGGTCTTGGCGACACGCTGTGCGATGCGGCGGGCGAGAGGGAGGTCGTCTACCTCAATGGTCGAACCAGCCGGGTACCGGCTGATGCTCGCGGCAATTGCGTCGACTTCATCTGACGGGAGCGGTGCTTCTGCAGCTTGGTTGAACGAATGCAGATGGCCAGAAATTGCCTCTTCAGAAGCCCCGTTACTGCGCAGCCACCCGGCATATCTGGTAAGGTCGTTGTTCCTGGAACCTGGCTGCATAAAGCCGGAGGGGGAACGGTTTGCATTTGCCGGGGCGCGGCGCGGTTTAGTCAGAAGGCCCAGGAGTTTCGGTGGGGCTTCAGGGATAGCTTTAAACATTGTCGTTCATCCATTCATATTGATTGCCAGATTTGTGGGTGGAAGGCGGTGCGATCACGTATCCCCCGTTGGCCCGGACATCGATGTGGGGCGCGATCTTACTGGCTGAGTTTTTGACGGTCTGGTCAGGCATGCGCATGTAGATGTGGAAACCGCCGCTCCCAGTTTTCACGAGAGCGTCTTTGGGCAGGCTTCCGACCTCATTTTCGAGGGCCTTCAAAGACTGTTCACCGACCTTTCCGTCAGAGACATCAACGTCGATTACGAAAACGTCTGACACTGCTCCGGTTGCGATGGCGACGTTTGCCTTCGGCGTGGTCGTCCACCATTCCTTGATGACTTCGGCATCGGTCGACGCAATCTTGAAGCCACCCGGATAGAGGGGGTGTTTACCGGCGCTCGAGCAATCCGGATCGCCGCAGGAGCACTGGCCGTCCTCAATCCAATGAGTCGGAAAGACAGCCAGGCCTTGCTCTGCGTAGCGGAGCGCGTATTCCAAAGGGTTCATGCCGTACCTCCGGAGAAGGAGCGGGTAGGCTGGGTCTCATTCTGTGCCAACCAGACGTTCACGGCCTCGCGGCGATAGAGCACCTTGCGCCCGATTTTGCACCGAGCAGGGCCAACTCGAAGAGTATGCCAGCGGCTCAAGGTGCGGGTGGAAACGCCGAGCAATTTCGCCGTTTCCAAAGGGGTCATGTTGAAATTTACGTCAGTCAATTGGGTCTCCTAAATTGGTGTTGGTGGAGACCTTATAGCCGGGGGCTTGAGCTGTAAGCCACTGTTTTATTTAGATGATTTCGCGAAATCAGATCTTGATAAAACTTTCTGAGAACTTATTGGCGGCACGGCGCATAGGGTCATCCATGAGGTGCGCATACCGCAGTGTGGTCTGGTGCTGGGAGTGGCCAAGCAACTTACCGATAGTCTCCAGCGTTTCCCCGCCTGAGATCAAAACCGATGCAAAGGAATGTCGCAAATCATGGATCCGTAGGTCAGACAGACCAGTCTCATCCTTGAGCCACTTCCAAGGGCGGTTCAGGTCTTGCATTGCGGTGCCGTTGGACGTTGGGAAGAGAAATCCACTATCCGCGTTTTCGCGCATCACGCGCAGCAATACGACTGCCTCGTTGGAAATTGTGATCCGTTTCGGTTTTCGGTCTTTGCTCTTTTCCGCCGGGCGGTGCCATAGGCCTTGTTCCAGATCCAGCTCATGCCATTCAAGCGAGAGCACCTCACCGCGTCGCGCGCCTGTCAGGATGAGTAGTCTGATCGCATTGGCCGCTTTCTGGTTCGGCATGTGGTCTAGAGCGTCAAAAACCCGCTGATACTCTTCTGAGCTAAGAAAACGCTCCCGGGCCGTTTCGGCGTTCCGGCGGAATCCGTCAGCCGGATTCTTCTCAATCCATCCCCAACGAATTGCCAAATTGAGAGCCTTTCGGAAAACCTCCAGAACCCTGTTCGCCCGTGTTGGGCGACCGGCTTGGGTGACCAGAGCATGCAACTGATCGACCTGCTGACAGGTTAGTTCCGCTACTCGTTGGTTTTGTAGTGTTGGTAAAATGTACTTTTCCCACATGCTGCGCTGATCTCGGGCGCTTCGATCCGTCAGCGTGGGAAGGTGAATACGCTGGTACTCATCCCATAAGTCGATGACTTTTGGTGCCGTCTTTCGGGCAATTCTTTCCTCAAGCGGATCAACCCCCAGGTCAATCAAGCGCTTGAGGCGCTTGGCTTCCTCACGCGCCGCGGTTGCCGTCCAAGCGGGAAAAGCACCGATAGTCATTCGGCGTTCACGGCGATCGATCGAATAGTTCAACACGAAGGAGCGGTGTCCCGCCGCCGTGACTCGAAGGCAAAATCCTTTGAGTTCGTCGTCGCGATAGAGTTTGTTTCCCGTGTCTGGCACTTGGGCTTTCTTTGAGTATGTTTCGTTGAGCTTGGGCATTGTGTGTCCGTCATGTGTCCGGCAGGAGGAGGCGATGTGTGGCATCTCGCGACTCTTCACGTCAAACGAATTTCGCCTAATTTCGCGAAATCAAAGGGAAATTCATGATATGTCAGGAGGTTATGAATTTGAACACTCAGGCTCATAACCTGAAGGTCGTAGGTTCAAATCCTACTCCCGCAACCAACACTATTTTACCAGCAAAATCAGTGGCTTCACCGCAAGCGCCCGCGTTGTGATCGCCTGCGCCCGACGCGAGCCGCAACAAACCCCCAAGATCACCGCACAGTTCAATCTCCATGCCTTCTCCATCTGCAGAGGGCGTCAAAACAATCTTGTCGATTGACCTGCTCCCCTGAAATGTCCTTGGCTTAGAGTTAGCCTGTTCACCAACTGAGGAGACAGATGATGAAGAGAAGCCGTTTCAGCGAGGAACAAATCATTGGGATCTTGAAAGAGCGTAAGCGGCGTCTGCACCTCACCCTGTCGTGAACCGCCCCTTGTTTGCCGGAGACCCCGAAGTAAGGATACTGGGTTATGGGAAAGACGAAGAACGGAACACGTTATCCAGATGAATTGCGTGCCAGAGCGGTGCGGATGGTCTTGGATCACGAGAGCGAATATGCAAGCAGATCGGCAGGCCTTTTGTCGATTTCTCAATAGGTTGGGTGCAGCAGGGACAGCCTGCGCATCCACTGACCGGCAGGGCATTGCGCAGCAATGTCCCG
>NZ_CYSD01000007.1 GCF_001458415.1 Tritonibacter multivorans | reverse complement strand
CAAAAAGAAGCAGATGGGGTGGGGCAAACAGCACGCCCGCCAGTGCCACACGCATGCGCCAGCCGCCGGAATAGGCAGAGCAGGGGCGGGAATGTTCTTCGTCGTCAAACCCCAGACCCTTCAGGATCGAGGCGGCGCGGGCTTCCGCCGACCAGGCGTCGATATCGGACAGGCGCGTCTGGATTTCGGCAATCCGAGCGGCATCACTGGCGGTCTCGGCCTCGGCCATCAGGTTTGCGCGTTCTGTGTCTGCCGCCAGAACTGTGTCGAGGATTGTGACCTCGGACGACGGCACTTCCTGCGCGACACCGCCGATGCGGGCCTGATTGGGCAGTTCAATGCTGCCACTCTCCAGCACCAATTCGCCACGGATCAGGCGGAAGAGGGTGGATTTTCCGGTGCCATTGCGCCCCACAATGCCGACCTTATGGCCGGCGGGGATGGTGGCAGAGGCATGGTCGATCAGCGGGCGGCCTTCGACGGAATACGAGATATCTTTGATCCTGAGCATGGCCCTTCTGTTTCGCAAAGTACCGCGTTGGTCAATGGTGAAAGACACCGCACCAGCGGGCAGAACGATGTATGGGAACAATCCGCTGCTGGACAGTCTGAAGGGGCGTGCTAACACTGGCCCGATACTCTCTAACGGGTGAAAGCCAATGTTCAAACCCGCCACTCAGCCACCTATGCTTGCCTCGCTGATCCTCGCCACGGGGATCGCTGTGCTGTCGATCAATATGTTCCTGCCGTCGCTTGCCCATATCGCCGAGGATTTTGGCGTGGATTATGGGCTAGCGAATCTGTCGGTTGCGGGGTTTCTGGCGGTGTCTGCGGTGATGCAGCTGCTTTTGGGTCCGCTGTCGGACCGCTTTGGACGGCGGCCAGTGATGCTGTGGTCTTTTGCGGTCTACGCGCTGGCGTCATTGGGCTGTGCTTTGGCGCAGGACATCTGGGTCTTTCTGGCGTTTCGCGTGATCCAGAGCGTGGTTGTCGCGGGCCAGGTGGTGTCGCGCGCCATGGTGCGGGATATGTACGACACCAAAGAGGCGGCCTCAAAGCTCGGTTATGTGCAGATGGTCATGGCACTAGCGCCGATCCTGGGCCCTAGCCTGGGCGGTGTTCTGGACATGCTGTTTGGCTGGCGGGCTGGGTTTTGGCTCTATACGCTTTTGGGGGCAGGGCTGTTGTGGCTGTTCTGGTGTGATCTGGGCGAAACCAACAAACAGCCTTCGACCACAATGGGCGCGCAGCTGCGCAGCTATCCAGAGCTGTTTCGGGCGCGGCGGTTCTGGGGTTACAGCTTCTGCCTCGCCTTTGGGATTGGCGGCTTTTACGCCTATATCACCGGCGTGCCGCTGGTGGCGACGGCGTGGTTCGATCTCAACCCGGCGATGACTGGGCTGGGTATTGGGATTATCACAGTGGGGTTCATGGGGGGCAACTTCATCACCGGCCTGTGTGCCGAACGTCTGTCCCTGATCCGGTTGATTATCATTGGTCGGGTGATTTCGCTGGTGGGGCCCTCTATTGGGTTTGCGCTCTTTGCACTGGATGTGGTGCATGTGGCGGTGTTCTTTGGCGCGGCGGTTTGCGTGGGCTTTGGCAATGGGCTGACGGTGGCCAATGCCTCGACCGGGGTGATGTCGGTGCGGCCACATCTGGCGGGCAGTGCTTCGGGGCTGTCAGGCGCGCTGGTCGTGGCGCTGGGCGCCGTGCTGACAACACTGACCGGTGCAGTGGTCAGCCCGGACAACGCGCCTTTCGCGGTTCTGGGCATTATTATCGTATCAAGCGCGCTGGGGCTTTTGTCTGCTCTCTATGTGGCATGGGTCGATGCCCACGATCCCCTGCCCAGCGTTCAATAGCCGCAGAAGCGCGGGCACGCTTAATCAGGGGCTTCCCATGACGCGGCTGCCATGTTACGCGGCGCCAGAACGCCGCTTTGCGCCCTGTGCCGGGGCGGCTGACCCGAATTCAAAAATTCCATAGGAGATGTCCCAATGGCACTGCAACGCACCTTCTCGATCATCAAGCCCGACGCAACCCGCCGCAACCTGACTGGCAAAATCAACGCCAAGTTCGAAGAAGCAGGCCTGCGCATCGTTGCGCAAAAGCGCATCCACATGACCAAAGCGCAAGCTGGCAAGTTCTACGAAGTGCACGCAGAGCGCCCCTTCTACGACGAACTGTGCGAATTCATGGCGTCCGAGCCGGTGATCGTTCAGGTTCTGGAAGGTGAAGACGCGATCGCGAAAAACCGCGAAGTCATGGGCGCAACCAACCCCGCAGACGCAGCCGCGGGCACCATCCGCGCCGAGTTCGCAGAATCCGTTGGCGAAAACTCCGTTCACGGTTCCGACGCACCGGAAACCGCTGCGGTTGAAATCGCATACTTCTTCTCCGGCATCGAGCTGGTGGGCTAATCGCCTGTTGCCGACTTCGGCAAAGATTTCAGAAACGCCGTCTCAGAGGATTGAGGCGGCGTTTTTCTTTTTGGGGGGTGTGTCGAAGGATCAGCCGGGCGGCGTTCAATCACACCGATCTGGTCGAGGATGGTTTCCAGCTTGCCCAGCCCCTTGTCGTGGTTCTGCGCTTTCAGCGCATCAAAGCGTTTGCGCAGCGCTTTCTTTTCTTCGCCTTTGCAGTCGTTCCAAGGCCGCCCCTGAAGCGCCATCACCAGCACATAGTAGCCAATGAAATGCGGCTTCGACCCGGTCTGTAGCAGGCGGGCATAGGCCGCATCCGCGCCCAGCGTGCGCAGGGCTTCGGCGCTGTGAATGCCCGCGCGGGCGCAGGCCTCTTCATAGGCGGGGCCCAGATTGCGAATGGTCGAAATCGGTGTGCTCATGGGCGCAGTATAGAACTGTCGCCAGTCGGAGTCACTGGGTGTTCCCTCAATGTTCTGTGCGCATTTCAGAATCAGCGCCAGAAATCTGACCTAAGGCCCGTGGTTCGGCGGTTTCATAATGATTTGAGGCCAAGGAATACGTCGCAAACCCCGCTTGGACCCGCGCAGCGGAACAGTTTCCATAGCCCAAAAGGTTAGGTGCCGCGCGTTTGTGTTGGACCAGCCGACTCCCGGATAGGGGGCAAGAGTTGCGATTTTAAGTAAAACTGTATGCAACGGTCCACAAAGGCCAAGAACGATGATCTGGGGTTCAACCATGCTGCATACTGTTATTCTCGCTGGCGCCGATGCTTCTGTCGGCCAATCTCGGGCGGAACTGCCGATGTTCCTGGAGCAGGCAACCGGCACCAAGAGCCGATTTCGGTCCCTGTTGCAGGCGGTATCCGGCGATGTGTTTTCTGCGCCGACCGTTGTGACATCGGTTGCGATCTCCAGTGCAGTTTCGGCGCAGATGAAACAGGAGGGGCGCCGGGGGGCGCTGCTGCTGGAGCCCGGCGCTCACAATCCGGCGGCTGCGATGCTGGCGGCGCTGATGCGACTGCGCAAAACCCCCGAAGCGCTGGTTCTGTTCCTGCCTGCCACAACAAATTTCAAAACCCCCGAGGTACTGGACGAAGCCCTGTGCCATGCGATCCCGGCTGCCCAGCGCGGCGAACTCGTAGTGCTGAGCGCGCGCACAGCAGCCTCGGGGCAGGCCACGGCCAGCCTCGAGATCAGCCAAACGCCGCGTCTGAACACCCCGGCATCGGTGAACCGCGTGGCCTCTGCCGGGCAGTCTTTCCTTGATGGTTTTTTTCAGCGCGGCCATGTGGTGTGGTCCACAGGTGTGGTGCTGGCGCGGGTTGACGCGCTGCTGGCGGCTTACAAACGCTACGCCAGCCGAATGTTCATGGCGGTCAAGTCCGCGGTGCAGTCCGCCTGCAACGTGATGGATGGGATCCTGCTGGCGGAACGCACCTATGGTCGCTTGAAACCCGTCGTTTTTGAGGCGGCGATTGCGGCAAAAACATCCCAGCTGGTGACCATTCCAACGGGTGCGCCCCTGTCAGAGGTCAGCGCCTGGGACGAGGATCTGGCAGAAGAACAGTCCAGTCGTCCTGAATTGTCGCAAACCTCTGACCCCAAACCGCAGCGGGCGGCACAGGTTCTGACGATGTTTGACGGTCTTGATCGTTCCGCAGCGCCGCAAAACAATGGCGCGATCGCCAGCAAGTCAGACACCCAAGACTGGGGCGCGCGAGAGCTTCTTGCGCAAAACGGCCAGTTTACCCTTCAACGTCTAAGCGTTGCGCCCGGTGCACGCGTGGAACTGGACGGCGCGCGACAGGAAAGCGAGCAATGGATCGTGCTTGAGGGGTCTGCCCTTGTTGATATCGGCGGCCAGATGAAGCTTTTGATGGAAAATCAAAGCACCCGTATTCCGGCAGGCTGTCAGCGCGCCGTTGAAAACCCTGGTCACTCTGTCCTGCAGTTGATCCAATTGCGGTTGGTCCGTCCAGCCTCGACATCTGCACCCGAAACAATCGGAGCCGCTTAACGTCCCCCAACCCCTTTTCCCGAGCGGTCCGATATCTGGGCGCCCTGTTGGTCACTCCGCAGGGCGCCATTTTTTGTCTGCGATTGGGGGCTGACCCGAATGGGCTGAGTGTGCGGCCAGGGAGCAGATGGTGCGCCGGGATGGGGTTCCGTGACGATGCGGCCCCTTTGAAACTGCTGCGGCGGTATATATGGGCGACAGATAAGGTGTGGTCGCTTTGATGCGCGTGAATTTACGTATTATCAGTGTTTTAAGATCCGTTTGTGATGTGCAGGTCAGCACCGGCAATGCCAGATCACTGTGGGTATTCCTGTGCTAAGGCTCACGTTCCGCGCCAGACAGGATCCGAGATCATTCAAGCAGAAACCCGTGTCGCAACTCTTGTTCAGACAATAAAAAAGGCCCCATCTGGGACCTCTCTTCGTTGGGGGGCTTGTGAGCTGAGTTCAGAAGATCCCAGCTTCCTTTGCCACAATGGCAGCCTGGGTACGGTTCTTTGCATCCAGCTTACGGCAAAGGGTGCGAACATGCAGTTTGATCGTGACCTCCTGCAGGTTCAGTTCGCGTGCGATTTCTTTGTTGGCCAGGCCGCGGCACAGACCATTGAGTACCTCGACTTCACGCGGGCTCAACTGGGCAATCAGCGGATGAGTGGGGGCTTCGGCCTCTTGACGCATCAGTTCAACGGGAACGTAAACCTCACCCGCGCTCATGAAACGTACGGCATTCAGCAGCGATTGGGCGCCCATGGTTTTGGGAATGAAACCAATCGCGCCGCTGTCCAGCGCTTCCTGTGCGGTGCGCGTCGGGGCGCTGCCGGACAGAACCGCAACGCCTTTGCCGCCGTTCGCTTCGAGCGCTTTTTTCAAACCCTCAAGACCATTCATGCCTGGCATGTTGTAATCCAACAGAACAAGGTCGTAGGGGCCACCAGATTCGATTTCTTGCATCGCCAATGGCAAGTCTGTGGTTGCCGTCACCTCTGCGCCACCTTCTGATGTCAGATAGGCAGAGATCGTTTCGCGGACCATGTCATGGTCGTCTGCTAGTAGAATACGCATAAAGCCGTTCAACCCGTAAGTTACCCCTTTTGCCGAGCTTACAGGTGGAAGTGTTGCCAATCTATCAACTTTTTCACCTTCAATCCGCGAAAATTGAGTCATCTTTCTCACCTCAGCTCTTTGGGAACATACAAGGTCAGGATAGTTGAATTTTTTGCGATGGACTCGCGCGGATCGGGCTAGGCGCCTGTGCGGACGTTTACCCGACGTATACGAAAGTACAGCAGCCTATGCGCAGGTGTACATGCTTTTGGCCGCCACTCATGGCACATTTGAGCACAGAACACCCTTATCGAGTTCGTTCGGAGATTGATGATGAGACAGCTGCTGACCCTTCTGGGCTTTGTAAGTGCACTTTTGATGCCGAGTTTGGCTGCGGCGGGCGGTATTATTCTGAGCGTGCGCGCCGGGGATGAAGTGCATGAGTATACGATCGCTGAACTGCGGGCGCTGGGCGAAGTGGAGGTGGCGACATCGACCATCTGGACGGAAGGCGAGCAGGCGTTTGTCGGTGTGCCGCTAAAGACCCTGATGAACGGGTTGGGCGTTGAAACCGGTATTGTTACGGCCTCTGCGGTCAATGACTATGCGGTTGAAATTCCGCTGACAGATACGGACGGGCGCGCGCCCATCATCGCGTATGAACGCAACGGTCAAACGATGTCGTTGCGCGACAAGGGACCATTGTGGGTGATCTACCCGTATGATGCGGATCCCGCCTACCGCACCGAAGAAACCTATTCCCGAAGTATCTGGCAGCTGAACCGGCTTTCAGTACAATGACAAGATAGGCGACACATAGAAGGGGTAGGGCAGCGTGGCAGTACGCGGGGTTCCCGAGTTACATCGCTGGCTGATTTATGCGGCTGGGATCGTCATGATTTGCTTGACGGCCCAGTCTATTCGTTTGGGTCATGAGGTCCGGTTAAGCCTTCAGGATCTCGCTACGGCGGAAACGGACAACCTGCAATGGACCCTGTCCCAGATCGAAGTGGATCACCTCAAATATCTGAATTCGGCCCAGACAACCGTGTCCGAACTGGACCTGAGCGCGCTGCGGCGCAATTTTGATATCTACTACAGTCGTATTGTGACAGTGAGCGAAAGCAATCTCTATGCGGCCATCCGCAGGGGCCAGACAATAGAACGCCTGTCCCGTCTTAATGCCGGTCTACAGGCCCAGGCCGCGCTGATTGACGGCCCAAATACAGAGCTGCTGGCGCAGCGGGGCAGGCTGGTCGAATTGATCCAAGCCGACCGCCAGGACATTCGCGAAATGGCGCTAAGCGGTGTTGTTCTGCAGGCCGAATTTGCGGGCGAAAAACGCAACCACCTTTATAAACTGTTTGCCGACCTTGCGGTGGTTCTGATTGCGCTGGTCTGCGCTTTGCTCACCACGGCGCTTGTTCTGATGCGCCTTTACCGGCGCGGGCAGCAGCTGGCTGCGCGCATTGCGCAGGACGCGGCGCGGATGGAAACCATGGTGGGAGCGTCGCTGGATGCGGTTGTTATGGCCGACCGAGAGGGGCGCATTATTGCGATGAGCGAATCCGGTGAAACCCTCTTTGGCGTTCTGCGCGGCGATGCGCTTGGCCGATCAATCGAAGCCCTGGTGCCCGATATTGCGACGCTAAAAAGCGATCGTGCAGGCTCGTGGTTGTCACGCCTTGATCTTGAGGAACGTGGCGAGGAGGGGCGTTTTCTGCTGACAGCACAGCGGGGCGACATGCGTTTCCCGGCAGAGCTTTCCCTGTCCATCAGTCATTCTGGGGCCAATCCGGTTCTGGTCAGTTACATTCGCGATATTTCGACCCGCCTTCGGGCGGAGGAAGACCTGCGTCAAGCGCGCGATGACGCTTTGGCCGGCGAGCGCGCAAAGGCCCGATTGCTGACGGTGATGAGCCACGAAATGCGGACGCCGCTGAATGGTATTCTGGGCTCGCTCGATATGTTGGAGCGGCAAGGGCTGCCTGCGCATCAGTTGCGCTATCTCGAGGCCATGCGGGTCTCTGGTGACCTTCTGCTTCATCATGTGAATGACGTATTGGAGCTGTCCCGGCTTGAAGCCGGTGCGGAACCCGAAGCACCACAGGTTTTTGATCTTGCAGAGCTTGTCCAAGGTTTGGTCGACAGCCAGCAGGCCAACGCGGCCAAGAACAAAAACGAGTTGAGCGCGTTTTGCAGCCTCGGGCCTGACCTTGGCGTGCGCGGGGCGCATCGATCTTTGCAACAGGTTCTGTTGAACCTCATTGGTAATGCGTTGAAATTCACCGAAAACGGGGCTGTGTCCGTCGATGTGGTGCGCCATGCTGGCGACACCGTTGAATTCAGCATTGCCGATACCGGCAAGGGGATCGCTGCAGAGGATCTGACGCGTATCTTTGATGAATTTGCCATGGTGGACCCCAGTTACCGGCGCGAGGCCGAAGGAACCGGCCTGGGCCTGGCCATCACCCGGCGGTTGGTAGCCAACATGGGGGGAGAGATCCGGTGTGACAGCGAATTGGGTGAGGGCAGCATATTTTCGTTTTCAATCCCCTTGCCTGCGTGTGCGATCTCTCAGGTCACCCAGCCTCAGGTCGAGGTCTCATCAACCCGTCCCCAACATGTTTTGGTGATTGAAGACAATGAGATAAACCGCTTTCTTCTCGAAGAAATGCTTGCGGGGCTTGGTCATGAGGTGAGCTCTGCTTCGGGGGGCGCGGAGGGGTTGCAGATGATCGAGGACGGTCTTTATGACCTGATCATCAGCGATATTTCCATGCCCGAAGTGGATGGGATGGATGTTATTCGCCGGGCGAGGGCAGAACATCTGGCCGATGAAACGGATATCGTTGCCCTGACGGCGCATGCGGCGGCGGAAGACCACGCGCGTATTCTTGCGGCAGGTTTTGCCGAGGTGCTGACAAAACCCGTGGGGCGGGATGATCTTGCCAGCCTTATAGCCCGCTGGTGTGGTGCAGCCGCTGACGCGCCGGTCACCACACCGCCCGATCAGGCAAACCTGGGCGGGACCTCTGACATTGATCAGTTTGTGACAGCGGTTGGGGTCGCCAAAGCGCGCGATTATTTGGGGGAGTTCCAATTGGAAGTGGTCCAACTTACCCACGCATTGGAAGACGCCCCGAATTTGACCGAAGATCTTCGCCAAGAGGCGCATCGTCTGGCGGGATCTGCTGCGGTTCTTGGTCTGGCCCAACTCCGGCAGTGCCTGCTGGACATTGAAACAGCAGAGGCAGATTTCGGTTCAGAAGGCGCGCAGTTGATGGCGGTTTGGCAAGAGGCTGAAGGGTTGATTGCACCGTTTGTCGCGGCCTAGTCGGCGCTAAGAACATCGCGAGTCTCGCTTGAGGTCAGGGTGGCCATCCCCTTGATGCCATATGAAGCGGTCTTCACGCCAAATAGCGGTGAGACTGCGGTTCCTTTTGTGGCTTAACAGAACAACCGTCTTCGCGCGTGTTCTGCCTGACACGCTCTCGTACCTAGAGTGCTGCGCTTACACTCATCAGACCCGCATAAACTTCCAGCGATAAGATATAGAAACAAAAGGAAACCCCCGCAGATTTCTCTGCGGGGGCACTCCGTATCTTCAAGGGCGGGCTGGCTTAGAAGTCTTGCCAGATCTTGCCGCTGTCACCATTGGCAACCATCGGCGCAGGTGTCGCCTCAGGTTCTGCCCAGTCATCGGCCTGTTCCCAACCGTCGCCATGTGCAGAGGGTGTCACTTCTGCGGGTGCAGATGCCGACGCGGGGTCGGGGAAGGCGGTTGCGGTGCTGCGACCATCGCCAAGGTTGAAGTAGGTGACCATCTTCACAAGGTTCTGGGCGTTGGCTTTCAGCATGTGGCTGGCGGCCGTCGCCTCTTCGACCATTGCAGCGTTCTGCTGGGTCACTTGGTCCAGTTCGACCATACCGTTGTTGATGTCTCCAAGGCCCGTGGACTGTTCCTTCGCGCCCTGCGCGATTTCGGAAATCAGACCAGAGATCTGGGTGACCTCTTCGACAATCTGGTGCAGGGCTTCACCGGTGCGACCCACCAGATCCACACCACGTTCCACCTGTTTGGAGCTGTCGCCGATCAGCGTTTTGATCTCCATCGCTGCGTCCGAGGAGCGCTGCGCCAGAGCGCGAACTTCGCTTGCAACAACCGCGAAACCACGGCCTGCTTCACCGGCACGCGCCGCCTCAACACCGGCGTTCAGTGCCAAGAGGTTGGTTTGGAACGCAATGTCGTCGATGACACCAATGATCTGCGAAATGTGAGTCGACGACTGTTCGATCTCGGTCATGGCCGAGACGGCGTTGTTGACAATTTCGCCGCTGTTGACGGCCTGTGCCTTGGCGTCGTCCATGGTTTGGGCGACGCTGCTTGCGCCATCGGCAGCCTGACGCACGGAAGAGGTCAGCTCGTCCAGTGCGGCGGCGGTCTCTTCCAGTGTGGCGGCCTGACTTTCGGTACGACGGGCCAGATCATCCGACGCCGAGCTGATCTCGGTCGAGCCGTTCTGGATGCTGTCCGAGGCTTCGATAACGGCCGAAAGAGTTTCGAACAGCCGGTCGATTAGCGTGTTAAAGTCACTGCGCAGTTTTTCATATTCCGCAGGGAATTCAGCTTCGATCCGTGCGGTCAGATCCCCGCCCGAGAGTTTGCCCAGAGCATCGGAGAAGTCCGCAACGACTTGTTTTTGAACAACTTCCGCTGCGCGCTTTTCGTCTTCCATGCGCTGCGTTTCCGCAGTTGCATCCCGGAAGGCGACCAGAGCCTGACCCAGGGCGCCAATTTCATCCTTACGGTTGGCTTCGGGGATTTCCAGTTCGGTATTGCCCTTTTGCAGTGCGTCAATGTGTTTGACGACAGCGTTCATCGGACGCGCAACCGCACCGGAGATCATGAAGAGGGTCAGGGTGAAGGCGGCAAAGAAACCGACCCCCAGAATGGCGGCCATAATGTGGGCCGAGTTGATCTCATCGGCGACAATAGATGTGTCCAGCGCCCAAATCAGGTCACCGGCGGATTCGCCTTCGAACTCTAGCGGGGTGCGATAGAAGATACGGTCGCCCATATCCTTCTTCATAGCGCCGGTTTCCAGCATCTCTGCTGCGATGGTATTCCATTCCTCGGAAATTTCGCCATCGCGCGAGGTCTCGGCCAGTGTATCGCCGGCGCTGACGACTTTCGCAAAGATAAAGGGTTTCTGTTCCGCCAGTTTGGCGAGTGTTGTGACCGCAAGTTCCCCGTCGTAGTTCCACGCCGCCGTGGCGAGGGGGACCGAGACGAAGGAATTCGTCACCTCCACTTTCGATTCAAAGCCGGAATACAGTGCATCCGACAGTTTCTGGGCCCAGAAGGCAGAGATGGTCACCATCATCAACAAAAGCCCCGCAAGACCGGGGATGAGTATCTTTTGTTTGACGGGCCGGTTCGCAAACCAATTGGTGGCTGGCATTTACAATACTCCCATGCATTTCACCCCCTTGTAGAATCGGATGCTAAGCATTCCGTTAAGGCATCCATACTTACGAAAGTTAGCGTGAAAATTTTGAACGAGATGCTCTGACCTTGGGCGCAAGACGGGCAGCGCAGGGCGAACGAAGACCGGTGAAGGGTGTGGATAAGTTTTTTTCCAAAAAGTGTTTTTTTCGCTGGACGGCCGTCAAAGCTATTACTATACACGCCCCCACATTCCGGCGTAGCTCAGCGGTAGAGCAGTTGACTGTTAATCAATTGGTCGTAGGTTCGATCCCTACCGCCGGAGCCAACTTCCTCCTAAGGAGTTGGAAATAAACGACAAAGCGCTCCACCTTGGGGCGCTTTTGTCGTTCTGGGCACATTCTCTGTCACATCCGATTACACAAACCCCATGTGGGAGTCGGAGCATTGAGAAGACCAAGACCATGCCTGCATCTGGAACGCAGACCATCGTCGTTTTACTGGCGGCGGCGTGTCCCAGAGTTTTTTTCAAAAAACGCCTCAAACCGGTTTTTCGTATTTTCCTTGAAGACCGATGTGGTTCGTGAGGCCGAGGTGCTGGCCCGCCGTTTGACGTGGCTCAGCTCCCTCGCCTTCGACTATTCGAGAGGCGTTGCGAACATGGAAACAGGTTTGATGGAGCGGGTTTTGACCGAGCTGGTGCGATTTGAGATCGCAGCATCGGATTATGCACGCACCATTGCACCTGAACGCACCCGTGAAGAAGCGCAACAGGCCTTGCAACGCGAACACGCGCTGCAAGCGACCTTGCGAGACGCCCTGCTTTTGCGCAACAGAGACGCGGCAAAAGAGCCTGTCCGCGCTGCGGCGGCGCGTCTGGGCGTGCAGGTTTCGGAAGATAACAGTGATTGGGTGGCTCTGGCCTATGAGGCGACCCGCGTTTTGCTGGATCTTAGCGTGGAGCGTTCACAGCGCGATCAGGGTGTTTTCTCTGCACCCAGCCGTTTCTTTGAAGCGGCGATGAAGGCTGACGCTGCGCCCTCAATGCCTGCCTATCGTGCAGAACCTTCGGCCATTGCGGTTCATGCAGCCCCCGTTGCTCATATGGTTGCAGAGCCTGCGACCGCAACCACTTCTGCGCCTGTCAGCGCGCCACTGAACGCGTCTGAACCGATCCAACCTTCGCCCCCGAAGGCAACGAAAAAGGCGTCAATCAAGCTGTCGGAAGCATTTGCAAGATATGGCGAGACCCGTTTGGAGGGCAAGCTGGGCAAAGAGGTCGATGAAGTCGCTGTTCCCGCAAAGGGTGAATCGTATGAGCGCAACTCATTTGCTAACCTTCGATCAACGGCAAGGTTACTTGTGGATGTGATCGGCGACAAAGACGTTTCCGAACTGAAAAAATCCGATTTCACTGACGCGTTCTCTGTTATCCAAAGAGCACCTACGAACCATGGGAAATCACCTACGGAAACGCGTTCAACACGCGAGATCATTGCCGCGATTGATTTGGAAGAACAGAAAAACAAGGCGCGTGTTCATGCACAGCTGAAGAAGGCTGGTGCAAGTCAAGGCAATATCGAAGCCGCTGAACATCAGGAAAGTATCGCGCGTCTGCGCGTAAACACCGTTTACCGCCATATGCAGGATACGCAGCGCGTGCTGCGCTATATGATTGCCCATGGCTATCTGACGGAAAACTTCATGAAGGGGGTGATCTGGTCCAAGCAAGAGCTGCAACGTCTTGAAATCCTGCAAGAAGACAATAGCCGCAAGATCTGGGGGGATGAACTGCCGAAGCTGTTCCGAACTCCGGTTTTCCAAGGGGCGATTACCGACATCGGCGATCCGATGTTCTGGTCCCCGCTCATTTCTTCGCATCAAGGGATGCGAGAGGAAGAGGCGCTACAGCTTCGGGCAGACGATGTTGCTTCTGAGAACGGGATAGATTTCTTTGATATTAAGGTAGGTGCCCCATGGCAGCGCCTTAAGTCGAAGGCCGCAACTCGTCGCATTCCAATTCATCCCAACCTGATTGCGCTTGGTTTCCTTGATTTCGTTGCGATGCGGCGGCGCGAAGGAGAGGATCGACTGTTCCCCCATCTGACGCGCGGCAAGACACGGAAAACGCTGTCCGAAAACTTTACCAAAGACTTTACCCGCTATCGCAAAGCGCACGGAGTTTACGACGAGCGCATCGACTTCCACAGCTTCCGCACGCAGTTCAATGTCGAACAGATCAAGGCCCGCACTGACAGTGAATTGCGCCATATTCTCATGGGGCATGAGATGGAGACAGTGAACCTCAAACACTATGGCGGTGACGGCCATGATCTGGCGTATTTGCAAGAGATTGTGCAGCGCGTGGATATCGACGTTTCGATGATCCAAAGCCCCTTTGTCGATAGCAAGAAGGCGAAAGTGTCAGACTTGCAGGCAACGCGAAAACGCTTGCGTGTGGTGTGATCTGCGCATCTTCCTTTGCACAGGAAATTAGAGCGGTAGCCACTTGGAAACAGGTGTTGAGTTTGGGCAGACGGGGCAACCTGTTTGCCCTCTAACACATCTAAACCAATGTCATTTCCCGATTTCTGGATTTCTATGTTTCGACATTTCTGCGTGTAGATTTCTTCGCGCAATCAGTCGCTTAACGGACCAAAATTGTCACGCATGCAGTCTTTTCATGGAAGCCGGCGACTTACGACATCACTTTTGCAGGTGTTTTCGCAGGGACGGCGGCCACATCTACATATGCGCAGAAAATCTTCATCTGAATCTTTTTGCTCTAAAGGCCACGTTCCCATGTTCCGCCTACCAAGAAAGGAACATGAAAATGCACTACACTCACACCAAATTTCGCATCTCTGCCTATGTGGCGGAGCTCATCAAAATGGCCGGGTTTTCAGCCGCCACAGCGAAGCTTTTCCTCGCGTTGATCTTCCTGCAAGATCAAACCGAAGAAGGCTGGCCCATGTTCGAGGGCGACGAAGGATCACAGGACCACTTTGTCTTGGTCGCTGAACTTCGCGCGTTGGGGTTCCCGTCCAAAACCGGATCAAGCCGCTTTCTTCGTAAACCCGTTGCCGAGCTGGTCGCCATCCCCGGGATCTTCGACCATCTCGAAATTGCGCCGAATGGTCGTTACCTGACTTGGCGGTTTTCTGAGAACTTCTTTGACGTAATGGCAGACATGGATGTCTATGGGCTGATCGACGCAAGTGAGATCGCTCTGTGTCATGGCAAGTTTGGCGGTGCGTTGCTTGCACAGAGAGATGGTCGCGGGATTTCGGACCAAGTGTTAAGCTGTAGCGCCTGAGGAAGAACGCACAGAAATGACCAAACGAAAACGCTATTCGACAGAGTTCAAGGCGAAGGTTGCTTTGGAGGCCATCCGCGAGGAGCTCACGACGGCCGAGCTGGCCAAGAAGTATGACATCCACCCCACTATGATCAGCGGCTGGAAACGGACCGCGATTGAGAACATGGCACAGGTCTTCAGTGGCCCGGCGAC
>NZ_CYSD01000006.1 GCF_001458415.1 Tritonibacter multivorans | reverse complement strand
AAAACTGAGGTCATCAACCGGCTGGGCCCGTGGAAATCCAAAGACTATGTCGAGTGGGAAACCCTGCAATGGGCGGGCTGGTTCAACAAAGAGCGTCTGCTTGAGCCGCTCGGTTACATCACGCCAATCGAAGCAGAGGAGAAATACGAACAAGCCTTGAAATCGGACAAAGTCGCAGCTTGAAATACGGACTCAACAGTCTCCGGTAAAACCGGGGCGGTTCAGATCCGGCACGCCCCGCGGATGGGCAAGGGGGTGGCTGTTGGCCGCCCCTCTTGGATTGCCTTCTGCTGGGACCAGCTGTCTTTCAAGTGGTTGTAAAAGCCGTTGTAAAACACCTGTTATCTGCGAAGGCCCGCGCTTTTTAACCCGATGCGGTTTCCATACCGGGACGTACTTGACCCTCGGAATTTCACGGTGCAAGAATGGCCTGCATTATTACGCTTCAATGATTTTTCTTGGAGAATTTTTTTATATGTCGCGCTTTAGCAAGGTCGTGTGGAAAGAGGGGCTTTTTCTCAAACCCCAGCATTTCCAGCAAGCTGACCGCTATTTTGAAAAGACTCTTGCTTTTGCCTTGTCGCAGACGGGTGATCAGCCGTTTCCGTGGGGAATCGCTGAGGTTGAATTTGACACTGGCCAGCTGCGTCAGGGCCGTCTTGAGCTGCAGAAGATTTCTGGAGTGTTCAAGGATGGCACGCTGTTTTCTGCACCCGATCTGAGCCGTTTGCCCAGCGAAATTGATGTGCCGGACGGCAGCATGGGGAAGACAATCTGGCTGGTTTTGCCGAATGCCTCGCAAAATGGTCAGGACATTGGCGATGAAAGCGATCAGGCGACGCGGTATTTCGTCAGTGAAGAACGTGAAGTGGTCGACAATGCGCGCGCCAGCCGCAGTGAAGAAAGCTTGGAAATCGCGGTTCCGCGGCTGCAGCTGATGCTGCGCGATACCGCGCCTGAAGGCTATCAAAGCCTCGAGCTAGGACAGGTCGCTGAGGTGCGGGATGGCACCGTGGTGACATTGGATCAGACCATGCCACCAACCGGCCTGAACCTGTCGTGTCACCGGGCCTACGAGGGGTATCTGAAGGCGGTGATTGGCGCAGTTGAAGCGCGGGTCGAAGTGCTGGAAAGATATGCCGCCGATCCGTCCACGGGCGGCGGTATGCAGGGCAAGGACTATCTGATGCTGATGGTTCTGAACCGGAATTTGCCTTTGCTGCGGCATCTGCAGACATTGCCGGTGGTGCATCCAGAGCGGCTCTATACCGCGTTGATTGCTTTGGCCGGGGAATTGGTGAGCTTTGAAGACAGAGAACGCCGGGTGCGTGACTATGGCCGCTATCGCCATGACCGACCCAAGGAAACCTTTCTGCCGGTGGTCGATGATATTCGGCGTTTCCTGTCGCGCGATGTCAGCCGTGCGGTCCGCCTGCCGCTAGAGGATCGCAAGGACAACCGTTTTGCCGCGATTGTCGAAGATGCGACCCTGTTCTCGCGGGCGTCTTTCGTGATCGAAGTCAAAGCGGATCTGCCTCTGACCGAGATACAGCATCAGTTCCCGCAGCTGTGCAAAGTTGGCCCGGCCTCGCGCATGCGCGAGATTATTGTCAACAATATGCCTGGCTTGCCGATTGTGCATACGCCGACGCCGCCCGCACAGATCCGGCATGTAACCGGGCACGTCTATTTCCTGATCGACAAATCGAGCCCCTTGTGGCGCGAATTCTCAACTCTGTCTGCCATTGGTCTACAGCTTGCCGGTGCCTGGCCGGGTCTTGCCTTGGAGCTCTGGGCGATTCCGGAGGATTGATCCATGACATCGGATGACGACGACCGCACAGTGTTCGGTCAGAGGCTGCCGCAACCACCACAGGCGGGTCAGTCGGATCAGTCTGCGCAGCCGCCTCAGGGGGCTGGAGGGGAGCGCACAATCTTTGGCATGCCAATCCCCGGAAGCACCGGGGGGAAGCCGCAATCGACACCGGCCGCCACTCAGGCCCCGCCGCCCGTGGCGCCTTATGGGCAGTCAGGCTACCCGCCGCAACCGGGGGGCTTTGCACCGCCCCCGCCCATGACGCCGCCGGTCGCTCCGCCCTCAACGCCATCGGACGTTCCGCCAACGGCGCAACCGGTTGTCCAGCCGACACCGCAAATGTCACCCTATGGGCACCCCCATCCGCCGGTGCCGCCTTATTCTGCGCCGCCGCCCCAAGCACCCCAAGCGCCACGGGCGACTGGGGACCAAGAGGATACGTGGTTTGGTGGCAATCTGCCGCCGCAGCGCCCGACCCAACCCGCCGCCGCACCGCCGGCACCCGGCTACGCCGGACAGCCGGTGCCTCCCTATCCGCCGACACAGCCGCAACCCGGTTATGCGCCTCCGCCTCCTTCTGTGCCTCCTAGCTGGGGCCAGGGGCAGGCGGCGGGATGGTCGCCTTATAACGCGCCGCAAAACCCGCAGTTCCCGGACGCACATGCCGCGCAACAGGCGGCTGTGCAGCAACCCGCACCCGAGGTGAAAATTCCCTTTGCCGACGCCTTGCGCGGATCGGGTCTGAACATCGGCCACACCTCTAATCCCATCCTTGCAGCGGCAACGGATCTATTGGTTCTGCTTGGTCGCCTGCGCACAGGCATTGTTGAAATGCATGCTGTGCCTTTGCGGGACCACGTGGTTCGAGAAATCCATGAATTTGTGCGGAAGGCGCAGGACCATGGCGTAGCACCCGAAGATATTGACGTAGCTCGCTATGCACTGGCGGCAACGGCTGACGATATTGTGCAGACTATTCCGGGCAGTGATCCGGGATATTGGCAGCAGTATTCCATGGCAGCTGAGCTGTTGAACGATCGCTCTGCGGGGATTGGGTTCTTCGCCCGTCTCGAGCAGGTTATGGGCCTGTCGCACCAGCGCAAAGACGTTCTGGAACTGATGCTGACCTGTCTCGCGCTGGGGTTTGAAGGCAAATATCGTACGGATCCCAATGGCGTGGTTGCACTGACGCGGATGCGCAATGAGATCTACCAGCGTTTCCGCGCGGTCGAAGCCCGTCCGGGCCATGATTTGTCCGTGCACTGGACGCCGGTACTGCTTGGTGGACGTCGCAACACCGCGCTTATTCCAATGTGGATCTTTGGTGGGGTCGCAGCAGCTATGGTGGTGGCCCTGTTTGCCACTTTGTCCGGGATTTTGTCGTCTGATACGCAAGTCAGTCAGGACGCCATTTTGGCGCTAACCGATCCAACCGAGGAGATCGCGCTAGAGACTGCTGCGAACTACGTGGCTGCGGAGCCCTATGAGGCCGTGGCTCCGCCGCAGCTGGACCGGATTCGACGGCTACTGGACCGCGAGATTACCGAGGCTTTGGTCAATGTCGAAACCAAAGGCGACTATATCGCGATCCGCGTTGGATCGCAGTTGCGGTTCAAATCGGGCTCTGCGGATCTCAGCTCGGATTTCAGCGAACTGGCGTCGCGACTGGGTCTTGTGCTTGAGGAAGAGCCGGGTGAGGTGGTTGTGGAAGGGCACAGCGACAATATCCCGCTCAGTGGGCGCGGGCGCTATCGCTCCAACGAAGAACTGTCGCAAGCTCGGGCGGAAACCGTCTTGGGGTTGCTGGCGGGGTCAATGACGGACCCCGGCCGTCTGAGCGCAGTCGGCGTCGGTCCCAATGACCCGCTGGACACTGCCAACACACCTGAAGCGCGGGCGCGGAACCGCCGGGTGGAAATCCTGATTGAACGGGAAGAACGACTATGAGGCTTTTCGGTCTGAGCCTGTCGCAGCTGTGGCAGAAGCCGTGGATGCGGCTGCCGTTGATTGCGCTGGGGGTGCTTTGCATCTGTCTGGCAGTTTGGTTCGGTTTCTTGTGGACTGGCCTGTCCTGGCTGATATCCCCTTGGGTCCGTGGCGGTGTGATTGCTGTGATCCTGGGCGCAGTTGCGGTGACGGCGGGGGTGCGGTATCGCAAACGCCGTTTGGCGGCCAAGGCGCTTGAGGAAACCTTGATTGAAACCCCTGTTGGCGATGGGGCTGTGCTGGCGGACCGGATGCGGGATGCCTTGGGCAAGCTCAAGAAGAACGGTGGTGCGACCTATCTTTATGATCTGCCGTGGTACATTATCATTGGCCCGCCTGGCGCTGGTAAGACCACCGCGCTGGTGCATTCCGGGCTGGAGTTTCCCGGCACCGATAAAGCGGCCGTGGCCGGATTTGGCGGCACAAAGAACTGTGACTTCTGGTTTACCGAAGATGCGGTGATGATCGACACCGCCGGGCGCTATACCACGCAGGACAGCGACGAGCGCGCCGATGGGATGAGCTGGCAGGCGTTTCTGGAGCAGCTCAAGGCAGCGCGACCCAATCAACCCGTCAACGGCGTGATTCTGGCGTTTTCTTGCGATGACATGCTGACCGCCACCGATGAGGCACTGGACAGCCATGCATTGACGATCCGCAAGCGTCTGGAAGAGATCCACGAAAAGCTGCGTATTGATGTGCCCGTCTATGTGATGTTCACCAAGGCCGATATGGTTGCGGGCTTCCGAGAGTTCTACGGCCCCTTTGGCGAAGACCGTCGTCGAGGTGTCTGGGGCGTGACCTTCCAGACCAAGGATCGAAAAGAAGAAACCTATAAGGCGGTGCCTGCAGAATTTGACGCGCTGATTTCGCGGTTGTCGAATGAGGTTACGGACCGTTTGAACGAAGAACCTGACAGCGTGGCGCGCATTTCCATCTTTGGCTTTCCGGGTCAAATGGCGTTGATGCAGCGCAATGTCAGCGATTTCTTGCGCCGGGTCTTTCAGCGCCCTCAGGACATCCACGCTATTTTGCGGGGCTTCTATTTCACCTCGGGCACGCAGGAAGGCACGCCTATCGATCAGGTGTTGGGGGCTGTGCGGGGCAGTGGCGTTGACACTGGCTTTATGTCTGGCAAGGGCCGCAGCTATTTCCTGCAGGACCTCTTGCAGAAGGTCATTTTCGAAGAGCGCGACTGGGTTGGCTATGATCTGAACGCCATGCGCCGTCGCGCCATTTTACGCAGTGTGACCACGACGGCGATTGTGGCGCTGACCGTGACCTCAATTGGGGTGCTGGGGTACAGCTTTTGGAAAAATGCGACCTTGGTGCGAGAGGCAGGTCAGGTTGCCGAGATTTATGCGCTCGAAGTGCAGAGCGACCCTGCGTTGCGTCAGACCATTCTGGATGATCCAAGCCCACTGCCGGTCATGGAGGCTTTGGCCACATTGCGTGACATGCCGGGCGGGTGGGGTAACCCGCGTGAACAGGGCTTTGTCGAACACATGGGTCTATCGCGTCGCGCCAGCATCCGGCGGGCGGCGCTGGAAAGCTATTCCGACGCATTGGAGCGGCATCTGAGACCGCGGATGATGCTGCAATTGGAAAATGAACTGCAGGATTATGTCGCCAGTCAGAAAACCGAACAGGCTTACCGGGCCCTGAAGGTCTATATCCTGCTGGCCAAGCAGCAACCGGGCAAGGCGGATGATCCCGCCGTGCAGGCGTATTTCGCCGAAGCATGGTTGCCCTATTTTTCGGAAGTTGGGCTCGAAGACGAGTACAACGAGATGAACGATCACCTCGCTGCGATGCTCGAACTGGACGACCGGGTTGAACCGCGTCTGAAACCCAATAATTCGATCGTCGAGTCTGCGCAGCTGATCATTGCCACCCTGCCGCTGGCGCAGCAGGCCTATAGTTCTATTCAGTCTGATGCGGCGGCAATGGCGCCTTACAATTTGGGTGACGCGCTGACAGGGGTGCAGGCTGATCGGGTGTTCCGCACAACTGATGGGCGTGATCTTGAGACGCTGACGCTGCCGGGACTTTACTCTTTTTCGGGGTATTGGGGCACGTTCAGAACCGCAATGGAGACCGCAGCAGAACGGCTTGAGGACGAACGCTGGGTTCTGGGCAAGGCTGGGGAAGAGGTCGATTACTCAGGTCAGCTGGCTGGGCTGAACCGGGATATTCATGCACTGTATCAAGCGGATTTCACCCGCCAGTGGCAGGCGCTTTTGGACCGGATCGAGCTGACGGCCATGTCAGGCGGCGCGCCTGATTTTCCGGCATTGTCGGTGGCGTCAGTGGATTTTGCCTCGCCGATTTTGAAGCTGGCTGAAGCGGTTGACCGCGAAACCCGTCTGTCGCGGTTTTTGGATACCATAGAGGGTATGGAGATTTCACCAGACGCGTTGGCCAGTGGCAATGTATCGGGTCAGCTGGGTGAAGCAGGTTTCAGTGAAGTGGAACGGCGCTCGGGGGCGTTCCAACGTATCGCGCTCAATCTGCTGAAGGATCGTGCCAAGTTCCAAGGTCGGGCCGGGGTGGCTGGAAATGCCGGATCGCTGCAGCGGCGCCAGTTGGAAGACGTGGAGCGCAACTTTGAGAAATGGCATAAGTTTGTGGCTGGTGATGCAGCCGCGCGGTCGCGTCCGGTGGATGTGATGCTGGCAGGACTGCGGGATCTGGCGACAAACAGGCAGGGGGCTGCGCGCAGCCCGAACCCAGCTCTGGATGAACGCGGCTTGCAGGATGCACTCAGCCGATTGACACAGAATGTGCCGTTCTACCCGCCCACCGTGATTGGCTTTGTCAATCAGATCGAACGCGAATTCTTGACGGTTTCCGCCAACACCACCCTCGCGCAGATCGAACGGGCAATGACCGAGGACATTACCGCTTACTGCCGTCAAAACATTGAAACCGCTTTCCCGTTTGACCGGGGCGGGCGGCATATCTCGACTGCGGTGTTTGGCGATTTCTTTGGCTATGGCGGCCGGATGGAGCAGTTCTATCAGGAGTATCTTCGCGACTACACCCAGCGCGACGGTCTTGGCGGTTTGGTGCCGCGCGAAGGCAGCACGCTTGGCGGACGCCTGTCTGAGGCGACGCTCAGCCAGTTTGCCCGCGCAGAACGCATTCGTCAGGCGTTTTTCCCAGCCGACAGCAACCGCCCGTCGGTGCGCTTTACCATTCGCCAGACCACCAGCAGCGATGCGGTGGAATCCACCCTTTTGGCCTTTGGGGAACGGCGTGTAAAAATTCTGCCAAATTCCACGGCCGTTAGTGTGAACTGGCCGGAAGAGACAGCGGACATCGTGCTGACTCTGCTGCCGCAGAAGAAACGGGTGTCCAACTCTCTGCGCTTTGGGGGCGGTCGCTGGTCGCTGTCTGAATTCATTGAAAAAGGCCGGGGACGCGCCAATGGCACATTGGTTGATATTTCCCATTCAGTGGGCGGTCGTTCTGGCCGCTACCGGTTGGAGTTTGACAGCATTACTGTGCCGTTCCTGATGAAAGAATTGCGGGAGTTCCAATGCCCACAGAGCCTGGAGTAGACCGTTGACCGAGGCCAATTCCCCTCCGGTTGTCAGCGCCGTTCTCTACGGTAAGCATCGCGCGTTTGGTGATTTTTTGGCCCATGGGTTGGACCACCAACATCTGGCACCGTTGGATGCGTGGCTGGAAGCCGTTCTGCCCGAATTGCGCAGCCGTTTGGGCGAGCGTTGGGAAGCCGCTTGGGCGGCAGCGCCGCCTTTGTGTTTCTGGATCGGGCCAAGCCTTCTGGGCGTGCCTTTGTGTGGGGTTTTTATGACCTCCGCAGACCGCGTGGGGCGGAGGTTCCCTCTGGTCTTTGGGCTGGCGGGTGTGGTTACGCCGCCGCCGGTGGATGACACGTTCAGCCCGGCGCCCTATGGCGCGCTTTGGGCCCATATTGCGGGTTTCCGCCTGCCAGAGGAGGGGCTTCAGGGCGCCGCAACACTTCTCGAAGGATTCGAGCCGCCAGCCTTAGAAGGCAGCGTTTGGGATGCGGGCAGCGATGGAACCCTTTGGGGGCAGCGTGGTGATGGTGATCTGGGGCGTTTGTTTGCGGATGCGCGCCGACATGATGCTGCGCAGGCCCAATTTACACGCAGCCATTGGTGGCAGGAGCACATCGATGGGCGCGAGGCCGGCTGGTTGGCCTGCAACGGATTGCCAGATGCTGAGGCCCTTGAGTGGCTGTTGACCGCACGGGCTACGGAAGGAGAGACAGCTTGACCGACACCGTAGGATGGGGCCGGGTTTTTACCTTTGAGAGCGTCGGCGACAGTGATGTGGGCCAGGTCCGCAAGATCAATGAAGACAGCCTGCTTTTGGCGCCTGGCAGCCGCCTTTGGGTGGTGGCCGATGGTATGGGCGGGCATGCGGCTGGGGACTTTGCCAGCCAGACGCTGGTTGCAAGCCTTGATACCATCGGAGTGCCTGCGTCTTATGAGGATCTGCGCCACCGAATGGCGGACCGATTGACACAGGCCAACCACCGGGTGCAGATGCATGCCGCAGAGCTGGGCCGTGGTGCAATTGGATCAACGCTTGTGGCATTGGTTGCGATCGAAGATCGGTTCCTGTGCTATTGGTCCGGTGACAGTCGCCTATATCTGCTGCGCGCAGGCGGGCTGTGTCAGGTGAGCCGCGATCATACAGAAGTTCAATCCCTTTTGGATGCCGGGCGCATTTCGGAAGACGAAGCCGCCAATTGGCCCCGCAAAAACGTCATCACACGTGCAATTGGTGTGACCCCCACGCTCGAGGTCGAGATGGTCGAGGGGCAGCTGCAGGATCGGGATCTATTCCTACTGTGTTCGGACGGGCTACTGGAATATTTCGACGACGACGAGCTGGCCCATGTCCTCAAACTGCCCGATTGGGGGCTGGAACAAAAATGCAAATATCTTGTCGCGCAGGCAGTAGAGCGTGGCGGCAAGGATAATGTGTCCGTTGTTCTGGTGCAGGCCCGGGATTTTGGCCTGCGCGAGGTAGATGTTGACGGTCAGTTCCCGGAATTTGAGGGGCTGCTATGAGCGAGAAAACCGCATCTCCCCCGTCTGGTCCTGACGAAGAGGGCGAGCGCACAATTCTTGCGCCGATGCCGTCTGATCATAGCGCCGCACCGATTGCAGATGACGAGCAGCTTGACGAGCGCACGGTGATTGCGCCCTTGCCCAATGCGGATCCATCGGCTGCTCTGGCCGGAACGCCGGTCGGACATTTTGCCGGCAGCAACCCTGACGCGCCTGCCGTTGCCTTTACGCCTGGCCAGTTGGCACAACCCGCTGTCTCGCAGGCCCCTGCGGCAGCGCGCCTGTCTGGGGTTGCGACGGATTCTCCGCCGGATGAAGTTGCAGAAGACCGAACCATTATGGCTCCCATGCCAATGGCAGAACCGAGCGGACACGTCCCGGCTGGAACCCCTGTTCAGGCCGCCCCCCCTGTGCCTTCGGATGCAACGCCGAACACGGCTGTACCGGTGCAGGCGGCGCTATCGTCAGAGCCGCTGCAGAAACTGGAAACCGGCTATGTGATCAACAATATGTACCGGGTGCTGCAGCCTTTGGATCAGGGTGGCATGGGACGGGTGTTTCGTGGCGAAGAAATCGGCACCGGCGAACCTGTGGCGATCAAGGTTATTCTACCTGAATTCTCCGAGGACACAAAAGCCGCTGACATGTTCCGACGCGAAGCGCGCACGTTGCGTTTGTTGCACCATGACGCGATTGTTCGCTACTTTGCTTACCTGCCGCCTGACGCCCGACTGAACTTGCACGCATTGATTATGGGGTTCATCGAAGGCACTAAACTGTCTGACAGGATCAAAACCAAAGGCGCACTGAGCCTCGGAGAGATCTGCCGCCTGTTTGCCCGCTTGGCCGATGGTCTGGCCGCGGCGCATGAAGTCGGCGTGGTGCACCGCGATCTGTCGCCCGACAATGTGATGTTGCCAGACGATAAGATCGAAAAAGCCGTGTTGATCGATTTTGGCATTTCGCGGTCCTCTGCGATCAAGGATGTGACGCTGGGCAATGAATTTGCAGGCAAGCTTAAATATGTTTCCCCTGAACAGCTGGGCGCGTTTGGGGGCGAAGCGGATGGGCGCTCTGATATCTATTCTATGGGCCTGCTTATGTATGCGGCTGCGACCGGCGGACCTGCGCCGATGGGCAGCTCGATTGTCGAGGCGGTGAAGCTGCGCGAGGGGATGCCGGACCTGAGCGCGGCCCCGGTTGAACTGCAGGGTTTGATGTATCAGATGTTGCAGCCTGATCCTGCGATGCGATTGGCCACAATGGCGCAGGTCAAACAGGTGTTGCAGGATATTGAAGGCGGGCGCAGCCCTTCGGCGACCACGCTTGGCGGAACGAGCATGCCGTCTGGCGCCGGGCTGACTTATGGTGTGACGCAGTCATCGACCATCCACCGTCAGGTCGAGGGGCTGCAGGCGGCGCCGAACATGGGGATTGTGACTTCGTCTGGAATGCAGGCAACACCCGCATCCTCTGGCGACAACGGGGCTGCAGCTCGGCCCGCTAAAAAGGGTTGGGGTAAGGCAATCCCCCTGTTGTTGGTTCTTTCTGCGCTGACCGGCGGGGGTGTTTGGTATGGGCTGATCCAGCCCAAAGGGGGCACCAGCGTGGTTGCCGAAAGCGCGCAAGACTTGCAGCGCATTCCCGGTCGCGAAACCTTTCTCGCGGAGGCCGTTCCTGCGGGCTGTGCTTTTGCAACAAATCGCCTTTACGGGCCCAATGCCGGGATGATCGAAGGTTTCCACACAGCAGATATGTCTCTTGGTGGTTTGGAGGGCGCATGGGCCGCAAACTATGGCGGTGCCCCAGCGCTGATCTCTCGTGTGGTGGAGGCCGGTCAATGTGATGTGCTGGCGCTTGCCCGTCGGTTTCAGGGAACTGCCGGGGCGAAAACGGAGCTGACGCTTTCGACCAATGTGATGACCCGGCGAGATGAAATTTCTGGCAAGCTGTGGGGTTCGGTTGGGCGTGCGGATTGGTTGGCGATTATAACCCCCAAAGGGCAGGTCTATAATTTGACTTCCCGGCTTCAAGATCCAATCGGACAGGAACGCCAGTTCAGTTTCCGGATCCGTTCGGGCGCGCCGGGTAAATATATGCTGGTTGCGATCTCGTCGCACAAATCCCTCGTGCGCACCGGGGCCATGCAGGATGGGACAGACGCCAGCGCAATATTCCACCTGATCAGTCGCGAACTGGAAAAGGCCCCCGGTGCGGCGGTCGATGTGGGGTTTGTGCATATCATGCCCTAAGCCCGCTCTTCTGTTGGGTGGAGCCTGTCAAAGTGCATCCAAAAACTGGTCCATCCGGTCCCGGTAGCCTTTTACATGACTGGGCACGGGCGGCGGTACAGGCGCGGTCGCCGATTTGCTGACCCGCGACAGTTTGCGATCGGCCCAGGCCGCCATCTGCGCATTGGTCCAGCCGGTGAGGAACGGGTTTGCGCGCACAACATCCGCGCCCATCGTGTCCAAGACCGTTGCCTCCGGATCCGCCCGAAGCGCCTTGACCGCGCCATGGGCACCAAGAAAATGCGCCAGATAGAGCCTGCCTGGGGAAATCCCCAGACCGGCAGACCGCAGCACCGCCTCGTTTTCGCGCGCAAGATTGGTGACCATCGCGCGGGACAGATCGGGGTCAAAGCGCAGCTCTAGCAGGTCTTCACGGCTAAGCGTTTCCGCCAGGTCCGGACGATATGTTTTCATCATCCGGATCCAGGTCGAAGAGATGAACTGCCCCAAACCAGTGGCGGAAGATCGGCTGTTTTTAGCCCGCGCGTTGCCCGCGCTTTCGACCTGAATAATGCGATTGACCAGCGCCTCGACGGCACCGGAACCTGTACCGTTGATAAAGCTAAGCGGATCAACGGGCACACCGGCGAGACGGATCTCAAAATACAATTGGGGGCCATTCGACTGCCCAGTGGCGCCGACGCGGCCAATGAGCTGCCCGGCTTTGACGGTATCTCCCTCGTTCAGGCCTTCTGAAAATTGGTCGAGGTGAGCGTAACGGCTTTCGACGCCGCCGTCGTGGCTGAGGGAGATCACATTGCCGTATGTGTCCGATTGCTCCAGTTTCGCCACTGTACCAGCTGCGGTCGCTCTGACTGGGGTGCCAATCGGCGCCGCCCAGTTAATGCCGTTGTGTTGCCTTTTGGTTTTTCGACCGGATTCGACCCGGGCGCCAAAGCCCCTGCTTTTGATGCCTTGCACCGGAATATGAAACCCAGACCCATGCCCCCCGCCGCCGCCGCTTGCAATGGCATCCGGATCAAAACACCGAAACGCCCCAGCCTGCGTATCGGCCCCTGCCTGCCTATCGGAACGTGGGCGATCTTCTGGGATCACGTAGCAGCGGAAACGCTGATTGGCCTGATCAAGGCTGATAAAAAGCAATCGGGCAGAGGGAAGAAGCGACTCATCCGCACTCATCAACAGGCGCAGGCTGTCATGTTCTGACGCAACGCGATCCAGATCCGTGGCCCGGCTCAACATCATCATGGTCTCCCCCACTGCGTCAGAGCTGAGCCCATTGCGCAGCAACGCTGTGTAAAGCGCGTCTTTGAGGCGGATTTCGCTGTCGCCCCCGCGCGCGCGCAGCACACGTGCGGCCTGGTCCAAAAGGTTGGCGGAATACCAAGGGTCATCCGAAGCGATAAACCGACCGGGCGCTGGTTGCGACAGAGAAAAGAGATATTGCTCCGAATCGTAAAATGAAACCTGTAGAACGGCCGCGCCGGGGCGGGCGGGCGCTATACGCAGCGCCACAAGATCTCCGGGTTGTAATGCGTTCAGACGGTCAGAGCCCATCGCCAAATTCGCGGTTTCTCGGGCAAAAGCCCGGCTCAAGCGCTGGATTTCAGTCTGGTCAACCCCAGCGCTTTGCAAGAGTTCGGCCAGAGGACGGGGACGTTCGATGTGGAACAGATCGTCCTTATAGAGTGGTTGACGCCGCGAAGCAGGCGGGGCGAGGGCTTCGGTAATCGAGTTCTCAACCGTCGCTGCCGCCGTGGTCTGGTCGACTTGGCCTGACAAGCCAGAGGCGCGTCGTTTTTGAAAGGCGGCCAGATCTGAACTGGTCGAGGGCAGGGTCAATTGCAGGGTTTGATCGGCGCTGAACAAGGGGCCATCAATCAGGATCAATGGCCGACCTGCCGGTGCGCGGCCGGCATCCAGGCTTCGCTCCGGCACGATACGACGGCGACCCTGGCCGCTTTCCTGGTCCAAATTGATGACCATTGGATCGCGACGGATGTTTAGAAACACCGCACTGTCGGGGATCTGGGGCGGATTGCGGTCGGCATTGTCTGTCTGGATCAAAGTGCCGTCGTAGGAAATGTTCTCACTATGATCGCCGCCCGTTTGCCACAACATCCAAGCCGCCGTTCCTGCGCCCGCAATGACGCCTGTGACCAATGTTATGCGCAATGCCAAACGGGTTAGGCGACGACGCCGCACTTTGCGACCCGAGCCGCGAAACCGCGGATCGACTTCAATCTCGACGCTGTGGTGTGAAGACGGGTCCATTTGGCGCGGTTTAGCGGAACACACCGGCGCGGGGCACTTCAGCTGCGTTATTGGCGGGCGCTTGTTGTGTTGGTTGCGTGTTGGATGATGTGCTGCGGCTCGAACTACTGCTGCTTGCGCCCGTCCTTGACTGTGTGCGTGTTGTGCTGCGCGGAGCGGGGGCGGCGGCCACGCGGCAGGTGACATCCCCATTGATCAGAATGCTACGGAACAGTGCATTGCTGGGCGCCGGGTCCGACCAGCTGCTGCCATTGCCAAGCGTGTCAAAATAGCTGGTCACCGACCGGCGAGATCCACCGCCCCAAAGACCATCAATCGACGAGCGATAACAGTTCATGCGCGCCAATTCGGTCTGTAGAGCGCGGGCGGTCTGGCCTTCCGGTGGGTCGATATGGCCACCTTCGATCAGGCGGCGGAACATATCGGGGTTAGAGCTGCGCAAGGCTTCGCGGGCGGCGACGTCATTATACGCAAATATAAATGCATCCAATGTGTCCTGCAAAAGCGCGTCGACGCCGAAGTCGGCTTCTTCCCCCGGCGCAATCCGTCCAAGAATGATCGACGGTGCGGGGCGACCTGCGGCTGTGCGCTGTGCCTCTTGCGAGCGGCTGCCGAAGTTCACCAACACTGGGGCTCCCGCAGGCGCTTCATATGCGGCCACAAGGACAAGATCCTCCTGCGCCGTGCCATCAACGTCAAATGTGATTGGCTCGAGCGTGAATGGCTGAAAGTCAGGTTCGACCTGCGGCGCGGATTGCGCAACGGCGATCTGTGGCAACGTCAGAACAATCGCAAGTCGCGCGGCGGCGCAAACGAATGATCTGGCCGGTGAAAAAGAAACGAGCGGCCGCATAAAATGTGGTCCTAAAAAATAGCTTTGGTCAATGTGGCGATCATCCCCACAGGTTGGGTCAGTGTCAATTCCCGTAAGGGCCTGACACCCGGGGGATTTGGCTTTTTGGCGCGCCGGAGGGTTTTATTGCGCGAGGGTGACAATATTAAAGGTCCAGGCCTTGGCGTTTTGCGTGTCGACTTCCCGAAAGCGTGCGGCGATCTTGCCCCTTTGCAGGCAATCCTCCTTGCCGCGAATGCGGAACTCTGCAGCATCCACGCACATTATAGTGTCGCCATCAAACATCGGGTTGCGAAACACATCCTGCGCATAGACATACACGTAGCGGGCAGAGAGATCCGCTTCGATAACCTCGGCGCATTGGTTCGGCCCGGCCACCCACCAGCCAGACGTTTCCCATCCGTCGTGATCCCAATTGCCGACCGCGATGTTGACCACGTCGAGGGTCTGATTGCAGACGCGAAAGCCTGCAAGGGCGGGCAAGGGCAGTTGTGTCAGAAATAACATCGAGGCCGCGATGAAATACTGTCGTCTGAGAGGGGAGCGGAGCATGCTAAATCCACGCGAGGTCAATAGGTCATAATCCCGGACAGAATAGCGTAGTGAAGACACAAGGCCCAGAACTGCCATGGGCGTAATACAGCTTTGTTGTGTCGATCGGTCTGGGAGGTCCTTCAAGACGGAAAAGTGCGCTTGCGAAGAAGGTTCGCGTCTTGGCCTCCGAGCGCTCTTGCAGTCACACCCGCAATGCCGCAGCAGGACGGCATCTGGAATGACGCCTTTATGACGTCTGCTCGGCGCACTGTTCTTCACCAACGACGACGAAAGAGCTGGTCTCGGGCTGCAGCTACAATTTCGGATGACGGGGTGCGGTATAATCAGGGGGGCAGGCATGGGCTTCCCGCTTTTCCGGGCAGTCATCTAGGTCGTCGACAAGGTGGGGCAAGTGTCACTGTGATTATCACGATGCAACATGTGTGGTTTGCGCAAAGTTCCGCGGTCGGGCCAAGCGCGGTACAATAAGGAACCTGCGGGGCAGGGTCTGTGCCAACGCCCTCAGTGTTTGAAGGTGCGGTCGACTGTGAAGCCTTCAAGTGACGTCGGCTCCAAGAGTTCGTATGGAATTTTGGCGGTGTTGCATCTCCCAGGGGATGGGCATCTGATTCCTGCGGTCGAACGGGCATGCGTTGCTTGGGAGATTCGTGGCGACTCTGGCGGTTTGGCACGCAGACTTCCCAAATTTCAGTCTGTCTGGACGCAGATCGCCCCCCGATAAGGCCGTTCGATCGGCGTGAATATGCAATCAAACTGGCAAGATCGGAAAAAAATGCACTTTAGTCACGAAAACTTCAAAAAACCGCTTGCGGCTATTGGGGTATAACCTTAGAACCCCCTTCACCGGCGGCGCTGAGGCGCTACGGGGCGCGGCGGCGACGCTGCACTGGCCGCAAGGCGGACACATCGGAGAGACGGTGATGGCGGGTCGGAAAGACGATCGTGACGGCAGGAAAGACTGCAGACGCTCAGGAGAGACTGGGGCATCTTTGATGTATGGCAGGCGGTGCGCTGAGAGATTGGCGTTACGGTCCTGTTTTTGACCTCTGGAGGTCGGCGTTGAAGGTGTTGCTCTTTGACATTGTTGGATGACTGAAGAGATATGTGGGCGGTTTGGTTCATTTCGATGGATCAACGTCTGTACATATCGCGCTCTTAGAGGCCTTAGGGTT
>NZ_CYSD01000005.1 GCF_001458415.1 Tritonibacter multivorans | reverse complement strand
GGCCGGTGACGGTGATGTCGCCAATGTCGATGGAGCTGACATCCAAGGCGGTGTCATCGGAGAAGGTGAGGGTGATGTCGGTTGTGGCGGTGCCCTCTTCNGGCGCGCCCATATCGGGGGCGACAACCGCATCCACCTGCGGCGGGGGGGTGTCGGCGAGGGCGACCTCAAAGCTGGCAAGCGCCAGATCCTCGGGGGCGGCATTGCCGCTGGTGTCGAGCACCTCATCTGCGGCCAGCGCCACGGAATAGGTGCCATCATCCGCGCCATCCCAGGTGCCGCCCGGGGCGTTCACCGTATAGGTCACGGCGCGTGGCGAGCCATCAGCTCCCACATCCACCGTGGCGCTGGCGACGGTCAGCACCGCGCCGCCGGGGCCGGTGACGGTGATGTCGCCCACATCAATAGAGCTGACATCCAGCGCAGTGTCATCGGAGAAGGTGACGGTGATGTCGGTTGTGGCGGTGCCATCTTCGGGCGCGCCAATATCGGGGGCGACAACCGCATCCACCTGCGGCGGGGTGGTGTCGGCGAGGGCGACCTCAAAGCTGGCAAGCGCGGCGTCCTCGGGGGCGGCATTGCCGCTGGTGTCCAGCACTTCATCTGCGGCCAGCGCTACGGAATAGGTGCCATCATCCGCGCCATCCCAGGTGCCGCCCGGGGCGTTCACCGTATAGGTCACGGCGCGTGGCGAGCCATCAGCCCCCACATCCACCGTTGCGCTGGCGACGGTCAGCACGGCGCCGCCGGGGCCGGTGACGGTGATGTCGCCAATGTCGATGGAGCTGACATCCAAGGCGGTGTCATCGGAGAAGGTGAGGGTGATGTCGGTTGTGGCGGTGCCATCTTCGGGCGCGCCAATATCGGGGGCAACAACCGCATCCACCTGCGGCGGGGTGGTGTCGGCGAGGGCGGCCTCAAAGCTGGCAAGCGCCAGATCTTCGGGAGCGGCATTGCCGCTGGTGTCCAGCACCTCATCTGCGGCCAGCGCCACGGAATAGGTGCCATCATCGGCGCTATCCCAGGTGCCGCCCGGGGCGTTCACCGTATAGGTCACGGCGCGTGGCGAGCCATCAGCCCCCACATCCACGGTGGCGCTGGCGACGGTCAGCACCGCGCCGCCGGGGCCGGTGACGGTGATGTCGCCAATGTCGATGGAGCTGACATCCAGCGCGGTGTCATCGGAGAAGGTGAGGGTGATGTCGGTTGTGGCGGTGCCATTTTCGGGCGCGCCAATATCGGGGGCGACAACCGCATCCACCTGCGGCGGGGTGGTGTCGGCGAGGGTGACCTCAAAGCTGGCAAGCGCCAGATCCTCGGGGGCGGCATTGCCGCTGGTGTCGAGCACCTCATCTGCGGCCAGCGCCACGGAATAGGTGCCATCATCCGCGCCATCCCAGGTGCCGCCCGGGGCGTTCACCGTATAGGTCACGGCGCGTGGCGAGCCATCAGCCCCCACATCCACCGTGGCGCTGGCGACGGTCAGCACCGCGCCGCCGGGGCCGGTGACGGTGATGTCGCCGATGTCGATGGAGCTGACATCCAAGGCGGTGTCATCGGAGAAGGTGAGGGTGATGTCGGTTGTGGCGGTGGCCTCTTCGGGCGCGGCCANATTGGGGGGG
>NZ_CYSD01000004.1 GCF_001458415.1 Tritonibacter multivorans | reverse complement strand
GTACTGCATCTTAAGGTGTGGGAGAGTAGGGCACCGCCAAACCTAGAAAAAACCTCAATCCAAAATCTCTATGAACAAAAAAACACTCCCCCAAAACGCTAACGCGAAAAAAGGGAAAACGTCCTCAAGTAGCCGATAGGCGGTAGGACAAACAAAACTCCGCGGGATGGAGCAGCCAGGTAGCTCGTCAGGCTCATAACCTGAAGGTCGTAGGTTCAAATCCTACTCCCGCAACCAACACTATTTGAGCTGCCCCCCGAAATTCGGACACTGACGTAAGCTTCGATTTGCTGTCTGCTGATCTTCAACACGAAGGAGATCAGAAGTGTCGAAACGGAAACAGCATCATCCAGAATTCAAGGCAAAGGTCGCCTTGGAGGCGCTGAAAGGCGAAGAAACGGTCAGCGAATTGGCAAGTCGGTTTGGGGTTCATCCCACGATGATCCATCAATGGAAGCGTGCCCTGCTTGAAGGGGCGTCGGGCGTATTTGAGCGCGGCGGCAAGAAAGCTCCAGAAGTTGACGAGGAACACGTCAAAGATTTGCACGCCAAGATCGGGGAATGAGCCATGTCGCGCCATTGGTCCGAGTGACAATGGCGAATGCCATCGCCAACGATTTTTTGGCCAGAAAGCTCAAACCCTGGACCGGCAAGTGAGGCGCAAGATGATTGAGCCTGCCAATACCAACCTGTCCATCAGGAAGCAGTGTGAGCTGTTATCGATCTCGCGGTCATCATTTTACTACGAGCCTAAGGGCGAAAGTGAGATGAACCTCGATCTGATGCGGTTGATCGACAAGCAGTTCCTGGAGACGCCGTTTTATGGCGTGCGTCAGATGACCTGGCACCTGCGCAATGAGGATCATCTCGTGAATGAAAAGCGCATTCGCCGCCTTATGCGATTGATGGGTCTTGACCTGCCACGGGATTTTTCCTCCACCTGCGATTAGAGTCCGGCCCAACCTGAGGACGGACAATGAAGCGAACGAGATTCACGGACGAGCAGATTATTGGCATCCTGGCGGAGCATGAGGCAGGCGCGAAGTGCGCAGACCTGTGCCGAAAGCACGGCATGTCGGAAGGCACCTTCTATAATTGGAAGGCCAAGTTCGGCGGCATGACGGTGTCGGAAGCAAAGCGGCTGAAGATG
>NZ_CYSD01000003.1 GCF_001458415.1 Tritonibacter multivorans | reverse complement strand
GTGGTCGATTTCCACGGTGGCATGGGTGCCCAGAAGCGCGCTGAGATCCAGCTGATCGTTGAAAGAAAGCGCCTCAACGCGCCATTCAAACGGCCCCGAGATCTCCTCGCTGCCATCCATGCGCAACAGCACCAACTGGTCCCCGCCAAGCGCCGTCACCAGCCGACCCTGACGGTCCTGCTGCGAAAAATGCCTATTCAAAATAAAAATCCAACAAACAGTTAATGCAAAAGAGGTAGCAAGGCCCAGCCTCGCACGCAAGACGTGTGTTTAGGGGGGCGTCAAAGCGGACCTAAGAACACGACGCAGCATTCGGTAAAAGGGGCTCAGAGCCGCCTTGCGGCGCCGCGGCAGCAGAGGTGCAGCGAATCCGCACATCACACTCGCCTCCAGATGACGCCAGCCCGCCCTTTCGAGACATTCATGCGAGGCGGATCGGTGCCACTGCTGCAGGCGCGAAGGAAACCGAAGGGTTTTACAGGAGCGGACCTTCAGACTGTGTCGACAGATTGGAAAGATGCTGCGCCTCGCATGAATGTCAGCGAAGCGCAGATAGCGCCATTTGCAAAGTCTAGAGCATGAGGCCGCGCCGTGAGGCGCGACCGGCCCGTTACTTACCTCCGCCGTGTCTACGCTCACCGCAGCGTAGCTTCACCAAACCGGCCATTCGCCGCGCCTGCAACAAGTGATAAACACAACATGATTGAAGGCGCGCCGACCTCAATCGTTTGATCAAAAAATTTCACTAGGTGTGGTCAGGCTGGTTTCTGTGGTGGTATGTACGATGTTGAATTGGTTTTTCGAAAGTACGGAAATGGACCCGGTTACAAAAGCTTTAGTCAAAGAATTTAGTAAAAACAATAACCTAGACGACCTCCCCAGTGACAAACAGTTCGAGCATTTCTGTGCGTACAGCGTGTTTGCGACGAGATTTCCTGAGCAAATCGAAACCGATGATATGGTCGCTGGCGACGGAGGCGATCTAAACATTGATGCATTTGCAGTCAAAGTTAACGGTCGGCTTGTCGAGGATGCAGACGTAGTTGACGATATTTTAGCGGTGAGCGGTAGCATTGATGTCGAATTCCTCATCGTACAAGCAAAGACTTCAAGCAATTTCGACGGCGCAGAAATTATGGCCCTAGGGGACAACATGTTGCACCAAGTCTTTGCTGAATCACAGAGTGTCACCGTAAACGATGACGTAAAGCGTTTCATTGAAATCAAAGATAGAATTTACGCCAATGCAGCCAAATTAAAGGAAAACCCAACACTTCGGTTGTTTTATATTTGCACAGGAAACTGGAAGGGTGACGCTTACATCACAGGCATAATTAATCGAAAAAGAGAAGAGTTGGCTGACACAAACCAGTTTTCCAATGTAACTTTTGATCCCTTGGGCGCTCGTGAACTGCAAGCGCTCTTCCGGCAGACAAAGACCAGCGTATCAAAAACCATCAGAATCGATAATTTGGTGACTCTTCCTGCAATTGCTGGTGTAGAAGCCTCCTACCTCGGTATTCTACCCGCCTCCGAATATATGAAGCTACTTGTTGATGATGATGGAGAATTGGTGCGATCAGTTTTTGTTGATAACGTGAGGGATTTTCAAGGCGACAATCCTGTAAATACTGACATAGCCAATACGATCAAAGCAGGTGCTCTGGATCAATTTGTCATCAGAAACAACGGAATAACAATCGTTGCAAAGGGTCTTAGACCAACCTCTAGAGAGTATAAGTTAGACGATTATCAAATCGTAAATGGTTGTCAAACAAGTCATGTTCTTTACGATAACAGGGACGCAATAACTGACGATCTGCATGTCCCGATAAAACTGATTCACACGGAAGACGATGACGTTGCTCAAGCGATTATTAAATCCACGAACAAGCAAACTCAGGTGGATGATAGTGACCTTCTAGCATACACGCCATTTCAGCATGGCCTCGAAGATTATTTCACCTCTCAGGAAGGAGATCTTAAGCTATATTATGAACGACGCGGAAAGCAGTACGCTAGGGCGGAGGGAATTGAGAAGGGGCGAATAGTTACCAAAAGCGCGCAGCTCAAGGCCTATTCATCCATGTTTTGTGATTTGCCTAACCAAGCAGGGAGATATCAGGGCACACTCTTGAAAACGGTTGCGTCTCGGGTTTTCAAAGATGAGCACAGTCCTGAGCCATATTTTTTGGCTGCCCTTGCCGGATATCGTTTTGAAATTGCTATAAGGCGATTGCCCGTAGAGGAGCGCGTTGTGCGCGCTTTTAAGTTTTATCTACTGACTGCATTTCGTTACCGGTACGAAATTTCATCATTTCCAGGGGCAGGCAACAAGAAGGCCGCTGCTTATTGTAAATCACTTTTGCCTCACCTGAGTGACGGAGAGAAAGCCAAAGCCGCTTTCGATGAGTGCGTCTCTATATTAAAGGATGCGCTTTCAAATCTCGATTTGGAGCTCGAGAGAGATAACGCAAAATCGGCCCCTCTTGTTGCAGAGGTGAAGCTGTTATCGGAGAAGCGTAAATGAAAACCCTGCTTTTAGCGACCCACAAGGCTCCAAGCCAGTCTTTATCTCCCATTGAGGACCTGTTTTTCTGATGATTGCCGAGATTTGGCGGTTCGCGATAATAGGCTAAATATTCCTGCCCAATTATTCTTTTTTTCAGGCTATATCGAAGGGCTGCTTTGTGTGTTTCGGGGAGTGAAGTTTGCACCAGCAGCGAATGTACACTTCCCGCCCGGCCTGCTGGCGGCCTCATCCGATGCAGGTGAAGAACGAATGTCCATAAAGGGCTGCCTGCGGCCATCTGGCCGGTGTGGCTTGAAGACGATTGTGCTGCAGTCGTGCTGCCGCGCCGCCGCAAGGCGGCTCTGAGCCCATTCTACCAGATGCTGCGAAATGCACGAATGTCGGTTTTATAAAGTCGCTTGCACTTGGTCTCTTGACCAGAGACTCGACCACGAGCGGTGCCCCAAAGGTAAGACCAAGTCGCGCGTTTTAGTCTCCTCTGACTCAATCAGTTTCAATAATGCATGTTTGCGTAATCCAGGCATGGAGCCCTGGATTCGCGTAAGTACATATTTTTTTGCAAAAATTAACAGCGACCGTTTCGGCGGGAAAATCAGGGACTATTTATATAATATGCATTATACAAGAATATAATATAGCTTATAATCCATTCAAAGGGAGATCACCATGACGATCAACGAATGGACGCTTAAGCAATTGAGGGACGCGGTTACGAACCCTGCTGGCGCGGTCGCCAAATACTCGCGGCTAGAGACCCATTTGAGCCAGATGATCGCAAGCCGGGCCTTGCTTCCCGGCGAGCGACTTCCCGTAGATAAGGTATTCGCAACTCAGATCGGCGTTAGTCTAGGGACCGTGCAAAAGGCCTTAGTGGGGCTGCACAAAAAGGGGCTGGTCACCCGGGCCCCTAAGCGGGGAACCGTGGTCGCAGAACGACAAGTCGGAGAACATGATGTCTATGTGTTCCGCTTTCGTGATGCGGAGACAGGGGACCTGCTGCTACCAAAAGTGCGGACCGTTTCGGTAACCGAGATAGATGAAACCGGAGCCTGGAGCGCTTTTCTAGGGACAGATCGTATCGTTTGTGTCGAACGGATCATGCAGATCAGCATTGAGCCGCCCGTCTATTCACAGGTCTTCATCGCGCATGAGCATGGTGAATCTCTTTTGAACCAACATATGGACGCCTTCGCAGGCTTTTCGGTTCACCGGCATATAGAATCCTGTCATGACGCACCCACCTTGCGATCCGAAAGCAAGGTGCGTCTCGACAAGTTTGAAGGACGCGCAGCACAGCAGCTGACCTTGCCCGAAGGCACCCCAAGCCTCACCTGGGAGGTCTCCAGCTTTACCGTGGGGGACCGCCCCGCGAGCTTTCAGCGCATCCAGATCCCACCCAATCACCGACCGCTCGAGTTTCGGCGCGCTTATGGCGACTGAGCCGAGGTTACTTTCCAACCCAAGAGGACCCTCATGACACTCAAAAAGATCACACACAGCCTTGCCGCCTCGGCTCTGGCTCTTTCACTCACAACGCTGCCCGCGTTGGCAGAATGGGCACCGTCCGGCCCTATCAAGTTGTTGATCGGCTTTGGTGCTGGTGGCGGCACTGATACGCAGGCGCGCGCTTTGGCTGGCGAGATCGAAAACCGTAAGGGCTGGCGCATCATTCCAGAAAACATGGCAGGTGCCGGCGGCGCAGTCATGGCGGCGAACCTCAAAGATCAGCCTGCAGACGGTCTGACCGTAGGCCTAGCGCTGGACGCAACCTTCAGCTTTGCCTCCATCGACAACGACAACCTGAACATTGACGACTTCACATATATCACCACCACTGCGGCGTCGCAGACTGGTGTGATTGCACGCGCTGACAGCGGTTGGACAACGATGGCCGATGTGGCAGCAGCTGTTCAGGGCGGTCAAAAGATCGTGTGGAACAACTACTCTGCCCAGACACAACTGGCCTCTGAAGTGATCGCTGACAAGCTTGGCATCGATGTGAACCACGTTCGCGGCAAGGGCGGCAAATCCGGTGTGAACGCGCTGGTCGCTGAAGACGCGAACTTGGCATGGGGCGGCGGTGCTCAGCGTGGCCTCGTGCAAGCGGGTGAACTGGTCATCCTATTGTCTGCCGAAGACAAGCCACTGGTTCAGAACCCAGAGGGTCAGACGGTTGCCGAACTCGGTATCGATACCACCTTTGGTTTCAAATTCGTTCTGGCGGCCCCAGCGGGTTTGTCTGATGAGGCGCGTGATGCGCTCGCTCAGGCCGTTGCTGATGTGATCACCGATGAAACATCGGAAACCGCGCAATTCATCGCCAAACAGTACCCGCCTGCGGCTGTGGTTATCCAGGGTGATGATCTGAACAAGACTCTGCAGGCACAGCTTGCTGCGAATGAAATGCTGCTGAACAAGTTCAGCCAGTAATCGCAAAGCACAATTGACAGGAGGCCCGCTATGGTACGTCGCTGGGAAATCGGGATTGGCCTGACCGGCCTTCTGTTTGCACTGTTTTCACTGTTCTTCTGGTTCCCCAATGACATTCAGGGGGCCTTCATGGAGACAACACGGGCGGGGAAACCCGAACCGGGGGACGCTTTCTTTCCCGTCCTTCTCGCCGGGTTCATCGCCTTTATCGCGGCCATACAGATCGTTTCAGCGCTGCTTAAGCGCGATCAAGAGGCCCAGGGGAGCGACTATCCACGCCTGGATGGTGAAAACATAAAGTTCCTGGCGCTGTTCCTGGCGATCATTCTGGGATCTTTAGCTGTTGTCTACTGGATTGGACCTTTGGCGGTCTGGCTGACGCAAGAGGAGCTTACGTATCGCCAGCTGGTTGATACAGCGCCGTACAAATATCTGGGCGTGGTCGTCGGTGGGTTTGCACTGACCTTCTCGCTGATCTCATGGGCCGAGGGCCGGCTGCGGGCGCGCTCAGCTGTTGTGTCAGCCCTGCTCATTCTGGTGCTGATCCTGGTCTTCGACGTCGCACTGACCAATATCCAACTGCCCCCCAACGCGGATTTCTAAGATGGAACTGGCATTCGACTATATTCTGCGCGGCATTCTCAGCGTCTTTTTTACCTCTGAGGGCGCCTTTATCTGGCTACCGGTTGTGATGGTGCTGGCCGGTCTGGTCCTTGGCATTGTCGTCGGCGCGACGCCGGGCCTGAACGGACCCTTTGCCATGGCGATTGCATTGCCGGTTCTGATCTCAGCCTTTGGCACCGGTAATGATGCCCTCTTGCCAATTCTAGGCTTTTTAATCGGCATCATGAAAGGCGCCACCGTTGGCGGAGCGGTGCCTGCCATACTGTTCAACACGCCCGGCACGCCTGACGCCTATCTAACCACCTTGGACGGCCATCCAATGACCCGCAAAGGTCAGGGCTACAAGGCGCTCAAAGTCGCTCATTTCTCGTCCGTGTCTGGCGATACGTTTTCAGATATAGCTTTGTTTATCGCGGCGCCCACGCTTGCGGTTCTGATTGAATCCGCGCTGGATCTGCCAGAAAAAGCCGCGCTGATTATCCTGTCATTGTCCTTCATGGCAGCCGTGTCAGGGAAATCCGTGACCAAGGGTCTGCTGGTGGGCGGGCTGGGCATGTTACTGGCGCTGATCGGCACCACGCTGTCGGGATATGGCCCGCGCATGACCATGGGTGTGACGGATCTGGGCAATGGGATACCGCTGACCTCAGCCATCTTGGGTGTTCTGGTTTTGGGCGAGGTGTTCTGCGCGATTGAGGATCGCATCCATGAACGCCGCAAAAACCGCCAGACCGAGGCCCCGCGCGAAAGCACCGACAACAGCCTGAGCTGGGTCGAAGCCAAGCGACTGCTGCCAACAATTCTGCGTTCCGCCTCGATCGGCACAGCCATCGGCGCGTTGCCGGGGATTGGCACCACGCTGGCCGCCACGCTGGGCTATGAAGCCGCCCGTAAGCGCCAGAAGGCCGATGCGGCTTTGGGCAGCGGCGTGCCCGAAGGCGTTGCAGCAACCGAGGCAGCGAACTCTGCTGTTTCTGGTGCAAACCTGATCCCGGTGATGAGCCTGGGGATTCCCGGCAACTTTGCTGCGGTCTTTCTGATCCTTGCGGTGGAATCCGTCGGAGATTTCACCTTTGGCCCACAGGTCTTTCGCTTTACCGAAATCAAGGTGATCGAAGACTACGGCACCATCATCAACGCAGAACTGGTGATTGCCTTTGGCATCTTCACCCTGATGGTTCTGGCGAACCTCTTCAACTGGACCATTGGTCGATACGTCATGCTCTCCCTGGGCATATTGGCGAAAATCCCGGTTACCATCACACCTGCACTGGTGCTGCTGATCACCATCACGGCGGTCTATTCACAGGATGGCGGATTCATAGCCATCTGGACCGCGCTGGCCTTTGGCTTGATCGGCTACGTGCTACGGCGCTTAGAAATCTCGCTGCTGCCGTTTGTGATCGGCTTTATCCTGTCCCCCAAACTGGAAGAACTGATCCGGGGGGGATTCTCAGGCTCCGGCGGCGACCCCTTCTTCCTGCTTAAATCTCCTATCGCGCTGATCTTCCTCCTGGCCTCAGTTGCCATCGTTCTGCGCGCAACACGAAAGAAAGAAAACAAATGAAAGTCACATTGCTTGGAACCGGTACGCCAGCCCCGTCGTTGAAACGGGCAAGTTCAGGCTATGTATTCGAGCTGGGAGATGATGTGGTTGTCATGGACCATGGCCCCGGCGCGCACCATCGCCTGCTCGAAGCGGGGTATCAGGCCACCGACGTGTCCCATTTTCTGGCGACCCATTACCACTATGATCACATCATGGACTATCCCCGGCTTGTACTGACCCGATGGGATCATGGCGGGGACAAGGTGGCACCGCTGAAGGTCTATGGCCCTGATCCGCTGCACGAGATCAATGAAGGTTTCATTGGCGAAAGCGGAGTGTTTGCGCTCGATATCGCAGCGCGCACCGAAAGCCCGGCGTCGATTGCCGTCTACCGCGCCCGCGGTGGTGTCGGGGATCGCCCGCGTCCCAACCCGGATTTGACCCAGGTCGCCCCGGGTGATGTCATCGAAGGCAAAGATTGGGTGATCAAGGTCGGCCCCGCGCGCCATGTGCAACCCAGCTTAAATTGCCTCTCTTACCGTGTGGAAACGGACCAAGGCGTGGTTGTCTACTCCGGGGACAATGGCGGTGTCTATCAGCCTTTCATCGATTTTGCCAAAGGCGCGGATGTGCTGATCCACATGAACCATTTCCTGTCGGGCACGGAGCTCACGCCGGAGTACCGCCAAATGTCAGGCTCACATCTGGACAACGCAGAAACCGCGAAACATGCAGGGGTCGGTATGCTTGTACTGACACACTTCCTGCCAATGTTGGACAAGACAGGTGTCAAAGAACGTATGGTGACCGAGATGTCAGATATCTATGACGGTCCAATTGTTCTGGGTGAAGACCTGATGCAAATCCCTTTGAAAACAGATGCATTGGAAGCGGCTGACTAAGCTGGCGCGAAAAAGCAGGTGATGATTCAGTTTCGGATCGTCACCTGATTGCTGAATGCCACCTTTCGGCATCCAACCTCATTCTGAATTAGATTGGCGACGCTCTAAGCGACAATATCAACCTGGTCTTTTTGAGGTTCTGACCCGCTCAAATCGCAATCTGGTTGCGGCTTACATTCGTACCATAACTGCCATTGGTTCGAAATGCGGCGAAATTCTGCTTTGTCCGCAGTGCCGCCCTCTGGCGATGTTAAATGCTGAGGTCTGCGTGAATGACTGCTTCGGTGAAGCTGCATTGCGGCGGCGCCTGATCCGATGAATGGCAAGTTTCGGCCGATTGCGACGATTGTACCTCGAAGCAATCCAGACTTTGCAAAGGTCACTTTCTGCGCACAGTTGACGTCGGCACGTGGCACAGCATAGGGGCATGCTCCAGTTCGACTTGAATGACCGCCCTATTAAGTTTTCAGTGCAACTGATTACGACCGCAGAGAGCGCCCCCCCACTCAAGATCCATCAGACCTCGGTGACTTTTGGTAAGGTGGCAATGGCCTCGGCCAAGGTTTTTATTGGTGTCGACTTCCGGTAAACCTTGTCGTGAATATCCTTGCCTTCATGGCCGAATAGATCACGCACAATTTTGTCATCCACCCCGGCGTGATCCAATTGGTTCTGCACGTAATGGCGCAGGCTGTGGAACGAGAGTTTCGCGCCATCCGCCCCAAGCTGTTGGTCAATGATTTGCCGCATGCGCCGACCCACTTTGCGTCCATAGGCGTTGTTCCCTGCTTCATGAAGATCGGGGAACAGGCTGTTTTGATTGTTTTCTTTGGCCGCACAAACGTGTTCCAGAAAGCCGAGCTCAATCAGGTGCGGATGTATGGGGATCGTGCGGCGGGATGAGAGGTTTTTGATGCGGCGCAGCTCGGAATCCTCGATGGAAAAGCACCAGATGCCATCGCGCTCCACGACGTCAGAGGGCGCTAGCCCCGCGATTTCCTCGCGGCGCGCGCCTGTATATGCACCGATTAAGGGGCACCAGTAGATCCCGTTCTTGAAGATCTCTTGCCCAGGCTGGGTTTGGTGATATTCGGACCGTGAACCAGTCCAAACAGGATTTTGGAAGACGGCCCGAAGCTCCGCAATTGAAAACGCTGCGCGTTTGTCGCGGGCGCGGACGGTTTCTTTCTTCCGCAATTTGGTGGGGTTGAGATTTGGGTCAACCGGCAACCCTTCATCCCGTGCCCATTCCACAAGCTGGTTCAAATGTTCCAGATGTCGGTTGATCGTACCAACAGACAGGCCAACCTTGTCGGCCGGTAAGGCGGCGGATTTGGCCATGACGTCGCTGCGGGTTGCGGCCTGGTCTTTGGGGCTTTTACCCCAGCTTTTCGGCATCTTCGACAGGTCCGCACGGAAGGCTTTCACATCGGGTTGGCGGATCGACGTGATGTCCTCAATTCCCGTCAGCATGGTGCAGAGCGCCGCAAAGCTCTGGAATTGGCGGAGGGTCTTTTCCTCAATGCCTTCAACGCGTTTGATCGCGTTCATGCGATCAACAACATCGCCCAACTTTGCGGACGGTAAGTCCGGGATCGACTCTTCTGGGCTCAATGGGGGATCTTCAGGTTCAGGCGGCTTTGCCACTGGCGCCTCAACCGCATCACCCGCCCAGGCTTTGGCTTTTGCCGCCACATAAATATCCAACACCTGCGCATATTCTAAAGCCGAGAGAGCATTACCGCCGACTTCTTCTTGGAAGGCCGCAGTGATAGCTTTTTTACGCGGCACGCTAACCAAATCCCTGCGGATCAAATCGATATTGTCACGGACCAAAGCGGGCGTGTCCGCAGCCGGGCTGTGGTTCACACCGCTGGCTGCAATGCATGCCCAAGCCTCAGCCATTGCCCTATCATGACGGTCGTCATCTTCAGGGTCGAGGCTATCGATGCGCGCCAGCATTTTCAGCTGTTCGATCTTGGCCCGCTCCTTGCGGATCACAGCCGCCAGAAAAGCGCGCCCCTGTTCGGGCGTGATACGATTTCCAATGATGTGTTCCACGATCAGATCACTCTCAGCACTTACTTTCCGAGCTAAGATAAGCGCTTGATGGCGGTCCGTCGTCCCGAGCGAGAGCTTGATATCAACAATTTCTGTGGAAAACCGCCGCGTTTTGCGCCGCCATTGATAGACGTTTCCGCGTTTGGACAGATGAGGTTGCGTGTTCAAAATCACGTTCCGTTCGATCAAACGGATGGAACACTTTGCCCGAGGTGTAGGTCTGGGGGTGGCTTCGGTGGTGGAACACTGCGGTGCCACACATAAAGACCAACTTCCTCATAAGGTCTTATAAATCAAGTTCTTATGAGGAAGTTGGCTCCGGCGGTAGGGCGCGCAATGCGCGATCAACACCACTGAAAACAAACGATTTTTCGCTCCGAATGTCTCCATCGAATCCGGATGTGTAAGAGTCTGTGCCACAATATGTGCCGACATCGCAAGCTCGGAACCTAAGTTCCGAGCAACACAATCTAACCTTGCTACCCCGGCGGCTCAACTTTTTTGCAGTCAATTCGAGTTCTCAAATTGGTCATCAACTCCCAAGCTCATTTTCCAAAACGATGTCACTGGCCTCGGCTGTGTCGCAGAAATGTTCGGAGTGCAGCCTTGTTTAACAGGGGCAAGAAAAATTAAGACTTTGCAAATCACCCCGACAAAGCACTCGATACTGAGAAGGCTTGGCGTATTGCAAGGCCTCTACGCTGGATTGTTGGCCAAAAAGGACTGTAGCTTTTTAACGGTCATCGCCGCTTCCGGGCGTCTTTCCCAGCCAGAAACACTCCTTTTGATAAAGGCCAGATATTTCAGCGCTTGAGCCCGCGTAACATTTTTCTCAGTATCGTCAAACTCAGGATAGTAAGCCTCTAAGAACGAAATTAGCTCTCTATGCCATGTGAACGCTTGTCCACGACCGTAGGTTCTTTCGTCATCGGCCTGAACTGAAAGGAGCTCAAATACTTCTTTCAGGTTTCCAAAAGCGATTGAGGCCTCAGTCGGAATGCTAAGCCCCCGCTCAAGCAGACAAACCGTTAGCTGGTTCTGAGCGTGATAGGGAACATAGTTTTTCCCGCGATTCTTTGCATAGCTGATGCTGGTTCGGAAGTGTTTGACTGCGGCATCAAAATCCTTGAGCGCCCTCTGACACATACCGAAGGCATTCCAGAAAAGATCATCCTTGTTCAGATTTGGGTTGGACGAAAGGTTGGAATAAAGCTCCCGGATTCGTCGAAGGCGATTCTGATCGTTACTCGCGATAACTTTGAGATAATTGAATCTCAAGAGATCTACCAAAACCAACCTCATTTCATCAAACAACGGGCTGCTGTCAGCCAAGTTATTGGCTGCATTTTCAATAACGCCAATCAAGTCGTTGTGATCGCAAATTTTCTCCATTGCATATTTCGCAAAGATTGATCCCGCAAAGTATCCATCGTTGCTCGCGTCGAGATTAAAAAACACTCTGAAAATGTTCGAAACCTTTTCCGAAGAGTGAATATCTCTTAGTCTCGTTTTTAGCGTCTGGTCTATTATGAAATCGTCTATGTGATTATTTGTGAATTCAAGGTAGATCGAAAGAAGAACAATGTCGTAGGCATCTCTTGAAATCGCCTTCAGGACTTCAAGCTCCTTTCTTATTCTTCCGATCATCTCGTTTGAATTCATAAGGCCGACCAAAATGTCGGCAAAGTTCGCCTGATACCCGCTCGCGCCGTTAGAAATCAGTTTTTTTGCCTTTTCGGCATCCGAGAGTTCGGAGATTTCCCGCCACATGCCAGCTTGGTTTGTCAGAGGAACAAGTGAAATTGCATCGGTGTGAGTAAGCTGGCCAATCCTCAAATCGACGACGTCATGATTGAGAAATTGCGCTGGAAGTTCATCTTTCCTTGTTTCATGAACGTTCAGCCTTGAGCTGAATATGAAGACGACATCTTCAGGCTTGAGCAAGGCCATCTCGCGATGGTGTTTTGAGAATTTGTAGTAGTCGTCGAGGATTATTATGGGGCGGTCATTATTTGCAATAATAGAGCGTAGCTCTTCTATGAAGTTGTCCTGATTTCGAATGGCGAAGAAGACATCATAGTCCTGGGCAAGCTCCGTTCCGAGAATTTTGCAGAGCACTGTCTTCCCTTGACCCAGGGGCGAATATAGGGAAATCAGGCTCCGTCCCGACTGCAATTCGCCAACAACCTTTTCGACAATAGAGGGTCGAATGACGTATTTGGAAGTTCCCTCAACAACATCAGCTTGCAACAGCTGATCCTGAACGCGCCCAAAAAGGAACAGATCGCTTAGGTCTTCATAGTTTATGTTGCGGTGCTCGACGCTTTGCTCCGTCGCTGATTTGAAACAAACATATCGTCTCTTGACAACATCGGTTGCCACTGGAAGGGCCTCGACAACTCTGGCAAAACCATCTTTTTCAATATGAAGGGCGGTGCCAAACATCTCCTGCATATAAGTCAATTCTTCATCTTCAATCTTGTAGTTGATGAAGAATATCTTCTTTTTTGAGTTCCCTCCCTGTAATACGAGTTTTGCAATCTCCGGATCATACAGCGAGTAGCCAAGAAAAACGATTACGTCTGCTGTCTTTATGTCATTCTTGAGTTCAGTTGCCCACGGGCCTTCATAGACCTTGTTCGCAACATTGGAATTGTAATCCAAGATGCACTCATCGCGGATGGTGTCCACTCGAAAGTGGTTTACGAACCCGTGCAAGTGAACGATAGGCAGCTTTCCCGGCAAAATCGCGGAAGGCTTATCAGCCGATGTGAGCGTCTGCTTGGGCTTGCCAATTTGCTCGCAAGATATTTCAATACTGTCGTCATAATTTGTCGAATATACTCTGCTCCATGGGTAAGACATGATGCTTTTCATGTCGTCCGAGACAGCTTGAACTTTGAAGCAATCCGTTATTATGCGGAAATACTCTTGAATTGATGCGTCGGCTACTTTGGAAGCCGCGATAGGAAGTTTCGAAAATTTCTTTCCAAGGAATTCGTTGAATTTTTCAAGTAGAGGGCTTGCAGCTGGAAGCTCTTCGCAATCAAATCCAATTGAGTCGAGAGACGCCCTGACCTGCCACGGGATTTTTCCTCCACCTGCGATTAGAGTCCGGCCCAACCTGAGGACGGACAATGAAGCGAACGAGATTCACGGACGAGCAGATTATTGGCATCCTGGCGGAGCATGAGGCAGGCGCGAAGTGCGCAGACCTGTGCCGAAAGCACGGCATGTCGGAAGGCACCTTCTATAATTGGAAGGCCAAGTTCGGCGGCATGACGGTGTCGGAAGCAAAGCGGCTGAAGATGCTCGAGGATGAGAACGCGAAGCTGAAGAAGCTGCTGGCAGAGCAGATGCTGGATTTAGCGGCGATGAAGGAATTGGTTTCAAAAAAGTGGTGACGCCTGCTGTGAAGCGCGAGGCGGTCGCGCATTTGAGGGCCCTGCTCG
>NZ_CYSD01000002.1 GCF_001458415.1 Tritonibacter multivorans | reverse complement strand
CTGCGGCCAGCGCTACGGAATAGGAGCCATCAGCCGCCCCCCCCCAGCTGCACCCCTGCCCGTCCCCCGTCTAGGCCGCCCCGCGTGGCGAGCCATCAGCCCCCACGTCCACGGTGGCGCTGGCGACGGTCAGCACCGCGCCGCCGGGGCCGGTGACGGTGATGTCGCCAATGTCGATGGAGCTGACATCCAAGGCGGTGTCATCGGAGAAGGTGAGGGTGATGTCGGTTGTGGCGGTGCCATCTTCGGGCGCGCCAATATCGGGGGCGACAACCGCATCCACCTGCGGCGGGGTGGTGTCGGCGAGGGCGACCTCAAAGCTGGCAAGCGCCAGATCCTCGGGGGCGGCATTGCCGCTGGTGTCGAGCACCTCATCTGCGGCCAGCGCCACGGAATAGGTGCCATCATCCGCGCCATCCCAGGTGCCGCCCGGGGCGTTCACCGTATAGGTCACCGCGCGTGGCGAGCCATCAGCCCCCACGTCCACGGTGGCGCTGGCGACGGTCAGCACCGCGCCGCCGGGGCCGGTGACGGTGATGTCGCCAATGTCGATGGAGCTGACATCCAAGGCGGTGTCATCGGAGAAGGTGAGGGTGATGTCGGTTGAGGCGCTGCCATCTTCGGGCGCGCCAATATCGGGGGCAACAACCGCATCCACCTGTGGCGGTGTGGTGTCGGCGAGGGCGACCTCAAAGCTGGCAAGCGCGGCGTTCTCGGGGGCGGCATTGCCGCTGGTGTCCAGCACTTCATCTGCGGCCAGCGCTACGGAATAGGTGCCATCATCCGCGCCATCCCAGGTGCCGCCCGGGGCGTTCACCGTATAGGTCACGGCGCGTGGCGAGCCATCAGCCCCCACATCCACCGTGGCGCTGGCGACGGTCAGCACCGCGCCGCCGGGGCCGGTGACGGTGATGTCGCCGATGTCGATGGAGCTGACATCCAAGGCGGTGTCATCGGAGAAGGTGAGGGTGATGTCGGTTGTGGCGGTGCCATCTTCGGGCGCGCCAATATCGGGGGCGACAACCGCATCCACCTGCGGCGGGGTGGTGTCGGTGGCGCTGGCCCCGGTATAGGTGAACTCGAGATAATCAGTGCGCAATGGCTCGCTCGCATTTGGCGTGCCAAGGATTTCCACCACATCCCCCGCCTCAAGCGTGACGTCAGAAATGGTATATGTGGCGAAAGCACTGGCGTTGGCGATCGCGGCGCCTGCGTCCTGATCCCAAGTAAATGTTTCAATGAGCACGCCATTTACCAGCAGGCTCATCGTTGACTGGCCATCACTTTCATCGAAATGGCCGATGGTTATGTCATAAATGCCGTTTTCACTGGTGAAAGTGTAAGAGGCTCGCTGTTCGCCGGACCCGCCCGACTGCAAATACTGCCCGGATGAGGCGTTCCCATTGTTGCGGATAACAAAGCCCGAAATGATGGTCAGCGCTTCTGCCTCAACCCGGAATGGGTCCGGGGTTGGCACTGACAGGTCGACAGTGAAGGCGGCCAGCGTTGGATCTTCGGCAACGGCATTGCCGCTGGTGTCCAGAACCGCGTCGCCAGCTAGGGCGACGGTATAGCTGCCTGCGTCGGGCCCATCCCAAGTGCCGCCCGGAGCAGCCACCGTATAGGTCGCGGTGCGCGGCGTGCCATCGGTATTGGTGTCAACGGAGACCGCGCTGACCGTGAGCGGACCACCGGGACCGGTCACGGTGAGGTCGGTGACATCAATGCTGGCCACATCAATCGCGGCATTGTCCGAAAAAGTCACTGTGATCGAAGTGGACGCATTGCCCGCATCCGCGAGCGAAATGTCGGGTGCGCTTGCAGCACTGACAACAGGTGCCAGTGTATCGCCACCGCCTGCCCCAACAAAGGTAAAGTCGATATAGTCGGTGCGCAGGGGTTCACCACCGTCTTTGGTGCCTACCAGTTCAACCAGATCACCAGCGGCAAGCGGCACGCCCGAGATGGTATAGGTGGCAAAGGACGAGGGATTGGCCAGTGCATCGCCTGCATCCTGATCCCAGATGAATGACCCGGCGAGTGCGCCGTTGACCAGCAGGCTCATTGTGGACTGGCCATCATTTTCGTCGAAATGGCCGATAGTGATGTCATAAGACCCAGCCGCATCGGTGAATGTATAAGCGGCCCGTTGTTCCCCGGAGCCACCGGCCTGTGCATAGGCCCCAGCGGACGCATTGCCGCTGTTGCGGGTAACAAAATTTGTGAGCAGCATGTCTTCGACTTCAACCCGGACCGGGTCTGGGCTCGGTTCACTGAAGTCCGCGGTGAAGGCGGCCAGCGCTGGATCTTCGGCAACGGCATTGCCGCTGGTGTCCAGAACCGCGTCGGCAGCCAGCGCGACAGTATAGCTGCCTGCGTCGGGCGCGTCCCAGGTGCCGCCCGGAGCGGCGACCGTATAGGTCGCGGTGCGCGGCGTGCCATCGGTATTGGTGTCAACGGAGACCGCGCTGACCGTGAGCGGACCACCGGGACCGGTCACGGTGAGGTCGGTGATATCAATGCTGGCCACATCAATGGCGGCATTGTCCGAAAAAGTCACTGTGATTGAAGTGGACGCATTGCCCGCATCCGCCAGTGAAATGTCGGGTGCGCTTGCAGCACTGACAACAGGTGCCAGTGTATCGCCACCGCCTGCACCAACAAAGGTAAAGTCGATATAGTCGGTGCGCAGGGGTTCTCCGCCGTCTTTGGTGCCAACCAATTCGATCAAATCACCAGCCGCAAGCGGCACGCCTGAGAGGGTATAGGTTGCGAAGGAAGAGGCATTGGCCAAGGCTCCGCCCGCATCCTGATCCCAAGTAAAAGAACCAGCGAGCGAGCCGTTGACCAGCAGGCTCATTGTGGACTGGCCATCATTTTCGTCGAAATGGCCGATGGTTAGGTCATAGGCTCCATCAGTTGCACTAAACGTGTAGGAGGCTCTTTGTTCCCCTGACCCACCCGCCTGCGCATAGGCCCCAGCGGACGCGCTGTTATTGCTACGGACCACAAACCCCGTGAGGTTCAGGGTTTCGACTTCTATGCGGAATGGATCCTGAGCGATTTCGGCGTTGTTTTCCTCGTCCACGACGGGTTCTCCCTTGTACGCGGCTGAACAAGGGCAGAGATGCGGAAGGGAAATATTTGTGAGAAGGAATATTCTGACCACTTACGCATTGAGACGCTGTCCCCGGCATTTCTGCACGAAGACCCCTGTTCATACTCGTTAACAATTCTGCGCCGCCGGTCGTAGGAGGACCGCTGGCGGCACGCTATTCACAACTACAAAATGACAGCAGCTTCGTGGATAACCGTTTCCAAGCCGCAGTATGTCAGGAATCAGCATAGGCGATTCTGGTCTGAGGTCACAAACATTAATATTTGTATGCCCACGTGGGAGAGGATGACGACCTGCCGGCAACCATCAGCTGGATTGGGGCAGCGGTGTTGGGACCGGATGCGTCATGTTGCAAGAGGGGGCGGAAATCGCAGGATGTCACCTGCGGCGGCCTCCGCATCTTCTTGATCGTGGGTTACCATAATGACGGGAAGCTGGGCTTGCTCTGCTTTGGCAAAAACAAGGCGTCGCATCCGTGCGCGAAGGTCTTGGTCCAATCGGGAGAACGCTTCGTCCAGCAACAGGGCCTCGGGTTCTGACAGCAGCATGCGCATCAGGGCGACCCGCGCCCGTTGTCCACCGGACAGGCTGGCCGGATCTCTGGATGCGAAACCCTTGAGATCAATGTCTTCCAACGCCTGTTCGACCCGCGCGCGCCGGTGTTTCGTCCGTGGCGGCAGACCAAAGGCCAAATTCTGGGCGACAGAAAAATGCGGAAACAGGAGATGATCCTGAAACAGGATGCCAAGGCGACGCTTTTCCGGCGGCACCTGCATAAGCTCTCGGTCATTCAGGCGCACGGAACCGCTGCACCGAAAATCGGGTGACAAGGTGCCGGTTATGGCCGCCAAAAGGGTGGACTTCCCGATCCCAGACGGTCCCATGATTGTAAGCGTTCGGCCAGGAAGGACGTGCGCGTTCACTTGCAAAAGCTTTTCGCCCGAGCGGCGATAAACGCTCAGGTCCGAGAGGGTCAGACCGCTTTGGGACGCTGCTTTATCCATTGGTCATGCCTTTTCGGTTTCTGAACATCAGCGCGGGCAGCGCGTAGGCGAAAAGAAACGGAATCCATGCTGCAAAGGTCAATGTGATGGCCCAAACGCCGATTTCTCTGCGATTTCCGCCGGATGCCAATGCAATTGCTTCTGTCGTCAGGGTTTCCACCCGTCCCCCCGAGGCCAGAAGTGTTGGAAGATACTGACCAACCGAAACCGCCATGCCGATGGCAATTGCGATCAATATGGGGGCCAGCATCATTGGAAGTTTGACGCGCCACAGAATACTCTGCTGCGAGTGCCCCAATGCAGAGGCAACAGTGGCAAGACGTCTGTCCCAAGCGCGGAAAGGCCCGGCCAACGTGAGAAACACATAAGGCAGCACAAACACCAGATGCGCTACGGCGACGGGCCATATCCCGTGATTCACGCCGGCCAAAAGAAGCAGGATTTGCAATCCTGGCAGAAAACTGATTTGCGGCAGGATCAGTGGGATATAGAGGATCAACACGCCTCCGGTACCCATTGCGCGCCCGCGACGGTGTTCTGTTTCCAGACACCCGATGACGAGCGCAAGGGCCACGACAGCGACCAGAAACGCAAGCGAGACTGTTGTGAAACCGGTGAAAAGCAAGTCTTCTCCGGCGCGGTCCCAGGTTCGTGTTTTGAAGGATTGCGGCAAGACGTCCGGGAACCGCCAACGCCCTGTCACTGACCAAAGAAAATGTGCGAGAAGCCCTGAGAACAGGAGAACAGCGGTTGCGGTCACGGTGCTAAGCCCGATGGGCTTTAACGCACGAAACGCCAAGCTGTTGCCCCGAGCCCCGCGCCACAAAAGTGCTTGCACGCATGTTGCACCCGCGACTTCGCCAGCTTTCCAAATTATCAGTGCAACAAGCACCAGAACCAGTTGCAGCAATGCGGCAGCGGCCGCTGGGGCACGGAGACCGAGGTCTGGGTCATTCATTGCATTGAGAATCTGTATGGACAAAACCGGCGGGGCGGTGGGGCCGAGGATCAGGGCCATGTCCACGTTCGATATGGCATAGGCAAGAACGGCGTAGACCGGAAGTCGCGTCTGACGATAGGCCCCGGGCAGGACGGTCAGGCACCAGCCAAGAACAGCCCCATATCCCAGCGCCGTTGCCACATTGGTCCGGTCCCGGACCTGCAGCTGGGGTAGCGTTGCGATCAGCATCAGCAACAAGAAGGGCAGCTCTTTCAGCACAAGGCCAAAGATGAGGGACCAGCCGCCGGGGTCATTCAGCACCAGAATATCCGGTGGGCGGTTCCATCCGGTGGCCCAAGGGGACATCAGCCGCGCAACCCAACCGGACGGTGCAATGAGAAAGGCCAGGCCCAGTGCCGCCGCCGTATGCGGCAGGGACAGCAACGGCGACAAAAGCCCATGCGCAACTTTGAACCAGCGTGTGCCCTGCCACCCAGCCACCAATAGGACGGCCAAAACAAAGGCAATGAGTGTTGCGATCACACCCGTTTTAAGAGACAGCCATAAAGACCGCGCCAAGCCCGGCCATTCCGCCAAAGCGGTCCAGGGCTCCAGAGAAAAGGCAGCCGCGCCAGATGGGCGGAGGAGGCCAAAACTCGGAAGCAGTGTGCCCAGCAATCCGGCCAGAACCGGACCCAGCAGAAAAAGGAGGGTCAGCGTGGGAAAAAAGGCCGGCCCTTTGGTCGGCCTTCCCATGCGCGGGTGATCAGTTTCCGGCACCGTAGCGTGTGCTCCAGTCCTGCTCGATTTTGGTCATCCAGCTGGCATGTGGTTCCGGCAGCGCCTGGCCCAGTTCGGCGGGCGAAAGCGTGGCTGGCCCGAGGTCAAGCGCCGCAAATGCATCCCGGTCCGAGGCCGCAAGTGCATCCATGTTCAACACGGTCCCATATCCAAGGATATCAGGCGTTTGAGCGCGCAATTGTGCCTCGGGGCTCAGCAGGAAATCCGCAACAACCATGGCACCGGCCTTGGCGGATGCATTGAACGGAATGGCCACAAAGCTCGCGTTGCCCAAGGTGCCACCATCAAGCACAAATGTGCGTGCGGTGTCAGGAAGCAGGTCATTGGCAATGGCCGCGCTGGCCTCGCCCGGAGAGAAGGAGATCGCAAGGTCGATTTCGCCATCGTCAATCAGCTGCAGTTGACGTGGACCGGTCTGTGGGAAGGCGCGCCCCTGACGCCACAAGGATGGGGTCAAGGCATCAAGCCACTGCCAAAGCGGCGCAGTGACGTCGGCATAATTGGCTCCGGCAGGCGATTGCAGAACGCTGGGGTCGTCGGCCAGTTCGATCAGCATTTGCTTCAGGAATGTACCGCCCAGAAAATCCGGTGGCTGCGGGAAGGTGAACCGGCCCGGGTTGGCCTGGGCCCAGTCCAACAGGGCTGCGGCAGATTTTGGCGGATTTGGCAAGGTTTCGCTGTCGTAAATGAAAACGACCTGCGCCATGGCCCACGGGCTTTCGTATCCTTCGGTTGGAACGGTGAAATCCGTGGTGACGGTCTTCCCGTCCGCATCGACGAACTTCCAGTTTGGCAGTGCTTCGGCAAAGGGACCAAACAGCAAGTCTGCGTCTTTCATAGCTGCAAAATTCGCGCCGTTGATCCAAATCATGTCCACGGCGCCGCCGTTGGTTTTACCGGCGGATTTTTCCGCGATGACGCGGGAGACGGCGTCTGCTGTGTCGCTGAGCTTGACGTGTTTCAGGGTCACGCCGTGTTCGTCTTTGACGCGCTGGCCAACCCAGGCAATGAAGTCATTGGTTTGCGGAGAACCGCCCCAAGCGTTCCAATACACTGTTTCGCCGTTGGCATCTTGCAACACGGCGTCCCAGTTGTCTGGATTTGGCGCAGGGGAGGGAGTCTCTGCAAGGGCAGCTGTCGCAAAGACGCCGGCAGCAAGAATGGCGGTTAGACGCATGAGTTCGGATCCTCCTCTAAATCAAGGTCATTGGGGTCAGCCCAAGGACGTTGAGAGGTAGGGATAGGTTCTTGCGCCGTTTCGCACAACGGTTTGAAGGGGTTCCCCACGAGACTGTGACCAGTCAGGTCGGATTGAAGCCCTAGTTTGTCGGGCGCTCGGTACCTGTTTCATCCGTTGGTGCGCCCACCATTGAACCGCGACCGGTGGCAATGGCCAGCTGCGCTTGTGCCAGCGCATAGCTGCGATAGGCCTGTGCCAAACGGGTTTGCGTTCCGGTCAGATCGTCTTCGGCGTCCAGCGTTTCAAACAGGGTCGCAGCACCAAGGCTGTAGGCGTCCCGCGACAATTTGCTGAGCTGGCTGTAACTCACCGCGGCGCGGCGGAGTTGCGAAATCTCGGTCCAGCCGTTCTTGCTGCGGGACAGATTTTCTTCGACCTCGCCGATGGCATCCCGCACCGCGGACTGCCACTGCAGCTCGGCTTGTCGCGCGCGTGAAATTGCGGCGTCGCGGTTTGCCAGCAGGCGTGGTCTGCTCAAGAGCGGAATGGTCAGCGCCGGGCCAATCTGAAGGCTGTTGTCAGACGAAACCCGGATCGTGCCACCAACGCTCAATGACGGGTAGAGTTCCGCTTCGCTGACTCCCACGGCAGCCATGCTAGAGGCCAGGCGGCGTTCGGCCGCGCGGATGTCTGGGCGGTTCCGCAATAGGTTTGCGGGCACACCGGCGCCGTAGGTTTTGCGCGGCAGCGGGATACCTTTGTAGCTTTTCTTCAGACGGGCTGCGATTTCAGGGCTGGATTTGCCCAACAAGGTGCCAAGGCGCACAGTGTTGACCTCAAACCCGGTCTTGAACGCGGGAAGGTTTGCGCGCTGCAAGGCCAGTTCGCCTTCGGCGCGTCGGTTGTCGATCAACGTGGCCTCATCGACCTCGCGGCGCTGGTCGATCAGTTTGAGGGTCTCGCTGCGGTTTTTGATCGAACGACGGGTGATGACCTGGCTGCGTTGGAAAAAACGCGCTTCGATATAGGCAGAGAAGAGCTCTGCCTGAAACGCCAGTCGCGTGGTCTGTGCTTCGGCGGCGGTCGCATCGACAGTGGCCAAGGCTTGTTCGCGACGGCGGCGGAAACCGCCGAACAGATCAAACACATAAGCTGCATCAAATTCGGCCAATTCGCGGCTTCCGCCACCATCAAAGCGGTCGGCTTGCAAAGACAGGTCGCCGCTGACCTGGCTGGCACCGGAGCGTTGTGCACGGTAAGTTGCGCGGGCTTCGGTCAACCGTTCGGTTGCAATTTGAATGTCCAGACTGGCGGCTAACCCTTCCGACATGAGCGCATTCAGCTCTTTGTCACCGAACCGTTCCCACCAACGTTCTTGCGCGGCGGCTTCCAATTGGTTGCGGGCCGAAAACGCAAACGAGTCCGGCAGATTGATCTGCGGAGGAACGTAGTTCGGACCAACAGCTGCGCAGGACATCAGGCACGCGCACGCACTCAGAGCGATAAAAGATCTCATACTGCCTCAACACACTTTTTTTGTTGCCTTGAACATACCGTGTGACGTGCGAAAATCTGTAGGGCTGGGGCAGAACCGGCGGAATTCCCCCAGTTGGGGTGTCTATTTTTGGTTAATGTTTCGTCTGCGCCACAGTTGGTGGGGTCAAATCCACGTAAATGGCGCGAAAGAAATAGATCAAAATGCAAACGACCTCAGGCAAATACACCTGAGGTCGTTTTGAGTTCAGCAAAGATCAGCCTGTCTGACAGGTCAAACGGCACTATACGTCGACGGTCACTTTGCCGATTGGGTTTGAACAGCACGCCAGAATATAGCCGTCGGCGATGTCATCGTCCGAGATGCCACCGTTATGGACCATGTGCACTTCGCCCTCGGTCTTTTTGACCTTACAGGTGCCACATACACCAAAGGTACAACCGGACGGGATGTTCAGACCATTCGCTCGGGCTGCTGCCAGAACCGTGTCTGTTTCGGCCACTTTCGCGGTTACACCAGACGCTGCAAATGTGACTTCTGCGCTTGCCTCGTCATCCGGCAGGCCTTCGGTCATATCAGGCTGATCAGCGACTTCTTCAACAGGCGCGCCAAAGCTTTCCTGATTGTAGTTGTCCATGTCAAAGCCAAGACCGGCCAGCGCTTCGCGCACGGCGTTCATAAACGGCTCTGGACCACAGCAGTAAACTTCGCGTTCCAGATAGTCCGGCGCCATCAGGCCCAGCATAAGCTGGTTGAACTGACCCTGGTACCCGGTCCAGGGGCTGTATTTGTCGGCTTCTTCCACAACAAATTTCAGCTCCAGACCCGGCGTGCGGGAGGCCATGTGCTCAAGACGCTGACGGAAGATGATCTCCGAGGGGCGTTTGGCACAGTTCACGAACACAACGTCCATGTCCTGACCTTCGTCCCACATGCAGGCGGTCATCGACATCATAGGTGTCACACCAGACCCGGCGGAGATGAAGAGGAACTTCTTTGCCTGGCTTTCGGCGTTGGTGAACAGACCTGCCGGGCCGATCGCTTTGATTTTGGAGCCGGGCGCCAGATTGTCGATCATCCAGCGTGTGCCGATGCTGTCAGCCTGCGCCTTTGCGGTGATGGTGATCGACCGCGGGCGAGACGGCGACGACGAAATTGTGTAGGTCCGGTAGAGCGGGCCGCCGGGAACCGGGATTTCCAACGTCAGGAACTGACCGGGCTCATAGTCGAACAAGGCCCCGGAAGGTGCCTTGAACGAAAACGAATAGGTGTTTGCAACTTCGGGAACGATCGAGACGCATTCCAGCGTCTCTGTATCTTTCCAAAACCCGCGTTCGCTTGTCTTTGCCATAGTCTTATTACTCTGCGGCTACGGCCTGAGGGCCCATGTTGCGTTTCAGGGTGTTCAGGTACCACTCCACAAACTGGATGACGCCGCTTTCCTGCAGTTCGGAATAGGGACCAGGTTCGTAAGCGGGTGTGTTGATACCCATCTGGTTGAACTCCACCACTTCGCGGTCTTCGTCGTTGGTGTGTTCCCAAACTTCAGTCAGACGCTTCAGGTCATAGTCAACGCCTTCAACCGCGTCTTTGTGAACCAGCCATTTGGTTGTCACTTCGGTCTCGGTCGGGGAGATCGGGTTGACGCGGAACACGATGGAGTGATCGGGCAGGAAGTGGTTCCAGGTGGACGGGTAGTGGAATTTAACCAGCGTGCCCGCGTCGTCGTGCTGAATGGTGCCGAGCCTCTTGGTCACTGCGGCCTTGCGGTCCAGCGTGTAGCTGACAGCGCCATCCAGAAGCGGCATACGCGCGACGCGGAACTGGCCTTTGTTAGCATCCAGAATGAAGTTCGAAGCCAGACCAGCCGCTTCAAACCGGTCGAAGTGGCTTTGCAGTTCCTCGGGGAAGGTGCCGTCCGGGTTTGCGCCAGTGATGCGTGGGTTGTCCGAGAAGGTGCGGCACAGGGACGGGTGGTTGCCGCCGCAATGGTAGCACTCGCGGTTGTTTTCCCAGACCAGCTTCCAGTTGCCGTTCTCAACAATGGTGCTCTCAAAGGCGACTTTTGCATTGCCCAAATCGTGCGGCTCCAGATAGGGGCGCGCGGTTTCGGCGAATTCTTCGAAATCGGGGGCTTCGTCTGCGAGGCAAACATAAACCAGACCAGCGAGTTCACGGCAGTGAACGGTCTTCAGGCCATGTTGGGACGGATCAAACTCTGGACCCATGTCTTTGGCCCACATCAGCGAACCGTCGAGTTCGTAGGTCCACTGGTGGTAGGGGCAGACCAGCTTGGGGCTGTTGCCTTTGGCCACCTTGCAGATCATGGAGCCACGGTGACGGCAGGCGTTGTGGAACGCCCGGATCACATTGTCTTGGCCACGCACGATGATGATCTTATAGGCACCGATGGACTGCGCGACAAAGCTGCCTGCTTTTTCCAGATCGCAGGCCGGAATAGCGAACAGCCACTCTTTGTAGAAGATTTCTTCAAGATCGGTCTGGAAGACGTCGGGATCGTTGTAGAAGGCTTGCTCAAGCGCGTGACCTGGCTTGCGAGCAGCGATCAATTCACCAATGTTTTTACCCATTGCCCTGGCTCTCCTGCCGCGCGGAGCGGCTTGCTTGCTGTGGAACGGTTTCGATGCGTCGACTGGTCTGCGCGCAAACCGCTCTTGGTTGAAAGTCTGTGAGGGCGCAAACCAGTGCCTATAGCGACAAAAGCGAGCGCCTCTTAAGGTTTCGGTTTTAGCGGCTTTGGCCCCGTGAGATACGTCTTTTGCGACAAGGAATACCGTGTTCGAGACATGGCCTTATTTTCGAACGTATTTCGGTGTTCTCCGGTCGTTTTGGCGCATTTTTAGATAGTTTGCGCCACGTAAAGTGCTGAAATTTCCGACGCTTACCCGTTAAGTGACAGGAATATAACAGGAAATTTCCTGGACCCTATTCAGCATCTTATTCCGATCCGACGCCACCGGAAGTGATGTGATCAGATTCGTGTCGAAAAACGATGTTGTTTGGTCGGTTTTGTTCCGCACCACAACGCGCTACGTGCAACGTCCTATTGCGGGGCATTTGGTTGGAACCGACACAGAGCCAGACCAGAAGGAATCACTAGTAAACTACTATAGGTTGTGCTCGACTCATTCTTGCGTTCGATGACCGGTGGGTTGCCGCGGAACAGGGGCTTAGCCTTTTGCGCGCAGGGTCTGAAAGCGGCTGTAAACCACATAGATCATCGCTGCCAAAAACAGCGCGGCCATTGCATACCACGTCAGCGCATAGCTCAGATGATTGTTGCGAAAATCAAGGATGGTCAGGCCGCCTTGTGGCCACACCCCAGGGTCCGCCGATTGCGCCGCGTCGAGGTAGAAACTGTGGCGGGCCGAAATTCCAACAGCCGCGTTCATGGCTGGAATATCCGGTGAAAACCAACGCTTGGCGGTTGGATCGTTCTTTTCCAGCAGGGTTCCATCGGGTCTGCTTTGGCGTACCAGAGCGGTGATGACCTGAGCGCCAATTGGGCGGTTCAAGGCTGTTGGGTCATATCCGGTTGGGGCGAAACCACGGTTGATCCAAAGGGTGTTCTGCTCTGTGACAAGCGGCGTCATAATCCAGTAACCGGGGCCAAGATCCGTCACGGCTTTGATGCGCAGGCTAAGGTCATGGCGGAATTCACCACGTGTTGTCACGCGCAGGTATTCGGGCACGGGATCAGTTTCCGGGATTGCAACAGGCGCACCATAGGCACGGTTTTCGACCTGTTCGATCAGATCCAGCTTCCAGTACAGCCGTCTGATCTGCCAGTTCCCAAGGGAGATCATGGTGACAAAGACGACACCCGCCAGAACAAGAAGAAGCGCGTCCACCCAAAGTGGACGCGCCTCAGTTTCTTCATGCGTCATCGGACGCTTGGTCATTTCACGTCCCGAACGCGTTCGATCTGATCATGTGCGGGCATCATGTTTTCATGCAGGTGCAGCATGACCCAGATAGAGCCGGACATGATGATGATCAGCAGGATCGCAGTGAACAGCAGCGACATGAACTGCCAGCCGTCTTCCGCCTGCACGGTGACATGCAGGAAGTAGTAGACATGCACCAGAACCTGGATCGCGCCGAGGCCAAAGATGACCGCCAGTGCGACGCCAAGGCTGACATCGACGTCGGCCATGACAATCCAGAATGGGACAACTGTCAGGACAACCGACAGCAAGAAGCCGATGATGTAGGACCGGTAAGATCCGTGGTCGGAATGATCATGCGCGCTCATAGCAGCACCCCGGTGAGATAGACAAAGGAGAACACCCCGATCCAGATCAGGTCGAGGAAGTGCCAGAACAGGCTGAGGCAGAGGATCCGGCGAATGTTGGCCTCGGTCAGACCATGCATTTTCACCTGAACCAACAGGACAACCAGCCAGATGGAACCGGCAGTCACGTGCAGACCGTGCGTCCCCACCAGCGTCCAGAAGGCGGACAGGAAGGCACTTGCGCCCGGGCCTGCGCCCAGATGCCAGAGGTGTTCGAACTCCAGAACCTCCATCACCAGGAAGCCAAAGCCGAACAGTCCAGTGATGATCAGCCAGAACATCATCGCGTTCTGTTTCTTCTGCTGCATGTTGATCACGGCAAAACCGTAAGTGATCGACGAGAACAACAGGAAGAAGGTCGCCAGCAAGATCTTGTCGATCTCGAACAGGTCCGCGGGCGAGGGGCCAGCCGCATAGTTCTGACCCACAACCGCGTAGACTGCAAAGAGAATGCCAAAGATCAGGCAGTCGCTCATCAGGTAGATCCAGAAACCAAGCATGGTGCCGGTTTCGTGGTGGTGCTCTTCGTCGTCCCCACCATGATGGTCATGGTGAGGATCTTCGGTGACGTAGAACTGGTAGCCGCCTTCCGGGGCCGGGGATGCAATTGAAGATGCCATTTGCGTTACTCCGCCCCTGCCGCGGCCGGGTTACCGGCGGTCTCGATTGCTCGGACCTCGTCAGCGGGCACATAATAGTCGCGGTTGTAGTTGAAGGTGTGGGCAATGCCCCAGACCACGGACGCCAGGAAGGTAATGCCTGCCAGCCACCAGATGTGGAAGATCAGACCAAAACCCATTGCCGTCAGAAGACCAGAGATGATGATCCCGCTGCCGGTGTAATGCGGCATGTGGATCGGAACAAACCCAGAGGTCGGGCGGGTCGCGCCGTGTTCCTTCATGTGGTGGAATGCGTCCAGAGCGTAAACACGCGGGCTGAAAGCAAAGTTGTAGTACGGCGGCGGAGAGGTGGTTGCCCACTCCAGCGTACGGCCACCCCAGGGGTCATCGCCACATTTCAGCTCTTCACGCTTCAGGATCGACACCAGGATCTGGACGATGAAGGCCAGAAGACCAGCACCCACCATCAGCGCACCCAGCAGCGCGACAAAGAAGTACACAGCATAGAACGTGTCTTCAAAGGCGCTGATACGACGGGTCACACCCATCAGGCCGAGGATATAGAGCGGCATGAAGGCAAACCAGAAACCCAGCACCCAGTTCCAGAAGCTCACCTTGCCCCAGAACGGGTCAAGCTTGAAGCCAAAGGCCTTGGGCCACCAGTAGTTGATGCCCGCAAAGATGCCGAAGACAACGCCGCCGATGATCACGTTATGGAAGTGCGCGATCAGGAACAGAGAGTTGTGCAGCACGTAGTCCGCAGGGGGAACCGCCAGCAGAACGCCGGTCATGCCACCAATGGTGAAGGTCAGCATAAACGCCACGGTCCACATCATCGGCAGCTCGTAAGAGATGCGGCCTTTGTACATGGTGAACAGCCAGTTGAACAGCTTCGCACCGGTCGGGATCGAAATGATCATGGTGGTGATGCCGAAGAAGGAGTTCACATCCGCGCCCGCACCCATCGTAAAGAAGTGGTGCAGCCAAACGATGTAGCTGAGGATCATGATCACGCAGGTCGCGTAAACCATAGAGGTGTAGCCAAACAGGCGCTTCTTGCAGAAGGTCGGAACGATCTCGGAGAAGATACCGAACACCGGCAGGGTCAGAATATAGACCTCCGGGTGACCCCAGATCCAGATCAGGTTCACATACATCATGGCGCTGCCGCCCATGTCGTTTGTGAAGAAATGGGTGCCGAGGTAGCGGTCTGCAGTCAGCAGCGCCAGGGTGGCGGCCAGAACCGGGAAGGTCGCAACGATCAGGACGTTGGTACAGAGCGTGGTCCAGACAAAAACAGGCATCTTCATCCAGGTCATGCCGGGTGCACGCATCTTGACGATGGTGACAACCAGGTTGATGCCCGACAGGGTCGTGCCGATACCAGCGATGTTCAGCGACCACAGATAGTAGTCGACGCCAACACCCGGAGAGAACTCAAGCCCTGACAGCGGCGGGTAGGCCAGCCAGCCGGTGGCTGCGAATTCGCCGACAAACAGCGAGATCATGATCAGAACCGCGCCGGAGACTGTCAGCCAGAAGCTGAAGTTGTTCAGGAACGGGAAGGCCACGTCGCGGGCACCGATCTGCAGCGGCATCACATAGTTCATGAAACCGGTCACGAAAGGCATCGCAACGAAGAAGATCATGATCACACCGTGAACGGTGAAGACCTGGTCATAGTGATACGCGGGTAGAAGTTCGAACAACCCGGCCGAGGCGAGGGCTTGGTGAACCCGCATCAATAGCGCGTCGGCAAAGCCCCGCACCATCATGATGACCGCCAGCACCATATACATGATACCGATTTTCTTGTGGTCGATGGAGGTGAACCATTCGGTCCAGAGATACCCCCAAAGACGGAAGTAAGTCAGCGCGCCCAGAAGGGCGAGCGTTGCCACGATGACGCCGGCAAAGGTGACGGCAATGATCGGGTCGTAAAGGAATGGGAATGTATGCGCATCCCAAGTGATTTTGCCCCACAGCCAGTGCACGTTGTTCACGTGCTCAGCAGCTTCGGCAATTGCGTGTACGTTTGCCATTGGATGTCAGTTCGCTTCCAGAGGGGTGGACTGCTGCAGCGGTGCGTCATGCGCCGGGGGCAGCAGGGTCATTGCAGAGATGATCTCGGACTTGATGCTTGCATGCTCGTCGCGGAGCATCAGGAACAGGGCCTCGGGGTCATCCGCAGAGCACAGACCGCGGAACAGTTCGCGGTTGTACAGGCCTTCAACACCACCGCCACCAAGGGCGTCCACCATCATCATGTCGTTCAGGCAGATTTCGTCGTCACCGACGCAGTGGTTCAGAACCTTGTCCCAGAGACCGGCTTCGACAGCGCCGAAGTAGGCAACGGGGTTGTTCTTGGAAGGCTCTTCCAGCGCAACAAAGGCTTCGCGGCTCAGCTCGTTGCCTTCTGCACGGACCTTTTCGACCCAGGCGTCAAAGCCAGCTTCATCCGAGGCGTGCAGGTCAAAGCGCATGCCGGAAAAGCCGTTACCGGAGTAGTTCGCAGAGAAACCTTCAAAGGTGCCAGCGTGGTTCAGGACCGCGTTCAGCTCGGTTTCCATGCCCGCCATGGTGTAGATCATGCCCGCCATTTCGGGGACATAGAACGCGTTCATCACGGTGTTGGAGGTCAGTTTGAATTCAACCGGGCGATCTACGATCACGGCGGCTTCGTTCACAGTGGCAATGCCCTGTTCCGGGTAGATAAACAGCCATTTCCAGTCGAGCGCGACAACCTGAACCTCGAGCGGTTCAACGTTGGGATCCAGCGGCTTTTCAGCTGAGATACGCTTGAGATCATCATAGGGTTCCAGACGGTGTGTCGCGACCCAGGTCAGACCTGCAAGGCAGATAATAATAGCCAGCGGAACCGCCCAAACGACGATTTCAAGGCTAACGGAGTGGTCCCAGTCCGGCTCGTAAGCCGAATCGGTTTTGTCTTTGTGATATTTGAAGGCGAAGAAGACCGTCAGTGCCATGACCGGAACGATCACGATAAGCATAAGAACGGTAGCATAGACGATCAAATCGCCCTGTTGTGCTGCAATGTCGCCCGAAGGATTGAGGACGACAAGGTTGCAACCAGACAGGAGGAACATCAGGCCCGTGAGGAGGGCGACCTGTGAGAACCGCATGGTGCACCAGTGTTAGTGTTTGTTTCAGGACTAAATGGTGGTTAAGCTCCTAAGGGAGGAGAAGCATAACCGCTCGCGCGACGACTTAGCGCGAGAGGTAGGGAGGCACAAGGTGCGCACCAGTACTAATCCCCACGCGAACATTTTTTGGGCAGTTAACTGAGAGACCCCAACAAGACGACTAAAGAAGACCCTACGCCAAAGGAGACTATTACATGGCAACAACCGACACGAACTTCCAACAGAGCGTGACAATCGACGACGTGATCACCACAGTGGTCATGGCCCGGGTCACAGATTTCTTCGGATTTTTCGTTTACGCGATTGCATCGGCCCTAGTTTTTCCGGCGGTTTTCTTTCCACATCTTGATCCAGTTGCAGGCACGCTGTGGTCTTTTGCCTTGTTTTCATTGGCCTTTTTGGCTCGGCCAATCGCTAGCCTTATGGGGCGAAGTATCCAGACCAAAATTGGGCGACCCGGTAAGATCACACTGGCTCTTATGGTGCTCGGCGTGTCCACGGTCGCCATTGGTCTGCTGCCCGGATACGACCAAATCGGCATTCTTGCCCCCATTAGTTTGGCGGCTCTGCGCTTCGTTCAGGGCCTTGGTCTTGGCGGGGCGTGGGACGGGATCACGCTTCAGCTGAAGAACGCTGCGCCAAAAGGTCGCGAGGGCATTTATGGCATGGTTCCGCAGCTGGGTGGCCCCATCGGTTTCTGCGTCGCAGCGGCGCTGTTTTATGTGCTGTCGGGATTCTTGACCGAAGAGGAATTCCTTGGCTACGGCTGGCGCTTTGCCTTCTTCGCGGTAATGGCTGTGAATGTGGTGGCTTTGTTTGCGCGTCTGCGTCTGCTGACCACCAATTTTGGCAACTCTGATGAGACGCTTCTGAAATCCGCACCGCTGCCGAAACTGCTGCGCAGCGAAGGGGACACCATCGTTCTGTCGGCGCTGTTGCCGCTGGCCAGCTACGCTCTGTTCCACATGGTAACGGTTTTCCCGCTGAGCTACACATTGCTTCTGAGCGACAATAGTGTGACTGACATTCTGCTCTTTGAGCTGCTAGGCGGCACATTGGCGATTGGCGCCGTTATGCTGTCGGGCGTGCTCGCCGACAGGTTTTCGCGTCGCGTTGTAACTTGGGTCAGCTGCGGTTTGGTTGTTTTGCTGAGCTTTTCGATCGGAATGCTTGAAACCAGCCCGGCGCTTTACATTATCTTTGGTCTTGCCGTGCTGGGTTTTTCCTACGGTCAGTCCAGTGCAATTGTTCCGGACCGTTTCGCGCCCGAGTTCCGCTACTCGGGCAGCGCACTTGCGACCAACCTGTCTTGGATCCTTGGTGCCGCATTTGCGCCGCTGGTTGGGCTGTTCCTCGCGTGGGCCTTCGGGCTTTGGGCGGCGGCGCTCTACCTGCTGTCGGCCGTTGTGGTGACTATGGTTGCTCTTTACCTGCTGCAGCAGAAACTCGACCGTAAATGGGCGAAGAACAAGTAAGTCGCAGCAAATCAAACAAAAAGGCCGGGCTCTTACTGAAAGAGCCCGGCTTTCTTTCGAGGGGTGCGGCGCGTGGTATCAGGCCATCGCCATAAGGGCATAGACAATCTGTGCGGTGGTAAAGTCGCTGACTTCGCTGCCTTCAACAGGGGCGAGCTCCACCACGTCAAGACCGACCAGATTGCGGCCCTTACAGGCGCTGCGGACGATCGACAGTGCCTGGTAATATCCCAGACCACCGGGAACTGGTGTGCCGGTTGCGGGCAGGATCGACGGGTCCAGCCCATCCACGTCAAAGCTGACGTAGACGTCCTGCGGGAAATCCTCGGGCAGGGTGACCTCGGAAATATTGCCCGTCACCAGGTCTTCAGCATCTAGCGCAACCACGCCGCAGGCTGCGCGGCGGTCGACCTCTTCCTGGCACATGGCGCGCACGCCGTATTGCGCCATCCTGATCCCGTCTTCCTCGGCCAGCAATTGCATGACAGAGGCATGAGAGTGGCGTTCGTCCTGATAGGCCTTGCGCAGGTCGGCATGGGCGTCAATTTGAATAATTCCGACAGGTCGGCCAAGGCCCTGCACCACACCGCGCACCGCACCATAGCTGAGCCCGTGTTCCCCGCCCAAGGTCACAGGCACCGCGCCCGCAGCCACAGCAGCTGAAGTGCGCGCAGCAATTCGGTCCATCACTTCGGGCAGGGGGCCGTCGCAATCAACAGCGGCTTCCGTGAAAATCCCGGCCGCGCAAGGCTCCGCGCCGCGGTGCAGGCGTTCCAGTTCGGTTGAAGCGTTCAGAATGGCGTCGGGGCCGCCTTTGGTGCCGCTGCCATAAGACACGGTGCGTTCCAGAGGCACCGGAATCACGCGGAACTTGGCGGTGTCGACATTGCATTCAGTCGGAGACAGCTCTCCCTCGAGGAAATCAGTCATGACAGGCGCTCCTTGAAGTCTTCGTATGCAGGGCGGCGCAGGATCCGCAACGCATCAGTATCGGAATTCCACAGCGCAATCGCCGGAAGGGGTACGCCGTTGAAGGTATTGGTTTTCACCATCGAATAGTGGGATTGGTCCAAAAAGGCGAATCGTTGCCCCACCTCGGGAGCAGTCGCGAAGCGATAATCACCGATCACATCACCAGCGAGGCAGGATGGCCCTCCCAAACGGTGAGGCGCGACGTCTTCGACTTCGCCCAGAAGATCGGGACGATAGGGGGCTTCTAGAACATCCGGCATATGGCACGTGGCCGAGATATCAGTGATTGCCAGCGGCATGCTGTTGTCCAGCACGTCAAGGATTTCACCTACCAAAATGCCCGAATTGATCGCAACGGCTTCGCCCGGTTCCAGATAGACCTCGACATCAAAGCGCGCGCGCAGGTCGCGGACAAAAGCGATCAGCCCGTCACGGTCGTAATCGGGCTGCGTGATATGGTGGCCACCGCCAAGGTTCAGCCACTTCAGACGTGGCAGGATGTCGGTGATCTTCGGCTCCAGCGCCGCCCAGGTGCGCTGCAGGGGCTCGAACCCCTGTTCGCAGAGGGTGTGCATATGCAGCCCTTCAATCCCGTCCCAGTCATCCGCAGACAGTTTCGATATCGGCGTGCCAAGACGCGAGCAGGGCGCGGCGGGGTCGTATTTTTCGGTCCAGCCCTCGGAATGTTCGGGGTTGATCCGCAGGCCGAGGCTGACGGTTTCACCCGCCGCGCGGGCCTCGGCGACCTGACCGGCAAACCGGCGGTGCTGACTGGGAGAATTGAAAATCACATGATCCGACAGGTGCAGGATTTCCGGCATGTCGGTGGGTTTGTACCCGGCGCAATAGGTGGTGACCTCCCCACCATATTCTTCGCGACCCAGACGGGCCTCATAGATGCCAGACGCACAGGTGCCGGAGAGATACTGCCGCACCAGAGGTGCGACAGAAAACATTGAAAAGGCCTTGAGAGCCGAGAGGATACGGGCGCTAGAGGCCTCTGCCACCTGGGCAAGGATCTGGAGGTTGCGTTCAACGGCAACCTCATCCACCACAAAACAGGGTGAGGGCACCCGGTTCAGGTCGAACCGGGCGAAGTCCGCGCGATGGAGGGTCTTGGTGTCCATATCCATCTCCGCAGATCAGAACTCGGGGTGTGCGTCGAGTTCAACCACCTGCCAGGGCAAGCCGTCTTTGTTCAGCATGTCCATGAACGCATCGGGATCCAGCTGTTCAGTGTTCCACACACCGGGTTCGCGCCAAATGCCCTGCATCACCATTGCTGCACCGATCATCGCAGGCACGCCGGTGGTATAGGCCACGGCCTGACCGCCAACTTCTGCATAGCACTCTTCGTGATCGCAGATGTTGTAGATGTAGTAGGTCTTCTCGCCTTCGCCGTCTTTCGCGGGGCCGGTGATAATGTCGCCGATGCAGGTTTTGCCCTTGGTCAGCTCGCCCAGTTCGGAGGGGTCAGGCAGCAGGGTTTTCAGGAACTGCAGCGGGATGATTTCCGTGCCTTCGTGCATTACCGGCTCAATACCCGTCATGCCAACGTTCTGCAGCACGGTGACGTGGTTGATGTAGGCATCGCCAAAGGTCATCCAGAAGCGGGCGCGCTCGATCTCAGAGAAGTGGGTCGACAGCGACTCCAGCTCTTCGTGATACATCAGATACATGTTCTTCTTGCCCACGGCGGGGAAGTCGAACTCGTATTTGTGGGTCATTGCGGGGCTTTCGATCCACTCGCCGTTTTCCCAGTGGCGGGCAGGCGCGGTCACTTCGCGGATGTTGATTTCCGGGTTGAAGTTGGTTGCAAACGCTTTGCCATTGTCGCCGCCATTGCAGTCCAGAATGTCGATCAGGCGAATGCCGTCGAGTTTGTGCTTGCGCACCCAGGTCGCCATGATCGAGGTCACGCCCGGATCAAAGCCTGCGCCCAGAATCGCGGTCAGGCCTGCTTCTTTGAAGCGCTCCTGATAGGCCCACTGCCAGCTGTATTCGAACTTTGCCTCGTCTTCGGGTTCGTAGTTCGCAGTGTCCAGGTAGTGAATGCCCGCTTCAAGGCAGGCATCCATCAGCACCAGATCCTGATAGGGCAGGGCGAGGTTCACCAGAAGCTCTGCGCCGCTTTCGCGGATCAGGGCAACTGTGTCTTCGACCTTCATTGCATCCAGCTGCGCCGTCTTGATCGTCACGCCAGTGCGATCTTTGACGTTCTTGGCGATGTCTTCGCATTTGGACAGCGTGCGGCTGGCCAGTGTGATCTCACCAAAGATCTCGGGGTGCATGGCCATTTTGACCACTGAAACTGCAGCGACACCGCCGGCGCCGACAACCAGAACCTTGTTCATCCGTTATTTCCTTCTGTCAGAGGGGGTGGCTTGCCCGAGGGGTTCCCCGGACTTGCTCATTCAAAATAAGTGTGACCCGCAAGCGCCTTCTTATAGGCCTCAATGATCTGGCGGCGTTCCAGCGGGGTCAGGCGACCCGCGGCCAGCGCAGCCTCGGCCTCGCGGCGTAGCGCGTCCAGACAGTCGCGCGGGTCATATTCCACATAAGACAGCACCTCCCAGATGCTGTCGGCTTCGGTTTCATGCTCGATTGCGAAACCACCATTGCCGTCAAGCGAGATGGTGACCACATTGGCATCGCCAAAGAGGTTGTGCAAATCGCCCAGCGTTTCCTGGTACGCGCCGACAAAGAATACGCCGACGTGGTAGGGTTCGTCTTGTCGCAAGTCGTGAACGGGCAAGGCGTCCGCCGGGCCGTCGGCGGTCACAAACTTGCTGATCTTACCGTCGCTGTCGCAGGTAATATCGCTAAAGATTGCTTGCCGCGTGGGCATTTCGTTCAGGCGTTGCAGCGGCATCATCGGGTGCAGCTGGTCAATTGCCCAGACATCCGGCAGGGATTGGAACAAAGAGAAATTGCCGTGGTAATGGTCGGTGAAGTCGGCCAGCGCCACGTGGTGCTGATTGTCCTGCGCCATGGCTGTTTTGAAACGCGACGCCAAATATAGGAACGCGGATTCTGCCCGCCCCAGTTGTTCGAGGTCGATCTGGCCACGGCGGAACAGCGCACGCAGTTCGTCACGGTAATAGACCGCGTCATTCAGCGCTTCGCGCAGGCGGCGGCCATCGACGTAACCGGCGACGGCCATAAGATCGGTGAGCAGGTGATGGTCATCGGGCTTCAACTCTGGCGGCTTGGGCTGATCGTAGAGCGTGGCACCCAGCACGTTGAAGATAAAGATCGACGACTGCGCCACCACATAACGGCCACTTTCGGTGACAATGTCGGGATGCGGCAGGTCGGCTTCTTCCAGCGCATAGCGCAGCGTTTCCACAACGTTAGAGGCGTATTCCTCTACGGTGTAGTTCACGGAATTGTCTTCGGCTTCTTGGAAACCAGTGTAGTCCACCCCTAGGCCGCCACCGAAATCAATATGCGTCAGCGGCGCGCCCATAGCATGTAGTTCAACATAAAAGCGGCAGGCTTCGGACACGGCACGGCGAATGTCGATCATGTCTGGAACCTGGCTGCCCAGATGGCTGTGCTGCAGCACCAGACACTCGAGGAAACCGGTCTCGCGCATCCGTGCGATCATCGCGACCAGTTCGCGCGCCCCCAGACCAAAGGTGGATCGGTCCCCCGAAGAGGCTTCCCACTTGCCGCCCACGCGTTCGGTGAGTTTGACCCGCACGCCCAGCATGGGTTTTTCGCCCAACTCGCGGCTGACCTTCAGGATAATCTCAAACTCTTCCGGGGTTTCGATGACCAGAACCGTCTTGCGGCCCAGTTTGCCCGATAGAATGGCCAGGCGGACAAAGTCCTCGTCTTTGTAGCCATTGCAGACCAAAAGGGCTTCGGACGACAGGGGCTGCGACAGAGCGACCATCAATTCGGGTTTGGAGCCCGCCTCGAGCCCGTAATGATAGATTTTGCCAGAGCGGGCGAGGTGACTGACCACCTCGGCTTGTTGGTTCACTTTGATCGGGAAAACGCCACGGTAGGCACCATTGTACTGATTGTCCGCCATTGCCCGCGCAAAGGCGAGGTTCAGCCGTTCGAGCGCGGCATCCAGATAGGGCTGAACGCGCAGGACCATGGGCGCGTTGATGCCGCGTTGGGCCAATGCGGTCATGATCGCGGGCAGCGAGGTCGCTTTCGTGTCCGGCTCTTGCGGCAGGCGCAAGGCAAGTTCACCGTCCTCTGTGACGTCAAGAAGCCCCGTTCCCCACGAATCGAGACCGTAAAGATTGGCCACCTCTTTTGCGGAGGGGGCGTTACCACATGTGTCAGGAGTTTCCGTATTCTCTAAGGATTTCAAGGGCTTGATCTTATCAGAAGTGGTCGTCACGAGTCTGTCCTTGCCTAAAATCGTCTGGCTGGGACGTGCAAGCACCTTTGTCCAAAGGCACACACAGCCGCGCTTTTTGCCCGTCCTTACTGAGCAGTATGCACAGGATCAAGCAACAATGATCACCGTTGAAAAAATTCTAGCGCGAAAACGATCAAAACAGAAACACTCGCTGCGGGATTTTTCGACCAGTGGTGACCCCGTCCAAAAAAACTGCGGCAAAGTTTGCTTGACTTGCTGATGTAAATAACTGATTAGAACTGTCAGAAATTGAAACATGACTATTATAGTCGAGAATTGGGGGCGTCATGCTCAAGTCGAAACTGAAATTCACCACCGCACTGGCTGTTCTGGCGGTCGCGGGTTCCGCAGCTCTGGCGGGCGAGGTCTATGGCCCCTTCCCGATCACTGAAAAATCCTACAGCGGCGACAAGACGAATTCTGTCTCCTACTCCGGTCAGGTTGCCCGTCACGTGCTGCACGACAGCCTGAAAGCGCTGGCCTACAAAGGGGACGGCGGCCACAACGCAGCCGCGCTCGAGGCGCAGATGCTGGCCTATTTCAACGGCTCTGACGAAGATCTGCCGATCATTGCGCCGACCTCCAAAGATGGTTTCCCGATCAAGCAGACCACCGTGAACGAGATCTCCAAAGGCAAGAACATCTCGGGCAAGTTCTATAAAGGTGCAATGCCTGCGTGGCCGGGTAACAAATCCGGCCTCGATGTGATGCTGCAGATGATCTCCATGGCGGCGGCCTCCGAGCAGGGCTATGACGCTGTGAACGGTTTTGACTATGGTCAGCTGATTTCCAAATTCACGCTCGGCGCGATGCCCTACAGTCAGGCGGTCGACAACTACCTCGACGAGAAACTGGCGGCGGACAACAAGCCGAACGACAAGCCTTACAAGGACGGCGCATATTACACCGGAAAAGAGCACGTTTGGGACGAAGCCTTCGGCTACTTTGGTGCAGCGGCACACTCTGTAAACCTCGACCCGAACCAGAACTACGGCGTTGCGAAGCGCAAGGATCTGGCGGCGGCGGACGCCAATGGCGACGGTGTGGTTGACCTGAAAACCGAATATGTCTTTGGCCCGGCCTACTATGCGGCTGGTGCAGACAAAGGCGGCACCAAATCCACCGATTACATGGGCACCATCTTTGGTGCTTTCCGTGACGGCCGTGCCCTGATCGCATCCGCTGATGGCGCCGCCCTGACAAGCGAACAGCGCGCCCAGCTGGTGGGCTATGCCGCAACCATCGAAAGCGCGTGGGAGCAGGTTCTGGCCGAAGCGGCGTTCAAATATGCAGGCTCGGTCTACAAGGACATCAACACGCTGAAATCCGGCGAAGACCAGGACAAGGCGCTGCGCGCCTATGTCAAACACTGGGGCGAGCTGAAAGGCTTCACCATGGCGTTGCAGACCGGCAAATCCAACCTCGGCGCCACGGCCTTTGACCTGAACTGGCTGGTGGGCTTTGGCCCGGCAATGCTGGACGGCAAAATGGTCAGCGACATTGACGCCGATGGCAATGTGATCCGGGGCCGCGAAATGAGCCTTGAAGACTATCAGGTCAACATGCTCAAAGTTCAGAAGCTGCTGAAAGACACCTTTGGTTTGAAGTCGCTGGCAAACGACGCAACTGCGGATCTGGCAGCTCTGGCAGACAAGCTGGGCGCAACCGAGGCGGCGGAAACCGACTAAACATCCTGTGGCCGGCTTCGCCCGGCCCTTATTCGGAGGATAACAGGCCCTGGACCTGTTGCAGCAGATACCGGCGCTTTTTGCCGATTTCTCCAACCCGAAGAAGCGCGTCTTCTTCGGGTATCTGCTTTTGGCGGTTGCGCTGGCATTGGTCTGGTTGGTGGCCGCCCGCGGCCGCAGCTGGCGGGCAGCCTTTGTTGAGGTGTTTGATAAGCGGGTGTTTTTTTCGCGCTCGGCACTGGCGGACTATCAGATCTTCCTGCTGAACCGGGTGTTTACGCTGTTTATCTCTCCGGTTCTGGTCAGCCAGTTGGCCATTGCGACCGCGCTTTTCTATGCTTTGCATGATGTGCCGTGGGTGCGCCAAGGGCAGTTTAGCCATCTGCCAACAGGTTGGGTTGTCGCCATTTTTACGACTGTTCTTTTTTTTGTTGATGACCTGTCGAAGTATCTTCTGCATCGTTGGATGCACCGGTGGCCCCTGCTGTGGGCAATCCACAAAGTGCACCATTCTGCCGAAACCATGACCCCAATTACAGTGTACAGGGTACATCCGCTTGAAGGGGTTCTGTATGCGATGAGGGGTGCATTGGCTCAGGGGACGACGATGGCGATCTGTCTGTACCTGTTTGGGTCAAAGGTAGACCTTTACACCGTGGTTGGCGTCAATGTTTTGTCCTTTGCCTTCCATGTCACGGGGTCGAACTTGCGTCATTCACATGTGGCGATCCGGTATTGGGCATGGCTTGAACATCTGTTGATTTCGCCGGCCCAGCATCAAGTGCATCATTCGACTGCGCGTGAACACCACGACAAAAACTTTGGTGCAGCCTTTGCCGTCTGGGATTGGGCGTTTGGGTCCCTGCATCTGTCAGAGCGGGACAGAAAGCTGACTTTTGGCCTGCCTGCCAAAGAGGCCAGCGCGACGAATGTTTTGGATATTTACCTGCGCCCTTTCGCCGATATGGCGCGTGTGGTGCATCGGCGAATGAAACGTCTCGCTTCGCGCTGGCGCGGGTCGCAAACCTAGGCCAGGATTGGCCAGTCCCTTCTGATTTTCTCAGGCGTGTCCGCAGTTTGTAAAGACGGTGGTAACCAGACTCGGGCAAATATCCGAGCCGGGTCCAAAAGGGGCCTGCTGTGCCATTTGTAGGAATGGCAAGCTGCTGGAAACGGGACGCTAGAAGGGCACGATGTTAGACACACAGCCGATCACCCAGACAAAATGCATTGTTTTTATGCCCGCACGCAATTGCGAGATGTACGCTGCCGAGGCGTTGCGCAGCCTGTCGCGGCAGACAATGGACGACATTCATGTGGTCTATGTTGATGACGCATCAGAGGATCAAACGGGGCGGATCGCACGTCACTATTTGAATACGCTTTTCCCCGGTCGCTTTGACTATTTTCGCAACGAAGAAAAATTCGGAAAGTCCCGCAATATTTGGGAACATCTGCGTCCGCGCGCCAAAGATGCTGACTTTATTGCGATTTTGGATGCTGATGATCAACTGGCAGACCCGGGCATTCTGGCTGAAATGGCAGCATATTATTCCGCTGGCAAAGATGTCGTCTGGTCCAATTTCTTCACCGATACCGGCTTTAAAGGACAGAACCAGCAACTGGATCCGTCGCGATCTCCGCGACAGCAGGGCTGGCGAACCAGCCATTTCTTCAGCTTTCGCGCGGCCCTGCTGGCTAATATTCCAGAGAGCTATTTCAAGGATATGCATGGCCAGTGGTTCCAAGGAGCCTGTGATGTCGCTTTGGCGCTGCCGGTCCTGGATCAGACGCGGAACTATGCCTTTATTCCCAAACACGCCTATCGCTACACGGCGTCAAACCCCTATTCGCTGCACAATCTCGACAGCAATTCCATTGGACTGAGCTCTGCTTTGCAGTCGGGGAATGCTAAGCAGATCATGCAGATGAAGCCGCTGCCGATCTTGGCGGAAAAGGAAGCCGAGGAGGCAGCCGTGACCCATACTTCCGAACCAACCACAGCGCCGCGTCCTGTATCGCCACCTCCCGAAAGTGGGGCGGTGCAGTGGCAGGCGAAAGCCGCCGAATATCTCTTGTCCGAGGCCCCAAAAATCCTGTTTGCACAGTCCGTGATCGCCAAGAGTCTCACGCCGATGCAACTGGTGTCGCTGCAACAGATTCTGCGCAAAACACCGGGTGAGGTCTTGTGCATTGGCAACGGCGAACTTGCTCTTTCCATTGCGGCGCTCCTCGACGACGACGCAACAAAGGTGACCTGTTTGGCTGACAACGCCGTGGAAGCGGCCGCCATTCAGGGAAAAGCGGCCCTTGCCGGATTGGAACAGTCCATACGCATGATCGAAGCGCCGCGTGCACCTTTGCGGATTGGCACATATGATTGTCCGTTCCCGTCCTTGTCGGTCCTGGATGGGCAGGGCGTTTTCTCTGTCGTGATCGTAGATGCTTGTGGCGAAAAGAACCAAGTCGCCTTTGGGGTGCTTGGCCTGCCTGCGCTTGCAAATCATATTGCCACAACGGGCTTCCACTATTGTGCGCTCACCACCGATCTGGGGGCCGCTGATGGCATCGCAGAAGGGGCTCTGGCCCTCGCACCGAGCCTGACCGCATGCAGTGGTGCAATTGGCGGAACAGGCTGTGTGATTTTCGCCAACGAGAAGGAAGCGTGAAATGAGTGTCCACAGTAAAGTGAAGGCCACCGGGCAAGCGGTGAAGGCCGCGGCAGGACAGCTCGCCAAGAATGTCACGCGGGTTTCTGCGTTTCAGCAAGACGTGTCGTTCTATCTGCCGAACCCGTCTGATCTCGTTCAAAAGACCATTCGCACAACCAAGAAGTTCTTCGAGCAAGATATTCTGGCCGAGGTGGGCGTGTTGCTCCCTGATGATGCAATGGTAGTTGATATCGGCGCGGGTATTGGCAATAGCTCTTTGTTTTTTGCCAAAGTAACCGGAGCCAAGGTTCTGGCATTTGAACCTGCCCAAGACGCCCGTGAGGTCCTTGAGACGTCGATCGCGTTGAACAACCTTGAACACCAGATAGAGCTGAGCAACGCCTCGGTCTGTGGTCGGGAGGGCGCAGGCTCGACCGGATCTTTGGACGACGTTCTGGGCACCCGCTTTGTCGACCTCATCCGCATTGACGCCGCGGGCCTGGAAAAGGTTGTTCTGGCCGGGGCCGCCGAAGTTCTGGAGCGCTGTAAACCCATGCTGGTCGCCAGAGCGGCGACGTTGGAGCATCTGTCCGCGATCGAGGATGTGCTGCGTCCCTATGGGTATCGCAAAACCCGGAGTTTCAGCGAAACGCCGATTTTCCTTTTCGAACATGGGCTGGAGCCAAAGAGCGAGGAAGAAACCTTTACCGGCAATTTGCTGGCCACTTTGGACGGCAAGCTGCCAAAGACCACAGGCATTTATGCAGGAATGAGCTCAGCTGCGGGGAATGAAGCGGTGCTGCGAGCTGCGGTTATGTCGTTGTTGCCTCAGGTTGATGGGTTATTCCTGACCCTTTCTGGATACACTGAAGTGCCTCGTTTCCTCGCCGGTCTGGGGCAGGTTACCTGCCAGTTGGACCCGGATGGCACCCGTGATGGGATTTCGGGAAAACTTTGGGGCCTTGGGCAAATCAAGGACGCCGTCTTTCTGGCCTGTGACGACTGCTTTTTGTATCCGCAGAACTATGTTCAGCGGATGACGCAGGCGCTCGCCAATTGCGCGGGAAAATCCGTCCTCTGCGTGGAGGGAGCTCTGATTTTGCAGCCAATGGCGGATTACCACGCCAAGGGCGCGCGCAGCGATTTTAACGCAGAAGCAGAGCTTATCAGATGCCGCCAGGTTCATGTGCCGCGTCTTGGCACCTGTGCGTTTCACAGTTCGTTGGTGGAACTTCCTTTGGATCAAGGCGACATGTCTGACCTGGGGGACTTGGGGTTTGCCAAGCTTGCCCTCGACCGTCAGATCGCGGCTCATGCCGTTGCGCGCAAAGCAGATTGGCTTCTCCCGCTCAGGGTGAGCCAAGCGGCGACCGGTCCGGACCAGGCGTCCTGTGGGCATCAGAATGGCGAGATGCCTTTGTCCATTCTGGACACAAACCCGGCGTCTGCAGTTGCTTGCCTTGCCCTTGAAAAAGACAGCAATGTTTTGTCGGCCCTCAAGGACTTGCAACTCAATAGCCGGGATCCGATTGTTTTGATTATGTGCGATGCGGTGACGGATGATCTGCGCGCGAAGATTGCTCAAAGCAGCTACAACTGGGAAATCCACTTGGTGCCACGGTCTGGAGAGGTGACACCCTTTGTGCAAAAACTGTCTCATTGCGGCACCGCTGACTTTACCTTCTGGAAGGTCGAAAAGCGGCGTTTGGTGGAAGATCAAGCTGTCAAAAATCTTGGCGACTGGCTGTTTCAGATAAGCGCCTAGTCCCAACAGGCCTGTCCATACCCATTTCGAAGGATCGACCGTCGATTTCCAATACCACAGTTTGGGTGGTGAGGTCGGCAGTCGGTCGGCGATGGGTGGAAAAGAGCGCAGATCAAATTCGGATCGCAGATTGCGTGGAGGGTCGCCAAGTCTGAGTTTCCATAACAGAAGTGAAGGCACCTTGATGCCTTCCACACTCCACTCCGAATCTGTTGCCAAAAATCAGGCGTCCTCAACGTGGTTGAGGACGCCTCTTTCGTTAGCCGGCTTTCATAAACTCTTGGCTGTCATTGGCCTCAAGTTTGAATTTCTGCGCGTCCTGGGCAAGAAGCCCCGCCTCGTCGCGCAGACGTTGAGTGGCCGCCGATGTTTCTTCGAACATCGCCGCGTTCTGCTGGGTCACTTTGTCCAACTGATCAGCTGCGGTTGTGATTTCGGACAGGCTGACTGATTGCTCGCGCGCCGAGTCAGCAAGCCCGTTAACGATACCGCGTACAGATGTGATCAGGTCGTTGATCTCTGTCAGAGCTGTGCCGGAATCTTGGGCAAGTTCCACCCCCGTCTGCACTTCGCGGCTGGCGTTGTTGATCAGCGTCGCAATTTCTTGCGCGGCATCAGATGATTTTGCAGCAAGCGCGCGGACCTCACCGGCGACCACTGCAAACCCGCGGCCTGCCTCGCCTGCGCGGGCGGCTTCGACGCCAGCGTTCAAGGCCAGCAGGCTGGTCTGGAAGGCAATGTCGTCAATAAGGCTGGTGATATTGGAAATCTGCATAGAGCTTTCCTCGATCCCCTTCATTGCATCAATGGTTTTCTGAACCACTTCAGCGCCGCGCTCTGTTCGGGTGCCGGCTTCTTCGACACGGCGCGCAGCAGAGCGGCTGTCTTCTGCGGAGGTTTTGACAGAACCGGACAGCTCCGTCAGTGCTGCTGTGGTTTCTTCCAGCGAGGCAGCCTGTGTCTCGGTTCGCATGCCAAGTTCGTTGGCAGCTTCGTCCAGGGCGTTGGTTTCATTGTGCATGCCCGCAACGCCTTCAACGATTCGGTGGACAGCGCTGGACATGCGTTCAACGGCGGCATTGAAGTCATGCGCCACCTGTTCGAATTCTGACGGCAAATCATCCTTCACGCGCACCGTAAGGTCGCCGTCGGCAAGCGAGGCGAGCCGTTGGCTCAGAATGCCAACAACACGCTGACGTTCCTCGTCCTGGCGCCGCTGCTCTTCTTCCATAGCGGCCTGAAGTTCCAGACCCTGACGGAAGCCTTCAACGGCACCGGCCATTTTGCCGATTTCGCTTTGGTCTGCCAGCGCGGGGATCTCACCGGTCAGGTCGCCTTCGCTCATGGAGCTCATTCGGTCGCGCAGGGCCGCGAGCGGGATCATCATCGAGCGGCTGATCAGGGTGGAGACAACCACCATCAGAATCATACCGATGCCAAGACCCGCAAGGCTGGTCCAGCGTTGTGTGGCCAGGTCGGCCTCAATGTCATCCACATAAGAGCCAGTCGCAACCACCCACCCCCAGGGTTCATAGAGCGTTGCAAAGCCGATCTTTGGTTCGATCGTTTCGGTCGCGGGGTTGTTGAAGTAATAGGTGATGCGCGTGGTCTTGGTTTCCTCGATCCCATCGAGGAATTCGTGGAAGATCTTGATGCCGGTGACATCTTCGACGTGCATCTGATTTTCGCCGATCCAGTCCGGTTTGAACGGGTGCGCGATAAATGTCCCGTCCAGTTCGAACGCAAACATATAGCCATTGCCGTCAAATCGGATCACTTCCATCAGGCGGCGGGCCTCGGCCTTGGCGTCGGATTCCGTCATCTCACCGGCGTCGACGCGAGCGCGTAGATCTTCGATCAGGCTGATGGAACTGTCATTGATCTTGCGCATTTCTTCGTTGCGCAGGTGGTAGGCTTGTTTGGTAGAGCTCGAGAGCATGAAAAAGGTCAGGCCAACCGCAACAACAAGTGCGAGAGCCACGATGGCGTAGATACGAGCCGAAAGGCTAAAAAGTGCAGAACGCATGATGTGGAGTACCATTATCAGAGTGGATGAAGGCAAACTCGCACACGCGCCCTAATAATGTATTATTGCGGCAGACGAAGGCAGGGGTGCTGCCTTTTCGGGCGCAACGTGTTTTTTCAGTGGTTTATGATGGATTTACTCAACGTCATCTTGTTGAAAGAGAAAACGCCCGAAGGAATACCTCCGGGCGTAGTTTCGACAATTTGAAAGGTAAGTGGGCTTACCCGATGATCGCGTTCAGCGTCGCGGACGGGCGCATCACTTTGGCTTTCAGCTCAACGTTCGGGCGGAAATAGCCGCCGATGTCAGCTGCCGGGCCTTGCGCTGCTGCCAGCTCGGCCAGGATCGCCGCTTCGCCATCTGCAAGGGCTTTAGCGACACCTGCAAATTCGGACGCGAGATCCCCGTCGTCGGACTGTGCCGCCAGCGCTTCGGCCCAGTAACGGGCAAACCAGTAGTGGCTGTCACGGTTGTCCGGCTGGCCCACTTTGCGCGAAGGCGAGTTGTTGTTGTCCAGAATGCCCTGGGTCGCAACTTCGGCCGCGGCGCCCAGAACGCCAGCTTTGGCGTTGCCTTTGACGTCCGCGAGGAAGTTCAGGCTTTCCCCCAGCGCACAGAACTCACCCATGGAGTCCCAGCGCAGGTGGTTTTCTTCGACCAATTGCTGAACGTGCTTCGGCGCAGAACCGCCGGCACCAGTTTCAAACAGACCGCCGCCCTGCATCAGCTTCACGATCGACAGCATCTTGGCTGAGGTGCCCAGTTCCAGGATCGGGAACAGGTCGGTCAGGTAGTCGCGCAGCACGTTGCCGGTGATGGCGATGCTGTCGTTGCCTGCGGTGATGGTTTTCAGGGATTGCGCGGTTGCTTCGCGCGGGGCCAGGGTGATGAACTTGTCCGCAACACCTGCGGCTTCCAGCACCGGCTGAACGTATTTGATCAGCTCTGCGTCGTGGGCACGGTTTGCGTCCAGCCAGAAGATCGCCTCAGAGCCGGTCAGGCGCTGGCGGTCCATTGCCAGCTGGATCCAGTTCTCGATCGGCGCCTTCTTCACGGTGCAGGAGCGCCAGATGTCGCCAGCTTCCACAGCGTGGCTGTGCAGCGTGTCGCCATTGGCCAGAACAATGCGGATTTCGCCGTCTGCAGGGGCCTCAAATGTGGTCGGATGAGAGCCGTACTCTTCCGCTTTTTGCGCCATCAGGCCCACATTTGCCACGGAACCTGCAGTGGTTACGTCAAGCGCGCCGTTGGCTTTGAAGAAGTTGATGGTCTCATCATAAACGGTGGAGTAGCAGCGGTCGGGGATCACACAGTTGGTGTCGCCCTTGTTGCCTGCTTCGTCCCAGCCTTTGCCGCCTGCGCGGATCACGGCCGGCATGGACGCATCGATGATGACGTCAGACGGCACGTGCAGGTTGGTGATGCCTTTGTCGCTGTCGACCATGTACATGGATGGGCGATCCAGCGCGGCAATCTCACCTTTGATTTCGTCGGCGTTCGACAGGGTGTCGATTGCGTTCAGGACTGCGCCGAGGCCGGAATTCGGGGAACCACCAGCGGACACAATGGCGTCGCCGTGCTTGTCCCAGACCGGGCCGAGCCAGGCTTTGACCGCGTGGCCAAAGATGATCGGGTCAGAGACCTTCATCATGGTGGCTTTCATGTGCAGGGAGAACATGGTGCCGTCGGCTTTGGTGTCTTCGATTGCTTCGGCAAGGAAGGATGCCAGCGCTTTGGCGGACATGAAGGTTGCGTCTGCAACAGTGCCTTCCGCCAGCGGGTAGACGTCTTTCAGAACGGTCACGGACCCATCAGCGCCCACGAATTCAATTTTCGCGTCACCGGCTTGCGCTGCGGTGATGGTCGCGGATTTTTCGTTGGCGTAGAAGTCGTTGCCCGGCATGGAAGACACTTTGGTCTTGCTGGACGCGTCCCATGCACCCATGGAATGCGGGTTGCTTTGGGCAAAGTTTTTGACGGCTTTGGCGGCGCGGCGGTCAGAGTTGCCTTCGCGCAGGACCGGGTTCACAGCGGAGCCCTTGATGCCATCGTAACGGGCGCGGATCGCCTTTTCTTCGTCGGTCGCAGGCTCTTCCGGGTAGCTCGGAATGTCGTAGCCCTGGCCCTGCAGTTCGGTGATCGCAGCAACCAGCTGCGGCACGGAAGCAGAGATGTTCGGCAGCTTGATGACATTTGCGTCCGGGGTCTTTACCAGCTCACCCAGCGCTGCCAGATCGTCGGACTGGCGCTGTTCCTCGGTCAGGTTCTCTGGGAAGGTCGCGATAATGCGGCCGGCCAGCGAAATGTCCGGAGTTCCAACAGTAATACCTGCAGCGGAGACGAATTTGCGAATGATCGGCAGGAAGGATGCCGAGGCCAGTTCAGGCGCTTCGTCTACGATGGTATACAAAATGTCCGGTGTTGAGTTTTCTGCCATGTTCCACAACCTTTCTGCGATAACGGAAGCTTCTGTCTCTGATGGGCGGAAAAGGAGGCCCGCCCGGTTACGTTGCAGGTGTGATCCGGGTGATCATTAGGCGAAATCCGCCTTGCCACCACATGAATCTTCCCCTGCAACGGGATTTGATCACCCCCCTACTAGAGCAGGGGCGCGGCCAAAGCAATTGTTTCGGCGCGATTTCCGCAGGGGCGGTGCAAAAGTTTTTTCTGTTTTTGTTTAAGGGCAATCTGTTTGCCCGTAGCGAAACAGATCCGATTATTCGCGGATCTCGTCGGCGGTGACGCCCCAAAGCTTGTGTTTCTCGGCCCAGCCTTTGTGTCCATCCTTAGCGATCTCGCACCAGTCCAACTGGCAGGACCCCAGTTTCGCAACCACACCCAATTCAAACGCGGCAACTACGGGTGCCGTGTCTTCGGGCCGCGCGCGCGCCTGGGTCAGGTCGTCTTCGACCAAAACGGTCCGATTGCCGGAAATCAGGGCGTAGTGGACCCAGCCCCCAGCGCCATCGCGGTCGCGGACACGACGCCAGTGGCCATATTCGGCTGTGACTTCCAAAGGCATACCGCGGCGTTTGAAGACCCAGTCGACCCGGTGGGTCAGGGACGGGCCGCGCCGCACATTAGCTTCGCTTGCTTTGAGAGAGACAAAACGCGGCAAAGGGAGATTCGTCACCGGACCGCGTGTCGTTTCGGCCTGCACAGCCACCGGCAGGGCAATGCACATCACAAACGCTAGCTGACAAAGGAGTCGAGGCAGTGGGGACAAGGCGGCTCTCGTGCTGGATCATTTCCGTTGCAGGAAGTCTTAGCTGCTCCGGCGAAAAAGGCAAAGGGGATGCGACGTTCGATGGGATCGGTTCTTGTGCCCGCCTGCGTCCTGCGCTTTGATACGGGGAACAAAGCTGATTGCCGCAGTGCCGCAATCGCGCAAACTTGCCAAAACCGAGGAGTGTGCAAGTGCCCAGAGAACGCCTGACCGTTGTGGTCACCCGCAAATTGCCCGAGCCGGTCGAAACCCGCCTGAGCGAGCTGTTCGATGTGCGCCTGCGCGAGGATGATGGCCCCATGTCCCGAGCAGAGCTGGTGGCCGCGGTCAAATATGCAGATGTCCTGGTGCCGACTGTGACCGATGCGATTGACGCAAGCCTTCTGGCGCAGGCGGGGGAAAACCTGCGCCTGATTGCAAACTACGGTGCAGGCGTTGACAATATTGACGTCGCAACGGCGCGGCAGCGCGGTATTCTGGTGTCGAACACGCCGGGCGTTTTGACCGACGATACCGCTGATATGACCATGGCGCTGATCATGGCCGTGGTCCGACGCATCCCTGAAGGGCTGGCGCTGATGCAAAAAGGGGATTGGTCGGGTTGGTCGCCAACGGCGATGCTGGGCGGGCGCCTTGCTGGGCGGCGCCTTGGTATTCTTGGGATGGGACGTATTGGCCAAGCTGTGGCGCGGCGCGCTTGTGCCTTTGGAATGCAGGTGCATTACCACAATCGCCGCCGCCTCCGTCCCGAAATCGAAGAGAGTTTCGAGGCCACCTATTGGGAAAGCCTTGATCAGATGGTGGCGCGCATGGATGTGCTGACAGTGCATTGCCCGTCGACCCCTTCGACCTTTCACCTGATGAACGCCCGTCGGCTCAAGCTGATGAAACCGGACGCCGTCATTGTGAATACGTCCCGTGGGGAAGTGTTGGACGAAAATGCCCTGACGCGAATGCTGCGTGCGGGCGAGGTCGCTGGCGCAGGTCTGGACGTTTATGAACACGGCACGGATATCAATCCACGCCTGCGCGAGCTGCCAAATGTGGTGCTCTTGCCGCATATGGGCTCAGCGACGCTCGAGGGGCGCCTGGAGATGGGTGAGAAAGTCCTTTTGAATATCAAGACGTTTGAAGACGGGCACCGCCCGCCGGATCAGGTGGTGCCCTCCATGCTCTGACCTGCGGGTCACAAGACGGGGGAGACTGACATGTTGCGGATGGTTTTGAGCGGGGTCGCTTTTGCGGCTTTGGTGTCAGGGGCTGTGGCTCAGGATGCGGCGGATGCGGTTGCACCGGAAGGCGCCACAGCGCTTGCAAATTCCGGGTTCTCGGATACGGCGATGACGGCGCTTGCCCTGCGCGATGCAGGGCAAGTTGTTGAGGCTGACAACTGGATGGTTGCGGCTGCCAATCCGCACGCGGTGGAGGCAGGCGCGAAAATCTTGCGTGCAGGCGGCACCGCTGCAGATGCGATGGTGGCCGTACAGGTTATGCTTGGGCTGGTCGAGCCGCAGTCGTCCGGCCTCGGGGGTGGGGCATTTCTTGTATACTACGATGCAAAAACCGGTGGGGTGACCACATTGGATGGGCGCGAAACCGCGCCGCTCGCCGCAACACCAAGACTGTTTCAGGACGAAACCGGTGTGCCGCTCAAATTCTTTGATGCCGTCGTCGGCGGCCTGTCTGTTGGCACGCCCGGCACCCCGGCTCTTCTGGAGGCGGCGCATCGGAAATGGGGGCGCGCCAATTGGAGCGCGCTTTTCGAGGATGCCATTGCGATGGCAGAGGGCGGTTTTGCTGTGTCGCCACGTATGGCGGCCTCGGTCGCGCGTGACGCAGAGCGTCTGGCGCGTTTCCCTGAAACCGCGTCCTATTTCTTGCCAGATGGAGAGCCCTTGGCTGAAGGGCAAATACTGACCAATACAGAATACGCTGATACATTGCGTGCATTGGCAGAGCAGGGCACGGCGGCCTTCTATTCTGGTGCGATCGCTGCCGACATTGTGCGCACGGTGCAAGATGCGCCGGGCAATCCCGGGGTTCTGAACGCGATGGACCTTGCACTTTATCAGGTGAAAGAGCGGCCCGCGACCTGTTCGACCTATCGCAGCTTTGATGTCTGCGGCATGGGGCCGCCATCCTCTGGGGCGCTGACCGTTGGACAGATTTTGGGCATGTTGAACGTGTTTGATATGGCCGAGCTTGGGGCGGACAATCCCATCAGCTGGCGGCTTATCGGTGATGCGTCACGGCTCGCTTTTGCAGATCGAGGTCGCTACATGGCCGACAGCGACTATGTGCCCGTGCCGACAGGTGGGCTGGTCAATGCAGACTATCTTGCCAAACGGGCGAATCTTATGCGTCGCGAAACAGCGCTCGAAACCGTTGAACCCGGCACCCCGGAATTCGACCACGCGCTGAACTGGGCAGATGATGAAAGCCTCGAACTGCCGTCGACGTCTCATATCTCTATTGTGGACGCCGACGGCAATGTCCTGTCGATGACGACCACAATCGAGAACGGCTTTGGGTCGCGATTGATGACCAATGGCTTCCTGCTGAACAATGAGCTGACAGATTTTTCGTTCCGTACCCAGCGTGATGGGGTGCCCATTGCCAATCGGCTAGAGCCCGGCAAGCGGCCGCGGTCGTCAATGTCGCCTACCATTGTGCTGGAAGAGGGGGCCCCTGTGCTGGCCATCGGATCCCCCGGCGGGAGCCGGATTATTGGCTATGTGGCCAAAACAATTGTGGCTTGGGCGGATTGGGACATGGACCTTCAGGCTGCGCTGGCGCTGCCTCATGCGGTCAATCGCTTTGGCACTTACGACCTAGAGGCTGGCACGGCGGCGGAAACGCTTTCGGAGCCTTTGTCGGCCATGGGGTTCGAGGTCAATCTACGCGATCTGAATTCCGGTCTTCATGCCATTGAGATCGGGGACACCTTAAAGGGCGCAGCAGATCCGCGTCGCGAAGGCATTGCTCTTGGCGGATAGACCGTAATCTGTCGGCTGCGTGGCGGGATGCCCCATTCCGTCACAATCTTGGCTCAGTGCCGCCAACTTGGGCGGCGCTGCCTCTAACTTTCCTCGAACTGACGCGCTTCAGCCTCATTTCCGCCCTGTGGACCGAACATGGTTAACAAAAGCGAAACCATGTCGCTTGTCCGCAGCGCCGAAACGGTCGGTTGTTAGACAAGCGGTAACTCTCAACGTCTTAGAAGACGTGTAACAAGTTGAGGATCCACGAATGAAATACCATGTTCTTTTCGCCATCGTCTGCGCAGTTGTTGCAATGGGCGTGGACTATGAACGTCAGGGCCACTATCGCGGCCTGGCCTTTGGAGAGCTGGAAGTTTCAAGCTACATGGAAGGTTATGCGCCGCGGATTGCTGGCCTGGGCACAGAAATTGCGCAGGGCGATCTGCAGCTGACGGATGTTGTTCAGCTGCGTGGTGCGCTGGTTGAAATGGGCGCTGGTCAGGGCGAAGTTGATCTGGGTGGATCGGCGCTCACACCGCCTGCGACCTTGAACCGTGGTCGTCTGACCGACTCGCACTAATTGACCTTTTGCGCCCCCATGAACGGCTTGCGACATGGGGGTAGGGCACCCTAAACCACCCCCCTTTGCGTTTTCTGTCGCTCCAAGTCGGTTTTGGTGTGTTTTGCGTCGCCTGTTCTTCGCTCTAAAACGCCGTCATTGGCAATATGCGTCCAGCAATTGAATCAATGACCGGAAGGGCATGCAGATGAAAACCCAAGTAAAGGCACTTGTCGTTGGTGGCGGCGCCATTGGCACCTCGATCGCCTATCACCTGGCCAAAGCGGGCTGGGATGATGTGATGCTGATCGAACGCGACGAGCTGACCGCCGGTTCGACCTGGCACGCAGCAGGCCTGCTGCCGCTGTTTAACATGTCCTTTGCGACAACCCACATCCACAAATACTCCGTGGATTTCTATAAGACGCTTGAGGAAGAAACCGGCCTCAACGCGGGCTTTGCGGTTGTGGGCAACCTGCGCATGGCGCAGACCCAAGAGCGTATGGACGAATACATGCTCTACGCGTCCACCGCGGAAACCTGCGATGTTGCCTATGAGTGGTTGACCCCGGATCAGATCAAAGAGCGCTGGCCGCTGATTAACACCGAAGACCTGAAAGGTGCGATCTACCACACTGAAGACGGCTACATTAACCCGGCAGACGTGACCCAGGCGATGGCCAAAGGTGCCCGTCAGCGCGGCGTGGACATCGTTCGCAAACTGCAAGCGGACGAGTTCCACTGGAACGGCACCCACTGGGAAGTCACCTGCACCAAGATGGTGGAAAAGGGCGGCAACCTGGTCGAGTCCGACGAGAAAGTCGTCATCACCGCAGAACACGTTGTCACCGCATCCGGCAACCACGCACAGCGCACCGCTAAGAAACTGGGCATCAAAATCCCGGCGATCCCGGTTGAGCACCAGTTCATCGTCACCGACGTTGACCCCGCGCTGGAAGCTTACCGCGCCGAAGGCAACCCGGAGCACCCGGTGATCCGTGACGCCGACGCAGAATCCTATGTCCGCGAAGAACGCGGCGGCTGGATCCTTGGTGTCTACGAGAAAAACGCACCCGCTTGCTTTGAGTACGGTGTGCCGGATTCTTTCCGGGCTGACCTCTTCCCGCTCGATCTGGAGCGGATCGAAGACCAGTATATGGCAATGATCCACCGTATGCCGTCCTGCGAAGAATCTGGTCTGAAAGACGATTTCAACGGCCCGATCTGCTACACCCCCGACGGCAACCCGCTGGTTGGCCCGGCGCCGGGTCTGCGCAACATGTGGCTGGCAGAAGGTTTCTCCTTCGGCATCACCGCTGCAGGCGGCACCGGCTACTATCTGGCGCAGATGATGGTCGACGGCGAGGCCGAGATCGACATGGCGTCGCTGGACCCCAAGCGGTACTCCTCCAACTGGATGACCACTGAATTCGCAGCGCGTAAAAACGAAGAGTGCTACGACCACGTCTACATCCTGCACCACCCGGACGAAGAACGCCCGGCGGCCCGCCCGCTGCGCACCTCGCCTGCCTATGACCGTCAGGCCGCGCGCGGCGCGCAATTCGGCTGGGTCAACGGCTGGGAACGCCCGAACTACTTCGGCCCGCTCGACGCACCGGAAAACTTCGATCACGATGCCCGTTCCTTCCGCCGCGGCGGCTGGTGGGAATATGCGGTCGCAGAAGCCAAAGCGATCCGCGAAGGCGTTGGTCTGGTGGACGCAACCGCCTTTACCAAGCACATCGTCAAAGGCCCCGGCGCAACTGCGTTCCTCGACTGGTTCACCTGCAACAAGCTGCCGAAGGTGGGGCGCATCAACCTGACCTACGCGCTGACCTCGCACGGGACCACCCGGACCGAATACACCATCGTCCGTCTGAAAGATGACGAATACTACTTGGTGTCCGCAGGTGCCTGGACCGAATACGACGCCGACTACCTGAAGAAGGCGATCGAGGACAAAGAAGCAGAATTCGGCCGCATCGAACTGCAGGATGTGACCACGCAGTGGGGTGTTTTCGCCATCGCTGGTCCGAAGTCGCGCGATGTTCTGAAAGAGATCATCAAGGATGCAGATCCGGAAACCGCGCTTTCCAACAAGCGGTTCCCCTGGCTGTCGGCCAAGCAGATCGAACTGGGGATGTGCCCCGTGAACGCGATCCGCGTGGCTTATACCGGTGAACTTGGCTGGGAACTTCACCACCCGATCGAGATGCAGAACTACCTGTTCGACCTTCTCGAAAAGGCTGGTGAGAAGCACGGCATGAAGTTGGTGGGTGCGCGCGCACAAAACTGGCTGCGCATGGAGAAATCCTACCGTGCGTTTGGCACCGAACTGGGCCGCGACGCGACCCCGGCCGAAGCCGACCTGCCGCGCTTTATTGACCTGAACAAGGACTTCTACGGCAAAGAGAAGCTGGTCGAGACCGGTGTGCGCTTCAAGTGCTGCACCCTGCTGATCGACGGCCCGGCCGATGCAGATCCCTGGGGTCGTGAGGCGCTCTATACCGAAGATGGCGCAACCCGCGTGGGTCGTCTGACCTCGGGTGGCTATTCGGTGGCCTTCGAGAAATCCATCGGCATGGGCTATGTACGCCCCGAAGATGCGGTTGAGGGCACCAAGCTGAAGGTTAAAATTCAGGACAAGCTATGGGATGCGGTTGTCACCTGCGACAGCCCCTATGATCCGAAAAACGCCACTATCCGCCAGGATGGCTGATAAAAATTAACCATTTTCTGATGGTTTTATGTCAAAATGCTCTCCGGCCTATACGGCCGGGGGGCTTTTCTTTTCGGTGGGAATCGCATCTTTGTACTCGGAAAGATTGTATGTACGTCGCTCTGATCGCCGAAAGACAAGCGAGGAGACCAATGTGAAGCCAGGGTCCGGATCTCAAGAGCCCGCAAAACCGCATCCTCTGCAGGGGGCGGAGCTTGCCGCGAGAGGACTGTTGTCGCTTTTACTGCTCGGGCTGTGCATCAAAAACCTTATGATTGGGCTTGTGCCATTGGCTGCTGCCTTGGCAGTGTTCGATTTGATGCTTTTGCTCAATCTATTCGCAGATATTAAACGCGGCACGCGGCCTGTCTCCAGCCGTATTATGTGCTGCGCATTGACGCTTGTTCTGCTGTGTTCGACAGCCTCTTTGGGGGTCGGTGGCGCGATTTGGGTCTTTCCAGCCCTTGTCAGCGCGCGGGTATTGGCGTCCAGAGGTGGCAGTGTGACCATGGCGATCTTTCTGACAGCCATTGTTCCCGCAATCCTCGCCTTTAATGGCGATCCGGCAAATGCGGCGCGGATGTTTGGGGCTTTGCTGCTGACCAGTTTTTACGTTGTGTTTGCCCAGGGGCATGTGCCGACCTTTGGGGAAGCGATCGATATGGCGTCCATGCGGGATCCGTTGACCCGAGTCTTTAACCGGGCGCGTTTGGATCGGGTCGTTGCAGAGCTGAAACCACAAGAGACAGCTGGCCTGCTGGTGCTGGAGATCGAGAATTTTTCCCAGATGAAGCAGTCATTGGGACATGCTGCAATCGACAATGCGCTGCGTCAGGTCGCAGAAACCTTCCACGGGTTTCTGGGCGAGCGAGAGCAGATTTTTCGCGTGGGCCCGTCAGAATTTATGATTCTGCTGCGCGGCTGGAGCGAGCATGAAACGCATGCGCTTGCCGATCGGGTGCGGGCGCACCTCGTTCAATGTGAGGCGAGCCAGAATCTGGCAGTTAAAATCAGCGTCTCTTCGGTGACTGGTGGAGAGACGCCCGGCGACGCCCTGGAGGATGTTCAGGCGCAACTGGGGCGCCTACGCAATCTTGGCTAGCAGCTGTCAACTTTCTTCCAAACGGTCTGTTGCCGGCGCAGGGCGCGGGCTCAGCGTTTCGATTTCGGCATAAAGCGCGTCGCTCAGATCGTAGCTCAAAGCCGCCAAAGAGGGGGCCAATTGTGCGCTGGATCGGGCTGATAGTATCGGGCAGGGGGCACAGGAATGTGCTGCTGCCCATGCAACAGCAAGCGTGGCCGGATCGACCATGTGACGTTCGGCCAGCTCTGCAAGCTGTGCGCCGCATGTGTGCATCCACGGCTGGCCGTAGCGGGCAGCATATCTCTTGTCTTCGCTCAGCCGACCTTGACCACCGTGGTTATATTTCCCGGTCAGCAGTCCGCCACCAAGCGGGGAGTAAGTGGCCGCGAGAATGTCCTGATCGGCGCACATCGGAAGAATTTCGACTTCAGCCTGGCGCTTCACAAGGGAATACATGGGCTGCAGTACATCAACGCTCAGATCAAATTCTGCCGCAATCTGGATTGCTTTCATCACTTGCCATGCGGCAAAATTGGACAGCCCAACGTGGCGGATCTGACTCTTCGCTTTGACTTCAGCAAACCAGTGCAAAGTCTCGCGAAGATCCGTGTTCGGATCAAAGCGGTGCAGATACAGAAGATCGACAACATCCATGTTCAGACGGCGACGGCTGGTTTCGAACTGTGTCTGAAGGTTTTCCGCGCCAGCACCACCTATGTAGCCGACCTTGCTCGCCACAAAAACCGCCTCCCGCTCGGCTTTGACTTGCGCGCCGAGGATTTCTTCGCTGGCCCCGTCTGTATAGACAAAGGCCGTGTCGAAATGACGAAGCCCTGCCGCACGGCAGTCCGCGTACATCGCATCGGACGCCGCGCGGTCGGCGCGGCCGCCATATTGCATGGTGCCAAAGGCAAAGCCGCCAATCGGTTGCCCGTCGAGAGTTCTGAGAGGAATGCGCTGTGTCATGGCCCCATGTTGCACGGTGTGGGATCAAGCGGCCAGATCTGATTTGACCCGCGGGAACGTGAATGGACCTTTTCCCTGACCAAGGCTAGGACTAAGGCTATGTTTGACGCCAGAATTCGCCCTCTTATTGATCCGATTTTGAACGCCCAAGGCGCGCGGCTTGCAGCGCGGGGGGTTCGCCCCGATCAAGTGACTTTGGCTGGGCTGGGGTTCGGGCTTCTTGCCGCGCTTTTGATAGCGCTTGGTGCTATGGGTTGGGCTTTGGCTGCGATCGTGTTGTCGCGCTTGGCGGATGGCTTGGATGGTGCGGTCGCGCGGGCCGGGCAGCCCAGTGATTTTGGCGGGTTTCTCGATATTGTCTGCGATTTTGCATTCTACGGCGCGGTGCCGCTGGCTTTTGTGGTGGTCGATCCCGCCAATGGCTTGGCGGCGGCGTTTTTGCTGTTTTCCTTCTACGTCAATGGCGCAACCTTTCTGGCCTATGCCGTTTTGGCCGAAAAGCGCGAGATGAAGACGGATGCGCTTGGGGTGAAAACGCTCTATTTCACCGGCGGGCTTTTGGAGGGCGCAGAGACAATCGGCCTTTTTGTGCTATTTTGCCTGCTGCCGGGCTGGTTTGTGCCCGCGGCTTTTGTCTTCGGGGCGCTTTGCCTTGTGACAGCCGTGTCTCGGGTTCTACTGGCTGCGCGGGTTTTCTAATGTGCTGCTGACGCAGCCGTAACTGCCGCCTGCGCTGATCTGGCTTGCCAGATCAGCGACAGCAGGTTGGTGCTTGCTTTGGCGCAGGATGTGCTACTTAGCCAACAATCAGTTGTTTGAGCTGAAGGGCCTCGTGTTCCAATTCTGTCAGACGGAAATTCACCACATCACCGATTGTGATCATCCCGGCCAACTGGCCACCTTGAACAACGGGCATGTGGCGGAACTTTCCTGTCGTCATCCGCTTGAGAACAGAGACCAAAGCCTCGTTGGGGCTGCATGTCTCTACGGTTTTGGTCATGATGTCCCGGACCTGTTTCGGCAGGGTCTGACCCGGCGTATCTGCCAGTTTCCGGACAATGTCGCGTTCAGACAGGATGCCGCACAGCGCACCGGACACATCCGTGACAACCAGCGCACCAATGCGCCGATCACGCAGCACTTTTACTGCTTCTCCCAGTGTTTCTTCGGGTTTAATGGCGAACACATCGCCGCCCTTTCCAGAGAGCAAATGCGCAACGGTCGCGGCTTCTGGTTGAAGATTGCTCGTGGTTGTTTGGCTTTGAGTGCGCGTCTTGGCTTGATCCTTGCGCATTGGGGCCTGATAGGACGTTGGCATGGCTGCAGGTTCCTCCCAGATCTGGTTGCCTTTATGAGGGACGTCCAGCATAACCCAGGTTCTGCAAAAACGGAGAGTAAATTGTCCGACCTCAGCCTGACCCCGGCCATCGCCACGACGATCTTTGTCATCGCCTGCCTGAGTGGCTATCAATATCGCAGGGTCTGGAAAGCAGAAGGACCCCGGTGGCAGCTGTGGCTGTTTGGCCTGATTGCTGCCTGCGGGATCCTGACTGTTGGCTTTTTGCCGATGCAAACGCCCTGAAGGCGCATTGCTATTGCGCCTGATGTGATCAGGCGTTTTCGGCTTCCATTTGCGCGCGTTCGAGCATTTTCTTGGCGCGCGGGCACTGCAGACGATCCCGCAGCGGGCTGTTGGGGTCGATGTCTTTTTTGCAAACAAGACATTGATCCGCATCGGCAATGGCATTGAGGCCACCGCAGCTGCCCTTGATGGTTTTGTTCATCATAATCACGCCAAGCGCCATGCCCAGCATGATCAGGAGCAGCAGTCCGAAAGCGAAAATAAACGTTGTCATAAGTGCTGCTCCTTCGGAGTTTTTAAGCGGTCAGCGCGGTGAAGCGTTCGCTTGCTGCGGTCTTGAAACGCAGGTCAGAGGCTGCCTCATCGCGTTCCACAAACAGAACCGCCAGGTCGTTTGCCTTGGCGATTTCCAGACCACGCTCGCGACCCAAGATCAGCATTGCGGTCGCCCAAGCATCTGCAAGCATTGCATTTTCTGCCAGAACGGTGGCGGAAGCGGTCTTGTGTGTGATCGGGCGGCCAGTGACCGGGTCAATCACGTGAGAGTAACGCGCGCCGTCTTGTTCGAAGTAGTTGCGGTAGTCACCGGAGGACGCGAGACCCATGCCGGAGACGCCAACAACGTCCAGAACACCGGACAGGGCTGCGGGCTTCTCAATACCGATCTGCCAGGGTTTGCCATCTGCGTTCAGACCAGACGCATAAAGGTCACCCCCGATTTCGACCATGTAGTCAGAGAGGCCGAGGCCTTCCAGCGCGCGGCCAACTTGGTCTGCACCAAAGCCTTTGCCGATCGCTGCGAGATAGACTTGAGTTTCCGGCTGGATCTTCTGCATGGCGCCTGCGCCAACTTTCAGCGTCGCGCCGTGGCCAGAACGGGCTTGCGCCGCGAGGATCTCTGCGTCCTGCGGCATACGTTTGCCGCCCGGCGCGCCAAAGCCCCACAGTTCGATCAGCGGGCCCATGGTTGTGTCAAAACGGCCTTCGCTTGCCGTGTTCACATCCTGAGCTGCCTGCATAACATGCGACAACTCGCGCGACATAAATGTCGCATCTGTGCCCTTGTTGGCGTTGAAGCGCGAGATTTCCGATGCCGGGTCCCAGTTGGACATCTGCTGATTCACCTGCGCCAGCGCGGCATTGATTCGCGCCTGGGCTTCGATCTTGTCGACCGAACGGGAGGCATCCACCGCAACCACATTGTATGTGGTGCCCATGGTAGAGCCCGAGAATTCAAGGATTTTTGCACCAGGTTTGCAGGCGGCAAGAGCCACCGACATCATGATGAAAGAGCGACGGGACAACACGGTCAGATCGGACAAAGAGGCACTCCCTTTTGGGTCATCGTAGCCAAAGCAATTTATCGGAACGGCTTTTCGGCCACATTTGGACCTGTTTCAACAGGAAAAGGTAGTGCAAGCGCAGAAATTTCTACTTTCACACAGCGCGCACATGTCGCATAAGCGCTTCAAAATTTCTCTAGAGGTTCGAACTTTGAAGCGCTTCCAGCTCAGAAAAGGTCTAGATGTGCCCATCGAGGGCGCGCCAAGGGCCGAAATCGAAGCCGCCCCGCAGGTCGGCACTGTTGGCATCCTCGGCGACGACTACATCGGTTTGAAGCCGCGGATCCTCGTCGCAGAAGGCGACACCGTTGCACCGGGCACGCCCGTGATGATCCACAAGGATCAACCCGAAGTGCAAATCGTGTCCCCTGTTGCTGGTCAGGTTAAAGCGATCCACCGTGGTGAACGTCGCAAGCTCATCAGCGTTGAAATCGAAGTTCAGGATGGCGCCGCCGCTCCTGTCGATTTCTCGAAAGTTGGTGACGTGAGCACTGCTGAGGGGCTGGTCGAACGTCTGTGTGCTGCTGGTCTGTGGACCTCGTTCCGCACGCGCCCCTATTCCAAGGTTCCAGCGCCGGAAACACGCCCGGCTGCGATCTTTGTGACGGCAATGGACAGCGAGCCGCTCGCCGCTGATCCCGAGCTGATCATCGCAGAGAGCGCCGAGGCCTTTGCCAAGGGTCTTGAGGCAATTGCTGCCCTGACCGAGGGCAACACCTATCTGTGTCACGCCGACGGAGCATCCGTGCCCGGCGGCGATCTGGCGGGTGTTGAGGCCGCTGCCTTCTCTGGCCCGCACCCCGCAGGTCTGGCTGGCACGCATATCCACTTCCTCGAGCCGCTCGCCGGTGACAAGACGGTTTGGACCATCAGCTATCAGGACGTGATCGTCATTGGCCGCCTGCTGGTGACCGGCACCTATGACGCCTCCTGCGTTGTCGCGCTGGCTGGTCCGGTCTGCAAAGACCCGCGTCTGGTGCGCACCGTTGCTGGCGCGTCGCTGGCGGATCTGGCGCAGAACGACCTGCCGCAGGATCTGCCGGTTCGCCTGATCTCTGGTTCGGTTCTGTCGGGCCGCGCAGGCAAAGGCGCAAGCGGCTACCTTGGTCGTTATGCACGTCAGGTCACCGTGATCGAAGAGGACAAGAAACAGATCCCCATGGGCTGGATCCGTCCAATGTTCGCGAAATTCGCCATCCAGCCGGTTCTGGGCTCTGCCCTGTCGCGCCGCAAGTTCCCGTTGACCTCGAACCTCAACGGTGGCCGCCGCGCCATGGTTCCGCTGGGCACGTTCGAAGCGCTGATGCCGCAGGACTTCCTGCCGACACAGTTGCTGCGCGCGCTTCTGGTGATGGACACCGACCAAGCTCAGGCGCTCGGCGCGATGGAGCTGGACGAAGAAGACTTGGGCCTCGTGGGCTTTGCCTGCCCGGCCAAATATGAATACGGGCTCGCGCTGCGCGACTGCCTGGCAAAGATCGAGAAAGAGGGGTGAACCTTGGGCTTGCGTAACTTCTTTGATCGCATCGAGCCGCACTTCGAGAAGGGCGGCAAGTGGGAGAGACTTTTCCCGCTGTACGAGATGGTCGAAAGCTTCCTCTACACGCCGAAAACGGTGACTACGGTCGCCCCGCATGCGCGTTCCTACATCGATATGAAGCGCATCATGACTTATGTCGTGCTGGCAACGATCCCCTGTATCCTGATGGCGCTGTACAACACCGGCTATCAGACCAATATGGCAATCGCCGAAATGGGCGCCTCTGGCTGGCGCGCATCCATCGTCGAGGCGCTTGGCATCGGCTTTGACGCGAATAATGTCGCGGCAAACATGTTCCATGGCCTTCTGTATTTCCTGCCGATCTACATTGTGACGCTGGTTGCAGGTGGCGTGTTCGAGGTGGTCTTTGCCACCGTGCGTCGCCACGAGGTGAACGAAGGTTTCCTCGTTTCCTCCATGCTGTATGCGCTGATCGTCCCGGCAAGCACGCCGTTGTGGCAGGTTGCACTGGGCATCATCTTTGGTGTGGTGATCGGCAAAGAGGTCTTTGGCGGCACCGGCAAGAACTTCCTGAACCCGGCACTGACGGGCCGTGCGTTCCTGTATTTTGCCTATCCGGCACAACTGTCCGGCGACGCGGTCTGGATCCCGGTTGATGGCTTTACCGGTGCGACAGCACTGGCGGTCTCTGCATCTGAAGGCTTTCAGGCGCTGGCAGGACACGGCATGAGCTGGTGGAACAGCTTCTATGGTTTTATCCCCGGTTCCATGGGCGAAACCTCGACCCTTGCGTGTCTGTTGGGGCTGGTGTTCCTGCTGGCCACCAAGATTGCCAACTACCGTATGGTTGTCGGCTGTCTGGGCGGCATGATCGCCTTCTCGCTGCTGCTCAACTGGATCGGTTCTGACACCAACCCGATGTTTGCAATGCCGTGGTATTGGCACCTTGTGACCGGCGGCTTTGCCTTTGGTCTGGTGTTCATGGTGACCGAGCCCGTCTCTGGTTCCCACACCAATATGGGCCGCTACTTCTATGGTGCGCTTATTGGTTTCATGGTGGTGATGATCCGTGTGATCAACCCGGCCTTCCCCGAAGGCATGATGCTCGCCATCCTTTTCGGCAACGTGTTTGCGCCGCTGATCGACTACTTCGTTGTTCAGGCCAACATCAAACGTAGAGCAAAACGTCATGGCTGATCACGACCAGACCCCGACCGAGCCGCAAGGTTTCATCCGCCGGTTCTTGGCTCTGCCCACGGATTCGGTTCCCAAAACCCTGTTTGTCGCTATCTCGCTGTGCCTTGTGGCCTCGATGATCGTGTCCGCAGCAGCCGTGGCCCTGCGCCCGCTGCAAGAGGTGAACGCGCTCAAGGACAAGCAGATCAACATTCTGCAGGTTGCGGGCATCTATGACCCGTCCAAGGACGTCGTTGAATCCTTTGCCGCTTTTGAACCCCATGTTCTGGAGCTGAAAACCGGTGACTTCACCGACAAGTTCGACGCGGCCTCTTTTGATGATCGTGCGGCAGCCGCTGATCCCGCGACCTCGGAAGCGCTGAGCGATGACCCGGCGGGCATTGGCCGTCTGGGTGACTACGTCACCGTCTACCTGCTGCGCGATGCCAATGGCGACATCGACAAGCTGATCCTGCCGATCCACGGCTATGGTCTGTGGTCGACTCTCTATGGCTTTATTGCGCTGGAAGAAGATGGCAACGACATCTTTGGCCTTCAGTTCTATGAGCAGGCAGAGACCCCCGGCCTTGGCGCCGAGGTCGACAACCCGCGCTGGAAGGCGCTTTGGAACGGCAAAAAGTTGCGTGACGAGAACGGTGATCTGCAGATCAGCGTGACCAAAACCGCACCGGCCGCTGGTTCCGAGTACCACATTGATGCGCTGGCTGGCGCGACCCTGACCACCGTTGGTGTGCACAACCTTGTGCGTTTCTGGATGGGTGAAGCCGGCTACAAGCCGTTCCTGGACAACCTCAAAGCGGGGAACATCTAATGGCCCATAAACGCAGAGAAATGCTGATCGACCCGCTGGTCGACAATAACCCGATCACCCTTCAGGTTCTGGGCATCTGTTCGGCGCTGGCGGTGACCTCCTCTTTGCAGGTGGCCTTCGTTATGTCCATCGCCGTGACGCTGGTGACCGCGTTCTCGTCGATGTTCATCTCGATGATCCGCAACCAGATCCCCAGCTCGATCCGGATCATCGTGCAGATGGTCATTATCGCTTCCTTGGTGATCCTGGTGGACCAGATGCTGAAGGCCTTTGCCTTTGAGATCTCTAAAACCCTGTCGGTTTTCGTGGGTCTGATCATCACCAACTGTATCGTGATGGGCCGCGCGGAAGCCTTTGCGATGAAAAATGGCCCTATCGATAGCTTCATTGACGGCATCGGCAACGGTCTGGGCTATGGCCTGATCCTGATGCTGGTCGGTGTGATCCGCGAGCTGTTCGGCTCTGGCAGCCTGTTTGGCGTGACCATTCTGGAAACCGTGAACAACGGTGGCTGGTATGTCCCCAATGGCCTGCTGCTGCTGCCGCCGTCGGCGTTCTTCATCATTGGTCTGATCATCTGGGCGTTCCGGTCCTGGAAAACCGATCAGGTCGAAGAGCGTGAATATAAAATCCAAACGGTTGAGGCGCACTGATGGAAGGTCTTCTCTCCCTCGCGGTCAAGGCGATCTTTGTTGAAAACCTGGCCCTGTCGTTCTTCCTTGGCATGTGTACTTTCATCGCCGTGTCCAAGAAAATCTCGACCGCTATTGGTCTGGGGATTTCTGTGATGATCGTGCAGGCCATTACGGTTCCTGCCAACAACCTGATCCTGACCCATCTGCTGTCCCCGGGCGCACTGGTATGGGCAGGCTTTCCGGAGGTCGATCTGACCTTCCTTGGCCTGATCTCCTATATCGGTGTCATCGCGGCGCTGGTTCAGATCCTTGAGATGGTGCTCGATAAATACTTCCCGCCGCTCTACAACGCGCTGGGTGTTTTCCTGCCGCTGATCACAGTGAACTGTGCCATCCTTGGCGGGTCGCTGTTCATGGTTGAGCGCGACTACAACTTTGCCGAAGCGGCGACCTATGGTCTGTCCTCTGGCTTTGGTTGGGCGCTGGCGATCACCGCCATGGCCGGCGTGCGCGAAAAGCTGAAGTATTCGGACATTCCCGATGGTCTCCAGGGCCTAGGCATCACCTTTATCACCGCAGGTTTGATGGCGATGGCCTTCATGTCCTTCTCCGGCGTGAAACTCTGAGGAGCCTAAGTTATGGAAACATTTAGCCTTGGTATTATCCTCTTTACCCTGATCGTTATCGCACTGGTGACGATCATCCTTGCCGCGCGCTCGCGTCTGGTGTCTTCGGGCAACGTCAATATCACCATCAATGGTGAAAAGACGATCTCTGTGCCCGCAGGTGGTAAACTTCTGCAAACGCTGGCAGCCGAGAAACTGTTCGTGCCCTCCGCCTGTGGCGGCGGCGGTACCTGTGCGCAGTGTCGTGTGAAAGTGCACTCTGGCGGCGGGTCCATTCTGCCAACCGAGGAAAGCCACATTACCAAGCGCGAGGCATCCTGCGGCGACCGCCTGTCCTGTCAGGTGGCTGTGAAGCAGGACATGGAAGTTGAAGTCCCGGAAGAGGTCTTCGGCGTGAAGAAGTGGGAATGCACCGTGCGTTCCAACGACAACGTCGCAACCTTTATCAAGAACCTGGTTCTTGAACTGCCCGAGGGCGAGGACGTGAACTTCCGCGCAGGTGGCTACATTCAGATTGAAGCACCCGCGCACCAGCTGAAATACACTGACTTCGATATTGGCGAAGAATACCGCGAAGACTGGGATCGGTTTAACCTGTGGCAGTATAATTCCACAGTGGCTGAACCGATCGAGCGCGCCTACTCCATGGCGAACTACCCGGACGAAAAGGGCCTGATTATGCTCAACGTGCGTGTGGCCTCGCCGCCGCCGGGGTCGACGGGTATTCCGGCCGGTCAGATGTCGTCTTACATCTTCAACCTGAAGCCCGGTGATAAGGTCACCATTTCTGGCCCGTTCGGCGAATTCTTTGCCCGCGACACCCAGAAAGAAATGGTCTTCATTGGGGGTGGTGCCGGCATGGCGCCGATGCGGAGCCACATTTTCGACCAGCTCAAGCGCCTTGAGAACCGCGATCGCAAGATCACCTTCTGGTATGGCGCGCGTTCGAAGAAAGAGATGTTCTTTGTTGAGGACTTTGACCAGCTGGCGGAAGAGTTCGACAACTTTGAATGGCACGTGGCCCTGTCCGACGCGCAGCCCGAGGACGACTGGAAAGGCTTCACCGGCTTCATCCATAACGTTCTGTTCGAGGAATACCTCAAGAACCACCCGGCGCCGGAAGACTGCGAGTTCTACATGTGTGGTCCGCCGATCATGAACCAGTCGGTCATCAATATGCTCTTGGATCTGGGCGTGGACCGCGAGGACATCATGCTCGACGATTTCGGCGGCTAAGCTGATCGCTTGAAACCAAAAGACGCCGGGCCTTTTGGCCCGGCGTTTTGCATGTGTCGGGGCTAGGCGTCAGACCGGCCTGCGGCGACATTGCGCCATGACAGTTCCAGCAGATCATCCGTGAGTTCTGGTTCGATCTCGAGGAAACGGCAGGCCGCAATAATGTGGCGCAGCAAGAAACCCGGATGCGCGCCCGAGGTGTTGTACCCACCCTGAACATAACGCCGATCATAAAAGGTTTCGACCACATCCGGCTGCCAGGCGATGTTCATGTCTGCGCAGGCGTCTTCAAAGATCTGCATGTAATCCGCGCGACTGGGATTGGGCACAAAGATCTTGAAATAGATCCGGCGCAACGCGGCCTCATCGCCCAATTCTTCGGGCAGAAGGTTTGAAGAGAACACCACCAGCTGGTCAAACGGCAGGTTGAATTTCTTGCCGGTGTGCAGCGACAGTATGTCGAACCCTTTTTCAAGCGGGACGATCCAGCGGTTCAAGAAGGCCTGCGGCACCTCAGTTTGGCGGCCAAAATCGTCCAGTACAAAGATCCCACCAAGCGCTTTGAGGTGCATAGGGGCCTCGTAGAACCGGGAATGCGGTTCAAAGGACAGATCCAGCATGGCAAGCGTCAGCTCACCTCCGGCGACAAAAACCGGACGGCGGCATGGGACCCAGCGGGGGTCCAGACGGGGCGCATCCGTTGGGGGGGGCGCCTGTTCGTGAAGGGTTTCATCATAGAAGCGAATGATTTGACCACCAACAAACAGCGCATAAGGGATGCTGACGATGTCGCGAAAACAATCCCCCAAGGCTTCGGCCAAGGCTGTTTTCCCATTGCCGGGCGCGCCAAACAGCAGCATCGAACGGCCAGAATTTACGGCCGGTCCCAGCTGGGACTTCAGGACTTCGGGGATCACCATATGGGTCAACGCAGCGTCGAGGGCTGTGCTGTTGATCTCTTCTGATGCGATGGTCTGGCGGCGGATTTGGTCTTCGAATGCCGCAAGCGTGACCGGGGCAGGGCCGACGTATTGGGACACCATCAGCGCTTCGAGTGCCCGCTTTGCGCCAAGGTCGGTCAACCGATAGCGGATGTCAGATTTGATATCCCCCCCTTCAAGACCCTGTGCTTCTACCAACATGAGGCGCGTCATCTCTTCGATGATTTGACGGCATACCATCCGTGGAAGTTTGATTTCAGCGCTGATCTCCGAAGGCGTCATGGTGCCACCGGATTGCAGGATCTTGGCGGTTAGGTCGATCAGGAACGAGACAGGGAGGTCTGTATCCGCGACGCGGCGTGGTGGCTCCCCGGCCGCGTGGAACGTGCCGCTTTGTGGAGTGGGTGTCTGGCCGTTGGGTCCGATGTCCGCACCGTTGGCATAGGCTTCATTTTGATCGTCAGGCGTGGTTTGTTGTGGGCTCAATGGGTCCAGCATTTTGGCATCTCCTTTGGCGCGCATCATGCGGGCGACATAACGTCAAGAAACTCCAGGAGTGTCATGACAATAGGCACCAGCACGATCAAAAGGCTGACCGGAAACATGCAAAGCGCCATTGGAAACAACATCTTAAGCGGTAGGGTGTTCGCTTTTTCTTCGGCGCGGATGATGCGCATCTGTCGCATCTCCTTCGCAAAGGTGCGCAGGGTTCGTGCAACGCTGGAACCGAGTTCTTCGGATTGGCGAAAGAGCACGGCAAGCATTCGCGCTTCGTCGACCTGAATGCGCATGGCGAGGTTGTTCAGTGCCTCGTGAATGGGACGCCCGGCGCGGATTTCGAGGTTGAGGATCGACAGCTGAATGCCAAAACCGGGGACGGTGCGCAGAAACTCGCGGTTCACCCGGTCAATCGAGGCATTGAGGCTGAGGCCCGCATCCACGCAGACCAAAAGCAGATCCATCATATCGGGAAAGATCTTGCGATATTCGGCCTGTTTGCGCTTGCCCATCTGCTCCAGAACAATGCCGCACAACACGAACCCAAGGCCGCCGACAAGGACTGCCGCAACCATCAATGCAAACTGGCTGGATTCCGGGCGAAGAATGCCAAGCAGGACATGGCCAAGCAAACAAAAGCCGACGGCTATTCCAAGGCGTACAAAGTTGAACACTGTCACGTCCCGAGGTGAGAAATACCCGGCCTGAACGAGACGCATCTGGATGCTGTTGGGGCCTGCCTTTTTGACAACATCAATAAAATACCCGAGCTGGCCGTCCTCTTGCTGGGGCAAACTGTCGAGCACGATCTTTTCCCGATCGGCCTTCTGCTTGGTCGTGGACAATGTCCGTTGCAGGTCGCGTTGACGCTGAAACATCGTGAGCCCGGTGAAGGCAAAGACCAGCACGGCCAGAAAAATCGCACCTAGTACAAGGGTCTCGGTCATATCTTAGTCCTCCCAAAACACTGGGTATCAATAGTCAAAGTTCACAATTCGGCGGATCACAATCGCGCCGATCCCCATGGCGAGCAGACAGCCGGCGATCCATAGACCGGCGTGGCCGCTTTCCCAAACGGGATCAAAATACTTGGGCTGCAGCGCACGGATCATAATGAACAGCACAAAGGGGAACAGCAGGACCACCCACATTGTGAACCGCCCCTCGGCCGAAATTGCCCTGATCTTGGCGCGTAGCATCATCCGCGCGCGGATCGTTTGGGCAAGGTTTACAAGGATTTCAGATAGATTGCCGCCCGTGCCCTGTTGCACCGAAAAGGTCGTTGCCAGCAGTCGCAGTTCCGGGACGCCCACGCGGTCGATCATCACCTGCATGGATTCTTCCAGACCTGCACCAAAGGTCATCTGGTCGGTCAGGATGCCAAATTCAGAGCCCAGCGGATCTGGCATCTCGCGGGCCACCAAGGATAGGGCTGCGTTCAGCGGGTGACCGGCGTTCAAGCTGCGGACAATAATGTCGATGGCCTGCGGCATCTGATCGGTAAATTTGCGGATACGCATGGCGCGGGCGGTCCAGATAATCGAAAACGCCACAACAATGGCCGACAGCAGACCTCCGACGCCGGCAATGACCGGGTCTGCAACCAAAAACACATAAATTAGCCCATAGCCTCCCGCAGTGAGGCCAATGAAATAAAGCACCCTGCGTGGCACGCTCAGGTTCAGGCCAGAGCGGGCATAAAACTGTTCAAGTGCCTTGGCGAGATTTCGTTTGTTGCCAAAATTCACCCCGCGTCGCAGCAGAAGTTCCTGAAAGGCGTCTTCGGTGCCTTTGGTCTGTTTCAGGGCCTCAAGACGGTTCCGCACGTCCTTGGCCGCACGGCGATTGTTCAGAACAAAGCGAAAAACGCTATCCACCACCAAGAGTGCGGCGGCAAAAACGAGCGCATAGACGGGCAGTAAAGAGTCAAACATCACAGCACCTTCGACGGATTGAACATATCAACACTCAGAGCCAGACCTTGAGTCTGAAGGTCCTCGAGGCAGCGGGGGCGAATGCCCGTCGCGCGGAAGTGTCCCGTGATGCGCCCCTCTTCGTCGACGCCTGTCTTTTCAAATCTCATCAGTTCCTGCAGCTGTACCACTTCACTTTCCATGCCGGTGATCTCGGAGATCGAGGTGATGCGGCGGCTGCCGTCTCGCAGGCGCGACAATTGCACAATGATCTGCACCGCCGAGGCGATCTGGGACCGAATGGAAAGCTGGCTCATCGGCATCCCGGCCATGCCCACCATCTGCTCCATCCGCGACAGGGCATCGCGCGGGGTATTGGCGTGGATCGTCGACATGGAGCCTTCGTGGCCGGTGTTCATCGCTTGCAGCATGTCGAAGGCCTCGCTGCCGCGCACCTCGCCGATAATGATCCGATCGGGGCGCATTCGCAGGGCGTTTTTCACCAGATCCCGCTGTGCGATCTCGTTGCGGCCATCGATGGATGGCGGGCGGGTTTCCAGCCGCACCACATGGGCCTGCTGCAGTTGCAGTTCGGCCGCGTCCTCGATGGTCACCAGGCGTTCGCTTTCCGGGATAAACGAGGACATCGCGTTCAACAGTGTGGTTTTACCAGAGCCTGTCCCGCCCGAAACCACCATGGAGATTTTGCCCTCGACCGCAGCGGCCAGAAGGTCGGCCATGTCACGAGCAAGCGCGTTGTTTTCAACCAGGCGGTCCAGCGACAGGGGCTTCTTGGAAAACTTTCGGATTGAAACCTGTGGGCCATCTACGGCCACCGGGCGAATGGCCACATTGACCCGGGACCCATCCGCAAGGCGTGCGTCCACAAGGGGGGAGCTCTCATCCACGCGCCGCCCGACCGAGGCCACGATCTTATTGATGATCCGAAGCAGGTGACTTTCGTCTTTGAAGCGGACCTTTGTGGGCTCAATACGGCCATGGCGTTCGACAAACACGCGACCAGAGCCAACCACAAGAATATCAGCAACCGTGTCATCGCTCAGCAGCGGTTCAAGCGGGCCAAGGCCCAGCATTTCCTCTGCGATGTCTTCTGTCAGCCCTTCAAGTTCCTTGGCGTTCAGGGGGAAATTGTTGTTGCGGGCATAGTCGCGCACCAAAGGTCGCAGCTCGTCGCGGATTTCATCTTCATCCAGACTGTCGAGGATGGAGAGATTGATCTTGTCGATCAGAAACCGATGCAACGTGACGCGTTCGTTCACAAAATCCAGCGTTTCTGGTTCCTGCGGCTCGGTGGCCACGGGCGCTGGCGCCGTATCTTCGGCTGTCGGTTCATTGATTTCTTCCGCTCTAAAACGCTTGTAAAACCGTCCCATTTAACAATCCCCTTCGGGCGAACTGATTAATAAACAACAACTTTCGTGCCCATGCGCACTTTTGGATAAAGGTAGAGCACATCGGCATTTGTCAGGCGAAAACAGCCTGATGTTTCATAGCCGCCGACTGTATCGGCGCTGTTGGTTCCATGGATACGGTAGAGAGTGTCGCGGCCACCAGAAAACAGATAAATGGCCCGCGCGCCCAGCGGATTATAGGGGCCAGGAGGCACATATCCCGGGAGGCTTGGCTGGCGTTTGCGCATGGCGGAAGGAGGGCGCCAACCGGGCCATTCAGCTTTGCGACCGACCCGGGTCACGCCGGTCCAGGTAAAGCCATCTCGGCCAACAGAAATGCGAAAGCGTTCGGCTTTGCCATCCCTCAACACGCGCAGCAGGCTGCGGTTGCGGTTCGAAATCACCAGCGTGCCCGGCGCTTCGCTGCCCGTGTAAGACACAATTTTGCTGGTTCGGTCCCCATGGCTGCGGGGCACTTTGGCTTCGGCCATCGGTGGCAAGATCAAGCTGCCAGCGGCGGCCAATCCCAATGTCACGAACCGGCGTCGGTCTAGGGAGGGATGGGTCATCTTCCTTCAACTCCTTGGGGTTGGGCGCAGGCGGCTTCCAGTTCCGGCAGCAGGCTACGGGCTGAGCGGACGAATTTCGAACGGCGGTTGACCTGAGCGGGCAGCAACCCACGATCCAACGCATCCTGCAGGGTCGCGCGGTCGTCGGGAAGGCCGGAAAAGGGCGCATCCCCCAGTAAGTTGCGTAGTCGGCGCTTGCCCAAATTGCCGCCAAAAAGCTGTGACTTCTGCTTGTTGACCACCACGCGCAGGGGGAAATCTTCGCCTCTTGCGGCGCGGATCTCATCGGTCACATCGAGTGTGTGTTTGAGGGCAGCGACATTGCAGTCGGTGACGACAGTGCAGCTGTTGACTGCCGTCAGGACATCGTGCTGCCAGGGGCTGGCGTAATGTGGCATGTCCAGAAAGACCTGCTGATGTTCGCTGCTGACTGCATCGAGCATCCGCAAGATCAATTCTGACCCATCGGGTCCACGGTTCAGCGCCGGATCCTTGAAGGAGTACAGGTAAAACCCTTCTTCATGCTTCTTTTGGATGGCGCGGATGAATTCCTCGTCCACGCGGTTGGGTGTCGCAACCAGCGCCGCGAGATCCAGATTGTTGGGCAGATTGGCATAGGTGCCGCAGTTGCCAAGCGAAAAATCCAGATCAAACAGGGCAACGCTCTCTCGCTCTTTCACCTTTTGTGCAGCTTGATGGGCCAAGGTTAACGCAAGCGTGGTTGCGCCGGCCCCACCGACAGCCGACAGGACCGCATGGACCTGCGTGTCCTTGGCCGGGCGGTGCCTGAGGGTCTTGGCGATGGTCAGCATTAATTCGTCAGCTGTGGATGGCGTTGGCAGCCAGTCCTGAACGCCCATGCGGATCAAGCGACGCGTGTCTTCGACGGCCAAAGGCGGGGACAAGAGGATAACCGGCACCTCGTGCGGGCCTGCTGCATGGCGTTCCAGAATGTCCAACAGATCCGAGCCAAGCGCGACGGCATGCACCACAATGGCGTCGAAATCCTCGGCGCATTGGCCGGCCGCCAGCGTATCTATCTGGATAGAGGTGATCTTCAGTCGAGGTTCGTTACGCAGCGCGTCCAGGCCGGGGTCCGTGTTTGCGTCAGCGGGTGTCACCAAGGCGAGCCGGGTGACAGGCATCCTATGGGGTCTGGAAATGGAAGCAGACATATTCATGTGCAGCCCTCGCAACTTGACAGGTCCTCGCCCACGAAGGTCACAGGGAAAGACGGCAGCGTCAGCGCAGACTGGCTTCCTCCGACCAATGCGAAAACACGGTCCAACATGAAGAAATTAAAAGGAATATCGTGGATCGAAACAGTGACGATTGCCACCGGCCCCGCCGCGCGTCCGACATAGCCAAGCCCGCCATTGCTGTACGTCACCCGGATATTGGCGGCGGGGACAAAGCCCGCGACGTCGCAAACGCCGATCATTCCATTGGTGACGGTTCCGCAGGTGGCATCGCTGCCCTGATGCAGCCGCGCCAGTGCGGCCGCATCGCAGGCGGTGCCCGTGCCATGACCACAGGCGACGCTGATGGCGGCGTCGGACATTGCATCGCCCATAACCCGCCCCGCAGGCGTGATTTCCAGCGCGCTGATATCCGTGAGAGGGGACGACACCGATGCCAAACGTCCCGCGATTTGGGAGGCTTTGACCAGTTTGCTCCATTGCATCAATGCAGCGCTGAATTCCACGGTGATCGCCAAAACCAAAAGCATTATGGGGAAGACCAGCAGGCCCTCGGTCAGGGCTGCGCCGCTGTCATCGCGGCGGAAGGAGTGTAGAAACGATTTCACCATCCCACAAACCCCATTTCAGCCCGGTAGCGGATGGGCTTGCCCCGCAAATACAGAAACCCCTGATACGACAGCTGACCGGTCACCTGAACGACGTCATCAATTTCGGGGCTGGTGGGCAGGGCGGATTTTTCCGGGGTGATGACCAGCTCTGTCACCGGGCTCCCATCCCAGCCCGGCACACGCAGGGTGGTGGTGCCAACAATCGGGGATGGGGTGCCATAAAATGCAATGTTTCGGGCGATCTGCTCCGAACAGCCGGTGGTGTAGTCGCCTGCGCTTTGGCGGCAGCGGGACCAGTATCGGGCGGCATCCCGCACGCCCGTCTGCACCTGTTCGCGGTGCCAGAGCACCGAACCGAATTCCAGCATGCCAAAGGTGAACAGGATCATGACGGGAAAGACGATCATGCCTTCGGCGAGGACACCGCCGCTGTCACTCCTGCGAAATCGCGAAAGAAAACCATCTAACATTATACTCACCACAAACATTTCGCACCGGAACACAAAGGGTGCGCAAAGGATCCGGGGCGGGAGAAAAGCGAACAAAAGGTCCGCCCCGAACAGTGTTGTTGGCCCCTGCCTAGGGCACGGATTGAATGGCCGTATTGGCCTGATGGGCGTTACCGCTGCGGGCAGAAGAAGAATCCCAGTTGTTAAGGTAATCTGCGCATCCCGAAAGGATCAGCAGCGCGCCAGCACAGAAGATCCCCTTGAGGACTGACTGGGTGGACAGGTCATTTCTTTTCAATAATGCCATCTTCAAACTCCAGATCAATCATGTGGCCGTAGGGGCCAATCACACCGTCGCCTTCGCGGAAACGACGCAAGAGGTTGCGGTCAACTTCAAGCATACCCAACAGGAACAGCTCCACATCGTTGGACGACCGCGTGTCATCCAGCGGAGAGCGCAAAGGTGTATCTGCATCCACAGGCGACACGAGGCGTGGCGTGACGAGGATCACCAGATCGGTCTCATCCTTGCGGAAACGACGGGAGCTGAACAGCGTGCCAAGGATCGGAACCTGCCCCAGCAGCGGCACCTGATCGCTGTTACGCGCATTGTTCACCTGCAAAAGACCAGCAATCGCAAAGCTCTGCCCGCTGCGCAGGGAGACAGTGGTTTCTGCCTTGCGCGAAATAAACGCGGGCTGGCCGTTCACCGTCAGGGATGGGTCAATGTCGCTGACCTCTGGGTTGATGCGCAGGCGAATAACTTCGTCGTCCTGGACAACCGGTACAAAATTCAGGCGTACACCGTATTCGCGGTAGCCGGTGCTGGTGGCCACATTGCCGTTTTCACCGATGGTGGATTCCTGGATCGGAACCTCGCCACCCACTACAAAATTCGCCTCTACACCGCTGGTCGTTACCAGTTTCGGGTTGGCAAGGCGGCGTGCCAGGCCCCGGCCCTCAAGCGCGTTGATGACAATATCGACGTCCACGCCACCAACCGACAAGAGGTCTCCGACGATGGTCCCAAAGGGTGTGCCATTGGCAGCAGTTGTCTGCGCCCCAATGGTGCGGAACGCGGTGGATCCATCGTCACGGGTTCCGGTCAGATCCACACCCAAGCTGCGGCCCGAGGTGCGTTCGACCTCGAGAATGCGGACATCCAATTCAACCTGCTGCGCGGTATGGACGCGAATGCCGTCGATGACATCCTCTTCCGAATATTGATCTGCGATTTCCAGCACCCGGGCTTTGTCCAGATCGTTTTTCACAACGCCCGAGACCCGAATGCGGTTGTTGATGTTCTGCGCACTCACCTGTGCGCTTGGCACCGCGCGGCGGATTTCTCGCTCCAGATCAGAGAAATCAATGCGCACATTCACATCGATCACTTCGAGGAGCCGCTTTTCTTCGTCATAAAGCGTGACGTTTGTGGCGCCCAGCCCCTTGGTCTGCACATAAAGCGAACTTGGGGTGAGCGGGAAGACATCCAAAACACTGGTATTGCCGATGAGAATATCGGCATAGGGTCTATTGGTCTGGAGCGTCAAAGTGCGCCCCGGCGCCAATGTCAGCGATGTCACGATGCCGTCGTCGATGATCACATCTCTGGTTTGCGCGTGACTGGGTGCTGTTTGGCTCGTTACGGCGAACACGCCGGCGAACAGACCTGCTATCAATGTCTGTCCCAGCCGTCGCATCATGCCTATTGGCGTGCCCCGGACGCGGACGTTCTTGAAGGATGTGCGCATTAAAATCATACCAACTTACTCTCTGCCTACCCCACCTGAGCTAAGCCTATTGACGAAAACTGGTTGCGTAAACGGGCTTGCAAGGGGGCGATCCTATTCTTTCAGCGTATGTTGCGCGGCGAGCAAACTGGCCCAGGATGCCAGGAGCGCCGACCCGGAGGTTTTCATTGCATGTTCTTCCTCTATTGCGGTGGGGCGCGGGACATCGACCCGGTACTCTTCGCGGTTGCCATTTCGGATCACGCCGATTTTGGCGCTGGGATCGAATGTGGGGCGTGCTTTGCCAGAACTGACCCCACGGGCCGGGGTCGGCAACGGTTTGCGCTCCAGCTTTTCTTCGATCGTCCGCATTTGCTTCGCCAGCAGCCCCGCCATATCCTCGAGTTGTTTTTCAAGATCTGCCACGCGTTCTGCGTTTGGATCAGCTTTGGCGGTTTTGAGGGAAGGGAGTCCGTCCGCCACGTCAAAATCGCTCAGGTCTTCTTTGGTGATGCGGATATTGTCCTCCAGCTCGTCCGAGCTGAGGTTGCGCAGGGCCAGCGACAAAACGCCGACCTGCGCGCCAAGCGTCAGTTTCTGCGCTTCTTGTGTGCCGACTTCAAATGTCACCGTGCGCACGACGCTTGGCTTGTCTTTGCGGTCATCGGCAATCTGGTCGATCGCCAGAACTTTCACCCCTTGCAACAAAACATCCACGAAGTCGTCCCGCGTGAGCAGAATATCGACGCGGTCGCCGGGTAGAACAAAGCCTGCAACGCCAAGGACATCATTGACGCGGATCGACACGGCTTTCAGCCCTGGGCTCAGTGCGGTTGACAGTTTCGCACGCACACCCGGCTCTGTCACTTTGGTTGCCAAAAGCGGTTCGCCGACCGCAATTGAGGTCAATGCAAATCGAGCCTTGGACTCCGTGCCGTCCAAAAGAACCTCAGCAATTTTTTCAAACGATCCTTCGGGTCGGATATCTCCGGACCAGGGGATTTCTCTGAGTTTTCTTTGGGTCAATCTTTCGCCGAAACCAATTCCTCCCGTCGCAACAACAACGGTCTCTGTGGGGACGGTTTCAGTCTGTTCAGGAAGAATTCCCATTAGCAATTCTCTGCGCTCCGCATCTAACCAGGCACGGGCGCCGAAAACAGCACCAGCTGCAAATAGAGCGGCAATTATGAAGCTGAAAAAAACAGAAAATCGCATTGTGAACTCCATTGGTAATCCTGAATTGATGAGGGGCCGCAAAACACACACGAACTCCACAACTCAATTCAAGCACAATTGATCGAGGCCCGGCCCAATCGGGTCGGGCCTCGATTCCGTAAATGCATTTTTTGCAATTTGGTGGGGTCGAAAAATAAAGCCCTTTTTGGACGGCACGATGCCGACACTAAAGGAGAGACCCCAAGGAGACCCTTAGGGGGTCATCAATGCCACAACACCATCATCCAGCGTGACAATCCAGTCTGCCCAGTTGTCCCAGGCAATGCCCAGGTTTGTGCCGAAAAGGGTCACGGCCACAATAACGCCACCGATCATCAGACCCAGAACGACCAGGTATTCAGACAGCGCGATTCCGTCTTCTTCTTTCATAAAGCGACGGAAAACATCGATTGCTTTGATTTTGCTGAAACGCTTCATTTTTAACTCCAACCACTAACTAAGCCCTCATGGGCGATAAACATGCTCTTTGAGAATGTGTGGGTTCTTCTTTGGTGATCAATGACATGATCCAGTGCCCCGTCCACATTTAAAATCTACCTCATTTTTTATTGGTTTTTCAAGGCCGTTTTTGCGGAAAACCTTGAATATTTTCCATTCCTTTCAATTGGTTCCATTTACATCAGTGCTCGGCTATCGCAATGCTGAATTGACTGAATTGATATTAACGCAGGGGTTGTGTGCCGGTTGATGTTTTGCAAATTAATGCCGCCCTCGTATTATCTGACAAGAACCGATTCGACGCGCATTAGGTTTTCCAAACCACCTTCATTTCCAGACCCGGACATGTCGATGATTTCCAGATCGAGCGTTCCTCCACCGGGGGAGGAAATTTCTTCGATCGGGCGCGCGAGAAAAATACTGGCGAAACTATTGACTGGATAGCTGTCAGGAAGCCCGGTTGGTGCCGACCCTGCGATACAATCAACAATCACCGCAAAAGACTGGCGCCTGTCGGGGTCGGACACTGGATCAATGCCACGTGTCGCCGGTTTCGTGGCCGCACAAAGTGCTTCGCCGCTTTCGCCGCCGGCTGGGGTGTATTTGTAAAGTTCTTCGCCAGTGTCGGGATGCAGAATCGTCTGTTCGGCCAGGTAGACATCAAACCGGGATGGGGGGCGGTTCGGAAAGGACGATGTGATCTGATTCTTGATCGTGTTCACATGCGCTGCGCCATAGTTTTCTTCGAGGTATTGATCAATGCTCCAGGAGCCGCCGCCAATGAAAGCGCCTGTCACACCCAGGGGGGGACGGGTCATCACCGGATCGTCGGGCAAACCATAGGCCACGTCGGTTTCACCATCGGCGTTGTCAAAGTGGTCGTCTGTGACAACGGTGGTGCACACTTCGGGCAGGAACTTGAATTTCACCGGGCCCGGCTTGTAGCCTTTGCGCACATTGCGGGCAGGAGCGATTTCATATTCGACACCCGGATCATTGTTGTTCCAGACGTTATAGGCCCCCTTTAGGATATCGAACCGCGTATTGAACCCGTCCTTGATTTCATCCGGCAGAACGGTGGAAGGGGTCACGCTGTTGCCGCTATAGCAGGTCGGGTTGACCTTCCCGGCATAGATGTGCCGCGCGGCGTCCGCTGCAAGGGAAATGGAACCGTCTTCGGCCAATGTTTCCAGAAATCCATAGTGGCCGGGGGCCGGATCATCAGACCCAAGCGGTTGCAGTTTGATCATGCGACCGTGCAAGAGACCTTGGCGGAAGGCCTCTCTGAGGCCATCCGTGGAAAACACGCCGTTCTCTTCTTCAAACGGGTTGCAGATGAACAAGGGCGGTACATTGCAAACGGAGCGCTGTACTTTGGCGACAGCCACTGCACCGATAGGGCGGCTGGCGGGTCTGGCAAAGAGGCCCTCTTCGTTGATGTACCCGGCAAGCGGTTCGAAATCCCCGGCTTGAACGTGAACATAGACATAGGCTGCGTCGGTTGCCGCGCTGTCCGCGACGCGGTGGGCTGCAAGCCAGGTTGCGTCAATTGGGGTGTCGTCTTGTGTCGGGATCGCGTCAAGAAACGCGACAGAGACGAAGGCGCCGTCTTCAGTCGAGAATGAAATCTCGTGGAGCATGTTGTCGCCGCCTGCAGACAGCATGCTCACGGAGTTCGACACTTCGGCCATCGCTAGGCGGGCATTGGCGATTGCGTTGGGGGATCCGTCCAATTCGCGGGCGGCTGTCAATGCGGTGGCGTCGGCCACGGTCTGTAAATCAGCATGCGCGTTGGTCACGCGACCAACATCGACCATGAGCAATGAGGCACCCAAAAAAATCGGCAAAAGCAGCAAAGTCAGAACCAGCACATAGCCGTCGTCCTCTTTGCGCAAAAGGCGTAGAAGCAATTGCATACACAATAGCCCTTATAACAATACCAACACCTCGAAAGGTGCGGTTACTCAGAAACAAACACGGTGGATTTATGGTGGCAAAGAATCGCCGATCTTTCAAGAGCTGGAAAAAAACGGCGTGATCAGCGCCGAAATTGACGCGACGACCAACAGGGGGGCGTAGGGTGTTTCGCCCTGATCGCGACACCGTCGAAGCCAGGTGGAAATTGAGTTTTCCAAATTAAAGTAAATGCTTAGACGTGAAGTCGTGGTAAACAATACAGTTCCGAAGAGGAGCGCCACCGCAAAGATCGGTAACCCGTCAATCCCCATAAGGAGACCCAGTGGAAACATGAGTTTTGCATCTCCTGCACCCAGTGCCCGGACTAGCCAAAGGAGGAAACCGATTCCAAACAGGGTACTTCCAGCCAGAAAATCGCTGGCAAGATTGGGAAAACCGAATCCCCCTTGAGCAGGCAAATACAAAAGCAAAAGCGCCAAAACTGCGCGGTTCCCGATCCGCTGGTACCGAATGTCCTGAACCGCGATCCAAATCAGAAGCCCGACAGAAACAGCGGTCGCACTGGTGGAGATCAATTCACCGATGTTTGCGGACTCAAAGGCCTTTGAGGTCACCACGACCGCGCTTCGGATAGTTTACGGAGTTGCGCAGCAATTCCAGATTATTTGCCGTAACGGGGTTCGCCGGGTCTTTCTCATAGGCTTTGAGAAAGAATTTTCGCGCACTGACCAGATCTCCACGCAGTAGCAGGGAGTATCCGTAATTGTTCAGATATTCGATGCGGTTGCCGATGGTGGGACGCAGTTTGCGATAAGCAACGTCGGCCTTGTCGAACCGGCGCAGCATATCTGCGCTTGCGGCATATCCCAGCAGGGCGGCAGGATCTTTTGGCGTAACATCCAAGGCCTGTTCGAACATGCGGAAGGACTTGCCGTAGTTTCCTTCGCTAAACTGAACCTTGGCCGAGACCAGCAATTCATCATCGGGATAGTATGCGACATTTGCCGTATCTTTCACAGCGTCAGATGAGTCCGAGAAGGCTGACATCTCACAGGCGCATAGGACGAGTACCAAGGGGGCCAAACGTAGAATTTTCATTCTTCCTCACCAATAAATTAACCAACAGCGAAGCGCATGAAAGAATCATTACATACGGAATTTGTTCAAAATAGTGAAAACAGCGGGATGTTTGGCCACGCGTGGTAGTTTTCACACAGTCTGTCAGGGCCCCAAACTATCCGAAGTGGTACGGCACACGGACGCTGCCCTCCGCCTCGTGACGAAAAAGGCCCGCCAATGGCGGGCCATTTCGGTCTCAGTCTCAGCGCAAATTATTGCGGGATGGTGCCTTCGAGGCCCTCAACATAGAAGTTCATGCCTGCCAGGGTGCCGTCGTCTGCGGTTTCACCATCTGCCAGCCAGTCAGAGCCGTCCTGCTTTTTCAGCGGACCGGTGAACGGGTGGTATTCGCCCGCACGCATGGCTTCGACCATGGCCAGAGCTTCGGCTTTTACGTCCGCGGGAACCGCGTCGGTGATCTCGCCGATTTTAACCATGCCGGTGGGGATACCGTCCCAGGTGTCAACAGAGGTCCAGGTGCCGTCAATGACCGCTTGGGTGCGCGCGATGTAGTAGGGCGCCCAGTTGTCGATGATGGAGGACACACGCGGCATCGGGCCGTATTCCGCCATGTCAGACGCCTGACCAAAGGTGTAGACGTTGCCAGCAGCCTGAGCTGCCGCCTGCGGCGCGGTGGAGTCGGTGTGCTGCAGGATTACGTCTGCGCCCTGTTCGATCAGCGCCTTAGCCGCATCGGCTTCTTTTGCCGGATCAAACCATGTGTAGGCCCAGATGATTTTGAACTCGACATCCGGGTTTACTTTCTTGGCGTGCACATAAGCAGAGTTGATGCCGCGGATCACTTCGGGGATCGGGTAGGAGGCGATGTAGCCAATGGTGTTGGACTTGGTCAGCTTGCCCGCGATGTGGCCCTGAACCGCGCGACCTTCATAGAAGCGTGCGGAATAGGTGGAGACGTTGTCTGCGCGCTTATAGCCGGTTGCGTGTTCGAACTTCACGTTCGGGAATTTCTTCGCAACGTTGATGGTCGGGTCCATATAGCCGAACGAGGTGGTGAAGATCAGGTCTGCACCTTCCAGCGCCATCTGGGTCATCACACGCTCGGAGTCTGGGCCTTCCGCGACGCTTTCTACATAGACGGTTTCGACCTTGTCGCCGAAGGCTTCTTCGACAGCAAGTCGGCCCTGATCGTGTTCATAGGTCCAGCCGCCGTCGCCGACGGGGCCAACGTAGACAAAGCCAACTTTGGTGGTGTCGGCCATCGCGCCGGTGGCCAGCGCCAGTGCCATTGCGGCCCCGGTCAGAAGTTTGGTGAGTTTCATAAGTAAGGTTCCCCCTTGTTGGATCCTGTTGATGAGAGCCGCTGCCGGTTTCTCCGGCAGTCAGGCAGGTAAAAGCCCCCCGAAATCAGCGGGAGGCGTGGAAGATGCGGCCAAGTGCGGCAGGTGCGCTGCTCTTGTCTGCGGAAAGCATGACGAGCACCAGAATGGTGATCAGATAGGGTGACATTGCCAGATATTCGACGGGGATCGCAACGCCGGCTGCCTGTAGATTAAGCTGAACAACGGTCACACCGCCAAAAAGATAGGCACCGAGCAGCGCACGCCAGGGTTTCCAGCTGGCAAAGACGACCAGCGCCAGCGCAATCCAGCCCACGCCTGCAGTCATGCCCTCGGTCCATTGCGGCACGCGGATCAGGCTAATGTAAGCGCCACCCAGACCAGCGCAGGCACCACCAAACAAAATGGCGAGAATGCGAATGCGCACAACCTTATAGCCAAGCGCATGGGCGGCGTCGTGGTTTTCGCCAACCGCCCGTAGGATCAGGCCAACGCGCGTGTATTTCAGAACCGCCCAGACCGCTGCCGTCAGCGCGATGCCAAAGTAAAGAATGATGTCATGGCTGAACAGGATTTGGCCGACAACCGGCAGGTCCGACAGGACCGGCAGGTGTATTTGACCCAGCTGCGGCGGTTTGATCCCAACATAGGATTGCCCCATCAGCGCCGAAAGCCCCAGGCCAAACAGTGTCAGCGCAAGGCCAGACGCCACTTGGTTCGCCAGCGCCACCTGGGTCATGATCACAAACAACAGCGACAGCGCCGCACCAGCGAAAGCAGAGATCAGGAAACCGAACAGCGGTGAGCCGGTCTCAACGGCAGTGGCAAAGCCTGCGATGGCGCCGACGATCATCATGCCCTCAACACCAAGGTTCAGCACGCCAGCTTTCTCCACCACCAGTTCGCCAATGGCTGCCAGTAGGATCGGGGTGGCCGCGACCATCAGCGATGCAACGAGGAGGACGGGGTTGATTGCACTAAGGTCCATCACGCGGCCTCCGGTTTGCCGATTGCAATACGGTAGTTGGTCAACAGGTCCAGCGCCAAGAGGAAGAACAGAAGCATCCCCTGGAACACCTGGATCGCAGCGGCAGGCAGGCCCAGATTGCCCTGCGCAATGTCACCGCCAATGTAAGTCAGCGCCATCAGCCCACCGGCCAGCAGGATGCCCACAGGATGCAGGCGGCCAAGGAAAGCCACAATAATGGCGGTGAAGCCATAACCCACGTTAAAGTCGATCGACACCTGGCCAGCCGGGCCTGCCACTTCAAACAGGCCCGCAAGACCGGCCAGCGCACCAGAGATCCCGAGGCAAAACAGGATCAGGCGCGGCGGGTTCACACCGGCGAATTTTGCAGCCCGTGGCGCTTCACCGGTGAGGCGGATCTGAAAGCCCAGCATGTGGCGGTTCAGCAGAACATAGGCAAAGATCACCGCGATCAGCGCGGCCACAACACCCCAGTGCATGCCTGTGCCTGCGATGAGTTCCGCATTATGAGCGCTGTCATATTGCTGCAGGTTGCGTGAACCGGGGAAACCAAAGCCTTCAGGGTTTTTCAACAACCCCAAGGACATAGAGGCCAAAAGCTGCTCAGCCACATAGACGAGCATTAGCGACACAAGGATCTCATTGGTGCCAAAGCGTGTTTTCAGGATTGCAGGGATCATCGCCCAGGCCCAGCCGCCAAGCGCACCGGCAAGGACCATCAGCGGGAAGATATAGAAGGCTTCCATCGGGTAAAACGCCAGCCCCACGCCCGCGCCGGTCAGTGCACCGATGATATACTGCCCCTCAGCGCCAATGTTCCAGATGCCAGCGCGAAAGCCCAAGGACAGGCCAATGGCAATCAGCACCAAGGGTGCACCTTTCACCAGAAGCTGCGGGCGGTAATAAAAGGCAAACTCGCCAAACAGCGGCTCCCAGAAGATCGTGCGAATAGCTTCCACCGGGTCTTTGCCCAGCACAGCAAACAGCACGCCCCCAAACAGCATCGTTGCAAGCACCGCAACCAAAGGCGTCGCCAGTGACCAGGCGCGCGATGGCTGTGGTCTTTTCTCAAGCCGGATCATCTCCAACTCCCCTGTCATTTGCGGCCCTTAGCGGCCGCTCTTTCATCTTTTTCCAAATATCCCCGCCGGAGGCTCCCCCCCGCCACCACAGGCGCAGGCCTTTGCCCTTTGGGGGCGGCGCAGGGTTCAATGCGCCACTTCCATACCGTGGGATCCACCCATCATCAGGCCAATTTCATCCACCGTCAGATCCACCGCAGGACGCGGCGCCGACAGGCGGCCTTCGTTCAGGGCGGCAAAGTTGTCCGAGATTTCCATCAGTTCGTCCAGATCTTGGCTGATGCAAATGACGGCCGCGCCACCGGCGGCCAGGTCCAGTAGGGCCTGACGGATCGCGGCGGCTGCCGCCGCATCCACACCCCAGGTGGGCTGGTTCACCACCAGAACCTCGGGCCGTTGCAGGACCTCACGGCCAATGACGAACTTCTGCAGGTTGCCCCCCGACAGCGACCGCGCCGCATTGGCGGGGCCGGGGGTGCGCACATCAAAGGCTTTGATGATTGTCTCGGCAAACTCCTTGGCCGCGCCCCATTTCAGGAACCCGTTTTGCGCTAGCCCTTCGCGCGCAGCGCCGGTCAAGAGCGCGTTTTCGGTCAGGCTCATGTCTGGCGCTGCCGCATGCCCCAAACGTTCTTCCGGCGCCGCCAGTACACCCAACGCGCGGCGCGCGTTCGGGCCCATCTGGCCGATGGCTTTGCCGTCGAATTTAACCGCATCTGCGGCGGTGGTGATCTCCCCCGACAGAACGCTCAGCAGTTCGTCTTGGCCGTTACCAGCCACACCGCCAATACCAAGGATTTCGCCGCGGCGGACGGTCAGATGCAGGTTTTTCAGCGCGGTGCCAAATTCCGATGGCGAGGCCACAGACAGCCCTGAAATATCAAGGATCACCTCGCCTACGTCCCGCGCGTGGCGTTCCGGCGTTTGTAGCGTGGTGCCAACCATAAGTTCTGCCATGTCACGGGCCGAGGTCTCGGCTGGCACGCATTCACCGACGTTTTTGCCCAGGCGCAGGATCGTGGCGTGATCGCACAGCGCGCGGATTTCTTCGAGCTTGTGCGAGATATAGAGGATCGAGGTGCCTTCGGATTTCAGCTTCCGCAGGGTCTGGAACAGGATCTCGACTTCTTGTGGGGTCAGAACCGAGGTCGGCTCGTCCATGATCAGAAGCTTTGGGTCCTGAAGCAGGCAGCGGATGATCTCGACCCGCTGGCGTTCGCCTGCGGAGAGATCGCCAACGGTGCGAAACGGGTCCAGCGGCAGGCCATAGGCCTCTGATACCTCGCGAATACGCGCCGCAAGATCACGCATGGGCGGTGGGTTTTCCATGCCAAGCGCGATGTTTTCGGCAACGTTCAACGCGTCAAACAGCGAAAAGTGCTGGAACACCATGGCAATGCCGTCGGCACGCGCTTCGCGCGGCTCACCCGGTTCATAAGGGGTTCCGCGCAGGGTCATGGTGCCGCTGTCGGGCTTCACCAGACCATAGATCATTTTGACCAGGGTCGATTTGCCAGCCCCGTTTTCCCCAAGCAGCGCGTGTACTTCACCCTCGCCGATGGTCAAAGAGACTTGGTCGTTGGCGACCACGCCGGGATAGGCCTTGGTCAGGCCGCTCAGGGTCAACAAGGGCGGATGGCTCACGCTGTCAGGTCCTTTTTGGTTTCGAGGCTCAGGCTGAGGCTCAGTAGCTCAGCTGTGACGCCTACGGCAATGGCTTGGGGGTGTTTTCCAAGATCCTTTTGGCCGATGGGGCAGGTGATCCGGGAAATTTGTTCCGGTCGATGGCCCAAGTCTGCCAGCCGGGATCGGAAACGCGCCCATTTGGTGTCAGAACCGATCAGGCCTGCGAACTGAAAACCGTGGCCCAGCAGGCGATGACACAGCGCCAGATCCAGTTGGTGGGAATAAGTCAGCACCAGATGCACGGCTTTTGCTGGCGCGTGGGGCACCAGCCGTTCCGGCCGGGCGGCGGGCAATTGTGTGACGCCAGAGGGGATGTCTGCTGGAAACCGTTCCGGCCCTGTATCGACCCAGGTGATGTCATATTGCGGCAAGGGTGACAGGACGTCCACCAGCGCGCGGCCTACATGACCAGCGCCCCAAATCCACAGGGGCTGGTCCGGGCGATAGACCGGTTCGATCATCCAGCCGTCAGTCAATTGCACGGTGGGCTGGATGCCCATATTGCGCGCTTGGCCGATGAGACGTGCAACCGACAGTGGCTGCGGGCTGGCCTCGACCGGACGGATAATCACGTCGTCGCCGAGAGTGTCGAGATCCGCTGCCTCAAAGACCTCAGTCAAAAGCGCCACCGACCCTCCACAGCACTGGCCCAGATCGGGGCCAAGCGCATGACGGGACAGGTGCCGGGGACGGGTCTGGTGCAAAGCGGCCTTCGCCGCCTCGAATTCCAATGTTCCGCCGCCAATGGTGCCCGATTGCCCGCCGTCCCAGACCAGCATCGCAGCCCCCACCTCGCGGGGGCTGGAACCGCGCACCTCGGCAATCACCACCCGGGCCACACGGCCATGGGTGGTAACCGCTTTGCGCAGGGCGTCGACGTCAAACGCCATCAGCAACCTCCGCCGCAACTTCTGTGGCCCGGCGCCAGACCTCTTCTGCGGTCGCGGGCGCATTCAGATGCGGATAGGTCTCACCAAAGGCCGCTGTGGCGTCCGACAGGGCAAGCCAGGCGGAGATCCCCAGCATAAAGGGCGGCTCGCCCACGGCTTTGGATTTATAGATCGTGTCCTCGCGGTTCTGCCCGTCAAAGAGCGCAACATTGAACACATCCGGCCGGTCGGAACAGGCCGGGATCTTATAGGTCGAAGGCGCATGCGTGCGCAGATTGCCCTGCCCGTCCCAGACCAGTTCCTCCGTGGTCAGCCAGCCAGCCCCTTGCACATAGGCCCCTTCAACCTGACCCACATCCAGCGCCGGGTTCAGCGAGGCCCCCGCATCATGCAGCACATCGGCGCGCAGAATGCGGTTTTCGCCGGTCAGGCGGTCAACGACCACTTCGGTGATCGCCGCGCCATAGGCAAAATAGAAGAACGGGCGGCCCTTGCCCTGAATGCGGTCCCATTCAAGCTTCGGCGTCTTGTAATACCCTGTGGCCGACAGGCTGATCCGACCAGTGTAGCACAGCATGGCCGCCTGCTCGAAGCTCAGCTCTTCGTGGCCTACCGTCACCCGGTCCCCATCAAAGCTGACCTTTGCCACGGGCTGTTGGTGGTATTCGGCCAAATAGGCCGCCATACGATCGCGGATCTCGTCACAGGCGGCTTTCACGGCCATGCCGTTCAGATCCGATCCCGACGACGCCGCCGTTGCAGAGGTATTGGGCACCTTGGCCGTATCCGTCGCCGTGATCTTCACCCGGCCCAGATCGACGCCAAACCGGCTTGCAGCCACTTGTGCGACCTTCTGGAACAGGCCCTGGCCCATTTCCGTGCCGCCGTGGTTCAGGTGAATAGACCCATCCTGATAAACATGCACCAGCGCGCCTGCCTGGTTCAGATGCGTCAGCGTGAAGGAAATGCCAAACTTCACCGGAGAGAAGGCAATGCCGCGCTTCATCCGGTCATTCTTGGCATTCCACGCCGCGATCTCCGCCTTGCGCGCGTCATAATCAGACGAGGCCACCAGCTGATCGGTGATCGCATGCAGCTCGAAATCCGTCACCTCCATTCCATAGGGCGTGGTGTTGTCTTTCATCTTTTCAGAAATATCCCGGGGGGCGCTCGCAGAGCGGGGGGCAGAGCCCCCATCAACAGACGCCTCAGACGGCGCGTCATAATAATTGCGCTTGCGCAGCTCGATCGGGTCGATCCCCAGAGCATGCGCCGCATGGTCCATCACCCGTTCAATGCCCACCATCCCCTGCGGGCCACCAAAGCCGCGATAGGCGGTGGCGGATTGCAGGTTGGTCTTGAGCCGGTGGCTCTCGATCCGGATGGCGGGAATCGCATAGGCGTTGTCGGAATGCAGCATGGCACGGTCAGCCACCGGCAGGGACAGATCCTGCGCCCAACCACAGTTCACCAGATGGGTGAACTCCACCCCCGTTATCCGCCCTTCGGTGTCAAAGCCTGCGCGATAGGAAATCCGAAACGCGTGGCGTTTGCCGGTGATGGTCATGTCATCATCGCGGTCATAGCGCATCTTGCAGGGTTTGCCGGTCTGGCGTGCGGCAATGGCGCAGGCCACGGCAAGCGCGTTGCCCTGGCTTTCCTTGCCGCCAAAGCCCCCACCCATGCGGCGGGTTTCCACCCGCACGGCGTGCATCGGCAAGCCGATGGCATGGGCAACTTTGTGCTGGATTTCGGTCGGGTGCTGGGTGGAGGAACTCACCAGCATACCGCCGTCTTCCTGCGGCAGGGCAAGGGCGGCCTGACCTTCCAGATAGAAATGCTCCTGACCGCCGATTTCAAAGGTGTCTTCTATCACATGGGCGGCCGTCTCGATGGCAGCGCCTGCATCGCCCTTTTGGTAGATGCGCGGCCCGTCCTCAAAGCGGCTGTCAGCCGCCAGCGCCTGATCCAGCGTCAGAAGGGCTTCGCCTTGGTCATAGGTGATCACGCCCTTGCGCGCGGCGACCCGCGCGGCGCGATGGGATGTGGCGACCACCAGAAACACCGGCTGGCCAAGGTAATGGACCTCTCCCATGGCCAGAAGCGGCTCATCATGGGCGGCAGGCGAGACATCGTTTTCAAACGGGACATCCTCTGCGGTCAGCACCGCAACCACGCCTGCGCTGGCGCGCACCGCCTCCAGATCCATCGAGGAAATGGTGCCCTTGGCAATGTTTGACAGGCCAAAGGCCAGATGCAGCGTGCCGCGCGGCATGGGGATGTCATCGACATAACGCGCCTGACCGGTCACATGCAGGCGGGCGGCGTCATGGGGCAGGGATTTTGCAACAGCCATCAGTTCACCTCCAGCACATGTGTGGTTTCGCCGTTCAGATCGGCAAAGTACCGGGCCAGAAGGCCACGTGCGGTCTCGAGCCGGTAGTGGCTTGAGGCGCGCATATCGGTAAGCGGGGTGAAGTCCTTGTCGAACATGGCTTGCGCTGCAGCCACGGTCTCTGCAGTCCAAGCTTTGCCAATCAGGGCTGCTTCAACGTGCGATGCGCGTTTTGGAATGCCGGCCATGCCCCCGAACGCAATGCGTGCCGCCGTCACAGAGCCATTCACAACAGTCACATTAAACGCGCCCAGAACGGCCGAAATGTCCTGATCAAAGCGCTTGGAGATCTTGTAGACCCGCAGGCTGTCTGGCTGGCGCGGGAAACTCACCGCCGCGACAAATTCACCGGGGGCGCGGGCTTGTTTGCCGTAATCGATGAAGAAATCTTCGATTGGAAGCGCACGTCGGGTCTCGCCCTGCCGCAAATGCAAAGTGGCCCCCAGCGCGATCAACGCAGGTGGGTTGTCCCCAATGGGAGAGCCATTGGCAATATTGCCGCCAATTGTGGCTGCGCCACGCACCTGTTGCGAGGCATAGCGGCGGACCATTTCCGCGTAAGAACTATGCAGCGGCGCAAGCGTGTCGCGCACGCGGTTCATATCGACCATCGCGCCAAAGCGCACCTCGTCTTCGGTGACGGTGATGTCTTTCAGGTCAGTGCAGCCATCTAGGAAGATCACATCGTCCAGATCGCGCAGGGATTTGGTGACCCAGAGGCCAACATCGGTCGCCCCTGCGATCAGGGTCGCATCGGGGCGGGCGGCATAGGCTGTGGCCAGCTCGTCCGCGCAGGTGGGGCGCAGGGATGTGGGGGGCTCTGCCCCCCGGTCTGCGACCTCCCCCCGGGATATTTCGGAAAAGATGAAGGAGCTGTCGTCCTTGATCCAGCTGGGAACCGGGGCCTCTTCGGCGGCTTTGGCCGCGCGAATGATCGGCGCGTAGCCGGTGCAGCGGCATAGGTTGCCGGCAAGCTGGTCGTCGTGATCAGTAGCGCCATTTGCGTGCGCGGTGGCCATGCTCATGACAAAGCCCGGGGTGCAGAACCCACACTGCGAGCCGTGTAGATCCACCATTGCCTCTTGCACCGGGTGGAGCTGGCCATCGGGGCCTGCCGCGCCTTCGACGGTGCGCACGGATTTTCCGTGTAGCTGTGGCAGGAACAGAATACAGGCGTTCAGCGCCTTATGGCCGCCCTGATCAGTGACCATGACGGTACAGGCGCCGCAGTCGCCTTCGTTGCAGCCTTCCTTTGTGCCTGTCAGCCCGCGGTCTTCGCGCAGCCAATCCAGCAGCGTGGTGGTGGGAGAAATGTCTGGAAGCGAGACCTCTTCACCGTTGAGATGAAAGGTGATCGTCATCTTGATACCCGTCGCGTTACCCAAGTGGAGCCCTGTTTGCGCGGCCCTCGATGCGACGTAGAGGGAGGCGCGGGCAAATGTCTGTGACCTTGCGAAAGCCTAAAGGGCGGCAATTTGATGTGACAAGATGGGGCTTTGCGCCCCGCCGTGTCACACCTGCCACCCGGACCTGCGCAGAAAGTCGCTACAGCGCTGATTCATAGTTGTTTCCCAAGAGAATGACCATATGTCACGTCGCATCAAATGAAGCAGCTTCAAAAAAAGCGGAACAATGGGTGCTGAAACCTTGGGCGGTTTTTGATTTCGGTTTGACATGGCGAAACATGACTTTCCTGCGATTGTTGGAAGGGCATTGGTGCCAATCAGCTCTGTTTTGGAGCGCCCGCCCGTACGGCGTTGGTGCCCTAGGCAATGTGCGCCTCGGCATTCCGCTTGTGACCCGGTTTTCGTATGTGGCACAAACGAGAACGAACCTGCCTTTTACGGCGCGTACATTGTTTTGGCTGCTGTTTTGGCCGGCTGGGCGCTGCTGGTGCTTACGGTTCTGGGTAGTCTGGGCGTGACCTTACCAGACATCGTATGAGGCGAAACTGACAACTGCGCTGCGGGTCTGTGGTCGCCAATATCATGCCGCCTCCGGAACACCGGAAACAAGGTGTCTTGTGCCGTTCAATCCAAGGCTTCCAGAAAGCTTTGGGTCACCCGAAGCCCCAACTTGTGCTTCGGGACGACCAGACAAGTTGAAAATTCCTCTGGCATATCTGCAATTGGGATTTCGCACAGGTCTTTTGCTGCGACCGAGCTGTGCTGCAAGAAGATCCCCACCCCGACGCCTTGCAGCACGGCTTCTTTCATGACCGGGAAGGTGGTCATGGTGACCGATCGTTGCAGTGTGAGATTGGCCTTCTTCAGCGCTTGTTTCACAACCCGCTGCGTCAGGGATCCCTTTTCTGGCAGAACCAATGTGTGTTCGACCAGGTCGGCCAGCCGCGAGGATTGCAGTGTGGCGATGGGATGATCCGCGCGGGCGTAGGCCACATATCGTGAGCGTATGATTTCTTTGATAAACAGATCCGTCTGTTGCGGCGGGTCCGTAATAAACGCGATGTCGACACGGTGCGAATGCAGTTGCTCGACGGCAGAGGACCAGTCGCATAGACCAAAATTCACCGAAATTTTGGGAAACCGCCGGGTAAACCGCGCGATCAAACGCAAAGCAGGTTGCGGGGCGTTCGCGATGATCGAGATATGCCCAAGGTCCAGTTCCGAATGCTGATGAAGCCGTTCTGCGATTTGCTGGTCCAGCGCGGCGAACTCATCGGCGAGGCTGAAAATTTCCTGACCGATCGTTGTCAGGGTTACGCCGTCGCGGCCCCTGATCAGAAGTTTAGAACCCACGAGGGTCTCGACTTTGGAGATATGCTGGCTGATCGCGGACTGTGAAACGCCCAATTGCTGCGCGGCTGCGCTGATGGACCCTTTGCGCACGACCTGAGCAAAGGCGCGCATTTGGTGAGGGTTTGTAAAAGGCGGTTTCATGCGCGGACTCTCACATGCATTAGTGAAACTAATATGTCGTCACAGAACTGAGAACGAGAGCTTGCATTCTTGCGCCACAAACGCAGGAGGCGGCTGTGTCACAGATTTCCCTTTCCGGAATTCACAAATCATTTGGTAGCACGGAAGTCCTCAAGGGCGTGTCGCTGGACATTGAGGCGGGCGAATTTGTAACGCTGGTTGGCCCATCAGGCTGTGGGAAATCCACCCTGCTGCGCATTCTTGCCGGTTTGGACAGCGCCGACACCGGCGACGTCAGGATCCAAGCGCAAAGCGTCACTCAGACCCGCGCGGCGGATCGAAACCTTGCGATGGTGTTCCAAAGCTATGCGCTTTATCCCCATCTGAGCGTTGCGGAAAACATGATGACGCCTCTGAAGATGCGTGAGCTGGGCTGGGCCGGGCGGTTGCCGATTGTGGGGCCGCTGGTCGCACGTAGGGCCTGTCGGGATATTCATGCGCGTGTTGAGGCGGTGGCTGAAACGCTAAAAATCACGCCACTTTTGGCCCGCAAGCCGGGGCAGCTGTCTGGAGGTCAACGCCAGCGGGTTGCGCTGGGACGGGCCATGGTGCGTGACCCCGTCGCCTTTTTGATGGATGAACCCCTGTCCAATCTAGACGCCGCGTTGCGGGTCCATATGCGGGCGGAACTGTCAGAGCTTCATCGACGCCTCAATGCGACCTTTGTTTATGTGACCCATGACCAAGCTGAGGCGCTGACGATGTCGGACCGCATGGCAGTCATGATGCAAGGGGAAATCCTTCAGGTGGGACCACCGGACGAGATTTACCACAACCCGGCCTCTCTGGCTGTGGCACGCTTTATTGGATCGCCGGCAATCAATGTCCTGCCGGGGGAAAAGTTGGCCGACGGACGGGTTGTGCTTCTTGGTCAGCGGCTTTTCAACGTGCAGTCTGGCCAACCGCGGGCTCTGTTTATTGGTCTGCGCCCGGAGCATCTGCATCTTGCGGCAGAGGGGCGCTTTGAAGGCATGATCTCGCACCGGGAAAACCTGGGGTCGGATTTGTTTCTGCACCTGACGCTGAAAGAGATGGACAATCCTGTGGTCATCCGGGCGCACCCGGATCAGGCCCGCAACGTCGCACGTGGACACAACGTGCGGTTTGATCTGGATCCCGCCAAAGTGTTGTTTTTTGAGGCCGATGGCCAGCGTGTGACTTTGGACGGTGCGCGGCAGCTTGAGGTTGCACAATGATCAAAAGCCATGCCCATATCTGGTTTATCGGCCCTGCCTTGGTCTTGATGACTGTGATCCTGTTGATCCCGATCCTCATCGCCATGGGGCTGAGCGTCACAGATTATTCTCTCGGCAACATGGGCGCAGAGTTTGTGGGGTTTGAGAACTACGAGAAGATTTTCACCCGGTCGGCCTATGAGAAAATGTTCGGCGCCACGTTTCGATATGTCTTTGTTGTGGTGCCGTTGACCGTCGGGCTGGGCCTGGGGTCTGCCTTGTTGATCCATTCTCTGGGGCGATTTGGCGACATCTATAAGACGATCTACTTTCTGCCCGTTATGGCCGCGCTGATCGCGATGGCGATTGTCTGGGAGTTCGCCTTTCACCCGACCATCGGTGTGATCAACAGCACATTGGAACGTGGCTGTGGCACTTGGCTGGAGCTGTGGACCTGGTACGCAAAAGGGTGCGAGCGCAGCTTTCCCCTTTGGTTGCAGGATCGCGACTATGCGATCTGGACCGTGTCTTTCATTGGGGTTTGGCAGGGCTTTGGCTTTAATATGGTGTTGTACCTCGCGGGGCTGACGTCCATTCCGCGGTCGCTGTATGACGCTGCGGAAATGGATGGGGCGAAACGCGGGTGGGACCGGTTCCGGCTAGTGACATGGCCGTTGTTGGGGCCAACCACTGTCTTTGTGGTTACCATCAGCTTTATCCGCTCCTTTCAGGTGTTCGACATGGTTGAAGCTTTCTATCCGCAGGGTGGGGGGCCGTCGAAATCGGTCTTCGTGATGATGTTTGCCATCTATGAGAAGGGCATTCAGCAGAACCTCATGGGGATTGGGGCGGCGATCACCGTCGTGTTTCTTGCCTTTGTTATGGTGCTGACGCTGATCCAGCGGTGGCTGGTTGAACGGAGGACGCATTATGCCTGATCCTGCCGTTTGGGCTGGTGGTCCGCGTGGGGGCCAGCCCCCACACCCCCGGGATATTTGCAAAAAGATGAAAGGGGCGGGGGATGACTGAAGCTGTTGCGGATACAAAGGCGCTGGCCTTGCGGTTCAGCACCAAGACCGCGCTGACCCATGCGGTGCTGATCCTGGGCGCGCTGATTGTGCTCTTGCCGTTTTACACCATGCTCAGCCTGTCGCTGAAAGCACCTGCCGAGATCATGCAGCAGACCGGTGGCTTTATCGGCACGCAGGCGCCGTTTCGCGATGACTACTGCATAAAGCTTGGAAAGGAGGTTGCCGATTGCATGGTGAATCCGATTGCCTACAACTATAGCACCGCCTTTGAGAAAGCGCCGCTGCTGCGCTATCTGTTGAATGGCGTCGTGGTGACGGTGTCGATCTTCTTCATTCAGGTGGTGGTTGCGCTGCCCTGCGCCTATGCGCTGGCCAAGCTGCGGTTTTGGGGGCGTGAGTTTGTTTTCACGCTGGTTCTGTTCTGCCTGCTGATCCCTGTCCATGCGATTGCGCTGCCGCTTTATATTATGCTGGCAAAGGTTGGTCTGACCAATACCTATGCCGCGCTGATCATTCCTTGGACCATTTCGGTTTTTGGAATTTTTCTGATGCGCCAGTTCTTTATGACGGTGCCGGATGACTTGATCGATGCCGCGCGCATGGATGGGATGAGCGAATACGCGATTATCTGGCGCGTCATGCTGCCCACTGCGATCCCGGCGCTGATGGCCTTTGGGATCTTTTCCGTGGTGGCCCATTGGAACGATTATTTCTGGCCCCGCATTGTCATCACCGGCAACCGGGATCTGTTCACACCGCCCCTGGGCCTGCGAGAGTTCAAGGGCGACGCCGATGGCGACAACTTTGGACCCATGATGGCCACCGCCTGTATCATCGTCACCCCTCTGATCGTCTGCTTTCTGCTCGCGCAACGCAGGTTCATTGAGGGGATCACGCTGTCTGGAATGAAGTAAGCCGGACCTTGTCGGCCCGGCCTACCGCCAAATCCCAAGAGGGATCACATCAGGGGACATCCAATCGCCAAACTGTCCGTCCCCCCAACAGGAGACTACGATAATGAAACTGACTGCGACCGCAATGGGTCTTGTGCTGGCGGCCACTGCCGCCACCGCTGAAGACAAAATCGTTGTTGAGTTCGGCTACCCCTACAGCCACCTCTTTGACGTTACATATGAGAAGATCCTGCCAAAGTTTTACGAGCAGCATCCCAATATCGAAATCAAAATGCGTGCTACATATGAGTCCTACGAGGACGGCACCAACACCATCCTGCGCGAAGCGGTTGCGGGCACGCTGCCGGACGTCACCATGCAAGGTCTAAACCGTCAGGCCATTCTGGTCGAGAAGGGCATCGCCAAATCGCTAGAGCCGTTCATCGCAAAGGAAGCCGATTTTGCCAAAGACGGATATCACAAGGCAATGCTGGATCTGGGCACCTTTGGCGATGATGTCTATGGCCTGCCGTTCTCCATCTCGCTGCCGGTTGGCTACTACAACATGGAAGTGATGGCGAAGGCTGGCTATGATGAGACCAACCTGCCCACCACCTGGTCTGAGGTTGTGGAGGCCTGTGGCAAGCTGCGTGAAGCGGGCGTGGACAACCCGATGTTCTGGGGCTGGAACATCACCGGCAACTGGTTCCTGCAGGCGCTGATGTGGTCGCAGGACAAGCCAACTGTCGAAGGCAACGATTTCCAGCTGGATACACCCGAAGGGCTGACGGCGCTGAACACAATGAAGGACATCTTCTCGGGCTGTGAAATGCAGAACCTGGAGTGGAAAGCCGCGCTTGCGTCTTTCTCTGCTGGTGATCTGGGTATGATGTACTGGTCCACCTCTGCGGTGGGGGCCGTGGAACGCGCAATGGGGGATTTCACCCTGGTAACCAGTGAATACCCGGGGCTGGATGAAAAGGGTCCGATGGGCCTGCCTGCAGGTGGCAACTCTGCGCTTATGGTCTCTACTTCCGAAGACCCGGCAGAGCTGGAGGCCGCTTGGGCCTGGCTGAAATTCATCACGTCTGGTGAAGGTGCGGCAGATGTGGCGCGCACCACCGGTTATATGCCTCCGAACCAGGCGGCGAATGAAATCATCCTCAAAGATTTCTATGCGGACAACCCCGCCAAGGCGACGGCGGTACGCCAGCTGCCGCTTTTGCGGGAATGGCAGGCCTATCCGGGCGACAATGGTCTGGCCGCGACGCAGGTTATCTATGACGGCCTCGAAGGCATCGTGACCGGAGAATACAGCGACATGACCGAACTTCAGGAAGAGCTGACGGAAGAAGTTCAGGACTTGCTCAAGTAACTGCAATCGCGACGTTTCTAAACCTCTGGCTCCGGGCATCTGTCCGGAGCCCTCGAACAAGGTAGCCTCATGAAATTTCTGCAATTTACCGACATCCACCTGACCAAGGACGGCGAAACCATTGGCGGTCGCGATCCCGTTTTGAACTTTCGCAAAGGGCTTGCGCATGCGATGGAGTTCCACGCCGACGCTGAGGCGCTTTTTATCACCGGAGATCTCTCGGATTGGGGGGATGCCGAAGACTACCAAAAGCTCAAGGATATTCTGCGGGACGTTCCTGTGCCCGTATATCCGCTGATCGGCAATCACGATGAACGCGCCTTGCTGCGCGCGGCCTTTCCGGATCTCGCAGACCCAAATGGCTTTGTTCAATATACCGTTCCGCTGAGCCTTGGCACGGCGATCTGTCTGGACACTTGGGGGCCACAATCCCATGCCGGCCATTTTTGCGAAACACGGGCCGCTTGGCTGCAGGCGCAGCTTTCACGTCTCGAGGGGCCGGTGTGGATTTTCATGCACCACAACCCTGTGGCTCTGCGTATTGCTCCGATGGACAAAATCATGCTTCTGGATGCAGATCGGTTCGCCGCCACGATCCAGCCCTTTAGCGGCCGCATCCGCCATATCTATCACGGCCATTGCCATCTGCCGTTGGCAGGTTCTTTGCATGGGATTCCGCTCTATGCGCCGCGCGGTACAAACCATGCGGGTTGGGCCGATTTTTCTGCGACACGCTTATTGTCCTCGGCCGAGCTTCCCGAAGCCTATGCCGTCACGTTCGCAGACACGGCCTCTACCATGACGCATATGGTTGAATTCGGCTATGCTGGTGACATCAAGGGAGAGGGCTCTCCAGACTACGCTGATTGGGACCGCACAACAATGGTCCGCTGAGGCCCGGATATTTAGCGAAAAAACCGTAACGGCGGCAAAAGCCGGCCACTTCGATGCAAGGGCCGGGGCGGGTCAGATCCGGCCTTTGGGAATGGTTTCGGGTCAACATTGATCAGGCCTGCTTCAGGGCGGTGTCTCTGGACTGCCAGTTCCTTATCTGCGTTTGGGGACAACGGTTGGGGCCTTGGTGCGGTCATGCTGCCCAAGCCCAACGGTCAATTGTTTCGAGCGGAAATTTAACTTGCATTCGATGGGTGAACTAACCTAGGTAGAAAAACATAGTAAAATACTAAGATAAAAGCTGAGGTTTCCAATGCTCCGCGATACCGGCACTTTTCAAACACCAAAAGCCTCTCAGTATCTTCAGCAGCTGTGCAAGCATTTTGGCCATAAGGTTAAAGCAGAATTCACTGAAACCAACGGTACGGTCGCCCTGGGCACAGGCCCGGTCGAGCTCACCGCCGACGCAGATCTGCTGACCATCACCGTTTGTTCTGAAGAGACGGGCGCTCTCGCGGAAGCCCGGATCATTATCGACAAACATTTGGCGTGTTTTGCCCATCGCGAAGCCTTTGAGGCGATGAATTGGGCCTCTTTGGCTGCCTGACCTGTTGAGAGAACCAAACCATGCGACCAGCCTTTCTTGCGACGTCTGTTGCGGTTGTTTTAGCCCTGTCGGCGGCCTCGTTGACCGCTCAGGTGAACCAGCCTGTTGTCGCATCTGAACTGCCCGAAGCCCCAGCGCTTCTTACGCTAGATGCGGTCCCCGACATCGGTGCAGCATTGGTCGCGGAAGGATCAAGCCCGCAACAGGAAGAACCGAGAGATTTGCAGACTGCATCGGACGAGATGCATCTGGCGACCGAGGGTTCGACGGCTTTGGCGGGGCCCTCGTCGCAGGCTGACGTAGGTGTGCAAGAAGCCGCGCCGGCAGAAACACCAGTCGAAATTGCGCAGGCGGCTTACGGCAGGGCGTTGAAGTTTCTCGTCGATGGTGGCCCGTCGATTTGGGCCATTGCGGCGCTTGCATTGGCAACACTTGCGTTGATTTTGTGGAAGGCATGGCGCTTGGCGCTCCTCGGGGCGTGGTCACGGGGCAAAGCGTTCCGGGCTGTTGCTGCCTTTGAGGCCGGGCAAAAAGATCAGGCGCTTGCGCTTGTTTACGGCCGCAGGGGCGTGCGGTCCAAGGTGGTGTCAGCGGCCATCACAGCGCTTTCGGAACGCTCTCAATCCGGTGCACGCGAAGAAACCACCCGCGTGGCAAAAAAGCAGATCGCATCGGCCCGCAGTGGCCTGGGCGCCTTGGAGCTGATTTCAACGATTGCCCCTTTGCTGGGCCTGCTGGGCACAGTTTTGGGTATGATCGCCGCCTTTCAGGCGTTGCAAGCCGCGGGGTCAAAAGCGGATCCCTCTCTGCTCGCTGGGGGGATCTGGGAGGCTTTGTTGACCACGGCTGCCGGGATGGCAGTGGCGATCCCGGCCTCTGCTGCGCTCACATGGTATGAGGCCGTGATTGAGAAAATCCGCCTCGATGTTGAGGATTGTGCAACGCGGCTGTTTCTGGCGTCACCCACCGCGCCGGAATTGCGTGTCGCAGCAGAGTAGGCGCTATCACCAATGGACTTTGCCCCGCCAGCACGCCCCCGCCGCAGGCCCAGCCTGACGCCGATGATCGATGTGGTTTTCCTGCTATTGGTGTTCTTTATGCTTGCCTCGCGGTTTGGCACGGATACTGTTTTGCCCATGCCGCTGGCGGCTGGAGGTGGCACTTACACTGGTCCGCCGCGTTTGGTCGATATTGGTCCGCAGTCGCTCTTGCTGAATGGCCAGCCTGTGACCGATCTGCCGGGCGCTTTGGCTCCTTTGATGGAAAAAGCAGGCGACATGGTGATTTTGCGGGGCACGGATGGGGCAGATTTGCAGCGGATACTTGCTGTAACCGAAGCGCTGCGGGCGGGTGGCATTACCTCTGTGGTCTTGGTGGAGTAAGCGCCATGGACTTCAGCACGCCCACACGCCGAAAACCGGCGGAGTCCATTGTTCCGATGATCAACGTCGTCTTTCTGTTGTTAATCTTCTTTTTGATGACCTCACGGCTTGCCCAGCCAGATCCCTTTGAAATCGTGCCGCCTGAAGCCGCGCTTGAGGCGGCTGGCGCAGGGGAACAGGTCCTGTTTATTTCATCTGATGGACGCCTGTCCTTTGCCGGACAAGAAGGCGATGCAGCACTGGTGGCGATTGCGGGGCTGGGCGATCGTGTTCAGGTTTTGCAGATCCGGGCGGATGCGAAGTTGGAGGCAGCGCGGCTCGCGCGTATTCTGCGTCAATTGGCAGAGGCGGGTCGCAGCGCGGTCGAGCTGGCGGTCTCCCCCAAATGAAACAGCTTGGGCAAGGAATGTTTGAGGTCGTTGTCTTTGGCGGCCTTGCGGCGACTGTTCTGATTGCGGGGTTTGTCAGCCTGCCGCAGTCTGGCAGCCAAACTGGGGGATCAGGCGGGACGCATGACGTCACCCTTGCTGCTGCGGCAGCTTCGGTTGCGGATATGGTGGAGCAGTGGGAACGTCCACCGCCGATCCCGCAGCAAAAACCTTCGCTTCCGCCGGTGCAGACTGCGGCAACGCAGGCACCAGAGATTCCGCAGATCAAATTATCTGAGGCGCCGCGCGCATTGGCGCAGCTGTCGATGCCGTTGCCGGCGACCGCAACGGAGCGTGCGGTGCAGGTGGACACCGCGCCGCCCCCGCCTCCCGAGCCGGTTCAGGCACCAGAACCGAAACCAGAGCACAAACCAGCGCCGAAACCCAAGAAGAAAGCGCCGCCAGGAGATGCGGTCACGTCCAAGCAGGACAGCGCCGGGCGGGCTGCGCAGCGTGCGGCTGGAACCGCTGGGGGCACTGAGGCCGGAACGGGTACGGCGCAGGCGTCGGCCAAGTCGGCAGGCAAACAGGCAGAGCTGAACGCGATTTGGGAGGCGCGGGTGTCAGCCAGGCTGCGCAAGGGTATTCGCTATCCGCGTGGCAATCATGGCGATGGTGGCGTGCAGGTGAGTTTCACACTTGATAGCAAGGGGAATGTCCTGAGCTACCGTATTGCCCGTTCTTCTGGGGTCGCTGCATTGGACCAAGCCGCGCAGCGTCTGTTGAAGTCCATTCGCCGTTTCCCCAAAGCGCCAAAAGGGCTTCAGGTCACCCAGCGTCAGTTTGACACCACGCTCACGTATCGAGCGCCAAAATGATCGGCTAAAGTGGGCCGAACGTGTACCAGAACACCGTGACAATTCCCGGCCCTCGCGGTAGTAAGGCCCGGAGCTTCGATGCAGGCAGACACTTGGCAGCCCAAGCGACGCGCCCTCCGCGTCTCATGCCGCCACGTTCCCCACCCACATCTCATTGCAAACCATTCCCAGCTTTGAGAGGGACATAGGTGTTTCGATTTTTCGAACGACTTGTCGATCCGTTTGATCCGACAGAAAATTCTCCGCCTGCAGCAACCGTGTGGGCTTATCTAACTCAACAGCTCTATCCTTACCGGCGGCTGTTGCCGCTTATGGTTCTGACCGGCGTTCTGACCGCGCTTATGGAAAGCGGTCTGATCTTCTATTCTGGTCGTGTTCTGGATTTGATGAACGCGGCCGGAGCTGCCGCGTTTTGGTCAACCTATAAGGTTGAAATGCTGCTGGCGCTGTTCTGTATCTTGCTTGTGCGGCCCTGTCTGGTCGGGCTGAACCACTTGCTGCTGGAGCAATCGCTGTCCTCGAACCTGCAAGAACAGGTGCGCTGGCAGGGCCATCGTCATCTGCTGCGCCAGTCGGTTGGTTTTTTCCAGACCGATTTTGCAGGACGGTTAAGCAATCGGGTCATGCAAATGGGGCCTGCGGTCCAGGACAGCGTGCACATGATGTTCGAGGCCCTGCTGTTTGCCATCACCTATATGGTGGGCGCTGTGGTGGTTTTGATGCAGATCGACTGGCGACTGGCGGTGCCCTTGCTGCTTTGGGTCGGGCTGTATGTGGCCTATGTGCGCTATATCGCGCTGCACGTGGCGCGCACCGCAGAACGCTGGTCTGCTGCGCGTTCTGATGCGTCCGGGCGGATTGTCGATGCATATGGCAATATTGAAACCGTAAAGTTGTTCGCACAGGGGGACCAGGAGGACCGCCATGCGCTTGCGTCGTTGCAAAAGCTGCGACTGGGCTATCGCCGGTTCCTGCGGATGATGACGCAGCTGGCGTTTGGCAGCATTGCGCTGAATGGGGTACTGATCCTGATCGTGGTTGTTCCTGCCATTTGGCTTTGGACCCGCGGGCTGGTCTCCGTGGGCGAGGTCGCTGCGGCAGCCGCGCTTACCATTCGTCTGAATGGAATGGCGGGTTGGATCCTTTGGGTGGTGATCCGGTTGTTCGAAAACCTTGGGGTCATCCGCGAAGGATTGCAGTCCATTGCTCCGCCGCATCGTGTCACTGATGCGCCGGACGCGCAGGAGCTGAACTTGAAAGAGGCCGAGATTTCGTTCCAAGGCGTAACGCATCGGTTTGGCAATGACGGCGGCGGGCTGGACGGCATCGACCTGACCCTGCGTGCAGGTGAACGGGTTGGAATTGTTGGCCCGTCCGGTGCTGGGAAATCGACCTTGGTCAAACTGTTGCTGCGCTATCATGACCCGCAAGAGGGCAAAATCCTGATTGATGGGCAGGACATTGCAACCGTCACGCAGGACAGTTTGAGAGCTCAGATCGGTGTTGTAACGCAGGACACGTCACTGCTGCATCGGTCTTTGAGGGCCAATATTCTTTATGGGCGAAGCACCGCGAGCGAGGCCGAGGTGATCCAAGCCGCGCAGCGCGCCCGTGCGGATACGTTCATAGCCTCCCTCAAAGACCATTGCGGCCGTACCGGCTATGATGTGCATGTTGGGGAACGTGGTGTGACCCTGTCTGGCGGGCAGCGCCAGCGGATCGCAATCGCGCGGGTGGTGCTGAAAGATGCCCCAATCCTTGTTCTGGACGAGGCAACCTCTGCACTGGATAGCGCTGTCGAAGCAGAGATCCAGAAGACACTGATGGAGGTGATGGGCGGAAAGACGGTGATCGCAATTGCCCACCGCCTGTCCACCATTGCGCAGATGGACCGCATTCTGGTTCTCGACAAAGGTCGTATTGTCGCCGATGGCACGCATCGTCAGCTGCTGGAGGAAGGCGGACTTTATGCCGATCTTTGGGCCAAACAGGCGGTAGGTGCTGGACACACAGAAGACGTCTCCCGGAGCGCTGATAGGACCGCCGCGCCCGCATAGGCACCGGAAAAACGACAATGCAAAAAAGCGCCGCCCCCGGAAATTCGGGGGCGGCGTTTTGCTTTCACAGCGCTGTCTATCGCGTTTTATCCCGCGTTTACAGAGGCGTCGTGGGGGAGATCGGTCAAGGATCGGATCTGGTTCAGGTCCGTTTTGAGCGCGGCAAACACATTGCCGCCGAACCACTCCAGTGAGGCTTCGCATTGGGGTGTTTTTGCCATCAATGTCAGCAGCGGTCGATAGTCATAGGCCCCGTCAAAAAGGGACACGAGCCCGTCGCGGTCTCCGGCTGCGCTGTAGATATTGGCGGGGGCAAAGACGCCCAGACGGTCGCGCGATGTGATGTTTTTCAGATGGTAGTGGGCGATATAGGGCGACAGCACCTTATGGGCTACAACCGGGTCATCCCCTGCCTCCCAGAGGTGAATAGCGTCGAAATTGACAGCAAGTCCGGGATGGTTGGTCTCGGAAATCAGGTCACAGGTCGCGGCAAGGCTGTCAGCCAATGTGCCTGGGTGGGTTTCGATCAAAAGCTTCAGGCCATTATCCTGGGCAATCGCGCAGGCTTCGCGCAAGGCGCGCGCCGTCTTGCGGCGCTGGTCAGGGCAGGCGTCGGCGGTGGCTGTCATCCCGGCGAAGGTGCGCATTTTCGTCGCGCCCCAGATCTGCGCCTGACGGCACAGGTCCAGCGTGCTTTGCCGCAGCAAGGCCAGATCATGAAGGGGCAGATAATCACTGACCATTGGAATCGACAGCCCCTGCGCGGCCATCCACTGGGCATTGTACAGCGCCAAAGGCGACTGATTTCGGGCATGCGCTCCCCAGAGTTCAATCCCCTGAAACCCGCTGTCACGCGCCCAAAACGCGATGTCTTTGAGGTCAATCAGCTGATGGCGAAAGGAGATGGTACAGAGCGACAGTCTCATGCCAGTTCCCCCTGAGTTTCGGTTTTCGGTGCCAGCTTCAGCGCGCACCATTGGTCAAACTGCGCCGTGAGGGCCGCTTTGATGTCGTATTCCAACCGGTCCAGTCGATCCAACGCCTGCAGCACCTCTGGGATCAAAGTTTGGTCCTGCGTATGTGCGGCGCGGGCCGCTTGATAGTGGAATTGGCGATATCCTTCGCAGAGCGCTTCAATTCGGTCACATTCCGCATCGAAATCAGCAAATGGCGTGTCCAGCTCTTCCCAGAAAAACGCAAAGGCGTGCTCGAAGGCGTATTTGCGCAGGGACAAAACCGGCAGCTCGCGCAGCGCGTCCTGCATGGCTGGCAGGCGTTCGGGACTGGCGTGATGGGTCACAATGTCACGAACGGCCGAGGTCAGGGGGTTATGGTCGGCAAGCAGGGTTTTGTTGAAATACTCTGCCACATCCGCGGGTTTTGGGGGCGCGACCTGATCCCAGCGCAAGACATAGCCGCCTGCGACGGTTGGCTGTGCCATGGCATTCAAAATCGCAGCACGCGGCAAGTCGCCCCGCCAGCGATAATCGGCATCATTCATGTGCCAACTGTCAGGATCTGCGGTGCCTTCGATCAGGACAAAATGAGGAAAAGGATTCTGGTTGAACTTATTTTCGCGTTCCGGGAGGTGGTACATATCCACCAGCACCATCAGATCTTCAGAAGGGTGCTTTTGCGCAAGGCAGGTCTCAAAATGGATGAGGTTGGCGGACTTGTTCTGGCTGTGATCGTACCAGGAGCGGATCTGCAACCCATAGAGCTTGGTCGCCCATTGGAAAAAATGGGCGTGGCTCATCTCTGGGCTGTGGTAGGACAGTCGCATGTCTGGGGTCAGCGCAAAGTCACTGTCCCAGGTGCCAAAGTAGAAGGGCCGGAAATCGACGCCTTCTTGACGGCGTATGGCTGCGCAGATGCAGCTGACGACGCAATGAACCGTAATTTCCGCACCTTCGGGCGAGGGGCTGGCCGTTGTTACCCCAATCGGTTTCTCCGCCTCGGAACCAAGGATCGAGTGGATCAGGTCAGCGACGGTTTTGAACGCATCCTTGCTGAACTCACGCTCGGGCACATCGATCCCGTGATCCGTTTCCAGATGCAATAGCAGGTTGATGATCAACACGGAATCCAGATGCAGCTGGTCATTGAGAAGGGCATGGGCGCTGAAATGCTGCATATGTGTATTCTGAAGCGGACCGCGCAGGGTGCTTTCGATCGCGGTCAGGATGCTGTCAAAGGTCATGCTGGCACCTCCTGCGTTTGCGAGGCCCCGGCCGGGGCAAATTGCGCGGCAATGGCGCGGCGGCTGAGTTTTCCGTTCGCTTCGCGTGGCAGGTTGGAGACCTGTTTGATCAGCGTTGGCTGCTGATAGGGGGCCAGTCGTGCGTTGCAAATCTGGCGGACGTCGTCTTCAGTGACCGTGTGACCGCAATACAGCAGACCCACACGGGCGCCGGCCATGCCGTCTTCGACCCGAAAGGCAACTGCGTCGGAAATCCCGTCGGACGTCATAACCGCGGCTTCAACGTCCTGCGGGTAAACGTTCAGCCCGGCCACATTGATCATATCATCTGCGCGCGACACAAAGGTCAGCAGCCCGGTCTCGTCCAAAACGCCGAGGTCCCCGGTTGCAATCAACCGGCCTTGTTTTTCGACTTGAACGGCAGCCGGGGACGACGCGGTGCCGGCCATAAGCCGCAGATGCGGCAAGGCGCGGCCAACGGCGGCCGGGTTTTGCAGATCCTGATTGATGGCAATGCAACCAACTTCGGAGCAGCCATATTGCTGGAAGAAATGGGTCGTGCGCGCGCGGATCACGGCGAACCAGGCGTCCGGCAGCACTGTGCCGGATGTCACCACGGCATTCAGCTTCTGATCTTTGGGCAAAAGCCTAGCCAGCGTGTGCAGCATGGCGGGCGAGGTATAAAGAACGGGGTTCTCAATTTCGCGCATGCGCCGCAAGATATACTTGGGGTTTACCGCATCGATCAGCACCGGCACATGACCCCGGTGCAGGGCCACCATGGCTCCGGCAATCAGCCCGTAGCTGTGGTTGATCGGGCTGGCGATGACCGGGGTCATTTCAGCGCTGCGCACAAAGAAAGCGGCGTAGGCCGCGATTTCTTCGTCGATGTTTTGCCAACTGCGGGCAATCACCTTTGGGGCGCCGGTGGTGCCCGAAGACATCTGCACCAGAACACCGGGCTCTACCGCCGCGTGGCAGGGGATTTCGTGTTCTTTCAAACCCTCTGCTATGAACCGGTCGCAGCCAGCGGTCTTGGCCATCGTCAGAGCTTTGTCTGCGGGAATGTCAGCCCGGATTGGGAAAACCCCCGCGCCTTTGGAACGCAGAAACAGGATTGTGGACAGTAGGGTTCCGGTGTCGCTGAGGTGCAGCGCATAACGATGGCTGGCGCAGCCGCTTAAGGTGCGCTCCAGGCGCGGAAACAGGGCGTTCGGGTCAACTGGGGTGTCGTTTAAGACAAACACGTCAATGCTCCTCTACAAGGGAAAGGCTGTTGGGGACCAGATGGCGATAGCTGTCTCGGGTGGGGTCCAGTTTTCGGGTGATCAGGCTTTCGGCGTGGATCTGGCGCTTGAACGGGTCAAACATCGCCTGCCGCGCCTGAAGCCCGTGTTCCTCTGCATAACTGTCCAGACAGCCGCGGACGATTTGCCAAAAGCGGCTTTCCGCAAATCCCCAATGCCGTTGCAGAAGGTCAGAGAGATCGGCGAGGTTGAACACAAACAATGTATCCATCACCAGTTCGCGCAGCCCATCGGCCGAGGACAGCCGGTGGAATGTGTCGGGCGGGGCGTGATCGAACACGGGATTGATCGCGCCCAAATCGGGGCAGAGGTCGGGACGCGACAGGAGGTCGGGCACGTATTCCACCCCATCGTGGAAATCGCGCGCAATAATCTCTGTCGGCCAGCCGTCCTTATGATGCAGGATAAGGTTCTGGCCATGGGCTTCCAACCCGATGCCATGTGCGACCATCAGGTGCCAAACTGGCAAAACGGCCACCTCGATCAGGCGTTTGACCCAGGGCTCGATCCCGAAATGGTCAACCCATGGCGCAATAAACGGAGAGCCGTCGCTTTCGATGACAGAGAGCGCGTTGAATGGCACCATTTCTGTCGCCTCGATCCCGAGTGCCATGGGGCTTTGACGCCAAATGGCAGCCAGATGACCGGCGAGTTCGGTGTCGCGCCCAACGATGAGCCCCGCATATTCGGGAAGCAGCCGAAGCGGGTAGCGATTGGCAAACAGCGGGTCGCTGTCGATCACTTGTGTCACCCAGTTCGAAATGACCGGCGCGATCTCTACGGTTTCCGGGATCAGGGTCCGCAACGAAGATGTATTGCGCATGGCCATGGCGGTTTTGACATGGGCGCGTTTGCTGTCTTGGGCGTTCATCAGCGTGCGCACGGACTGTGTGGCCCGGTAGCTGTCACCGATCGGGCCCAATGCGTGACAACGCCCCTGCGCAATCCATTGTTGTAGCAGCGGGTGGTCTTGCACTGCCGCCCATTGCCATGGGTGCAGCGGCAGCAGCGAAAACTGCGCTGGATCCTGTCCCCCGTCGCGCAATGCGGTTGTGATGCGGTGCCACTCGTCCTCTCCCAGTTCACTGGACCAGAACTCTGTGTGGGGCAGGGCCTCGAGTGCGAGGTCCCGGTCAAAGAAAACCGCAACAAGGCGGAAACGTTCGCCAAATTCTGGCCCATAGGCCAAATGGTCCGCCTCTGAAAACCCGCTGCGGGCCTTAAAACAGGGGTGGTACGGGTGCCCTTCGTGAAGGGCGGTTTCCAGCGCAAACAGCGGTAGGCCACGCCGGTCTTCCCCGCTGAGGTAACGCGCGTTTAGGGCGGTCAGCCGGGCGGTTTGTTCGAGGTCTTGTTGAAGCGGTTGGGCGTGTTCTGAGGGCACCGTAGAAAGAATGGCCTCTAGGGTGGCGACCTGCCAACGCGTGCCTATCTGCATCTCAAGACTGTCCGCGTTCAGGCGAAAGCGTCCAAAGGCGCCCATCCGCCCTTTGGCGCGCAGGGCTAGCGACCCAAAGGTCCAGGACAATCTGCCACTGCGGTCCAACAAAAGCTGATTGGCCCAGCCCTCGCTCAGCAACGCTTCGCAGAATTGGCGCAATACGCGCTGCATGGCGGGCGAATGCCGTGCTTCAGAGGCAAGCATCTTCAACCTCCCGCATTGTGATGGTCTGACGGCAAAGCGGGTTGGGCATGTCGATAAACATCCCTTCTAACGCTGCGGTTTGCAGTTCGTCCATGTCGTGAAAGCGGGTTAGCAGGTTGGCTTTGGTTGCCAGTTGGGGGCTACTGCGCAGATAGGCGATGAAACCAGCCCCTGCGCCAGTGAGGTGCGGTGCCAGATCATCAAGCCGCTGCGCCAGTTGCGCCAGCGTTGTGGTTTCCGGAACGATGCCATCGCGTCCCAGCCGCCGGATGACAGCAAAGATCTGATTGACAAACAGATAGTAGGCAAACCGCTGATGAATGTGCTCTGCCTCAAAGACCAGCGCGTCAAGCTCGGCAAGCTCAGGCTGCAGGGCAGCAAGCCGCGGCAGTGCCTCTTGGGTAACAAAATAGCCTTGATTGTCCCGGAAAAACCCGCGCCCTGGATAGCCTTGGGACAAATCCAGAAGGGCGTTTTGCTGATGTGCTTCGACGGCGATGCCATGGCGGTCATAGAGCGTCAAAAGCGGCACTAACATGCAATCCAGATAGGCGTCGAACCAGCGTCTGGCGATTGTGCTGCGGCTTTGGCCCTCCGCTTGCGCGAGGCGCAGAATTTCGGTGGCAAGCAGACTTGTCGCGCCAACTGCCGGATCGGCTGTCAACGCGGCAACATTCACGATGCCATTGCTTTTGCCCTGCAGGAACGGGTTTTGTCGAAAGATGGTTTCAAACCCGCTTTCGCGTCGTTGGGGTATCCGAACATTGGCATAGGCCGGATCGTCAAGGATCTGGAAGCAGGGCACGTCGGTGGCAAAGTTCAGACGCGCAAGCAGGCGCGCCATCAGCAGGCCGACACGCAGTTCACTTCGTTTGGTCACCCGCAAAGAATTGGTCAGACGGACAGGAATGGAGAACTTTACCATCCAGGGGCAATTCGGTGCGTAAAGCGTGCGCACGGAAGAGGTCGCAAAGAATTCCTGTCCGGCCGGGCCAAGGTCGCGCAGCACGCCACGATCCAAAAGCGATGCCACCTCGGGGTCAAGGCGCAGCGCCTCAGCCTGCAGGGGGTGCAGGGGCAAAAGCCGCTCATTTGGGGCAAGGGAAAACGCGCTGTCCTGTCCCAGAAGATCCGTGACAATCTGGTCAACTGGAGTGGTTGCGCTGTCTTCTTCAAAGAGGCCCGCATCAACTGCAAACCATGTCAGCTGAAACCGTCCCTGCCACTCCGGTGCATAGGTTTTTTGCTGCCAGTTGCTCATCCCGTCGCGGCTTTTGGGGGTTGGGTGCAACCAATGGCCAAAGACCACGCTCTGTTCTGCGGTTAGAAAATCCCGAAGGTCGGCATCTTTTGCGGCATGGTCCATAAACGCGGTGATTTCTGCGTTGCTGTTGAAAACGCAGCGCAGGAATTCTGGTAACTTCCGATCGGCATCGCGACCCAGACGCGCGGCGCATTCTTGGGCGACCAGGCACAGGGCCTGAACCGCAGAAGTGGCCCGCTGAGAGCCAGATAGAGGGTCCAGAACCCGTATCCCACCAAATTCATGTGGGCCGGTCTGAGAGGCATAAAGCACCTCCAAGCACAAAACCGCTTTGCAATGGCGCAGTTCAATCTGAAGACGGGGCCCGTCTTCAGATTGAAGCCAGAGACCCGGATCGATTTCGCGCAGGAACCCATTGACCAGCGCTTGCAGAGAGGCCTGTTCTGCGCGGGATTGTTTATCAGCTATACGTTGAAAACTCATCTCACTGCTCCGCACATGGGGCAGTGAGAGGGCAAAGTGAATGCGACGGTCATCCGAGCGAGCTCCCTTTGTGCATCACAGTGCAGTCCGTCACAGGGGCTGCGACGTATAGCTTTGATGCAAATTGATTTTAAGGAGACTGGCAGGCGATGTGGCGTGCTGGCATGGCACGACTCGCAGCTTCTGTGAGGCATGTCGCGCGTGGGTGACTTATAGATGAGTATTTTACTAGGTAAAGGCGAAAAATGGCAGTCGGCGGGAAATGGCGCCCTGCGGGAAAAAGCAAAGTTTAACCCGTTTCCCAAAAGAAAGACGGCCCCGCGGAACGGAGCCGTCAAATAGAGTAGTGGGTTCGAACGAGGGTGCTCGTTTGACCGGATCAGAACTTGACAGTCGCCACAACAGAGACGGTGCGCCCCGGTTCTTTGAGGGTGTTGAAGCCGCCATAGTCTGCGCCATAGGTCGCGCGGTCTGCAAATTGCGTGTCGAACACATTGTCGACCGAGGCGCGGATCGTCACGTTCTGAGCAGAGGGCGGGGTGTATTCGGCAAAGAGGTTGAGCACCTGATAGCCGTCGAGTTTCTGAACCGGATCCGCTTCGACTGCGCCGTGGTCATAAGAGAGCGCGGCATCCACCGATCCTCCGACCACGAGGTTATACTGCGGCAGCTCTTGTTGAACCTCGAGCGCCAGAACGGTGCCCAAGGGTGCGCCGTAGTCCAGAACATAGTAGCTCGAGGCTTTTTCGCCATTGATGTAGTTCTCGGACCGGCTTGCGGTAAAGCGGGCAAAACCGCTGTCCCAGCCATAGGTGGCTGCGATGTTCACGCCTTTGGTTTCAAAGTCGTTGTGGCTGGCGGTGTAGGCTGCCAGCCCGCTGTCATAAGTCGAGAACCGCGCATCATCGATATTGGTGCGGAAGAATTCGCCACCAAAGGTCCAGTTGCCCTGCTCAAAATCGGCGCCGATCACAAGGTTGCGGCCACGGGACGCGTCGGTCAGCCCCGAATAATCCCAAGCGTCCCCGAGCAGATAGTTGTCCTCGAGGATAATGCCACCAAAGACAGTGGAATAGGCCGCCCGCAGCGACAGGGAGTCGGTGACATCATAGGTCAGAGACAGGTTGCCACTGATGCCGTTCGGGCTTTGGCTGCCGCCATTGCGATCGGTAAAGTCCTGCCAGTCAGCCCGCAGACCAGTCGAAACCTTGAGACGGTCCGTCGGCTCCAGGCGGGCCTGTGCAAAGATGCCGATGTTCCGGCTTTCCTCAGAGGTGGCTTCGGTGACCCAATCCGCATTATAGCGGTTGTCCTTGCGCTGATAATCCAAACCCGCCGTGATGGTGTTGCTTTCGCTGAGGTGGAATTCGTTCTGAACGGTCACAGAGAATGTGCGGGATTGTGCATCATCGCCAAACGGCACTTCTGTTTTCAGATCAGTTTCCGAGAAGCCAACAACCACACTCGGGTCCCAAAGGCCGCTGTCAAATGTGTTTTCATAACGCAGGGAGGCAATCCGGCGGGTGGTGTCATAAACGCGCAAATCCGGGAAAGGACCGCGCGGCGGCATATAGCCAAAGTTGGCGCGGGTATTGCGCAGCCCGTTGTCTTTCATTTGCTGGGCTGAAAATTCGACCCGGTGGCCCTCGGCGGACTCATAGGCGAATTTCAAAAGCTGAGAGGACAATTTGGCTTCGGTGCCGGTGACCACATTGCCATCGCCGTCTTCGTAGTCGTCGCCGGTGGCGCGACGGGCATAGGCCAGAACTTCAAAGCCTTCGCGACGTGCGGCCAAAGTCAGGGCAGCCTGTGCGGTGCTTCCGTTGTCAGAGTAGCCAAAACGCGCTTTGCCGCCGAAATTATCGCCGTCTTCCAGAATGTCGGCAACGTCCACGGTTTCCATGGTCACGCCGCCAGCCAGCGCGCCGGGGCCCGCATCGGCGGGGGCCACGCCGGGATCGACACGAACCGATTTCATCAGGCCGGGGTCAAAGGCGTTGGCGCTGGCGTGGTGGAAGACGCGGTTGTTTTGCGACACGCCATCGACCTTGATCGCGAGGTTTAGCATATCCACGCCGTTCACAAAGATCTTCTGGGCCACAGGTATAGCGCCACCGACGGACACAGAGGCCAGACCAGCAAACAGGTCTTTCAGATCACCGAGGCTCGCGCGCTCGATTTCGGCTTCGGCCACATAGACAGCCGTCGCCCGGTCCGCGGCACCATAAAGCGGGTCTTCTTTTTCCGCGATAATGGGGTCCAGGACTGAAACGCCGAGGTCATGTTCGGCCAGCGCAACTGTAGAGAAGGAAAGCGTAAGTGCCGTGCCACAAAGCAGCCCCGGCAAGAGATGGGATCGATTCCGAGCCATGATTTACCTAACATCGTAAAGGTGAGTGTCTGGCATGGCGGGGGAAAGAACCTGGCTTGCCTGAAATAAGCCGAAGACCTCTTAGGAAGCTTCGAAGAAACAATCAATAGTATTTTACTAAGGATTAAGGGTTGTAATCGGATTGCGTGAATTTGGCCGCAAAAGGGGCCGTTTAGCGATGATAGAGGGCAAGGGGCGTGCCGCGATCTGTTTGCGCAATGTTGATATCTGTTTGGTATAAATCACTTAGCGCATCTGCTGTCGCAACGTCCAAGGTGGGGCCGGCAAAAGCCAATTGCCCATCTCGCATGGCCACGACGTGATCTGCCCAGGAAAGCGTGTAGTTCAGGTCGTGCAAAACGATCACCACGCTTTTGCCTTGAGTGTCCACCAGCTCGCGCAGCTTGGCCATCAGACTACGGGCGTGTTTCAGGTCAAGGTTGTTCAATGGCTCGTCCAGAAGCAGCCAATTGGTGTCCTGAGCATAGGCCATCGCAATAAAGGCGCGTTGCCGCTGTCCGCCGGACAATTCGTCCAGAAACCTGTGGCGCAGGTTTTGCAGGTCAAATTGGATCAAGGCGCGGTCAATCATGACCCGGTCCTCCGCTCTGAGGCGGCCTTGGGCATGGGGCCATCGGCCATAACCAACCAGATCGGCCACCCGGATGCGGCTTCCCACATTCAGATGCTGGGCCACCACCGCGATCTGAAAGGCGAGGTCGCGCGGCGCAAAGCGACGCAGGTTCTGCCCGCTTATGGTGATATTGCCCTGCTGCGGTTCAAGTTGGCGACCAATGGCATTGAGCAATGTAGATTTCCCAGCACCATTGGGGCCGATGAGCGCCGTGATCTTGCCTTGCGGCAGGGTCAGAGAGATGTCCGACAAGACCGGCGTTCCGGCGATGTGGTGACTGAGCGTGTCAATCTGGATCATTTGACTTTTCCTTTTGCCAGAAGCGCAAGAAACAACAGGCCGCCGCAAAACTCGATGATGACCGCCAAGGTGGAGTCCAGCTTCAAGATCCGCTCGAACAGGGTCTGGCCAAGGATCAGCACAAGGCAGCCCATCAGTGCGGCGCCGGGCAATTGCAGGGCATGTCGATGGCTTTGCATCAGGCTATGGGTCAGGGCGGTGACCAACAGCCCAAGAAAGGCCAGCGGCCCCACCAGCGCGGTTGAAACCGCCACCAGCGTGGCAATGGCAATCAGCATGTGCACTTGCAACCTGTCATAAGATACCCCGAGTGTGGACGCAGGCCCGCGCCCCAATGCCATCACATCGAGCACCAGATGTTTGCTGGCCAACCAGAAAACCACCAAGATCATCAAGCAGATGGCAATGAAAAGGGCCTGACGGTCAATGCCGCTGAACTGGGCAAACATATTGGCCTGAACCATGGCAAATTCCGAAGGGTCCAGCAGGCGCTGCATAAACCCTGCAAGGGTCCGAAACAGCAGGCCAAATATGACGCCCACAAGGATCAACAACTGGATATCCTGCCGGGCACGCCGCAGGACCAACAGAAAAATCACAAGCGTGGCCCCAATCATAAACAGCGTGTCTGTCAGGAAAACCAGCTCTGTCGGCATCGTGCGGACCGCGACCCCGGCTGAGGCAAAGACCACAAGTGTTTTCATTAAGATAAAGAGCGCATCAAAGCCCATAATCGACGGGGTCAGAATGCGGTTGTTGCTCAGGGTCTGAAACAAGACCGTGGCGATGCCGACGGCGGTGCCGACACAGATCAACCCACCGAGTTTTATGCCCCGCAGTTCAAGCACATAAGCAGAGCGCCACGCGCCGCCCCAAAACAGGAAAACGACCGAGGCCGCAAGAACTGCGGCGCCCAGTGCAATCAATCGCTTATCAGGCATTTGAACCGCGCCCCAGCAGCATCCAGAGGAACAAAATCGCACCTAGGATGCCAAAAATCGTCCCCGCAGGTATTTCATAGGGGTGGCGCAAGACACGGCCCAGAATGTCACAGGCCAGCACCATTCCAGCGCCCAGACCTGCAACAACAGGCAAGCTTTGGCGCAGATTGTCGCCCATCAGCCGGGATACAACATTGGGCACAACCAGCCCCACAAAGGGCAACGTGCCCACTGTCACAATCACCAGCGCAGACACCATGGACACGGTGGCAACGCCAAGTGCCACAACCTGCCCATACCGCAGCCCCAGACTCAGGCTCAGGCCGCGACCCAGCCCGACGAGGGTGAATTGGTCCGCTGCAAAATAGGCCACAATCGACAGGAATCCAGCGAGCCACAAAAGTTCGTAACGGCCTGCAAGCACGCCGGAAAACTCACCCGCCATCCAGGTCCCCAGATATTGAATGAGATCCGTCTGATAGGCGATGAAGGTGGCGCTGGCATAGAGAACCCCAGCATAGATCAGCCCCACCAAAGGCAACAAGAGGGGTTGCTGCGGCGGCAAATGGCGGCTGAGCCGCATAAAACCAAAGGTGCCGAGCAGCGCGGTTCCGGCCGCCACGGTCATTTTGGCAAACAATGGCCAGCCCGGCGCCAAGAGGGTCACTGCCAGCAACCCCAGCATGGCGGCTTCGTTGGTGCCAGTGGTGCCGGGCTCTACAAAGCGATTGCGCACCAAAAGCTGCATGATAACACCGGCCACCGCCATGCTCGCGCCGGTCAAAAGGGCGGCAAGCGTGCGGGGCAGGCGACTGATCATCAATAGCTGCAGCGCTTCGGGGTCCTGAAACAGCGCGGGCAAAGACAGGGACTGCACCCCGACAAAAAGGCTGAGGCCCGTCAGGCCAGACAGCCCCACGAACACCCCAAGCAGGGGCCAGCCAACGCCGCCCCCTGCCGCAGACATAACGGTCGTATTAGGCACCGGGACCAAACCCAGCAATCAGGTCATCAAGCGTGTACATCATCGATTGGATGCCACCGCCTGCGACATACACATTGGCCGATTTCAGATAAATCACCTGACCTTTGGACCATGCAGTGGTCTGCGCCACCAGCGCATTGTCCAACGTCGCCTTGGCAGATTGGTTGTCTTGGCCAATCGCGGCAGCGCGATCAATCACGATCAGCCAATCGGGGTTGGCTTCTGCAATGAATTCAAAAGAGATCGCCTCGCCATGGGTCTGCGCGTCAACATTCTGGACGTTTTCCGGCAGGCCGACGGCCGAATGCAGCCAGCCAAACCGGGACCCCTCGCCATAGACCGAGATCTTGGGTCCATTGGTCAGAACAATCAGCGCAGACCCTTTGCCGGTCACTGCTGCTTGTGCGGTCGCCAGTTTGGCGTCAAACGCGGCTTTGACTGCGGCGGCTTCTGCGGTTTTGCCGGTGATTTCACCAAAGCTCTTGAGCCGCTGCAGCGATTGGGCGACATGATCATCGCCCCAAATTGTCATGTCGATGGTGGGCGCAATGTCCAGAAGCGGTTCGTATTGGTCAGACGACCGGCCTCCAGCGACGATCAGGTCGGGGCCCATTAGCGCAATCGCTTCGAAGTTCGGCTCGAACAGGGTGCCAACAGACTGCGCCTTTGCTGCGACATCCTCAAGATAATCAACATAAAGCTTGTCTGGAACGCCGCCCAGTTCCACCCCAAGCGCATCCAGCGTGTCGACTGCGGCAATATCCAATGCCACAATTTTCGAAGGGATCCCGACCACGGTTGCGTCACCGCGATAGGTCGGGACGATCACCTCTTGAGCGGCGAGAGAGGACACCGCGCCGGCAGTGACCAAAGCCGCCAATGTCATAAACAGCCGTTTGTTGCGCATTCGCATGTACCTTCTAAAAAGAGGAGACATTGCTTGCGGCGGGCTGGCTTTGTCGAAGTTGGCGCGAACCTAGTGTTTTTGTCAGATATGTCCAGAGGGGAAGTTTACCCGGCGATAAGAACTTTGGCCGGTGCACGATGGGTCCGATGGCGAGTCTGGATCAGCCGTCATGGGCCTTTTTCACCCAGACCCCACAAAGACGGTTTCATTCTATTTGGGGTGGAATGCGAAAATTCGGGATTTTCGACGGTTCCGTGCCGCGGCTTCCTATTTTCTAGGCAAACTCCGCGTCATCGGGCGGTAGAATTGAGTTTGTTTGCCTGTGTTGCGCGCAAGGCTGTTGACTGGAGTTTGTTCTCGGGCTCAAATTTGACCAAGTAGTCAAAAAAGAGAGCGCCACGATGAGCAAACTAGCAACCAACTTCACCGGTCTGAAGTTCGTAAACCCGTTTATTCTTGCCTCCGCACCGCCGACCGAAAGCAAGCGCAAGATCCTCAAGGCCTTTGAGGCTGGGTGGGGTGGTGTGGTCACCAAGACGATTGGCTTGCACCCGGTGGAAAACGTTGCGGGGCCGAAGACGATCTATCAACGCACGAGCGAAGCCAAGCCTTACGTGTCGCGGATGAAACGCCCGGACACGGTGTCGCATTCGTCTTGGAACTGGGAGCTGATCTCGGACCAACCGCTGGAGCAATGGCTGCCGGATCTGGAAGAGATCAAAGCCACCTATCCTGATCGCATGGTGATTGCTTCGATCATGGCTGGCACCGGCAGCGAAGAAGAACTGGAGAACTGGAAAAAGCTCGCGACCGCTGTTGTTGGCGTTGGCTGCGACGCGCTAGAGCTGAACCTGTCCTGCCCGCACATGGACCGCAAGGACATGGGCGCGCATGTTGCCAATGATGAAGCGATCATCCGGTCTGTTCTTGAGGCGGTTACCAGCGTTGTGGACGTTCCGATCTGGGTCAAGCTGACACCGTCTGCCTCGACCATTGTGGACGCGGCGGGTGCGGCCTATGACGCGGGTGCGGCGGCGATTTCGACCTGCAACACTTTTCCGTCGCTGCCTCTTATGGACCCGGAAACAATGAAATTCGAGGTCGAAGTCGACGGCCTGGTCACCCCCGGCGGTCAAGGGGGCCTGGCGATCCTGCACCAAGCGCTGAAGCGGGTGAATGATCTCCACAAAGCATACCCGGACAAAGCAATTTCCGGGATCGGTGGCATTCGTGGGTTCCGCGAAGCTTTCAATTTTATCGTTCACGGCGCGGGCAACCTTCAGGTCTGCACTGCGGCGATGGAAGAAAAAGGCAGCGGCGGCGTCGGTGTGAAGCTTATCCAAGAGCTTTGTGAGGACATGACAGATTATCTGGACCGCCATGGCTATGCGTCGCTTGAAGAGTTCCGCGGCATCGCACGGGAGCGCGTTGTCCAGCACGCTCAGATCCGGCGGAAAAGCGAAGACTACAACGGCGGTTTCGCCAAGTCAGCGTAAGCTCTGCGTGTGAAAGTTATAATGGACCGCTGCACCCGGCGGTCCATTTTTTGATCTGAACAGACAATCTGAAACGATGTCGACAGCCGAGGGGCTAAGCACCTGTTTCGTTCCCGCAGCGAAAGGTGGGGGGCATGGCAGGGTGATCCCCGCAAGGCCAATGCGGAGGTCTGTCTTGTGCTGCAGGCGGGAAAACCGCCTGCACATTCAAGGCAACCGTAAAGGTTATTCAAGCCCAACGAGGAAAATCGGGCGCGAAGACGGTAGCGCCTCACCCAAGCCATACTCTTTTCGAAACTGCGGGTGTGTGTGGTAAAAGTTCAGGAACGTTGAGAGGTCGTTCAGGCCTGCGAATTTTACAGAACCACAATTCGGGTCGAAGTAGCTGATGATATCGTCGGTGATGTGGAAGGACACCACATGGTTCGGCAGCAGGACTTGGAAATAACCCGGCTTTCGTTGCGCCGCCCACGCATACATCTTCTGAACGTCGTCATTGCCACAACTATACTCTCGGATGGTTTTCATCTTGAGATCAAAGTGTTTTCCGAGGTGCTGATACATGCGGCCGACGCTCGCCAGATCGTCTGGGTTGCCGATAGTCTCAAAGTGTTGTTGGGCCTTGTTGGCATAGGCGAACAGTTCGTCCATCCCGAAGTCTTGGTCGTCTTTGATCCGGGTTTTCTCACCGATTTTACGCAATGCGGCATGTGCCATGCACAGTCCCTGGCAAACGCCTTTGCTGTCGAGGTTGAGCTTCTTCAGTTCCTTCTTCTGTTGCATCGGAAACTCTTTGCGACCAAAACCTGTTCTGGCGCTTCGGAAAGCCTCTCTAAGGGACATTGTTCTACCTTCTCGTTCTTCGGGCTGCTCTTGCGGCCCGTTTTAAACCACTTCGCCCCTGTGCAGGGGACCGAATTGAATGCCCGATTGGCTACACAGCTTTCGCGGCAACATTAGGGCGACCATTGTTCCACGCTGGAGGGATCGCGTTTCCGTCGCAGAAATTTCTCCCTCTGGCATGTTTTTGTTAAACGGAAGTCGTTCAAAATGTCTTGAAGGCCCACGAGGGGGCAGTGGTTTTGAAAAAGCTGCAGCTTTGGGGGGGGATTTCTGCTCGGTTGCGGGCAGGGGGCTGCTAAAACCGTCCCTGATCCGCAACTGCGCTTTGGCGTCAGCTCTGTGAGGGGAAGCAGACACGTTTGACGCGGTCAAACACCTTGGATCTGGCAATGTGGGATTGCGAGCTGACTTCGGCGAACTCATTTTTCCAATCCGGGTTCTCCAGAATTGCCTTGCGGTGGACGTCCTGCTCCAGATCGCAGATGTCGGCCACGCTGACCCAGCCATAACTGAGCATCTGAAGGTAGCCGGGATTGACCATCGTTTTGCCGGCCTTCGACAAAATTGTCTTGCGCATAAACACCCGGCAATTGCTCAGGTAACCCTGCCCCATCGTACCCAGTGCCTGCTGGCGGTTGTGGGCTGCAAAGATCATTTCGGCGCGCGCGATCAGGTTGCTGTACTCTTCAAACGGGAGCATGTCTTCCTGAAGGGTCAGACGTTCGAGGACGCCCAGCTCATCGGCTTTGGCAAGAATCTGCGCTTTGTATTCTTCGGTTCCATTGTAGGCAAAGGGCAGCCACAGCTGGTAGCCTTCGAATTTGCTGGCGAGTTCCAGCAGGTAAAGGTGATCGTTGGACGGATCGCCTGAGTTGCCGATCAGGATCAGCTTTTCCTTCTCAATTGATGGGTCGCTGGCGGTGCCGTCAATAATGTGAACCGCACCTTGGACTTCGGGCGCAATGATCTCAGGATAAAGGGCAAGCTCCCCGGTGTATGAGATAATGCAATCGAAGGAGTTGAGCAGATCAAACCCGCCTTCCAAAGGGGCGATCATATGCAGATCGCCGCCCCACATGCACCAAACGGTTTTGATCTTGTTTTTGAACAGCGCCTGACACAGATCCGCCATGGGCTGGCCAAAGAGGCCGTGAATAACCACCACGTCCTGCGGCCCCACGTTGAGGCGCCCGTCGAACGGGCGAACATTGGCAAAAATTTCCTGGGCCTTGTCGATGTAACTTTTCTGATGGCCCCTGGAATACAGGGCCTGGATGTCATGATCATCTGTGGTGTCGATATCGGCCAAATTCTTGGCGAGGCTGACGAGGTGATTGCCGTCGTGAATAATGTGCCAAAATTTCATTGTGCCATAAGCTCCGTGCGGTTTGGCATCCGAACTGGTTGCCTGTATTTGAATGGAAAGCGAGTATAAGTCATTTGTATCAGTGGGTTGGTCGTGCGTTCACAAGGGGGTTCCCCGCGGTTTGGACGGCGCACGCTTCAGCTCTGCTGCGGGATTACCCACAACTGTTGTGTGCGGGGGGACGCTTTTGGTCACCACAGCTCCCATCCCAACAACGGCGCCCGTTCCGATTACGATCGGGTTTTCGCGGGTGCCTTGGCGGATCACAGCGCCGGACCCTATATAGGCGTGGTCTTCGATGACGACATTTCCATTGCAGGACACGCGCGGAGCAAAGGTTACAAAATCCCCGATTTTGCAGTCGTGGGTCACATAGGAATAGATGTTGGCTTGAAAGAAGCGGCCGATCTGAACGTTGGATGTGATCATCACATGATCACAAATCGCCGCGCCTTCGCCAATCTGGTTGTTGTCATAGACAATCGCAGAGGGCGCATAGCTTGAAAACGGCCGACAGTCGAATTGGGCGAGGCGTTCGGAAACCGCTTGTCGAGCAGCAGAATTCCCAATGGCGATGTGGTAGAATTTGGCCTCGCATTCCATCGCACAAAACGCAGCCTCGCTGAGGCAGGGGTAGCCATTGATCTGATCTTGTGCGGGCTCGGTTTCCACGAAACACAGTCCAATGTCGGCAGGGTTCAGGTCCGCATGACGGCTTGTAATATAGGCCTTGGTGAAGGGCATGACTTCTCGGCCGCAACCGCCGGTGCCAAAGACTGCATATACGATTTTCTTTTGTTCCATTCTGGAACACCTCTTTCTAGGTGGGGCCGATTTGGGGCTCAGGCCACATTCTTTCGCTGCGCGCGGCCGGGGTGGCGCGGTTGCGCGGCGTTGCCAAAGGCCAGCACGCGGCAGACATCACGGACCACACCGATGGTTTCCATTGGCAAGGTGGGGCCGGTTGGCAGGACGATGACCTGTTCAGACAGGGCCTCTGTTATGGGCAATGCCTGACCTGCATCGGGTTGCTGGGTCGCATAGGGTTCCATGCGGTGGCATCCCGGCCAGAAGTATTTGCGGGCCAGAATGTTTTCTGCTGTCAAAGCGGCCAAAAGCGTATCGCGGGATTGCGCGAAGCTGTCTTCGACGATCAGCACCACATATTGGTGGTTGCGCTCTTCACGGGTGTTGATTTCCGCCAGACGTAGGCCAGGGATCGGGTCAAGCGCGGCGCGGTAAGCGGCATAGCGGGCCTTGTTTGTGTCCATGACCTCGGTCAGGGAATCCAGATTGGCCAAACCCATCGCGGCGTTGATTTCGGTCATTTTGCCATTGGTGCCCGGGTGAATGACCTTGTCGACCCCTGCGAAACCAAAGTTGCGCATGAGGCGGATCTTTTCTGCCAGGGCATCGTCATTTGTGGTGACGGCGCCGCCTTCAATGCTGTTGAAGAACTTGGTGGCATGAAAGCTGAACACCTCGGCGTTGCCAAAGCTTCCGACCCGCTGTCCGCCATGCGAGCAGCCAAAGGCATGGGCGGCATCAAAGACCAGTTTCAGCCCATGTTCATCGGCGATGTCCTGCAGCGCGTCGACATCGCAGGTGCCGCCCCAAAGATGGGTGGCCACAATGCCCGTTGTTTGCGGCGTGATGGCGCGGCGCACGGCTTCGGGATCGATGCAATGATCCTGCAAGCGGATGTCGGCAAACAGGGGCCGCAGCCCCTGCCAAGAGACGGCATGCGCGGTTGCAACAAAGGTATAGGACGGCAGGATGACCTCACCTGTCATGCCGGTGGCGCGAATGGCGATCTCTAGGGCGATGGTGCCATTGCACATAGCAATACAGTGGCGCACACCTAAGTAGTCGGCCAACCGCTGCTCAAGTTCGCAGACCTTTGGCCCATTGTTGGTGAGCCAGTTGCGATCCAGAATATCATCCACGTGCCACAAAAAATTCTCGCGGTTGGTCACATTGGGGCGTCCCACGTGGACGGGGGCTGGCATCGCGGGCGGGGCACCGTGCAATGCCAGATCGGCGGAAGTTGAAATGCGTTTCTGCATCTTCGGGCTGCGTCCTTGAATAGTGCAACAGATGTACCGAAGCGGCGTTTCTTGCCGGGTAATCTTTCCCTAGATGGGAGGGAAGAGGTTAAAAATTTCCAAAACAAAACAACAACTTGACGACTTTGAAGTGGTGCTGTTCTTGGGGAAGGTTGCGGTTGTTTCGAAAATCGAAAGCGGCGCGCGGCTGGATTTTTGAGGGGCGGGATGGGCGCGTCGGGGGGGGGCGGTTTTGAGAAATTTAAAACTGCATAAGGGGTGCACGTTTGGGGCGTGACTTGTCCGGCCGTCGTCTGGGGAGTAGGCGTTGGTCGCGAGCAGCTTTGTAAATTAGGGCTGCGGCCTCTGGTGATGTGGCAGCGCCCAGCTGCGCTGTCTTTCGTGCGGATTTTACGTTTCGCAAAGAAGTGTCAAAGCGATGTTTGCCCTCAGATTGCGGCGTAGGTCGCGCTCACCGGCGGAGAGTTTTGGCAAAGGCAATGCTGAGGGCGGCTTATGAAATCGTGCTTTTTGCGCGCTGGTCATGATCAATCCGCAACGACGAGCTCGATGTCATTGCGGTTCAGCATGTCCTGAATGGATTGCTCCGGTGTCTGGTCGGTGAACAGCAGGTCGATCTTGTTTGCCTTCTCCAATGTAACTGGCGCCCGCTTTCCAAGCTTTTCGCTGTCGGTCACAATCACCCGAACCTGCGCGCTGTCGATGGCGAGGCGCGCCAGATTTGCCTCTTGCAGGTCATGCAGCATGAAGCCATTTTCGCCGTTCACAGCGCCGGCGGAGAGGATTGCAAACCGCACGTTCAGGCGTCGCACCAGATCTTGTGCTTCTGCCCCGAAGGCGCCTCCGTCGTGGGCGCGCAGCTCTCCTCCGGCCATAAAGACGCGATTGTTGTTTCGGCTCGCCAGGGTTTGCGCCACAAAAACGGAATTGGTTACGACAAACAGATCACTATGGTCGCGCAGAGCTTTGGCCACATAGGCCGTGGTCGAGCCAATATCCAGAAACAGAGAGTCGCCGTCGCTGATAATGTCGGCAACCTTCGCTGCAAGCTTTTCCTTGGCATCGACTTTGGTGTCCAGGCGACTTTTCAAGGTGGGTTCCTGAACGTCCTCAACCAGATGCACGCCGCCGTGAACTTTGCGCACGATATTGCGCTCTTCCAAGGTGCGTACATTGCGGCGGATGGTTTCCAGCGTCACGCCAAGGGCATTCGCAAGAACGCTAACCCGGCAAGATCCTCCCGTGCGATACAGCTCGCGGAGGATTTCTTCTTCTCGTTGGTTTGTTGTTCGGTGGTTCATCGATTGCTGCTCTGAAGGCGTACTCATTTCGAACATCAGTCCTAGGTGTAAAAGCCACAAAAAGCAACGCGTCATCTGTAATAAGTGGCTTTGCTGAAAATTCAGACAAGCTTTCGTGGTCTAATGTTGTTTTTGTTGACTTTGATCAGGGCTCATTCATAGTGATTGAAAAAAAGACACATAAAGCCACAGAAAAACAGGGAAGGTACTAGGATGTTCAAAAGATCGACTATAGGCGCATTCACGATTTCGGCGGCGGCATGTCTGTCTCCGGGCTTGACGATGCCTGTGATGGCGGCGGAGTCTACGGACCCGATCAAGCTGACCTTGCATGACTGGTCAGGTCAGCTGATCAACACAAAGATCATGGGCTCTATTCTGCAGGAGGCCGGGTATAATGTTGAGTATGTTCAGGCCGACTATATTGCGCAGTTTGCGGGCCTGAAGTCTGGTGATCTGCATCTGGCGATGGAGATTTGGGAAACCACAGGTCGTGAGGCGCTGGATGAGGCGACCGCCACAGGCAAGGTTGTGAATGTCGGCGAAACCGGCCTCATGGCAATCGAAGAGTGGTGGTATCCAAGCTATATGAAGGACCGGTGCCCCGGCTTGCCGAACTGGGAGGCGCTGAAGGACTGCGCCGAAGAGTTTGCAACAGCTGAAACGGACCCCAACGGTCGCTATGTGGGCGGTCCAGTCACTTGGGGGGGCTTTGACGAAGAACGTGTTGAAGCGCTTGGCCTTGATTTCGAAGTGGTCCACGCGGGCACCGACGCGGCGCTTTTTGCAGAGCTGGAATCGGCCTACCAGCGGGAGGCCCCCGTTATGCTCTGGGTCTATGTTCCGCATTGGGCGCCTGCAAAATACGAGGGTGAGTTTGTGGAATTCCCGCCGTTTTCCGCAGAATGTTACTCGGACCCTTCCGTGGGCGTGAACCCGGACATGGCCTATGACTGTGGCAAGCCGCGTGGCCCGATCTGGAAAGCCGCCTGGTCTGGACTTCAGGAGAAATGGCCGGGCGCTTATGACATTATTGAAGCCTACAAAATCGACAATGCCGAGATGAGCGCCATGGTCGGCGAAGCTGATTTGGAAGGCACAGACATCGACGCTGTTGTGGCCACATGGATGGGCGCAAACAAGGACCGCTGGTCTGCTTGGATCGCCAAGTAAGCTGCACCTTGGCCGGAGCGTCAAAGCTTGGCGCTCCGGTCCTTTCCCGCTTCACTGGATCATCTTTCATGTCAGCCAAGATTAAACTGGCCTGCCGCAACGTGTGGAAACTCTACGGTGCGAACGCAGAGACTTTGCTTAAAGCCAACCCCAGCCCCTCGGCGGATGAGATCCGCAACGCGAACACCGTTGGCGCGGTTAGAGCCGCGAACATAGAGATCGAAGAAGGGGAAATCTTTGTCATCATGGGGCTGTCGGGGTCAGGCAAGTCGACTTTGGTGCGTTGCCTGTCCCGGCTGATCGAACCGACCAGTGGCGAGGTTCTGTTTGACGGGGTGGACCTGCTCAAGGCTGACGGCAAGGCGCTGATCGATATCCGCCGTCACAAAATGGGTATGGTGTTCCAGCACTTCGCCCTGTTGCCGCATCTGACCGTTCTACAGAACGTCATGTTTCCGTTGACGATCCAGGCGGCCCCGGAAGCCGAAGCTGAGGCCCGCGCGCGTGAGGTGGTTGAACTGGTCGGGCTGAAAGGCCGCGAGGGCAATTACCCCCGTCAGTTGTCAGGCGGCCAGCAACAGCGCGTCGGCATCGCCCGGTCGCTGGTCACAGAGCCGGACCTTTGGTTTCTGGATGAGCCTTTCTCTGCGCTTGACCCGCTGATCCGTCGCGAAATGCAGGACGAGTTTCTGCGTTTGCAGGGGCGGCTCCACAAAACAATCGTGTTCATCACCCATGATTTTGAGGAGGCCGTCCGCCTTGCGGATCGCATTGCCATTATGAAGGACGGCGAGGTCATTCAGGTGGCCACGCCGGAAAAGCTGGTGATGAACCCCGCCACCGACTATGTGGCTGAATTTACCAAACATATTCCCCGCTCTAAGGTTCTGAGTTTGGCCGGTCTCATGACACCGGGAGCTGTCGGTGAAGGCGCACCCCTGTTGCATTCCGCAAAAGTTGCCGATGTGGCCGAGCGTATTATTGCGTCGGACGCGCCGCTTTCGGTACAGGATGATGCGGGCCAGATCATCGGTGCCGTGGACCGGATGGCCGTCGCAAAGGTGTTGTTTGGCGAAGGCAGCACGCCATGATTCAGCGCTTTGACAGACGCACTGTGATTGTTCTGGCGCTGGTCATTGTGACCATTGTGCTGGGCTATCATGGCAGGGATCTCTCCAAAGCGTTGGATATGCGCTGGATCGTCAAATACCCGTCTGCCTGGGTTTTGCCGTTCAAATCCGTCATCAGCGAGGCCATGCGCTGGCTGATCGAAGACGCCGCCATCGGGCCGGTGTCCTTTACGGATGTCACACGCGCGATCGCCTGGGCGATTGAACAGCCCTATAACCTTATTCTTGCCCTCCTGGCGACGGGGTTTGTCTCTGGTTTGGGCAATGAGGCACAAGTGATCCTTCCTGCGGTGAGCTGGATTGTGGTGATTGCCGCTGTTTTGGCGCTGGGGCACTATTGTCGCGATTGGGGGCTGGCGCTGTTGGCGGGGGCGTGCTTCCTGTATCTGGCGGTCTTTGGCCAATGGGACAGCGCCATGGTCACGCTCGCCTCTGTGCTGATTGCGGTGCCGATTGGCGCGGGCGGTGGGCTCCTGGTTGGGGTCTGGGCCTATCGCCACCCGACGGGTGAAAAGATCCTGTCGCCGATCCTTGACCTGATGCAGACCATCCCGATTTTTGCTTATCTGGTTCCGATCCTGTTCATGTTTGGCTTTGGTCCGATTTCGGCACTGGTTGCCACAATAATCTATGCCACGCCGCCGATGGTCCGCATCACAACAATGGCGTTGAAAGCTGTGGATCCCGAGATCGTCGATTTCGGACGAATGGCGGGCACCACCGAACGCCAATTGATGTGGCGTGTGCTGATCCCATCTGCGCGGCAAAGTCTGATGGTCGGCGTCAATCAGGTCATTATGCTGACCCTGAATATGGTCATCATTGCGTCCATGATCGGGGCAGGGGGGTTGGGGTTTGACGTCCTTGCTGCATTGCGCCGACTGGATATCGGCGCCGGGTTCGAGGCAGGCCTTGCCATTGTGGTGCTGGCGATTGCCGTGGATCGGCTGAGCCAAGCCTTTGCGGAGCGCATGGGCAGGATGCCCGAACGCACCACTGGGTCTTTTGTTGCCCGCCATAAACGCACGGTTCTGGTTGGCGCTTTGCTGCTGATGACCTGGACGGTCGGACAAGTGATCCCTTTGTTGCAGGACTATCCGGCAACCCGGACCCTAACAACCGGAGCGTTTTGGGATGACACGATCAAGTATCTGAACGTAAACTATTTTGACCAGTTCGAGGCTGTGAAGGTTTTCTTCCTCAATTGGTTCATGATCCCGATTAAAAAGGTCTTGCTGGGCATGCCGTGGCCCTGGGCAATTGCCATGCTGGTGCTGCTTGGCTGGTCGGCTGGCGGCTGGCGACTGGCCCTGCTGTGCGGCGGGCTGGCGGGGTTGATCCTGGTGTCGGGCCTTTGGGCGAAGGCAATGGTTACCGTCTATCTGTGTGGCGCATCAGTTGTCCTTGCCACTGTGATTGGTGTGCCATTGGGTGTTTGGGCGGCCTTGAACCGTCGTGCGGGTGTTGCGATCAACCTGTTCATTGACACGCTGCAAACCCTGCCAAGCTTTGTCTATCTGATCCCTGTGGTCATGCTGTTCCGGGTGGGTGATTTTACCGCGCTGATTGCGATTGTGCTTTATGCGCTGGCTCCGGCTGTCCGCTATGCTGCCCACGGCGTGCGCAATGTCAGCGGCGAATTGGTCGAGGCGGGATTGGTGTCAGGTTGCACGCCGCTTCAGCTTCTTCGCCACATTCGCCTGCCTCTTGCGCTGCCGGAAATTCTGCTTGGTCTCAATCAGACCATTATGCTTGCGCTATCGATGCTAGTGATCACCGCTTTGGTCGGAACGCGGGACCTTGGCCAGGAGGTCTATATTGCGCTGACCAAGGCCGACATCGGTCGCGGGGTGGTCGCCGGGCTTGCCATTGCCTTTATCGCCATCCTTGCGGACCGTCTGATCAAAGCCGGGGCGCAACAAGCGCGTATCCGTTTTGGATTGGAGAACTGATATGAATAAATCTTTGCGTCAGACAGCCCTTCTGGATCGAATTCGGAGCTTGCCGATTTGGCACGGCGAGATCGCGGTTGAGCCGATGACAGGCGGGATTACCAATGTAAATTTCAAGGTTACGGATCAGGTCGGCGCTTTTGTGGTGCGGGTTGGCGACGATATTCCCCTGCATCAGGTGATGCGTTTCAATGAGCTTGCCGCCTCCAAAGCGGCCCATGCTGCTGGGCTTTCTCCGGCTGTTGTGCATGCGTCTGGCGATCTCACGGTGCTCGAGTTTATCGAAAGCCGCACCCTGACCGAAGAAGATGTCCGTCATCCGGAGATGCTGCCGCGTGTGCTGGACCTTGTCAAAGCCTGCCACACGGAGGTGCCAAAACACCTGCGTGGACCGGCGCTGGTGTTTTGGGTGTTTCATGTCATCCGCGACTACGCGGCCACGTTGGACGACCTTGGAAGCGCGCATATGGGCCTGATGCCCGAGCTGCTGGAAGCCGGTGCCGTGCTGGAGCAGGAAGCAGGGCCCTTTGACATGGTCTTTGGGCACAATGACCTGCTCTGTGGCAATTTCTTGGATGATGGCCAGCGTCTGTGGCTGATCGACTATGACTATGCCGGCTTCAACTGCCCGCTTTTCGATCTGGGGGGGCTGGCCTCAAACAATGGCCTGTCCGCCCATCAGGAAGAGGCGATGCTCGAGACGTATTTTGAGGCCCCCGTCACCGAGGATCTGCGCCATCGCTACAGCGCGATGAAATGTGCCTCTCTCCTGCGGGAAACCATGTGGAGCATGGTGTCGGAAAAGACCTCCGAAATTGACTTCGACTACGCGGCCTACACGGCCGAAAACCTCGCGCGGTTTCGCGCGGCCCTTAAAGATTTCCAAAATACCTGAGGACAGACATGACCGAACTTCCCACCACAGCAAAAGCCGTCATCATTGGCGGCGGGATCATCGGCTGCTCGACGGCCTATCACTTGGCAAAACTGGGCTGGACGGACACCGTCCTGCTGGAGCGTAAAAAGCTCACCTCGGGCACGACCTTCCATGCGGCAGGTCTTGTGGGGCAGTTGCGGTCGAATGCCAATATCACCCAGCTTCTGGGCTATTCAGTTGACCTCTATAACTCGATCGAAGAAGAAACCGGCCTTGGCACCGGCTGGAAGATGAACGGCGGCTTGCGTCTGGCCTGCAACGAGGAACGCTGGACCGAGGTCAAACGCCAGGCCACCACGGCGCATAGCTTTGGGCTTGATATGCAACTGCTGACCCCGCAAGAGGCGCAGGATCTTTGGCCGCTGATGGATATTTCTGACGTGATCGGCGCGGCCTATTTGCCGACCGACGGTCAGGCCAACCCGTCCGATATCACCCAAGCGCTGGCCAAAGGCGCGCGGATGGCTGGCGCCAGGATCTATGAAGACACCAAGGTCACCGACCTTGAGATCGAGAATGGCAAAATCCGTGCTGTGATCACCGAACACGGCCGGATTGAATGCGAAAAAGTGATTTGCTGCGCAGGCCAATGGACCCGTGACTTTGCCGCGAAATTCGGGGTAAATGTGCCGCTGGTGCCAATGGAGCACCAGTATATGGTGACAGAGGCCTTTGATGTGCCCACGAACCTGCCGACCCTGCGCGACCCGGACCGGCTGACCTACTACAAAGAAGAAGTTGGTGGTCTGGTTATGGGCGGCTATGAACCAAACCCGATCCCCTGGGCCACCAAGGGCATTCCCAAGGGGTTCCACTACACGCTTCTGGACGGCAACTTCGACCATTTTGAACAGCTGATGGAGCTCGCCTTGGGGCGGGTGCCTGCGCTCGAGACTGCGGGGGTCAAAACCCTGACCAATGGCCCCGAAAGCTTTACCCCTGATGGGAATTTCATCATTGGCGAAGCACCGGAGCTTGCGAATTTCTTTGTCGGTGCGGGCTTCAATGCCTTTGGCATTGCCTCAGGTGGTGGCGCTGGCATGGCGCTGGCCGAATGGGTCAAAAATGGCGAGCCGCCCTTTGATCTTTGGTCGGCGGACATTCGTCGCTTTGGTCGCCCGCATTTTGACACCGACTGGGTGCGAACCCGCACCGTCGAGGCCTATGGCAAACATTACACTATGGCCTGGCCGCACGAGGAACATGCCAGCGGTCGTCCCTGTCGTAAATCGCCGCTTTATGACCGTTTGGCCGAGCAGGGCGCGTGTTTCGGTGAAAAACTGGGTTGGGAACGGCCTAATTGGTTTGCGGATCTTGCCGCTGGCGAGGTCGCAAAAGACGCATACAGCTTTGGCCGCCAGAACTGGTTTGCGGCGGTGGGGCGCGAACACAAGGCCGCTCGGGAAGCGGCGGTGCTGTTTGACCAGACCTCTTTTGCAAAATTTACCCTGAAAGGCCCGGATGCGCTGGCAGCGCTCAATTGGATCTGTGCCAATGATGTCGACAAACCCGTCGGCGCGCTGGTCTATACGCAGATGCTCAATGACAAGGGCGGCATTGAATGTGACCTTACGGTAGGGCGGGTGGCCCATGATGAATTCTACATTGTCACCGGTACCGGCTTTGCGACCCATGATTTTGATTGGATCAAGCGCAACATCCCTGCGGGGATGAACTGCCAGCTGTTTGATATTACGTCATCAAATGCCGTTCTGTCGCTGATGGGGCCGAAGGCGCGTGACATTCTTGCTGCTGTGACCCGCGATGATGTCAGCAACGCGGGTTTCAAGTTCGGCACCCTTCGCACCATCGGGATCGCGGGTTGCCCTGTGCAGGCGCTCCGGGTGACCTATGTGGGCGAATTGGGTTGGGAACTCCATTTGCCGGTCGAATATGCCCAGACCGTCTACAGTGCGTTGATGGAGGCAGGGGCGCTACATGGATTGATCAATGCGGGTTACCGGGCGATTGAAAGCCTGCGTCTTGAGAAAGGGTATCGCGCGTGGGGGGCTGATATCGGGCCCGACCATACGCCGCTCGAAGCTGGTCTGGGCTGGGCCGTCAAGCTGCGCAAGGATTTAGATTTCAAAGGTCGAGCGGCGTCAGCTGCGCAAAAGGCCAATGGGGTCAAAAAGATGCTCGCCTGTTTCACCGTCGCTCCTGACATTGTGCTTCTGGGGCGGGAAACGATCTACCGCAATGGCGAACGTGTTGGCTGGCTCAGCTCGGGTGGATTTGGACATACGATTGGGCAGTCGATTGGCCTAGGCTATGTGCGCAATCCCAATGGCGTAACCGAGGAGTATGTGCTGGACGGCGACTATGAACTGGAGGTCGCAACCAAGCGGGTCAAAGCCACGGTTCATATGCGCCCGCTTTATGATCCCAACATGTCCAATGTGAAGTCCTGAGGCCGCGGCATGGCTGATCTTGATGCTCTCATGGCCCATGGCGCGCGCATGGCTCACATTGCCTCGGAAACCGCGATGCTGTTCTTTCGGGGAGAATTGGGCGTGGATTTCAAAGCGGATCTCAGCCCGGTGACGCAGGCGGACAAAGCGGTGGAAGCCGCCATCCGCGCCTATCTTTCTGACCATTTCCCCGATCACGGAATATTTGGCGAGGAAGAAGGCAGGACCGGCGGCGACCAAGCCCAGCTTTGGGTGATCGACCCGATCGACGGCACACGGTCGTTCCTGTCCGGGCATCCGCTGTTTGGATTTTTGCTGGCGCATCTTGTGGATGGGGCGCCGCAGCTTGGAGTGATTGCAATGCCCGCGCTGGGGGAAGTTTTTGTTGCGGGACGTGGGGCCAGTGCACGTCTGAACGGTGCGCCCATTCAAAGCTCTGACGTTGCGCGGCTGGATCAGGCGATCCTTTACGTGAACGAGGGCGACAAGCTGTTTCGCGACCACTCCGCAATCTTTGGTCGCCTAATGTCCAGTGGCCAGACACGTCGGTTTGCCTATGATTGCTATCCTCATGCTTTGCTTGCTGCGGGGCATGTGGATGCTGTTGTCGATTATGACCTGCAACCCTATGATTTTCTGGCACTTGCGCCGATCATCGAAGCGGCCGGCGGGGTTGTGACCGACTGGCAGGGTCAACCGCTGCATTTGGGTTCGTCCGGCGCTATTGTGTCGGCGGCAACCCCGGAACTGCATCGCGAATTGCTGGGGGTTCTCAATGGTTGACGTGCAGAACATGGGGCTGGCTCCCTTTGAAATCATGACCCCAAAAGGGCAAAGTGGTGTGGTTCTGGTCTGTGAACATGCAAGTTCCCATATTCCAGCGTGTTATGCGGGGCTTGGCCTTGCCCCGGAAGACCGCCAAAGCCACGCCGCGTGGGATCCAGGCGCGCGCGCATTGGCTGCGCGGTTGTCCGCGGCGCTGGAGGCTCCGATGATTGCGGGCACAGTGTCGCGCCTGGTCTATGACTGCAACCGCCCACCAGACTCTGAGACGGCTATGCCGGACAAATCGGAACGTATCGAGGTGCCCGGCAACCGCGATTTGACGGCCGCAACCCGTGCCGCGCGCACGGCCCAAATCTATGATCCATTTTCACAGGCGCTGTCAGAGCTGATCACCGCAGCGGGTCCGGATGTGGTGTTGGTTACCGTGCACAGTTTCACACCTGTCTTTCACGGAGAGGTGCGCGAAACGGAACTGGGGCTCTTGCATGACGTGGACAGCCGCCTTGTGGATGGCATGCTGGAACAGGCCTCTCTGCTGCCGCATCGCTGTATCGCGCGAAACGAACCTTATGGTCCGCAAGACGGGGTAACCCACACGCTGCAACGCCATGCGATCGCGCGGGGCGTGCCCAACGCGATGATCGAGGTGCGTAACGACTTGCTGGAACACTCAGGGCAGATCGACACCATCGCGACCGAAATCCTGACGATGCTTCAGCCGGCGCTCCAGAAACTCAACACTAAGGAGGCTTGGACGTGACCAGACTACTCTCCCCCGACACGCTGCGGACCCAGATTGGATCTGGTTTGATTGACACCGTATTGGTGTGTCTTGTTGATATGCAGGGTCGTTTGATGGGGAAGCGGTTTCAGGCCGAAAGCTTTGCAGAGAGTTTTCTGGATGCCCGGGAGGGGGAGACCCATTGCTGCACTTATCTGCTGGCCACGGATCTGGAGATGGCGACGCCGGATGGCTATGCCTCCAGCAGCTGGCAGGCGGGTTATGGCGACTATGTGATGAAACCGGATCTGACCACCTTGCGCCCGGTGCCCTGGCTTGAGGGCACGGCGATGGTGCTCTGTGATGTGCTGGATCACCACAGCCACGCGCCCGTGCCCCATTCGCCGCGCGAGATGCTGAAGCGGCAGATTGCCCGCGCCGAGGCCATGGGGTTTTCACCGGTGATGGCGACGGAGCTGGAGTTTTTCCTGTTTCAGGGCACCCATGACGAGATTGCCCGGGCTGGGTTCGACCTCAAGCCGATCTCGAACTACAATGAAGATTACCACATCTTCCAGACCACCAAAGAAGAGGGCGTGATGCGCCCGATCCGCAACCATCTGCGCGCCATGGGGATCCCGGTAGAGGGCTCCAAAGGCGAGGCAGAGGCGGGTCAGGAAGAGCTGAACATCAAATATGCCGGGGCGCTGGCCACGGCCGATCACCACACGCTGGCAAAGAATGGCATCAAGGAAATCGCCCATCTGCACGGGTCTGCGGCAAGTTTTCTGGCGAAATGGCACCATGATCGCGTCGGATCAGCTGCCCATGTGCACCAGTCGCTCTGGGCTGAGGGAGAGAACGCGTTTTATGACGCAACCGCGCCTCTGGGGAAATCCAAGCTGATGGATCACTATATGGCCGGGCTTTTGAAATACGCGCCCGACTGCACCTATTTCTTTGCGCCCTATATCAACAGCTACAAGCGCTTTGCCAAAGGCACCTTTGCGCCGACACAGGTGGTCTGGTCGGTGGACAATCGCACCGCCGCCTTCCGCCTGTGCGGCGATGGCACCAAGGGGGTGCGGGTGGAATGCCGCACGCCGGGGTCCGACATGAACCCCTATCTGGCGCTGGCGGCGATGCTGGCGGCGGGGCTCAAGGGCATTGAGGAAGAGTTGCCGCTGCCGGAGCCTTTTGCGGGCGATGCTTACAGTGAAGACGACAGCCGCCACCTGCCGCGCACCCTGCGCGAGGCGCGCGACGCCCTGCTTGCATCGGACATGCTGCGCGCGGCCATGGGGGAAGAGGTAATCACCCATTATGCGCGCGCGGCCGCGTGGGAGATCGAAGAGTTCAACCGCGTGGTGACCACCTATGAGATCGCCCGTGGGTTTGAGAAAGCCTGAGCGGAACCGGGAGGTCGGAGCGGGGGCCAGCCCCCGCACCCCCGGGATATTTGGAAAAAGATGAAAGACAGGCCGCTGCGGCCAAAAGGAGGTGCCCATGCGCCAGAAGCTGAGCTGTATCTCGCCGATTGATGGATCGGTCTTTGCCACGCGCGACACGCTGCCCCTTGAGGCCGCCCGTGCCACAGTTGCCCGTGTGCGCGCGGCGCAGGCGGCCTGGGCGGCGCGACCCTTGCAGGAGCGCATTGATCTGGTGCTGGCGGGCGTGGCCGCTGTGGGCGCCATGAATGATGAGATCGTGCCGGAACTGGCGCAGATGATGGGCCGGCCTGTGCGCTATGGCGGGGAATTTGGCGGCTTTGAGGAACGGGCGCAGTATATGGCGCAGATCGCTGCAGAGAGCCTTGCTGACATTGAGGTGGGCGAGGATGCGACCTTCCGCCGGTACATCAAACGCATCCCCCATGGGGTGGTGCTGGTCGTGGCGCCCTGGAACTACCCCTATATGACCGCGATCAACACTGTCGCGCCTGCGCTGATTGCGGGCAATACGGTGGTGCTGAAACATGCCACCCAGACCCTTTTGGTGGGCGAGCGCATGGCGGCGGCCTTCCACAGCGCGGGCGTGCCTGAGGATGTCTTTGCCAATGTCTTTCTTGATCATGACGCCACCTCGGCCCTGATTGCAGATCGCGCCTTTGATTTTGTGAACTTCACCGGGTCCGTCGGCGGGGGGCAGGCGATGGAGCGCGCGGCGGCAGGGACGTTTACCGGTGTTGGCACCGAACTGGGCGGCAAGGATCCGGGCTATGTGATGGAGGACGCCGATCTGGATGCGGCGGTCGACACGTTGATTGATGGCGCCATGTTCAACGCCGGTCAGTGCTGCTGCGGGATTGAGCGGATCTATGTGCACGAAAGCCTGTATGACAGCTTCGTGGCCAAAGCCGTGGCGCTGGTTCAGGGCTATAAGCTGGGCAATCCCATGGATCCCGCAACCACGCTGGGGCCAATGGCCAATGTGCGTTTCGCCGCTGAGGTGCGGGCCCAGATTGCCGAGGCTGTGGCCGATGGCGCGACCGCTCATATAGACCTCTTTGCCGCCGATGATGGCGGCGCTTATCTGACGCCGCAGATCCTGACGGATGTGACCCATGACATGCGGGTGATGCGCGAAGAAAGCTTTGGCCCGGTGGTCGGCATTATGAAGGTTTCTTCTGATGCGGAAGCGATCCGGCTGATGAATGACTGCGACTTTGGTCTGACGGCGTCGCTCTGGACTGCGGATGTGGAGCGCGCCGCGCGCATTGGCGACCAGCTGGAAACCGGGACGGTCTTTATGAACCGGGCTGATTATCTGGATCCCGGCCTGTGCTGGACGGGCTGCAAGAACACCGGGCGCGGGGGCGGACTTTCTGTGATTGGCTATCAGAACCTCACCCGCCCGAAATCCTACCATCTGAAAAAGGTGACCTCATGAGCCTTGTTGGAAACTGGTCCTATCCGACCGCGATCAAATTCGGCGCTGGCCGCATTGCTGAACTGTCCGACGCCTGCGCGCAGGCGGGGATGAAACGCCCTCTGCTGGTCACGGACCGGGGGCTGGCCGCTTTGCCGATCACATCCGCAACGCTGGATATTCTGGAGGCCGCAGGTCTGGGGCGTGCGATTTTTGCCGAGGTCGACCCGAACCCAAACGAGATCAACCTCGCAGCGGGGGTCGCGGCCTATAAGGCGGGCGGCCATGATGGGGTCATCGCCTTTGGCGGGGGCTCGGGGCTGGATCTGGGGAAAATGGTGGCCTTTATGGCAGGCCAAACCCGTCCGGTCTGGGATTTTGAGGATATTGGCGACTGGTGGACGCGGGCAGATGCGGATGCAATTGCGCCCATTATCGCGGTGCCCACCACCGCGGGCACCGGATCTGAGGTGGGCCGCGCCAGCGTCATCACCAATTCTGAAACCCACGCCAAGAAGATCATCTTTCACCCCAAGGTGCTGCCCGCCGTGGTGATCTGCGACCCGGAACTGACCGTGGGCATGCCGCCCGCGATCACCGCAGGCACCGGATTGGACGCTTTTGCCCATTGTGTGGAGGCGTTTTCCAGCCCGCATTATCACCCGATGAGTCAGGGCATTGCGCTGGAGGGCATGCGTCTGGTCAAGGATTACCTGCCGCGCGCCTATGCCGATGGTCAGGATCTGGAGGCCCGTGCCCAGATGATGTCAGCGGCGATGATGGGCGCGACCGCCTTCCAGAAGGGGCTGGGCGCTATCCACGCCATGAGCCACCCCGTGGGCGCGCAGTTCAACACCCACCACGGCACCACCAATGCGGTCTGCATGCCCGCCGTGTTGGCCTTCAACGCGCCCGCCATCCGCGACCGCTTTGATCAGGCGGCGGCTTACTTGGGGATCGAGGGCGGCTTTGAGGGCTTCTGCGCCTTTGTTCAGGATCTCAACAACCGTCTTGGCATTCCCTCATCCCTGCGCGCCCTCGGCATCACCGAAACCGCCATCCCCGCCCTCGTCAAAGACGCAATCACCGACCCCTCCTGCGGCGGCAACCCAATCAAACTCACAGAAGAAAACCTCACAAAACTCTTCGAAAACGCATTGTGAGGGTGGCGGGATTTTCGCGCCGGGCGGCGGCTTTCATTTGGGATGTACGAGGAGCGTTTAACCTCGACACCCTTTGTTAATTTGGAATCGGTAAATTTGGCCTGATCGCCTGCCGGAAAGGGGGGCGAAAGCAAGATCGCTAGAAAGGCCGCGTCGATATGAACAAAGTCCCATTCAACAAGCCCAGTCTTGTCGGTGACGAGATCAAATATATCCGGGATGCGGTGCGGCTGGGTCAGCTTGCAGGCGACGGCACATATACGGAGCGTTGCCAAAAGCAGATCTCCAAATTGGTCGGCGGCGGGGACACCCTTATTTCCCACTCCTGCACGGCGGCCTTGGAAATGGCGGCGATATTGTGCGACCTCGGGCCGGGGGATGAGGTTATTATGCCCTCTTTCACCTTTGTCTCGACTGCAAATGCGGTCGTGCTTCGGGGCGCGGTTCCAGTTTTTGTTGATATTGACCCGGTCTCGCTTTGTCTGGATCCAAACAAGGTGCGTGCGGCGATTACCTCGAAAACACGCGCGATTATGGCGGTTCACTATGCGGGGTTCCCGGCAGGGATCGAGACTTTGGCCGACATTGCAAAGGATCACGGGCTCTTCTTGATCGAAGATGCGGCACAGGCGCTTGGTTCGCGCTACAAGGGGCGACCGGCAGGCAGTTTTGGCGATCTTGCCGCCTTTAGTTTTCACGAAACCAAAAACGTCATCAGCGGCGAAGGTGGGGCGTTGGTTGTCAACAATCCAGCCATGGCGGAGCGTGCGGAAATCATTCGCGAAAAGGGCACCAACCGGTCGCAGTTCTTTCGAGGACAGGTCGATAAATACACCTGGGTCGACATTGGCTCCTCCTTTTTACCGGGGGAGTTGATTGCAGCTTATCTGGCCGCACAGCTTGATGTGGAACCCGCCATTCGAGCCCGAAGGCTTTCGGTGTATGATGCCTATACCGAGGCATTTTCCGATCTGGAAGATCGCGGCCTGGTGACGCTTCCCAAGGCGCTTCCTGACTGTGATGGCAATGGCCACATGTTCTATTTTCTTATGAAAAGCCAAAACGCGCGACAGCATTTTATTCAGGAAATGAAGGCACGGGGAATTGGGACGCCCTTCCACTATGTGCCTCTGCATTCCGCGCCGGCGGGACGGCGGTATGGCAGAACACATGGGTCACTAACAGTGACCGACCAAGTATCAGAGACATTGGTCCGCCTGCCGATGTTTTATGATTTGGGCTCTGACATTGAAACCGTGATCTCTGCAGCCACGGAGGTTCTGGAACTCAGCTGGCTTGCCTCGCTGCACAGCCCGGCGCAATTGTTGTCCGGGGCAGGAATTTCTTCGGCGGCGGCGACAAACAGATCAGGTGTTTAAGGACGGAAAATCAATGAAGGATTTTGATTTTCCAACCGCGACAGACGAAAGACTTGCGCGGTTTCAGTCTCTTGCGCGTCACCACTACGACGCGTGTTCGGCCTATCGCAATATTGTTGACCGATGGTTTGGACCATCGGCGCTTTCGGGGCGACTGGAGGAACTGCCATTTCTTCCGGCCGAAATCTTTAAGACCCACGCGCTCAAGAGCGTCCCCGAGGAGGAGGTGTTCAAGGTGATGAAATCCTCGGGCACCACATCGCAACTGCGATCACAGATCTATTTGGACCGGGATACCGCACGGGCACAAAGTAAGGCGCTGTCTTCCATTGTCGCCGGAGTCCTGGGCAAGAAACGTCGCCCTATGCTGGTGATCGATTGCCCGGCGCAGATCGCCAACAGGGCAACGTTTTCCGCACGCGGCGCTGGAATTCTTGGCTTCTCTACCTTTGCGACCAAGAAATTCTTTGCGCTGAACGACGACATGTCCATCAACCACGAGAATATTCAGGCGTTTCTGGACTGCGATGCGGACCAAAGTTTCCTCTTTGGGTTCACGGCGATTATCTGGCAGGAATTCCTGAGCAAGATTGACGCGCACAGCTTTAAAGAAAAGGCAGGCGCTGCGGTTTTGCTCCATGGGGGGGGCTGGAAGAAGCTGGCTGCGCAGAACATTTCCAGCCAGACCTTTGGTGCCAGGGTGAAAGAACGGCTGCCTTTTGTACAAAGCGTGCATGATTATTACGGCATGGTGGAACAGACTGGGTCGATCTTTTTGGGCTGCGATCAGGGATATCTCCATACCAATCCCTACAATCACATCATTTGCCGGGATCAAAACACGCTTGAACCGCTACCCGAGGGGGAAACAGGCGTGCTGCAGGTTATGTCGACCCTGCCCACCTCTTACCCCGGATTCTCAATCCTGACCGAGGACCTTGGACGGGTCATTGGGCCCGGTGAGACGATGACAGCTGGTGTGACCCATGCCAGCACAGTCTTTGAAGTCCACGGCCGCATGGCTCAGGCGGAAATACGAGGGTGCAGCGACACCTATCAGGGGCGTTAAATGCAAGAACTCACCAACAGCGATTTTGGAAACGTTCTGTCGGCCGCACCGATGCGTGCGTTCGATCCGTCCGTTCTTGGGTTTTTGGATGACGTCAGTCAGAAAATTCTGAACACGTCAACGACACGCCAGTTTCCTGATCTTGCGACATTGGGGTTCTTCCTGCGGCGCAAGAACCTGGATCGGATTGGCCGCGGGTATCTTGGAGATGGCAAAGTCTTCTTAATGGGACGCGGGCTTGCGTTTCATGTGGGCCCGGCGAACGTGCCCCTGAATTTTGCCTACTCCCTTGTGGCGTCCTTGCTGGCGGGCAATCCAAGTGTTGTGCGCGTCTCGTCCAGACCGTTTCCGCAGGTGGATCTGTTTGTGGACGCGCTGAATGCCGCGTTTGATGCGGCGAAGATGTCCAACAGGGTTTCGATCCTGCGGTACGGGCACGACAGCGCGATGAATGAACGCCTGTCGCAGACCTGCGACCTTCGCGTGATCTGGGGCGGCGACCAAACAATTCAGACGTTTGCCTCCATTCCCGTCCCAGCGCGCGCGACGGAGATACATTTCGCCAATCGCTACTCTGCGGCGGTGATCGATGCCCGTGACTATCTGGAAACCTGCGAGGCGCGGGAGATTGCGCAGAAGTTTTACAACGACGTCTACCCGTTCGAACAAAACGCCTGCACGGCCCCGAAACTGGTGTTCTGGCTGGGCGAGGATGTCGTTATCCGACAAGCAAAAGAACGGTTCTGGTCAGAGCTGAAACAGACCATGCATCGGGCACAGTATCAGCCAGCGGAAGGTGTCGGGGTCCGGCATTTCAAAAGCGTTGCGCAATTGGCGGTCGAGGCGCCCATTCGGCGATCCATAAGCCATCCCAGTTTGACGGTCATTGAAGCAGAAACCGCCAGCGCCTGCCGTCTGGATCACGGCGCGAGCGAGGGGTTTTTCCTAGAGCGAAGTATCCAACACCTGGGCGAGCTTTCGGACGCATTGGACCAACGCTGCCAGACGCTGGCGTTTGTTGGGGATCTCAAAACGGACATCCTGTCCTGTGTTGCTGAACACGGCATGAAGGGGGTGGACCGGGTGGTTCCGGTCGGGACCGCGGGTCACTTCTCTTTTGTTTGGGAAGGGAAGGATTTGATCCGGCTCATGTCACGGAGTTTCGAATTGTGAAAATCATTGAAGCTGTTTGGGAAAAGCGCAATCTCGGACTGGATGTGTTGGAGGTCGAGCTGGGATCTGATGATTGCCCCACAGACGTTGTCACGGCGCTCGAAAACCTCCCGGCGGCGGATTATGTCTCTGTGAAGGTTCCGGCTGGCAATGTGGCATTGACCAATGCCATTGAAGACATTGGATTTCGCTTTCGGGAGATGTTGAGCACTGTTGAAGTGGTTAATCTACCTGACCTGGATCGGATCATGTCACGCTATGCCCAGCACATGTCCACAGGGCCTGCAGCGGACCATGAAATCGAAGAGATTTTTGACCACATACGCGACGGAATGTTTACAACGGATCGTTTCTCGTTGGATCCGGCCTTTTCAGCAGTTCAGTCTTCCAGCCGCTATTGTGGCTGGATCTCAGATGAGGTTGCGCGCGGGGCAGAGCTGCAATCAATTGCGTTCAAAGGGAAATTTGTGGGGTTCTTTCTGGTGCGGGATGCAGGGGGCGGGCGGTTTCATTCCTTGCTCGCAGGCATTTTCCCGGCGTTCCAACACATGGGTTTAGGGTATTTCATCAACCATATGGCCTATGTGCATTGCTTTGAAAAAGGGGCGAAAACTGTTTCGACCACTTTCTCGTCCAACAACCTCGGTGCGAGCAATATCCATAACATTATAAGTACTCGGTTAACCTCTCAGTGTTACGTGTTTTCAAAACACCTAAAGTGATTGGAAGAACTCCATGTCTAACCTCGACACGTACACTTCGGCCTTTGTGGATGCTTTTCGCGTGGATGCAAATCAGGTCGCGGCCCTTGCATATCAATCCATTGAACAGTGGGACAGCCTCGGCCACATGCAGCTGATGTCTGATTTGGAAGAGCGTTTCGATATCGAAATGGACATTGACGACATCACCGATTTCTCAAGCTTTTCCAAAGGAAAAGAGATCCTTGGGAAATACGGGGTGACCTTTGATGCATAATGAGCCGGGCGGCAGCAGTTTCGACATCAAAGGCATCCTGAAGGCCCAATGCAATCGTTCGCCAATGCTGTTCATCGACCGGGTTTGCGAATGTGTTCCAGGCCAATCTGCGCGAAGTGAAAAGAACTTCACCTACAATGAATGGTTCTTTCCAACGCATTACGAAGATGACCCCAACGTGCCGGGCTTTGTGCTGGTGGAAAGCCTGACGCAGTCTTTCCTGATGGCCTTTCTGTCACTCCCGGAACATTTTGGCAGTCGCACAAGCTTTCTAAACATTAAGGATGCAACGTTTCGTCGGAGAGTCGTCCCCGGTGATCGGCTAGTGATCGACTCTCAGATCGCATCTTTCAAGCGCGGCATTGCCCGTGGGACGTCCATTGGACGTGTCGACGGAGAGCTTGCGGTTTCTGCGGAGGTCACGATTGGCCTGCCAAAGATTCTGGAGCAATACAAACCCAAGACCTGAGGATAAGCCTTTGCGTTTAGCGGATTACATCGTTCAATTCATGGCCGACAAAGGTATCTTGACCCCGTTTGTCGTGACCGGGCGCGGTGCTTTGTTTTTGAACGATGCTTTGGCCAAGCATGCAGACGTTGACCCTGTTTTCACCCATCACGAACAAGGCGCGGCCTTTGCCGCCGTGGCGGGTGCAGACATTACGCAATCTGCGCAGGCCGTGATGGTGTCGACGGGCTGTGCGTCGACGAATGTTATTACCGGGGTTTTGTCGGCCTGGCAGGACCATATTCCACTGATCGTGATCTCCGGTCAGAATACCCTCAAGGAAACAACGCGGCACAGCGGCCTTCCGATCAAGACGTTTGGTCAGCAAGAAGCTGATATCGTCTCGATCGTGGAGCCGATCTGCAAATATGCGGTCATGCTCGACGATCCGAAAAACGTGCGGTTCGAACTCGAAAAGATGTTTCATCTTGCTGTGTCTGGCAATGCTGGCCCGGTTTGGCTGGACGTCCCGCTGGATATTCAGAACGCCCGGATTGAGCCTGAGGAATTGGAAGGCTATGTGCCCACGTTGGCGGACATGGCGCCGTCCGCTACAGATTTGAAGGCGTTGGAAGACGCGCTGCGCCGCGCGCAACGTCCGGTTTTCTTGATCGGGGCTGGGGTGCGTCACGCACAGGCCGAGACCCGTCTGATCGATTTTTGCCAGACCCATGCCATTCCGGTTGTGTACACCGCATCAGCCGTGGATTGCGTGCCGCTGCAGGAAGAGGTTTCCATCGGCTCTTTGGGCAGTCAGGGCTGTAGTCGTGCTGGGGCGTTTACGGTTCAAAATGCCGATCTGGTCGTGGTGCTGGGCTCGCGGCTCAATTCTTTGACGACGGGTCCGGATTTTTCGAAATTCGCCCGCGACGCCAAGATAGTTGTGGTTGATATCAGCGCGGCTGAGTTTGAAAAGGACGGGGTGCGGATCGACCGGTTTGTTCAGGCGGATTTGAGCGCCGTACTAGCCGGGCTTCAGGACGCAAAACCTGCTTTGCCAAGCCACCCGGAGTGGCTGGCGAGAGCCCAGAGCTGGAAAGCGAAGTTCACCGCGTTGATTGAATTTGAAGGTCCCGACGGCGATGTCGATCTTCATGATTTTGCCCGCAATATGGGACAGATGTTGCCGGATCGCGGCGCGCTGCTGTGTGATTCTGGGTTCATCGACGTAGTTGTGCCCACCAATGCACCGCTGAAACGAGGGCAGCGCGTGGTGCGGCCGGTGTCGCAGGGGGCCATGGGGTTCGCACTGCCTGGCGCGCTCGGCGTGGCGACCTGCACAGATCGGCCGGTGCTTTGTGCGGTTGGGGATGGCTCTATTATGATGAATATTCAGGAGCTCGACACGATCGCACGCAGCGGTGCAAATATTAAAATCGTGGTGGTTCTGAACGGCATGTACGCCATCATCAAACGGCGGCAGACAGAGCTGTTTCGCGGTCGCACGATTGGCGTTGATCCCGAAACCGGCTTGCAGGAACCCGATTTTGAACAGCTTGCGCGGGGGTTTGGGCTGCCGTTTGTCCGGGCTGAGGCCGACACCTATGTCGACCAAATCCGAGAGGCGTTCAAACAACCGGGCCCAGTCGTGATCACGCTGCCTGGCAAGCAGAACCAAGATTACATCGAAATCGGTCTTGGTCGCGATGCCAACAATCGTCTGGCGCGCCGTCCGCTGGAAGACCAAAAGCCGTTCCTCGACCGGGAGCTTTTCCGGTCCGAGATGCTGATCCCAACAATTGATGAATAAACGCGAGGCCGTGCAACCATGAAACTCAACGACGGTACGCCTCTTGCCGACTACGCCAAGCCCTATTTCGTGGCGGAGTTTAACACCAGCCACTTTGGTGATGTCGCGCTGGCCAAAGAAATGATCGAAGAATGCGCCCGGATCGGGGTGGATTGTGTGAAGTTTCAGTCGTGGTCCGCAGAGACGCTCTATTCGCAGTCCTATTACGCTGAAAACAAAATGGCGAAGCGGTTTGTAAAGAAATACGCTTTGTCAGAACAACAGCTTCTGGAACTCGCGGCCCATTGCAAATCAAAAGGCATCGGCTTTATGTCCACGCCCTATGCGGTGCCAGAGGCGCGTTTCCTTGTTGATCAATGTCACGTGCCCGCGTTGAAGATTGCGTCGATGGAAATCAACAATCTCGACTATCTTGCGGATCTTGCGCGGATGGGCAGCGCATTGATCTTGTCCACCGGAATGGCCGACCTCTGCGAGATCGAAACCGCCGTGCGTGTGGTTCAAGACGCTGGGTGCGCGGATCTTAGTGTTCTGCACTGCGTTTCACGCTACCCCATTGAAAATACTGAGGCCAACCTGCGCAATATCGCGCTGCTTAAAGACCGTCTGCCGGGCGTCGCGATTGGCTATTCTGATCACACCTTGGGACTGGACGCGCCGGTGGCGGCCGTCGCCTTGGGGGCAAGCGTGATCGAGCGTCACTTTACGTTGGACCGTTCTCGCATCGGCATGGACAACCAAATGGCGACAGAACCGGAAGAGTTCGCCGAAATGATCAAACGCTGCATGGCCACATGGCATTGCATGGGCAGAGCGGAGCGGCAGATTTCCGAAGAGGAACTGCGCCAGCGGGCAAACATGCGGCGCAGCCTTGTATATGCCGGTGATTTGGCTCCGGGGACCATGATCTCCAAAGATGATCTGATCTGCAAACGTCCGGGAACGGGCATACCGCCGACAGAGGTCGCGAGGGTCGTCGGAAAAACCTTGGTTCGTGCCGTGGAGGGCGATTTTCTGGTGCAACCAGAGGACTTCCAATGACGGCACGGGGTAAGTTGCCTGCAATTCTACAAGCCTCGCGCTGTGTCCTGACTGACGGTGACAACCGCGTGTTGGCACACGAGATTTGGGATAGGGCAAGCAGAGAACGGGCCAAAATTGGCCGCAGTCTGGTTTTGGCTTGTGTCGACAACACGTTGGATGGGATCGGGATTTACTTGAACCTCGTCTTTGGGGAAGCAGTTCCTGTGTTTTTCCCGCGAGATGCCAGGCCCGAACTCTTGGCGCGCTTCATCGCGGATTTTCAACCGAACTACCTTATTGCCCCGCTGGAGTGCGAGGCGCTGCCGGATGGGTTTACGCAGCAGTTTTCATGGGGTGCTTTCGGCGTTTTTGCCGCTGACTGTCAACGACAGCATGCGTTTCACGAAGACCTATGTTTGCTCGCCACAACCTCGGGCTCCACAGGCAGCCCCAAAGTGGTGCGGCAGAGCTTTGCGAACGTGGTTGAAAACAGCCGCCAGATTGTGACGGCGCTTGGCCTGACTTCCAAGAGCAAGGCCATTACCGCATTGCCGATTTCGTACACTTACGGGATGTCGGTCGTGAACTGTCAGGTGCTGTGCGGCGGGGACATTGTGGTCAGCGACCTTGCACCGACCCAAAAGGGTTTTCTGGAGTTGATGCTGAACGAAGGCGTGACCCTTCTGGCGGGCGTGCCGCAGACCTATGCGCAGTTGAATGCGATGCGCTTTTTTAAGTCCCGTTACGCGGCCGGGGTTCAAACCTTTTTGCAGGCAGGCGGCAAACTGGCTGCAACGCTTGAGGCGGATTTGGTGAAAAAGATCGCCCAGTCGGGGCAAGACTTTTTTATGATGTACGGTCAGGCCGAAGCCACCACCAGAATGTCCATCCTGCCAGCACGCGACTTTGGGTCTGTGACGGGCACTGCCGGTCTCGCGCTTGCGGGCGGGCGGTTTACTGTGGTTGATCACAACGGGATGGCGCTTGGCACCGGGCAGGAAGGTGAACTCTGGTATCATGGGCTGAACGTATCGCTTGGCTATGCGCGGTCTTCTGCGGATCTCAATGCGCCCGACGGTTTCAATGGTGTCCTGAAAACCGGTGACGTTGGATATGTCGATGATCAGGGGTACGTATTCATCACCGGCCGTTTGAAACGTTTTGCCAAAGTCTCAGGCCACAGCGTGAACCTCACTCACCTCGAAGAAATCCTTCAGACCGCGCTGCAGACCGAAGTCTGTTGCCTGGAAAAAGACGAGATGATTTGTGTCTGTCACACTGGCGATATCGACGTGTCGCGTTTCGAGGGCACGGTCCGCGGCGAAACAAACCTGATGCTGCGGGATTTCCGTCTTCATACGGTGCCTTGTTTTCCGAAAACGACCTCGGGCAAAATTCAGTATTCCCAGCTGGCAGAGGTTTTGTCTGACGCGACCGAAACGCCAAAACGCGTCGCAGGATAAAACTGCTTGCCGCTGAATAAGCACGGCAAGCAGTATTGTTCTGCTGAGTTCTGTTCGGTGAACGGCAGGGTTAAGCCACCCCGCAAGCGCGTTTGATTTTCTCAAAGGTCGCCAGACGGTGTTCAACGGACAGGGCGTTAATCTCTGCGATGCGATTGGGTGCGGGCGCGGATCGCATCAGCGCGTTGACGGTTGCATCGTCTTCCAAATCAAACACGTCCTGAATATCGACAAACCCATAGGTCTGAAGGTGCATATAGCCCGGGTTGACCATTTCCCGCCCGCAGGGACGTTTGATGGCTTTCTTCAGATAGACGCGGCAGTTGTTTTGATACGCAATGCTGATGGATCCAACCGCCTGTTGCCGGTCATGGCCGGCAAGAAAAATACGGGCTCTTGCCAAAAGGTCGCTATAGTCTTCTAGGCTCAGGATGTCGGTCTGCAGCGTCATACGATCGCTGAGCCCAAGCGAGGCCGCTTTTTCCAGAACGGTCTGTGTGTAGTCTTCGGTTGCGTTATAGGCGAAGGGAACATGAACCTGATACCCTTCGAATTTCTGCGCAATGTCCAGTAGATACAGATGGTTATTGGATGGGTCGCCGGAATTCCCCAAGATAATGAGGTCTTCTTTTTCTGGCGCGCTCATTTCGAGCGTGCCGTCCAGTTTGTATAAACAGCCGTGCACTTCCGGGGTGTGTAGGTCCGGATAAAGCAAGAGTTCACCGGGGGCAGTGATGACGCAGGAAAACCGGTTCATCAGCGCCATGCCACCCTTCAGCGGTGCCAGAAGATGAAGATCGCCCCCCCAAATGGACCACGCGGTTTTGATGCCCTGTGCATAGATTGCGTCGAACAGGTTGATGACGTCTTGCGTAAAGACGCCGTGAGCCACAACGATATCCTTTTCCCCAAACGACAGGTTCTTGCCAAGGATGGACGTGCGAGGGAAGATTTCCATCGTATTTTCGATGTAGGATTTTTGGTGTCCGCGCGAGTGATACATCAGGATTTCATGTTCCCCAGCATGATCGATTTCGCGCAGGTTGTTGGCGAGCGAAACAGCATGATTGCTATCAGGAATGACGTGCCAGAATTTCATGAGATTTACCGTGGTTCTGTATCCGCAAATTTCGTTCTAATTTAATGGAAGTTGATTGAGGGGGGGTTAAGGAGAGCGGGTAGTTTCGTGTTTTCGAAATTGTTTGCGGCGTCTGACCTGAGACCCGACTTTCCTCCAGCGTTTGGGAGAATCCGTCAGTTGTTTTCTGACCTCATGCGGCCTTGATTTCCAGTCTCGATTTCATTGCAAATTCCTGTGGCGTGAGATTGCCGAGGGATGAGTGAGGTCTGTTTCGGTTGTAGTCGTCCTTCCATTCGGTGATCTTCTCGCGGGCCTCGGCCAGCGAAGAGAACAGGGTTTCGTTCAAAAGCTCGTCCCGGAAGCTGCCGTTGAAACTTTCCACGAATGCGTTCTGCATTGGCTTACCTGGCGCAATGTAATGCCATTCGATCTGCGTCTCCTGGCACCATCTGAGCACCGCCATACTGGTCAGTTCCGTCCCATTGTCGCTGACAATCGTTCTGGGTCGCCCACGCCTCGCCTTGATCGCCGTCAGTTCACGCGTGACACGCTGCCCAGAAAGAGACGTGTCCGCCACCAGCGCCAGGCACTCCCGACTGAAATCGTCCACGATGGCCAAAACTCGAAACCGGCGTCCGTCAGTAAAGGCGTCAGACACGAAATCCAGGCTCCAGCGTTCGTTGGGCCTCTCTGGCACCAAAATTGGTCTGCGCGTCCCGAGTGCCCGTTTGCGACCACCACGCTTTCTGACCTGCAACTTCTCTTCGCGATAGAGCCGCCTCAGTTTCTTCTGGTTCACTTGCCAGCCCTGCCGCTGCAGCATGACATGGACACGGCGATAACCGAACCGGCGGCGTTCGGCGGCCACCGCCTTCATCGCCTTGCGCAACTCTGCATCGTCCGGGCGCACACTGCGATACCGCACGCTCGAACGATCAACGCCAAGTACAGAACACGCCCGCCGCTGGCTCACCTCGTGCTCTGTGCACAAGTGCGCCACAGCATCCCGCTTCGCGCCGGGCGTCACCACTTTCGCGAGGCGACATCCTTCAACATCGCGTTGTCCAGCATTTGCTCCGCCAATAACTTCTTCAGCTTCGCATTCTCGTCCTCAAGCGTCTTGAGCTTTCGGGCATCCGACACTTCGAGGCCACCATACTTCGCTTTCCACTTGTAGAATGTCGCCGAGCTGATCCCATGTTCACGGCACACATCTGCTGTCGCCACGCCGCTCTCCTGCTGCTTCAGGATCGCAATGATCTGCTCTTCGTTAAAACGTGATCTCTTCATTCTGTTCGTCTCCTTCGTTAGGAAGAACTCTACCCAAAATCGGAGGAGAAAACGGGGCTCAGGTCACGTCATCGATTAAGTTTGGGCCGAGGCAAAGCGATGTTTGAGGAAGAGGTGGAGCTCGACCAGTGCCGGGGATGGAACGGCGAGGCAGCTTGTCTTCGTCCGTGATGGTTGTCAGGAACGAAGGATTGATACGCTAAAGTTTGTACGCCACTTGCAAGACGGGACGAAATTCGCCATCAGGTGGGAATGTCACCTCAACTCCGCGCGCTCTCCGTCCATTTGCTTACTGCCACCGGTGCTGTTTTTGCCATGCTTGCCTTGTTGGCGGCTGTCGAAGCGAAATGGGATCTCATGTTTGTCTGGCTGGTTGTGGCCTTTGCCGTTGATGGCATCGATGGCCCGCTTGCGCGGCATTACAATGTGCGCCGTTATGCGCCCGAATTTGACGGGGTGCTGCTGGATTTGATCATCGACTATCTGACCTATGTGTTCATCCCCGCGTTTGCGCTGTTTAAGTCCGGCTTGATGGCGGGCTGGACAGGTTGGGTCGCGATTATTGTCATCACGTTTGCTTCGGCGATGTATTTTGCGGACACCCGTATGAAGACAAAGGACAATTCCTTTGCGGGGTTCCCTGGGTGCTGGAACATGCTGGTTCTGGTTATCTTTGCCCTGGAGCCCAGCCACTGGGTGTGTCTGGCGCTGGTCACGGCGCTGGCGGCGTCCATGTTCGTGCCACTCAAGTTCATCCATCCGGTTCGCACGGAGCGCTGGCGCAAGCTGTCTTTGCCAATGGCGATCGCTTGGACCTTCTTTGCAGGCTGGGCGGCCTGGGTCGATTTCCACCCGCAAAGCTGGGCCCATTGGGGGCTTGTTGTGACCTCGGTTTACCTGCTGGTTGTTGGCATGGTGCAACAGCTCATTCCGGCCCGCAAGCGCAGCTGAATTTGCGCCGCAATGGGGCTAGATCTGCGATAGTTGGTTGTTGCGGCGCATGATGTTCGTCAAGGCGCGCAGGCCGGGGTGATTGTGGCGGCGGCTGCCGTAGTAGATATACAAGGGTTCGCCCGCCGCGGCATAATCATCCAGCACGATCTTAAGGCTGCCTTCAGCCAATTCTGGCGCAATCCGGGCTTCCAACAAATAAGCCAGGCCCAAACCTGCCTTTGCCGCTGTTATCGTGGTTGCGGTATCTTTGACAGTAATATTGCCGGGTACACGCCACGCGCGCTCTGCCGTGCCGTCGCGCAGTTCCCAAGCATAGTTTGAATTGTCGCCCAGCTGCAATTGAAGGCATGTGTGGTCTTTTAGGTCTTCCGGGGTCTGCGGGATAGATCGGGCATCGAGATAAGACGGCGCGGCGACCACGACCCAGCGATGGGGACCAGTGAGGGGAACCGCAACCATGTCTTCTGGCACATGGTGACCATAACGGATGCCTGCATCATAGCCTTCTTCCACGATGTCGATGGGCCGTTCCTCGACCGCGACGGTCAATCGAACGTCGGGAAAACGGCGCGCGAATTCGGGCAGAGCAGGGGCGATCAGCATATGGGCCGCATCTGCAAACGCATTGATCCGCAGCTCGCCAAACCGCGCGGCACCGGGGGCTTGAATGGCGTGAACAGCGCCATCGATTGTGTCGAACCCGTCAGCCAGACTTTCTGCCAGGTCTTGTCCAAGGTCGGTGGGCATGACAGAGCGGCTGGTTCGGTTCAAGAGCTTTGCCCCCAGTTTTTCCTCGAGCCGCCGAATGGCGTGGCTGGCGGCTGACGGGGTCACGCCGAGTTCGATTGCCGCGGCGGTAAAGCTCTGACGGCGCACGATTGTCAGAAACAACCGCAGATCTGCGAGGTTAGTGCGATCAGAGAGCATTTTCTGTGAACTTGCCTCATTCGAAGAATGAACTGCATTCAATCAATATCCGTCCCGCTTGGCCCTGTTCAAGTGTAACTTTGGATCATGGCCCTTGATCAGGCAGGCCGGGGGCAGTCTGGCGCGCGCGACCCTCCCATCGTGTGCTCTGTCTCCGGCATCTGGCCAATTACAGTCATTCCGCAATGAGGAGCACATCCATGAAAACCAGACCCTTTGGCCGGACAGGTCATGACGTTTCCGAAATCGGCTTTGGTGCTTGGGCCATCGGCGGCAGCTGGGGCGATGTGTCGGCTTCGGATGCGAAACAGGCGGTGCATGCGGCATTGGATGCGGGCATGACCTTTATCGACACGGCTGATGTTTATGGTGATGGCCGTTCCGAACGCATTATCGCAGAGGTTCTAAAGGAACGCGGCGGTACACGCCCCTTTGTTGCGACAAAGGCGGGCCGACGTCTTTCCCCCCATGTCGCGGCGGGTTTCACAAAGGAAAACCTTACCGCTTTTGTGGACCGTTCGCGCGACAATCTTCAGATGGAGTGTCTAGATCTGGTGCAGCTGCATTGCCCCCCAAGCGAGGTTTTCTATCAGCCAGATGTGTTTGATATCATGGAAGGTCTGGTTCAGGACGGCAAGATCAAGGGATATGGGGTATCGGTTGAAAAAGTCGAAGAGGCCCTGAAAGCGATCGAATATCCGGGCGTTATGTCTGTTCAGATCATCTACAATATTTTCCGGCAGCGCCCTGCGGGTCTGTTTTTCCGAGAGGCCAAGGCACGCAATATTGCGACGATTGTCCGTGTGCCTTTGGCGTCGGGTCTGTTGACGGGCAAGATGACGGCTGAAACCCGTTTTGCGCCGGATGATCACCGCGCTTTCAACCGCAATGGTGAAGAGTTCGACAAGGGCGAGACATTTGCCGGCGTGCCATACGAGTTGGCGCTGGAGGTTGTTGAAGACATCCGAGATCTGGTCCCTGAAGGCGTCAGCATGGCACAGTTTGCGTTGCGTTGGATCCTGATGGAGGAGGCGGTGACTGTGGTTATTCCCGGTGCCAAATCCGATGTGCAAGCCCGTGCAAACGCTGCGGCCAGCGCACTCCCTCCGGTCTCCGATGAAGCGATGACCGTCTTGCGCAGCCTGTACCAAACCCGCATCGCACCCCATGTGCATCACTATTGGTAAGTGCATCCGTGCTGGCCGTTTTATGCGGCAAGTCAGACGTTTTCGCGGTTTTCCAAAGCCTGAAAGAAACGTGCGCTGTCAGCGCGGCTGGCGGCGCGCTTTTCGTCGCTCATCCGGTCTAGGGTCTTAAAGACAAACCCAAGGCGCGGGTTGCCGCGCAGTTTTCCACCATTGCGCTGCATAAAGTCCCAGTAGAGATAGTTAAACGGGCAGGCTTTGGGGCCGTTCTTGAGGCCGACTTTGTACGAGCAGCTGTTGCAGTAATTCGACATCTTTTTGATATAAGCGCCACTTGCGGCATAGGGTTTCGACGCAAGCGTGCCGCCGTCCGCAAACAGTACCATGCCGTGGACATTGGGCAGCTCGACCCATTCAAAGGCGTCGGCATAGACCAAGAGATACCAGTCATTGACCTGATCCGGATCCAGACCGGCCAGAAGCGCAAAATTGCCCAACACCATCAGCCGTTGAATGTGGTGGGCATAGGCGTTCTGCTTGGTCTCCAAAATGCATTGACGCAGGCAGTTCATTTTTGTTTGCCCGGTCCAATACAGATCCGGCAAATCCCGTTTGGCTGCAAAGAAATTGGTGCCTTTGTAGTGGGGCATTTTGAGCCAGTAGATCCCGCGCACGTATTCTCGCCAGCCAAGAATTTGACTGATAAACCCTTCGACCGAATTGAGCGGCGCCTGTCCGCGATGGTAGGCCTGTTCGGCGGCGCGGATGCATTCCAGCGGCTGTAGAAGACCAACGTTCAGGTAAAGCGCGATGTGGCTGTGGAACATCCATGGCTGGCCCTGAACCATGGCATCTTGGTAGTCTCCAAACTGGTTCAGCCGCTGATTGATAAACATCTCAAGCGCGCCCAAGGCGCCTTCTCGTGTCACGGCGAAAGAAAACGGGAACAGATCGCCAAAATGATCCGCAAAATGCACGTCGACCAGCGACAGGACATCCTGGGTGATCGCATCCGGCGGCATGTCGAAAGGGTCCGGAACGTCCAGCCCCTCTTTCGGGGGTTTGCGGTTTTCGCTGTCGTAGTTCCACTGACCACCAATCGGGCCGTCGACGTCCATCAAAACCTGATGTTTGCGGCGCATCTCGCGATAGAAATACTCCATGCGGAGTTGCTTGCGACCGCTTGCCCAGGTTGTGAAATCTTCGTGCGTTGCAAGGAACCGCGTATCTGGCCGAATGGAGACCGGGACGTTGAACTCTCTGCCCCATGACTGGATCTCTGCCAAAAGCCTGTGTTCTCCGGGTTCTGTGACAACGATTCCGTCGATGTGCAGGTCTTTCAGGGCGGCGTTGACCTCGCCGCGCAGGCTGCCTTGGTTCTGGGGGGCATCATAAGGGATGTAGCGGACGTTCAGGCCGCGATCCGTCAGTGACTGTGCAAAATGCCGCATAGCCGAGAAGACAAAGGCGATCTTTTTCTTGTGGTGTTTGACATAGGTGGCTTCGGAGCGGACCTCGCACATCAGGATAACATCTTGCGATGATGCGTCTTTTAGGCAGGAGATGTGTGATGAGAGTTGATCGCCGAGGATCAGTCGAAGCTTCATTGCGCCGTCCCTTTATTTGTCAGAAGACTACGTCGCGGCGGCGGGTTTGGATCACGGATCTTGATCCAAGTCACAAGCGGGGATGCTTGGTCAAAAGGCGTTCGGCACATCCTTTGCTTTGACCAGACTGCGGCCTTCGCAAATGAGGCGGCCGTCGATCGTGCGGCAGGTTGCACACAGGTCCACCAGATGTTTTTCCGGGCGAAGGCGGATGATTTCAACGCGGGCTTCCAAAGGGGTGTTGAGCGGGGCAGGCGTTTTGAACCTCAGCTCTTGCTTGAGGTAATTGGTTCCAAAACCGGGCAGTTCCATACCCAAGAGTTGCGAAAACAGGGCCGCGATCAGGGGTTCGGGAACGGCTTTTACGGAGGCGGAACTTAATGCGGCAAACGCGTGCAGGTCGTCTTGGGAATAGCTGCGCACAAGATGCGCAGATTCGCCAACAGTTAGCATTCGACCCTCGCTTCGCCGATCAGGCAGGCGGCATTGTCGTGGACACGCGTTGCGCGCATGCTGAGCTGACCCGGGCTGTGTTCGCGGACCGTCAAGAGCAGCGGTTCGCCGGCAAAAGCCGGGTTGGGAAACATCAGATCTTGCTGCGTTTGGGAAAGGTTGGGGATGTGATGATGCAGCAATCCCCAGAGCTTGGAATAAATCAGCATCCCGTGGCTCACAGTGCGTCCAAACTGGGTTTTTGCGCAGAATTCGGGGTCCACATGGATGGCGTTTTCGTCGCCGGACAATGTGGCAAAGGCGTCAAATTCCGCCTGCGTTGGTGTCCAGTGCTGCTGCAGATCAATCATGCTGAAACGCCTTCAGAAGGTCAGGCTTGCACACTTTGCCAGCCGCCGTTCGGGGCAGGTCAGTGACAATGCGGGCGTGCGCCGGAACCTTGTAGGACGCAAGGCGGTCCCGGCACCAAGGGCGCAGAGTGTCCGGCGCAAGTGTTGCGCCCGGGCGCAGCAGTAGAAATGCAGCACCGACCTCGCCCCATTTTGCATCGGGCACACCGATAACAGCTGCTTCGAGCACCGCCGGATGCGTATGCAACACCCGTTCCACTTCGGCCGGATAAACGTTTTCACCGCCCGAGATGAACATGTCTTTGATGCGGTCCACGATAAAGTAATACCCATCCGCATCGCGCCGTGCGACGTCGCCCGTGGCCAGCCAGCCATCAGATGTGAAGGCTGCCGCCGTGGCTTCGGGATTTGCGAAGTACCCCGGTGTTATGCCGGGGCCACGCAGGAGCAATTCGCCAACCCCCTCTGCGCCCTCCGGAACGCTGTCCAGCCGAACCTCGGCCAGGCTTTGTGGCTTTCCGACCGACCCGATTTTCTGCGTTGCATGTTCAGGGTCCATCAGAAAAACGGTTGGACCAGTTTCGGTCATCCCCATACCGTTCAGAACTTTCGCACCGAGCTCTCCATAGAAACGGATCAAAGGTTCCGGCAGCGGAGCGCCGCCACAGCCGCAGCGAATGCGGGACCAGTCCAGCCCCCCAATTTGACGCAGGAGCGACAGCTCTTGGTAGACGGCGGGGACCGCAAAAAACTGCGTGATCTGCCCTGAAGCGAGCAGCTCCGTGACCGCCGCAGCGTCGAATTTTGGCAGGATCGTGGAAGCGCCTCCGGTCAGGAATACCGGCAGGGAATAGAGGTTGATGCCAGCCGTATGGAAAAGGGGCAAGAAGCACACTGCGCGGTCGTCCGATGTCATGTCGATGGCCTGCCCGATGTTGACGGTGTTTGCCCAGGCCATCCGGGCCGTCTGGACAACAGATTTCGGCAGGCCGGTGGTTCCAGATGTGAACAACAGATACCAAGGTCGCTCTGCCGGGATGGGCTGTGTCACAGGGGGGGCGTCGGCGTCGATCCAGCCAGCGAGGTCTTTTTCAATGGACAAAAGCGGCACGTCCATCTGCGCCGCGATCTTTTGGGCTGTGTCCTGAAACGCCGTATCCGCAAGCAACAGTGAGATGCCGACCTGTTCTATGGTTTCAGTCAATTCAAGCGCGGGCTGGCGCCAGTTCAGCGGACAGAGGATTATTCCGGTTTTTTGGCAGGCAAACAGTGCCACAAAAAACTCAGCCCGGTTCTGGCAGAGAATGGCCAGGCGGTCGCCTTCAGCCAGCCCTTGTGCGCGCAGGCCTGCGGCGGTGGCGTCTGCCGCCTCGTTGATTTGCCGGAAACTCCAATCGCGCCCACTGGTGGTGTCCGCAAAGGCCAATCTGTCTGGGGTAAGCTCCGCCCGTTTTGCGGCCATATCTGGGATCTCGTCAAACATTTTCCTCATCCAATGTTTTCAAGAAATGTCTGCATCAGGGATTGCGTGCGCCCCCGTCCGATCAATTGCCGGAAGGCTTTGGCTTCTGCGCTCAGGCCGGACTTTATCGCCTCGCGGCGCACAGCGTTCCAGAACAAGGATTTGGTTGCGAGCGCGGAGGCGACATCAATGCCGTCCAACAGATCCTGTGCGCGATCTTCAGGCGCAGCCGCAATATCCTGAATCAGTCCCAGCCGGTGCAGTTCTTCAGCCATTTTCCTTTGGTTCGCCATCAGCCAACTGCGGGCAACCGCGCGACCGACCAAATCCGGAAGCAGCGCGGTCCAGCCCCCGTCCGGCGCAAATCCTACGGTCCCATAATAGGGCTGTACAAAGGCATCAGGGGCGGCAACCGCAAGATGAGAGGCAAACAGCAGACCAGCAGATCCGCCGGTCGCGGCCCCTCGAACGGCGGTTGCGAACAGCACCGGCATCTCGATCATTCTAAGGACCAGCGATTGCAAGGGTGGCACGACCTTGTCGCTGTAGTCTTCGGCATGTCCTGAGTGGGCGGCGTCATAAAACCGCGCCACATCACCGCCGGTGGAAAAATGCCGTCCGCCGGTGATCAATGCCTTTTGGATCCCCGAGGTTTCCAGCGCATCAAAAGCGCTGTGAAGCGCCGCCAAAATCTCGGGCGCGAGAGCATTGGCACGCGGGGCCTGCATAGAGATTGCAAAGAAAGGTTCGCCCCCGGGAAGCGTTTCTTGGCGAAACCTTACAAGATCCGTCGCAAGGTTCGTCATGGCGCCATGCCATTGCATATGAATTTATGCGCCTCGGTGACGATCCGGTCGATGTCTGCGCCGTCCTCCCAAAGCACGAAACGTTCGCCCAGGGTTTTGGCGATGCCCATCAGTGCCCAGGCACGCACCTCGGCATTGCCGGGGGCCAGCTCTCCTTTTTCCACAGCGGCCTCCAGCTGTTCGGCATAGGCCTGCCCAAATTCCATATAGTAGGTCCGGTAGGCGTCCGGGTCGACAAAACGGGCTTCTTCCACGATGCGGTACTGCATGGGCCGTTCTCGGATGACCATGAGGTAGGCTTCAAGACCCGCACGTTCCGCTTCCAGCCGGTTTGTCGTGTGAGAGATCCGCTCGGCAGCCTGTGACCTTGTGGCTTGGCCCATGTCCTCAACCAGTTCGCGAAACAACTCGTCCTTGCCAGAGAAATAGATGTAGAAGGTCCCAAGGGCCGTGTCGGCGGCGCGGGTGATATCCGCGATCGACGCCGCTGCAAATCCTTTTTCCCCGATCACCTGTTCTGCCGCAGCGAGAATTTTCGCCCGACGTTCCACACCGCGTTTGGTTTTCGGTTTAGGGGCGGTCATTTTGTTCATCTTGGGTCTTTCTTGGTCGTTTTTCATCTTGGCGCGCACTCTATGACAGCAAAGCGCCGCAAGGCCTCGCAAAAGGTCTCGGGCTCTTCGATGTGAGGAGAATGGCCCGAATTCCGAAAACTCTCTACGCGGGCCTGTTGCGCGGTTTGGGCGATCCAACGCCCGACATCGGCACTGTATAGTCTGCTCTGCATGCCGGTGCAGACCAGATAGGGGATATCGATCTTTGCGATGGTCTTGCGTTCGTCGAGGGCAGTGAGATCGTCCCACAATGGGCGCAAACGTTCTGGGTCTTGCGCCCGAAGGAAGGCCCGCATGGCCGTGTTCTGATGGGCGTCTTCGGCATCTGTGGCGTACATATTGCGGATGATGCTGTTGACCATGCGATGCCAGTTCGGCTCGATCTTGGACGAGGTGGCGAGGATGTCTTCTGCAGATTGCCCAAGCAGGCCAAGGTCCCAATCGGTGTCCGGTAGCATCCGGGGGCTCATGTCGATGGTCACCAACCCTCTGACACCAGAGGTTCCATAGCGGGAAATGTATCGCCATGCGACGGCAGCGCCCATTGACCAGCCAACGACAATTGGGCGGTCGAGTTCCGCAATGCCCCACCGGGTCAGTTCCACACAGCTGTCTAAGTTCGGCGCATCCGTCGGGTTGACGCCATGCCCCGGCAGATCCGGGGCGTGGCAATCAAAGTCCGGGCCCAGGCAGGTGGCCAGGTTTTGGAAAATTGCCCCATCCATCGCCCAACCATGCAGAAAGAGGATCGGAATGCTCATGCGCGATGCTGCTCCCGCAGGCGTCCGACAATGCCGGTGGGGAAGAAATAGACGCTCAGAATGAACAGGATGCCCAGCCACATGAGCCAACGGTCTGCGTCCAGCAGTTCGGGGATCAGCGGCAGTCCCGAGGTCGCCTCGGCGGCAGTGCCCATCAGGTTTTGCAGATAAGTTTGTGCCAGAATGAAAAGGGTTGCCCCAATGACCGCGCCGTAAATGGTGCCCATACCGCCGATCACAACCATCAGAAGGATATCGAGCATAATCTCGAAGCTGAGCGTTGTGTCGGGGCCCACATAGCGCAGCCAGATCGCAAAGAGACTTCCGGCGAGCGCCGCTGTAGCAGCCGACAGGCAGGTCGCCATCGTGCGATACCAAACCACGCGATACCCAATCGCTTCGGCGCGGAAGTCGTTTTCACGGATTGCCTGTAAGACCCGGCCAAACGGCGAATTTACGATGCGCAGAAGCAGTAGGAACAGGATCAGCGATACGAAGAAGATCAGATAGTAGTTCAGGATCTTGCCGCTGATCTTGGTGCCCATGATCTCTCCCAAACGATTGGCCGAGGTCAGCACCCGGGGGATTTTATAGGTCAGCCCGTCTTCCCCGCCGGTAAGGCCCGAGAATTGCGACACAAGAACCGCCACGGCGGACGCGACGGCCAATGTGATCATGGCGAAAAAGATCGCGCGCACGCGCAGGCTGAACAGGCCGATCAGCAGGGCTAAGATCACAGCGGCCAAAGCGCCTGCGACCGACCCCACAAGGAGCGCATCAAAACCGCGGCCCATATGGATCGACGCCAGTGCAACGCCATAAGCGCCAAGGCCAAAGAACATCGTATGGGCAAAACTGACGATGCCGCTGTAGCCCAGAAGCAGGTCATAGCTTGCCACCAGAAGGATAAAGATGCAGATCCGCGCGGCCGTGTCCAAGGGGCGCACGCCGTCAAAGATAAACGGCGCGCCCGCAAGGCAGATCAGGATCACCAGCAGCAGGGCGGTCAGCACTCTGGAGCGTGGCTTGTCTCCGGACAGAAGTTTTACAATCATATCATTTCGCCTTCACGACAGGCAGCATGCCTTGGGGGCGCCACATCAAGATTGCGGTCATCAGTGCAATATTGGACACCAGCGCCAGTTTGGGTTCCAGAAAGGCCACGTAGTTCTGTAACAGCCCCACGAGCAACGCGCCGATGAAAGCGCCCTCTACGGAACCGAGCCCGCCGATAATGGCCACGATAAACACAAGCACCATCATCCGTTCGCCCATATTGGCGGTGATCACCTCCTGATAGAGGCCCCACATCACCCCACCCAAACCCGCAAGCGCAGAACCTGCGATAAAGACGCCGACAAATACGACACGCAACCGATAACCGAGGGCTTCGACCATTGGTCCGTTCTCAACACCAGCGCGCACGATCAGACCGATTTTGGTGCGACGCAGGACAATGCGCATGGCCAGAAAAAGCACGAGACCCACAGCCACAGCCAGCAGTCTATACCGCTCCAGGGCCGCGCCAGCGAAGGTGACAGCGCCTTTCAGCATTTCGGGCCGGTTGATGAAAATCTCGTCAGGGCCCCAGACCACATGTATCAGCTGCTCGATGACGATGAGGCCGCCCACAGTGACAAGGATCTGTTTGAGATGCGCACCGTAAACCGGTTTGACGATGACACGTTCAAACCCCCATCCCAGCGCACCCGTCACAGCCATCGCGGCCACAACCGCGAGGAAAATCGCAGACATGTTCAGCACAAGCGAGGCGGCACCGGTCCAGTCCCCTAGGGCGATCAGGACCGAAACGCCGACAAAGGCGCCGACGGAAATAAAGGCGCCGTGTCCGAAGTTGATGACATCCATGAGGCCAAAAACAAGCGTCAGCCCCGATGCCATGATGAAGATCATCATCCCCATAGCGAGGCCGGACACAGTGAGGGTCAGCCAGGACGATGGCGCGCCAATTGCGAAGAACCCCAGTACCACAAGGATCGGCACCAACAGCAAGGGCAAAGAGGCGTCCAATCGCTCTGTCAGGCTGAGCCGGGCAAAAGTTGGGCGATGATCCGGAGCAGCAGTCATGTCAATGTGCCTCCATGCTGAGACCCATCAGCCGTTCCTGAAGGTCTTTGTCGGTGGCAAGATCCGCCATGGCGCCTGTCCAGATAACGCGGCCCTCGTCCATGACGGCGGCGGTGTCGCCAAGCGCTTTTGCAACGGAGAAGTTCTGTTCCACCAACAGGATCGACGCGCCCTGTGCCTTCAGTTCACGCAGCGCTTGCGCCATGGTGGAGACAATTGCCGGGGCGAGGCCTTTGGTGGGCTCGTCAATCAGATAGAGCGTACGGTCTTCGGCCATTGCCCTGGCGATCGACAGCATCTGTTTCTGGCCACCGGACAGATTGCCCGCCTCGCTTGTCCAAAATGTGCCGAGGGCAGGGAAGGCGTTGAGAAGCCACTCTTTGCGTTTTGGGTCCATCGGGCCAGAGGTCGCGCCAAGAACCATATTCTCCTCGACTGTCAGGTCGGCAAATATGCCCATGTCTTCAGGCACAAACCCAATTCCTGCACGTGCGCGTGCCGACACAGCCATCTGGGTCATGTCTTGGCCATCAAAGGAAATCTCGCCGGATTTGCAGGTCCACTGACCCATAATGGTTTTTAAGGTGGTGGTTTTGCCCACGCCATTGCGCCCCAAAAGCATGGTCACCTGGCCTTTGGGTACCTCCAGATCCACACCTTGCAGGATATGATACTGCGCGATGTCGGTGTGCACGTTGTTAAGGGACAGGATCGGATCAGACATGTTCCAGATCCTTTCCCATATACGCTTCCTGTACGATGTCCGACGCCATGACTGACTCGGGCTCTCCGTCTGCGGCAAGGGCGCCATTGTGTAAGACGATGATGCGGTCCGCCAGGGTGCGGATCACGTCCATTTTGTGTTCAACCAGAAGAACCGTGCGCTGTCTGTCGGCTTTGATCTCTGCGATCAGGTCAAGGATCACCGGCGCTTCGTCCACGCTCATGCCTGCGGTTGGTTCATCAAACATATAGACCATCGGATCGAGCCCCAACAGCAGCGCCACTTCCAGCTTGCGCTGATCCCCATGAGACAGTTCCGAAACCAGCTGATGTTTCTGCGTATCCAGACGCACGCGTTCAAGAATTGCTGTGGCCGCAACAGTCAATTCGACATGGCCATCCGCCATTGAAAACAGACCAAACCCCTTGTGATGGCGGGACTGAATGACCAGGCGGATGTTTTCCAGAACCGAAAGGTTGGGAAAGAGGTTGGTGAGCTGAAAGGCCCGCCCCAGCCCCCGTCGGCACCGGTCTGCGACACCCAGCCGGGTGATATCTTCGCCCAGCAGTTTAACGGTGCCGGAGCTGGCCGGAATCTGCCCCGAAATCAGGTTGAAGTAGGTTGTTTTACCAGCCCCATTGGGGCCTACGATCGCGGTGAGCTCTCCGGCGCGGAAACTGCACGAGACAGCATCAACAGCCACGTGGCCTCCGAACCGTACGGTCAGCGCGTCGGTCTGCAATAAAGTCTGGGTCATTTGTCCTGGTCCCTGTCTGCAAGGGGCAAAGGGCCCCCTGCATTGTCGTCGGGAGAATGTCGTCGGGAAAATCCTGAGCTCAGTTGTTGCGGAGCGGAATGGACAGGTCATCCATGCCCATTTCACGCACGAGCACCGGCACGCCATAGTCCTTGCCGTCCTGAATTTCAGTGCGGAAGTGGTACATGGTCTGCATGGCCTGGTGATCTTCGGGGCGGAAGGTCATAGGACCTTTGGGCGTCTCCCAGGTCATCCCTTCCATGGCGTTGATCAGCGCGTCGGTGTCATCTGCCCCGCCTGCCTTCTTGATCGCCTCCACAATGGCCATGCCGGAGGCCATTCCGCCCGCAGTAAAGAAGTCAGGCGGGCTGTCGAAGCGTTCAAAATGGGTTTTCACCAGCCAGTCGTTCACCGGGTTCTGTGGAATTTCGTAATAGTAATAGGTTGCCCCTTCCATGCCGGGCAGTTCCTTATAGGCCTTGAGTGCCGCAAGGATATTGCCGCCAGTTGCGATTTCGATCCCGAACCGCTCGGGCTCCATCGCGTTGATTTTCCCCATCGGATTGCCGCCGCCGGCCCAGATGATAAACAGCTTCTTTTCGCCGTCCACGTCTGACATCTTGGTGAAGATGCGTTCGGCCGCCGCGGTAAAGTCTGTTGTGTCCGTGGGGACGTATTCCTCGTGCGCAACAGTTGCGCCTGTTGCCTCCAGCGCTTCTTTGAAGGCAGCGACACCATCGCGGCCAAAGGCATAGTCCTGCGCAAGGGTTGCAACGGTGACCCCTTCACCGCCAAGCGCCACCGCATTGGCAATCGCGTCCTGAGAGGAATTGCGCCCCGTGCGAAAGATATAGCGGTTCCAGTTGGAACCGGTGATCGAGTCTGCCACCGCGGGTTCCACAATCAGAACACGTTCGTATTCTTCAGCAACCGGAAGCATGGCAAGGGCTACGCCGGAACTGACCGGGCCGACCGCGATATGGGCGTCGTCATCGCCAAACGCCTCTTCCAGCTGGGCGCGGCCAATGTCTGGTTTGAGTTGGGTGTCTTTTTCGATCAGGACGATCTTTTCACCGTTGATCTCCATGGTGCCGCCAGTTGCGTATTCCAGCCCAAGTTTCAGCCCATTGTGGGACTGGGCGGCGTAGGCCTCGAACGGTCCGGTTTTGCCATAGACATGTGCGATACGAATTTCTGCGCTGGCGGCCGACGACATTATCGCCCCGGCAACCGTCAATGCGGTCAAGCCTTTCATTGGTAGTCCTCCCTCTTCTCCTGATAAAATATGAAACATGAATCATGATTCATTTCAACTTAAAAGAGTGGGGGCTAAATTCGACCAGCACAGGCTGCCGCCAAGGAGGCAGTCGAACGGATGGGGCGGCAGCGGATATTGCTGCCGGGCGAGGTAATTCTTCGCAATCACAGGGGCTTGCAGCCGTGGTCGTGGCTGATGCCACGTCCGCGCCTGTGTTCAACTTCTATGTGATGGTATGCTTTGCGCGCCTTGGTTGTATGTATCTTTGGCGCGCGCTATCGACGAATTTACGATCCGTTGCCTAAGAAAGCCGCGTGGTCGCTTTGGGCCAAGGGTCGTCAAAAACAAAGCCGGCCTTCCACTGCGCGACCTCTTCGGGTGTACAAAGGCAGTCCTGCAAAGCATCCGCAAAGGTCTGAAGCCCATCACGATCACCGATCACGGTCAGCCGGCAATGACGGTCGCCAAACTCCTCAGAGGTATGCGCCAGACGGCGGCGCATCTCTTCGCGTTCTTCGGGAAGAAGGTTCAGGCTTTCATCCTCAAGCGTGGCAATTTTCCAGAAGTTCACAATCTCCAGCCCAACACTGCCCGCAGTCTGGTTCCACAACAGTTGCAGCCGATCCCGCGTTGGCAGCCAGAAGAACCCTTTGCTGCGATAGATGCCTTCGCCCAAGTAGTGATTGTAGACATCCCACAGCCGCTGCGGATGGAAAGGGCGGGGATCTGAAATGACAATGCTGTCGATCCGGTAGTCGGCGGCACTCGCCATGGAGCTGGTGCCATGTTCGCGATCCCATTCCGTCAGCTCTGCGCCAAGTGTTGCGACACGGTGATGGTCGTAGGGCGGCATGTTCAACACATCGGTGAGTTTGACATTGCCCCATTGCATCCCAAGGATCTCTGCGCCGGGATTGATCGGGTGAATGGCCTCTGCCACGGTGCGCAGTCGCTCCATCGGGACGCGGTCCATTTTGCTGAGCAGGATGCGGTTGGCGAACATGATCTGTTCGGCCAGTAGATTTTCAATGCCACGGGTTTTGTTTGCAAGGTTCTGCGAGGCGGCGGGGACAATTGCGCGGCCAAGGTCGTGATCTTGCGCCAGCGTGACGGTGTCAACAACGGAGAGAAAGCCGTGCAGCTGTACCCCTTCTTGCGCGTGAATAGCCTCGAGCAGGGGCCAGGGATGGGTGCTGCCAGATGTTTCAATGACAACATGCGTTGCGCCTGCGTTGTGAAACCGGATCAGTGCATCCTTGAATTTGGCCAAACCCTCTGCGCCACTGATGCTGCCTGCTGGGATCGAGGCGAACAGGGGATCTTGGCCGGACATGACCTCGCTGGTGTCAAGAATGCGCCCATCCACATCAAGCTCGCTCATCTCATTGACGATCACGGCGAGGCGCACGTCCGGCAGCGAACGGGCTTGGACCAGAAGGCTTTGGAGCAAGGTTGTTTTGCCCGCACCAAGAAACCCGTTGAGGATTGTGATCGGGAGGGGAGATGTGGCGATGCTCATGTTTAAAACCTTTCCGCGGCCGTGCGAGGCAAACTTGGCCCCGCCCATGCTGCAGTTTATCGCAGTGGTCAATGGCTTTTGCGGTGTCAGAAGGGGGCGCGCAGGAGTGCCTGTTGCCCGTCAGGGGCTGCGCAGCTTGCCCTCAAGGCCGGAGTAGGCATTTGAAACACCCGGCAACATTGGAAATAGCACAGCCTGGATCGAATGATAGATGTCTGGTTTGCCCTTGAATTGCAGGGCGGTTTTCGCGCCTGTGTCGTCGATCTCTGGGAACCAGCCGCCGTGGTCTGTGTCGATGAATTTTGTGCGCGCACAGTCCCAAATGCGCCGATACCAGATCACGTCTTCGGGTTGGGGATCGGTTTTCAAAAGGGCCGCGAGAACGCCAATAGCTTCGGTGACCGGCCACCAGTATTTTCGCGTGATGTCCGGGGTTCCATCGAAGTTCAGGGTATAGAAGAAACCGCCATTCGCGTCGTCCCAAGCATCTGCAAGAGCACGATAGGCAATATTGCGGGCGATTTGGATCCTGTCGGCGCTAGGGGCTATGCTCAGCTCATTGTACTGCAAGAGAAGTCGCGCGATTTCAAAGGAGTGACCCGGTGTCGTTCCCGCAGGCCGAAACATAGGATCGCCGCTGTAGGTGGGATCAATAGCCCAAGTGTCGGTGTAATGTTCTGGTAGACGCCACTGATGCGCGGCTGCAATTTTGCAGGCGAAAAACTCAATTATTCGCCCGGCTCGGTCAAGGTATTTCTCGCGGCCAGTGACCTCATAAGCGGCCAGTAACGCTTCGACGCCATGCATATTGGCGTTCATGCCGCGGTAGGTCGAAAACGGGCTCCAGTCGCGGTTGTATTCGTCACAGAAAAGCCCGTGATCTTCTTCCCAAAAGTGCTGATCCAGCACGTGGTCGACGGTGTCCAGAACCGACTGCGCGTCGGGGTGACCTGCGGCAAGTGCACTGGACGCGGCCAGAAGAACAAAGACATGGCCGTAGGCAAGTTTGCGTCCGTCGTGGATCGCAGGGCCATTCAGCGCCCAGACATAACCGCCGGCGCTGCTGTCAAAATGGTGAGAGCCCAGATAGGCCAGCCCGTGATCGATCATGGGTTCACAGCCACTGCGGCCCGCCAGTTTGCCAAGCGCATAGGAATGGATCAGCCGCGTGGTTGTGTGCAGTTCCTGCACCTGGCTGTCCAAAGGCACGCCTTTGAAGTCCAAAACATGAAACCCACCCGTCGCGCAAAAACTGCGGTCGAAGAAATCAAACTGGGCATGCGCATCGGCCGCTAGAAAGCGTCGGTGCGCTTTGGTCATCCATGTATCATGTGTCGGGTCCATTGCGCGTGCTCACTCACTGAAGGTTGGCAGAGGAAATCGGTTGAACATAGTGCAGGGTTTCTGGCGCTTCCCCCCGGAGCCTGCGCAGCAGCAGACGTGCCATTTGCAGACCGGCTTCGGGAAGGTCTTCGAAAATGCAGTCCACACGTGGTCGCACCAAATCAAACAGCCCCGTGGTTTGTTTGACCACCAGTTGGACGTCCTTTTGTGGGGTCAGGCCAATGTCCTGCAGTGCCGCCAAAGTGGCAAGGCCCGAGACCTCACCCGGCAGGACAAGCCCATCCGGACGATCGGGGGCTGCGAACCTGTGGCGGATGGCGGCCTCGATCTGGTCCGCAGAATTGTCGAGCGTTGCGCCGTTGAAAACCTCCAGCTCAACGTTGTACTCGCGCACAGCATTGGTGATGCCCTGCAGCAAATGCTGGCGAAAGGTCAGCGTCGGTGGTGGTAATAGAATCGACAGTTTTCGTGCGCCCTTTTGGATCATCCGCACGGCGCTCTTGTAGGCGAAGTTGGTGTTGTCATAGTCGACAAAGGCATGGGTGTGTTTTCCTTCGGTTCGGCCGTGCGAAACGAAAGGAAACCCGGTCTCAGTCAAAAAACGGACGCGGGCATCATTGGGTTCCGTCCGCGAGAACAGAATTCCATCTGCCAGTCTGTTTTTGACAATTCTTGTTATCACCTCGCCGGGGTCATCCCTTGTCACGTCGGGGCCAAAATCGGGCATAACAACCAGATGGTAATTGCTGTCTTCAAGGCCGCGGGTGATGCCCCGGATCAACGAGGTGCCAAAGCCGAAGATTTCGTCATGCGGCGGCAGGATCAGGTTGATGACTTGCGTCTTGCCCGTGCGCAAACGCTGTGCGGCCCGATCCGGCGCATAGCCGAGTTCGGCCGCGATTTGCCCTACAAGCCGCCGCGTTGCGTCGGCAATTTTGGGGTCCCCGGCCAGCGCTCTGGAGACCGTGCCAACAGAAAGCCCTGCGGTCTCGGCGATCAGCTTTTGGGTCGGCTTTTGAACCTGGGCATCGTGCGTCAAATGGTTGTCCCCCTGTAGGGCAGGGGTATTTTAAAACGTTTTAATAATCAAGAACCGGGTCCGCGGTTTGGTCAGAACGATGGGGCGCTGTGGGTGTTGCACCGGGTCATAAGCGACCGACGGGTTTTTGTTCTGCCCCTGCCTGCTGCGCCAGAACGCACAGGAAGTCATGCGCGACATGCGCCCCAGCAAGCGCCGTGATTTCGGCGTGGTCGTAGGGGGGCGAGACCTCCACAATGTCCATGCCAATCAAATTCAGGTCTGACATGGCGCGTACGAATTCCAGCCCCTGCCATGTGGAAAGGCCGCCGGGAACAGGTGTGCCAGTGCCGGGGGCAAAGGCCGGGTCCAGCATGTCGATGTCAAAGCTCACATAGACCGGCGCATCGCCGGCACGGGTTTTGAACACGTCGATTGCGGCCTCGATCCCATTGCGGTGGATCCATGGGCTCGAGAGGATTTCGAACCCGTGATCGCTGTCGTTGTATGTCCGCAGGCCGATCTGAGTGGATTTGCTCACGTCAATCACACCCTCGGCGGCGGCTCGGCCGAACATTGTGCCATGATCCATGGTCACGCCATCGTCTGGCCAGGTGTCACAATGGGCGTCGAACTGCAGCAGGGCAATTGGGCCATGTTGTTCTGCATGGGCCCGCAAGAGGGGGTAGCTGATGGAATGGTCGCCCCCAAGCGAGAGCAGTTTGGTGCCGTTCGAGAGGATTTTCTTCGCGGCCGCTTCGATGGTTTTTGCCACTGTTTCCGGATGGTGGGGGTCCATAAACACGTCGCCATAGTCGACAACATTCAGGGTTTCGAACGGATCAAACCCCCAGGGAAACGCCTTGAGCTCTGCCAGCTGGACCGAGGCTTCGCGCAAAGCGCGCGGACCAAGGCGGCATCCCGGACGGTAGGTGACCGCATTGTCAAAGGGAATGCCGATCACAGCGACATCGACGCCCGCAAGGTCACGGCTGTAATCCCGGCGCAAAAAGCTGAGCGCGCCGCCATAGGTCATCTCGGGCCAGCGGCCTTTGGGGTCGGTCTTGCGGAATGCTTGATCGCCTTTGGGGGTCATGGTGTCCTCAGATGCCAAAACGGTCTTTGAATGCGTAATACCAAGAGCCAATCACCGAATAGGGCACACGGAACAGGCGCCCGCCGGGGAAGGGGATCCAGGGTACGTTAGAGAATACGTCAAACCGGCTCATGTCGCCCGCGATCGCCTCGGAGAGGATGCGACCAAACGTATGGGAGCCGGTTACACCATGACCCGAATAGCCATGCGCGAAATATGTGTTTTCATTCAAACGGCCCATTTGCGGGACGCGGCTGAACGAGAGCGCAAAATTTCCGCTCCAGGCATAGTCGATGCGCGTGCGGCGGAGTTCGGGGAAAACCCGGTTCATGTTTTTGCGCAGCTTGGCTACTATGTCTTTAGGGTCCGCGCCGCCATAAACTGTGCCGCCGCCAAACAGCAGGCGATTGTCTGCAGACAGACGGAAATAGTCCAGAATGTAGCGAATGTCCTCAACGCAGGTGTCCGTTGGCAACAGCCGCTGCGCGAGGTCGGCGTCCAGCGGCTCGGTCGCCATAATCTGGGTCGATACCGGCATAACGCGGGATGTGAGGGCCGGGACGACGTGCCCCAGATAGGCGTTGCCACAAAGAACGACTTTGTTGCAGGTGATGCGGCCGTTTTCGGTTTGCACAACAGGCTGCGGGCCGTCCTGATCCACATGCACCACCTTGGACATCTCAAAGATCGTGCCGCCGTTCTGTTCAAAGGCGGCGGCTTCGCCCAAGGCGAGGTTCAGCGGATGCAGATGGCCGCCGGCATGGTCAATCATCCCACCCGCATAGGCGTCAGATCCGACAAAATCGCGGGTCCTGTCTTTGTCGACCATTTCCTGAGTGGTGATGCCGTACCCGCGCCACAGCTCCAGCCGCTCTTCAAGCTCGCGCATATGGGCGCTGGTGTAGGCGGTGAACAGGTTGGTGGCCTTGAGATCGCATTTGATGTCGTAGCTTGCCACCCGGTCGCGAATGATATCACCGCCTTCGGTCACAAGGCCTGCAACGAAATTTGCGGTGTCCTGCCCGTACCGGCGCTTGATGGTTTGCAGCGAGGCATTGAGCCCGTTGACAATCTGCCCGCCATTGCGACCCGATGCGCCCCAACCGATCCGCGCGCCTTCGACGATGGCGACTTTGAACCCTTTTTCGGCAAGGTGCAGGGCGGTTGAAAGACCTGTATAGCCTGCGCCAACCACGCAAATGTCAAAGCTGTGGTCGCGTGTCAGCTGTGGACGTAGCTGCACCACATTTGCGGAGGCGGCGTAGTAGCTGCCTGTATGAGACCCATCGCCTGCGTAATGTCCCAAAGCCGTCATCCCATCCCCACAGGTGAACCCTGCAGGCGGCGCGGCTTCGCGTCGAAGGGCGCAGTCCTGGCTTTCGCAGAAATGGCAAAATCGGGGCTCATTTGGCACAGCTTTCTATGAAATGTGATAGCATTTTTTGAAACGTGACAGCTTAATTGACTCGAGTCAAACTCAAACCTAAGGTCGCGAGAGACTGCACACAGGACCAAAAAATGCGCCTAGAGATCCCAGAGATTGAAACCTCTGCGCAGCTGACCAGCCAAGAGTATGTATACGCGCGGCTGCGAAATGCGATTATGGTTGGGGCGATCCCGACCGGGACATCCCTGACAATGCGGGGCGTGGCAGAGCAGCTTGGCCTGAGCCCAACCCCCATTCGCGAAGCCCTGCGCCGCCTGAGTTCAGAACAGGCGATAACGCCGCAGGACAATCGCCGCATGTTGGTGCCCGAGATGACTGCCGGGCGGTTTGAGGATCTGGTTGCAACCCGGACCGTTCTGGAACGGCACGCGGCCGAACGGGCGCTGCCCTATGTTTCTGGCGTGCGCGTGCAGGATCTGCGCGCCATTGATGACAAGATGGATGAGGCCATTGCTGCCCAGGATTATGACCGCCTGACGCGTCTGAATCAGGACTTTCACCGCAAACTATATCAAGCCAACCCCGATTTGGTCGCTATGCCATTGATCGAGAGCATCTGGTTGCAGCTTGGCCCGTTTCACCGTGAATTAATTAAGAATGTCAGTGACTTCTATGTTGTTGATCATCACAAAGCGATCCTCAACGCTTTGGATGAGCGCAATGCGGAGGCTTTGGTGACTGCAATAGAAGGAGATATCCAGGACGGGGTTGTGGCGGCGGGTCGCGTCAAAATTGCCGCAGGCGTGTAGACCAGATCGCTTATAATTTGATCATATTTTGGGGTCAGGCCCAGAAACGCGGTTGTTGACGCCACATTTGATCGATCAAATCCACGAGTCGCTGAATAAGTTTCCGCCTGATTTAAACGCTTTACTGGGTTTTGCGGTTCGGGAATTTCGCAGACTGCCTGATGCGAGGGCGCTTTGGGGTCCGTGCCACAGGAAAACAACCTCAGAAGGCCAAACTGGGGCCTCTCTTAAATTTGAAGCTCGTAAAAAACTTGCCTTACTCAAACTTTTGATCAAACTTTTGCCATCAACAGGGAGATAGCCATGAAGAAACTGTCCACACTTTCCGCCATCGCGCTACTCGCAGCGGCCTCTGTCGCCAATGCAGAAGAGGTGCGCGTCTACAATTGGTCCGACTACATTGATGAATCGCTGCTGACCAAATTCGAAGAAGAAACCGGCATTAAACTGATCTACGACGTCTTTGATAGCAACGAACTCCTCGAGACCAAACTGCTTGCGGGCGGGTCAGGCTATGACGTGGTGGTTCCCACTGGATCTTTCCTGCAGCGCCAAATCCAAGCCGGCGCGTTTCAGAAGCTTGATAAAAACCTGCTGAGCAATATTGGCAACGTCTGGTCCGACATCGAAGAACGCACCGCGACATATGATCCGGGCAACGAATACTCTATCAACTACATGTGGGGCACCACCGGGATTGGCGCTAACATCACCAAAGTGCAAGAGGCGCTTGGCGCGGATGCACCGCTCGATTCCTTGGCTTTGGTGTTTGACCCGGCAAACATGGAAAAACTCGCGGACTGCGGCGTTCATTTCCTTGATGCACCAGATGAACTGATCCCGGCTGCGCTGAAGTACATTGGCGAAGACCCCGACGCATCGGATGCGGACACCGTGAAGAAGGCCGAAGACGTCTTGGCCGCGGTTGCACCCTATGTGCGCAAATTCCACAGCTCTGAGTATATCAATGCCCTGGCCAATGGTGAGATCTGCGTGGCTGTCGGGTGGTCCGGTGACATTCTTCAGGCCCGGGATCGTGCCGCAGAGGCCGACAATGGCGTCGAGATTGCCTATCATGCGCCGAAAGAGGGTGCGCTGATGTGGTTTGACCAACTTGCCATTCCGGTAGACGCGCCAGATCCGGGCGCGGCGCATAAGTTCATCAACTTCATCTTGGATGCCAACAATATGGCGACCGCGTCGAACTATGTTTACTACGCAAACGGCAATCTCGCGTCGCAGGAATTTCTGGTGGAAGACGTAATTGGCGATCCGGCCATTTACCCGGATGCAGAGACGATCAAAAACCTCTACACCAAATCGCCCTACGACCCGAAAACCCAGCGCATTGCCACTCGCATGTGGGCAAAGGTCAAATCCGGCAGCTAAGCTGCTGACATTCAAAAGACAGATCTGGACCCTGCAGGGTCCAGGTTTTCCCTTTCAGGACCTGCTCTTATGAACGCCACAGACGTTTTTGTCCCTTGGCTGGATGCCGACGCCAAGCCGATGATCGAATTTTCCGGGGTCACCAAAAACTACGGTGACTTTACGGCCATCGACAATATCGACCTCAAGATTTTTCCTCGCGAGTTCTTTGCGCTTTTGGGGCCATCGGGCTGTGGGAAGACCACAATGATGCGGATGTTGGGAGGGTTTGAAAACGTCACCAAAGGCACCATCACAATCGACGGGCAGGACATGAAGGGCGTGCCGGCGAACAAACGCGCGGTGAACATGATGTTCCAGTCCTATGCGCTGTTTCCGCATCTGTCGGTGGCGGACAATCTGGCCTTTGGTCTGAAACGTTCGGAGATGCCAAAGTCCGAGATAAAGGGGCGTGTCGACGAAATGCTGCGGCTTGTGCAGCTGGGTAAGTTTGCATCGCGCAAACCGCATCAGCTGTCTGGGGGGCAACGCCAACGTGTTGCGCTTGCGCGGGCGTTGGCAAAGGCACCCAAGCTCCTGCTGCTGGACGAACCCCTTGGGGCGCTTGATAAAAAGCTGCGTCAGGAAACCCAGTTCGAGCTGATGGATATTCAGGAAAAGACCGGCACGACCTTTGTGATTGTGACCCATGACCAAGAAGAAGCCATGACCATGGCCAGCCGGATCGCGGTGATGGATCATGGCAAGCTGGTGCAGGTGGACACGCCTGATCGTATCTATGAAGCACCAAATTCTGTTTACGTGGCGGATTTTATTGGTGACGTGAATATCATCGAGGGCCGCATCGCCAAGGCCGATGGCGAGGCGGCGGAACTGGCCTGGGCCGAAGGTCACAGCCCGATCCGCGGCATGTCCGGTGCCGGGGTTTCCAGCGGTCAGGGTGGTGCTTTTGCCATTCGCCCCGAAAAAATCGTGATCGGTACGGAAGAGCCCACAGACGTCCACAACCGGATTTCCGGTGAGGTCGAGGACATTGCCTATCTTGGCAATATCTCCACCTATTATGTGCGTCTGGAAAACGGCGCGCTGGTAAAGTCGCAAACCGCAAATACCCGCCGTATTGCGCGTCGGGGGATCACTTGGAACGACAAGGTCTGGCTGTCTTGGACTGACACGGCCGGCATCGTCTTGGCAGGGTAGGGCACAGCTGATGAACCTTGCGCGTCGACTGCTGATTGGGGTGCCGTATCTGTGGCTGTTTGCCCTGTTTCTGGTGCCCTTCCTGATCGTATTGAAGATCTCGATGTCGGATTACGCGATCTCAATTCCGCCCTATACACCGACGCTTGACCTGTCCGAAGGCTGGGCGGGGTTTCGTGTCTTTTGGGCGGCCTTGGATTTTGAGAACTATGTGTTCCTGACGTCGGACGACCTGTATTGGAAGGCGTATCTGTCCAGCCTGCAGATCGCGGCGCTGGCGACGTTCTTTACCTTGCTGATCGGTTTTCCAATTGCCTATGCGATGGCAAATGCCCCGGACGAATGGCGGCCCAGCCTGATGATGCTGGTGATCCTGCCGTTCTGGACCAGTTTTCTGATCCGCGTCTATGCGTGGATCGGTATTTTGTCGAACGAAGGGTTTTTGAACCAGATCCTGATGTGGACAGGGCTTGTTTCAGAGCCTTTGGTCATCCTGAACACCAATACGGCGGTCTATATTGGCATCGTTTACACCTATTTGCCGTTTATGATTTTGCCGATCTATTCCACCTTGGAGAAGCTCGATGGATCGCTGCTGGAAGCGGCGCAGGATTTGGGATGTACCAAGATTGGCGCTTTCTGGTCCGTTACCGTGCATCTGGCAAAGCCGGGTGTGATCGCGGGCTGCTTTCTGGTGTTTATTCCTGCCCTAGGTGAATTTGTGATCCCGTCGCTTCTGGGCGGCTCCAAAACCCTGATGATCGGCAAGGTGCTGTGGGAAGAGTTCTTCTCGAACCGCGACTGGCCTGTGGCGTCCGCCGTTGCCATCATCCTGCTGCTGATCCTGATCATCCCGATCGTCCTGTTCCAGCGCAACGAACAGAAGCAGAGGGAGGCGGACCAATGAGAAAGTTCACCTGGTTCAATGCGGTCTCTCTGACCTTTGGATTTGCGTTTCTCTATATCCCGATGATCATTTTGATCGTCTACAGCTTCAACGAGTCCAAGCTCGTGACGGTCTGGGCGGGGTTCTCCACCAAATGGTACGGAGAGCTGTTGCAGAACGAGGCTTTCCTTGATGCGGCTTGGGTGACGGTGAAGGTGGCGACGATTTCTTCCACAATTGCTACCGTTCTGGGAACGATGGCGGCCTTTGTTCTGGTGCGCGGAGGGCGGTTTTTCGGCCGAACCCTGTTTTCGGGTATGATCTATGCGCCGCTTGTTATGCCCGAAGTCATCACAGGCCTGTCGCTTCTTCTCCTGTTTATTTCGGTCGGGTTGGACCGTGGGGTGACCACCATTGTTCTGGCCCATGCTACGTTTTCCATGTGCTTTGTCTCGGTTGTCGTGTCTTCGCGGATGGTAACGTTCGACAAAAGCCTCGAAGAGGCCGCGATGGATCTGGGCTGCACGCCATGGGACGCGTTCCGCTCTGTCACCTTGCCGATCATTGCGCCGGCGGTGATTTCGGGCTGGTTGCTGGCGTTTACCCTGTCGCTTGATGATCTGGTGATCGCGTCCTTTACCTCGGGTCCGGCGGCGACGACCCTGCCGATCAAGATTTTCTCGGCTGTGCGCCTTGGGGTCAGCCCTGAAATCAATGCGCTGTCGACGATCATCATTGCTTTTGTCACCATCGGTGTCCTGACCGCATCCATTTCGACCAAACGCGCGATTTCCAGACAGAAGCGCGATGAACAGATGGCGCAACAATAGGAATATGCCCGGTGGTGGCTTCGACCATCGGGCATATTCGTTTGGCGCAGGAGTTTTTAATCACCGTTGTCCTTTGAACCAAGGTGTCAGCAGCGCGCGCGGGTAATCTGCGGACCGCGCTGCAATGACAAGTGCGGTAATCGACAGAATATAGGGCGCCATAAGAAACACCTGACCGGGAACCAGAGCGCCCATTTCTGTCTGTAACCTGACCTGTAGGGCATCAAACGCGCCAAATAATATGGCCCCCAATAGGGCTTTGCCCGGACGCCAGCTGGCAAAGATCACCAATGCAATACAGACCCAGCCGCGCCCGTTGACCATACCGAAAAAGAAGGCGTCAAACGCGGACATGGTCAGAAACGCACCGCCCAATGCCATGAGGGACGACCCGGCCACGATGGCGCCGATCCGCAGCCCATAGACCGACAGGCCCTGGGCATCGACGCTGTCTGGATTGTCACCAACCGCTTTGAGTGCGACGCCAAGGGCTGTGCGATCCAGTACAAACCAGACCAAACCCACCATTCCCAGCGCAAGCCAGGTCAATGCGGTTTGCTGAAACAGGACCGGCCCCAACACCGGCAGGTCAGACAAAACCGGAATATCGAGCGGTTGGAACGGTTCGATCCGCGGCGGGGAGGACACATTGGGCAGGGCTGTCCGGTAGGTGAAGTAACTGGCTGAGGTGGCAAACAAGGTAATCCCCAGCCCCGAGACATGTTGCGACAGGCCCAGCGGCACGGTGAGGAGCGCATGCAAAAACCCAAAGGCCGCTCCGGCCAAGGCAGCGGCCAGCACACCGCCCCAAAGGCTCGCGCCAAGCCAGACCGCCATCCATCCGCACATTGCGCCAACGACAAAGATCCCCTCGATCCCAAGGTTCAAAACCCCGCTGCGTTCGCAGATCAGCGCGCCCAGAACACCAAAGATCAATGGGGTCGCGATGCGCAGGGAAGCGGCCCAAAAGCTGTCGCTGAGCAGGATATTCAGCAGATCCATCATTGTGCGACCTCCCCTTTGCCAGCCAGAACAACGCGGAACTTTGCGAAGAACCCTCCGACCAGCACGCACAACAACGAGACAGAGACAACAAGATCCGCAAGAAATGAAGACACGCCCATTGCGCGGCTCATCCCGTCTGCGCCGACAAAGACGGACGCAATGAACAAGGCTGCCAGCACCACGCCAATGGGGGAAAGCCCCGCCAGCATGGCCACAACAATGCCAGTGTAGCCAAAGCCCGGGGACAAGTCGGCGGTCAGGTATCCTTTGAGCCCGGCCACTTCGCTGACGCCGGCCAGCCCGGCCAGCGCGCCCGAGATCGCGGCCACGCCAAAGAAAGACCGGTTCACATTGATCCCCGCATGGCGTGCGGCAGCGACGTTTTCCCCCACTGCGCGCAGTTTGAACCCCCATACCGATCGGATCAGCATAAATTGCGCGACAATGGCCAGGATCAGCGCCAGAATAAACCCAGAATGCAGGCGCATCCGGTCCATCAATTTGGGCAGCATACCCTGATCCAGAATGGGTGCAGATTGCGGCCAGCCAAGCCCCATCGGATCTTGCAGCGGCCCTTCAAGCATCATCTGAACCAGGATCAAAATGATGAAATTCAGCAATAGCGTGGTGACAACTTCATCGGCACCAAATTTGACCCGCAGATAAGTCGGCGCCGCCATGCCGACCGCACCTGCAGCGGCCCCCATAACCACGATCAGCGGCACGAGAAAAATCCCGGGGATGTCCAATGCCCCAGCGCCAATGGCCACCGCAGCCATCGCACCAAGGTAAAGCTGACCTTCGCCGCCGATGTTCCACAGTTTTGCGCGAAACGCCAATGCCGCGGCCAGCCCGGTAAAGATCAAAGGCGTCGCGCGGGTCAGCATTTCGGTAAAGGCAAATACCGAACCAAAGACGCCTTTGAACATCGCGCCATAGGCCGCAATCGGGTTCGCCCCGGCCGCCAAAAGCGGAATGGCCGCAAAGCCTAATGCGACCAAAGCGGAAAGAAGAGGAACACCAAGCGCAAACGCTCTGGACGGGGTGTCACGAGGTTCAATACGAATCATACTGTTTCTCCGGCCATCATCAGCCCGATGGTTGCGCGATCTCGGGTTGGCGCTTCGATCAATTGCCCGTCGCGGATCACCAGAACACGGTCCGAAAGGCCCAGAATTTCGTCCAGGTCTTCCGAGATCAGAACAACGCCTGCACCACGCGCACGAGCGTCTAACAACCTGCGTCCAACTTCGGCTGCAGCGCCCAAGTCGAGCCCGCGCGTGGGTTGATTGGCCAGGATCAGGCGTGGGTTGCGCTCAAAGACGCGGGCCAAAATAAGTTTCTGAATGTTGCCGCCGGACAGCAGGCGCGCCTGTGCCTCGGTTCCGGGACCGCGCACATCATAGGCCTTTGCCAGTTTGGTGGCATTGGCGGCGATGTCCTCGCGGCGCAACAATCCTCCCGTGGACACGTCCGGCTCGGTCAGCCGTTCAAGCACCAGATTTTCCGCGACGCTCATTGCGCCGACAATGCCTTCGTGGTGGCGGTCTTCGGGAATGCGTCCAACCCCGGCTTTGACCATGCGGGCCGGTGTTGGATGGGCAATTGCGGCCTGATCAATCGCCACCGTGCCCATGTCGGGGGCTTTCAGGCCGGAAATCACCTGCGCAAGGGCGTGTTGCCCATTGCCGGAAATACCTGCAATTCCCACGATCTCTTGTGCGTGAACGGATAAATTCACCGCATTGAGGGTCTCGCGTTTGGATCGCCCCACCACCGACATACCGCTGAGGTTCAGAACTGGTGCACCGGGCGCAAGCGGTTCCCGCTCCACTAGAGGCGTGTCAGCCCCAACCATCATGCGCGCGATCTTGGCCTCATTGGCTTCTGAGGTGGGCATTTCGCCCACTTTTCGCCCGTGACGCAGCACCGCAATCCTATCGGAAAACGCTAAAACTTCCCGCAGTTTGTGGCTGATGAAAATGACCGATAGTCCGGACTTGGTCATCGCTTTGATATTGGCGAAAAGAGTGTCTGCTTCCTGCGGGGTCAGAACGGCGGTTGGTTCATCAAGAACAAGAATCCGCGCATCGCGGTAGAGCGCTTTTAGGATCTCCACCCGCTGGCGTTCGCCAACGGACAATCGTCCAACAGGCACATCCAATGGGGCCGACAGGCCGCTGCGCTGGATGATGCCCTCGACTTTTGCTTTGGCAGCGGCCCGGTTTCGGCGTAGTGACCACAGGGGCTCTGCGCCGAGGGTGATATTATCCAAGGCAGAGATGTTTTCGGCCAGTGCAAAATGCTGGTGCACCATACCAACACCAGCCGCCAAGGCCGCTTGAGGGTGGCCCAGGGGCAGGGGCTGCAATGCGCCCGCCGCATCCGCGACTTCGACCGTGCCTGCATCGGGCAGATAGTGCCCAAAAAGCATGTTCATCAATGTGGTTTTGCCAGCGCCGTTTTCTCCGAGCAGGGCGAGGACTTCGCCTTTGTGCAGGGTCAGAGAGACGTCGTCATTGGCCACCACGGGGCCAAAGCGTTTGCTCAGGCCGCGGAGTTGTAAGACGGGGTATGGTGTCATGAGAACTGGGGGCCGACCGTCAAGCCGGCCCTGATTGCCTTAGTTGTCCGAAACCGGGCGCTGGTCGTTCACATTCACACGGAACAGACCGTCCAGGATCTCGGCTTCTTTTGCTTTGACCGCAGCGACGGTTTCGGCATCAACGAGGTTTTCGTCCAGCACCAGTGAGCCGCCGCCAAACGCCATGAAGCTGTACTGCCCATAGTCTGCGGCCTCAAACGACCCGGACGCCACGCTGGACACGGCTTTGTCGATGGTGGCTTCCATGTGCCACAATGCGGATGCCATGATCGTGCCCGGATAGTCACCAGAGGTGTCGATCACGTTGCCAATGGCCTTCACGCCGCGTTCAACCGCTGCGTCCGAGACGCCAAAGCGTTCTGCGTACATGATGTCCGCCCCGGCATCCATCATCGCAAACGCGCTCTCTTTGGCTTTGGGCGGATCGTACCAGCTGTCGATGAAGTTCACGATAAACTTGGCATCGGGGTTCACCGCGCGCGCACCATCCATGAAAGCATGCATCAGTCGGTTCACTTCAGGGATCGCATAGCCGCCGACCATGCCAATCACATTGGATTCCGTGGCAGCGCCCGCCACCATGCCTGTCAGGTAGGAAGGCTCGTGAATCCAGTTGTCAAACACAGAGAAATTCGGTGCCACCGGGCCAAAGGATGACCCCATGAGGAATGCGGTTTCCGGGTAGTCTTTGGCCACTTTGCGCGCCGCGCGCTCAAGCCCAAAGACCTCACCGACAACAAGCTGCGTGCCTTGTTCGGCATATTCTCGCATGACGCGCTCATAGTCCGTGTTGGCGACGTTCTCGGAGAAAACATAGTCAATGTCGCCGCGCTCTGCCGCCGTATTGAGCGCCGTGTGAATCCGGCTGATCCATTGCTGTTCCACCGGCAGCGTGTAGATGGCGGCGACTTTGATTTTCTCAGCAGCGGCTGCTCCGGCTGAAAAGACCGTGGATGCCGCAAGAGCGGCTGCTAGAAACAACCTACGCGTGGGTTGCCGTTTCATACCTAGTTCCCCCTAGTTTTGTGATTGCTGGGGTTAGGTGACGAAATTTTTTTCGATTGGTCAAATAATGCAGGGCGATTGGGGCGGTATTTTACGGAAATGCTATTTAGTTCAGCACTGGTTTGAAAACCGAGTTACTGAATAAAATCGCATTTTTCCCGGCTTCGCTTGTGTGCTGCTGAGAGAAAGGCCGCCGCTGCGGCGGCCTTTCTCTCAGCGACATTCATTCAGTCGGTGATCCTGTCGCCTTTTACCAAAGCGTCTTCCCAATCAATGCCTGACGCGTCGGTCATACGAAGGCCTGCAGGCCGGTTTGACCGCGGCCCAGGATCAGGGCGTGGACGTCGTGGGTGCCCTCATAGGTGTTCACCGCCTCAAGGTTCATCACATGCTGGATAATGCCATATTCATCCGACACCCCATTGCCGCCATGCATGTCGCGGGCTTCGCGGGCGATGGCCAGCGCTTTGCCGCAGTTGTTGCGCTTCATCAGGCTGATCAGCTCGGCCGAGTTCTTGTGTTCGTCCATCAACCGCCCCAGACGCAGCGCCCCCAGAAGGCCCAGCGAAATCTCGCTCTGCATGTCGGCCAGTTTCTTCTGGATCAACTGCATCGCGGCCAGCGGTTTGCCAAATTGTTTGCGGTCCATGGTGTAGCTGCGTGCGGCGTGCCAGCAGGCCTCGGCGGCGCCCATGGCGCCCCAGCTGATGCCGTAACGGGCGCGGTTCAGGCAGCCAAATGGCCCGGCCAGACCTTCCACATGGGGCAGCAGGTTTTCGTCCGGCACAAAGACCTCGTCCATCTGGATCATGCCGGTGATCGACGCCCGCAGGGAAAACTTGCCCTCGATCTTGGGCGCGTTCAGCCCCGTCATGCCTTTTTCCAGAACAAAGCCGCGGATCTTATTGTCATGGGCGTCGGATTTCGCCCAGATCACAAACACATCGGCAATCGGGCTGTTGGTGATCCAGTTCTTGGCCCCGGAAACCAAATACCCCCCGTCCACTTTCTTGGCGCGGGTGATCATCGACCCGGGGTCTGATCCGTGATCGGGTTCGGTCAGGCCAAAGCAGCCCACCCATTCGCCGCTTGCCAGTTTGGGCAGGTATTTTTGCCGTTGGTCTTCGGAGCCATAGGCAAAGATCGGGTGCATCACCAGCGAGCTTTGCACCGACATGGCAGACCGGTAGCCGCTGTCGACACGTTCCACCTCGCGGGCAACAAGCCCGTAAGACACATAGTTGGCGCCGACGCAGCCATACGCTTCGGGGAGGGTCGGCCCCAGAAGGCCCAGCTCGCCCATTTCGCTCATGATGTCGCGGTGAAACACCTCGTGGCGGTTGGCCTCGATCGCGCGGGGTTTCAGCTTGTCCTGGCAGTAGGCATGCGCGGTGTCGCGGATCATGCGCTCTTCTTCAGAGAGAAGGTCTTCAATCAGAAAGGGATCTTCCCAAACAAGCGCCGCAGGTTTCGCGCGCGCGTCTTCGGGGGTGGCAGGGCTGAAGCTGAGGTGTTCACTTGCGTGCATTTTCCGGGTCTCCCTTTGGCGAGTCGATCTGATGAAAAACGTATCGGTGAAGCTTCAATTATTCAAGCTTGAAATAAAAACAGAACGCGGTACCTTTGGATAAGCGACCCTGATTCTGGTCGAATGTGGACATGGAGGAAGTAAAGATGCGTGTAGCTTGTCTTGGCGGAGGACCTGCTGGTCTCTACTTTGCAATTTCCATGAAGTTGCGGGATCCTGATCATGAAGTTGTTGTTATTGAAAGAAATAAATTCAATGACACCTTTGGTTGGGGTGTGGTGCTATCGGATGATGCGCTTGGTAATCTGCGGGCCAATGACCCGGAAAGCGCGGAGGTCATTCGCCAGAACTTTGCCTATTGGGATGATATTGCGGTGGTCCATGACGGGGTGCGGACCGTTTCTAGTGGTCACGGATTTGCAGGAATCGGCCGCAAGAAACTGCTGCTGCTTTTGCAGGATCGCGCCCGTGAACTGGGGGTCGAGCTGCGCTTTGAGACCGCGTTTGACGACATTGAAACCTATCGCAAAGACTATGACGTTGTGGTCGGCTGTGATGGGCTGAACTCTACCGTGCGCTCAACCTATGCAGCGTATTTCAAACCGGAAGTCGACACCCGAAAATGCAAGTTCATCTGGTTGGGCACGCACCAGAAATTCGACGATGCCTTCACCTTTATCTTTGAAAAAACGGTGCACGGCTGGATTTGGGTTCACGCCTATCAGTTCGACGAGGATACCGCGACTTTCATCGTGGAATGCACCCAGGAGACATGGGACAATTTTGGCTTTGAGCACATGTCAAAGGACGAGATTGTCGAGACCTGCCGCGCGACCTTTGAGAAGCATTTGGGCGGCCACGATCTGATCTCCAATGCCGACCATCTGCGCGGCTCTGCGGTTTGGATCAATTTCCCGCGGGTTCTGTGCGAAAAATGGCATCACGAGAATGTGGTGCTGTTGGGGGATGCCTCTGCGACCGCGCATTTCTCTATCGGCTCGGGCACGCGACTGGCCTTTGACAGCGCAATTGCGCTGGCAGAGTTCCTGAATGTGGAGCCAACCAAAGAAGCTGCCTTTGAGCGCTATCAGGAAGAGCGTCGCTTGGATGTTCTGCGGCTACAGTCAGCGGCTCGCAACTCTTTGGAGTGGTTTGAGGATGTGGAGCGGTATCTGGATCTGGACCCGGTTCAGTTCAATTATTCGCTGCTGACGCGGTCCCAGCGGATCAGCCATGAAAATCTGCGGTTGCGGGATGGCGACTGGCTGCGCAGCGCCGAGAAATGGTTCCAGACTCGCGCAGGTGCGCCGGAGACAGCAGAGGTCCGCGCGCCGATGTTCACGCCTTACAAGCTGCGCAAAATGGAGCTGAAGAACCGCATCGTGGTATCACCTATGGCGCAGTACAAGGCTGTCGATGGTTGCCCAACGGATTGGCATCTGATCCACTATGGCGAACGCGCCAAAGGCGGCGCAGCACTGGTCTATACCGAAATGACATGTGTGTCTCCGGAGGGGCGCATCACCCCCGGCTGCCCGGGTCTTTATCGCGAGGGTCACGTGGCCGCCTGGCAGCGGCTGACGGACTTCGTTCATGCGGAAACCGATGCGAAGATCTGCTGTCAGATCGGGCACTCAGGGCGCAAAGGGTCGACCTGTATTCCCTGGGAAGGGGGGATTGATAATCCGCTTGCAGATGGCAATTGGGAGCTGATGGCGGCGTCGCCCCTGCCGTACAAAGAGCTCAGTCAAACCCCGCGCGAAATGACGCGGGCGGATATGGAGCAGGTGCGGGATCAATTCGTGGCCGCCGCAAAAATGGCCGATCAGGCCGGGTTCGACATGATCGAAATGCACGCCGCGCACGGGTATCTGTTGGGCAGTTTCCTGTCACCGGCGACCAACCATCGAACCGATGAATTTGGTGGTTCGATCGAGAACCGCCTGCGCTTCCCCTTGGAAGTGTTCCATGCCATGCGGGCCATTTGGCCCACGGAAAAGCCGATGTCTGTGCGGATCTCTGCCCATGACTGGGTTGGTGAGGGCGGCACACAGCCGGAAGACGCAATCCTGCTGGCGCAGGCCTTTGATGCGGCCGGTGCCGATATCATCGATGTTTCGTCTGGCCAAACGGTGTCGGAGGAAGCGCCGGTCTATGGTCGCATGTTCCAGGTGCCATTCTCGGACCGGATCCGAAATGAGACCGGGATTTCGACAATGGCCGTGGGGAACATCTACGAGGCGGATCACGTGAATTCGATCTTGATGGCGGGGCGGGCGGATCTGGTGTGTCTCGCTCGGGCGCATCTGGCGGATCCATATTGGACCCTTCACGCGGGCAGCAATATTGGCGATCGTTCCGCAAATTGGCCAGAACCCTATCGCGCAGGCCGTGACATGATCTGGCGCCTCGCGGAACGCGAAGCGGCCGCGGCGATCAAAGTATGAGCATCCGTGACAGACATATCGTCGTGACTGGCGGCGGCACCGGTGTTGGCGCTGAAACCGCGCAACTGTTTGCGGAGGCCGGTGCCAAGGTCACAATCATGGGACGCAGTGAAGCACCGCTTCAGGCGCAGGGGCTGCCCTATCAGATCTGTGATGTAACCGACGCCGCCGCAGTCACCGAGGCCTTCTCGGCTGCGCGGGACGCACACGGGCCGGTGGCGGCTGTTGTTGCCAATGCGGGCGCAGCTGACAGCGTACCCTTTGCCAAAATGACGCCAGAGGTCCTGAACAATATGCTGGCGGTGAACTTGGTTGGTGTGGCCAATGTCTGGCAGGCCGCCTTGCCGGATATGAAAGCGCAAGGGTGGGGTCGGATGATCGCAATTGCGTCCACTGCTGGGCTCAAGGGCTATCCTTATGTCGCTGCATACTGCGCGGCAAAACACGGGGTTGTCGGCTTGACCCGCGCGCTTGCACTGGAGCTCGCCGGTGCGGGGATCACAGTCAATGCGATTTGTCCGGGGTTCATAGAAACCCCGATGCTGGATCGCTCTGTCGCCAACATCACCGAAAAAACCGGCAAGACCGAAGCCGAGGCGCGTGCTGCGCTTTATGGCGGAAACCCCCAAAAGCGGTTCATTCAGACCGATGAGGTCGCACAAACCGCGCTTTGGCTTTGTTCGGATGCTGCGCGCTCCATCAATGGCCATGCACTCAGCCTATCAGGAGGTGAAATATGACAACCGGTCCCCAACCCGATATCGCACCTGATACCCCGCTGTCGAAAGAAAGACTGCGGCTCTGGCTCAAGTTGCTCAAGGCCTCAAGTCTGCTGGAGGACGAAGTCCGCCGCCGTCTGCGGGCAGAGTACAGCGGAACTCTGCCGCGCTTTGATGTGATGTCGGCCCTGTCTCGCGTGCCTGAGGGTTTGAAGATGAGCGAGATTTCAAAAATGCTGCGGGTCTCCAACGGCAATGTGACTGTTGTGGTGGACAAGTTGGCGCAGGACGGGCTGGCGCAGCGCGTGGCCGTGCCCGGTGATCGGCGCGCCAACCTCGTGCAGCTGACCGCCAAAGGTCAGGCCACTTTTGCTGAGCATGCGGCCGCACATGAGGCGTGGATCGACGACCTGCTGGGCGGTTTGAATGCTGATGACATCGAAGGCATGATCCTGCGCCTCGATCGCTTGGCCGAAACGCTGGAAGAAAGGGATATCTGATGCGACAGGACGTTTCCTATTTCAACTGCGACATTGCGGACGGCATCGCGACTGTGTCGCTGGACCGGCCAGAGCGTAAAAACCCGCTGACATTCGACAGCTACGCCGAACTGCGGGATTGGTTCCGTGATCTCCATTATGACGACACGGTCAAGGCGGTGGTCTTTGCCCCGAACGGCGGCAACTTTTCGTCGGGGGGGGATGTCCATGACATTATCGGCCCGCTCACCAAAATGAACATGAAGGAACTGCTGGCTTTCACCCGTATGACCGGGGATCTGGTCAAGGCAATGGTCAACTGCGGCACGCCAATTATCGCTGCGGTGGATGGTGTCTGTGCCGGGGCAGGGGCGATTATCTCGATGGCCTCTGACCTGCGGCTTGCCACACCCGAGGCCAAGACGGCCTTTCTGTTCAACCGCGTTGGGCTTGCGGGCTGTGACATGGGGGCCTGCGCGATCCTGCCTCGGATTATCGGTCAGGGACGCGCGGCAGAGCTGTTGTATCTTGGCCGGTCCATGAGCGCTGAGGAAGGTGTTGCCTGGGGCTATTTCAACAAGGTGGTTGAAGCGGGTGAGCTGCTTTCGGCGGCGCAAACTATGGCCCGCCGAATTGCCGATGGGCCGGGCTTTGCCAATATGATGACCAAAACCATGCTGGCACAGGAATGGTCCATGTCCATCGAGCAGGCGATCGAGGCCGAGGCGCAGGCGCAGGCGATCTGTATGCAGGGGCAAGATTTCCACCGTGCCTACCATGCCTTTGTCGCCAAAGAAAAACCTGTGTTCGAGGGCGACTGATACGGAGCGAGGGGCGCTGCCCCTCGCGCTCCCCGGGATATTTGGAAAAGGTGAAAGATGAGCGATCAAAGTTATCTGAACTGGCCTTTCTTGGAGGCGGAGCACCGGGATTGGGCGGCGCGGGTCGAAGAGGTGGCCGCGGGGCTGTCCGTCGATCATGGTGACACGGACCAGGCCTGCCGTGCGCTTGTCTTGGATCTGGGTGCGGCGGGGCTGTTGCAGGCCACTGGCAGTGCAGACGGGGCGTTGGATGTACGCAAACTCTGTCTGACCCGGGAAATTCTGGCGCGCCATGATGGGCTTGCGGATTTTGCCTTTGCCATGCAGGGGCTGGGCACCGGGGCGATCTCGCTGTTTGGCACAGAGGCGCAGCGTGGCGAATGGTTGCCAAAGACCCGCACAGGCAAGGCCATTTCCGCCTTTGCGCTGACCGAACCCGGAACGGGATCTGATGTTGCGGCAAATACGATGACCGCAACCCGCGACGGGGATCACTTTGTTCTCAATGGTGAAAAAACCTGGATCTCCAACGGCGGGATTGCCGATCTCTACACGGTGTTTGCCCGCACTGGCGAAGCGCCGGGTGCAAAGGGCATGTCAGCCTTTATCGTGCCCGCCGCAACGCCCGGGCTTGAGATCACCGAACGGCTTGAAACCATCGCTCCGCATCCGCTGGCAACACTGTCGTTTGTGGACTGCCGTGTGCCTGCATCCGCCTTGATTGGTGAAGCCGGTCAGGGGTTCAAGATTGCCATGTCGGTTCTGGATGTTTTCCGGTCCACGGTTGGCGCTGCCGCGCTTGGCTTTGCGCGCCGCGCACTGGACGAGGCCCTTACGCGCGTTTCCTCCCGATGCGTGCAAGGTGCCCCTTTGATGGACCTGCAAATGGTACAGGGCCACATTGCTGATATGGCCACGGACATTGATGCGGCTGCCTTGCTGATTTACCGCGCCGCCTGGGCTAAGGACAGCGGGGCTGCCCGCATCACCCGCGAAGCTGCAATGGCCAAGCTGTTTGCCACCGATCAAGCGCAACAGGTGATCGACAAAGCCGTGCAGCTGCACGGCGGTGATGGCGTGAGGTCCGGCGTGGTTGTCGAGAAATTATACAGAGAAATCAGAGCGCTGAGGATCTACGAGGGGGCCTCTGATGTCCAACGGGTGATCATTGCACGGCAAACGCTAGCGGCACAGCAGGGGTAATCGACATGCTACAGAACAGTGCACATACGGATACGTTTTCCCGGGACAACCTGCCGCCTGTTGACCAGTGGCCTGACCTCTTGCTGGATGGGTTTGAGTATCCCGAACAGCTCAATGCAGCATATGAGCTGACCGATGCGATGGTGGCCAAAGGATTTGGCGATCACACGGCGCTGATCGGAAATGGTCGCCGTCGCACCTATAAAGAGCTGACCGACTGGACCAACCGGCTGGCCAATACGCTGGTGGATGACCTTGGCCTGAAGCCGGGAAACAGGGTGCTGATCCGATCGGCCAATAATCCGGCTATGGTGGCCTGTTGGCTGGCTGCGACCAAGGCCGGTGCCGTTGTGGTCAACACCATGCCCATGCTGCGGGCGGTCGAGCTGCAGAAATATGTGGAAAAAGCCGAAATCACCCACGCGTTGTGTGACACACGCCTGATGGATGAGATGACGGCCTGCGCCAAATCCTGCGATACGCTGACTACGGTTGTCGGCTTTGATGGCACCGCCAATCACGACGCCGAACTGGACCGGCTGGCGCTGGAAAAACCTGTGACATTTGATACAGTTCAAACCAGTCAGGATGATGTCGCACTTATTGGGTTCACCTCCGGATCGACCGGCGCGCCCAAAGGCACCATGCATTTTCACCGGGATCTGCTGATCATCGCCGATGGTTATGCCCGCGAGGTTCTGGACGTGCAACCCGACGATGTCTTCGTCGGCTCACCCCCACTGGCGTTTACCTTTGGTCTTGGTGGTCTGGCGATTTTCCCTCTGCGTTTTGGAGCGACGGCCACGCTGCTGGAAAACGCCTCGCCCCCCAATATGATCGAGATCATCGAGAAATATCAGGCGACAGTGTGTTTTACCGCACCCACCGCCTATCGCGCAATGATGCGCGCGATGGAAGAGGGCGCGGATCTGTCCTCCCTCCGGGCGGCGGTATCCGCTGGTGAAACACTGCCAGGCCCGGTCTATGACGAATGGATGCAAAAGACCGGAAAGCCGATGCTGGATGGGATTGGCGCTACCGAGATGCTGCATATCTTCCTTACAAACCGCTTCGCGGACCACCGTCCGGGCTGCACGGGCAAGCCGGTGCGTGGGTATGAGGCCAAGGTTGTGGATGAAACCGGCCAAGAGGCAAAGCCGGGCGAAATTGGCCGGTTGGCCGTGCGCGGGCCCACGGGCTGCCGCTACCTGCGGGGCGAACGTCAGGGCGAATATGTGCAGGGAGGCTGGAACATTTCGGGTGATGCATTTGTCCGCGATGAAGATGGCTATTTCCACTTTGCGGCCCGCAATGACGATATCATTGTCAGCTCCGGCTACAATATCGCAGGCCCCGAGGTGGAGGCGGCGCTTTTGGCCCATGACGCCGTGGCAGAATGCGCCGTCATTGGCATCCCTGACGAGGCACGCGGAACAATTGTGCAGGCCCATGTGGTTCTGGGCGCGTCCGAGACTCCTTCTGAGGCAATGGCAAAGCAGCTGCAGGATCATGTCAAAGCCACCATTGCCCCTTTCAAATATCCTCGCTCGGTCGTGTTCGCGAAAGAACTGCCCAAGACCGAGAGCGGGAAAATTCAACGCTTCAAACTGCGTGAGGTATAGTCATGGCGAACCAAGCCTATAACCCGGAAACCGACGGTGCGAAGATGGGGTTCAAGGATGCAATGTCCTATGGGGACTATCTGCATCTGGATCAGATCCTTGCCCATCAGGCCCCGCAGTCCGAGGCCCATGATGAGCTGCTGTTTGTCATTCAGCATCAGACTAGCGAATTGTGGATGAAGCTGATCCTGCATGAACTGAGCGCCGCGCGCGAGGCGCTGATCAGCGGCGACAAATCCACCATGTTCAAGATGCTGGCGCGGGTCAGCCGGATCTTTGAACAGCTGAACAATCAATGGGATGTTCTGCGCACCATGACGCCTGCAGACTACACCACCTTCCGCGAGGCTTTGGGGCCGTCTTCGGGTTTTCAGTCCTATCAGTACCGGATGATCGAATTCGTGCTGGGCAATCGCAATCCCAATATGCTGAAGCCGCACGAACATGTCCCGGATGTGCACAAGGCCCTATCGGCTGAGCTGGCGCGACCCAGTTTTTACCATGAGGTTGTGCGCCATCTTTATACAACGCTCGATGGGCATGACCAGAATGTGCCCGAACTGTCTCTGGATGCGCCGCACACGGCGCACCCGGACATCCAGGCGCGCTGGAAGACCGTTTACGAGAACATTGATGTCTACTGGTCGCTATATGAGCTCGGTGAAAAACTGGTCGATCTCGAGGATTACTTCCGCCGCTGGCGGTTCAACCATGTGACCACGGTTGAACGGGTTATCGGATTCAAACGTGGAACGGGCGGGACCTCGGGTGTGCAGTACCTGCGCAAGATGCTGAGCGTCGAGCTGTTCCCGGACCTGTGGCACCTGCGCGGAGATTTGTGATGCTACCTAAAAAACATCTTTTTGATATCCCCGCAGGGGTCATCTATCTGGACGGTAATTCGCTTGGCGTGTTGCCTAAAGGGGCGGCCGAACGGGCGCAAAAGACGATCACGCAAGAATGGGGACAAGAGCTGATCCGGGCCTGGAACACGGCCGACTGGATTTCCCTGCCGCAGCGTGTGGGTGATCGTATTGCCGCGCTTATTGGTGCGCCTGAGGGCAGCGTGGCCACTGGTGACACGCTGTCGATCAAGGTCTATCAGGCGCTGGCGGCAGCCCTGAAAATGCGCCCTGACCGTCGGGTGATCCTGTCGGACAATGGCAATTTCCCGACCGATCTTTATATGGCGCAGGGGCTGATCAACACCATCGACAAAGATTATGCGCTGCGCACCCCTGCTGCCGAAGATGTGGTGGATCAGATCACCGAAGACGTCGCCGTGGTGATGCTGACGCAGGTCGATTACCGCTCTGGTCGGCTGCATGACATGAAGGCGATCACCGCAAAGGCCCATGCGGTCGGCGCGGTGATGATCTGGGATCTGGCCCATAGCGCAGGTGCTGTGCCGGTGGATCTGACAGCTTCGGGCGCAGAATTCGCTGTGGGCTGCAGCTATAAATATCTGAATGGGGGGCCTGGTGCGCCTGCGTTTATCTATGTGCGCCCTGACATTGTCCACGACGTGCAACCTGCGCTGGCCGGCTGGATGGGTCATGACGCGCCCTTTGCGATGGAGCTGGGCTATCGTCCTGCCATGTCGACAGAACGCCTGCGGGTCGGCACGCCACCGATTGTCCAACTGTCGGTTCTGGATGCCGCCATGGATGTCTGGGAGGGCGTGGACATGCAGGACCTGCGTCGCGCCTCGCAGGCGCTTTCTGAGCTGTTTATCCAAGAGGTCGAGGCCCGCTGCCCCACCCTGACGCTGGCTTCGCCTCGCGACCCAGAGGCGCGCGGCAGCCAGGTGTCCTTTGCTTTTGAGCATGGTTATGCTGCGATGCAGGCGCTGATCGACCGAGGCGTCATCGGTGATTTCCGTGCGCCCGATACTATGCGGTTTGGCTTTACCCCGCTGTATCTGGACGCAGCCGACATCGTTGCCGCTGCCGAAATTCTCGAAGAGGTGATCACCCAGAACCTCTGGCAAGACCCCAAATATCAAACCAAATCACGCGTCACCTGAGGAGAGATCATGACCTGTCTTTTTGTACAAATCCGCTGCCGCCCCGGCACCGCTTATGAGGTTGCCGACCAGATCGTGCTGCGCGAGATCCACTCAGAGCTTTACTCAACAAGCGGCGACTACGATCTGTTGATGAAGCTCTATGTGCCCGAAGGGGCCGATATTGGCCGGTTCATCAATGACAACCTCCTCAATATCGAAGGCATCGAACGGACCTATACAACCCAGACCTACAAAGCGTTCTAAGGCGTCATGCATTCCACCCTGCGCCAAAAGATCCTGTTCAAACACTGCGACCCGGCAGGGATCGTATTCTATCCCCGGTATTTTGAGATGATCAATGATGCCGTGGAAGCCATGTTTGCCGATGTTCTGGACTGGCCCTTTGAAGATCTGCACCAGACAGGCGCAGTGCCGACTGCGTCTTTTCAGGTCGATTTCAAAGCGCCCAGTCGCCATGGCGACGTGCTGGATCTGAACCTGACGATTAAAGCGATCGGCGGTGCCAGCCTGCGCCTTCAGATCGTCGCGCAGTCCGGCGAAGAGGTGCGTTTCGTTGCGGATCAGGTTCTTGTCTGTATTGACCAAAACGGGCGGCCTTTGCGTTGGCCGGATGCCATCCGTGCCAAAATTGACAAAGAAATTGGAGATCCATTGTGAAACCCGAGACCATTCACCCAGAAGGCTGGGCGCCTGCGCTTGGTTATTCAAATGGCATGCTGATGCCCGATGGAACTCTGCATATCGGCGGCCAGATCGGCTGGGACAAAGACAAAAACTTTGTCGAAGGCGGCTTTATCGCTCAGATGGAGCAGGCGCTTGCAAACATTGCTGAGATCGTGCGCGCAGCCGGAGGGGATGTGACCGACGTGGGGCGTCTGACCTGGTTTGTCAAAGACAAAGCGGAATATCTGGCGCACCAGCGCGAGGTTGGCCAAGCCTATCGCCGGGTTTTTGGCAAGCATTTCCCGGCGATGTCGATGTTGATTGTTCAGGACCTCGTGGAAGACGATGCGCTGATCGAGATCGAGGCAACCGCCTTCATCGCCCCCAGCACATAGACCGCAGAACTCCCTAGCGAAGAAGGACCAGATCCGTGACCGTATTTATCTGTGACGGCGTGCGCACGCCGATTGGCCGCTATGGGGGCGCATTGTCCCAGATCCGTACCGATGATCTGGCTGCGCTTCCCATTCGGGCCCTCATTGAGCGCAATCCGGATGTGGATTGGGCACAGGTTGACGAGGTTGTTCTGGGCTGCTCCAATCAGGCGGGCGAAGACAACCGAAACGTGGCCCGTATGGCAGCGCTTCTGGCAGGGCTTGCACCGACCGTTCCGGGGCTGACAGTTAACCGCCTGTGTGCCTCGGGGATGGATGCGGTGGGCATGGCTGCCCGTGGAATTAAAGCGGGCGATTATGACCTGACCATCGCGGGCGGTGTTGAAAGCATGACCCGCGCGCCCTTTGTGATGCCCAAAGCCACCAGCGCTTTTGGCCGTGCCAATGAGGTGCATGACAGCACCATTGGCTGGCGATTTGTGAACCCAAAGATAGAGGCTCAGTACGGCACGGAGTCGATGCCTCAAACCGCCGACAATGTCGCCGTGGACTGGGGCGTGTCCCGTGAAGATCAGGATGCTTTTGCGCTCAGATCGCAGGCCCGCTGGCTGGCCGCGCAGGAGGCAGGTCTGTTCGAGGAGGAGCTCATACCGGTCACCCTTCCTCAGCGCAAAGGGGAGCCGCTGGTCTTTTTGCGTGACGAACATCCGCGCCTGGGGTCGTCCGCAGATAAAATGGCGTCACTGGGCGCGATTAATGGGCCTGGCAACACCGTGACGGCGGGCAATGCCTCTGGTGTCAATGATGGGGCCGCAGCGCTGCTACTGGCGTCTGAAGCCGCTGTGGCACAGCACGGGCTGACACCATTGGCGCGTGTTGGGGCGATGGCCTCAGCCGGTGTGGAGCCGCGTGTGATGGGCATCGGTCCCGTGCCTGCAACTCGCAAATTGCTGGAACGCAGCGGCCTATCTGTGGCAGACATTGACATTATTGAGCTGAACGAGGCCTTTGCCAGCCAGGGGCTTGCCAGCCTGAGGGAGCTGGGCATCGCCGACGATGACCCGCGGGTGAATCCGAATGGGGGCGCGATTGCGATGGGCCACCCGCTTGGCATGACCGGTGCCCGTCTTGTTCTCACGGCGGCCCATCAGTTGAAGCGGACCGGGCAACGGTATGCGGTCTGCGCCATGTGCGTGGGCGTCGGGCAGGGGACCGCGTTGCTGCTCGAACGGCCCTAGCCGATCCCCTTGCCGCATCCCTTAGGCGACGTCCGGCGGCGGCGTCGCCGATTTTGGGCCAAGCTTCAATGCGGCCTCTTTTCCGCCAACCCGTTCCACCAATGCAGCTTGGTCGGCAAAGGCCTGGGCATTTGCCTGTTCCGGGTCGACAATATCCTTCAAAGCAGCGGTCATCTGCGCCAGGATGTCCGCAAACGCGGGATCCTGGCTCTTGTCCTCCAGCTCTTCGGGGTCGGTTTCCAGGTTAAACAATTCGGGGTGGAAGCCGACGTAATAGTTGAGTTTCCATGGTCCTTTGCGCAGCATAAACGCGCCAGAGACGGCACCGATTGCGTGATATTCGCTCAGGATGGGACGCTCGGGATCGGGCGCGTCTTTTGCGATATCGATCAGGGAACGCACGCCCTCTGCGCTGTCGATTGTTGCGCCAAACTGGTCGGCAATGGTCTGTGACACATCCAACAGCGAGACCGGCGTTTCGCAGCGCCCGGTGGGCACATCAGGTCCGGCCATGATCATGGGGATCGCGACGCTTTCTTCATAAAGGGTTGATTTGCCCCAAAGACCGCGCGCACCAAGGTTGTCGCCGTGATCCGAGCTGTAGACCACATTGGTGGTGCTGCCGAAACCTTGGCTTTCCAGCGCCTTCAGAATGCGGCCGACATTGTGGTCCAGCCAGGAGGTCAGCCCGTAGTAGGCGGAAAACGCGCGGGCGCGTTCGGCGGCGTCGGTGAATTTCATCTCAGCGTCGCCAGAGCCGCTGTTTTGCTTTTCAACCCATGGGTGGCGTTGATACCCGGCGTCTGGATGCAGCTTGACGTCTGGCATACTGCTTTCGGGATACAGATCGTAGTATTCCTGTGGCGCAACCAGCGGGAAATGTGGGGCCACAAGGCCCACATACAGGCACCAGGGGCGGGCATCTTCACTTTGAGATCGCTGTTCCAGCCAAGCCACAGTGCGATCCGTCACCCCTTGGTCGTAGTCAGTGTAGGTGCTGGTGCCCGGCCCGATGTAATCTCCCAACATGCGAGCTCCGGGTTCAATGCGGTCCTCTTCATTGCGGATCGCAGCCCAGACCATGCCAACACCGCCCTGAACCATCATGGGGATGTATTCGACATCAAACCCCGCCGGGTCCTTTTCATCGCGGTAGTGCAGCTTGCCGATGGATTCGACCGGCACCCCTTGTTCTTGCAACGCATGGCCCCATCCGCGAATGGCGCCGGTATAGGGCATTGCGTTGTCCCAGAGGCGGGTTTCATGCACATATTTGCCGGTGGCAAAGGCCGCACGGGCCGGCACGCAGATCGGGCAGGGGGTATAGGCATGTTCAAACAACGTACCCTTGGCAGCAAGCTGATCCAGATGGGGTGTTTTGACAAAGGGATGACCCGCACAGCCCATCGCCCGCGCCTGATGTTCATCCGAGACAATGACAAGAAGGTTGTTTTGGGTCATGTGATTTCACGATCCTTTTCAGTAACGGCCGCCTCAAGTTTGTCGAGGACCCGAAACAGGGTTTCTTTTTCTTCCGGGGTGATTGCAGACAACAGCGCCTGCTGACGTGCCCGCATCAGAGGGTCGGTGGCGGCCAGTGCTGCGCGGCCTTTATCGGTTAAGTACAACCGGCTAGCGCGGCGATCTGACGGGTTTGGGGACACTTCAATATAGCCGCGTTTCATCAGATCAGCGGATGCGCGGCTCATTGTGGCTTTGTCCACATAGCCCCGTTTTGCGAGCTCGTGCGCTGAGCCGCCATCGCGGCCTTTGACAAAGTCCAGCAAGCGCCATTGGTTCAACGTCAGATCGCCAGAGGATTTGAGGATCCCGACGACCTGTGTGGTCAGCAGTGTGCCGATTCTCTGTAGCCGGTAACTGATGCGCTGTTCGAGAGGCACCTCGGATTCAGTCGTATCTTGCGCTTTGTTCTTATGCATTTGCGGACCCTTTCGATACCATTCTACAGATTTTAGTTGATGCTTCAACTAAATTTGGTCATGCTGAGGTTAATCAACATGGGAGGTCAAAATGAAATCAATGATCAAAGCTGCAGCCACAGCTGTCGCAATCGCTGCTTCTGCTTCCGCTGCGACCGCCGCAGATTGGACGCCACCCGGACCGATCAAGCTGCTTGTTGCGTTCCGGTCTGGCGGTGGTGCTGACACACATGCGCGTTTGATTGCCGAAGAATTGGAAGCCCGGCATGGCTGGAAATTCATTCCCGAGGAGGTTGCGGGAAAAGGCGGTTTGAATATGGCCGCGGCCCTTAAGGACGCGCCTGCCGATGGCACCGTTATTGGTCTCGGTGTCACAGAATTCTTCGGCTACAGCATGGCTGCGACCCCCAAAGCGGGCATGAAACCCGCGGATTACACGCCGATTATCACGACGGCGGGCTTTCAGATGGGGGTTGTCGCAACCAGCGGACGGGGCTGGACCACCATTGACGATGCCTTTGCAGCAGCCAAAGCAGGCGAAACGCTTAGCTTTGGTGTGATGAGCCCGCGTCTTGCCGATCTTGCCTACCTGTTGGGCAAGGCGAATGGCGTTGATTTCAATATTGTGTCCCTGCGCGGTGGTAAAGCTGTGTTTGACGCCATCAACGCAGGTGACGTGGACATGGGATTTGTCGCGGGTCTTCAAACCCGCGCGGTGGCGGCTGGCGACATGGTCAACCTTGCCTCTGCCATCACCAAGCCCCTGAACCAGAGCCCGGACGCGCCGCTGTTGCTGGAACGTGGTTTGGAGTTTGATGCCGAAGGTGAGTTTCTTTTTGTCGCCCCGGCGGGCCTTCCGGAAGAGGCACGCGCCGCCATGGCCGATGCTATTGAGGCCGTCATTACTGATCCGAACACCAAAGCGGGGCAGATGATTGCCAAGGCCTTTGGGGGGGCTGTTGCGATCAAAGGGGACGCGCTAGCTGAGCGGGTTCAGGCGGAGTTTGACACCTCTGAAACCCTGCTCGACGCAGCATCCGAATAACAGGCTCTTGGCTCGCAACTGTGGTTGCGGGCCAATTTTTATCGCAAGAGGAAGAGGTACATGGAATCTCCTTTGTCGCGAGATCAAAAGCTGGGCGTGTTCTTTATGCTCTTTGCCTTTCTTCTGATCTTTCTGTGGATCCCCTTGGACACGGATACCGGCTTTATTGAAAAAGTCCGCCGGCAGATCTCTATTGGGGATGCCCTTGCTCCTACAGTTGCGGCGGCTTTTTTGATGGTCGGCGGGCTTGGATTGCTCCTGTTTCGCGCGCCGGAAACAGGGGTCGAAGAGCCGCTGGACCAGTTGGCGATGCGCTTTGCGGGGCTGTTGTTTGCGGTTTATTTCCTTTGCTTTCTTGTGATGTGGGGCGTCGGTCCGCTTGTGGTCTGGGTGGCCAATGGGATCACCGGTGATGCCCTGGAATACCGGCTGCTGCGCGATACTGCGCCTTGGAAATACCTTGGCTTTGCGACCGGGGGCACATTGGCCGTGATGTCCAGCATTTCCATGTTGGAAGGGCGCTTTTCATGGCGGGCGCTGTTCACCGGTCTGGTCGCAGTCGTTGCAATGATTGCGATTTACGATCTGCCTTTTGATGACCTTCTGCTGCCGCCCAACGGAGACATGTGATGGGAACCCTAGACTATATCTGGATGGGTATTTTGTCCGTCTTCCAGGGTCCGGAACTGTTTTCGATCTTTGGACTTTCGATCTCAGTGACGTTGATCATGATCGCAATAGGCTTCTTGCTTGGCATTGCCGTAGGCGCGACGCCGGGACTGGCTGGACCTATCGCCATGGCGATTTCGCTGCCGATCCTGATATCGATCTTCGGCTTTAGTCCCGATGCGCTTTTGCCGGTTATGGGATTTCTTATTGGGGTTATGAAAGGGGCGACAATTGGCGGGGCAGTGCCTGCGATTTTGTTCAACACGCCCGGAACGCCTGATGCGTATCTGACCACATTGGACGGCTATCCAATGACCCAAAAGGGCAATGCGCGCCGGGCCCTGCGGGTTGCGCATTTCTCTTCGGTTTCGGGCGACACATTTTCGGACATCGTCTTGATTGTATGTGCGCCCTTTCTGGCGATCCTGGTCGAAGGATATCTGGATCTGCCCGAGAAGGCAGCGCTGCTGATCCTGTCTCTGGCGTTTATTGCGGCCGCCGTTGGTGGTGCACCTGCTAAGGGTCTGATTTCGACGGGGTTGGGATTGCTTGCGGCCTATGTCGGCACAGGCGAAGATTTCTACCCGCGGCTTAGCCTTGGCAGCCCAGCTTTGTCTGAAGGCCTGCCGCTGGCAGCGGTTATCCTCGGCGTTTTGATTGTCGGGGCTGTTGCGCATGAACTGACGACTTACTGGCGCGAACGGGGGCGGCAGGACCGGCAAGATGATCCGGAAGGCAGGGACAACCAAGGTCTGAGCCTGCGGCTCATTGGCCGGATCTGGCCATACATTTGTCGTTCTGCACTTGTCGGCACCGTCATCGGCGCGCTGCCGGGGATCGGATCGACACTGGCTGCGACCATTGGTTACACATTGGGACGTGCACGGCACGAAAAGCGAAAACGCAAGGGCGATCCCAGTTTCGGGGAAGGCGCGCCGGAGGGGGTGGCCGCAACCGAAGCTGCAAATTCGTCAGTTTCCGGCGCAAACCTTATCCCCGTGCTTTCCCTTGGCATTCCCGGCAACGCGGCGGCCGTGTTTTTGATCCTTGCTGCAGAAAGCATCGGCGGCTTCACCCCGGGGCCTTCGGTTTTCAAATTTTCGACCGAGCAAGTGAACCCTGAGCTGGTTATCGCTTTTGGCCTTTTCACCTGCATGTTCATCGCCAATTTCCTGAACTGGACAATTGGTGGGCTGATCATGCGCGCGATGGGCATTATGACCCGCGTGCCAAAGCAGATGCTGTTGCCCGTTGTCTTGCTGCTGACTTTGACCGCGATCTACGTTCAGGAAACCGCCATGGTTGCGGTTTGGATCACACTGGCCTTTGGTGTGGTGGGGTATTTGATGCGGGTCTACGGGATTTCTCCGTTGCCCTTTGTCATCGCTTTTATCCTTGGAGGTCGTCTCGAGGATACCGCGCGTCAGGCCTTTGCCTCCACCGGCAGCGATCCTTGGTTTCTGTTCAACAATCCGATTGCCGCCGTGTTTATGGCCCTGTCGGTTCTGACAATCATTGTTGCATTGCGCCTTGATCGGCGCTCGCAGCGAAGCGCAAAGGTCTCCTCATGAGCATCAAGAGCATACTTGTCGCATATAACGGGTCGGATTCATCTGATGCAGCCATGCGGTTGGCCAAGCTGATGCATCGCAAGTACGATGCACATGTCACCGGGCTTCTGGCGCACCAAAGCGCGCAATCACGGCTGCGACAGGAAACCTGGATCCCGTCGGACATGAAAGATGTGCTCGGCGCGCTTGAGGACAAGGAACACACCCGGATCAAGGATGCGTTTCTAAAAGTCGGGTATCCCGAAGTCGGGCCGGACCACTTGCATTGGATCGAGCAGTTTGGCAACTCGGATCAGACGGTTGCGGATTATTCGCTGATGTTTGACGTCACCGTTGTCGGGCGTCGGGATATTCTTGTTGGCAATAGACGCTATGACTTGCATCCCGACCGGATCGCGGCGCGCAGCGGGCGCCCGGTCATTGTTGTGCCTCGAAAATATGATGTTGAGGCCATCCACGAACACGCTGTTCTGGCATGGGACGGCAATCGCGCCGCCGCAAATGCCCTGTGGTCCGCCATGAGCATTCTGGAGACGAAGCAGCGGGTGACCATCGTGACGGTCGACAACAAGAAAGTCGGCAAACCCCTGCCGGGCATTGATGTGATAACCGCCATTGAGCGCCACGGCGTTCAAGCCAACCTGATCACTGTGAAACCGAGCTCGGGCGGAGCTGCAAAGGCCATTCTGGACTGCTGCGAACAAGAGGGCGCAGGGCTTCTGGTTATGGGGGTGCGGCAGACAACGTCGTTTCGCGAGGAACTGTTTGGGGGCACCGGAAAAAGCGTTCTAGAAAACGCCAATATTCCGGTTCTGCTCGCGCAGTAGACGCGTTGCAGGGGAATGCCGTAGCGTGCGCGTGGCGCGCAGCCGCTACCAATCAACCCGCTCGTAAGTGTCGGTGTCAATCACCGTGATTTCGGCAACTGAATTGCTGAGGACAGGTTCGGCCATGACATCACCACCGTCATCGCTGCTTGGCTCTGCGTCGGAAAGATCAGCGTCCCATCCCACCTGTGTGGATCCTTCACTGGCATCAACTGCGATTTGGATGTCCAGCGCCTCAGCGCCGTTTTCTGGCGGCTCATCGCCCGGCTCTCCCACTTGCAAAGTAAACGTGCTGGTCGCGGACACTTCTTCCCCGTTGAATGCGGTGTCGGATAGCTGCAATTCCCCTTCAATTTTGCCCTCAAAGCCCGGCGGTGGCGAGACTTCCAGGTGATCAATGTCCCAGCCGGACAGATCTATCGGGGTGCCATCGGAAAGCGCGGCCTCATCACCGCTGATCAAAAGCGTATTGGCGGGTAAGCCGTCTAACACAACACTTGCCTCTGGGCTTGCACCGGTAAGCGAAATGCCAACATCCAGCGTGCCATTTTCCGCGACCTGCTCTGGTGCATCCGCCTGCAGAGTTTCCCGTCCATTGGTGTCTGGCCCGTCCCATTCCACCTTGAGACCGGCACGCCCATAATTTTCAAAGTAGCGGACCTCAATTTCATAAGTGCCGGGTTCCAGCTCGACCTCGCCGCTGCGGGTGCGAAACCCGTGCAGCCCGTCATTGTTGATCACCTGTTCGCCATCAATAAACAGCGCAACACCATCGTCGCCGCCTGCAAAGAAGGTATAGTTTCCGCCTTCTTCGATCGTGACCTTGCCCTCAAGCTTAGCGCCAAATGTGTCCTTGGAGCCGCCTTCCCAGAAAGAGTCTGACGCGTTCTGATAGTTAATCTCCGTGACCATTTCTTCATGGGTGGGATCGGATGACCAATCGATGTCATCCAATACATTCAGGCTGTGATCGACATCAAAATAGCTGGCGTGAAAGCCGCCGACCAGTTCGGCGCTTGGCGCATCAATATGGGCTTCGTTGACGTCAAAGGTGATGTTCTGTGTACCGTTTTGAGACGACCCATCGGCCAACTGGGTGGTCACATGCAGATCGGCGGAAACCTCCCCCATGAAATCAAGCGGTGGGGTAATTTGAATGCTATTGCCGTCCCAACCGCCAAGATCGACGCCACCGCTGTCATCGACAATAAGTGTCAGCGACCCTGCTTCGACCAGAGACCCCACTGGCAATCCTTCCAGCGCAATTTCGGCATGGCCATTGGGGTCCATCACGCTCATGTCCACGTCCAATGTCACGGGGACGCCGCTGACTGTCTGCGCCTCTGACATATCTGGTGCAGTGACAAGCTCGCGCCCCTCAAGGCCGGGACCCTCCCACTCCAACTTCAGTCCGGCATGGCCGTAATTCTCAAAGTAGCGCACTTCGATATGATGGGTGCCGGGGTCCAGATCGATCTCCCCAGTGCCGGTCTTGTAAGCGTGCAAGCCATCATGATTGACCACCTCTTGACCATCGACAAACAGCACGGCCCCATCATCACCGCCAAGGAAGAATTCAAAGGTGCCGCCTTCTTCCACTTCGATATTTCCAGAAACCTCGACTCCAAATGTGTCGCGCGAACCACCCTCCCAGAAAGAGTTCCCGCTGTTTTCAAAGTTGATATCGCTTTTGACTTCCTGATGGGTGGGATCCGCTGACCAATCCACGTCCGCCAGTTCTTTCAAACTATGATCAACGTCAAAATACTTGGTCTGAAATCCAGTTCCGACAGGAATTTCGATATCAACATCCTGGGGCTCTGCAATGTCGGCGATATGAACAGTGAAGTTTTCCGCTGTGGAAAGCCCACCCGCGTCCGTTACTGTGACCTCAACCTCTATTTGCGCCGCTTCTTCATAATCGAGGCTCACGCCGGGTTTCAGGCACAGCGTGTTGCCCACGACCTCAAAACGGTCATCCGAGACACTGAATTCATGGCTGTCCCCGTCGTCGGGGTCCACAAAAGACAGCTCACCAACCACCGCGCCCTCAAGGTTTTCGGCCACGGTGCTTTCCGCAGCGACAAGGGTGATATTGTCAATTAGAGCGCCAAGACTGTCGCTTCCTCCTTCAGGTTCGCGCAATTCCAGCGTGTCTTGGCCGGTACCGATCACTTGCAACTCGAAGGTTTCCCATTCGGTGGCCTGCGGGTCGATTTCGGCCACCAGATCGCCGTTCCAGTAGACTTCTACCGTATCGGTGCCACCGGAAAAACGTTCGCGAATATCCAGCCCCAGATCATAAACCTGGCCCGCATCTGTGTTGATGGTTTGCGAAATGGAATCCACACCATGACCATGATCCAGCTCCATCAGCTGGTCCCCGTCCGACGCGGTCACCCGGCCAAGATTGTTCCAGACCTCAATCCCATTCTGATCCTGCCAAGCACCAGTTTCATCCGACTCGAAGCCTCGCCAGCGCCCGGCATCCAGTTCAAAATCCTCAAAACTGCCATTGCGGATCAAGTTCTCCGAGGAAGAGCTGAGGGTGAGATCACTCGGGGCCTCATTCACGTCCTCGACGGCGATGGTGAAGGTCTCGGAGGTCGCCAGCCCGCCTGCGTCGGTGACGGTGACCTCCAGATCGATCTCGGCGGTCTCTTCGTGGTCGAGGCTGACGCCGTCCTTCAGGCGGATCTCATTGCCAACGACCTCGAAGCGGTCGTCCGAGAGGGTGATCTCATGGCTGTCGCCTGCGTCGGGGTCGACAATGGACAGCGTGCCAATGGCCGCGCCTGCGGCGTTTTCAGTGACGGTGGTGCCGTCCAGCGAGACCTCGGCCGGGGCCTCATTCACGTCCTCGACGGCGATGGTGAAGGTCTCGGAGGTCGTGAGCCCGCCTGCGTCGGTGACGGTGACCTCCAGATCGACCTCGGCGGCTTCTTCATGGTCGAGGCTGACGCCGTCCTTCAGGCGGATCTCATTGCCAACGACCTCGAAGCGGTCGTCCGAGAGGGTGATCTCATGGCTGTCGCCTGCGTCGGGGTCGACAATGGACAGCGTGCCAATGGCCGCGCCTGCGGCGTTTTCAGACAGCGTGGTGCCGTCCAGCGAGACCTCTGCCGGGGCCTCGTTCATGTCTTCGACCGCGATGGTGAATGTCTCGGAGGTCGTGAGCCCGCCTGCGTCGGTGACGGTGACCTCAAGATCGATCTCGGCGGTCTCTTCGTGGTCGAGGCTGACGCCATCCTTCAGGCGGATCTCATTGCCGACGACCTCGAAGCGGTCGTCCGAGAGGGTGATCTCATGGCTGTCGCCTGCGTCGGGGTCGACAATGGACAGCGTGCCAATGGCCGCGCCTGCGGCGTTTTCAGACAGCGTGGTGCCGTCCAGCGAGACCTCTGCCGGGGCCTCGTTCATGTCTTCGACCGCGATGGTGAAGGTCTCGGAGGTCGTGAGCCCGCCTGCGTCGGTGACGGTGACCTCCAGATCGACCTCGGCGGCTTCTTCATGGTCGAGGCTGACGCCGTCCTTCAGGCGGATCTCATTGCCAACGACCTCGAAGCGGTCGTCCGAGAGGGTGATCTCATGGCTGTCGCCTGCGTCGGGGTCGACAATGGACAGCGTGCCAATGGCCGCGCCTGCGGCGTTTTCAGTGACGGTGGTGCCGTCCAGCGAGACCTCGGCCGGGGCCTCATTCACGTCCTCGACGGCGATGGTGAAGGTCTCGGAGGTCGTGAGCCCGCCTGCGTCGGTGACGGTGACCTCCAGATCGATCTCAGCGGTCTCTTCGTGGTCGAGGCTGACGCCATCCTTCAGGCGGATCTCATTGCCGACGACCTCGAAGCGGTCGTCCGAGAGGGTGATCTCATGGCTGTCGCCTGCGTCGGGGTCGACAATGGACAGCGTGCCAATGGCCGCGCCTGCGGCGTTTTCAGTGACGGTGGTGCCGTCCAGCGAGACCTCTGCCGGGGCCTCGTTCATGTCTTCGACCGCGATGGTGAATGTCTCGGAGGTCGCCAGCCCGCCTGCGTCGGTGACGGTGACCTCAAGATCGATCTCGGCGGTCTCTTCGTGGTCGAGGCTGACGCCATCCTTCAGGCGGATCTCATTGCCGACGACCTCGAAGCGGTCGTCCGAGAGGGTGATCTCATGGCTGTCGCCTGCGTCGGGGTCGACAATGGACAGCGTGCCAATGGCCGCGCCTGCGGCGTTTTCAGTGACGGTGGTGCCGTCCAGCGAGACCTCTGCCGGGGCCTCGTTCATGTCTTCGACCGCGATGGTGAATGTCTCGGAGGTCGTGAGCCCGCCTGCGTCGGTGACGGTGACCTCAAGATCGATCTCGGCGGTCTCTTCGTGGTCGAGGCTGACGCCATCCTTCAGGCGGATCTCATTGCCGACGACCTCGAAGCGGTCGTCCGAGAGGGTGATCTCATGGCTGTCGCCTGCGTCGGGGTCGACAATGGACAGCGTGCCAATGGCCGCGCCTGCGGCGTTTTCAGTGACGGTGGTGCCGTCCAGCGAGACCTCGGCCGGGGCCTCATTCACGTCCTCGACGGCGATGGTGAAGGTCTCGGAGGTCGTGAGCCCGCCTGCGTCGGTGACGGTGACCTCCAGATCGATCTCAGCGGTCTCTTCGTGGTCGAGGCTGACGCCATCCTTCAGGCGGATCTCATTGCCGACGACCTCGAAGCGGTCGTCCGAGAGGGTGATCTCATGGCTGTCGCCTGCGTCGGGGTCGACAATGGACAGCGTGCCAATGGCCGCGCCTGCGGCGTTTTCAGTGACGGTGGTGCCGTCCAGCATGACCTCTGCCGGGGCCTCATTCACGTCCTCGACGGCGATGGTGAAGGTCTCGGAGGTC
>NZ_CYSD01000001.1 GCF_001458415.1 Tritonibacter multivorans | reverse complement strand
AAGGTTCTGGCGGAAAACACCGCCTACGCCGCGGCCACCATCCCCGGCGGCCTGTACCCGGGCAACGAGGGCGACATTGCCTCCTGGGGTCCGAAAGCGACCTTCGTGACCGATGCGGGTGCCTCTGATGAAGTGGTCTATGTGCTGGTGAAATCCATCTTTGAAAACTTCGACGACTTCAAAAAGCTGCACCCGGCCTTTGGTCGTCTGACCCAGGAAGAGATGGTCAAAGACGGTCTCTCCGCGCCTCTGCACCCCGGTGCGGTCAAATACTACAAAGAGCAAGGCTGGATGTAATCCTACCCACCGAAAAGCTTTGGTCCCGGCGTGAATTTTCGCGCCGGGATCGCGACCATATTTCAGGGGTAAGGGTTCTATGACGCAGGCGCATGAGACTGAGCAATCCGACGGCCAACTCGAGGATTTTGTTGCCGACAATGACACCGGTGGGCGGCAGCCTCGGGATGCTTTTGGACAGCGGGCGCTGTGGTACATCCCCCTTGTCTGGTCGCTCTACCAGCTTTGGATTGCGTCGCCCCTTCCGTTCATGCTGGGGATCGGGGTCTGGAACGACACCCAAACCCGTGCGATCCACCTCGGCTTTGCGGTTCTGCTGGCGTTCATCGCCTTTCCCGGTCTGAAATCGAGCCCGCGCTATCATATTCCGATGATCACCTGGGGCGTTGCCGCCATCGGCGCGCTGGCGGCGTCTTACCTGTTTTATGCCTACAATGGCGTGGCCGCGCGGTCAGGCTCTCCCAGTCAGGTGGACGTCATCGTTGCTGTCATTGGCATTGTCCTCCTGCTCGAAGCCGCGCGCCGGTCGCTGGGGTTCCCGCTGATGGGGGTGGCGCTGTTCTTCCTCGCCTATGTCTTCTTTGGGTCGTGGTCCGGCCTGCCCGAGGTCATCCAGTGGAAAGGCGCGTCGCTCAACAAAGCGATGAGCCATATGTGGCTGACCACCGAAGGGGTCTTTGGCGTCGCGCTGGGGGTGTCGTCGGGATTTGTCTTTCTGTTTGTGCTGTTTGGCGCGTTGCTCAATCAGGCAGGTGCTGGCAATTACTTCCTGAAACTGGCCTTTGCCGCCCTTGGCCACCTGCGCGGTGGACCGGCAAAAGCGGCAGTGATTGCCTCAGCCGCAACAGGGCTGATTTCGGGCTCTTCCATCGCCAACGTCGTCACCACAGGCACCTTTACCATCCCGTTGATGAAGAAGGTCGGCTTTCCCGCCACCAAGGCCGGCGCGGTTGAGGTCTCGTCGTCAATCAATGGCGTGCTGACCCCGCCCGTGATGGGCGCTGTTGCGTTTCTGATGACCGAATACGTCGGTATTTCCTATGTGGAGGTGGTGAAAACCGCGATCATCCCGGCGGCGATTTCCTATGTCGCGCTGGTCTATATCGTCCACCTTGAGGCGCTGAAGATGGGCATGACCGGCACCTCGCGGATGAACCCAATCAAGTTCATGCTGGGCGCGATCTTCATTATTGCCGCTTCCATCGTGGTTGCCGGTGGCACCCTGTTCCTGCTCGGCGTGATTGTGGACGCGGTTGAGGCCGCGCTTGGCCCGGCATCGACCTATGTGCTGGTGCTTGCCATGGCCGCCGCATATGTGGCTGCCGTCTGGTACGCCGCCCAAGGGCCCGACCTTGAGATGAGCCTGGAGAGCATGCAGCATCTGCCGCCCACCAAGGAGATCTTCAAGACCGGCGTGCATTACCTGATGCCGATCCTTTTGCTGATGTACCTCTTGATGATCGAACGCAAATCACCGGGGCTGTCGGCGTTTTGGTCGGCGATTGCCATGCTGGTGATCCTTGCGACGCAAAACCCGCTCAAGGCGTTTTTCCGTGGGCAAAGCAACCTCGGCGCGGAAGTCCGCCGTGGCTTTGACGAGATCTGCGAAGGGCTGATTGTGGGCGCGCGCAATATGATCGGTCTGGCTGCGGCCATGGGCGTGGCGGGTATTATCGTGGGTGCTGTGACGCTCACCGGGATTGGTCAGGTCATGGCCGAGTTTGTCGAATTCCTCTCGGGCGGCAACCTTCTGGCCATGCTGTTCTTCGTGGCGCTGATTTCGATCGTATTGGGCATGGGGCTACCAACAACGGCAAACTACATTGTCGTGTCCTCGCTGATGGCCGGCGTTGTGGTCGAACTGGGTGCACAGGCCGGGCTGATCGTGCCTCTGGTCGCGGTGCATATGTTTGTCTTCTACTTTGGCATCATGGCGGATGTGACACCGCCCGTGGGTCTGGCGTCCTTCGCGGCCGCCGCGATTTCCAAAGGCGACCCGCTGAAGACCGGCTTTCAGGCGTTCTTCTATTCGATCCGCACGGCGCTTCTGCCCTTCCTGTTTATCTTCAACACCGACCTTCTGCTGATTGATGTCGGCCCCTATCAGGCGGTCTTTGTCTTTATTGTCGCGCTGATTGCGATGCTGCTGTTTGCGGCCGGCACGATGAATTACTTCCTGGTAAAATCCCAGCTTTGGGAAAGCGCGGTGCTCTTGCTCGTGGCGTTCACCCTGTTCCAACCGGGGTTCTTCCTGAACAAGCTGCAGCCGGAATTTGAAAGCCGCACCGCAACCGAAATCTTTGACCGCGCCGCCGCCGCGCCGGACAATGCCTCTCTCAGGGTGCGCCTGCAGGGCGAGGATCTGGATGGCAATCAGGTCGATGCCCGTTACTTGCTGCCCCTTGGGGCCGCAGGCGGTGACGGGGTCAGCCGCCTCTATGACGGTGCCGGTATTGAGTTCCGCGAGGAAGACGGAGCGATCTTTGTCGACAACCTCAACTTCGGCGGCCCGGCCGAACAGCTGGGCATTGATTTCGACTGGCAGCTGCAAGAGCTCGAAGTGGCCGCCGACCGGATGCCACAAGAGATCTTCTATATCCCCGCCTTCCTGCTTTTGGGGTTCATCGTAATGCTGCAACTGCGGCGCAAACGTATCCAGGAAGAAGGAGTACCGGCATGACCAAACATATCCTCTGCGCATTGGATCTGACGCATCTGGAAACCGAAGGCGCGCTTTTGAAAAAGGCCGCCGATCTGGCGGGGTTCTACGGCGCCACCCTCAGCGTGGTGACCGTACTGCCGGATTATGGGATGTCGATCGTAGGGTCGTATTTCAAAGAGGGCTCCATGAAAGCCGCAGCCGAGGCGGCGAGCACACAACTCCATGATTTTGTGTCAAAAACCCTGCCAGATGCCAAAGACGTGCAGCATCTGGTGGAGGTCGGCACTGTCTACGAACAGATCCTCGATGCGGTCAAACGCAGCCATGCGGATCTGGTTGTCGTCGGCGCTCATAAACCCGAACTGATGGACCGCTTACAGGGGCCAAACTCGGCCCGCGTGGCGCGCTATGCACCCTGCTCGGTGCTGGTTGTGCGGGATTAATCCTGCACCACCAACAGCGCGCGATACATATCGGTCAGGAAGCGTTCTGCATTGGCATAACGTTCCTCGCGGGTCATCGGTTTGATCAAATTGATCTGGGCGGAAAAATCGGCGTAGTGCTGGGTGTTCGCCCAGATCGAGAACAGCAGATCATGCGGGTCTACAGCGCGGATTTGCCCCGCATCCATCCACGTCTGAAGCAGTGCGACGGTGCGATCCACCATCGCTTTCATCGGCCCCTCGTACAGATGTTTGATATGGGGCACCCCCTGCAGGATCTCGGTCGCAAACAGGCGGCTCTCGCGCGGGTGGTTCTGCGACATCACAAGTTTGCGCTGCACATAGGCAAGAACCTCGGCCACCGGTTCGCCCGCGGGGTCAATCTGCGCCAGCGGCTCAAGCCACAGATCGGTCAGCTGCTGGATCAGCTCCACAAAGATCGCTTCTTTGCCGTCGAAGTAATACAACAGGTTCTGTTTGGACATATCCGCTTCGGCGGCAATGGCCTCGAGTGAGGCGCCGCGCAGACCGTGACGGGCGAAAATCTCTAGCGCGGCGGCAAAGATCGCGGCACGTTTCTGAGTCTGGATACGGGAATATCCCCCAGCGGTTTTCGGGCCAGTCATGGCATCCCCCTGCCCCGTCGCCAATCACAACCGGCGCTGCGGGGAAGGCGCCGGGACACTCCGGCGCTCCCTAACATAGGGTCAAGAGGGGGCCAATGCGATATTTGACCGGATGGACAAATATCCCTAGCCCGCGTTGGGCCGCACCCGCGCAGCTGACCCATTGGCAAAGGCCTCCAACCGTGCCCGTGCCTCGGTCTGGGTGTTCACAACGCCTGCAACACAGGCTTCGGCATAGGCCGCATCCAGCGCCGACATATTGCGCATATGGCTGACGCCGGAACAGATCGCAAAATTGGTCAGCGGCAGGTTCGCCGCCGCCTTCTCTGCAATTTCCATCGCCTTGTCGAAACTGGAGCCCTCGACGCGGTATTGCGCAAGGCCCAGATCCACGGCCTCTTGGCCCTGATAAACCCGGCCGGTCAGCATCATGTCCACCATCCGCGCCTTGCCGACCAGTTCACGCACCCGGATCGTGGCCCCGCCGCCGGTGAACAATCCCCGCTGCCCTTCTGGCAGGGCGAAATAGGTGGTGGCATCCATGACCCGAATATGGGCCGCGCTGGCCAGTTCCAGCCCACCGCCCACAACCGCCCCGGTCAGCGCCGCGATCACCGGCACCCCGCCGTATTCCATCTTGTTGAAGGCCTCGTGCCAGCGCAGGCAAACCTGCCAGAACTCCTCGGGGCTGCGATCTGCGCGATGGTGTTCGACCAGATCCAGACCTGCGCAAAAATGGTCGCCTTCGCCCACCAACACCACAGCCGCGACGCCCGCGCGCAGCGCCTGCGAGAAAAAACGGACCAATTCTTCGATTGTCGCAAGATCGAGCGCATTGCGTTTCTTCGGGCGGTTCAGCCGCACCACCCATATGCCAGTGTCCTGCGGCTCTAGCGCGAGGTTGGCAAAATCTGCGGGGTCAATCGTCACCTGAGGTGTCATAAGGGGGCTCCGTATTTCTGTCTTTTTTCGACAATATGAACCTGTGCATTGCCCAAACCACGTCAACATGTGACAATTTCCTATCCCAAAGTGACAAACCAAATGCCGCAACTGACGACATCCGACAGTTTGACCGTCTCGCGCCCCTTCATTGCGGATTGGCTGCGCGCCCTGGACCGCTGTGGGGATCGCTGCGGGGACAAGCATCTGCTGCAAACCGCCTTGCAGCAGGCAGGCCTGAGTGACCCGCAACTTGGCCGGGTCGGGCGCGATCAGATTGTGACGCTGTATCAGCAGGCCGCCACCAGCAGCGGCGACGAGATGACCGGCCTGTGGTCCCGCCCCATCCGCAGCGGGGCGCTCAAGCATCTGCTGACCACCATGCGTGACGCCTCCACATTGCCTGCTGCGCTGTATCGGTTCACCACCTTCTGGAACCTCCTGCTGGACGACTACCAGCTTGATCTGTCCGAAGAGGACCAAAAGCTGCGCCTGTCCCTCAGGCCACGTGCGAGTGCGCCGACCGTGAACCGGTTCGGCCATATGCTGATGTTGAAACTGGCCCATGGGCTGCTGTCATGGCTCGCCGGCCGCGAGCTGCAAGTTGCAGCGGTGGGGCTTGCGTTTCCACGACCGGATTTTGCAGCCGACTACGCGGTTTTGTTTCCGGTCCCTGTCAGTTTCAACGCCAAAACGTCCTGTCTTACCTTCCACAGCGACCTTTTGGCGGGCGGCGTTTTGCGCAGCGATGCTGAGCTGCTGGAGTTTTTGCAGAACGCCCCGCGCGACTGGATTTTCACCGGGCTGCAGGGGCATTCCGTCTCGCTCCAGCTGCGCGCCTTTCTGGCGAGCAAACCGCCTTTTGATGCCCCCCTTCCCGAGTGCGCCGCAGCCTTGGGGCTGGAGCCCCGGACCCTGATGCGTCGCCTCAGGTCTGAGGCGACATCGTTTCAGGGCGTCAAAGACGGGCTGCGCCGTGACCTTGCGCTCCGCGCCCTCCTCGCCCGCACCCAAAGCGTTGAAGAGATCTCGCAAGACCTCGGGTTTTCCTCCAGCGCGAATTTTCACCGGGCTTTTCGCCGTTGGACCGGGCGGACACCGGGGCAAATTCGCGCCGCCGCACTGGGCATTTAGCCTTGCCAACAGGGGGAACCAACCGCGCTATTCCCCCCACAAAAGCTGCTGAAAATGTGGCAGACCTTTCATAAGCCTTGATCCAGCCTTAACAACGGCACAGTTTGCCTCGAAAACGTGGCAACGCAGCGTCGGCCATGGGCCCGCAATGGGCCCAAGTGGGATTGGGGCGCGTAATTTGGCAAGGCTAGCAGGGGAAAAGGCATGACACTCAACACGATCGGCATGTTGTGGATGGAAGGACCGCTGAGCTATCTGGAACAGCTCTGTGTCAAATCCTTTGTCGACGCGGGTCACCCTGTGGTTCTGTATCACTATGGTCCGCTGGAAAATGTCCCCGGAGGTGTTGAACTGGACGATGCTGAACAATTCCTGCCGCGCGAAGGGTTTTTGACCCACAAACGCACGGGCAGCCCGGCGCTGCATTCCGATGTGTTCCGCTACAAAATGCTGAAAGCCAACCGGAACATGATCTGGGCCGACACAGACGCCTATTGCCTGCGCCCGTTCGAAACCCCCAACGGGCATTTTTACGGCTGGGAATCCAAGACCCATATCAATGGCGGCGTCCTTGGCCTGCCGCATGACTGCGCCACGCTGGATGCGCTGCTGGACTTCACTTCGGATGAATTTGCCATTCCCAGCTACTATGGGCCCGAATACGAGAAGGAACTGATCGACGCCAAAGCAGCCGGAAACCCCGTGCACGCCAGCGAACAGCCTTGGGGCGTCTGGGGCCCCCATGCGGTCACACATTTCCTGCATGAAACCGGCGAGGCAAAATATGCACTGCCGCAAGAAGGGCTGTATCCCTTCCTGTTCAAAGATCGCCGCAAGATGCTGAAGGCAAACTTCGACACCACCGGCTACATCACCGAAAATACGTATTCTGTGCACTTCTACGGCCGCCGAATGCGCAAGCGTCTGGTCGAGCGCGAAGGTGGCATTCCCCATCCCAAAAGCTTGATCGGGCAGCTGCTGGCCAAACACAAGGTCGACCCAGCCAAAGCGCCCCTGCCCGTTGCAGCCCCCGCGCCGGAACCTGAAGTGAAGGCCGAAAAACCCGCGCGCGCGCCGCTCAAGGGGCAAGTGAACCTGACGGATCTGGCCGAAAAATACGGTTCCGAAAACGGGGCAGCAAAGCACCGCTATAGCGAACTGTATCAAATGCTGATGTTGCCTTATCGAGGCCGCGCCGTGAACCTTCTCCAGCTTGGTCTGGACATCGGCGGCGGCACCGAAGCCGCCGAACAGTTCGAGCTGCCCACAGCACAGATGTGGCTGGAATATTTCCCCAAAGGCAAGGTGCACGCACTGGATACCGTTGACAGTGTGGAATTCACCGATGAACGGTTCCGTTTCAAAAACTGGGATCCTGAGGCCCGCGACAGCATTGCAGCGGCCACGCAGGATCTGCCTGCGCTCGACTTTATTGTGGATGATGCCTCGCAAGCCTCGCACCACCAGCAGTTCGCGTTTCTTGAGCTTTGGGACAAACTGAAATCTGGCGGCATCTACGTGATCGAAGATCTACGCTGGCAACCGCCGACCCTGGAACGCGATGGCTTCACCAAATCGGGCGAGCTGTTCTATGGCTTCCAGGTCGAAAAGCGCTTCCAGCATTCGGACCCAGCGCTCGAGGCAGACTTGAACGCGATCGCGCCGGAAATTTCGGGCTGCTTCCTGTTCCAGGTGGGCTACAACGTCAAGAAACGCCATCAGGTGGCCGTGATCCACAAGCGTTGATCTGATGTCTGCAACACACCCGGCCAAACCGCAGCTGTATCTGCGCCGCCTTGCCTGCCAGACAACGCCCGCCGGGCCGGTTCTGGAGGCCGTCAGCGCCGGGCCAGAGGCTGGCGGCTGCCGCCTGTTCTTTACCCGCGCCTCTGACGCAAAAGATGTAGGTCGTTACCTGGAAGGGCTGCCTGCGCCGATCCCCTCGCCGCAGGTGATCACCCTGAACGGCGCGCCTTTTGTGATCAGCGATGCGCTGCCTGCTGGGCTTACCGCTTCGCCCGCGGAACCCGGTCTTTTGGCCGGGCGCAATGTCTTGCTGGGTGTGCGAAACGGCCAATCAGCCGACGTGGTCCTGCAGTGGTTGCGCCACCACCACGACCAGTTCGGTGTTCGGGGCGCGGTGCTGTTCAACCGGACCCGCGAAGGCCAGGACATCGACTTCATCACCGAACTGCGCAGCCAACTTGCGGCCTTGGGTCGTGACCTGCGGGTGGTGCTGATCGAAAGCGCCCTGCCTTTAGGGCATGACACCCTGCCCAGTGAACACCACCCCTATTGCGTTGCAGAAGCCCCCGGCAAAGACCGGATGGAGTTCCCTTCTCCCGACGCCTGGACTGCGCCGCTCGCGGAAGGCACGATCTACGAGATCGCCCGCACCCGGTTTCTGACAGAAGCCCGCGCCGTGGCCAATCTGGATATTGGCGACCTGCTGCATGTGCCCGCCAAAGCGCCTGCGCAAAATCCCTTTGACCTTGCAGCGGATGCGCCCGGTCAGGCGGTGCATCTGTCTGGCCAGCACTGCTATCCTTGGCGGCTGCGCGACGATGGTCCGGCGGGTTTTGGCGACCACATCTGCGTGCAATTCGACAAGCCCCGCTATCGCAGCCGCTGGTGTGTGGCACCAACCGGCCTTGCGCCCAACAATTTCTGGCGCTTCCGCCGGATTTCCGGTGTCGGTTTCAACGCCGAAGTTGCGTTTTATTCCTATATGGCGATCCGCCATTTGACCTCGAACCCCGGCCTGATTGTGCCCAAGACCAGCCTGATCGAATCCGAGGCTCTGCTGGCATCGGCCCAGCGCGACTTTGGTCACAAACCGGTGCGCCCGCCCAAGGTGGAATTCACCGCCCCCAGCAAGGACGCCACCCGCACCGCCATTGTCACAACGATGAAAAACGAAGGCCCGTTTATTCTGGAATGGCTGGCCTATCATCAGGCGATCGGGGTGCAGGATTTTCTGGTTTACACCAATGACTGCACGGATGGGACGGACGATATGTTCGACCTTCTGCAGGCCAAGGGCATCCTGCAACACCGCGAAAACCCCTTCCGCGAGATGGAGCTGAAGCCCCAGCACGCTGCCCTTCAAGCAGCAGAGGACGAACCGCTGATGCAGAACGCGGACTGGTGTATCTGCATGGATGTGGACGAGTTCCTCAATATCAAGGTCGGCAATGGCACCCTGCCCGAACTCTATGAGGCTGTGGGCGATGCCAATATGATCTCCTGCACCTGGCGGCTGTTTGGCAATTCCGACCGCCACCTGTTCGAGGACAGCCACACCATCGGCCAGTTCGACCGCTGCGCCGAGGAGTTTTCTCCCAAACCCCATCAAGCCTGGGGGTTCAAAACCCTGTTCCGCAATATCGGCATTTTCAAGAAGATGGGGGTGCATCGGCCCAAGGGGCTGCGCCCGCAGCTGTGGGATCAGATCCACTGGGTCAATGGATCGGGCCAGCCGCTGCCGCGCGAAGAATACCGCAATGCCTGGCGCTCCACGACCGAAACCTATGGCTATGACCTTGTGTCGCTGAACCATTACGCCGTGCGCAATGCCGAAAGCTTTCTGGTGAAACGCGACCGGGGCCGGGTGAACCACGTGGATCGCGACCAGGGCCTCGCGTACTGGTTCCGTATGAACAACAACGCCACCACGGACCGTTCCATCATGGCACGGATCCCGATGATGGAGGCCAAACTGGCCGCGCTGATGGCAGATCCCGAGATTGCAGCGCAGCATCATAAATGTGTGGCCGCCCACCGGGCCAAAATCGACGCGCTTCGCGCCCAGCCTGCACAGGCCGCTTTTTTTGAAACCCTGACCAGCGCGCGGCAAGAAAAACTGTCGCGGATGCACCGCGCCTTTGGCGCAAATGTCTTCCTCAGCGGACCGGATGTGGTGCCAGACCACGTGGTCTGGGGCGACCACCCGGAAGAGTTCTTCTTTACCGTCGAAAAGGGCGAGACCCAGCACTAGGTCCCGCCCCCTTTGTGTTGAAAGCAGTGGTTCGATCAGAAGTCCTGCCAGACCTTAGTGCCACCTGCCGCGGGACCATCTGTGCCAGTGGCCAGCTCCGCCGGGGTATCCTCAAAGGTCACGGGGTCTGCTGTCGGCGCAAAGCCATCTGAAAACCCATCCCCATGGGCGGACGCCGGTGCCGGGGCGGCAGTGCTTGTGCCGGTCTGAAAGCGCGCCACCAGATCCGCCAGTTTTTCGGCATCAGTTTTCAACAGGGTGCTTGCGGCGGTCGCCTCTTCCACCATCGCGGCGTTTTGCTGTGTCACCTGATCCAGCTGGCCCATGCCGGTGTTGATCTCGGCAATACCCGTGGACTGTTCCTGCGCGCTTTCGGCAATTTCGCCGACCAGCTCGGAAATATGCGTGACGCGAGACACAATCGAACTGAGCGCCTGACCGGCCTTGCCGACCAGTTCCACACCGCCATCAACCTGACGCTTGGATTCATTGATCAGGCCTTTGATTTCGCTCGCCGCATCAGCAGAGCGCTGCGCCAGGGATTGAACCTCGGAGGCGACAACTGCAAAGCCACGCCCAGCTTCGCCCGCGCGGGCAGCTTCGACACCGGCGTTCAGCGCCAGCAGGTTGGTCTGGAAGGCAATGTCGTCAATCACGGCAATGATCTGAGTGATCTTGGTCGAAGACCCCTCGATCTCGGTCATCGCCTGCACGGCATCCTGCACCACCTCGCCACTGGCTTCGGCTTCGCCTTTGGCCTGGCTGACAATGTTCTTCACGCTATTGGCGTTCTCCGCAGCCGAACGAACGCTCGCCGTCAGCTCGTCCAGCGCAGCTGCGGTCTGTTCCAGCGTGGCGGCCTGGCTTTCGGTCCGGTGCGACAGATCATCAGACGAATTGCCAATCTCGGCAGAGCCAGAGCGGATGCTATGGGCAGACTCCACCACATCGTCCACTGTGGTGCTGAGCTGCGACACAGCCGCGTTGAAGTCGTGACGCAGATCTTCATAGCTCTCTGGGAAGGAGACGGAAATTTCTTCGCTCAAATCCCCTTTGGACAGGCGCTGCAGACCATCGCGCAGGCAGCCGACAACCTCTTCCTGTTCTTTCTGCGCCTGCTTCTGGCGCTGTGCAGCCATTTCCGCCTGCTGAAGATCGGCACGGAATTGGACGAGAGTTCCGACGATTTCACCGATTTCATCCTTGAAATCCCGTCCGCGGATTTCTTGATCGTATTGGCCATCAGCGACCGCATGCATATCGGTGTTCAGCGTCCCGATCCGGCGGATCACGCTGCGCGCGGACAGCCAAGCCATGACCAGAACACAAAGCGCCACACCGCCGCCAATCGCGGCAAACATGGTGGTGATGAACTGCCCGGAGGCCATCGCTTCCTTGCGATCAATTTCCAGGATCAGCCCCCAGGACGCGCCATTTGGCAGCTCGACGTGGTCGGTCGCCGCCACCACGGCTTGACCATTCAGACCAACGGCATTGCTGGTGTAAATCTCCTGATCGACCAGCGCCGCTGTGATCAGCTCGTTCTGCGGCAGGCTGTCCAACGCTTTGTGGCCGCCTTCGTGGGTCGAATCCGACATTGCCATGCCACGGCTGTCCACCGCATAAACCTGACCCGTCTCGCCCAGCACATCAGAATCCGCCAGGATCGCAGCAATCCTGTCCAACGGCAGCTGAATCGCCGCAACGCCCATAATATTACCGCTACGATAGACCGGTGCCGCCATAAACAAGGCTGGCGCACCATGGCTTGGCGCGTAGCCATCGATCTCGGTCACATAGACCTCGCCCTCGGGCATTTCCATCGCCGCGCGATAGGCCTCTCCAAGACCGCTGTCTTTATAAGGGCCATCAATGAAATTCGTGGCAAAATCGTCTTCTTTGTAAACCGAATAAACCAGATTGCCGCGGTTATCGAAGAGGAACACATCATAATACCCGCGCGCACGCTGATACGCACGGAACCCCGGATGGTAATTTTTATGGCGCAGCGTCCAGGGGGATTTGTCACCGGCTGTGTCCAACAGATCTTTCTCACCGACGGGATTTGGATTGTCGGTAATATAGAGCTGACGCAGATAATCCTGCGGCTCTACCCCTTTCAGCGGACGCCAACTGTTTGCAAAATCCCGCAGGCCCAAAATCGCGTTGCCACTGATGGAAAAGGCCGAAATATCGGCCGCCGCATCATCCAGCCAGCGCTCCAGCACAGCAGAGCGTTCGTGCAAGAGGGTCTCGTAAGATGTGCGATGTTCCCCATCCAAAACTTTGTGTACCTGAATGCTCAGCATGCTCACCGCGAGCAACAGGATCAAAACCGGGGGAACGGCAATGAAAATTGGCAACTTGACCGCAAGGGCCGTGCGCTGAAGTAGTCTGGAAATAGGGTTCATCTGCTAGGCCCTTTTGTTCTGCATATTCGGAAGTCGGCGAGGGTGTTGCGTAAATCTGCAAAAAAGGTGCCTGCAATTTCTTTCCCGCAGCTTAATTGCGGGTGTTTCCACCGCTGCATGTAAAGGAATCCCAAAAGTCACGCTGCGAAAACGCTGAAATTGCTGCAATTTCACGCAGGAAACGCAATTTTCCCGAAAAAATGGAAAGTGTACTTTCCGTTTTCAGCCCGGGCGGCGCGGCGAAAAATTGATTCGGATTGGGCACTTAACAGCGCAGGGCGGCCAGAATTGGAAGGTCACGCTGGGCCGCACGGACGCGCGGGCCGTATTGCGCGGCTCTACTGACCGCTCAGCCAACAAAGGACGACCAGACTTTCTGCCAGATATCGACAAGAAAAGTGCCAGCTTTGGCCTACAGAAAAGCTGCACAAACGGCGCTGGACAATCGACCATCTGGCCGATTTGTCTATCTTTTCATGTGCTTGAGAAGATGGTGCTGCTGGAGAGAATCGAACTCTCGACCTCTCCCTTACCAAGGGAGTGCTCTACCTCTGAGCTACAGCAGCGCCGGTGAGGGGGCTTCTACGCATAACCGCAGGGGAGCGCAAGAGCATCTAGAAAGTTTTTTTCGACTAAGTTAGAGAAAGTTCATGTCACAGACCAAAAAACCTTCCACCCTCCAGTCAGAGAGCACCCGCGAGGATCGTCTCAAGGCTGCACTGAAGGCGAACATGGCCCGACGCAAGGCGCAAGCCAAAGCAAGGGCTGCAAAAAATGAAGCCACAGACAACATAACGGGCAACAGCTCCGACGATACTGAGGAATAAAGAGCAGATGGATTCGATTCTGGTAACCGGTAACGGGCCGCTTCACGGGGAGATCCCGATCGCAGGTGCAAAAAACGCCTGCCTGACTTTGATGCCGGCCACTTTGCTTAGTGAAGAACCGCTGACCCTGACCAATGCACCCCGCCTAAGCGACATTCGCACCATGACGACGCTGCTGCAGTCGCTGGGCGCCGAAGTTTCGGCGCTGAACGACGGTCAGGTGCTGGCCATGTCCAGCCATGGGCTGGATAACCACACCGCCCATTATGACATTGTGCGCAAAATGCGCGCTTCCATTCTGGTGCTGGGTCCGATGCTGGCCCGCGAAGGCCATGCGGTGGTCTCGCTGCCCGGCGGCTGCGCCATTGGTGCGCGCCCGGTTGACCTGCACCTCAAGGCGCTGGAAGCCATGGGCGCCGAGCTGGATCTGAAAGACGGCTATGTCCACGCGCGCGCGCCAAAGGGCCGCCTGCAGGGCGGTGTTGTGGACTTCCCGATTGTCTCGGTTGGGGCCACGGAAAACGCGTTGCTCGCTGCGACGCTGGCCAAGGGCACAACCGTCATCAAGAATGCCGCACGCGAACCGGAAATCGTCGACCTTGCCGACTGCCTGCGCAAAATGGGCGCACAGATCGAAGGTGACGGCACCTCGACCATCACCATCCAGGGTGTGGACCGTCTGAATGGTGCCACGCACCCGGTGGTCACCGACCGGATCGAGCTGGGCACATATATGCTGGCCCCTGCGATCTGCGGTGGCGAGGTTGAGCTGCTCGGTGGTCGCCGCAATCTGCTCGAGGCCTTTTGCCAGAAGCTCGAAGAAACCGGGCTCGAGGTCACCGATACCGAAAAGGGACTGAAAGTCGCCCGCAAGAATGGCCGCGTGAAAGCTGTCGATGTGGTGACAGAACCCTTCCCCGGCTTCCCAACCGATCTTCAGGCGCAGTTCATGGCGCTGATGTGCACCGCAGAAGGCACCGCGACGCTGGAAGAAAAGATCTTTGAGAACCGCTTTATGCATGCCCCCGAGCTGATCCGCATGGGCGCCAAGATCGAAGTCCAAGGCGGCACCGCCAAAGTGACCGGCGTCGAAAAGCTGAAAGGGGCGCCCGTGATGGCAACCGACCTGCGGGCATCCGTTTCACTGATCCTGGCCGGCATGGCCGCCGAAGGAGAGACCCGCGTGTCGCGCGTCTATCATCTGGATCGCGGTTACGAACATGTTGTGCGCAAGCTGTCTGGTGTTGGCGCCACAATCGAACGTATCAAGGAGGACTAATGGCAGATGCAACCTTTGAAGAGGGTCGCGAGGCCCCGCTGAACCTTGGCGCCGAGACGCCCGAGGACCTCTCTGTGCTCTCTTCTTTGGTGCAGGATGCTGTTTTCACCTCCCCCCAGATGGCATGGCGGCCGCGCGAGCACCGCTTTGCCATTCTCCTCAACCGCTTCCGCTGGGAAGACCGCGTTGCGGCGGAACGGCGCGGCCGCGCCTTTGAACGGGTGCAGTCGCTGCTGGTCATCGACACCGTTCTGGGCGTTGCCTCGCAGGGGATCGATCGCAAAGACAAAGACCTTGTTCTGTCGCTTCTGGATGTCCGTTTTGAAGCGGGCGACGATGGCGCAGGCCATATTGTCCTGACCCTGGCGGGCGATGGCGCCTTGCGCCTGCAGGTCGAAGCGCTGGATGTTTCTCTCAAGGACGTGACACGTCCGTATGAAGCCCCCTCTGGCAAGGCCCCAAAGCACCCAGAATGATCATCCGACAACTGAACACCAGTGACCTCGACGCGTTTCGCATTGTGTGGACGGATGGGCTGACCCGGTTTCCGGGCGCTTTCCTGCTCACCCCGAACGAGGCCGCCGTGACCTCGGATGCGCGGGTGCGCGACGGTCTGGCGGCAGGTTACAATTGGGGCGTAGAAGAGGATGGCCACCTTGTGGGCATTGCGGGCCTGCGCGCGCGGTCGGTGGAACGGCTGCGCCATTCGGCGGAACTGGGTCCTTTCTACGTCAAACCTGAATATCAACGACGCGGTCTGGGTCAGGCAATGCTGGCCAGGATGCTGGACTACGCGCGTTCACGCGGGATCCTGCAGGTTGAACTGCGTGTGGATGACACCAACAAGGCTGCAATTTCTTTCTATCAGGCGGCCGGGTTCATCGCCTTCGGGCTGCACCCACGGTCGGTCATGATCGATGGCAAGCCCCGCAATGACCTTTTGATGCTGTACGCCCTGGATCACGACGTGGAGCTCCCGAAACCCTTGTCCGACGCCCTCGCACGTTAGGTCTTTGACGGTCTGCCAGCACCTATTTCACCCAAGGATCTTGAGACCCGGCCCACTCGGCAGTATTCCGAGCACAAAGGAGTGCCCCAATGCCCGTTTTTCTGACCACAAATGATGCCGATTTCGAGGCCCGTTTTACCGACCTCTTGAACGCCAAGCGCGAAGACAGCCCGGATGTGGACGCGATTGTTGCGGGCATTATTCATGACGTACGCACCCGCGGGGATGCGGCGCTGGTGGAGCTGACCAACAAATTCGACCGTATGGATCTGACCGCAGCCGACCTGCGCATTACCGACGCCGAGATCGAAGCCGCCGTCGCCACAGTGTCGGATGAAGAACGCGCCGCTCTTGAGCTGGCCGCCGAACGCATCCGCGCCTATCACGCGGAACAAATGCCGGAAGACAAGCAATGGACCGATGCGGCAGGGGCAACGCTGGGCTGGCGCTGGTCTGCGGTCTCTGCGGCCGGGCTTTATGTGCCGGGTGGTCTGGCGTCCTATCCGTCTTCGGTTCTGATGAACGCGATCCCGGCCAAGGTTGCAGGCGTTGAACGCCTTTGCATTACCGTGCCGACGCCCGACGGGCAGATCAACCCGCTGGTGCTGCTGGCGGCCAAGATCGCAGGTGTTGATGAGATCTACCGCGTTGGCGGCGCGCAGGCTGTGGCGGCGCTCGCCTATGGCACGGAAACCATTGCCCCCGTGGACAAGATCACCGGCCCCGGCAATGCCTTTGTGGCGGCGGCCAAGCGCCGCGTCTTTGGCAAGGTCGGCATCGACATGATCGCGGGCCCCTCCGAAATCCTTGTGATCGCCGACAAGGACAACAATCCCGACTGGATCGCGCTGGATCTGCTGAGCCAGGCTGAACACGACGAAAGCGCGCAGTCCCTGCTGATCACCGATGACGCCGATTTTGGCCGCGCCGTGGCCGCCGCCGTGGATAAACGTCTGGAAACATTGGAACGCCGCGCCATTGCGGGCCCCAGCTGGCGCGATTATGGCGCCGTGATCGTGGTCAAGGATCTGGACGAGGCCGCAGCCCTGTCGAACCGGATTGCCCCCGAACACCTGGAGCTTTGCGTCGCAGACCCTGTGGCCCTGTCGGAACAAACCATCCACGCAGGCGCGATTTTCCTCGGCCAATACACGCCCGAAGCCATTGGCGATTACATCGGCGGGCCGAACCACGTGCTGCCGACCGCGCGCTCTGCGCGCTTCTCGTCCGGCCTGTCGGTGATGGATTTCATCAAACGCACCACGCTCAGCCAGATGACCCCCGAAGCGCTCAAGGCGATCGGCCCCGGCGCAGCCGTTCTGGCCAAAAGCGAAAGCCTGGAGGCGCACGGTCTGTCGGTTCTGGCCCGCTTGGAGAAACTCAACCGCTAAGCTTGCCATCGCGCCCCATGTGACGCAGAGTTCCCCGCAGCGCGGACAGAGATCTTTCTGCACCTGCATTGTAAGGGAGACACACCTGCGCTACCACTTTGGGGAACCTGAAACTGCACCACAGACCGCAACGGGATAAACCGATGAGCCGGATCAGCCAAATAGAGCTGGATGACAGCAACCTGCCGCCTCCCACCCCGGAGATCGAACAGGAACGCAAAGTGGCAATCTTCGATCTGATCGAAGACAATAGCTTTGTCCTGCCCAAACGGGACGAACGCGCCGTGCCCGATGGCCCCTATCATCTGGGGCTGGCGATCCGTGAAAAGCGGCTGGTCTTTGATGTGGAAACCGAAAAGGGCGATAAGGCCGCAGAATTCCACCTGTCGCTGTCGCCCTTCCGGCAAGTGGTCAAAGACTACTATCAAATCTGCGAAAGCTACTTCAATGCGGTGAAAACCCTGCCGCCCAGCCAGATTGAAACCATCGATATGGCGCGCCGGGGCATCCACAACGAAGGCAGTCGCGTCCTGCAAGAACGCCTGGATGGCAAGGCCGAGGTCGACACCGACACCGCCCGCCGCCTGTTCACGCTGATCTGCGTCTTGCATTTCGGAGGCTGATGCGTGGAGCCACTTCCGCAGTCGATTTTGTTTTGCTGTGACCACAATGCGGTCCGGTCCCCCATGGCCGAGGGGATCATGAAAAAGCTTTATGGCACCGGCACCTACGTACAGTCCGCCGGTGTCAAAAACGATCTGGAAATCGACGGCTTCTGCATTTCGGTCTGCCAGGAAATCGATGTGGAACTGTCGCGCCATCAATCGCGCTCTTTCGACGAGATGGAGCAATGGGGCGACGACATCTCTTCTTATGATCTGGTGATCGCGCTGTCGCCCGCCAGCCAGCGCCAGGCGCTGGAACTCACCCGATTTTTTCACCTCGATGTCGAATATTGGCCAATTATGGACCCTACTGGGCTGGGAGAGACGCGCGACGCCAAGCTAGAAAGCTACAGGCAAACCCGCGACCAGATCATTGCCCGCCTGAAAGAGCGTTGGGGTGATCCGGCCGCTTGACCGGAGAACGACATGACCGACACCATCGCGCGCTATTTCGCGGCCTTTAATGCAGACGACACCGAAGCCATGATCGACTGTCTGGCGGATGACGTGGCCCACCACGTCAACGAAGGCAATATTCGCATCGGCAAGGCAAAGTTCCGCGACTTCTGCGCCCATATGGACCGCTGCTACAAAGAAAACCTGACGGATATGCAGATCTTTGTCAGCGACGACGGCACCCGCGCGGCGGCAGAATTCACCGTGAACGGCACCTATCTGGCCACCGATGAAGGCCTGCCCGAAGCGACTGGCCAGACCTACAAACTGCCTGCGGGGTCTTTCTTCAGCCTGAAGGACGGCCAGATTACCCGCGTGACCACCTATTACAACCTCTCTGACTGGATCAAACAGGTCTCTGCCTGATGGTTTTGCGGATCGAAACCCTGACTGGCGCGGCGCTTGCGGCCGCGCTGGATGATGTCGCCCGCCTGCGCATCGCGGTGTTTCGCGACTGGCCCTATCTGTACGATGGCGACCTCGCCTATGAGCAGCGCTATATGGCCACCTACCGCGACAGTGCCTCAGCGATTGTTGTGGGGGCCTTTGACGGCGACCGATTGGTCGGCGCCTCCACCGGCACACCGCTTTCTGATCACGCCGATGATTTCGCCCGCCCCTTTGCGGACACCGGACTTGACCTGAACGACGTCTTTTACTGCGCGGAATCGGTGCTGCTGCCGGAATACCGTGGTCAGGGGGCTGGGCATGGGTTCTTTGACCACCGCGAGGCGCATGCCCGCGCACTGGGTTTCAAAAAATCCGCCTTCTGCGGCGTGCAGCGCCCAGCCGACCACCCCATGCAACCCGCAGATTATGCGCCGCTGGATCCCTTCTGGCGCAAACGCGGCTATGCGCGGTTAGAGGGCGTCGTGGCAGAGTTCAGCTGGAAAGACGTCGGGCACCAAGACGAGACCAAGAAGCCACTGCAATTCTGGATCCGGGACCTGTAGCACATGAAGATCGCCACCTCGGCCTACCCGCTGACCTTTTTTGACAGTTGGCGCCAATACGAAGACAAAATAGCCCATTGGGTGTCGGATGCGGCGGACAATGGCGCGGATCTGCTGATGTTTCCCGAATACGGTGCGATGGAGCTTGCCACGCTCGATGGGGCCGATGTTGCGGGTGACCTCGAAGGGTCGATCCGCGCGGTGTCGGAGAAAATGGAAGATGCCGCCGCGCTGCATGCCAAACTGGCCACAGAAAACAACGTCCATATCCTTGCCGCTTCAGCCCCCGTCATGACCGGCGCGCCGCGGCCTGTGAACCGGGCGGAGTTCTTCTCCCCCACAGGCGGGCGCGATCATCAGGACAAGCAGATCATGACCCCGTTTGAACGCGACCCATGGGATATCGTTGCAGGCGGGCCGCTCAAGCTGTTCGACACCGCACTTGGCAAAATCGGCGTTCTGATCTGCTATGACAGCGAATACCCACTTTTGGCGCGGGGGCTGTCCGAGGCCGATGTGATTCTCGCGCCCTCCTGTACGGAAACGCTGGCGGGGTACTGGCGGGTGCGCATTGGCGCGATGGCGCGGGCATTGGAACAACAGTGCATCACCGCGCAATCCTCGATCGTGGGCACCTATTCATGGTCCGAAGCGGTGGATGTAAACACCGGCGCTGGCGGTATTTTCTGCCCACCTGACAAGGGCTTCCCTGGCACAGGGGTGCTGGCAGAAGGGGGGCTAAACACCCCAGGCTGGACCTATGCAGAAGTCGATCTTGCCGCGATTGCCGAGGTTCGCGTCAATGGCGGGGTGCGAAACCGCCTGCATTGGGACGAGCAGAAGGGACGCGAAACGGCCACTAATGTCCGATTGACGTGATTGCACCCTTGAAAACTTGGGGAAATGCCCCCATTTAAGCCCTCATCCCGTGACGTGCGGGCTGCCCCTATTGGGGCTTACTCAACGATGGAGACAACATGGCCAAGGAAGATACGCTCGAATTTCCCGGTGTCGTGAAGGAACTCCTGCCCAATGCGACGTTTCGGGTCGAGCTGGAAAACGGCCATGAGATCATCGCACATACGGCAGGCAAGATGCGCAAAAACCGCATCCGTGTTCTGGCAGGCGACCGGGTACAGGTGGAAATGACACCTTATGACCTGACCAAAGGCCGGATCAACTACCGCTTCAAATAAGCGGACGATCTGCCAAACATCAAAAAGGCCCGGCCTCTCGCCGGGCTTTTGTTTTTTCGCACTGGTAGAAAAGCGCTGCTGTGCAGCGCTGCCTCCGGCGGGGATATTTAGAAAAAGATGAAAGCGGCGCGGCTTTTCAGCACGCGCGCCCGGCAGTATGACGGGACAGGAACAACAGGAGGCCAGCCATGGCGTTCATTCTCGGATCAGGCAGCCCAAGGCGGCTGGAGCTTTTGGGGCAATTGGGCGTGGTGCCAGATCAGGTTTCCCCACCCGACATTGATGAGACCCCACTCAAAGGCGAGCTGCCGCGTGCCTATTGCGCCCGTGTGACCCGCGAAAAGGTGCAGGCTGTGGCCGCCGGTGCGGATGATATCGTCCTATGTGCTGACACCACTGTGGCCTTGGGGCGCCGGATTATGGGCAAACCTTCCGATGCAGGCGAAGCTGCCGCGTTTCTGATGGCCCTCGGCGGTCGCCGCCACCGGGTGATCACCGCCGTTGCCGTCCGCAAGGGGGAGAAGGTCTGGGAACGTGATGTTGTTTCGGCCGTGCAAATGAAACGCCTCAGCGACGAAGAGCTGAACGCCTATCTCGCGACTGGCGACTGGGACGGCAAGGCCGGCGGTTATGCCATTCAGGGGCCCGCAGGCGCTTTTATCCCTTGGATCGCAGGGTCCTTCACCGGCATTGTCGGCCTGCCCCTGTCTGAGACCGCAAACCTGCTGCAAGCTGCAGGATACCCGCTTTATAAGGAGGCCGCGCAATGAAGGGCCGTCAGATCATTCTCGACCATATCAACGACCGCGAAGCCGCCGCCTTGATGGTGGATGGCAAGCTGGACGATTTCCTGATCGAAGGCGACGCACCTGCGCCGGGCACCATCTACCGTGCCCGCGCAGATCGCCCGGTCAAAGGCCAGGGTGGCATGTTTCTGACCACGCCGGATGGGTCAGCCTTCCTCAAGCAGGTCAAGGGCCTGTCCCCCGGGCAGATGCTGTTGGTGCAGGTCACGGGCTATGCCGAAGACGGCAAGGCCATTCCGGTGACCCAGAAGGTGCTGTTCAAAAGCCGCTATGCCATTGTAACGCCCGAAGCGCCCGGTCTGAACATCTCTCGCTCCATCCGCGACGAAGACGAACGCGACCGCCTGCTGGAAATCGCCCATGAGGTCATGGAGGGCTGTGACTATGGCCTGATCCTGCGCTCTGCCTGCGCGGGGTCCGACCCGGACGAGATCGCCGAAGACATCGCCGCCATGCGCGCCATGGCAGATCAGGTTCTGGCCGATGAGAGCACCGAGCCCGAAACCCTGACCGAAGGCGACACGCCACATCTTCTCGCCTGGCGGGAATGGTCCGAACCGGCGCAGGTAGAAAGCGCGCCCGGCAGCTTTGAACGCTGCGGTGTGCTGGACGCGCTGGATGACACCATGGGGATTTCCGTCTCGCTGGGGGGTGGGGCGTCGCTGTTTGTCGAACCCACCCGCGCTTTTGTCGCGGTTGACGTCAATACAGGGTCCGACACCTCCATGGCGGCTGGTCTGAAGGCCAATATGGCTTGCGCCAAGGCTCTGGCCCGTGTGCTGCGTGTGCGTGGTTTGGGTGGCCAGATTGTGGTCGATGCCGCGCCCATGCCCAAGAAGGACCGCCGTGCCTTTGAAAGCACCCTGCGCGCCGCATTCAAGGCCGACACAGAGGAAACCATTCTCGTGGGCTGGACCAACTTGGGTCACTTTGAACTTCAACGCAAACGCAGCCGTCTGGCGGTGGCGGGGCTGCTCTCATGAGCTGCCCCATTTGCGGCGAAGACACGCGCCCCGACTTCCGCCCTTTCTGCTCGCGCCGCTGTGCCGATATTGACCTGGTACGGTGGATGAACGGGACCTACGCCGTCCCCAGCACAGAGCAGGAAGACCTTGAAAACGCATTGGAAAACGCGATGCGAGAGGGGTCTGAGAAAGAAAATGCACCTCATTAGCATTTTTCTTCAAAAAGGCTCTGGACACTCCCCCAGCTAAAGCATAGAACGCCCCCACCCAAGGCGAACAGCCTAAACCCTGCCCGGGTAGCTCAGGGGTAGAGCAGTGGATTGAAAATCCTCGTGTCGGTGGTTCGATTCCGCCCCCGGGCACCACATTCCCTTCCAGTTGTGGTTCTAGATTTCTTCCAGTAGCCTGAATTTCATAGAAAATATCGGACCCTTTGTCCGAGATTGTCCGGAGCGATCCAGTCCAATCTACCCTAAATGGGGGTATAGGTCGGGGTATCGCCGAGGTCGTGAAATAAGGGTACCCCCAGATGCCTGTTCTGAGTGACGCTAAGGTCCGCGCGCTAAAGCCAAAAGCGAAGCCTTACAAACAGGCCGACTTTGATGGCTTGTTCCTCTTGATCAATCCAGGCGGGTCGAAGCTCTGGCGGTTCAAGTGTCGCTGGATGGGCAAGGAAAAACTCCTGTCCTTTGGGAAGTACCCTGATCTGAGCCTTAAGCAGGCGCGGGACAAGCGGGACGAGGCGCGCAAGGTGCTTGCCGCGGGCAAGGACCCATCATTTGAACGAAAGCGCGCGCAGATTGCTAAGGAAGCCGAGCACCGGGAAACCTTCGGCAGGCTCGCTAGCGCCTTGCTCGAGAAAAAGCGTCATGAAGGCAAATCTGCATCCACTCTAGCCAAGACGGAATGGCTTCATGGCCTCCTGTGTGCAGACTTGGGTGCTTATCCAATTAGCCAGATCAGCGCCCGGGATGTTCTTGTGAGCTACTCCCCAATGATTGGACAGGTTCTGGCGTAAATTAAGCTACTCTTTGCACCTGCTGATCGGGGTTTGTTGTTTCATTTCTCAGCGAATAGATCATGGCTGGTGGTTTGCCGCCAAGAGCAGAATGGGGGCGTTTGTGATTGTAAAACTCCATCCACTTCCTGACGCCCGCCTTTGCCTCTGATCCAGTCTCCCAAGCGTGCAAATAAACACACTCGTATTTCAGGGATCGCCAGAGCCGCTCGACGAAGATGTTGTCGAGGAACCGGCCTTTACCATCCATCCACTGCCCGGCAGGGCATTGCGTAGCAATGTCCCGAGAGGGGAGATACGAACACCAGATCGCCGCAACCGGTCCGTCCATGCAAAGGACGTGAACTGACTGCCCTGATCCGTATTCATGATTTCAGGCGGGCCGAACTTGTGGGTCGCTTCGTTCAGCGCATCGACGCAAAACTCTGCCTCGAGCGTGTTTGAGATACGCCATGCCAGAACCTTGCGCGTGTGCCAGTCCATGATGGCCACCAGATACAGAAAGCCGCGCCGCATCGGTAGATATGTGATGTCGGCGCACCAAACTTGATTTGGCCGATTTACCCGCAACCCGCGCAGTAGATAAGGGTAAATCTTGTGACCCTTTGCAGCTTTGCTCGTATTGGGTTTCTGATAGATCGGCATGAGACTGACCTGCCACTGAACTTTCATCCAGCCGCGATTTGAGCCCGGTTGGTGTTTACGCCAATCGGCGCGGGTTGAGCAATCGCCCGACGCGCGGAGCTTTCATCTGGCGCAGCGGGGCGGGCGATTGCAGTGTTCAGGGTTCGGGCATAGTCAGCCGGGGTCTGGTAATCCAAGGCCGAGTGCGGGCGCTCGGTGTTGTAGTCGGTAGCCCAGGCCGCGATCACAACACGAGCGTGAGCCAGGTTG